>NZ_BEGX01000016.1 GCF_002583555.1 Pseudonocardia sp. N23
TGCTGTCGTCGTGCACCAACCCACCATTACCGGGCCGGTACCACCAGCCTCACAATCAGAACAGGCCGCCGGGATCAGAACAGGCCATGGCGCGCGCCCGCGTCCAGGGCCAGGGTGGCGCCGTGCAGGGCGTCGGCCTCCGGGGCGAGCAGGGTCGCCACCGTCCACGCCACCTCGGCGGGCGTGACGAACCGGCCCAGCGGGGACTCCGCGGCGCGCTCGGCGAGCACCTCGTCGACGGCGATCCCGCGTCGCTCGGCGGCGGCAGCCGCGAGCCCCCGCATCCGCGGGGTGTCGACCGGACCGGGTGCGACCAGGTGTGCGGTGATCCCGCGTGGCCCGTAGACGGCTGCGAGCTGGCGGACCAGGTTGGCCAGGGCCGCGTTGGTGACGCCCGCGGCGCAGGCGTCGGGTGAGGGCTCGCTGCCGAAGTGCCCGCCCAGCGCGACGATCCGCGACCCCGCGCCGAGAACGGAGTCGACGGCTCTCACCAGCCGCAACAACCCACCCACCTTGAGGGCGACGGTCGTGCCGAGCGCGTCGGGGTCGATGGAGGCCAGCGGCCCGGTCGGCGGCAGCCCCGCGGCCTGCACGATCATCCGCACCGGCGCACCGAGCGCGGTCACCGCGGCCGTGATGGCCCCGGCGCCGTCCGCGGTCCCGACGTCGGCGGCGACACCGGTGGTGGTCTCCGTCGACGGCGGCGCGGTCCGCGCGACGGCGACGACGTGCAGCCCCGCGGTGCGCAGCGCGTCGGTGATCGCCCCGCCGAGCGTCCCCGAGGCCCCGACGACGACCGCGAGCTCCGCGGTCACCGGGCCGCACCCAGCCCGAGCGCCGTCCGTGCCCGCGCGAACGCGGCGTCGGGATCGCGCAGGTCGAGCTGCACGGCGTGCAGGCCCGCCATCCGGCCGCCCTCGACGTTCCACGGCATGTCGTCGACGAACACGATCTCACCCGGCGTCACGCCCAGCCCGTCGATCGCGGCCGCATAGCTGCGCGGGTCGGGCTTGAGGATGCCGGTGACCGAGCCGTCGACCAGCACGTCCACGTCCTGCAGCCCGGTGTGGGTGCCGAGCGGCCCGTCGCCGTGGAACGCCGCGAGGTCGTTGGTGAGGATGCCCAGGCGCAGCCCGGCGGCGCGCACGTCGGCCATCAGCGCCGCCGCGACCGGACGCACGATCTCCACGCCTGCCCGCTCGTAGAGCTCGACCATGAACTCGTGGGTCGACCAGCCGTCGCGGCCCAGCGCGGCGCCGAGCTCCGCGGCCCGCAGCGCCCAGTAGCCGCGCTCGGTGACCTCGCCGCGCAGCATGCGCTCCCAGTCGGGATCCGGCTCCGGGCCCAGCGGCCCGCGACGGGCGGTGACCGCGCGGGCGGCCGGCTCGCGCTCACCCAGCAGCGCCAGCATCTCCGACCCGGACCGGAACACGACGCCGCCGACGTCGAGCAGCAGCGCCTTCACCCGTGCGCACCCGTGATCACCACGCGCTGACCCTACGGACGGGTCGCCCCACGGTGGAAGCAGCGCGTTCTCCGCCGGGAAACGGCAGCTCACCGGGGCGGGGCGTTCGGCAGGGGAGAACGGCCGGGTTGCCGCGGGGTGTGTCCGCTGTCACGGTCCGAACAATCGTCCCGATCAGAGGAGATCCGATGGCGAACGTCGTCCCCCTCGACGCGTACACCGGCGAGTGGTACCCCGGGTACAAGCCGGAGCACTTCGACTTCCCGTACGTCGTCGACGCGCCCTCACCGTTCCGGCCCGGCGACGAGAACGCCTTCTGGTTCCTCGACTTCCACTGGTCACGCGGCCTGACCCCGCTCGCGGCGACGCTGTGGAGCGCCGACGGCTACTGCGCGGGTACCCAGGGCGCGTCGGAGAGCCTGCCGTTGCCCCCGGGCCGTGGTGTCACCTGCCGCTTCGCCGGCACCCACCTCTACGGGTCGCCGATCCCCGAGGAGGACCCTCGCGAGATCGGTGCCCGCGCCAACCGCCTCGGCACCAACCTGCCGCACTTCCTGCAGAACTACCGGTCGATCTGGGAGTCCGGCCGCGACGAGCTCGAAGCCACCTGGGACTACTTCCAGGGCATCGACCTGACGACGGTCCCGACCGCCGAGCTGGGCACCCTGATCCGGCAGGGCCGGCGCTACCACAAGCGCGCCATGGAGATCCACTTCGGCGTCATGTACCCGATGCTGGTCAACTTCCTCGGCTTCTACGGCTCCTGCGCCGAGATGGGCATCGACACCAGCCTCGTCGGCAAGTTCCTCCAGGGCGAGGAAACGAAGATCATGGAGCTCGACCGCGAGCTCTACGCGCTGGCCATCAAGGCGCGCCAGGCCGGGCTGTCGCAGGTCTTCGCCGACAACGAGCCACAGAACCTGCGGGCCGCCCTCACCACGCACGGCGGCTCCGCGGCGCAGTGGCTCACCGACTTCGACGACTGGCTGCGGGTGTGGGGCCACCGCACCGACGCCACCTGCGACGTCGGCGTCCCCAGCTGGATCGAGGACAACACCAACGCCTTCGGAAACATCAAGACCTTCCTGCTCAAGGAGACCGACCACGACTTCGAGGCCGCCGCCCGCCACGCCCTGGAGGAGCGCGACGCCGCCATCGACGCCGCCCGGTCGGGCCTCACCCGCGAGGAGCAGGCGGTGTTCGACGGCGGGCTCGCCGCCAACCAGGCCGCGAACTTCCCGTGGTGGCAGGACGACCACAACTACTACATCGACCTCAAGGTCATGCTGCCGCTGCGCCAGGCCTGCCAGGAGCTCGCGACCCGCGTCGGCGCCGACCACCGCGACGACATGCTCTACCTCTTCTGGCCCGAGCTGCTCCAGGTCGCCGACGGCAAGCCCTACGCAGGTGAGCTGAGCGGGCTCGTGCGCGACCGTCGCCAGTACTTCGACCACTGGCACGGCCTGCGGGGGCAGATGCCCAAGGTGCTCGGCACCGTGCCCGACTCCGTCGAGGACCCGGTGCTCATCGAGATCTTCGGCATCAACCCGGGCTCGCTGCGAGCCGTACAGAACCCCGATGCCGCCAACGAGACGACCCTGACCGGCGTCGCGGCCGCCCGCGGCACGGCCACCGGCGTCGCCCGGGTGCTGCAGAGCTCCGACGAGCTGCACCGCGTCGCGCCCGGGGAGATCCTCGTCTGCGAGTCCACCTCGCCCAACTGGACGCCGGCGTTCGGCAAGATCGCGGGTGCGGTGTGCGACGGCGGTGGCATGCTCAGCCACGCCGCCATCGTCGGCCGCGAGTACGGCGTCCCGACCGTCACCGCCGTCGGCATCGCCACCGTCGCGATCAACGACGGCGACAAGATCGAGGTCGACGGCACGAACGGCAAGGTGACCATCCTCAAGCGGGCCGCCGAGCTCGCCGGCGACGCCGGACAGCCGTGACGGGGGTTCTCATGAGCAGTGTGGTGTGGGTCGATGCCGTCGAGCCGGACGAGGCGGTCGCGGCCGCCGGATCGAAGATCGGCAGGCTCGCCGACCTGCACCGGGCCGGGGTGGAGGTGCCGCAGGGGTTCGCGGTCACTGTCGACGCCTACCGGCGGCACTGCACGGACGCCGGCCTCGACGCGCGGATCGACGCCGTCCTGGCCGCCGTCGGTGCCGAGCCGTCGGAGGCGGAGGTCGAGACGGCGTCGGCGGCCATCAGGGAGCTGTTCGTCGCGACGCCGATGTCCGAGGCGCTGGCCGCGGAGATCGTCGACGCGTACGAGGAACTGTGCGTGCGGTGCGTCGATGTCAACGTCCCGACGGCTGTGCGCTCCTCGGCCACCGGTGAGGACGCCGCCGACGCCTCGTTCGCCGGCATCTTCGACACCTATCTCGGGGTGTCGGGTGCGCCGCGGGTGCTCGACGCGATCCGCGCCTGCTGGGGGTCGCTGTTCACCGGCCGTGCGCTGGCCTACCGGCTGCGCAAGGGCATCAGCCACCACGACATGCCGATCGCCGTCGGCGTCATCGAGCTGATCCACGCCCGCGCGTCGGGGGTGGCGTTCTCCGTGCACCCGGTGACGGGCAAGCCGGACCGTGTCGTCATCGAGACGTCGTGGGGCTGGGGTGAGGCGATCGTGCAGGGCGTCGTGGACCCCGACCACATCGAGGTCGGCAAGGCCGACGGCCGTGTCCTGCGCTACGACGTCGCCCACAAGGCGATCGTGTCGGCGTTCGACTTCGCCGACGGCCGGGTCACCGAGGTCGAGATGCCGGCCCGGCTGGCCGACCGAAAGGTCCTCGACGACGAGCAGGTCGGTGCCGTCGTGGCCGCGGTGACCGCGATCGAGGAGCACTACGGCTACCCGGTCGACGTGGAGTGGGTGATCTCCCGGCACCGCCGGGCAGGCGACGGGATCTGCATCGTGCAGTCGAGGCCCGTCACCGTCACCGCGGAGGAGCCCACCGTCGTCGCCTACGACCCCGTGGCGCTGGCCCAGAAGTACGTCTTCAGCGGCAAGCCGGTCCCCGGCCGCTGACACCCGCCGGGTGGGCCGCCCGCTCGCGGCCCACCCGGGTCGACCCTCGCCGAGCCCGACGTGCGTGTCGTCGCGGCGGCCGTGCACGACACTCACGTCGGTCTCGGTGGGTCGGCGACGTCGGAGTACGCATCGGCCTGGATGCGGGAGAGGTTCGCCCGGTCGTCAGCTGCCCAGGGTCGTCGTCACCGGGGTGGGGTTGCGGAACAGGTCGAGGACGGGGCAGTGCTCGTCGACGGTGTCCTTGAGCCGCTGGTAGTCCTCGGCCGGGGCCGGCCCGCGCAGGTCGACGGCGAGGCGGACCTCCCCGAAGCCGGGGCGCACGCCGTCGTCGAGGCCGAAGAACCCGCGGACGTCGAGGTCGCCCTCGGTGCGGACGCTGACGTCGTCGAGCGGGATGCCGAGCTTCGCGGCCCAGAACCGGTAGGTCACGACCTGGCAGGACAGCAGCGCGGCCAGCGCCGACTCGACGGGGTTGATGGCGGCGTCCTGCCCGCCGAGGGCGGGCGGCTCGTCGATGGTGACCGCGTGGCGGCCGATGCGGATCTCGGTGCGGACGCCGTCGGTGCCCTCGCCGTCGGCGCGGAACAGCGCCGCGGCCTTGGTGGGGTCGTCCGCGACGGCGGAGGCGGTGGCATCGACGATCGCGCGCAGGTCGTCGGCGCGGGTGGTGGCGGTGGTCATGGAGGTCTCCTGGGGCTGTGTCGAGCCCGTGCGGCTCCCGCGCGGGCCTGGCGGCGGCACACCGGTGGTGGTGCTATCGGTGTGCCCACGGACACAGGGCGGCCCCGGTGCGGCACAGGTCGACGTGGCGGCGCTCGGTCAGGCCCGCGCCGCTCGCCCGCATGATCACGGGTCCGAGCACAGCCGCCCGCCGCACGGGTGTCAATGCCGCTCCCGGATGCCGGGCCCGGGCGGAGAATGTCCGTTCAACCGGCGGGCCGGGTGGTCAGGTGTCGTCGTGGTCCTCGGCGCGCAGCAGGGCGCGGGTGCGGGCACGGACGTCGGGGTCGGGGGAGAAGGGCAGGGCGACGTACTCGTCGACGCCGACGTCGCGCAGCTGCGCGATCCGCTCGGCGACCTCCTTCTCGTCGCCGACGATCGCGGCGTCGTCGGGCCCGGCGTACCCCTCGCGGTCGAGCATCGCCCGGTACGACGGGAGCTTCCCGTAGACCGCGAACTGGCGGGCGGCCTCGGCGCGGGCGGCGTCGACGTCGTCGGTGACTGCGACCGGCAGCGACGCGACGACCCGCACCGCGCGACCGGCCTCCTCGGCGGCGGCGCGGATCGTCGGCACCACGTGCTCGGCGAGGGTGCGCGGCCCGGTCATCCAGGTGAGGGTCCCGCCGGTCCGCCTGCCGGCGAGCCGCAGCATCTGCGGACCCAGCGCCGCGAGGTACACCTCGGGGTCCGGCGCGTCGCGGTAGCGCAGCGAGCCCCGCGCGGTCACGGTCTCGCCCTCGGCGGAGACGCGCCGGTCGGTGAGCAGCGGCTGCAGCGCGTCGAGGTAGTCGGTCATGCGGCGCAGCGGCCGGTCGAACGGCAGCCCCCACGCCCCCTCCACGACGGGCTTGTGGCTCAGTCCGAGCCCCAGCGTCAGCCGGCCGTCGCCGATCTCGTTGACGGTCAGCGCGCGCTGGGCCAGCGAGAACGGGTGCTGCAGCTGGATCGGCACGACCCCGGTGCCGACCTCGATGTCGGGCACCTCCCGCAGTGCGACCGCGAGGACGGTGAGGAGGTCGGGGTCGGTGGGCAGCTGCGCGGTCCAGTAGCGCCGGAACCCTTCCTGGTGCGCCTGCGTGAGCTCGGCGACGTAGGAGTCGGTGACGGTGCGCCCACCACCGGCGCCGAGATACCCGAAGAGGCTGATCCGCATGGCACCCAGGCTATGCGCCGGGGTGGCCGAGGCGCCGCGACAGCACGGCGGCGGCCTCGACGACGGCCTCCCGGATCCGCCGCAGCGCGGCGGGGGCGGCCCGCGCGGTCGGGGCGGCGACCGACAGCGCGGCGATCACCGCGCCGTCGCCACCACGCACCGGGGCCGCGCACGACACGACGCCCACCCGGCTCTCCTCCCGGTTCTCCGCCCAGCCGCGCTCACCGATCTCACGCAGCCGGGTCCGCAGGACCTCGACCTCGACGATCGAGAACGGGGTGGGCCGCTGAGGACGCCAGTCCGCGAGCCGGGCGTCGAGGTCGGCGGCGGGCAGCGCGGCGAGCAGGGCCTTGCCGGTGGCCGTGGTCGTCGCGGGCAGCCGGGTCCCGACGCGGGAGAAGATCCGCACCGTGTGGGGGCTCTCCAGCCGGTCGACGTACACGGACTCCAGCCCGTCGAGCACGGCGAGCTGCACGGTCTCCCCGGTGCTCTGGCGCAGCACCGCCATCACCGGCAGGGCCGCCTCGTGCAGGTCGAGACGCGGGGCGACGGCGGCGCCGAGGTCGAACATCGCCAGGCCCAGCCGGTAGGAGCCCGCGGCGACGCCGCGTTCGAGCAGGCGTTCGGCGGCCAGCGTGGCGAGCATCCGGTGGACGGTGCTGGTCGCGAGCCCCAGCCGCCGCGACAGCTCGGAGACGCCCAGCTCGCGGTCGGTGCGGGAGAACTCCTTCAGCAGGCGCGCGGCGTTGCGGACCGACGTCAGCTCCCACGACGGCCTTTCCTGCCGGTTTCCCTCCATGCGGGAAGGATTCCTTGTCGACGGTGGTCGCGCCACCTACGTTTCGCGGCACCACCACGAGCAGGGAGCGCCGATGCTGACCGCCGAGCAGAACGACGAGCTGACCCAGGTCGACGCCGGGACGCCGATGGGTGAGGTGCTGCGTCGCTACTGGTACCCGGTGGCGTTCGCCCGTGAGCTCGCCGAGTTCCCCGTGAAGCGCGTCGAGCTGCTCGGTGAGTTCTTCGCGGTGTGGCGCTCGCCGTCCGGCCGCTACGGCATCGTCCCCGAGGCCTGCCCGCACCGGAAGGCGTCGCTGGCCTACGGCGTCGTCGAGTCCGACGGGCTGCGCTGCCCGTACCACGGCTGGGTGTTCGACGAGGACGGCGTGTGTGTCGAGCAGCCCGCCGAGCGCGACGACACCCGCTTCGGCGCCCGCGTCTCCGCGCAGGCCGGTGTCGCCGAGGAGATGGGCGGGCTCGTCTGGGCCTATGTGGGCCCGCACTCGGCCGAGGACCCGGCACCGAGGCTGCCCCGCTTCGACACCTACGTGATGGAGGGCTTCCGCGACATCGGCTGGGCCGACCTGCCGTGCAACTACGTCCAGATCATGGAGAACGCCGTCGACCCGCACCACGTCGAGTGGCTGCACGGGCGGTACTTCCAGTTCATCGGCCGCCACGAGGGCTTCACGTCACCGGCGTCGTTCGCGAAGAAGCACCAGAAGGTGGGCTTCACACCGTTCGAGTGGGGGATCATCAAGCGCCGCGTGCTCGAGGGTGCGAGCGAGGAGAACGACGACTGGAAGGTCGGGCACCCGCTCGTCTTCCCGTACAACATGCGCGTCGGCGGCGGCGGCGTGCACCAGATGCAGATCCGCGTCCCGATCAACCGGACCACCACCCGGTTCATGCTCTACACCGTGCACCGCCCCGAGGAGGGCTACGAGCACGTCGAGCAGCCGGTGGTGCCCGACTACGAGATCCCGGTGCTCGACGCCAAGGGCCGCCACGTCGTCAACTACGTCGAGGGCCAGGACATCATGGCCTGGGTGACACAGGGCGCGATCACGGATCGCACCACGGAGCACCTGGGCCGCTCCGACATCGGGGTCGCAATGCTGCGCAAGCTGTTCCGCGAGCAGATGGACCGCGTCGCCCGCGGCGAGGACCCGCTCGGCACGATCCGCGAAGACCACGAGCGCATCGACCTTCCGTGCGAGAAGGACAAGTTCCACGCCGGCGCCCAGTTCGCGCTCGACTTCTGCGACATGGGGTCGACGCGCTTCTCCCCGATGCTCGACGCGATCAAGAAGATCCACGTCAGTGCCGCGGAACGGGTCGGCATCGAGCTGGTCGGGTCGGAGAAGGCCGGGTCGGAGCAGGCCGGGTCGGAGAAGGCCGGGTCGGAGAAGGCCGGGTCGTGACGGCGGGAGTGTCGGGGTGGTCGTCGGGCCGGGTCGAGCGCGGCCCGGACCGGCGCTTCGCCGCCGACGCCGAGGCCCACCGCCGCGACGCACCGCGGCACTGCCCGCGCTGCGGCGCCCCGCCCGCGCTCGCGACCGAGTTCTGGGAGGGCGCCGCGCGCAGGTTCTACTGTTCCTGCTCGGCCTGCGGCTGGACCGGTGAGATCACCCCGACCGGCGACGTCGCCGTCGGCCACGAACCCGAGCACTGACCCCGCCGCGGGCGGTACCCCGGCTCCGGCCCCGCAGCGGCACCTGCAGGGCCCCCGAGCAGCCCGACCCCCTGTTGATCACGGGCTGACGCGCGGACGCCAGTGGCGTCCACGGATCGTTCGGGATCGTTCGAAGGAGGTGGACCCGTTCGGGCTGCGCACGTCACCCGTCCGGTGACCGTTGCGACACAACGTGATCCACCGTGCCGCAGACGCGGCCGAGATGCACCTGAGCGTCGCGCACCGGCGCTTCGGCGGCGCTGGTGTGCATCTCGCGCGCCCGTTCCGCCGGGATCAGGGGGCGTCGCCCCGTGCGTGGGCGCGCAGGCGTTCCGACATCGACATCGCGACGGGCTTCTCGCCGACGTCGGCGACCCAGCCGTCGGCACCGCGCCGCACCGGGTACACCCCGAGTCGCAGAGCGGGGTGGGTGTGACACGAGCCGGTGGCCAGGTCGAAGCGGTACCAGTGCCACGGGCATCGGACCACCCCGCCGTCCACCTGCCCCTCGACCAGCGGGCCCTTGTTGTGCGGGCACAGCGGGTCGGTCACCCGGTAGCGGCCGTCGACGACGAACACCGCGAAGCTGCGGCCGTCGTCGACACCCAGGACACGCGCCCCCTCGCCGGCGACGGGATCGCCGCCGAGGGGGAGCAGCGTCATCGGCGCCCGCTCGCCCGCAGGTCCGCGAGCGACTCGCCGCCGACGAACCACAGCTCCGGTTCGCACTCGTTGACGACGACGCGCACCGCCTCCCGGGGTGCCCCGATGGACTCCTCGACGGCGGCGGTCACGGCGGCGCCGAGCGCCGCGAGCTGCTCGGGGGTGCGGCCCCGGGCGAGGGTGATCTGCACGAGCGGCATGAGACCTCCAGGGTCAGCGGCAACCGAGTTCGAGCGAACCGATCCGGTCGATCGAGGCGACGACGACGTCGCCCGGTGCGACGGGCACTGCGGCGGTGAGCCCGCCGGAGAGCACGACCTCGCCCGCGCGCAGCCCCTCACCGTCGGCGGCCATGCGGCGCACCATCCAGGCGACCGCGGCGGCGGGGTGGCCGAGTGAGGCGGCGCCCGACGCCGTCGCGACGACCTCGCCGTTGTGTTCGAGGACGACGCCGACGACGCGCAGGTCGATGCCGTCGAGCGGCACCGGCGTGCCCACGACGAAGCGGGACGCGGAGGTGTTGTCGGCGACGACGTCGGCCATCGTGAACCTGTAGGCGCGGTAGCGGGAGTCGAGCACCTCGATCCCGACGGCGACCCCGGACGACGCGGCGACGACGTCGGCGGCGCTGACGTGCGGCCCGGCGAGGTCGCGGCCCATCACGAAGACGATCTCGGGTTCGCAGCGCGGCTGGATGAGCGCCGTGGTGTCGAGCGGCTCGCCGATGTCGAGCGCGCCGGATCCGGGCAGGAAGCCGTAGACGGGGGAGGAGACGCCGACCTGGGCCTGTTTGGCCCGTGAGGTGACGCCGAGCTTCCAGCCGACGAGCGGTCCGGCCGACTCGCGCAGGACCCGCTGCACGGCGTAGCCGGCGTCGAGGTCGAGGTCGGGGAACTCGGCGTTGAGCGAGTCGATCGCAGTGCGCTCGGCGACGGCCTTCTGCAGCCGCCCGGCGAGCTCGGTGACGTTGACGCTCACGAGGTCTCCTCCTCGACACGAGCGGCTCGGCCGACGCGTGCGGTGACGGGCCCGAGCCGGTCGAACTCGGCGCGGAAGACGTCGCCGGGGGCCATCGGTACGGCAGCGTGCAGTGCCCCGGTCATGACGATGTGTCCCGGTTCGAGGGCGACCCCGTTGGCGCCCAGAACATTGGCGAGCCAGGCGACGACGGCGACGGGGTCGCCGAGTGCCGCGGCGCCCGCGCCGGTGTCGACCAGCTCGCCGTTGCGGGTGAGCGTCATGCCGAGCAGCCGGGTGTCGATGTCGTCGAGCGGGACGATCCGCGACGAGGTGACGATCGCGCCGCAGGAGGCGAGGTCGGCGACGGTGTCGGCGAGCTTGATCCGCCAGTCGGCGATCCGGGAGTCGACGATCTCGAACCCGGCGACGGCCCCCGCGATGGCCTGGCGCGCCGCGGTCACGGTGACGCCAGGGCCGGCCAGCCGCGAGCCCATGACGAAGACGATCTCGGCCTCGGCCTTGGGGGCGATGAAGTTCGCGGGGTCGATGACGTCGCCGTCGGCGTAGACGGTGGAGCCGAGGACGGGAGAGTGGTCGGGGGAGTCGACGCCGATCATGCGCTGCATGGGTTTCGACGTCAGACCCACCTTGTGCCCGACGATGGTGTCGCCGTCGGCCAGCAGCAGCGGGACCAGCTCCTGCTGGATCGCGTATCCGTCGGCCATCCCGAGGCCGGGTTCGGCGTCGGTGAACGGCGCGATCGGCACGCGGGTCCGCCGGGCTTCGTAGAGCGCCCGAGCCTTCGCGGGCGCGTCCGTCACGGGCATGGTCCTCCTCGTCGCACTGCATCGCGTCCACCGCCGTGGGGCGGGGACGACCGATCGTCGCGGGCGGCCGGGTGCGTGTCAGCCGCTCCGTTCCACTCAGCAGAACGGCCGGTCATCGGGCTGCCACCCGCCGCTCACCCTCGGGCACCCAGCCGAGCCGGCGGGACACGGCCTCGCCCGCCTCGACGAGCAGCCGCGCGTGCCGGCGCCGCGACACCGCGCCGAGCCGGGCCGAGGGCGCCCCGATGCTCACCGCGGCGACGACGTCGCCGTGCATGTCGCGGATCGGGGCGGCGACCGAGGTCACGCCGATCTCGCGTTCGTCGACCGACCGCGCCCAGCCCTGCGCCCGCACGCCGGCGAGCTCGGCGCGCAGCTCGTCGGCGTCGGTGACGGTGTGCGGGGTGAACCGGGGCAGCCCGGCGGCCAGGACCTGGTCCAGCGCCGCGCCCGGCAGGTGCGCGAGCAGGACCTTCCCGGAGCTGGTGGCGTGCGCGGGGACGCGGCGGCCGGTCTCGGTGAACAGCCGCAGCGAGTAGGCGCTCTCCAGCCGGTCGACGTAGACGACCTCGATGCCGTCGAGCACCCCGACCTGCGACGACTCGCCGGTCTCCTCGCGCAGCCGGACCAGGACGGGCCCGGCGGCGGCGTGCAGGTCGAGATGGATCTTCACGGCCTCGCCCAGCTCGTAGACGACGATGCCGAGGCGGTACCCGCCGGTGTGCGGGTCCTGCTCGACGAGCCCCTCACCGGCGAGCGTCGTCAGCAGGCGGTGGACGTTGGACTTGCCGATGCCCAGTCGCCGCGACAGCTCGGAGACGCCGATCGACTCCTCGCGGGTGAGGAACGCCTTGAGCAGCCGGGCGGCGTTGGTGACGGTGGAGAGCGGGGCGTCGGTCACGACGGGGGTCGCCAGTCGCTGCGGCCACCCACCGACGCGAGCAGGGCCTTCCTGATCGAGTCGGGGTCGAGGCTCTCGGCCGCCGCGGCGACACCGGCGTTGTGCGGGGCGATCTCCTTGGCCAGCAGCGCCTGTGCCCGCGGCAGGCCCGCGTGTGCGGCGCCGGCGAGCTCGTCGACGAGGTGCTCACGGCCGCGGACCCGGCTGCGGATCGTCTCGAAGTCGCGGGCAGCGGCGGAGTGCCCGCTCGCGAGCCCGGACCCGACGTGCCCGGCGTGGTGCGGGGTCAGCCCGGACCCGGGCTGGGCGACCACGTGGTAGACGACCGTCGAGATGCCGAGGGCGGTCTTCACCCCGTCGTAGGCGGGGCCGGCGGTCTCGTCGAGCGTGCCGAGGGCGGGGACGACGACGGGGTCGTAGAACCGCAGCGTCCAGCCCAGCCCGTCGAGCGAGCCGTCGACCTCGACCTCCTGGCCGCGCAGGGGGCCCAGACCCTCACGGGTCGCGAGCAGGTGCAGGTTGCGCACGCCGACAGCGGCGACCGTGACCGGCGGACCGCCCGCGAGCAGCGGCATCGCACCGCGCACGGCGGGCGCGAAGGTGTCGGCCTGCGCCAGGTAGGCGCGGTGCAGGGCGGTCACGTACTGCGCGACGGCCGCGCGCACGTCCTCGGGACGGTTCTCCGTCATCACACCTCACCGACGCGGAAGCGTTCCGATTTGCGGAACGGCAAGTCTGTCCTGCGGAACGCTAGGACGGCTACGGTCGAACCGTCAAGACGCCCCGCCATCCCAGGGAGCTTGCACCGTGGGGATCCTCAGACTCGCTCACGTCGACGTCCGCACGCCGGACCTCGACCTGTCCGCCGCCTACTACACCGAGGTCATGGGCCTGCAGCAGGTGCAGCGGACCGACGACACCGTCTACTTCAAGTGCTGGGACGAGGAGGACCACCACTCGCTGCGGATGCGCTACAACCCCCGCACCGGGCTGGACTCGTTCACCTTCCGCGTCGAGGCGGAGGACGACCTGCACGACTTCGAGAAGCGCGTCGAGGCCTACGGCTGCCCGACGACCCGCGTGAGCCGCGGCGAGGCCGTCGGCCAGGGGGAGTCGCTGCGCTTCGAGGTCCCGAGCGGCCAGATCATGGAACTGGTCTGGGACATCGAGAAGACCGGCAACATCCTCGGCAAGCACAACCCGTCGCCGGTGCCGCCGCCCGACCTCCCCGGCATCGCCCCGCCCCGGATGGACCACATGCTGGTCAACGCCGAGGAGGTCGCCGAGGCCTCGCGGTTCTTCATCGACGTCCTCGGGATGCGGCTGACCGAGCAGGTCCTCGACGGCAACGGCCACCAGCTCGGGGTGTGGCTCGCCGGGCGCACCAACTCGCCGCACGACATCGCGATCGTCAACGGCCCCAACGGTGCCCTGCACCACTGGGCCTACTGGCTCGACGACTGGGACCACATCCGCAAGGCCGCCGACACCCTCGCCTACAACGGGGTGCAGATCGACCAGGGACCGACGCGCCACGGCGTCACCCGCGGCAACACCATCTACTTCTTCGACCCGCTCGGGATCCGCAACGAGGTCTTCACCGGTGGGTACTGGGTCGATCCCGACCACGAGATCATCACCTGGACCGAGCAGGAGTTCGGGAAGGGCCTCTTCTACTACGAGAACGTCATCAGCCAGCGCTTCCTGCGCATGCACACCTGATCCACCCGCCCCGCCGGTTCCGCAGGCTCCACCGGCGTCCATCCCCGTTCCCGCGCGAGATGCCCCTGCCTCGGTCGACGAAGGAGTCCCGCCACATGCCTGACCGAATCCTCCGGTTGCAGCACGTCGAGGTGCGCGTCCCCGACCTGGAGCTGTGCACCGCCTACTACACCGAGGTCCTCGGCCTGATCGAGACCGCGCGCGACGTCCGCGACGGCGTCGACCGCGTCTTCCTCAAGTGCTGGGACGAGCAGGAGCACCACTCCGTCGTGCTGCGACAGGCCCCGACCTACGGCCTGGACCACATGTCGTTCAAGGTCGGTGCCGCCGACGACCTCGACCACTTCACCGAGAAGCTCGAGGCCGCGGGCGTGCCGGTGAAGCGGTTCGCCTCCCGCGAGCTCGGCCCGGGCTGGGGCGCGGCGATCCGCTTCGAGGCACCGTCGGGGCACCTCGTCGAGCTGGTCCACGGCATGGAGCGGCTCGGCAACATGCTGCCGATGACGAACCCGCCGCCCCGGCCGCAGGACCTCGTCGGCATCGCGCCGCCGCGGCTGGACCACGTGTTCGTCATGGCCGAGGACGTCGAGGCGTTCACGGCGTTCTTCACCGAGCTGCTGGAGTTCCGGCTCACCGAGCAGATCGTGGCCAACGACGGCCACCAGCTCGCCGCGTTCCTCGAACGCAGCCACACCCCGCACGACATCGCCGTGATCACCGGTCCCAACGGCGCGCTGCACCACTTCGCGTTCTGGATGGACGACTGGAACGGCATCCGCGACGCCGCCGACACGCTGGCCTACCACGGTGTCCAGATCGACGTGGCGCCCACGCGGCACGGGGTGACCCGCGGCTACACGACGTACTTCTTCGACCCCGTGGGCAACCGCAACGAGCTGTTCACCGGCGGCTACTGGGTCGACCCGGACTTCGAGCCGATCACGTGGACCGAGGAGGAGATGGGGCGGGCCATCTTCTACTACCACCGCGAGGTCAACGAGCGCTTCTTCACGGTGCACTCATGACCGACGCCCGCAAGCTCGACCGCTACGAGGCTCCGGGCTACCTGGCCCGTTACCGGGAGCGCCGCGGCGCCGCACCCGCGGAGGGCACGAACGGCCACGCGCCGCCGACCGACGACACCCCGCTGTACCTGCGCCGGTTCCGCGACCGCGGCGCGACGACCGCGGCCCCGCTGCCGGCGACCGTCGAGTTCGAGGGGACGACGTTCACCCCCGCGCTCGCGGAGGCGACCCGCGGCAAGGAGATCTCCGCACCGGTCGAGCGCCGCGCGTCGGAGAAGGTCGTCTGCGAGATCTCGATCATCCGCCACGGCATCACCCAGGGCTACTCCACCGATGCCGGCCTGACGCCGATGGGCGGCTGGCAGGCGCATCGTCGTGGCCACGAGCTGGCCCGGCGCTGGGACGGCGGCGACAAGGTGCGGCTGGTGTGCGCGGCGACGAACCGCGCCCGCCAGACCGCCGAGCAGATCTACCGTGGCGCCACCGACGGCCTGCAGATGTGGGGTCACGAGGTCGAGCTGTCGGAGCCGGAGGCCATCCCCGAGCTGCGCAACTTCGGTGTCTGGACCCCCGACGGGCTGCGCGACGTGACCTCGGCGTTCCGGCAGTACCAGGCCACGATGGAGAAGCTGGAACGGATGGCGGTCGGCGACCGGCCGCGCTGGCTCGTCGAGATCGACCGCTTCTACCGGGCCCAGCTGGGCGGGGCCGACCCGATCCAGATGTGGCTGACGATCCCGCTCATGTACTTCGAGCCGCCCGCGCTGTGCGTGCGCCGGTTCTGGCGGGGCTTCCACCGGCTGATGGCCCAGAGCCCCGGGCACAGGCGGATCGTCGCGGCCACGCACTCCGGTCCGATGCGCGCCTTCGCGACGTGGGCGCACGGCTACGACCCGGGCGAGCCGCTCAACACCGAGGAGATCCGGGTCAAGCTGCGCGAGGGCGGGCGGACCGCGTTCGTGTCCTACCGCAACCGCGTCACCGAGGTGCACGTGCCGCCTGCCGACGAGTTCCCGGCCTGGGACGAGGTGTGACCCCATGACGGTCCTCGACGGACGGCCGGCCCTCACCGACGCAGCCGACACGGAGGCAGGCGACGGGCCCCTGCGGTCCGTCGCCATCGCCATGGCGGTCCTCGAGTGCTTCGGCGAGGAACCGGAGCTGGGGGCGACGAAGGTCGCGCAGCGCCTCGGCGTCGCGAAGAGCACGGCGTGCCGGATGCTGGCGGCGCTCGCGTCGGGCGGGCTGCTCGAGCGCAGCGGCGCCGGCCGCTACCGGCTGGGGCTGCGGCTGTTCGAGATGGGCCAGCTCGCCGTCGACCGGCTGATGCTGCGCGAGATCGCGTTGCCGGTCCTGGGGGAGCTGCGCGAGGTGCTGCGCGAGACGGCCCAGCTCGCCGTGCCCGTCGGGTCAGAGGTGCTCTACGTGGAGCGGCTGGAGAACTCCGACGCCGGCATCATGTTCCACACAGAGCTGTACCGGCGGGGGCCGGGCCACTCGTCGAGCGCGGGCAAGGCGATGGCCGCGGTGAACCCGGCCATGGCCCGGGCGATCCTCGACCGCGGCTTCGTGCGCCGCACCCCGTTCACGATCGTCGACCCGGGCCGATACCGGCAGGTCCTGCTGCAGGTGCAGACCGACGGGTTCGCCGTCTCCCGCGAGGAGCACACGATCGGCATGTCGTCGATCGCGGCGCCCGTCGTGGTCACCCGCGGCGACCGCCGGGTGGCCGTCGCCGCGATCTCGGTGGTGGGTCGGACGGCGAGCATCCTCGGCGCGCGCAAGATGGCCGTCGTCCAGAATGTGCGCCGGGCGGCGGCGTCGGTGTCCGCGGAGCTGGACCGCTCGGCCCCGTGAACCCTGTGAGTGGCAACAGTCGCCATGGCGACTGTTGCCACTCACGACCGCTGAGCAGCGGCAACGCTCAGTACAGGCGTTCCGTCGCCAAGCGGGCGCCCTCGGACAGGGCGCGGAACTTCTCCCACACGACCGTCGGGTGCACCTCGGGGTGGAAGGACGCGCGCGAGGAGAAGCCGCAGTCCGCGCCGGCGATGACGTTCTCCTTGCCGACGATCCCCGCGTACAGCTCGATCGTGTCGGCGATCAGCTCGGGATGCTCGACGTAGTTGCTCGCGTGCCCCAGCAGCCCGGGGATCAGGACCTTGCCGTCGGGCAGTCGTACGTCGCGCCAGATCTTCCACTCGTGCTGGTGACGCGGGTTGGCGACCTCGAACGAGTAGGCGCCCGCGTTCACCTTCAGCATCAGCGGCGCGATGTCGCGGAAGGCCAGGTCGTGGATGCGGGGCCCGTGGTTGAGGCCGTAGCAGGTGTGCAGCCGGATCTTCTCGGCCGGGATTCCGCGCAGGGCGTGGTTGAGGATCTCGATGTGCTGCTCGGCATCGCGGACCCGCCGCTCGGGTGTGGTCGCGGGGTTCTCCGACAGGTACTCGATGAGCCACGGGTCGTCGACCTGCAGGACGAACCCGGCGTCGATGATCGCCAGGTACTCCACACGCAGCGCCTCGGCGACGGCCGCGAGGTACTCGCCGTGGGAACCGTAGAACTCGTTGCGCCCGAACCCGCTCGGGCTGGTCGAGGGCAGGAACGCCTCGGTGACGGCACCCGGTGCGGCGGCCACGGCGGCCCGGAGGTTGTCGATGTCGGTCTGCAGCTGCGCGTGGCCGTCGTAGGTGACGGGCCCGGTGCAGACCATCGTCGTCATCGGGGAGACCTGGTCCTTGTACTTGCCCAGGTAGTCGGCGTAGTAGCCGGGGAAGGCGTCGATCTCGACCTGCCACGACGGCGGCATCAGCTTCTCGCCGGTCCCGGTGTCGAAGCCGGTGAGCCGGTCCTTGACGTAGGTCAGGAAGCTGACCTTGCTCATCTCGCCGTCGGTGACGACGTCGATGCCGGCGGAGACCTGCTCGCGGACGACCTCGTCGACGGCCGCGGCGACCCGCTTGGTGTAGCCGTCGACGTCGTACGGGCGGCCGTGCTCCTTCTCCCGCATCACCTCGAGCAGGTCGTGCGGCCGCGCAAGGCTGCCGACGTGGGTGGTGAGGATCCGATCGTCGCTGCGCTGCATGGTCGGGACGGTAGGAGCCTGCCGACGCCCCGGCCAGGGCATCGTTCCCGCGCAGCGAACACCGCCCGCGTTAGGCTCGCGACGTGCCCCGTCCCAGCCGCTGGTCGGAGATCCTCGTCGCCGCGGGTGAGGAGTTCCGCGAGCGTGGCTACGAGACCGCGACGCTGGAGAGCATCGGCGCCCGCGTCGGCATCCTCAAGGGCAGCATCTACAACTACGTCGCCAGCAAGGAGGAGCTGTTGCTGGCGGTCGTCGAACAGCCGGCCGAGCAGCTGCTCGCGGAGCTGGACCGGCTCACCCGGGACACAGGCGCCAGCGCGGCGGTCCGGTTGCGGGAGCTGGTCCGCACCCAGGTGCGCATCTTCAGCGACTGCTACCCGGCGGCGTTCGTGTACCTGCAGCACATCGGCCGGATGGGTGGCGAGCGGTTCGACGAGTTCCGCACGATGGACGCCCGCTACATGGCCGCGGTCGAGGCGCTGGTCGCCGAGGGGGCGCGGACGGGGGAGTTCTCGCTGGCGGGCGACGCGCGGACGACGGCGCGCGCGATCGTCGGCATGCTGGACTGGATGCAGCACTGGTTCACCCCGCGGGGTGAGCAGGCCGACCGGGAGCTGGCCGACCAGCTGTTCGCGATGGCGCTGGGCGGCCTCGCGGCAGGCGGCGGGATGCACGCCCTGGCCCGCGACGTGCGGTGACAGGATCGTGAGCGGGAATGGTCGCTCCAGCGACTATCGCCACTCACAGGGCAGGTGCACGAGCCCCCGCGACAGCAGCACCGGGTGCCAGCGAAGCGGTGTGTCGGTCACGGTGAGGCCGGGAAGCCGCCGCGCCGCCGCCGGGATCGCGACGGACCCCTCCAGCCGGGCGAGCGGCGCGCCCAGGCAGTAGTGCAGACCGACGCCGAACCCGAGCTGGCGTCCGGTCGGGCGGCCGGGGTCGAAGCGGTCGGGGTCGTCGAACACCGCGGGGTCGCGGTTGGCCGCCGACGGACACAGGAACACTCGGTCGCCGCGGCGCAGGGTCCGTCCCCGGATCTCGACGTCGGTGGCCATCAGCCGGGCGATCGTCTTGGCGGGCCCGTCGTAGCGCAGGACCTCCTCGACCAGCCCGGTGGCGTCGGCGCTCACCGACGGGTGGCGCAGCAGCGCGAGCAGGCCGTTGCCGATGAGGTTGGTGGTCGTCTCGTGGCCCGCGAACAGCAGCAGCACCCCGGTGGAGACGACCTCGTCGTGGGACAGGGTGTCACCGGCGTCGCGGGCCTGGATGAGGGCCGTGATCAGGTCGTCGGCGGGTTCGCGCTCGTGGTGGGCGACGAGCCCGGTGAGGTAGCCGGTGAGCTCGGCCATGCCGGCGGCGCCGGCCGCGTGCCGCTGCGGGTCACCCATGCCGCCGAAGACGAGCCCGGCGATGGCGTCGGACCAGTCCTTGAAGACGTCACGGTCCGCGCGCGGCACCCCGAGCAGCTCGGCGACGACCGACGCGGTCAGCGGGTACGCGAAGTCCCGGACGAGGTCGGCCTGTCCGCGCGGGGCGATCGCCGAGAGCAGCTCGTCGACCAGCTCGACGACCCGCGGCCGCACCCGCTCCACCGCACGCGGGGTGAACGCGCGGGACAGCAGCTTGCGCAGCCGGGTGTGGTCGGGCGGGTCCTTGAACACCATCCAGTCCT
The DNA here is from genome assembly GCF_002583555.1 of Pseudonocardia sp. N23. Taxonomy (GTDB): domain Bacteria; phylum Actinomycetota; class Actinomycetes; order Mycobacteriales; family Pseudonocardiaceae; genus Pseudonocardia. The sequence goes on from NZ_BEGX01000016.1 coordinate 19,683, forward strand.
CGAGCACCCCGAACGCGGCGCGGACGGCAGGGTCGGTGTCCTCGCCCTCGAGGCGGGCGCGACGGTAGGGGGCGATGCGGTCGGAGGAGAACCGGGGGTCGCGCAGGGCGGCGTCGACGTCGTCGTAGCGGGTGACGAACCAGGAACGGTAGCGCTCGCTCCAGTGCACGGGATCGTGCTCGCGCAGCTCGGCCAGCAACGGGTAGGGGTCGGCGACGGCCTCGGGGCCGAGGATGTCGGCGTCCGGGGGCGCGCTCGTCACGGCGCCTCCAGCACGGCGACGACGCAGGCGTTCCCGTCGAGGGCGCTGACCCCGCCACCCATGGTCTCGACGAGCCCGATCCGCGCGCCGTCGACCTGCCGGCCGCCGGCGTCGCCGCGCAGCTGCCGGACGATCTCGGCGACCTGGGCGAGCCCCGTCGCGCCCAGCGGGTGCCCGCGGGAGAGCAGCCCGCCCGACGGGTTGACCGGGTGCGTGCCGCCGAGGGTGGTCACCCCGGTCCCGGCGGCCTTGCCGCCCTCGCCCGGCGCGGCGAGCCCGAGCGCCTCGGTGGTGACGATCTCGCCGATGGTGAAGGCGTCGTGGACCTCGGCGACGTCGACGTCGGTCGCGGCGTGCAGTCCCGCGGCGGCGTAGGCGTCGGCGGCGGTGTCACGGACGACGTCGTGACCCCAGACGTGGGGGGAGCGGCGTCCCCACGGTGCCCCCGAGCGCAGGGCGATCCCGCGGACGCCGACCTCCCGGACCCCGCCGGACGACGCGGCGACGACCGCGGCGGCGGCACCGTCGGAGGTCGGGCAGCACTGCAACAGGGTCAGCGGGTCGGCGATCATGCGCGAGGCCAGCACCTCCTCGACGGTGTAGCGGCCGGCGTACTGGGCCTGCGGGTTGTGCAGGGCGTGCGCGTGGTTCTTGACCGCGACGGCCGCGAGCTGCTCACGTGTGACGGCGCCGTCGTGCAGGTAGCGCGTCGCGGCCATGGCGTAGAGGGCCGGCAGGGCGAGGCCGGTGGCGCCCTCGGGGTCGGTGCGCTCGGGGGTGATCGCGCCGTCGAACGCCGCGCTCATCTGTTCGATGCCGAGGGCGAGGACGCGGCCGTAGCGGCCGGTGCGCACGGCCTCGCACGCCTCGGCGAACGCCGTGGTGCCGCTGGCGCAGGCGTTCTCGACGGTGACCACGGGGATGCCGGTGATGCCCATCGCGCGCAGGACCCGTTGGGCGACACCGGCGGGCGCGAACACGGTGCCGACCCAGACTGCGTCGACCGGTCCGCCGCCGGCGTCGGCGAGGGCGTCGGACACCGCGTCCCAGGCCAGCGAGACGAGGTCGGTGCCGGGGCGGCGGCCGAAGTGCGAGGTGCCCACCCCGTGAACTGCCGGGTTCACGGTGCCACCTCGACCTGGGGGTCGCCGCCGGGTGCGTCGGCGCGCAGCCGGACCCGGGTGCCGACGGCCGGGGCCGCGCCGCCGGGGACGTGGGCGAGGACGCGGGGGCCGTCGTCGAGGTCGACGTAGGCCAGCGCGTACGGGGGAGTGCGCCCGGCGACGGGGATGCGCACCACCGTCGCGCTCCAGACGACGCCTCCGGGGCCGAACTCGGCCGGGGCGATGGGGCCGCCGCAGGCCGGGCAGGCGGGCCAGGCGTAGGCGACGGGTTCGGCGCACGCCTGGCAGCGCACGCCCGCGACGACCCCCGACCCGCCGGGGCCGGAGGCGATGCGGGGACGTGGATCGGCGACGGTCACCGCATCATGTAACCAAACCTCGGGTCGGCTATCAACGGGTGCAACGGAGTTGTCGTCCAGGTGTCACGCCGAGGCGAACCGGCACGCAGTGCCTGGAAGACTTGACACCCGCCGATGCGACGAGACACAGTGACCTGGAGCACCTTGAGCAAACGAGCGTTTGTCCATTGCCGTGTCCCGGTGCAGTCGACGGGGCCGCGGCCGGACGACCGGAGCCGTCGAGAGGACCCCGACCGATGAAGTTCGGCTTCTTCACCATGCCCGAGCACCCGCCGCGCGAGAACTGGACGCTGTCCTACGACCGCGACATCGCGAACATCGTGGATGCCGAGCGGCTGGGCTTCCACGAGTTCTGGGTGGGTGAGCACCACACCGGCGGCTACGAGAACGTGCCCGTGCCGGAGTACATGATCGCCAAGGCCTCGGCCGTGACCCACCGGATCCGGCTGGGCACCGGTGTGATCAACCTGCCCTACCAGGACCCGTTCATGGTCGCCGAACGGATGGCGTTCCTCGACCACCTCACGCACGGACGCCTGGAGTACGGCTTCGGCGGCGGCGGTCTGCCCACGGACAAGGAGCTGTTCGGCCTCGAGCCCTCGGAGGCGGCGCCCCGGACCAACGAGGCGCTGGAGATCATCTGGCAGCTGCTGACGTCGGACGAGCCGGTCAGCTACGAGGGCCAGTACTGGAAGTACGAGAACCGCCAGCTGCAGGTCGGCCCGTACCAGGACGTTCCGCCCTTCGCGATCGCCGGCCTGACCGGCACGCACAACTACGCGAAGTGCGGGGAGCGGGGCTGGAAGCCGCTGTCGGTGCACTTCGCGCCGATCGACAACGGCACCTACGACCTCGCCCCCGACCTCAAGGCGATGGGCAAGGCCATGCTCGACGCCGGTGGGTCGGCCGGCATCGACCCCGCCGTCACGCGTGAGAACTGGCGCATCGTGCGCGAGGTCTACGTCACCGACGACAAGAACCAGGCGCTCAACGACATCCGCGAGGGTGTGAAGCTGTCCTACGACTACCTGCTCGGCCTGGGCCTCGGCGCGCTGATGAAGATCGGCGACGGCATGGAGGACTCCGACCTGTCGTTCGAGTGGATGGCCGACAACATCCCGTGGATCATCGGCAGCCCCGAGGAGTGCACCCGTCAGCTCAAGGAGCTGGAGGAGGAGACCGGCGGCTTCGGCACGCTGCTGATCAACGTCCGCGACTGGGTGACCACGGACAAGTGGAACCGGTCGAACGAGATGTTCGCCCGCTACGTCATGCCGCACTTCACCAAGCGTGAGCGGCTCGACCGGCGCCAGAAGCTGGCCAACCGCGCGCTCGGGATCGACTGATGGAGGCGGGACTGTCCTCTCCGGTCCCGGAGCTCGAGGGCAGGACCGTCGTCGTGACGGGCGGGGGCAGCGGCATCGGCAAGGGGATCGCCGCCGCCCTGCTCGAGAAGGGCGCCAACGTGGTCGTTCTCGAGATCGAGCCGGCCAACATCAAGTCGGCGACGGAGGAACTCGGCGGCGGGGACCGGATCGCGTGGTTCGAGGGCTCGGTGTCCGTGGCGGCCGATGTGGCGGCGGCGTTCGCCACGGCCGCGGAGCGGTTCGGCACGGTCGAGCACCTGGTGAACAACGCCGGGACGGCATCGCTGTCGCTGGTCGAGCACACCAGTGAGGAGGACTGGGACCTCATCGTCGACACCCTGCTCAAGGGCACGTTCCTGTGCACGCGGGCCTTCGCCCGGCAGCTGCCCGACGACGGGGAGCCCCGGTCGATCGTCAACATCTCCTCGCTCAACGCCATCGCGGCGACCGACGGGCTGGGCCACTACTGCGCGGCCAAGGCCGGCGTCATGCAGTTCACCCAGACCTGCGCGGGCGAGCTGGGCAGGCGTGGCGTCCGGGTCAACGCGATCGGTCCGGGCACAGTCGACACCCCGCTCGGTGCGGGGTTCACCGTCGGGCAGATCGGCCAGGAGTTCCTGGACCGGACACTGGTGGAGAAGCGCCACCAGGACCCGTCGGACATCGCCGACGTCGCGTTGTTCCTGATGTCGCGCGCGGCGCAGCGGATCACCGGCCACTTCATCCCCGTCGACGGCGGGCAGCACGTCCGCGGGCTGCACTCGTACTGGGACGTCGCGCTCGAACAGGGCCTGGTCGAGAGGCCGACCTGAGCGGTGCGCACGACCCTGGGTGAGGAGCTGGAGGCGGCGCTGCGGCGCCACCCGGACCGGATCGCGATCGAGCACGCCGGCCGGCGGTGGACGTTCAAGGACGTCGACCGCCGGTCGGCGGCCGTCGCCACGCAGCTCGCCGACCACGGCGTTGTGGCGGGCGGCGTCGTCGCGCTGCATCTGCGCAACTGCGCCGAGTTCGTCGTCGCCGATGTCGCGGTCGCCCGGCTCGGCGCGGTGAAGGTGCCGGTCAACCCGCTGCTGCCCCCGGCAACGGTGGCGCACGTGCTGCGGGCCTCGGGTGCGTGTCTGCTGGTACGCGGGACGAGCCTGCCGCCGGTGGCCGGCGTCCCGACGCTGGTGGTCGACGACGGCGGTGGCGCTCCCGCGGCGCCGGACGAGACGCTGACCGGGGAGTTCTCATCGGTGCCGGTACCCGTGCCGCGGATCGGGCCCACCGACCGGGCCGCGATCTACTTCACCGGTGGCACGACCGGGCTGCCCAAGGGCGTCGTGCACTCCCAGGCCTCGACGGTCGCGCTGCACCAGGCACAGCTGCTCGAGGCCGAGATCACCGCCGACGACCGGCTGCTGCTCGCCACCCCGCTCGCCCACGCCGCCGGGCTGTTCGCCCAGAGTGCGCTGATCCGCGGCGCGACGTCGGTGATCGAGGCGGGCTTCGATGCCGCACGGGTCCTGGACCTGCTGCGCGACAACGCGATCACCTGGATGTTCCTGGTGCCGACGATGATCTACCGGCTGCTCGACGCCGCGGGCGGCGCCGCGGCGCACCGGTTGCGGACCGTCGTCTACGGTGCCGCGCCGATCGCCCCGAACCGGCTCTCGGCCGCGCTGGAGCTGTTCGGCCCGGTGTTCGTGCAGCTCTACGGCCAGACGGAGTGCCCGAACTGGGGGACCCGGCTGGCCAAGTCCGACCACGACCCCGCCCGCCCCGGCCTGCTCGGCTCGGCCGGGCGCGCCTCGATCGCGGCGGACGTGCAGGTCGTCGCCGCCTCCGGGGAGGCGTTACCCGCGGGTGCGACCGGCGAGATCTGCCTGCGTTCGCCGTACACGCTCGACTGCTACCTCGACGATCCCACCGCCACCGCCGCGAAGTTCCTGCCCGGTGGGTGGATCCGCACCGGTGACGTCGGCTTCCTCGACGACGACGGGTACCTGCACCTGCGGGACCGGACGTCGGACATGGTGATCAGTGGTGGCATGAACGTCTACTGCCGCGAGGTCGAGGACGCGCTGGCCCGGCACCCCGCGGTCGCCCGCGTCGCCGTCATCGGTGTGCCGCACGACGACTGGGGGGAGGCCGTGCACGCCGTCGTCGTCCCCGGTCCCGGATTCGCCGCCGCCGAACTGCTGGACTGGGCACGCGGCGAGCTCGCCGGGTACGCCCGGCCCAAGACCGTCGAGATCGTCGACGACCTGCCCGAGACCCCGTTCGGAAAGATCGACAAGAAGGTCCTGCGCGCCCTGCACTGGGCGGGCCGGGACCGCGCGATCGGATAGGAGCCCCCGTGTCCGGACCCCGCTCGGTCGCCGTCGACGACCGCGGCTTCCCCCGCTTCTGGGACGAGGACCGCGAGACCCTCGACCCGGCGAAGCGCGACGAGCTGATCCTCGACCGGATCCGCCACCAGCTCGCCTACGCGTGGTCGGAGCTGCCGTTCTACCGGCGGCACTGGGAGGCTCACGGCTTCCGCCCCGACGAGGTGCGGTCGCTTCAGGACTTCACCACGAAGGTCCCGGTGATCACCAAGAAGATGCTGGTCGCGGACCAGGCCGAGCACCCGCCCTTCGGCAGCTACGCCCGCGAGCTGCCGCCCGGTGGCGTCGCCCGCATCCACGGCTCGTCGGGTACGTCGGGCACCCCGACGATGTACGCCGTGTCCAAGGCGGACTGGGACCGCGCCGGTGACGTGCACGCGATGGCGCAGTGGTGCGCGGGCGTGCGCCCCGACGACGTCGTGCAGGTCGGCTTCCCGTTCGGGCTGTTCTTCGGCGGCTGGGGCGTCGTGCAGGGCGTGGAGCGGATCGGCGCGACCCTGTTCCCGCTGGGCGTCACCGACTCGGAGCGCCACCTACGGCTCATCGAGCGGCTGGGCTCGACGGTGTTCAGCGCGACCCCGTCGTACTGCATCCACCTGCTGTCGGTGGCCGAGAAGCTCGGGATCGACCTGCGTACCTCCACGGTCCGGCACCTGCTCGTCGGTGGCGAGCCGGGCGGCTCGCTGCCCGGGACCCGGGCGATCATCGAGCAGGGCTGGGACGCGATCGTCTCCGACGCCGGCTCGACCTCGGAGATGTACCCGTTCCAGACCAGCGTGGGCTGCGAGGCGGGCACCGGCACCCACCTCTACACCGACGAGGTCTACACCGAGGTCGTCGACGGGTCCGACCCCAACGTGCCGATCCCGGTGGGGGAGCGCGGCGCGGTCGTCTACACCCACCTGTGGCGCGACTCCCAGCCGATGATCCGGTTCGCCCCCGGCGACGAGACGTACCTGGCGACGGACCCGTGTCCCTGCGGGCGCACCTACCCCCGGCTCCCCGAGGGCGTCCTCGGCCGCCTCGACGACATGCTCGTCATCCGGGGTGCCAACGTCTTCCCGAGCGCGGTCGAGACGGCGTTGCGCAGCGTCCCCGAGCTGGGCCCGGAGTTCCGCATCCGGGTGCAGAAGCGCGGCGCCCTCGACGAGCTGACCGTCGAGGCGGAGGCGGACCCGGCCGGCGACGCCCTGCGCACCCGCACCGAGGAGGCGTTGCAGCGGATCCTGGGCATCCGGACCGGCGTCACGCTGCTCGCCCCGGGCACGCTCCCGGAGACGACCTTCAAGGCCCGCAGGGTGGTCGACGAACGCTGACGACTCGTGGGTGGCGATGGTCGCCACGGCGACCGTCGCCACCCGCAGGGTCAGCGTGGGGCGACCGTCGGCCACAGCGGCTCGGTGGCGGCCTGCTCGGCGTCGTGCAGGACCCGCAGGACGTTGCGGCCGGTCAGGGCCTCCAGGTCGGTGCGCGACCAGCCGCGCCGCGCCAGTTCGGCGAGCAGGCGAGGGTAGCCCGACACGTCCTCCAGACCGGTGGGCTGCACGTCGACGCCGTCGTAGTCGCCGCCGATCCCCACGTGCGCGACCCCCGCGACCTCGCGGACGTGGTCGACGTGGTCGGCGACCTGCGCGACGGTGACCGTCGGGCGCGGATGGGCGGCGAGCCAGTCGGTGAACCCGACGGGCTCCCGGCCGGCCTGGGCGAACTCCGCCGCGACGTCCGCGGCGGCCTCGCCGGGGCGCGGTGCTCGGGGCCAGCGCCAGGACACGGCCTCGTCGCCGAGCCGGGTCCGTTCGGCGTCGGCAGCGCGGCTCCAGTCGGCCATCTCGGCGGAGACGAAGTAGGGCACGAACGTCACCTGGACGACGCCGCCGTTGCCGGGGATGCGGGCGAGGACGTCGTCGGCGACGTTGCGGGGGTGGTCGCACAGAGCACGTGCCGAGGAGTGGCTGAACAGCACCGGAGCGTCGGCGACGTCGAGCACGGCGTGCATGGTGGCCGCGGAGACGTGGGAGAGGTCGACGAGGACTCCGAGACGGGTCATCTCGGCGACGACCGCGCGACCGGTGTCGTCGAGCCCGCCGACGCGCGGCTCGTCGGTCGCGGAGTCGGCCCATGGCGTGTTGTCGTTGTGCGTCAACGTCATGTAGCGCACTCCGAGCCGCGCGAACGTGCGCAGCACCGCGAGCGAGGAGGCGATGCTGTGCCCGCCCTCGACCCCGAGCAGTGATGCGATGCGCCCGGTCCGGGTGGCGGCGCGCACGGCGTCGGCAGTGCAGGTGAGGGCGAGGTCGCGCGGGTAGCGGGCGACCATCCGGTACACGGCGTCGATCTGTTCCAGCGTGGCGACGACGGCTTCGGGCTCGGGGAGCCCGGACGGCACCCAGACCGACCAGAACTGGGCGCCGACACCGCCCGCACGCAGGCGGGGCAGGTCGGTGTGCAGCTCGGGGCGGTGGCCGTCGAGACCCTCGACGGCGTAGCCGGCGGCGCTGCGCAGCGCCGCCGGCAGGTCGTTGTGTCCGTCGACCACGGGCACGTCGCGCAGCACCGCCGCCACGAGCGCGTCGATCTCGTCGGCAGTCCTTGTTCCGGTCCGCATCATCCGGCACCTCCTCGCGTGGTCGCGACCGTGTCACACCCGGCGCTGATGCACGACCCGGCCTGGCGGGCGGCCCCGGCGCGCCGATCACGGACGGTGGTGATCACGTCGGTTCGATCACTTTCCGTGATTCCGATAGGGGGTCCGGTCGGCCCCGTCGCACCTCCAGGTGAGTGTGGGCCGTTCGGGCCTTGCGCCGCGGCTGTTGCGGGGCATCATGTTCCGATGCTGTTCACCGGGACGGTGCCCGGAGTGGAGGGGCACGTCGGATATCTCGCCGGTCGGTATCGCAACGGCGCGCTGAGCGACGTGTGGACCGACGTGTCGCGGTGTGCCGAGCGCACCTTCACCGCCTGGGTCGCGGGCTGTTCGTGCGGTTGGTACGGCACCGGCCGGCCGCTGACGACCGTGGGTCAGTTCGCCGCGCGGCGACAGTGGGCGACCGAGCACCTGGCAGGTGTCCTCGCCGACGCCACCGGCGTCGTGACGACGTCCGCCACGGGCTGAGCGCGGCTCCGGCCGGTCACGGCGCGGGTGCGACCGCCCGGGTGAGGCGGCGGTCGTCGGCGCGTTGCAGCAGTGGAACGGCGACGGCGGCGAGCACGCAGACGACGATGCCGCACATCACGGCGACATTCCAGCCGCTCAGCAGGCTCGCGACGGGGTCGGGGGAGTCGGGGCGGATCGCCAGCACCGTCACCCCGGTGACGCCGAAGGCCGCGCCGACGTAGCGGGCGGCGTTGTTGATCCCGCTGCCGGTGGCGGCCCGCTCCGGTGGGACGGCGGCGACGGCCTCGCGGCCGAGCGTGGCGTTGGCCAGCCCGGTTCCCGCGCCCGACACGACCAGTCCGGGGATCAGCGCCCACAACCCGCCGGCCGGGCCGAGCAGCGCGAGCGGGACGATCCCGACGGCGATGACGGCGAGCCCCAGTGAGAGCCGGGCACCGCCCGACAGCCCGGCGGGCAGCCACCGGCTCGCCAGCGAGGCGCCGACGCTGAGCAGCGACCAGGCCAGCAGGATCGTCGAGGCCGCGACGGCGGAGTGGGCCATCCCGCGTTCGAGAACGGTGCCGATGAACGACATCAGCGCGATGATCCCGCCGCCGGTGGCGAACGCCGCGAGTGTCGCGCCGACCAGGGCGGGCCGTCGGAACAGCGACGGCGGGAAGAGCGGCTCGGCGGTGCGGCGCAGGTGCATCCCGACCGCGACGAGCAGGACGACGGCTGCGGCACCCAGCACGGCGACGAACGGTTGCGTCCAGCCCTGGCGGCCTTCGGTGAGGGCGGCGAGCAGGCAGCCCAGTCCGGCGCCGAGCAGCAGGGCGCCGACCACATCGATCCGGCGCGCGGCGTCGCCGCGGGACTCGGCCAGCCATCGTTGCCCGGCGACGGCGATACCGGCGGACAGCAGCGTGAGCACCAGGTAGGCCCAGCGCCAGCTGCTGACGGCGTCGCCGACCGAGCCGAGCAGCGGGCCGACGGCGGGGCCTGCGCCCATGGCGGCACCCCAGACGCCGGTGGCGCGGGCGCGGGGCGGGCCGGGAGCGAAGGTCGCGCTGATCAGTGCGAGGCCACACGCCATGAGGGCCGCCGCGCCGAGGCCCTGCACGACCCGGCCCGCGACGAACAGGGCGGTCGTGGGCGCGAGCCCCGACAGCGCCGACCCGACGGCGGTGAGGACGGCACCGGCGACGAAGACGCGGCGCCTGCCGACGGCATCGCCGATCGCGCCGGAGGTCAGCAGTGCGACGGCGAGGCCGAGGCTCATCGAGCTGAGGATCCAGGCGGTGCCGACAGGACCGGCACCGAGGTCGGCGCCCACGGACGGGACGATCGAGAGCGGCGCCGTGAACGCCGTCATCGCGAGCAGGGTGCCGCCTGCGGTGACGGCCAAGGAGCGGCCCGGGGTCGCGCCGGGTGCGGTCATCGTCGCTGCTCTTTCGTCGGGGTGCGGGTCGCGGTGGACGGTACCAGGAATGGTTCGGTGAACGAACTGTATGCGACGATGGTCGTATGGCGCTGCCCCGCGAGTACCCCGGCCAGTCGTGCGCGATGGCCCGCGCCCTGGAGATCGTCGGGGAACGCTGGACGCTGCTGATCCTGCGCGACGCGTTCTTCGGGGTCCGCCGCTTCAGCGACTTCTCCCGTCACCTCGGCGTACCGCGTGCCGTGCTCAGCGAACGCCTGGAGTTCCTCGTCGCCGAAGGCGTGCTCGACCGGGTGCCCGGTCCGCGTGGCCGCGACGAGTATCTGTTGTCGGACAAGGGGATGGCCCTGTGGCCGGTGCTGCGGGCCCTCGCCGCCTGGGGCGACGTCCACTACTCGCCCGCGGGCCCGCGCCGCGTGTTCACCCACGCCGGGTGCGGCGGCACCGTCACACCCGGCGGGCACTGCGCCGACTGCGGCGCGCACGTGCCCGTCGGGGCGACGGTCCTGGTCCCCGGACCCGGTTACGAGGGCCCGGCGGAGGGCGACGCGATCAGCGCCGCCCTCGCCGAGCCCCACCGGCTGCTCGAGCCCCTGGGGTGAGGTCTACTCCGAGAGGAACCCGCCCGACTGCCGCTCCCACAGTCGCGCGTAGCCGCCGCCGCGGGTGAGCAGCTCGGCGTGCGAGCCCTCCTCGACGACCCGGCCGCGGTCGATCACGATCAACCGGTCCATCCCGGCCACCGTGCTCAGCCGGTGTGCCACCGCGATCGCGGTCCGGCCCTCCATCAGCCGCCACAACGCCCGTTGGATCAGGGCCTCGCTCTCCGAGTCCAACGCGCTCGTCGCCTCGTCGAGCAGCAGGATCGGGGCGTCGCGCAGGATCGCCCGCGCGATCGCGACCCGCTGCCGCTGCCCGCCCGAGAGCTTGACCCCACGCTCCCCGACGAGGGTGTCGAACCCGTCCGGCAACCCTTCGACGAACTCCACCACGTGCGCGGCCTGCGCGGCGGCAAGGATGTCGTCGTCGGTCGCGTCCGGGCGGCCGAACGCGATGTTCTCCCGCAGCGTGCGGTGGAACATCGCCGGGTCCTGCGGGACGTGGGCGATCATGCCCCGCAGGTCGGCCTGGGACATCCGGGCGACGTCCTGACCGCCGACGAGCAGCCGTCCCTCCTGGATGTCCATCAGCCGCAGCAGCAGCCGGATGATCGTGGTCTTGCCCCCGCCGGAGCGGCCGACGAGCCCGACCCGCTCACCCGGTGCGATCGACAGGTCGAGCCCGTCGAACAGCGGCGCGTGCCGGCCCGAGTGGGTGAAGCGCACCCGCTCCAGGACGACCCCCGCCGGCCCGCCCGCGAGCGGTTCCGGTTCCGGGTGGTCGACGACCGTCGGGTCGTCGAGCAGCAGCTCGGCGAACTGGGCGGCCTCGGTCAGCGACCGCTCCAGGTGACGGTAGGTCTGGTTGAAGTCGAACAGGATCTTCGTGGCCTGCGTGAAGTACGCGACGGTCACCACCACCGCCGCGACGCCGGGGCCGTCGGTGCGGATGGCCACCAGCAACGCCAGCACCAGCCCCGCGACGTTCGTGATCACCGACAGCGGTGCGACGATCGTGTCGATCCGCAGGTTGTTGTAGTCCCACGCGCGCAGGGTGAGCCGCTTGTGCTCGGCCACCCGGCGCCGGTGCTCGGCCGCCTCGCGGAGCTCGGAGGCGTACGCACGGACCGCATCCATGTTGGTCAGCGTGTCCGCGACGTGCCCCGACAGCCGGGTCCACGCCGTCTCCCGCGCCTCGACCAGCGCCTGGCGGCGACGGATCAGCGGCACGACGGTCACCGCCGACACGACGATCATCCCGACCAGGACGGCGACCAGCCACGGGTCGTAGTGCCACAGCACCACCGACGCGAAGGTCAGCGGCAGCAGCTGCGCCACGATCTGGAAGGCCAGGGTGTCGACGAAGTCCTCGTACCGCGAGGCGAAGCTCAGCACGCGCTTGGTCAGCGCGCCCGCGAAGTTCTCGTGGAAGAACGCCGCGTCCTTCGCCAGCAGTGCGTCCATCCCCTCCACGTAGAGGTGCTCGATGCCGCGGGCGTCGGTGCGGTTGAGGCAGTGGATGCCCACCCGCCAGCACGCCTCGCCCACGAGCAGCGACAGGAAGAAGCCCACCACCAGCGGTGTCACTGTCGCGACGGTCAGCCCGCCGCCCGAGGCGAGCCGGTCGACCAGCGCGGCGACGGCCAGCGGCGGCAGGTAGGACAGGGCGATGTTGCCCATCGCCGGCATCAGCAGTGCGGTGCCGGTGAGCAGCTTGTGGCGAGCGAGCTCGCGTCCATAGATTCGTGCGGCCAGGCGCAGCGCGACCCCACGGCGCGACCGGACCTCCGGCCCGGCGGGGGTGCCGGTCGGTGGTGCGGGCGCGGCCGCGGGGCGTGCTTCGGCCGGAGCGGACACAGGTCTCCTCTCGAAGGGGGTTTGGGGGACCGACCACTTTCCACCGTTGCCCGCCGCGGGTCCACCGAGTTCTGTGAGGTGCCGACCGGTACGCGCGGCTGCGCGGCCGACGGTCTCGTCCGGTCGGGCCGCCGCGGCGGGCGGTGCGCCGGGCGTGTACACCGGCGACGGTAGAGTCTAGGGTCATCGTTATCAGTCATTGACGACCTGACAGGGCTCGGTGGTCGTGGTCCGACCTCGCCGGAGCCCGACGCCGAGGAGGCACCGCGTGGCCCGGATCCGGATGCTGTCCGCCGAGGAGTTCCCCGAGGACCTGCGCGAGATGGCGGAGTCACGGACCCCGCTCGAGCTGGGCAACCTGCGCTTCTACGCACACCGCCCCGAGCTGGCCCGCGCCTACGCCGCCTACATGGGCGAGCTGCGCAGGCCCGGGCTGCTGTCGCGGCGCCTCGTCGAGCTGCTGCGGCTGCGCGTGGCCTTCCACAACCAGTGCCGCAGCTGCATGGCGGTCCGCTACGCCGACGGCGCGGCCGAGGGCGTCGACGAGGACCTGGTCTGCCAGCTCGCGAGCCCCGACGATCCGACGGCCTCGCCGGACCTCACCGACGCCGAGCGCGCCGCGCTCCGGTTCGCCGACCTGATGGCGACCAACCACCTCGCGATCGACGATGCCACCCTCGCCGACCTGCGGGACCACTTCTCCGAGGCGGAGGTCGTCGAGATCGGGATGAACGTCGCCGCGTTCGTCGGCTACGGCCGGCTGTCGATGGCCCTGCACATGGTCGACGAGCTGCCCGATCGCTTCCGGTCCGCGTCCGGGGCGGTGGTGACGCCGTGGAACGACGAGGGATCCGACGACAGCGTGCTGATCGGGGGTGCCCGATGACCGCACAGATCGACCTGGCCGGCCGGGTGATCGTCGTGACCGGGGCGGGGCAGGGGCTCGGTGAGTCCACCGCGCACGTGTGCGCCGGCCTCGGCGCGTCGGTCGTCGTGCTCGACATCGACGCCGCGGCGGCGAAGCGCGTCGCCGGCGAGATCGGGGACGCCGCGCTCGCGCTCGAGGCCGACGTCGCCGACGAGGACGCGATGGCCGCGGCCGCCGCCGAGACCGTCGCCCGGTTCGGCACGGTGCACGGCCTGGTCGCGAACGCGGGCGTCATCAGCTGGACGCCGATCGAGGAGCTCGACGTCGCCGAGTGGGACCGCGTCATGGCGGTCAACGCCCGCGGACTGTTCCTGGGTGCCAAGCACTTCGGGCCGCCGATGCTCGACCAGCGCGACGGCGCCGTCGTCACGGTCAGCTCGGTCGCGGGCACGGTGCCCGAGGCCCGCGCCGGGGCCTACGCGCCGAGCAAGGCCGCGGCGATCATGTTCGCCCGCCAGCTCGCCGTCGAGTGGGGCCCGCGCGGGGTGCGCAGCAACTGCGTGAGCCCCGGCATCATGCGCACCCCGATGTCGGAGAAGTTCAACTCCGACCCCGACGCCCTGCGCCGCCGGCTGGAGATGATCGCGAGCCGGCGCATCGGCGACCCGGTCGAGGTCGCCGCGGTGATCGCGTTCCTGCTCTCGGACGCGTCCAGCTTCGTCAACGCCCAGAACCTCGAGGTCGACGGCGGCATGATGCAGATGCTGATCGACGTCCTGCCGCGCCCCGGTGTGCCCGAGGTCAAGTCGTGAACGACGACCCTCTCCTCATCGAGGTCCGCTGCAACGAGTCGACGATGCGCGGTGCCAACCCGCACCTGCCGTACTCGACCGACGAGATCGTGCGCGAGGCCGTCCGCGCCCACGACGCGGGCGCCGCGATCATCCACTGGCACGGCCGCGACCCCGACACTGGCGGCCCCGACAACAGCGTCGAGACCTACCGGGCGGCGCACGAGGGCATCCGCGCCGCGACCGACCTGATCACCAAGCCCACGCTGGGCTACATCAGCCAGACCGGCGTCGAGGACCGGGTGAAGCACCTCCGCGCGCTGGCCGACGACCCGTGGCTGCGCTTCGACGCCGCCGCTGTCGACTTCGGCTCGCTCAACATCGACACCTGGGACGCCACGACGCGCCGGTTCACCCCGGGCGACGGCGTGTACGTCAACAGCCGCAACGACATCGAGGCCGTGCTGCGGATCCTCGAGGGCATCGGCACCTACCTGACGACGGTCGTGTGGGACATCGGCCAGATCCGCACGGCCCGGTGCTTCCGGGAGATGGGGCTGGCGCAGGCGCCGACGTTCTGGGAGCTGGTCTTCACCGGCGACTCCCGGCCCTCGGGTGCCGGGACCAACCTGCTCGCGCTGCAGGCGATGGTCGCCGAGCTTCCGCCGGGGGAGCCGTGGCAGCTGATGTGTTACGGCGGCGACGTGCTGCCCCTGGCTGCCGCGGCGATCGTGCTGGGCGGGCACGTCGCGATCGGGCTCGGCGACCACGACTACGCCCGCTTCGGCACCCCGCACAACGGCGAGCTGGTGGCGAAGGTGGCGGCGCTGGCGGAGACGATCGGCCGCCCGGTCGCGAGCCCGGCGCAGGCCCGTGAGCTGCTGGGGATGCCCGCGCTGCCCGCGCCCGTCGCACCCCTGTGAGTGGCAATGGTCGCTCCAGCGACCATTGCCACTCAGAACCTCACGTGGGTGCCAGCAGCACGGGGTAGCTGTCGTGGCGGCGCTGGGCCGTCGGGGCGAGGACGGGCGGGCGGTCCGGGTCGGGCCGCACCCCCAGCTCGCGCAGCCGCCGCAGGATTCGCAGGTGCACGCCCGGTGTGACGGCGGTCCCGGTGACGACGGCGCGGCCCAGGCACAGGTGCGGCCCGCTGCCGAACGTCAGCCCCCACGGCCGGGCGCGCCCGTCGACCGCGCGGCCCGGCCGGAACTCGTCGGCGTCGGCACCGAAGACGGCCGGGTCACGGTTGGCGGCGTGCAGGTCGACGGCGACGTACTCGCCCGCGCGGACGAGCCTGCCGTCGCGCAGGGTCACGTCCTCCAGCGCCCGGCGCAGCAGCGCCACCGTCGGCGGGTACAGCCGCAGGGTCTCGGCGAGGGCGTCGGACAGCCTGTCGTCGGGCAGCGGGCACCGCGACAGCTCGTCCACGACGTGCACCAGCAGCGCCGCGTTGTTCAGGGTCGACGCCGCCAGGAACAGCACGACCTCGCGGACCGCGGCCTCGGGGTCCCACTCGCCGGGGTGGGCGGCCATGATCGCCGCCAGCGTCGACCCGTCGGCGGACAAGGGAAAGCCAGCGACGAGCCTGTCGCGCGCTGCCAGCCCTTCCGCCAGAACGACCGCGTGGTCGCGCGTCGACCACTCGACCGTGACCGCCTCCAGGAGCGGTCCGAGCAGCGCGAGCAGCTCGGGCGTCCGTCCGCCGAGATCACCGAGGCCGATGATCGATGCCGCGAGCTGCAGGAACACCGACCGGCCGAGCGGGACGAGGTCAGCTGCCTGCGACCGGACGCAGTCGTCCAGGGTCGCGGCCACGACCGCGTCGTGGTCCGCGAGTGCCGTCCGCGACATCAGCGGGGCCAGCAGCCGGCGCCGACGCAGATGGGCGGGACCGTCCATGACCAGGACGGTCCCGCCCACCAGCGGCGCGCTCTCGTGCTTGGACTCCTGCGCGAACAGGCGCGACGTCAGGATCTCGTCGGCCTCGGCCCAGGAGGACACGCGCGCGAGGGTCACTCCTTCTCGATCACACCCAGCAGCTCGAGCATCCGCGTCGGGGTGATCGGGGTCTCGGTGATCCGCGGCCGCCCGACCTGCGCGAGCGCGTCGTCGATCGCGTTGAGCAACGCCGCGGGGGCGAGCACCGTGCCACCCTCACCGACGCCACGCGACCCGACGACCTTGTCGGTCTCGAACTCCATGTGCTCGATCTCGATCTCCGGCAGCTCCGGGGCCGAGGGCATCAGGTAGTCCATGAACGTCGCCGTCAGGTACTGACCGTCCTCGGCGTACGCGGAGTGCTCCAGCAGCATGCCGCCGACGCCCATCGCGATCCCGCCGATGACCTGCCCCTCGACGACGGCCGGGTTGATCATCTTGCCGCAGTCCTCGACGACGAGGAACCGCTGCACCTCGATCTTCCCGGTCTGCTGGTCGACCTCGACCCAGCAGGCGTGGCTGGCCTGGGAGAACCCGCCACCCTCACCGTCGTAGTCGGCGACGAACTCCATCTCGGTGTTCGTGCCCGGCGGCATCTGGTCGGGCGCGAGCCAGCACCCCATCGCGATCTGGCCCATCGGCACCGAAGCGCCCGGGGCACCCTTGACCGACACGACGCCGTCGGCGATCTGCAGGTCCTCGACGCTCGCCTCCAGCATGTGCGAGGCGATCTCCAGCACCCGCTTCCGGAGCTCACGTGCGCCGTAGACGGCGGCGCCGCTGGCCATCGTCGCGGCCCGGCTTCCGCCCGTCCCCAGCATGGAGAACGGGGTGGCGTCGGTGTCGCCGTAGACGATGCGGATGTCGTCGAACCCGACGCCGAGCTCGTCGGCGATCAGCTGCGACAGCGTCGTCTCGTGGCTCTGGCCGTGCGGGGTCTGCGGGGTGAAGGCAGTGACCTTGCCGTCGATCTCGATCCGGATCCGGCAGGGCTCCGAGCCGAACGGGAACCCGACGGCCGCCCAGAACTCCTGGGTGCCGGGCGCCGGCTCGATGAACGTCCCGACGCCGAAGCCGAGCAGCCGGCCCTCCGCGCGGGCCGCCTCCTGCTGGCGGCGGACCTCGTCGAGGTCGACCATCTCGACCAGCTTCTGGAATGTCTCGGCCGCGGTGACGTTCTCCAGCGTCACGTTGGTGATCATCTTCGTGGGCTGGTCGTCGAGGGTGATGAGGTTGCGCGTCCGCACCTCGACCGGCGAGATCCCGCACGTCTCGGCGATCTTGTCCATCAGCCGCTCGCGCACCAGCGTCTCCACGGCCCAGGGCCCGCGCAGCGAGATGTAGGACGCCTTGTTCGTGGCGACGATGTGGTGCTGGAAATGGTAGGCGGGCAGCTTGTAGGGGCCGGGCAGCGTGGTGCGCACGAGGCCTGCGTAGACCGTGGCCGGCGGGTTGATCGGGTAGGCGCCCGCGTCGAGCTTCATGGTGACGCGCAGCCCCAGCAGGGTTCCGTCGGCCTTCACCGCGGCCTGCAGCGTCAGCTGCTCCTCGCGGGCGGCACCGGCCGCGACGAGGTGCTCGTTGCGGTCCTCCACCCACTTCACGGCCCCGCCGACCGCCTTGGCCGCCGCACACACGGCGACGTCCTCGCGGTAGGCGGAGAACTTCAGGCCGAAGCCACCGCCGATGTTGTTGGCGGTCACACGGAACTGGTGGATGGGCTGGCGGATCCAGCCGGCCAGCAGGAACCGCAGCGTGTGCGTCGTCTGCGTCGACGCCTCGTAGACGAGCTGGCCGCTGCCGGTCTCGTAGGTGGCGACGCCACCGCGGGTCTCCATCGGGTTGCACGCCCAGCGGTGCTGGTCGAGCGACTGCTCCACGACGTGGTCGGCCTGGGAGAACGCGGCCTCGATGTCGCCGAAGAGCTGCTCGTCGGTGTGCACGACGTTGCCGGGCACGTCGCCGAACAGCTCGGTGGCACCGTCGGCCAGGCCGGCGGTGGTGCTCATGATCGGGTCGAGGATGTCGTAGTCGATCTCGATCAGACCGGCCGCGTCCTCCGCGATGTACCGGCTCTCGGCAATGATCAACGCCACCGGTTCGCCGACGAAGCGCACGACGTCGTGCGCGATCGCCGGGTACGACGGGCTGTGCAGGCCGGGGATCGGCTGGGCGAAGCTCAGGTCCTCGGTGATCGCGCTCATGTCGGCGCCGGTGAAGACGCGCACCACGCCCTCGACCTTGCGCGCCTCGTCGACGTCGATCGAGGTGATCCGGCCGTGGGCGACCGTGCTGCGCAGGAAGTGTGCGTGCAGCATCCCGCGGGCCTGCACGTCGTCGACGTAGCGACCGGTGCCGGTGAGGATCGTGCGGTCCTCCTTGCGGTGGACCCGTGCCCCGACCAGCCCGGAGATCGCGCTGCCGCCTGCCATCAGGACTCCTTCCCGGCGGTACCCGCGAGCGCCGCCTCGGTGCCGTCGACGATCGACTGGTAGCCGGTGCAGCGACAGATGTTGCCCGACAGCTCCTCACGGATCTCGGTGCGCGAGCACGGCACCGGGCGGCCCGCCTTCTTGTCCTCGCACATCCCGTAGATCGTCATCACGAACCCGGGGGTGCAGAAGCCACACTGGAAGGAGTGGTTGTCGCGCAACGCCTGCTGTACGGGGTGCAGCTCGCCGTCGCCCGTCGCGAGACCCTCGACGGTGGTGATCTCGCGCCCGTCGGCCTGGACGGCGAGCTGGGTGCACGAGCGCTCGGTGTGCCCGTCGACGATGACGGTGCAGGCCCCGCAGACGCCGTGCTCGCACCCGAGGTGCGTGGCGGTGAGGCCGAGGTCCTCGCGCAGGAAGTCGGCGAGCGTGCGCCGGACCTCCACGTTCACGGTCCGCTTCCGTCCGTTGACGGTCACGGTGATCTCGCGGGTGTTCATCACTCGCCCTCGCTGACGCTCGGGCGGCTCTTCGCGCGGGTGCTGTGCTGACGGTTCACTCGCTGACGCTCCTTCACAGGGTCTCCCGGGCACGAGCAGCGGCGGTGCGGACGGCCTTGCGGATCAGCACGCCCGCGATGTGCTTGCGGTAGGCGGCGGAACCGTGGAGGTCCGACGAGGGGGACAGGTCGGCGACGGTGGCGTCGGCGGCCTCGTCGAGTACGGCGTCGTCGATGGTCCGTCCGGCCAGCGCGGCCTCGGCCTTGCTGGCGCGCACGGGTGCCAGGTCGACACCGGAGATCGCGATGCGGGCCTCGGCGACGGTGTCACCGTCGAGCCGCACCTGGGCGGCCACCCCGGCCATGGCGAAGTCGCCGTGACGTCGGGCGACCTCCTCGTAGGCGGCACCGGTACCGGGTCCGGCCGCCCGGATGCGGACGGCGGTGAGGATCTCGTCCTCGGACAGCGCCGTGGTGAAGAAGCCGGTGAAGAAGTCGGCGGCGCGGATGGAGCGTTCACCGCCGGGACCCTGCGCGACGAGCTCGGCGTCGAGGCAGGCCGCGACCGTCGGGAGTTCCGCGGCGGGATCGGCATGGGCGATGCTGCCGCCGACGGTGCCGCGGTTGCGGATCGCGCCGTGACCGATCAGCGGGATCGCGGCGGCCATCAGGGGGATCGACCGGCGCACGACGTCCGAGCGTCCGGCGACGGCCTGGCGCACGAGCGCACCGATCGTGACGACGCCGGCCTCCTCGGTGATCTCCGAGAGGTTCTCGATGCCGTTGATGTCGACGATGCGACCGGGCTGGGCGAGGCGCAGGCTGAGGAGCGGGACGAGACTCTGCCCGCCTGCCAGGACCTTCACGTCGCCGATGTCGTCGGTGGTGGACAGTGCGGTCACGGCCTCGTCGACCGACGTCGGTGACACGTACTCGAAGACAGCGGGCTTCATGGGCGCCCTCACCTCTCTGTGAGATCGTCCGTTGACTGGGGGATATTGTTATCAGAGATTGCTGTGGCGGGACAGTCCGGGGACGGTATTCCGGATTCACGGCGAGAGGATCGGAATTATTCCGAGAATGCGGATTTCTCGCCTCATGCATGTGCTTCACCACCATAGGATCAACGCCGGGACGAGGGGAAGTGCCGCCCGTGACCAGCACGCAGGACCTCCAGACCGTCGTGGCCGAACACGATCGCGGGCACGTCGTCGCGATCGACTCGGCCTACGACGTCGACGCCCGCAACACCGGACGCGACGTCGTCGTCTCCGCGTCCTACTCCGGGGTCCTGCCCGCCCGGTTCGTCGCCGACCGCCGCCCCCGTGGGGCGATCGGGCTCGACTGCGGGATCGGCCCCGAGGGCGCCGGCATCGCCGGGCTCTGGTTCTACGAGGCGCTCGGCATCCCCGCCGCGACCGCCGACGTCACCGGTGTGCACCTCGGCGACGGCGTCGACGTCCACCGCCACGGCCGGATCAGCCGGGTCAACGCCGTCGCCGCCGCCTGTGGCGTCACCGTCGGCATGCCGGTCGCCGACGCCGCACTGCTCCTGCTCACCACCGACCCCGCCGCGCAGACGCCCTCGGAGATCACACGCCGCACCGTCATGGAGGAAGGCCCGGACGGGCGCGCCGTCGTCTGCACCGACTCGATCGCCTTCGGCACCCCCGCCGACCGTGACATCAACGTCCTGGTCACCGCGGGGCACACCGGCCGCTCCAGCGTCCCCTACCTGCGGAGGTTCAGCCCGTATGGCTTCATCTGCTCCGACGGCGGGCGCGGCCGCGACGACTCCGGCGTCGCCGGGCTCGCGATCGTCGAGGCCGACGGTCTGGCCGGCGCATGCGTCGACGCCCGCACCGCGATGATGGGCGACGGCCTGTCCAGCTACCGCGACGGCGTGATCAGCGCGGTCAACGCCCTCGCCGCCCGGTGCGGTGTCGAGATCGGGATGCCCGCGAGCGAGGCGGCGCACCGGCTGCTGCACCGGTGATCACCCGGTTCGGGCTCGCGCCCCGCAAGGCCGGGTTCACCGTCGACCGGTTCCAGCAGCACTGGCGTGAGCGCCACGGTGCCGTGATCGGTGTGCTGCCCGGCCTGCGCCGCTACTGGCAGAACCACGCGGTGGCGGGCACCGGGCTGCCGTGGCCGGGGTTCGACGCCTGCTCGGAGATGGACGCCGACGACGTCGCGGCCTTCGACACCGTCTTCGCCGAGCCCCACTACCTGACGGCCGGGCGTGCCGACGAGCGCCGCTTCGTCGACCGCAGCGGCGGGGGAGCGGTGCTCACCGAGCGGGTCGCCGGCACGCCGCCCGCCGAGCCCGGGGGAGTCCGGCTGCTGACGCTCATGCGCGGCGCCCCCGACGTCGCGACCGGCGACCTCGCTGCGGTCCTCGGCGCACCGGGCCGGGGTGGGGCCGCCACCGCGGTCGAGGCGTTCGTCCGGTTGCCCGGTCCGCTCGGGATCGTCGACGCCGTCGAGGCACTGTGGTTCCCCTCCGCCGATGCCGCTCTGGGGCACGTGACCTCGGAAGCGGCCGAGGTCGACCGGCGTGCACTGGCCGGCCGGGTGGCCGCCACCGAGCGGGTGCTGGCGACGGTCCACGTGGTCCCGCTCGGCGTCTAGCTCTGTGAGTACGCCTGCCACGTCGGCAGCGACTCCGGGATGTCGGCCGCGACGGGCTCGGTCCCCGGCCAGCGCCGGCGCAACGTCCCGGCCAGGACGTCGGGCAGGTCGGCCAGGGGAGCGGCGTAGAGCTGCAGGGCGCGCCGCGACACGAACCGCCACCGCCCCTGCTCGCGGCGGTACACGTCGAGGTAGCGCAGCGCGACGACGAACGGCGTCGGCAGGATCGCCAGCTCCGCGTGCGCCGACACGACGCCGGTCGCGTCGTCGGGACCGGTGAACTCGACCGTGTGGCTGTGCGGGTAGTGGTAGGTCATCCCGTAGCGGTCGAGCTGGCGACGGTAGTAGCCCATCACCGCGTCGCGGCCGGTCATCGGGCCGTCGGTGGAGTCGAAGACGGCGTCGGAGGTGTAGAGCGCGGCCAGCCCGTCGACGTCGCGGTCGTCGAGCAGCCTGCCGTAGAACGCGACGAGCTCGCCGAGCTCGGCGCGGTCCTCCAGCCGCCGGATGCGTGCCTCCAGGTCCTCGGTCGCCATGACCGCTCCTCCCGTGCGCGTTGTCATCGCTAATCCAGGGTGATAGTAGTCAGCATATGAACGACGGTTCCGCAGATGTGACGGTCGAACGACGTGGCGACGTGGCCTGGATCCGGTTGAACCGGCCGGACCGCATGAACGCCTACGACGCCGCGATGGGCCGGGCGCTCACCGACGCCGTCCGCGGCGCCTCCGACGCCGGGGTGATCGTCCTGACCGGCAGTGGCCGGGCCTTCTGCGCCGGCGGCTACCTCGCCAACCTCGCCGACCCGGACCCCGAGGAGCTGCGCGGGATGTTCCACGCGTCGCTGGAGCTGTTCGACGTCATCCGGACCTCGCCGCGGCCGGTCATCGCCGCCGTCAACGGTGCGGCGGCCGGGGGCGGCAACGAGCTCGTCGTCGCCTGCGACCTCGCGATCGCGGCTCGCAGCGCCGAGCTCGGCCAGACCGGGCCCCGCGTCGGCAGCGCGCCCGTCCTGGGCGGGACCAACCTGCTGGCGATCTCGGTGGGGGAGAAGCGCGCCAAGGAGATCTCCATGATGTGCCGGCGCTACACCGCCGCGCAGGCCCTCGAGCTGGGCTGGCTCAACGCCGTCGTCGACGACGACGAGCTGGAGGCCGAGGTGACCCGCTGGGCCGACGAGCTGCTCGCGCTCTCCCCGCGCTACCTGGAGATCGCCAAGATCAGCTCCAACGTGTGGTGGAACGCCTGCCGGGACAACTACGTCTCCGGGCTCGGCATGCTCGTGCAGGCCATCGGATCGCCCGACATGCGCGAGGGGGCGGCGGCGTTCATGGAGAAGCGCGCCCCGCGCTTCCGGGACCTCCGATGAGGACCTACCGCGACCTGCACCTCACCTTCCCCGACCGCGCCACGTGGACGCTGCCCGCGGTGCTGCGCCACCGCGCCGGCACCCACGGCGACGCCGTGTTCCTCGACGTCCCGTTCCAGAAGGTGCAGCTCACCTACGCCGAGACCCTCGACGCCGCGGAGCGCGTCGGCGGGGGACTGCTCGCCGGGGGCTGCGTGCAGGGCGACCGCGTCCTGATCATGGCGGCCAACGGGATCGACTACCTGCTCGCCTGGATGGGCGCGTCGGTCGCGGGGCTCGTCGAGGTCCCGATCAACACCGCCTACCGCGGCACGTTCCTGGAGCACCAGGTGCGGACGGTCGCGCCCCGCGCAGCGGTCGTCGACCCGGGGTTCGTGGCGCACTTCCTCGACCTGGAGGCGGCGAAGGGCATCGGCACGTTCTACGTCACCGGCTCCTCGTCCTCGTCCCGCGAGGCGATCGCGGCGCTGCGCGGCGCGGGGTGGTCGGCGGAGCCGTTCTCGCTGCTCAGCGGGGCCGACCGGCCCGCCTCGCTGCCCGAGGTGGCCGCCTCCGATCCCGCCGCGATCCTGTTCACCAGCGGCACCACCGGGCTGTCCAAGGGCGTCACCATGCCGCACACCCACTTCCACTTCTTCGCCGACGAGTGCGTCTCGCTGTGCCGGCTCACCGACGCCGACGCACACATGGCCGTCGGACCCCTCTTCCACGGCAATGCCCAGTTCCTGGCCTGCTACCCGGCGATGATCGTCGGCGCCCGGTTCGTGCTCCAGCAGCGCTTCAGCGCCAGCCGGTGGGTCGAGCAGCTGCGTGAGTCGGGCGTGACCGTCACCAACTTCATCGGCGTGATGATGGACTGGGTGCACAAGCAGCCCCGCCGCGACGACGACGCCGACAACCCCCTGCGCTGCCTCTACGCCGTCCCGCTCGCCACCTCGATCGCCCCGGACTTCAAGGAGCGCTTCGGGATCGAGGCGTTCGTCGAGAACTTCGGGCTCACCGAGATCTCCATGCCGATCCTCACGCCCTACGGGGAGGACCGCCCGGCCGGGGCCGCGGGGCTGCTCGTCGAGGACTACTTCGACGTGCGGCTCGTCGACCCCGGGACCGACGAGGAGGTGCCACTCGGGGAGGTCGGGGAGCTGGTGGTCCGCGCGCACCTGCCGTTCACCATGACGACGGGCTACTACGGCATGCCGGAACGCACCGTCGAGGCCCAGCGCAACCTGTGGTTCCACACCGGCGACGGCCTGCGCCGCGACGCCGACGGCTGGTACTACTTCGTCGACCGGCTCAAGGACGCCCTGCGCAGGCGCGGGGAGAACATCAGTTCCTTCGAGGTCGAGCAGCCGGTCCTCGCCCACCCCGGGGTGCTGGACTGCGCTGTCGTGGGTGTGCCGGCCGACTCCGAGGCCGGTGAGGACGAGCTCCTCCTCGTCGTCGTCCCGGAGGAGGGCACGACGCTGACCGCGGCCGAGGTGTGGGAGTGGTGCGAGCCGCGGCTGCCCGCCTTCGCCGTCCCGCGCTACGTCCGCATCGTGGCGTCGCTGCCGATGACCCCGTCGGGCAAGGTCCGCAAGCTGGAGCTCCGGGAGTCCGGCGTCGACGTCACGACGGCGGACCGCGAGACCCGGTGAGCAACAGACCTCCTGAGTGGCGGCCGTCGCTGTAGCGACCATCGCCACCCACGAGCGCTGGCAGGCGTTCCGCCGCGATGCGCCTCGACGACCGCGCCCCCGGCCTGGCGGGCGAGCCGGATGCCGTCACCGGTGAGTGTGCGAGGCGCCGACGGCGCGGACGTAGGCCTCGGCCGGCGCCAGGTCGTCCTGGATCCCTTGCGCCGCTTCGAGATGGTTGGCCGCCATCCACACGTGGTCGCCGGAGAAGGACGCCGCGCGACCGGCGAGGTCGCCCTCCCCCAGCACGGTCACGGCGACACCGCGGTCGGCGGCGGCCGTCGCGAGACCGGCGAGCCCGGCCCCGACGACGACCGCCGTCCGTGCGAGGGAGGTGCGGGTCACTGGCAGACCGGGTCGCCGTTGGCCTTGAACACTCCCTGGTTGACCGCGGCCAGCACGATGCAGGTGCTCGCGGTGCGGTCGGTGGCGGTCAGGCTGATGGGCGGCATGATGTTGCCGACCTGCAGGTCCTTGGTCTCCTGCAGCGCCGCGAGGAACGAGTCGCGGGTGACGTCCTTGCCGGCGCGCTGCAGCGCGTCGACGATGATCTTGCCGCCGACCCAGCTGTTGAGCGCGTACATGCTCTGGGACTTGCCGGGCTCGTACTTCTCCATCGCGGCCCGGAACTCGTTGGTGCCGGGGAGGTCGCTCTGCGGCGGGGCGTAGGGGTTGACGGTGATGACGCCCTCGGCGAGCGGGCCGGTGAGCTTGGCCAGGTCGGGGCTGGTGTTGCCCAGCGAGGAGTACCACTGCGGCTTGTAGCCGGTCTGGTCGGCTTCCTTGAGCGCCACCGAGATCTGGTTGACGTTGCCGATGAACACGAGGTTGGTGATGCCGCCGGCCTGCAGCTTCTGCAGCTGCGTGGCGTAGCTGGTCGCGGTGCGCTCGAAGTTCACGTTGTCGGTGAGCGGGGTCTTGCCCTTCTTGAAGCCGTCCGCGACCTCGGCGGACGTGCCGTCGTTCTGGTAGAGGATGCCCCACCTGCCGGTCGCGAGGTTCGGCTGCGTGGCGACCCAGTCCGACAACAGCTGGAACTGCGCGGACAGCGGCAGCATCGAGGCGAAGGAGCGGTCGTAGGTCGCGAGCTGGGTGCTCAGCGCCATCGGGAACAGCAGTGGGACGCCCGCCTGCTGCAGCGTCGGCATCCCGGCGAGGGTGGTCGCGGTGCCGTTGTTGCCCCAGATGCCGAGGACGGGCTGCTGGGTCGCGAAGTAGCGGGCGCCGGCGACGGCCTGCTTGGGGTCGTACTGGTCGTCCTGCACCGCGAGTGCGAGCTTGCGGCCGTTGATGCCGCCGGCCGCGTTGACGGTCTGGATGAGCGCGTCGGCGCCGGCCTGCCCGTCGGTGCCGAGCGCCGCGAACGGGCCCGTCATCGGGGTGACCATGCCGAGCGTGATCGTGTCGGCGGTGATGCCCGGCGCCGCTGCGCCACCTCCGCCCCCGGAGTCCGACTGCGACACGGTCGCACCGCCACAGCCTGCGAGAACGGTCGCCGCGATCGCTGCCACGGCTACGCCCACTACTCGACGCATCGGTCGTCCTTCCCCGGCGGCAGCACTGCCGCCTCGGCGGAGAATCTATGTTAATAGTGTTGCGACATTAGGACTGCCGACCGGCGTGCGCAAGATGTCCGGGACGGGGTTCCCTCGGATGCAATCCATGTATATCTTTATCAGTTGAATCGGCTGGCGCCGCTGGGGACGCCGCCGGAACGGGAGGTCGGCGATGACCGCGCGCGTTCCCTCCGACCGGATCGGACGGCCCAGGTGAGCGCCTTCCTGCAGGCGGTCGTGAACGGGCTCATGACCGGCGGCGTCTACGCCCTGCTCGCGCTGTCCATCGCCCTGATCTTCAAGACCATGGATGCGGTCAACTTCGCCACCGCCTCCATGGGCGCCTTCTGCGCCTTCCTGTTCTTCCAGGTCGGGACGATCCTCAACCTCGGCTGGGCCGCCGGCCTCGCGGTCGCGGTCGTCGGCGCGGTGCTGCTCGGCTGGGCCGTGGAGCGCGGGATCGTCCGCCCGCTCGGATCGGGCGACCTGTTCCGGCTCGTGCTCGCCACGATGGGCCTCGACATCGTGCTCAACAACGCGACCCAGATCTTCTTCGGCTCCGGCGTCCAGAACATCAACGCGCCGCTGCCCTCCGGCGGCGTCGGCGTCGCCGGCATCAACATCGACCTCACCCGGCTGGTCATCCTCGCGGTCGCGGTCGCCGGAGCGATCGTCCTCGGCGTCGTGCTGCGCTGCACCAACCTCGGCGTCGGGATGCGCGCCTACGCCCAGGACCCGCAGGCCGCGACGCTGATGGGCGTCCCCGCCCGCACCGTCTCGCGCTGGACGTGGATCATCTCCAGCCTGCTGGGGCTCGTCGCGGCGGTCATGGTGGCGTCGGTGTCGGTGCTCTCGGTCGGGTTCCTGCAGGGCACGTTCATCTCGGCGTTCACCGCGGCCGTCCTCGGTGGGCTGTCGAGCCTGCCCGGGGCCGTCGCCGGTGGCTTCATCCTCGGTGTCCTCGAGGCTCTCTCGATCGCCTACGCCCCGCGCGCGGTGACGATCGCGCTGCCCGTCCTGATCATCCTGGTGGTGCTGCTGATCCGGCCCGCCGGGCTGTTCGGCCGACTGTCGGCGTCGCGGGCATGACCGCGCCCGGTGCAGGGAAGCCCGTGACGGGGAAGGCGGTGGCCGGGAGCGGCGTGCTCGCCCGGCTCCCCGGCCGCGACGTGCTGCTCGCGCTGGTGGCGATCCTCGTCGTCTTCGCGGCGTCGGGGGTGCTCACCGGCTACCAGGCCTACGTCGTCACCGTCGTCGTCATCTTCACGATCATCGGCGCGAGCCACACCGTCCTGTTCGGAGCGGCGGGCCAGCCGTCCGTCGGGCACGCCGCCCTGCTCGGTGCGGGCGTCTACGCGACGATCGCGGTCTCGCGCATCTCCCCGTTCGGGATGGAGGGCGAGCTCGTCGCCGGCATCGTCGTCGGCGCGCTGATCGGCGTCGTGATCGGGCTGCCGTCACTGCGGATCGGCAGCCTCTACCTCGCCATCGCGACGCTGGCGCTCTGCATCGTCGCCCAGCAGATCTTCTTCGAGTGGTCGAGCCTGACCGGTGGCGGCGCCGGCATCCAGGTCCCGCCGCCCACGCTGTTCGGTACCACCTACACCCCGCTCGGGCTGCTCTACATCGC
Organism: Pseudonocardia sp. N23; assembly: GCF_002583555.1. Lineage (GTDB taxonomy): Bacteria > Actinomycetota > Actinomycetes > Mycobacteriales > Pseudonocardiaceae > Pseudonocardia. The sequence goes on from NZ_BEGX01000016.1 coordinate 47,545, forward strand.
GCTCGCGGTCATGGGCATCGCAATGCTGTTCGCCCGCAACCTGTTGCGCGGCAAGCAGGGACGGGCGTGGAACGCGGTGCGGACCAGCCCGCTCGCGGCGTCGAGCCTGGGGATGTCGCTCGGCTGGCAGAAGGTCGGCGCGTTCGGCGTCTCGGGCGCCATGGTCGGGTGCGCGGGCGTGCTCTACGCCCACACCGTCAACTACGTCTCGCCGCAGGACTTCTCGCTGGAGCTGTCGATCGTCACCCTGGTCATCGCGATCATCGGCGGCCAGCGCTACCTGTGGGGCGCGGCGCTCGGCGCGATCTTCGTCGAGGGCCTGCCGGAGATGCTGCGCACCACCGGCGAGTTCCGCTACGTCATCTACGGCGTCGTGTTCGTCGTCATCATGATCTTCTTCCCGGGCGGTTTCGCGGGCGGCATCGCCGCGCTGTGGCGGCGCTTCGGTCCCGGCAGGCGCCGGACCGCACCCGCGGAGATCCAGCTGGCGCCGACGGCGACGATCGTCGAGGCCGAGCTCGCCCAGAACACCGCACGGGTCACGGAGACGCCTCGCGCCGCCGCCTCGGGCGACGGCGGCACGGGCCTGTCCATCCGCGACGTACGGGTGGCGTTCGGCGGCGTCACGGCCGTCGACGGGGTGTCGGCGGAGATCGTGCCGGGCTCGGTCGTCGGCCTGGTCGGCCCCAACGGTGCGGGCAAGACCACCCTGCTCAACGCCGTCTCCGGCTTCGTCGGGCTCGCGGGCGGGGAGATCGCCGTCGGAGACACCGTGCTGCGGGCGCGCCGGGCCGCACAGCGCCGGGCCCTGGGCGTCGGGCGGACCTTCCAGAACCTCAGCCTGCACGAGGGCCTGACCGTCCTCGACCACCTGATGATCGGCCAGCACGCGGTCGCCGGCTACGGGCCGCTCAGCCAGGTGCTGCGCCTGCCGCCGTTCGTCCGCGGGGAGCGGCGGATGCACGCCGACGCGATCGAGACCGCCGAGATGCTGGGACTGGCCGACCTGCTCGACGAACGCGTCGAGAACCTGGCCTACGGCGTGCAGAAACGTGTCGACGTCGCCCGCGCCGTCGTCGCCCGGCCCCGGTTGCTGCTGCTCGACGAGCCCGCGGCCGGCCTCACCCCCGACGAGGGGGACGACCTCGTCGGCCGGGTGCTGGTGCACAGCCGCCACGTCGGCGCGACGGTCGTGCTCGTCGAGCACAACATCGAGCTGGTCATGCGGGTCACCGACCGGGTCGTGGCGCTGAACTTCGGCCGGGTCATCGCCGACGACGTCCCCGACGTCGTGCGGCGCCAGGACGACTTCGTGGAGGCCTACCTTGGCGGCTGAAGGGCTCGTTCTCCGTGGGGTCACCGGCGGCTACGGCCGATCCACGGTCCTGCACGGCATCGACGTCGAGGTCCGGCCCGGCCAGAAGGTCGCGATCCTCGGCCCCAACGGTGCCGGGAAGACGACGATGCTGCGCGCGGTGTCGGGGCTCGTCGCGGTGCGGTCGGGGGAGATCCTGCTCGGCGGGGACACGCTGACCGGGCTGCGCCCCGACGAGATCGTCGCCCGCGGTGTCGCGCACGTGCCGCAGGGGCGGCGGGTGTTCCCGGACTTCACCGTGGTGGAGAACCTGCGGGCCGCGGCCTACACCCGTGGCGGCCGCGACGTCGACGAGGACATCGCCAGGGTCCTCGACGCCTTCCCCCGCCTCGCCGAGCGCAGCGGGGTGCGCGCGGGCTTCCTGTCCGGCGGCGAGCAGCAGATGCTCGCGATCGGCCGGGCCGTGGTGCAGCGGCCGCGGATCGTGATGATCGACGAGATGTCGCTGGGCCTGGCCCCGATCCTGATCAAGGAACTGTACGGCCGCTTCGACGTGCTGTTCGCCGACATCCCCGCGGTGATCGTCGAGCAGAACCCGTCGGTCGCGCTCGAGCACTGCTCCTACGTCTACGTCCTGAGCAACGGCGAGGTGAAGGCGTCGGGACCGGCGTCGGAGTTCACCTCCCACGAGCGGCTGATGCAGGCATACGCCGGCGCCGTCGACTGACGTGCGCGAACGAGAGGAGCCCGGGGTGGACGAGCCTTATGTGATCGACGCGGTGCGCTCGCCGATGGGCAAGGGCAAGCCGGGTGGTGCCCTGTCCGGGCTGCACGCCGTCGACCTGCTCGCGCAGACGATCGCGGCGCTGGTGGCGCGCACCGGGATCGACCCCGGCCGCGTCGACGACGTCGTCACCGGGTGCGTGAGCCAGGCCGGCGAGCAGTCGGGCAACGTGGGCCGGATGGCCTGGCTCGCCGCGGGGTTCCCCGAGCACGTCCCGGCGGTGACGGTCGAACGCAAGTGCGGGTCGAGCCAGCAGGCCGTGCACTTCGCCGCGCAGGGGATCATGGCGGGCGCCTACGACCTCGTGGTCGTCGCCGGCGTGGAGTCGATGAGCCGTGTCCCGATGGGTGCGGCGAAGCTCGGCGCCGACTCGGCGGGTCCATCGGTCACCGCGCGGTACGCGCCGGGCCTGGTGCCGCAGGGGGTGTCGGCCGAGCTGGTCGCGGCCCGCTGGAAGCTGTCGCGCGAACAGCTCGACGACTACGCCGCCCGCTCGCACGCCCGCGCCGCGGCGGCAGCCGACGCGGGCGGGTTCGACGGCGAGATCGTGCCGATCATCGTGGGGGACACGGTCGTCGCGGCCGACGAGTCCATCCGCCGCGGCACCACCCCGGAGAAGCTGGCCGGTCTCAGGCCGGCCTTCACCGACGACGCGATGGCCACCCGGTTCCCGGAGATCCGCTGGTCGGTCACCGCGGGCAACTCCTCGCAGATCACCGACGGGGCGTCCGCGCTGCTGCTGGCGAGCGACCGCACCGCCCGCGAGCTCGGCCTCACCCCGCGGGCCCGGTTCCGCGGCTTCGCGGTGTGCGGCGACGATCCCGTCGAGATGCTCACCGCGCCCGTCCCGGCTACCCGGCGGCTCCTCGACCGCGCCGGGCTGGGCATCGGCGACGTCGACCTCTACGAGGTCAACGAGGCGTTCGCGTCGGTGCCGCTGGCCTGGCAGGCCGCCTTCGACGCCGACCCGGGCCGGCTCAACGTCCGCGGCGGCGCGATCGCGCTCGGCCACCCGCTCGGCGCCTCCGGCGCCCGGCTCGCGACGACGCTGCTCGGTGCCCTGGAGGCCCGCGGCGGAGGCCTCGGCCTCCAGACGATGTGCGAGGCGGGCGGTATGGCCAACGCCATGCTGCTCGAGACGGTCTGACCCGGCGCCAAGACCCGCCAGGGCCAGAATCATCCGGAAGGAATCACGTGGACATCGCAGGCATCTCGGCCGTCGTGACGGGCGGCGCCTCCGGGCTCGGGCTGGCCACCGCGCGGCGGCTCGTCAAGGCGGGCGCGGGCGTCGTGCTGCTCGACCTGGAGTCCTCGGCCGGGGCGCAGGCCGCCGCCGAGCTGGGGGACCGGGCACGGTTCGTCGTCGGCGACGTCCGCACCGAGGCCGGCGTCACCCCGGCGCTGGACGCAGCTGCCGAGCTCGGCCCGCTGCGCGCCGTCGTGCACTGCGCGGGCCGCGGGCACGCCATGCGGATCCTGCAACGCGACGGCACCCCGGGATCGCTGGAGGACTACGCGGCGATCATCGAGCTCAACCTGGTCGGCTCGTTCAACGTGCTGCGCCTCGCCGCGGCGCGGATGGCGCAGCTCGAGTCCGTCGACGGGGAGCGCGGCGCGATCGTGCTCACCGCGTCCGTCGCCGCGTGGGAGGGCCAGATCGGGCAGATCCCGTACGCGTCGTCGAAGGCGGGCATCGTCGGGATGACGATCGTGGCCGCCCGAGACCTCGCGACCAAGCAGATCCGGGTGGCGACGATCGCGCCCGGCATCTTCGACACGCCGCTGCTGGGGCGGCTGCCGCAGGAGGTGCGCGACTCGCTGGGCAAGATGGTCCCGCACCCGAGCAGGCTCGGCGCCCCCGACGAGTTCGGGGCGCTGGCGGTCCACGTCCTGGAGAACCCGATGATCAACGGCGAGACGATCCGCCTCGACGGTGGTATCCGCATGGCGCCACGATGACCGCGCGGCACTCCACCAACGGCGCCGACCCGGGCACGGCGGGCGGGCTGCTCGTCGAGCGTGACGGCCCCGTTCTGGTGCTGACCATCGATCGTCCGCGCCGGCGCAACGCCGTCGACCTCGGGACCGCGCGGCTGGTCAGCGCGGCGATCGACCAGCTCGACGAGGACCCGGACCTGCGGGTCGGGGTGCTGACCGGCTCGTCGGGATACTTCTCCGCCGGGATGGACCTCGCCGCGTACTCGGCGACAGGGGAGCGGCCCGTCGACGAGCACCGCGGCGGCTTCGGCATCGTCGGCGTCCCGCCGCGGAAGCCGATCATCGCCGCGGTCGAGGGCCCGGCGCTGGGCGGCGGCTTCGAGATCGCGCTGGCCTGCGACCTGATCGTCGCGGGGGAGAGCGCCGCCTTCGGGCTGCCCGAGGTCAAGCGCGGCCTGGTCGCGGCGGGCGGCGGGGTGCTGCGGCTGCCGCGGCGGGTGCCGCGCAACGTGGCGTCGGAGGCGGTGCTCACGGGCCGCCCGCTCACCGCGGCCCGCTGCGCCGAGCTCGGGCTGGTCAGCCGTGTCGTCGCCGACGGGGCCGCGCTCGGTGCCGCCCGTGAGCTGGCGGCGGAGATCGCGGCGAACGCCCCACTGGCGGTGCAGGCGTCGAAGGCCGTCATGGCCGCGTCGGCGCTGTGGCCCGACGACGAGCTGTTCGCCCGCCAGGAGCCGATGCTCTCCCAGGTGCGGACGTCGGAGGATGCGAAAGAAGGGGCGCGCGCGTTCGTCGAGAAGCGTTCGCCGCGCTGGTCAGGCCGCTGACACGGCTCGTGAGCGGCGATGGCCGCCATGGCGGCCATCGCCGCTCACGGGATCAGACCTCGTCGCAGAGGGCGCGCGCGATGCCCAGCTTCAGGACCTCGGAGGCGCCCTCGTAGATGCGCATCGGGCGGGCCTGGCGGTAGTAGCGCTCGATCGGGCTGTTCGCGACGAGCCCCCAGCGGCCCATGACCTGCACGCACCGGTCGACGACGCGGCTCGCCGCCTCGGTCGCGGCCACCTTGGCCATCGACGACCGGTTGAGGGCGGCCGCGGCGTCGGTGCGAGCCGAGGACGCCGCCTGGTAGGTGAGCAGCCGGGCCATCTCGACGTCGTTCCACGAGTCGGCCAGCAGCTGGGCCACGGGGCCGTGCTTGAGCAGGGGGCGACCGAACTGCTCGCGGGTGCGGGCGTGGCGGGCGGCCTCGGCCAGGGCACCGGCGGCCAGCCCGCACGCGGCACCGGCGACGGACACCCGGAACACCGCGAGCGTGCCCAGGACCAGCGACATCGCCTTGCCGGGCACCCCGAGGCGTGCCTCCGGCGGGAGCACGACGTCGTCGAACTCGATCTCGCCCAGCACGTGCGGGGCGATCAGCTCGGGGCTGGGCACCGTCGAGACGCCGGGGGCGTCGGCGGGGACCATCACGAGCGACAGCCCGGCCTCCTCGGACACGAGCGTCACGAAGAAGTCGGCCGCGCCGGCGTTGGAGATGAACGACTTGGCGCCGCGCACGACGAGCGAGCCGTCCTTCTCGGTGACCGTCGTGGAGACGTTCTTGAGGTCGGAGCCCGCGTTCTCCTCCGTGAGCGCCAGCGCGGCGAGGGTCTCCATCGACGCGACGCGGGGCAGCCACTGCGCCCGCTGCTCGTCGGTGCCGCCGACGGTGATCGCGTAGCTGCCGATGCCCTGGAGCGCGAACATGGAGTCCAGGTGCGACGACGCCCGCATGAACACCTCGCGGACGATGCAGACCGCCAGCGGGTCGACGCTCTCGGAGCGGCCACCGTAGGCGGCGGGGACCATCAGCCCCGACAAGCCGCTGGCGCGCAGAGCCTCCCGGATCCCGGGGTGGATCTCGCTCATGGCATCGGCCTCGGCGGCGATGGCGGCGACGGACGCCGCGACGGCCTCGGCCTCCTCGCGCAGGGCCACCTCAGCGGGCCCGAGACCGAACCACTTCTCCGTGGAGTCCATGCATACTATGTTACTTTATTGGTGAGCTGAGCGACAGCGTGACGGGCCGGTGCGCCCCCCTGTCGGTGACTCGGCCGGTGTACTCGACGAGGAGTGGTCACCATGACAGGCACGGTCTCGACGTCGGGCGGGCGACGCACCGCGGAGCTGGTCGGTGAGGCGCCCTGGCTGCCACGGCTCGAGGTGTCGACGCCGAAGTTCGTCGAGGGCCTCGCCCGGGTCGCGGACGTCATCACCACGGACGGGACGCTGCCGGTCGGTCTCAAGGCGTTGTTCGCCGCGGCCATCTGCGCGGTCAAGCGCGACGAGGCGCTCGTCGGCCACTTCCTCGCCGTCGCCGCCAAGGCCGGTGTGCCGCGCGAGCACGCCGAAGGTGCCTCGGTCGGCCTGCTGATCTCGCGCGGCGTCGTCCCGCACGGGCTGTTCGTCGCCGCCACCGACGCCGCGTACGGGCCCGCAGAGCACGCCCCGGCGGGCGCCGGCGCGACCGACGGCTTCACCGCCGACGTCCCGGGCGCCTTCGCCTACTTCCAGCAGTACTTCGGCGTCGTGCCCGACTACGTCGAGCTGCTCGGCGACCGGGTCGGCGCGGGGCTGGAGGGCTACTTCCTGATGCGCGAGTCGTCGCTGGGGGAGACCCCGCTGCCGGCCCGCGACATGGAGCTGCTGCTCTGCGCGGTCAACGCCGCCGAGTACCAGCCGCGGTTCGTGGCCATCCACTCCCGCGGTGCGCGGCGCGCCGGGGCCACCGAGGAGCAGCTCGTCGAGGCGACGCTGGTCGCCATGCCGTTCGCGGGTGTCGCGTCCTGGCTGCCCGCGGCGCAAGGCGTGATCGAGTCCCGCGACGTCGCCGGCTGAATCTCGTCCGAACGCGCCCACCACCACGAGAGGAGCCCACTGATGGCTGCTCTCGATCTCGAGAAGGCCTGGGACAGCTACGACGAGATGCCCGACTCCGACGCGATCCGCGGTTTCTGCCAGGGCATGGCGATGACGGCACCGACGTGCTGCAGCTCGACGTCGACCACCTCGCCGTCGCCGACCGGGGCATCGCCGCGCACAGCACCTGGCACCAGGCGTTCCGGGCGACAAGGTGCCGATCGTGGAGGTCGACGACCCGAGCGCCAAGTGCCTCGTCAGCAGCCGGCTCACCTGGAAAGCGCTCGGTGGCACCGTCGGGATGCCGGTGGGGTGACCGGCGGGCCCGGCCGGTCGGGGTAGCGTCTGCCCGGCCCGGCCGGGGCCATCCGGACTGTTCGTCCGATTGCTGAGTATGATCGTCAGGATCTGGCACCACCGACCGGCTGTCGGGCGGGGGTGTCGCGGAGCAGTTCGGGGTCGCAGGAGCAGGGGGCCTACATGTCCGTCGTCCGCAGGGACGTCGCGCCGCGCTCGGCGCCGACGGGGATGCCGCCCAAGCGCGCCACCGTCATCGCGCAGCGGATCGTCAAGGAGATCAAGGACCGCAACCTGCAGCCGGGCAGCCACCTGCCGCCGGAGCGGGACATGCTCGAGACCTACAACGTCGGGCGCAACACGTTGCGCGAGGCGCTGCGGGTCCTGGAGCTGCAGGGTGTGCTGACGATCCGGCCCGGCCCCGGCGGCGGCCCGGTGATCACCTCGCCCGACTCGCGGCACCTGGCGAGCACCCTGGCACTGCTGATGCAGTTCGCCGACACGCCGTTCCGCGCGGTCATCGAGACCCGGCAGCTGCTCGAACCGCTGACGGCCCGGCTGTGCGCCGAGCGTGGCGACGCCGGGCTGGTGGCCGACCTGCGCGCCTCGGTCGACCTCATGGGCGCGAGCCTCGACGACCGCGACGCGTTCCTCGACGAGAACCGCCGCTTCCACGACCTCGTGGCCTGGGGCTCGGACAACCCGTTGTTCGGCTACTGCATCAACTCGCTGCACTGGATCACCGACGGCACGGTCCTCGGGGTCGACTACCCGCGGCGGTTCCGCAAGCTGGTGTGGCAGGCGCACGACGCGGTGTGCATCGGCATCGAGTCCGGCCAGGGCGACAAGGCCGAGGCCGCGATGCGCGCACACATGGACGACACGCTCGCCTACTTCGAGCGGCACTACCAGCGGCAGATGGACGAGGTCCTCAGCTGGGAGATGTACGGGACCTGATCCCGGTCCCACCTGGCTCCACAGCGCCGCTTCCCGCATCCTGGGAGGCGGCGCCGTCGTGTGCGGCGGGCGGCGTGGCGTAGGCGACCCTGGATCGCTGCTGCTGTTAATGATATACAGAGATTCAGGCGCCGATCGGTGGTCGGCGCCCTCGCAGGACCGACGACGACGTCAGGATCGCGCATGGACGGCAAGACGCTGCTGGAGCGGGAGCAGGACCACCCGCAGGACATCGTGGTCGAGCGCGACCGCGGCCGGATCTGCACCATGGACTCGGCCCGCTACGTCGACGCCCGCAACACCGGGCGCGACGTCGTCGTCCCGGCCTCCTACGTCGGGGTCCTGCCGGCGCGGATGATGGCGATCCACCGCCCGCGCGGCGTCATCGGGCACGACGCGTGCGTCGGCAAGGACGGCGCCGGCATCGCGGGGCTCTGGTACCTCGAGGCCCTCGGGATCGCCGCCGCCACCGCGGACGGCATGACCGCCGAGATGGGCAACGGCGAGGACCTCTACCGCAACGGCGTCGTCAAGCACGTCAACTACGTCGCCGAGACGTGCGGCGTGAAGCCCGGCATGGCCGTCTCCGAGGCCGCCGAGATCCTGCTCGCCAACGACCCGACCGACGTCGAGGTCGGCAACAAGGTCCGCCGCGAGATCATGGAGACCCACTCGAGCGGGCGGCGCGTCGTCGTCACCGACTCGATCGTCTGGGCCTACCCCGAGGACGAGAACCGCAGCGTGCTCGTCACCGCCGGGCACACCGGCCGCAGTGGCGCGAAGTTCCTCCTCGAGGCCAAGCCGTGGGGCTTCATCTGCCACGACGGCGGCATGAGCAAGAACCGCTCCGGCGTCTCCGGGCTGGTCACCGCCGACGAGGCCGGCCTCGCGGGCGCCTGCATCGACGGCACCACCGCCCCGGTCGGCGACGCCTTCCTCGGTTACGAGCACGGGCTGATCAGCGCGCACAACGAGGCCGCCGCCGCGCGCGGGGTCGAGGTCGGGATGACGGTCAAGGAGGCCGCGCACCGGCTGCTCGTCGGTGGGGAGTGAACCCGTGACCGCCCCGGCCCCGGGGCTGACCGACGCGTTCTGGGCGGCCGCGAGCCGCCGCGAGCTCGTCCGCCCGGTGTGCCGCGCGTGCGGCCGCAACTTCTTCACCCCGCAGGTCGCGTGCCCCACGTGCCTGTCGGAGGACTGGACCTACGAACACAGCGCCGGCCGCGGTCGCGTCTACAGCGCGACCGTCGTGCACAAGCCGCCGAGCCCCGGGTTCGCCGTGCCGTTCCGGCTCGGCATCGTCGACCTCGACGAGGGCTGGAGCATCCTCACCGAGTTCGTCGACGGCCCCGACGGGCGCCTCCCGGCGATCGACACGCCCGTGCAGGTGGCGTGGATCGAGCGCGATGGTCGGACCCTCCCTGCATTCACCGAGGTCCTCCCGTGAGGATCGACGAGGTCGCGATCGTCGGGGTCGGGCTGACCCCGCAACAGAAGCGATCCGACCGCAACTCGCTGCAGGTCGCGCTCGACGCCGCGAAGCTCGCCCTCGCCGACGCCGGCCTGCGCCACACCGATCTCGACGGCATCGCCGCGCGCTGGCCCGGCCCAGGGGGCACCGTGCTCGCTCCCGGGTCGGCCGACTGGTCGACGCTGCTCGGGGTGCCGCTGGACTGGATCGGCGACTCCTACCCGCAGGGCGTGCCCGCCCTTCTCGACGCCGCCGGCGCGATCATGACCGGTCAGGCCACCACCGTGCTGATCACCGGCGGCCAGGCCGGGGTGCTCGGCGGTGGCAGCGTCGCCGCCTACACCCAGCCCGGCAACGAGTTCGTCGCCCCGTTCGGGGCGTTCACCTCCGCCCACTTCGCGCTGGTCGCGCAACGCCATCTGGCCCGCTACCCGCATGCGCGCCAGGGGATGGCCGAGATCGCCGCGACGATCCGCAACGTCGGCGCGGCCAACCCCGAGGCCGTCATGGCCGGGCGCGGCCCCTACACCGCCGAGGACGTGCTGGCCGCGACGCCGATCGTCGACCCCTTCACGCTGCTCGACCTGTGCCTGGCGTCCGAGGGCGGCGCGGCCGTCGTCGTCACCACCCTGCAACGGGCCCGCGACCTGCCGCACCCGCCGGTCGTCGTGCTCGGCGCGGGCATGGAGTGGCTGCGCCAGCAGTACGTCGACCCCGCCCGCTACGAGCAGGCGTGGACGATCGGGTCACGGGCGGCGGCGAAGGCCTTCACCCAGGCCGGGCTCGGCCCGTCCGACGTCGACGTCGCGCAGCTCTACGACGTCAACTCCCTCGAGGTGGCCCGCCAGTTCGAGGCACTGGGCTTCTGCGGACCCGGCGAGGGCACCGACTTCGCGCTCGCGACCGGCATCGGCCTCGACGGCAAGCTTCCCACATGCACCGACGGCGGGCTGCTGGCGTGCAGCCACATCGGGTGGGGCGGGCCGACACTCAAGCTCGTCGAAGCCGTGCGCCAGCTGCGCGGCACGTGCGGCGACCGGCAGGTGGCCGGTGCCGAGGTCGCGATCGCGTCCGGCGCTGGTTCGGGCGCCCAGTACTACAACCTCGCGCTGCTCGGCCGGGCGCGCTGACCCGAAGGGAGAGGGCCATGACGACCATCGAGGCACCGCGGGAAGCGGAGCGCAGTGACCCGAAGAAGACCGGGATCATCGACTCGGACGTGCACCCGAACTTCGTCGACGGCATCCGGGACCTCACCCCGTACATGACGCAGACGTGGCGCAACCGGCTCGGCGTCAGCGGTGACGACTGGGCGAAGGGCATGGCCGCAGCCCAGTTCACGCTGCCGCTGGACTACCTCTACATCAACGCCGCGGGCGCCTACCGCGAGGACGCCGCCCGGCCGGGCATGCCGCCCGCGACCGACCCCGACTTCACCGCCCAGCACCTGCTCGACAAGCACGGCATCTACCGGGCCGTGCTGCTCGCCGGGCAGTGCCTGGGCATCGGCGCGATGCCCGACGGCATGGTCGCCGCCACCATCGCCTCGGCCTACAACGAGTGGATGTGCGAGCGCTGGCTGCAGAACGACGTGCGCTGGCGCGGCGCGCTCGTCGTCGCCCCGCAGGACCCGGAGGCCGCCGTCACGGAGATCGACCGGGTGGCCAAGCGCGACGGGATCGTCGCGGTGTTCATGCCGCTCGGTGAGATCCTGATGGGGGAGAAGCACTACTGGCCCATCTACGAGGCCTGCGCACGCCACGAGCTGCCGCTGATCGTGCACCCGTCGGGCTGCGAGAACGTCTTCGCCAAGGCGCCGCGGATGGCCGGCACCCCGACGTTCTACCTGGAGTGGCACACCGCACTGGGCCAGATCCACCAGTCGAACACGTTGAGCATGATCTGCCACGGCGTGTTCGAGAAGTTCCCGAAGCTCAGGTACATCATCGCCGAGGGCGGCTTCCTCTGGGCGCTGGAAGTCATGTGGAAGCTCGACCGCGACTGGAAGGGCCTGCGCAACGAGGTCCCGTGGCTGACGCGGCCACCGTCGGAGTACCTGCTCGACCACATCCGCTTCACGACGCAGCCGTTCATCGAGCCGCACGACACCAAGCACATCGCGCCGCTGATGGAGATGCTGCACGCCGACCGGACGCTGATGTTCTCCTCCGACTACCCGCACTGGGACTTCGACAACCCGGAGCGTTCGCTGCAGTCCGTCTCCAAGGAGCTGCGGCAGAAGATCCTCGTCGACACCCCGCGCGCCGTCTACGGAGACCGCCTTGACTGAGACCGTGTCGACGAACCCCGGCACGTCGGGCCCCGGCACCGGCCGCGGCACCCGCGTCGTGGTCGAGAAGCTGGCGGACTTCCCGTGGGGCGAGCGGCGGATCGTCGACGTCGGCGGCCGCTCCATCGGCGTGATCAACGTCGGCGGACGGTTCCACGCCCTGCGCAACAACTGCCCGCACCACGGCGCTCCGCTGTGCGAGGGCGTGGTCAAGGGCACGATGGAGAGCACCCCGGCCCACGAGTACTCCTACGTGCGGCACAACGAGTACATCGTCTGCCCGTGGCACGGCTACGAGTTCACCCTTGCCACCGGCCGCTCGATCGTCGACCCCGACAAGCTGCGCGTGCGCACCTACGAGGTCGTGGTCGAGGGCGGCGACGTCGTGCTCTACGTCTGAGGGGTCTTCTGTCATGGACATCGGTGTCGCCGTGTCGGCGCACGCCCGCAAGACCCCCGACGCCGACGCGGCGTTCGAGGGCGACCGCACGCTGAGCTACCGGGAGCTCGACGACCGCACGAACCGGCTGGCCAACCTCCTGACCGGCCGGTACGGCGTCGCGCCGGGTGACCGGGTCGCGGTGCTGCTGCGCAACAGGCTGGAGGTCGCGGAGGCGATCGTCGGCGTCACCAAGTCGGCGGCGGTCTACTGCGGGCTCAACTTCCGGATGAGCCTGGAGGAGTACCGCGCGATCCTCGGCAACGCAGCGGCCCGGGTGCTGGTCACCGAGGCGCCGTTCCGCGAGATGGCGGCGACCCTGGCCGACGAGTTCGGGCTGACCGTGGTGGACGTCGACGACCCGTCCGACGCCGGCTGGGGCGGGCTCACGGCGGCGTCGGCGACGGCCCCGCCGACACTGCACTCCCGCGCCCCGTCGGACGAGTTCTGCATCGTCTACACCAGCGGGACGACCGGGGCGCCGAAGGGAATCCTGTTCGACGCCCAGGCCGTCGCGACCCACGCCATGGTCGCGGGGCTGGAGTACGGGATGTCGCGGCACTCGCGCTGGCTCACGACGATCCCGCACAACTCCAGCGTGCAGATCACGCTGGCACCCACGTTCTTCCTCGGCGGCGCGGTCGGGTTCCTCGACGGCCGCGGCTTCGACCCTGGCCAGTTCGCCGCGGAGGCGACGAAGCAGGCCGCCACGCACACGTACCTGGTGCCGACGCAGCTCTACCGCGTCCTGGAGGCCGGGCTCGGGCACGACGACGTCGCGACGCTGACGTCGATCGGCTACGGCGCCGCGCCCATCGCGCACGACCGCGTCGGCGAGCTGGTCGGCCGGTTCGGGCCGGTGTTCAGCCAGCTCTACGGCATGGCCGAGATCGCCTCGATCGCGACGATGCTGACCCAGGACGACCACCGGCAGATCGCGGCCGGCCGCACCGGGCTGATGGCCTCGGCGGGCCGGGCGTCCTACCTCGCCGACGTCCGCGTCGTCGACCCCGAGGGGAACGACTGCGCGCCCGGCGAGCGCGGCGAGGTGCGGTTCCACACGCCGTACACGATGCGCGGCTACCACCGGAACCCGGAGAAGACGGCGGAGACGCTGGTCGAGGGCTGGGTCCGGTCCGGTGACGTCGGCATGTTCGACGACGGCGGCTACCTCTACATCGTCGACCGGATGAAGGACCTGATCATCCGCGGCGGCTACAACATCACGCCGTCGGAGATCGAGCACGTCCTGTACTCGCACCCGGCCGTGATCGAGGCGGCCGTGGTCGGGATGCCCGACGCGGAGTGGGGCGAGTCGGTGCTCGCGGCGGTCGCGCTGCGGGAGGGGTCGGGTGTCGACGAGGCGGAGATCCGGGCGCACTGCAAGGCGGCGGGGCTGCCGAGCATCAAGATCCCGGAACGGGTGCTGACGATGGACTCGCTGCCGAAGAACGCGGTCGGCAAGATCGCCAAACGAGCGGTCGCCGAGATCGCTGCGAAGGGACGCTGATGGATCTCCGTCTCGACGGGAAGGTCGCGATCGTCACCGGCGCGAGCCGCGGGCTCGGCGCGGCGGCGGTCGAGGCGCTGGTCGCGGAGGGCGCACTCGTGCTCGCCGCGGCGCGGACCACGGACGCACTGGAGAAGCTGCAGGCCACGGCCCCGGAGAAGATCGCGGTCGCGACGGTCGACATGCGCGACGCCGACGCCGTCGCCGCGCTGGCCGACCTGGCGGTGGAGCGGTTCGGGCGGCTCGACGTCGTCGTCAACAACGCCGGGATCGCGCCCGCGGGCACGTTCTCCGCGCAGCCGCAGGCCGAGTGGGACGAGGTGTTCGCGGTCAACGTCGCCGCCCCCGCGGTCCTCGCCCGGGCGGCGGGGAGGCACTTCCTCGCGCAGCGCTCCGGCAAGGTCATCAACATCGCGAGCACGTCGGGGATCAACGGCAAGCCGATCCTGGTGTCGTACTCGGCGTCGAAGGGCGCGCTGGTGCAGTTCACCAAGGCGCTCGGCGCGGAGTGGGCCCCGTTCGGCATCCAGGTCAACGCGATCGCCCCCGGCGCGTTCACCACGGACGCGCAGGCGGCGGTGACGGGCTCGCCGGACGTTCTCGCGCGGCGGCTGCGCAAGATCCCGGCGGGCCGGATGGCGGATCCGGCCGAGTTCGGCCCGCTCGTCTGCTACCTCGCGTCGCCGCTCTCGGACTTCGTGAGCGGGTCGGTGCTGGTGATCGACGGGGGCGAGGTCAGCAAGCTGTGATCATCGACGGCCACACCCACGTCTACCCCGACGCGGTGGCGCGCAAGGCGATCGCAGGATCACCCGCGGACCTGAGGCGTTTCGGCGACGGCACCGTCTCGTCGCTGACCGAGGTCATGGCCGCATCGGGCGTCGACCGCTCGGTGTGCCTGGGCATCGCCAACACCCCTGACCGCGTCGGCAACGCCAACCGCTTCGCAGGCTCGCTCGACCCGGACCGGTTCATCGGGTTCGGGTCCGTGCACCCCGGGCTCTCGCCGGAGGAGAACGTCGCCAGCCTGCGGGCCCACGGCCTGCGCGGGGCCAAGGTGCACCCGATGTTCCAGCAGCTCACCCTCGACGACCCGCGGCTGCTCGCCACGCTCGACGCGATGTCGGGGGAGTTCGCGGTGATCGTGCACGTCGGCGGCGCGGGCGACGACCCCGGCGACCGGTGCAGCCCCGCGATGCTCGCCGAGCTCGTCCGGCAGTTCCCGCGGCTCGACCTGATCGCGTGCCACTTCGGCGGCTACAAGCGGTTCGAGGAGGCCGCGGAGATCGTCATCGGGCTGCCGGTGCACCTCGACACCTCCTGGCCGCCCGGTCTCGCCACCCTGGATACTCGCCGCGTGCGCGAGATCATCAGCAAGCACGGCCCGGAGCGGATCTGCTTCGCCTCGGACTGGCCCATGGCCGACCCGGCCGCGGAGATCGCGACGATCCGCGACCTCGGGTTCTCCGACGACGACACCGACGCGATCCTGGGCGGGAACATCGCGCGGCTGCTGAGCCTCTGATGGCCCGTCGGGTCGCGGTCGTCACGGGCAGCACGCGCGGCATCGGCCGCGCGATCCTGGAACGCCTCGCCGCCGACCACGACTGCGTCGTCCACGGTCGCCGCGACGCCGCGGCCGCCGACGAGGTGGCCAAGGTGCTGGCCGACGCGGGCGCGGAGAGCATCGTCGCGCTCGCCGACCTGGCCGACCCCGACGAGCTCGACGAGCTCACCGACGCCGTGCTCGACCGGTTCGGCCACGTCGACACCCTCGTCGCCAACGCGGCGTCGACGGCGTTCCGGCCGCTCACCGACCTCGCCGGCCGCCACAGCCGGCTGACGTTCGCCACCGTCGTCGACTCGCTGGTGGAGCTGGTGCACCGCTGCGCCCCGACGATGGGCCCCGGCGGCCGGATCCTCACGATCGGCGGCCTCGACGCGCGGTTCGCGCAGTCCGGGCACGGCCTGCTCGGTGGGGCCAAGGCCGCGCTGGAGGCGCTGACCCGCTCGTGGGCGGTCGAGCTGGGCCCGCGCGGCGTCACCGCCAACACGATCGTCCCCGGCCCGGTGCTCACCGACTCGCTGGAGACCTACCTGGGCGGCCGCGAGGACGTCCGGGCGCTGCTCGTCGACAACACGCCGGTCGGGCGGCTGTGCACGCCGTCCGACATCGCCGAGGTCGCCGCGTTCCTGGTCTCGCCGGCGGCGGCGATGATCTCCGGGCAGGTCGTCACCGTCGACGGCGGCATCAGTGCGCAGGGCGGGCCGTGGGGGGCGATGCGGGACCTGTGGTGAGCGCGGTTCTCCCCACGGACCGGCACCACAGGAAGCACAGGGCCGACGCCGCCGTCAGCGCGGCCCCGATCAACCACGCGACCGGGTAGCCGCCGGTGAGGTCGACGAGCAGCCCGAACAACGGCGCCGCGAACAGCGCGCCGAGGTAGAACCCCGCCATCGCCGCGCCCGAGCCGCGCCCGACCGCGTGCGGCGCCGCCGCGACGACGGAGGCGTGCATCAGCGACACCGCGCCCAGCTGGGCCCCCGTGGCGATCACGAGTGCGACAGCCGCGGCGGCGAGACCCCGGCCGGTCGCGAGGACGAGCTCGGCGACGGCGAGCAGCGCGCACAGGGCCGCGGCCATCGGGAGCCGCCGCGAGGTGCCGAGCCGGTCGGCCAGCCGGGCGGCGCCGATCATCGGAGCGAGCGCGACGAGCGAGGCCACGGCCGTCAGCACCCCGGCGACGGGCAGCGTCGCGCCCGCGCCCTCGTGCAGGAACGGCACCGCCCACGAGTAGATGGCCTGCGAGCCGCCGATGAGCAGCGTCGCGGCGAGGGTGAACCGCCAGAACCCGGTCGGGAGCCTGCCCTGTGCCGCCGCGACGGGGTCGTCGGAGAGCCCGCGGGCGCGGCCCTTCGCGTCCGGCAGCACGAGCGCCGCCGCGATCCCGACCACCACGACGACGGGGATCGACCACAGCAGCACGGGCCGCCAGCCGTAGGCGGCGCCCAGTCCTGGCACGACGAACGAGGTCACTGCCACCGCCGCGGGCACTCCTGCCGTCTTGACCGCGAGCCCGACGGCGTGGCGTGCCACGGGCAGCGCTGCCGTCACCGACACGTTGGTGCCGACGTTGGCCAGCGCGTACGCGACCCCGGACACGAGCGCGCACACGACCAGCGCCGGGTAGCTCGGGGCGAGGACCGGGACGCAGAGCGCCACGAGCAGCAGGACGGTCGACGCCACGACGGTGAACCGGGCGCCGATGCGCTCGGTGACCCGGCCCGCGAGCAGGCAGCCGATGCCGGTCAGGCCGAACATGAGCCCGACGAGCAGCCCGATCCGGGTGCGGGACAGGCCGAGGTCGGCCTGCAGCACGGGGCCGAGGAACCCGAAGAGGAACGCCGGGGCGGTACCGAGCCCGACGGCCACGGTGCTGACGGCGACGACTGCGCGGGGCGAACCCGTCCGCCGCATGCGGCCTCCTTGCCGAGGGTCGCTCCGGGTCGGAGTCGGGGGTCACTCCGGGTCGGAGCAATCAAGGGTCATGGTATGCAGCGAACGGAGCCTTGAGAAGGGTTCCCAGATGCTGTTGACTATGACCCTGGATTCAGGCCCGCCGGATCGACGACGACCCCGGGAGAGACCCATGCGCGAGTGGACTCCACCGCCGCACATCGCGACGATGACGCAGATCTCCGACTTCCGCGAGATCGACGAGATCCTGCGCTCCAAGGACTTCCGGCAGGGTTCGCACACCGAGAGCCGCCCGCTGTTCGCCGACTCGCTGCTCCTGCTCGACGGCCCCGGCCATCGCGAGCGCCGCCGGCTGGAGAACCCGCTCTTCGACCGCACCGCGCTGATGTACTACGACCACGAGGCGCTCAGCCCTGTCGTCGAGAAGATGGTGCGCGACTGTCTCGACGGTGCGGGCGACGACGGCACGGTGACCGTCGACCTCGTCCCGCTGGTGCGCGCGATGCTGCACCGGATCGCCGCGACGACCACCGGGATCGACGGCGTCGACACCCCGGAGGCGACCGAGCGGTTCCGCCGGTTCCTGGAGGACCTCGGTGCGGCTGCGACCGTCGAGTGGTCGACGAAGGACCACGACGAGGTGCTCGCGTACGGGCTGGCGCGGCGCGCCGAGTTCGTCGAGGAGTTCTTCGCCCCGTCCGTCGGGCGCCGCAGGCAGCTCGTGGAGGACTTCCACGCCGGTCGCGTCGAGCGCGACGACGTGCCCGTCGACCTGGTGACGCTGCTGCTCCTGCACTGGGACGACGAGTGGGACGAGGAGTTCCCGCTCCGCGAGGCGACGCTGTTCCTGGTCGCCGCCACCCAGACGACGACGCACACACTCCCGCACGTGATCGTGCACATGGAGGAGTGGCTGCGCGAGCATCCCGAGGACGCCGCGCGCAGGAGTGACCCGGACTTCCTGCGGCTCATGGTCAACGAGTCGTTGCGGCTGCACCAGCCCGCCCCGACGCTGCTGCGCTACGCCACCGCGGCGGTGACGCTCGCGTCCGGCCGCGAGGTCGCCGAGGGTGAGCGCCTCGCGCTGCTGTTCACCCCGGCCAACCGCGATCCCGATGTGTTCGGCGACGACGCCGCCGGCTTCAACCCCTACCGAGGCTCGCCGGAGGTGTCCGGGGTCCGGCCGTGGGGGCTGACGTTCGGCGGCGGCGCGCACGTCTGCGTCGGCAGACCGCTGGTCACGGGCCTGGCCAAGCGTGACGGGCAGGCGCCGACGGAAGGCACGATGCTGCGCATCCTGCGCGCCCTCTATGCCGCCGACGTGCGGCTAGACCCGGCGAACCCGCCGGTCGCGGCCGCGTCGAGCAGCCACGACATGTACGACTCGATGCCGGTCGTGCTCACCAGACCCTGATGCGGCGTTAGATTCATAGCTACTATCAGCGGCGGGCTGACATCGACGTCGGTCCGACCCGGGAGGACCCCATGACGCTGGCGGGCACGTCGGCACTGGCCGAGCTCGAAGCCCACGCCGCAGGCCCCGCGACCGGCGACCCCTACCCGATCCTGGCCCGACTGCGCGCCGAGTCGCCGGTCGTGTGGAGCGAGCCGATGCAGGCCTGGCTCGTCACCAGCTGGGCCGAGGTCACCCGCGGCTTCAAGGATGCCGACGCGTTCGGCCCGCTCGCCTCCGGCAGCGGCAGCAGCGCCATCTACGGCCGCACGATCCTGCACATGACGGGCGACGAGCACCGTCGCAAGGCCGCCATCGTCGCCCGCCGGATCCGCAACCGCCGCGAGCTGCGCGGCACCCTGCGCGAGCGCATCGGTGCCCTGGTCGAGGAGCTGGGCGCCGACCTCCCGGCCGCGCCCGGCGTCGCCGACATCCGCGCCGGGCTCACCACCCCGTTGCCGCTCACGGTCATCGCCGAGCTGATGACGATGCACGAGGCCGTCAACTTCCCGCAGTGGTACCACGACCTCGCAGCCGCGAGCATCTCCAACGTCTCCCGCGACCCTGCCGTGCACGACCGCGGCGTGCAGGCCCGCGAGGAGATCGACGCCTGGCTCGACCCGGCCATCGCCGGAAAGCGCGCCGAGCCGGGCGATGACCTGCTCTCGGACCTGTGCACCGTCGAGTACGAGGGCCAGCGCCTCGCCGACGCCGAGATCAAGTCCAACACCGCGTTCTTCCTCGCCGCCGGCATCGAGACGACCGACCGGGCGCTGGTCAACCTGCTCGGCGGCCTCATCCGCCACCCCGAGCAGTGGGACCGGCTGCGCGCCGACCCCGCGCTCGTGCCGTCGGCTGTCGCGGAGGTGCTGCGCTGGAAGGCGCCGGTGCAGGGCTCGGTCCGGCAGGCGCGCGTCGACACCGATCTCGGGGGCGTCGCCGTCGCCGCGGGGGACAAACTGATCCTGCTGCTCGGCGCCGCCAACCGCGACCCCGCCGTGTTCCCCGACCCGGACACGTTCGACGTCGGGCGCTTCGCCGACAACGCCGACCCGCAGTTCACGCCCGTCGGACCGTTGCGCGCGTTCGGCGGCGGCGAGCACACCTGCTCGGGGTCGTTGCTGGCGAAGCTGGAGATGGAGCTCGCAGTGGAGCACCTCCTGAGTCGCTACCGCCGGCTGTCGTTCGCCGGTGACCCCCCGGCCGACGCGGGCTTCATGCTCCGGTCGGCCCCGTCGCTCCAGCTCCAGCTGCACCCCTGACCGTCGAGGAGGACACAGTGACCCGCTTGTCGGGCAAGAGGGCCGTGATCACCGGAGCCGGCTCGGGCATCGGCCGGGGGGCCGCGCTGCGGTTCGCCGCGGAGGGCGCGGCGGTCGTGTGTGCCGACCTCGACCTCGCCGGTGCGCAGGAGACCGTCACCATGATCAGTGGCAAGGGCGGCACCGCGCTCGCCGTCGCCGCAGACGTCTCCGTCGAGGCCGACGCGGCCGCGATGATCGACTTCTGCGCCGACGCGTTCGGCGGGATCGACGTGCTCTACGCCAACGCCGGCATCCC
Organism: Pseudonocardia sp. N23; assembly: GCF_002583555.1. Taxonomy (GTDB): domain Bacteria; phylum Actinomycetota; class Actinomycetes; order Mycobacteriales; family Pseudonocardiaceae; genus Pseudonocardia. Next base: position 67,935 of record NZ_BEGX01000016.1, read on the forward strand.
CGGCGTCGGCACCGGTGCGAGCACGACCCTGGAGGAGTGGCAGCACGTCATCGACGTCAACCTGACCGGGGTGTTCCTCTCCGACAAGTACGCGCTCAAGCACCTCATCGCGCAGGGCGGCGGCGGGTCGATCATCAACCAGGCCAGTGTCGGCGGGCTGATCGGCGTCGCCGGGATCGCGCCCTACGCCGCCGCGAAGGCCGGCGTGATCGGGCTGACGCGCCAGCTCGCCGTCGAGTACGGGCCCGCGCAGATCCGGGTCAACGCGCTGTGCCCCGGCACCGTCCCCACCCCACTCGTCCGCGCCACCTACGAGGCGCGCGGCGGGTTCGGCACCGACACCGGCGAGTCCGTCGACGAGACCCTGGAGATGCAGCGCACCCTGCGGTTCCCGCTCGGGCGCCTCGGTACCGAGGAGGACATCGCGATGGCCGCGGTCTACCTGGGCAGCGACGAGTCGACGTGGGTGACCGGCCAGATCTGGGCCGTCGACGGCGGACAGACGGCGGCATGAGCGACACCCCGGAGCGCGACACCGCCGTGAGCAACCCCCCTGTGAGCAACCCCCCTGTGAGTGGCGATGGTCGCGAGGGCGACCATCGCCACTCGCGACCCTCCACGGCCGACGGCATCCTCCGGATGCACCACGTCGGCATCCAGGTCGCCGACCTCGACCGGTCGCTCGCCTTCTACGAGGGCATTCTCGGGTTCGAGGTGATCACCCGCCAGGTCCGCGACGAGGCCTACGCGGGCGAGGTCGTCGGCTACCCCGGCGTCGCGTTGCACCTCGCGCACCTGCGGCCGCCGAACTCGTCGGTGGTCATCGAGCTGACGGAGTACCGCGGGGTGCCGCGCGCACCCGTCGACACGTCGACGGCCAACCCCGGTACCGCCCACACCTGCTACGTCGTCGACGACGTCGAGGCCGTGCACGCCAGGCTGCTCGCTGCCGGCGTCCGGCCGGTGTCGCGCGCGGTCGTCGCCCCGGACGCGGGGATCGCCAAGGGCGGCAAGGTCGTCTACATCCAGGACCCGGACGGCGTGCGTGTCGAGCTGCTGCAACCGCCACCTTCGTCGTCGAGCTGAGGAGACCCTCGTGCGCATCGACATCGATCTCGCCGCCTGCGCGGGCCACGGGCAGTGCGCCGCGACGTCTCCGGACGTCTACCACCTCGACGACGACGGGTTCGTCGTCGACGACGTGACACTCGCCGAGGGCTCCGACGAGGACGCACGCGAAGGTGCGTCGGCCTGCCCGGAGAACGCGATCACCGTGCGCGACTGAGCCTGCGACGCGGTTGCCGCCGTGAATTCCGGGTCATGACAATCAGTGTCTTGCCCGGTCGCAGAGAGGCGCGGACGTGCGCCTCTGGAGCGGCGATCCCGGTACGGAACACGACATGGTGGTCGTCGGCGCCGATGCGATCGGCCTGACCGCGGCCCTCGTGGCCGCCGATGCAGGCGCCCGCCGGAGTGGTGAGCGGCGCGGACGGCAGCACGTCAGGGCGTCACGAAGACCTTCACGATCGACGCGGCGCCGGTGACGGCGTGGTCGAAGGCGGCGGCGACGTCGTCGAGGGGATAGGTGCCGCTCACGAACCTGGCGACCGCGTCCCGCTGCCCGCCGACGACCCGCAGCGCCTCGGGGAACAGACCCGCCCGGGCGCCGACGATCGTGACGCCCTCGAACAGGACCTTCGGCACCGGGACCACCAGGTCGTGCGCGGCGACGCCGACGACGACGAGCCGCCCGCCGTTGCCGACCGCGCTCAGCGCGGCGTCGAGCCCGGGCCGTGACCCGGACGCCTCGAACGCGATGTCGGCACCCTCGCCGTGCGACCAGTCGGCGATCGCGCCGGCCTCGGTGGCAGGGTCGACGACGCGGGTGGCGCCCAGCTCGGCGGCCAGTGCGCGGCGGGACGCGACGGGGTCGCTGACCAGGATCTCGTGCCCGGCGGCCGCGGCGCACACGGTGATCGCCAGCCCGATCGGCCCGGCGCCGACGATGGCGAGCCGCTCGTCGCCGCGCAGCTCGGCGCGGGCGACGGCCATCGCCGCGATCGAGAACGGCTCGACGAGGGCGGCCTCGGTCGGGGTCAGGCCCGGGGCGCCGAAGAGCTGGCCGACGGGTGCGACGACCTGGTCGGCCAGGCCACCCGGCAGCGCCACGCCCAGCGCGCGGAAGCCGGTGCAGGCGGGCCAGTGCCCACGGGTGCAGGGCCGGCAGCGCCCACAGGGGATCGCCGGGTTGATCGTGACGGTGTCGCCGACCTGCAGCGGGCCGTCGTAGCCGCGGGGGAGCGCGGTGAGCGTGCCGCCGACCTCGTGGCCCTGCCGCAGCGGGAACCCGGTGTCGTGGCGTTCGCCGAGGTACATGTGCAGGTCGGTGCCGCACAGGCCGACGGTGCCGACGTCGACGACCGCGTCACCGGGCCCCGGGTCGGGGTCGGCGACGGTCTCGACGCGGATGTCGCGGGGTCCGGTGGTGACGGCGGCGCGCACGGGTCATTCCTGTCCGGGAAGGGCGCGCCGGGTCGCGTCGAGCAGGACGCGGGCGCGCGCGGTGGGGTCGAGGTCGGCGGCGAGCCGGTCGGACTGCACCTCGACGCTGACCGGCAGCCCGGCCGGGGTGGCGGCGAGCAGGTCGCGCAGCGGGAGGTCGCCGTCCCCTGGTGGGAGCCGATGGTGGCGGGCCTCGTCGGCGACGGCGTCGAGCGTGCCCGGGCCCGTGGCCGGCCCGTCGCACACCTGGACGTAGCCGATCCGGCCGGGCGCGACGGCGGTGACCGCGGCGACGTCGGCGGGGGAGCCGCCGCTGCGCCGCAGGTGCAGGGCATCGACGAGGACCGCCGCGTCGGCCGGGTCGGCGCCGATGTCGTCGAGGGTCGCGACGGCGGCGGCGAGCGTGGCGACGGTGGTGAACCGCATGAACTCCAGGCCGACACGGGTCGGGCCGCCGTGTGCCGCCGCCACCAGCGTCGCGAGCTCGGCGCGGGTGTCGGCGGGATCGGGGTGGCCGCTCACGGTGAGCAGGAACCGGGCGCCGAGGACGACGGCGAGGTCGAGCAGCCGCAGCGCCTCGTCGATCCCGCGGTCCGGGCCCAGCCGCACGACCTCCAGGTCGAGCAGGGCCAGGCCCTGGTCGTCGGCGCGGCGGCGCAGGGCGCCGGCCGCGGCCGGACCGGTGTCGGCGTCGAGGCGCAGACCAGCGGCGTCGTAGCCCGCGGCCGCGGCGGCGTCGATGGTCGCCCCGGGTCCCGCGTCGAGCACCGTCCCGGCGGCGAGGGAGATCAACGGGACCGTCCGGAGTAGTCGCTAGCACCAAGACGACGGGTGCGCGGGGTCACCACGATCATCGGACGCCCGCAAGGGCCAGCAGGCCGAGCACGGTGGTGTGCACGGGCACTGCGACACCGTGCGCGTCGGCGAGCCGGGCGACGGCTGCGCCCATCCCCGACAGCTCGGTCCGGCGGCCGTTGCGGACGTCGGTGCACATCGACGTGTAGTGCTCGCCGGTGCCGGCCCAGACCGCGCGGGCGTGGTCGAGCGCGGCGTCGCGGTCGAGTTCCACGCCCTCGGCGTGGGCGACGGCGACGACCTCGGCGGCCATGCGTTCGGCCAGGTCACGGCCCTCGACGCTGTTCCACACCGTCGCGACGGTGACGCGCGGGACGGAGCTGAGCGGGCTCATCGACGCGAGCGCCAGCTTGTTCCAGATCAGGGTGTCGACCTGCGGGACGGCCTCGGCCGACAGTCCCGCCGCGCTCAGCGCCGCGGCCACGTCGGCTCCGCGCTCGACCGGGGCACGGCCGCGGCCCATCGGGCCCAGGTCGGTGCGTGAGCCGCCCGCGGCCGTGGACACCGACACCGTGATCCGGCCCGGGTCGGCCAGCGCCGCGCCGACCGTGGTGGTGCCGACGAGTGTGCGCCCCTCGCCGAAGACGTCGGCAACCAGCGCATCGGTGCCCAGCCCGTTCTGCAACGGGACCGCGACCCCGTCCGGGGCCAGCACGTGCGCGGCGGATGCGGCGGCCTCGCCCAGGTCGTAGGCCTTGGTGAGCAGCAGCAGCACGTCGAGCGACCCGGGCGCGACGTCGGCGGCATGGGCGGCGACGGGGACGTCGACCTTCCACGGGGCGCCACCCGGCGGGTCGACCTGAAGGGGACCTGCGGCCAGCGCCTGCACGTGCGCGCTGCCGCGTCCGACGAGGACGACGTCCGCCCCCGCACGGGCCAGATGGGCGGCGTAGGCCGAGCCCATCCCGCCCGCTCCCAGCACTCCGATGCGTCCCGTCATCACGCCACCCTCTCCGTCGGCTGCGCGTCGCGGCCGGTGTCCGCGGACCCGGTCGGGGCCGAGTCCGTCCCAGGGGAAACCGGGGTGAAACTCTGACCATAAAAGCGTCACTAGAACCCTAGCGCCGCATGGACGCGCCGGGCTAGCCTGCCTGTCAGGCGACGCCGCCCGGGCCGGTGGTGGTGTCCCGGACCGGAGGAACCGATGAGTCTCACCGAGAGCGAGAAGGCGCCGACCACCGCCACGGGGGCCCCGGCCGTCGTCAGCGAGAGCGACCCGCGGTTCCAGATCGCCGCGTCGCGGCGGATCCTCCACCGCGAGGGTCTCGACAGCCAGGTCGGCGGGCACGTGAGCCTGCGGGTTCCGGGCGAGGAGGCCTTCCTCGTCACCCCGTTCCAGTACTTCGACGAGACGCTGCCCGAGCACGTCAGCAAGGTCGGCTTCGACCTGACCGTGATCGAGCAGGGCACGCTGCCGGCCTCGCCCGGCATCAACTTCCACGCCTCGATCTACGCCGCCCGCACGGACGTCAACTGCGTGATCCACACCCACGCGAAGAACATGTCCGTGCTCAGCACCACCGGCGAGCCGTACGGCGTCTACTACGACTACGCCTCGCTGCTGCTCGACGACGTCGTGCCGTGGATCGACGACCCGAACCTGGTCCCGTCGGAGGAGGGCGACCTGATGGTCGCCGCGCTCGGCGGCAAGAAGGCGCTGCTCATGGGTCACCATGGCTCGCTGCACGTGGGCGACACCCTGGAGCGGGTCACCATGGAAGCGCTGATCATGGAGCTGTGCGCCGGCTACCAGTTGGCCGCCATGGCCGTCGGCGGCAAGCCGCTGGACCGTCAGATCGCCGAGAGCTACCGCGGCGCCTACCTGAAGAACGAGTTCCGCGAGCAGATGTGGATCGCGAACTACCGCCGTCTCCTGCGCAGTGACCCGGACCTCTTCGCCACGCTCAAGCAGGACTGACAACAGAGCGTCGTCGGTCGGGTCACGACGGTCACGACGCGCTCCTGGAGTCCTGGTGGGATCTCCGGGAGGGCATCGTGGCCGTCGTGGCGTGCGTCCGCGACCGGGAAGGGACGACGTGGCAGGAGACGGACGCGCGGGCGGCCGGCGTCGAGGTGGTCGCGCCCGGCGGGCCGCCGCCGCGATCACGGTCGCGGACCTGCGCACCGCCGCACGCAAGCGGTTGCCGCGCATGGTCTTCGACTTCGTCGACGGCGGGGCCGAGGACGAGCTGACCGTCACCGAGAACGAGGCGGCCTTCGACCGGGTGGCGTTGCGGCCACGGGTCCTGGTCGACGTCGCGCAGCGGCCGCAGGCCGTCACGGTGCTCGGCAGGCGGCTGGAGATGCCGGTCATCCTCGGCCCGACCGGGCTGATGAGGATGGTCGGGCACGAGGGCGAGCTGGCCTCGGCGGCGGCGGCGCAGGCGTTCGGCACCGTGTCGGTGACCAGTTCCGGGTCGAGCGTGTCGATCGAGGACGTCGCCGCCTCGGTGGACTCGCCGCAGTGGTTCCAGCTCTACCCGTGGGGCGACCGCGGCACCGTCGGCAACATCATCGCCAGGGCCCGAGACCTCGGGTTCGAGGTGATGGTGGTGACTGTCGACGTGCCCGTCGTCGGGGCACGGGAGAAGGACCTGCGCAACGGTCTCACCGTTCCCCCGCAGGTCAACCCGCGGACGGGCTGGGACCTCGTGCGCCATCCCGGCTGGCTCGCCGGGCTGCTGAGCCACCCGAGGCCCACCTTCGCGAACTTCACCGGGCTGATGACCGAGGCCAAGGGGACGACGGGGCTCGCCGTCCACACCAACGGGCTGCTCAACCCGGCGCACACCTGGCGCGACCTCGAGTGGATGATCGAGGCCTGGGGCGGGCCGGTGGTGCTCAAGGGCGTCATGACCGGCGAGGACGCGAAACGTGCCGTCGACGTCGGTTGCCGCGCCGTCGCGGTGTCCAACCACGGCGGCAGGCAGGCCGACTCGGTACCCGCCGCACTCGACGTGCTGCCCGAGATCGTCGACGCCGTGCCCGCCGACATCGACGTCCTGCTCGACGGCGGGATCCGCCGCGGCGGCGACGTCGTCAAGGCGATCGCGTTGGGCGCCAGGGCCTGTCTGGTCGGACGGCCCTGGGTGTACGGGCTCGCTGCCGGCGGCACGGCCGGCGTCGAGCGGATGCTCGCGATCCTGCACGACGAGATCGACCGCACCCTCGCACTCATCGGACGGCCAGGCGTCGGGGCGCTCGACCGGTCCGCGGTGAGCCCGTGGCCGCGCGCCGCGGCGGCCGTCCGGGACCCCTTCGCGGGCGACGTTCCGGCTCCGTCTCCGAATCGTGAGCATCGCGAACGTCGTTAGCGTCTTGACGACGCTTGTTTGTGACCCCTAGATTTCCGCGCAGTTGCGGACGTCACACGTCTGCGCACCACCCCCAGCCCGGAGGAACCCCCGATGATGCGCAAGCCCCTCCTGATCGCGGCAGCGGCCGTCACCGCGCTGCTCGCGACCGCATGCGGAAACGTCTCGAGCAGTTCGGGAGCGGCGGGGGGCGAGACCCCACCCGGCATCACTGCCGACCAGATCACCATCGGCGCGACCCTTCCGATCACCGGCACCGCCGCCGTCTCCGGCCAGGGACTGCAGGCCGGCATCCAGATCGCGGTCGACGAGATCAACGCGGGCGGCGGGATCGGCGGCCGCAAGGTCAACGCGATCATCCTCGACGACGGCTTCACTCCCGACCGCGTCGTCACCAACGTCCGGCGCCTGGTCTCGCAGGAGAAGGTCTACGCGATCGTCGCCCCCGCGGGCTCGCAGGGCCTGCCCGGGACCTGGCAGTTCCTCGCTGAGAACAAGACGCCGATGTGGGGCCCGATCTCCCCGGCCGACCCGAAGCAGGCCGAGGTCTACCTGCTCAGCGCCACCCGCGCCGCGCAGGACGCGGTCGCGATCGACTACTTCGCCAAGAAGGGCGCCAAGCGCCTCGCGGTCATCAAGCAGGACAACGACCTCGGTGTCTCGGCCAAGCAGGCGCTCGACGCGCAGATGCCCAAGCACCCGGACATGCAGGTCGTCGCCGACGAGACCACGGCCACTGGCAGCACCGAGGTCAGCTCCGCGGTCAACAAGGTCGTCGCGGCCCAGCCCGACGCCGTGCTGCTCGCCGAGGACAACACCTCGACCGCGCTGATCCTCAAGCAGCTGCGCGCCCAGGGCTTCACGGGCATGGTCTTCGCCGACCAGGGTGCCGGCGGCACCGGCGGCACCTCGACCGTCGGCCCGGCCGGCGACGCGGCCGAGGGCTTCCTCGGCGGCATGCAGGCCGACACCGTCTCCACGAACAACCCGGCCGTCGAGCACTGGCGCGAGCTGGCCAAGAAGAGCGGCAAGCCGCAGGCCGAGAGCGGTTTCTCGCTCCAGACCTACAGCTTCGTCCAGGCGTTCGCCGAGCTGGTCAAGCGCATGGGTGACGACGTCTCCTACGCGAACTTCCAGAAGACCGCCGAGGGCCTCAAGTCCGACCCGATCAAGCTCGGGTCGATCCCGGACATCGAGTGCGGACCGCTTCCCGACGGCCACACCTGCGCCAAGCAGGCCGGCATCGCGAAGTTCACCGGCGGCAAGTGGGTCGTCGAGCAGCAGTTCATGGCTCCGATCTGATCCACCACCGCCCGTAGGTACGTCCCGCGCCGCGAACGGCCGGGCCGAGCAGGAAGGAGAGAAACGTGCTGCAGACCCTCGTCAGCGGGCTGGAGTCCGGAAGCTGGTTCGCCCTGCTCGGCCTGGCCATCGTCGTCGTCATGAAGGCCGCCGACGTCCCCAACTTCGCGATGGCGGAGATGGGGCTCGTCGCGACCTACGTCGGCATCTCGCTCGCCGCGGCAGGCCTGCCGTTCTGGATCACCGTGCTGGCGACACTCGTCGTCGGCATCGCACTCGGGGTGCTCATCGACGCCGCGCTCATGCGCCGGCTGTCCAAGTACGGGCACTTTCCGCTGCTGCTCATGACGATCGGCCTCTCGCTCGCGCTCAATGCGGTCGTCGGCCTGATCTGGGGGCACGACCCCCGCAGCTTCCCCGCACCCTGGTCGGGTGTGTCGGTGAGCGTCGGCGGTGGCGTGTCCATCGGTGTCTCGCAGATCGTGTCGATCGTCGTCGGGCTCGTCGGCGCCGTCGCGATCACCATGTTCTTCCGGTCGTCGACGGGAGCGCAGATGCGCGCCGTCGCCGAGAACCGGGCGACCGCACGGCTCATCGGCGTCAACGCGGGCCGGCTGTCGGCCATCGCGTGGGGCATCGGCGGGCTCATCGCCGCGGTCACCGTGATGCTGCAGGCGCAGTCGTCGCTGGTCTCGACGATCACGCCGACGTCGCTGATCATCTACGGCTTCGTCGCCGCCACGATGGGCGGCTTCACGTCGCTGATCGGCACGTTCGTCGGCGGCCTGATCCTGGGTGTCATCCAGCAGCTCGTCGGCGCCTACCTGTCGACCGCGGCGCAGTTCTCCGTCGCGCTGCTGATCGTGTTCCTGGTCCTGGTCCTGCGTCCCGACGGGTTCACCAAGGGAGTGAGGTTGCGCGATGTCTGACTCGACCGAGGTGCTCGCGAGCGCCCCGACCACCGGGCCCGCCGCCGTCGCGGCCGGGATCAGAGCCAACGCGGGCGCCGCCGACGAGGGCGGGCGCGGGTCGGGCCTGCGCAAGGGCATCGTGGCGATCGTCGCCCTGGTGGTCCTCTTCTCGGTGCCGTTCGTCGCGAACTCCTACCTGGTGTTCGTCCTCAGCCTGACGCTCGTCTACGCGATCTCGACCGTCGGGTTCAACCTGCTCGTCGGCTGGTCGGGGCAGATCGGCCTCGCCCACGCCGCGCTGTTCGCCCTCGGCGCCTACGGGAGCGCGATCTCCGTCCAGCACGGGGTCCCGTTCCTGATCACGATCCCGCTCGCCGGTGTCGCCGCCGCCCTGCTCGCGGTGGTCATCGGGTTCCCGGCGGTCCGGCTCAAGGGCTTCTTCCTCGCCATCGCGACGCTCGCGCTCGGCATGGCGATCGTCGAGCTGCTGGTGTTCGCCCGGCCCATCACCGGCGGCGGGGCGGGCATGAACGTCGACGTGTGGACGCTGCCCGGAATCACCGGCAGCGCGTCGACCTACTTCGTGATCCTCGTCGTCGCGGCGCTGACGTTCTTCCTCACCCGCCGCGCCCTGCTCGGCCGCTTCGGCCGCACCCTGCAGGCGGTGCGCGACCTCGGGCCGCTCACCGGCTCGCTCGGGGTGTCGGTGCTGCGCTACCGCCTCGTCGCCTTCGGGCTGTCCGGGTTCATCGCCGCCGTCGCCGGCACGCTGTACTCGCAGCTGCAGACGTTCATCTTCCCGGCCATGTTCCACATGAACCTGCTGGTCCCGATGCTGGTCATGGTCTTCGTCGGTGGCGCCGGGTCGCTGTGGGGCCCGCTGGTCGGCGCGGCGTTCGCCGTCGTCATCATCGAGTTCTTCCAGGACCTCGGAGACCAGCAGGCCATCGCCTACGGCCTCGTCCTGATGGTCGTGATCGCGCTGCTGCCGGGCGGGCTCACCTCGCTGTTCCGGACCATCCGTGACTCCCGGTTCGGGACGGCACTGTTGCGCCGCAAGCCCGCGGAGCCGGTCCCCGGTACCGAGGGCACCGCCGTGAAGGAGGACGCGTGATGTCCACCGAGACCGTCGACGCCGGTGACACGGCCACCCCGTCCCGGGAGGCGAGGGCCGTCGTCGAGTTCGAGGGGATCGACAAGTCCTTCGGCGGCAACTCCGTGCTGGAGGGCGTGAACCTCGCGGTGCGGCCCGGGTTCACCGGGCTCATCGGCCCCAACGGCGCGGGCAAGACGACGTGTCTCAACGTCGTGTCCGGCTACCTCAGGCCCGACGCGGGTGACGTCCGCCTCGGCGGGCAGAGCGTCATCGGCATGCGGCCCGACAAGGTCGCGCGCCTCGGGGTCTCCCGCACCTTCCAGACACCGCGGCTCATCCCGAACCTGTCCGCGGTCGAGAACGTCATGGTCGGGGGTGGGCGCCACCACCGCCACGGGCACATCGCCGAGCTGTTCGGTGTGCCGGCCGCCCGCCGCGACGAGAAGGACCAGCGGGCCCGCGCCCGCGAGCTGCTGGGAATCTTCGGGCTCGGTGAGCACCCCGACCGGGCCGCCAACGCGTTCCCGATCGGCAGCCAGAAGATCATCGAGGTCGCCCGCGCGCTGCTCAACGACCCGCTGCTGCTGCTGCTCGACGAGCCCGCCGCGGGCCTGGGCGCCGAGGACGTCGACCGGCTGGTCGAGGGACTCAACGGCTGGCTCGCGGAGCGGCCCGAGGCCGCGGTCATGATCATCGAGCACGACCTCGAGCTCATCACCCGGCTGTGTCCCACGGCCGCGGTCCTGCACTTCGGGCGGATCATCCAGAACGGACCGCCCGCGGACGTCCTGCGCGACCCCGTCGTCGTCGAGGCCTACCTGGGAGCCGACGTTGCTGCTGGAGATTGAGGATGCCCGGACCGGCTACGGCGGTCTGGAGGTCCTGCACGGGGTGTCGCTGCACGTCGACGAGGGTGAGATCGTCACCGTCCTCGGGCCCAACGGCACCGGGAAGACGTCGCTGATGCGCCTGCTGTCGGGGGTGCTGCCGCTGTGGTCGGGCCGCATCACCTTCGACGGCAAGGACCTCGGCAAGCTGCCGCCCAACAAGCGCGCCGGCCTGGGCCTGTGCCAGCTCCCCGAGGGGCGCGGCATCTTCCAGACGCTCACGGTGGGGGAGAACCTCGACCTGGGGCTCTCGGCGCGCCGGGTGCACGGCAGCGCCGCCAAGGCCGACCGCGACCGCGTGCTCGCGCTGTTCCCGGAGCTCGCGGGCCGGCTCGACCAGTCGGCGTCGTCGCTGTCGGGCGGCCAGCAGCAGATGCTCGCGCTCGGCCGCGCGCTGATGAGCCAGCCCCGGCTGCTGCTCATCGACGAGCTGTCGTTCGGCCTGGCGCCGCGCATCGTGCGCGACCTGTTCGAGGTCGTCCGTGAGCTGCGCGAACAGGGCGTCACGCTGCTGATCGTCGAACAGCAGGCCGCCGCGCTGCGGGTCTCGGACCGCACCTACATCCTGCGGGGTGGGCGCAACGAGCTCACCCGCAACTCCGACGAGCTGCTGGCGTCGGACGAGCTGGTGAGCTCCTACCTGCGCTGACGGAGCGGTACACCGAGGGGGACCGATGACGGGGGACACAGGGGAGCTGCACCTGCGGCAGCTGCCCGACCAGCTGCGCGCGCTCGACCCACCGGTCGACCCACGCGTCCTGGAGCTGGTCGACGCCGAACACGCGCGCTGGCGGGGCCTGCACGACCGGCTCGTCGCGCTGATCGTGCAGCTGCTCGACATCGCGGCCGACGCGACCGGCGGTGAGCACGCCGTCGACGACGTGATCGCGCGGATGATCGGGGAGACCACCGTCGGCATCGACGACCTCGTCGGTTCCGGCGTCGCGGTCGACCCCGCCGAGATCGCGGCGCTGCTGCGGGCCCACGGCTCGGTCGGCACGGTGTCGTCGGTCGGCCCGGTCACGACGTTCCGGCACGCCTGCGGCAGCGGCGGGCACTACTGGCGTGACAACCCCGACGTCGCTCTCGTCGGCGACGACGAGGTCCCGGGAGTCCCCGGCGGACATCCCCGCTACTGCGCGCGGTGCATCCGCAGCATCGAGAGCCACGCGCACGGCGCCTGGACCGTCACGCCGCCCGACGTGCCGGAGGAGACGTGCACGTGGCGGGTCACGGCCGCCCAGTGAACGGTCGGGCAGTGAACGTTCGTTCCCCGAGGAGAAGACCATGAACGCCGTAGCGACCGCCGTCGTCACCGGCGCGGGCAGTGGCATCGGTGCCGTCATCGCCCGCCACGCCGGCAAGGCCGGTTACCGCGTCGCCTGCTGGGACGTCGACGAGGCCGCCGCCGAGGCCACCGCCGAGAGCATCGGCGACGTCGCGACGTCCCGGCGCGTCGACGTGACCTCGGAGGACTCCGTCGTCGCCGGCTACGACGCGCTCGACACCCCTCCCACGCTCGTCGTCAACAACGCGGGCCTGGTCCGGTTCGGCCCGCTGGCCACCCTGTCGGTCGCCGACTGGCAGGCCGCGCTCGCCGTCAACCTCACCGGCACCTTCGTCGTCGCCCGCCACGGTGCGGTGCGGATGGGTGTCGGGCAGCAGGGCTCGGCCGGGGGGACGATCGTCAACATCTCGTCGATCAACGGGATCGCGGCCGCCCCCAACGGCGGTGCCTACACCGCGACGAAGGCCGCGGTGATCCGGCTGACCGAGCAGATGGCGCTGGAGTGGGCGGCCGCGGGTGTGCGGGTCAACTGCGTCGCGCCCGGCCTGATCAACGCAGGGATGTCCGACGCGATCTATGCCGACCCCGAGATCCGCCGGCTCCGGCAGGGCCAGGTGCCCCTCGGCGAGCTGGGTACCGCCGAGCAGGTCGCCGACGCCGTCATGTTCCTGGCCTCGCCCGGCGCGGCCTACATCACCGGGCAGACCGTCGCCGTGGACGGCGGCATCACCGTCGCCGCGCTGGCGCGGATGGCCCGCCCGAAGTCGGTCGACTCCGTGGGAGCCGATCCCGAGCAGGAGGTGTCGTGAAGCAGATCGCCGGGACGTCGGTGCTGGTCACCGGCGGGGGCAGCGGCATCGGTGAGGCCGTCGCGCGGCTGTTCGCCGCCCGCGGTGCGCGCGTCACGATCAGCGGCAGGCGCGAGGACAAGGTGCGCAAGGTCGCCGACGACATCGGCGAGGCCTGCGCCGTGGTCGCCGGCGACGTCACCGTGCCCGCCGACCGCCAACGCATGCTGGCCGCCGCGATCGAGCACGGCGGTGGGCTCGACACCCTCGTCAACGCCGCGGGCAACATGTACCGCGGCCGGATCGACGAGCTCGACGAGCAGCAGATGCTCGACCTCTACCACGCCAACGTCGTCGGCCCGGTGCAGCTCACCGGCCTCGCGATGCCCGCGCTGCGCGAACGCGGCGGCTCGGTCGTCGTCTTCGGATCGGTGCACACCCAGCGCGCGTTCCCCGGCGCCTCGCCGTACGCCGCCACCAAGGGTGCGCTCGAGGCGCTGACCGGTGTGCTCGCCGCGGAGCTCGGCCCGCAGGGCGTCCGCATCAACTGCATCCGGCCCGGCGGGGTCTACACCGAGATCAACGAGCGTGCCGGGCTCGGTACCCCCGAAGAGGCGCAGGAACGCCTCAAGGGGCTGGCGGCCGCGCACGCCATCGGGCGCATCGGCACCACCGAGGAGGTCGCCGAGGCGGTCGCCTACCTCGCCGAAGCCGAGTGGGCCACCGGCAGCATCCTGACGATCGACGGCGGTCTGTCGCTCGGCGTCACGAACGACTGAGAGCAGGCCGTGGACCTCTACCACGTCGGTTACGTCGTCGACGACATCGAGAAGGCGATGGCCGGCCTGTCGGCCACCGCCGGGCGGACCTGGTCGGAGATCCGGCCGCGACCGCTGCGGGTCCAGGTCGACGACGACCCCACGGTCATCGAGGTCGAGCTGCTCGCGGCGTACTCCCGACCGGGCCCGCCCTTCGTCGAGCTGATCCAGGACGTCCGCGGCGGCATCTGGTCCGGCGGCGCGCACGGCGGCGCCCGGCTCGACCATCTCGGCTACTGGGAGCGCGACCTCCCCGGCCGCGTCGCCGCCCTGCGGGCCGCCGGCGCGACCCAGCTGGTGCACGCCGTCGACGACGACGGGAACCCCACCCGCTTCGCCTACCTGCGCGCACCCGGAGGCGGGCCCTGGCTGGAGCTCGTCGACGAGTCGGTCGAGCCCGAGCTGATGGCGTGGATCGAGGGGCGGTCGTGAAGGAGCTGTCCTGCGACGTCGTCGTGCTCGGCACCGGCCCGGCCGGGATGGCAGCCGTCGCCGCCGCCGCGGCCGAGGGGGCCGACGTCGTCGCCGTCGAGGCCATGGAGCACATCGGTGGCAACTGCGTCTGGTCCACCGGCTACCTGACCTTCGTGAACTCCGCGATGCAGGCGGAACAGGGCCTCGTCGACGACGTCGAGACCTTCGTCGCCGACGCCGCCCGGATGACGGCCGAGGCCGCCGAGGGCTACGGCATGGTCGTCGACGAGGACCTGGTGCGGCTGTTCGGCCGGGAGAGCGCCGAGACCTACGACATCCTCACCGCGCGCGGCGTGCGGTTCAGCCGGTTCATCCCGCGACCCCGCCAGCACACCGTCGACCGCATGGCCGCCGTCGTCGACCCGTGGACGTTCCGGACGGCGTTCGAACCCGACTTCGCGCTCCCCAACGTCCGCACCCTGTTCTCGACGACGGCGCGCCGGCTGCTCACCGACGACGGCCGGGTCACCGGCGTGCTCGTCGACGGACCGGGTGGGGCCACATCGGTCCGCGCGCGGGGCGTCGTGCTCGCGACCGGCGGATACCAGGCCAACCCGGAGCTGCGGCAGCGCTACCAGCCCAACTTCCTGGCTCGCGGGCCCTACCTCGGCGTCGACACCTGCCGCGGCGACGGTCACCTCATGGGTCAGGCCGTCGGCGGGGACCTGGTCAACATGACGTTCGTGCCGCCGCTGGTCATCGTCTCGTCGTCGCTGGTCGAGGACGCGATCGCGGTGAACTCCTCCGGAGCGCGCTTCCACGACGAGGCCGGCCCCTACGAGGAGCGCGTCGAGGCGCTGCTCGGCCAGCCCGGCCGCCGCGGCTGGTACGTCGTCGACGACCTCGTCGCCCGGGAGAAGGCCACCCTGATCGGGCAGATGCCCGAGCCCGCCGTGCAGGCACCGACGCTCGCCGAGCTGGCCACGACGATCGGGGTCCCGGCCGCCGCGCTGGAGGCCACCGTCGAAGGCTGGAACGCGTTCCTCGCCACCGGCGCGACAGGTGACCCGGTCACCGGTCGCGTCGTCATGCCGCCCGGACGGCGCACCTGCGCGACCGCGCCGTTCACCGCGATCCCGATGGTCGTCGGCGTCAACTTCGTGTCCGGCGGGTTCCGCACCACCCGGTCACTGCAGGTCATCGACGTGTTCGGAGCCCCGATCCCCGGCCTCTACGCGGCGGGGGACTGCCTCGGCGGGCTCGGCGGTACCGCCGAGCTCGGGGGCACCCGCATCTCCGGCGGCTTCACCCTCGGCCGACTCGCGGGCCGCGCCGCCGCCCGCGGCGACGCCGACACGACGGTCCGCCACAGCGTCCAGGGGGCGTTCCTGCCGAGCAGGCTCGACACGAAGATCGCGCTCGTCGACCTGTCCGACTCCTTCGCCGACTCGGGGGACGCGCGATGACCGTCCCCACCGGGGTCGTCGCCCAGCTCCAGCAGCTGGGGATGTCGATGTACGAGGCCAAGGCCTACCTGGCGCTGGTCGCCGCGGGCGAGCCGCTCAACGGCTACGAGGTCGCCAAGCGCTCGGGGGTGCCCCGCAGCACCGTCTACGAGACGCTCGGCAAGCTCACGGCCAGCGGCGCGACCTACGAGGTCCGCACGCACGACGACACCGTCACCTACCTGCCGCTTCCCCCGGCGTCACTGATCGACCGGCTCGGCCGTCGCCACGAGTCCGCCCTCGGCGCCCTGCGCGCAGCGCTGCCCTCGATCGCGCCGCCGTCGCGGGTGCACCTGATCCACAACCTCACCGGCCGCGAACCCCTGCTCGAACGGGCGGGGGACGTCGTGTCCGGAGCCCGGCGCGACCTGTTCCTGTCCACCTGGCCGCAGGAGGGCGCGCAGCTCGACGGCCTGGTCCGCGACGCCGACGCCCGCGGCGTCACCGTCACGACCCTCACCTACGGCGAGGACGAGAACCTCCCCGGCCACTCCTACGAGCACAAGCTCTCCCCTCCCGCGGTGGTGCTGGAGAACCTGGGCTGCCGGCTGTTCGTCGCCGTCGCCGACCGGCGCGAATGCGTCATCGGCGGGTTCGTCGACTCCGACGCATGGGGAATCTTCTCCGACAACCCCGCCGTCGTCATGGTGGCCGTGGAGTACGTCCGTCACGACATCGCCATGCAGCTCATGGCCGCCCGGTTCCCGGCGGAGGAGTTCGCCGACTTCTGGAGCGACGACGCCGATGTCGCCCGGCTGCGCTCCGACCACGGCTTCGCCGCCAGCGCGCTGCGGGCGGGCGGTGCCGAGGGCGACCGCCCCGCCACCCCGCGGCGCAGCCGCCGCCGGGGCCGCTCCGCCTGACCGTCCACCGCCCCCGGCGGCCGCCCGGCCCGTGCCCCCACCGCCGACCTCGCCACATCCCTGCCGTGGTCGAACCGGTCCCGGGTCGAGCTCGGCGACCTCTTCGGCTGAGCCGTCGGGGGGTACTGCGCGGCGCACAACATCGTTACCGTTTCACCGATGGTCGTCACGACGGAACGTGCGGACGAGCAGACCGATCGCGTCGACGACCCGCCGCGCGCGGTGCGGCGCTGGTTCGCGCCGAGCCTGCCCGGGCTCTGGGGCGGCCTGGCCCTCGCGTGCCTGTCGTTCACCCCGTCGCTGCTGCCGCGCAGCGGCGTCCTGCAGGGGGCGGTCGCCGGCATCGGGGCGATCCTCGGCTACGGACTCGGCGTGCTCGCGGCACTGGCATGGCGGGCCTTCGCCGGCCGTGACCCGCGTCGGGCCCGGCGCGGGTCGGTGGTCGTGTTCGCGGTCGTCGTGGTGGTCCTCGTCGCCGCCGCGGTGGTCGCGGGCCGGCACTGGCAGGGGCGGCTGCGTGAGCTGATGGGGGCGCCGGCGCAGTCGTGGGGCGACAGCCTGCTCGCGGTACCCGTCGCCGCCCTCGCGTTCCTGGTGTTGCTCGCGCTGTGCCGGCTGCTGTTCGGGCTGGGCCGCGGCATCGGGTGGCTGCTGTCGCGCTGGATGGGCCGCCGCGGCGCCCGCGCGCTCGGTGGGCTCCTCGTCGGAGGGCTCGTCGTCCACCTGGTGAGCGGGGTCGCCCTCGACGGGATGTTCGCCGCCGCCGACCGCGCGTTCGCCGCCGCCAACGACGCCACCCCCGAGGGCGTCACCCGTCCGGCGTCGGACCTGCGCTCGGGCGGGCCCGAGTCGCTGATCGACTGGGACTCCCTCGGGCGCGAGGGCCGCGTCTTCGTGGCGGGCGGGCCGTCGGCGGCCGACATCGCCGCGTTCACCGGCACCCGCGCCGCCGACCCGGTCCGCGTCTACGCCGGGGTCGACTCCGCGGCCACCGCCGACGCCCGCGCCGCGCTCGCCGTCGCCGACCTCGAACGGGCGGGTGGCTTCGACCGGGCCCGGCTGCTCGTCGCCACCACCACCGGGCAGGGCTGGCTCGACGCGGGCGCGATGTCGTCGTTCGAGTACGTCGCCGGTGGCGACTCGGCGATCGTCGCGCTGCAGTACTCGTTCGTCCCGTCGGGCTTCTCCTACCTGGTCGACGCGTCGCGGGCGCAGGCCGCGGGGCGCGCGCTGTTCGACGCCGTCTACGGCAGATGGGCCTCGCTCCCGGTCGACCGGCGCCCGCAGCTCTACGTCTTCGGCGAGAGCCTGGGCTCGTTCGGGGCGGAGGCGGCGTTCAGCGGCGAGTCCGACCTACGAAACCGCACCTCCGGCGCGCTCTTCGTCGGGCCGCCGAACTTCAACGCCCTGCACACCGAGTTCCGCGACGACCGCGACCCGGGCAGCCGCGAGGTCGAGCCCGTGTACCGCGACGGGCGGACCGTCCGGTTCAGCACCGACGTCGCCGTCGGGGCACCACCCGCGGGCGCACCCTGGGACGGCTCACGCACGCTGATCCTGCAGCATCCGTCGGACCCGATCACGTGGTGGAGCCCGCAGCTGCTGTTCAGCCGGCCCGACTGGCTCGCCGAGCCCCGCGGCCGCGACGTGCTGCCGTCGATGACGTGGCTGCCGATCGTGACGTTCTGGCAGGTCACGCTCGACATGCCCGCCGCCGCCGAGGTGCCGGAAGGCCATGGCCACCGCTACACCCGCGAGTCCGTCGACGCCTGGGCGCTGCTGCTGCGCCCACCCGACTGGACCCCGCAGAAGGCCGACCAGCTCCGTGCGATCCTCGCAGGCACCTGAGCCGTGAGGGGTGGGGTCACCGGCCGTTCAGCAGCTCGACGACCGGGGCGAACTGCTCCACGAACTGTGCGTTGACGCTGATGTAGGACGTGCCGATCCGGTCGCGGCGGTGACGCAGCTCGTCGGCCATCTCCTGCGGGGTGCCGCGCAGCATCGTGAGCGCGTCGGCGGCGATCAGCTCGTCGGCGTCCACGCCCATGAACTGCTTCGTCCACGGGGGCACCTCGTCGCCGACGACGAAGATGTTCATGGCCAGCTCGATCGCGTCGGCGCGGTCGCCTGCCTTGGCGCGCAGGTCGTCGGCCATGGCGGCCATCTCCTCGGTGCCGGCGAGCGGGCCCGCGGCGAGGGTGACGATGTCGGCCTTCTCCGCCGCCAGCGTGCGGGACTTCGGGCCGCCCGCGGCGACCAGCACGGGCGTGCGGAGACCGTCGCCGTCGAGCTCGCGGACGTGGTCGATCGTCGCGCCGACCTGGGCGAGCCGCTCGGCGGCGCTGCCGTAGGGCATGCCGAGGCGCTCGGCGGACTGCTTCGCCGCCGGAATACCGGTGCCGATGCCGAGCTCGAAGCGGCCGTCGGTCAGCACAGTCATCGAGTGCGCGTCCCAGGCCGCGGCCACCGGCGTGCGCAGCGGTGAGGCCAGCACGAACGTCGCGACCCTGATGTCCGCGGTCGAGGCCGCGACGGCCAGTGACGGGAAGGGGGAGAGCAGCTGCAGGCCGTCGGGCATCAGCAGGGCCGAGTAGCCGAGATCGGCGATCCGGCGGGCGGTCGCGCGCCAGGAGTCACCGTCGCCAGGCGTGGTGACGACACCGAAACGAAAAGTGCGGTCGGTCATGAAACCTCCCTGGTCAGATCGTTACGAATCGTAACGATTCACCTCGGTCTATTATTTGTCAACTGGTACGGTGCCGGCATGGAGACCGCCGACGGGGCCGCGCCCGCCACGCCGCGGGGTGCTGCGCCCGGCCCGGGGCCCGGGTCCGCGTTCCTGCTCTCGCAGCTCGGTGCGCACGCCGCGATGGCGTTCGCCGACCGGATCGGCGCGCTCGACCTCACGCCCCCGCAGACCGGGTTGCTGCGGGCCGTCGCGGCGGCGCCCGGTCAGTCGCAGCAGGCTCTCGCGACGATGCTCGGCACTCCGCCGAGCCGGCTCGTCGCACTCGTCGACCAGCTCGGCGAACGGGGCCTGGTCGAGCGCAGGCGCAACCCGGCCGATCGCAGGCTGCACGCGCTGCACATCACGTCGGCGGGGGAGAAGCTGTTGCGGCGCATCGCCGACGTGGGTCGCGAGCACGACGACGCGTTGTGCGCGGCGCTCGACGACGGCGAGCGCGCGACGCTGCGCGCGCTGCTCCAGCGGATCGCCGACGAGCAGGGCCTCACGCCGGGGGTGCACCCCGGCTACCGCAAGGTCTGATCAGCCCCCGGCGAGCTCCAGGGCGATCTGGAGTGCGACCGCGCTGCGCTCCGCGGGCGGGACGGGCAGACTCTCCTGGTCCATGAACGCGCCCAGATGCAGGGCGATCACCGCGAGACGCATCCGCATCTGGTCGGCCGCCGAGGCGTCCGGGTCGATGACGGCGCGGCTCATCGAGAAGAAGCGGGCCTTCATGTCCTTCGCCGCTGCGACGTCGCGCAGCGAGGACTGCCCCTCCTGCATGAGCCGGGCGACCTGCGCGGCCGACGGCGCCGACAGCAGCCCCTGGTAGCGGCGCAGCACCTCGGCACGCGTCTCCGGGCCGGGCCCTTTGCCCTGCGCCCACTCCACGATCTCGTCGATGCCCGCAAGGAAGTCGTCGAACAGGGCGCCGACGATCTCCTCCTTCGTCTTGTAGTGGTAGTAGACGGCGGCCTTGGTGATGCCCAGCCGCTCCGCGATCTCCCGCAGCGAGGTGCCCTCGTAGCCGCGTTCGGCGAACAGCTCGAGCGCCACCTCGCGGATCTGCTCCCGGGTGTCCGTGCGTCGTGCGTCGGTCACCGTCCACCTCCGAGTTTCGTGATGCCCGTCATCTAACTTGCCGACCGGCTAGTGCGAGCGTACCTTACTTTTCGGAGCTTACTAGCCGGTCGGCAAGTAAGAGAGCGGACATTCGGGAGAGACCAGATGAACGAGGGGACCGGGAGGGCGACGACCACACCGGGCGACGTTGAGCGGGCCGGCGGGCACCGCGCCGAGCCCGCGGCGGCCGTCGTCGAACGGCAGGCCGTCGAGCCACAGCAGGCGCCTCGCCACGCGGGGACCGTCACCGCGCCGGACGCGTCCGGTGACGAGGACCGGACACGCACCAAGCGTGAGATCTACACGGTCCTGAGCGGCCTGATGATCGCGATGCTGCTGGCGATGCTGGACAACATGATCGTCGGCACGGCGATGCCGACGATCGTCGGTGAGCTCGGCGGGCTCGAGCACCTGTCGTGGGTCGTCACGGCGTACGCGCTCGCCACCGCCGTCGCGACGCCGGTGTGGGCCAAGCTCGGCGACCTCTTCGGTCGCAAGGGCGTCTTCATGATCTCGATCGTCGTGTTCCTCGCCGGGTCGGCGATGTCCGGCCTCGCGCAGAACATGGGCGAGCTGATCGCGTTCCGCGGCATCCAGGGCCTGGGTGCGGGCGGCCTGATGGTCGGTGCCATGGCGATCATCGGCGACCTCGTGCCGCCGCGTGAGCGGGGCCGCTACCAGGGCATGATGGCCGCGGTCATGCCGATCGCGTTCGTCGGTGGCCCGCTGCTGGGCGGGTTCCTCACCGACAACCTGAGCTGGCGCTGGGCCTTCTACATCAACATCCCGCTCGGTGTCATCGCGCTCGTCGTCATCTGGTTCACGATGAAGCTGCCCGGTCGCCGCGCGCAGGTCTCGATCGACTGGACCGGCGCGGGCCTGCTCGCCGTCGCCGTGTCGGCCCTGACCCTGCTCACCAGCTGGGGCGGCAGCCAGTACGCGTGGGGCTCGTGGCAGATCATCGGCCTCGGCGTGCTGACCGTCGTCGCCACCGTGTGGTTCATCCGCGTCGAGCGCCGGGTCGCCGAGCCGATCCTGCCGCTGGCACTGTTCACGGCGCCGAACTTCACCCCCGCCGTCGCGCTGACGTTCCTGACCGGCTTCGCGATGTTCGGTGCGGTGACGTTCCTGCCGCAGTACCAGCAGATCGTCCAGGGCGCGTCGGCCACGAGCAGCGGGCTGCTCCTGCTACCGCTGATGGCAGGCATGCTCGTCACGTCGCTGGTCGGCGGGCAGTTCGTCACCCGCACCGGGCGCTACCGGGTCCTGCTGATCCTGGGCTCGTTCGCCATGGCCGCGGGTCTGGGCCTGCTGTCGCTGATGAACGTCGGTACCACGCAGCTCACCAGCTCGCTGTTCATGGTCGTGCTCGGCGTCGGCATGGGCTTCCTGATGCAGACGACGATGCTGGTGGTGCAGAACAGCGTCGAGCGCAAGGACATGGGCGCGGCCAGCGGTGCCGCCACCTTGTTCCGGACGATCGGCGGCTCGCTCGGGGTGTCGCTGCTGGGCACGCTCTACGCCCAGCACCTGCAGTCCTCGCTCACCGGCAGCCTCGGTGCCGCCGCGGGTGCGCAGGTCAGCGGTGGGCAGCTCACGCCGGCCATGCTGGGCTCGCTCCCGGCGCAGGTGCAGGACGCGTTCCGCGCGGCCGTCACCTCGGGTGTCTCGACGGCCTTCCTCTGGGCCGCCGCCGTCGCCCTGGTCGCGATCGTCGCCGCCTTCGTGATCCGCGAGGTCACGCTGCGGGGCAGCGCCCCGGCGGCCCCCGTCGCTGCGGAGCAGGCGGCCGCCGCGGCCGTCGGCGCACCGGCGACCGTCGAGGGTGACGCCGTCACCGTCGGGGCCGGTGAACCCCGGCACAGCCAGTCCCGCACCATCTGATCCGCAGCACGTGGTCCACACTGCTTGACCGGCACGAGGGCCCGGACCGTTCGTCGGTCCGGGCCCCCTGTCGTCGGTCGTCACCCGGCGTCCCGGCGGATCGTGAACTCCGGGGTGAGCATCCGGCGCAGCCGGATGTGGTCGGGCGGGTCGAACGCGAGGAGGCTGCCCGCCCGCATCCGGGCCCGCTCCTCCTCGGACAGGTCGTCCATCATCGCCATGCGCGCCATGCCCAGCGTGGCCGCGCCGAGCCCCCGAGATGCACCTCAGCGCGGTTCGGCGCGTCCCGAACCGCGCTGGTGCGCATCTCGGCGGGCCGCGTAGCGGGCGCGCAGCACGTGTTTGCGCAGCTTGCCGGTCTCGGTCCGGGGGAGCTCGTCGACGAAGTCGACCTCGCGCGGGACCTTGCGACGTGAGAGGCGCGTGCGCAGGAACTCCTGCAGCTCCGCGGCCAGCTCCGGACCGGGCGTCGCGTCCGGCGCGGCGCGGACGACGGCCGTCACCGACTCGCCCAGGTCGTCGTCGGGCACCCCGATGACGGCGACGTCGAGCACCGCCGGGTGCAGGGCCAGCGCGTCCTCGATCTCCTGCGGGTACACGTTGACCCCGCCGGAGATGATCGTGAACGCGCGGCGGTCGGTCAGGTAGAGGTAGCCCTCGTCGTCGACGTGCCCGATGTCGCCGTTCGTGCCCCAGGTGGGGTGCGCCGGGTTCTGCGCCTCGGCCGTCTTGGCGGAGTCCTTGTGGTAGGCGAAGGGCAGCACGTCGCGCTCGAAGTAGACCAGCCCGGTGTCGCCGACGGGCACCTCGTCGCCCGCGTCGTCGCAGACCCGGACGATGCCCAGGCGCGAGCGCCCGACCGAGCCCGGGTGCGCGAGCCATTCGTGGGAGTCGATCATCGTGACGCCGAGCGCCTCGGTGGACCCGTAGTACTCGTGCAGGACCGGGCCCCACCAGTCGATCATCCGCTGCTTGACCTCGACCGGGCACGGCGCCGCCGCGTGCACCGCGACCTGCAGCGACGACACGTCGGCTCGCGCGCGGACGTCGTCGGGGAGCTTGAGCATCCGCACGAACATCGTCGGCACCCACTGGCTGTGCGTGGCCCGGTACCGCTCGATCGCGGCCAGTGAGGCCTGCGCGTCGAACCGCGGCATGACGACGACCGTGCCCCCGACCGAGTGCACCATCGCGCCGAACCGCAGCGGCGCCGCGTGGTGGAGCGGGGCGGGGGACAGGTAGACGGTGTCGGCGTCGAAGCCGTAGACGGGCCCGAACACCGCCAGCAGCGGGTCGTGCGCCTCGTCGACGGCCGTGTCGGGCAGCGGCGGCTTCACGCCCTTGGGTCGGCCCGTCGTCCCCGAGCTGTAGAGCATGTCCTTGCCACGTGGCGGGTTCCCCGGGATCGGGTCGGTCGACGCCGCCGCGAGCGCGGCCTCGTAGTCGTCGTGCCCGGTCACCGGGCCGTCGAACGCCAGCCGCAGCCGCACCCGCGGGGTCGCGTCGACGATCGCCGTCGCGGTGTCGCCCTTGCCCGCCGAGGTGACCAGGGCCGTCGCGTCGCAGTCGTCGACGACGTAGGCCGCCTCCGCGGGCGTCAGGTGGTGGTCGACGGCGGTGACGTAGAGCCCGCTGCGCACTGCGGCCCAGTAGACCTCGAAGCAGCGCAACGAGTTCTCGCTCAGCACGACGACGTCGTCGCCCGGGCGCAGGCCCGCGTCGTACAGCACCCGGGCCAGCCGCGCCGAGCGTTCCTCCAGCTCGGCGTAGGTCAGCGCCGCGCCGGTGTCGGACATGACGACGGCGGGCTTGTCGGGGGTGAGCACGGCGAACCGACCGGGGTACACCCCGGCGAGGCTATGCCGCGCGCAGGCGCTCGGCGACCTCCGACGCGATGCGGTCGGCGGCCGCGGCGAACGCCGGGGACACCTCGCTGGCCGGCACCCGGCTCGTCTGCCACTCACAGGGTCACTGCGGGAGCGGCTTGCCCTTCGTCTCCGGGCCCACGAGCAGCGCGAACACCAGGCCGAGGACGTAGATCGAGCCGATGGTCAGCGCGGCCGTCGCGATCCCGCCGAGGCCACCGACGATCCCGCCGGCCAGCAGGGCGCCCGCCGCGGCGAACACCCGGCTCACGTTGAACACGACGGTGATGGCGCTGCCGCGCAGGCTCGTCGGGAACAGCTCGCCCGGGTAGGTCGCCATCCAGCCCATCTGGCCGAGGGTGAAGAACCCGTTGACGCCGACGACGAGCGTCAGCAGGCCCAGCGACGTGTAGTGCACCCCGAACAGCACCCACGTCAGCACCAGTGCCCCGGCGAAGTACGACCACAGGGCCCAGCGGCGGCCGATGGTGTCGGCCAGGACGCCCCAGGCGAGCCAGCCGAGCACACCGCCGACGTTGTAGGCGACGACGATCAACGTCGTGGTCGTCGGTGCGGCGCCCGCGGCCTTGACGGCGGCGCCCGCGTACTGCGGGACCCAGGTCGAGACGGCCCACCAGCCGACGAGGCTCGCGGTCGAGCAGGCGAGCAGCTTGAGGATGCGGCTGCGGCTCCCCGGCTCGGTGAACAGCCGGCGCAGGGTGAACGTCGTCAGCGCGCGTTCGTTCGCGTCGAGCGACTCGCCACCGGCGGCGCGGGCCGTCGCGGCACGGCGGCGGGCGTCGGCGTCCTCCCACATCGGGGACTCGCCGACCCGGCGCCGCACGAACAGCACGACCAGGGCCGGGAGTGCGCCGATCGCCAGCAGCCAGCGCCAGGTGCCGGGCTCGGTCGGGCCGAGCAGCCAGAACACGCCGGTCGCGACGAGGAACCCGACGCCGAACGCGCACTGCAGCAGGGCGATGCCGCGCCCGCGGGTGCGGTCGGACCAGGTCTCGGCGACGAGCGCGCTGCCGGGCCCCCACTCCGCGCCCATGCCGATCCCGGCGATGATCCGCAGGATCAGGAAGATCGTGAAGTTCGGCGACAGCGCGGCCAGGCCGGTGGCGATCGCGTAGGTGAGGATCGAGACCATCAGCACGCGGCGGCGGCCGAAGTAGTCGATCAGCACGCCGGATGCGAGCCCGCCGACCGCCCACGCGATCAGCTGGACGGCGAGGATCGTGCCGAACCAGATCGGCGACGCGTTCCTCCCGACCAGGTCGGCGACGACGAGGCTGCCGACCAGCACGATCGAGTAGGTCTCGAACCCGTCGAGCATCCAGCCCAGCCAGGCGGAGGCGAAGTTGGCGCGGCGGGTGTTCGGCGCCGTCTTGCGCGCGGTCCCGGTGGCCGCGATCTCGGTGCTCATGAGTTCCCTCGCTCGATCCAGGCGACGAGACGCTCCACCGCGTACTCGCCGAATTCCTTGGCCGGCCGCTGGTCCGCCGACTTCGCCTCGCCCGCGAACTCCTTGAGCAACCGCAGCGCCGACGGCTCGCGACCGGCGAGCTCGGCGACCGTGCGCTCGACCGTCGTGTCCAGGTCCGCCTCGGCGACGACGCGGCTGACCAGGCCGAGCCGCAGCGCCTCGGCCGCGCCGACCTTGCGCGAGGTGAGCACGAGGTCGTCGGCGGCCTTCGGGGTGACGTGGCGGTACAGGTAGGTGAGCACGACCAGCGGCGGCAGACCGGCCGCCAGCTCGTCGAAGCCCAGCGTCGCGGTGTCGGCGGCGATCGCGATGTCGGAGTGCAGCGCGAGCCCGGTCCCGAAGCCGAACGCGCGGCCGCGCACCGCGGTCACGCTGATCCCGGGGAACGAGGCGAGCAGGTCGTTGGCGCGCAGGATGAGCCGCAGGTTGTCCGCACGGCTGACGCCGGGGACGCGTTCGCCCTTGTCGCGGCCCAGCGTGAGGTCGGTGCCGTTGCCGGCCACGACGAGGACGTTCGCGCCGCAGGTGTGGGCCTGCTCGAGGCCGTCGATGAACGCGGTCATCGTGGCATAGGTGATCGTGTTCGCGTGGTCGGGTCTGTTGAAGGTCACGCGCGCGACGCCGTCGGCATGCGCGACGAGCACCGGATCGGGCTCGGTCATGGTTTCGCTTCCGGGTTCAGGGGAGGGGTGGGAGGCCGAGATTCGTGCGCAGCGTCGTACCGGCGTAGTCGTGCTGGAACAGACATCGCTTGCGCAACAACGGAATGACGTGCTCGACGACGTCCTCCAGCCCCGACGGGAAGGCGTCGATCATGAGGTTGAAGCCGTCGACCGCACCGGCGTCGACCCATGTCTCGATGGTGTCGGCGATCTCCTCGGGAGTGCCGACGACCTGCTGGTGCCCGCCGCCGTTGGCGTAGAGCAGCTCGCGGACGGTCAGGTTCTCCCGCGTCGCGAGCTCGACGGCGGCGTCGCGGAACCCGTGCGAGCCGCGGAACGCGTCGTTGGCCCGGATCAGCTCGACCGGCAGCGGCTCGTCGAGCTCCAACGCCTCGACCGGCACGCCGACCCGCAGCGCCAGCTTCTCCAGCTCCGGGCCGACGCCGCGCAGCTCGTCGAGCTTCTCCTTGCGCGCCTTGGCCTCGGCGCTGGTGCTGCCGACGACCGGCAGCAGCCCCGGCACGATCTTCACCGCGTCGGCGGAGCGGCCGTAGCCGACGGCGCGGCGGCGCACGTCGGTGCGGAAGGCCGTCGCGGCCTCGATGGTGTTCTGCGCGGTGAACACGACGTCGGCGTACTGCGCCGCCAGGTCGCGCCCGCCCTCGGACGCCCCGGCCTGGAAGATCACCGGCCGGCCCTGCTGCGAGCGCGGCAGCGTCGACGGGCCGCGGACGGAGAAGTGCTCGCCGACGTGGTCGAGGGTGTGCACCCGCGCGGCGTCGACGAACGTGCCCGCCGCCTTGTCTCCGACGGCGGCGTCGGCCTCCCAGCTCTCCCAGAGGTCGATGACGACCTCGAGGAACTCCCGGGCGCGGGCGTAGCGCTGGTCGTGGGCGGGCAGCGGCATCCCGCCGAAGTTGCCCGCGACCGCCGGGACGAACGTCGTCACCGCGTTCCAGCCGGCCCGGCCACGGCTCATGTGGTCGAGGCTCGCGAAGCGCCGGGCCAGGTTGAAGGGCTCGTTGAACGTCGTCGACGAGGTGCCGACGAGCCCGATCCGCTCGGTGTGGGCGGCCATCACGGCCAGCGTCACCGCCGGGTCGAGCGACCCGAGGTTGGGCCGGGCGAAGCGCTCCTCGCTGACGTCGAGGGTGTCGGCGAGGAAGATCGCGTGCAGCGCACCGGCTTCGGCGGTCCGCGCGATGTGGGCGTAGTAGTCCGGGTCCACGTAGTCGAACGCGTCGCCGTCGCGGTAGCGCCAGGAGCCGTGGTGCATGCCCAGGCCCATGACGGTGGCGGTCAGGATCGTCTCCACGGCTCAGCCCCGCAGCCCGCGGGCCTTGAGCAGCGGGACGACGGCCTCGGTGAAGAACGCCAGCTCCGGCTCGTAGTCGTAGAAGCCCAGCTGGACGCCGTCGAACCCGGCCGCGTGCAGCCGGTCGAGCGCCTCGGCGACCCGTTCCGGGCCGCCGGTGATCTGCAGGTGCCCGCCGAGCGCGCGATCGGCCAGCACGTGCTGGGGCCAGGCCTGGGCGTCGCCGGTGGCGTGGCGGGCGTGGTAGTTGACCAGCGACCCGGTGTCGGCGTGGGCGACGATCTCGTCGCGGTAGGCGAACGCCTCCTCGTCGGTCTCGCGGCAGATGACCAGCGGGAAGATGATGACCTTGACCTCGCGGCCGTGCTTGCGGGCGGCGGCCTTGATCTTCGCGACGTGTTCGGGCATCGCGTCGATCGCGCCGTCGTAGTCCGCGCCCGCGGGGCTCGCGGTGAACACGATGTCGACGTGGCGGCCCGCGAAGTCGTAGCCCGCCGGGGAGCCGCTGGCCGCCACCAGGATCGGCCGTCCGTAGCGCGGCCGCGGCGACACGTAGGCGTCGGTCAGCTTGTAGAACTCGCCGTCGTAGGTGAGGTTCTCGCGGCCGTTCCACAGGTCGGAGAGGATCGAGGTGAACTCGTCGGCCATGTCGTAGCGGCGGTCGTGGTCGATGCGGTCCATGCCGAACATCGGCGGCTCGCCGGTGGCGTAGCCGGTGACGATGTTGAGCCCGTAGCGCCCGCCCGCGATGTGGTCGGCGGTCGCGGCGAAGCGGGCCAGGTGCATCGGGTGCCAGTTGCCGTAGAGGACGTGGACGGTGGAGATCGACAGGATGCTCGTCGTCACCGTCGAGAGCGCGATCGTCGAGATGAACGGGTCCAGGAAGTTCTCCCGGTAGTTCATCTCGCCACCGAAGCCGCCCTTGCCGACCCACTGTTGCAGCCCGAACACGAACTCGAACCCGGAGCGCTCGGCGAGCTGGGTGAGGTGGCGGTTGTACTCGAAGTCCCAGCGGGTGTCGCGGGGAAGCGTCGACTGGGAGAACGCGCCCGTCTGCAGCGGCAGGAACAGGCCGAGCATCAGCGGCTGACGGGCCGCCCGTGACAGCGGGCTGTCCGGGAAGTCGAGCGGTCCGGGACCGTGGTCGAGTGCACGTGTCATCGGGCGGCTCCCGTGTCGGCGACCACGCGGGCCGGTCCGGCGTCGCCGCCGCGGATGGCCAGCGGGTAGGCGTGGAGATGGACCCGGGTGCCGGCCAGCCCGTCGAGGTTCGTGAGGTTCTCGGCGATGAGTACGTCGTTGCCGAGCAGCGTGCGGTGCACCGGGTAGTCGAAGCCCTCGCCGCGGCGGTGCACCGGCAGGTCGGGGGTGATCATGTCGACGCCCACGAACGGGATGCCCTGCTCCACGCACCACGCGGCCAGCTCGGGGGACAGGCTCGGGTGGTCGCCGTAGTCGGAGGTCAGGAACTTCTCGCTCCAGCCCGTCGCGACCAGCAGGAACTCACCCCGGGCCGGGGCAGGACCGCCGGCGAGCACGTCGTCGACCGTGATCTCCTCGCCCGGCTTGCGGTCCACCTTCGCGACGACGGCCGTCCCGGCGAACCGCTCGATCGGCAGTTCGTCGATCGTCGCCGCGCCGTCGACGGCGTGCGCCGGGGCGTCGATGTGCGTGCCGACGTGCAACGCCAGGGTGATCGCACTGATGTTCAAGGGGGCGCCCGCGGCGATCGAGGCGACCTGGTGGCGCTCGACCTCGGGCAGGATCGGGATCTTGGGCATCCCGGGCCAGAGCTGGTGGGAGACGTCGACCAGTGCCATCAGGCGGCCTTCCCGGTAGGGGCGAAGAAGTCGAGGAGGTCCCACTTCGCGAGGAACTCGCGCATCTCGGCGCGGGCGTTGTCGTCCAGGCCCGACCAGGGCCACAGGGGTTCGCCGAGCTCGCAGCCCATCAGCCCGGCCGCGGCCTTGACCGCGGGCAGGAAGCCCAGCCCGGTCCAGCGGCCCGGGAACTCGGAGAAGAACAGCTGCAGCTTCGCGGCCTCGGCGATCTCGCCGGCCTCGACGTGTTCGACGAGCCGCGCCGCGATCGGCAGGCCCGACGTCGGCAGCATGGCGCCGCTGCCGCCCAGGACCAGCGTCGAGAGCAGCAGCTCCATGTTCGTGTAGACGTGCGCGTTGCCCTGGACGCGGTTGACCAGCCCCAGCAGCTTCTGCTCGTCGCGCGAGGTCTCCTTGATCGCGACGACGTTGGGGTGGCTGCAGATCCGGGCCATCGTGTCGACGGAGAGGTCCACGCCCAGGCGCGGGTTGTTGTAGAGCAGCACCGGGATCGGGCTCTCGTCGGCGAGCGTCGCGAACCAGCGGTGGGCCTCGTCGGGAGTGGGTGCGGCCCCCCAGGGTTTCGGGCTCGCGACCGCGGCAGCCACCGCCGCGCCGCGCTTGTGGATCTCCGCGGCGAGGGCGATCGACTCCTTCAGCGACGGGCTGGACACGCCGGCCATGACCGGGACGTCGTCGGGCAGGCCCGCGCGGGCCGCGTCGACCAGGCCGAGCCGCGCCGCCTTCGACAGCACCTGGAACTCCTGGCTCTCCACGGCCCCGACGGTCACCGCGACGGGCCGGGCGGCGGCCAGGGCGTCGATCTGCGCGGCGAACCGCGCCTTGTCGACGCGCACGGTGGTCCCCACGAAGGGGGTCAGGGCCGCCACGACCAGTCCACGGCGCAGCACGACGTCAGCCGTCATCGGAGAAACCTCTCTGGGAAGGAGATCCGGACCGGCACGCGGTCACGGACGGTGCGCCACGGAAGGGCGCGAGCTGCCCGGCTCGACGGCACGGGCTGCGGCTCAGCCGCGACGAGGACCAGGACGACAGCTGCGGCAGCCGCGGTCACCGCGGGTGTCGCGCGGCCGGGACAGAACGCTGCGCTGGGAGAAGTGACGTGCGCTCACGGTTCCTCCTCGCGTCGGTGCGGAGTCCTGCCGGGTGGTCGCTCGCGACAGTAAGTGACTGCCGCGGCATGCGCAAGACGCGCGTCGACGCGCGTCTACACGCGTCTACATGATGGACGTAGATGCGGGATTGTGCGGACACGTCCCGTACGCTGTGGCCCGTCGATGTCGGTCGGACCTCACGGTCCGGCAGGTGAGGGGGACCCGTGGCCGCACCCGTGCAGGCAGGCAACACCGCCGAGTCGCAGTACCTCGTGCTGCGCGACGAGATCGTCGGCGGGGCGCTGCCGCCCGGGACGACCCTGCTCGAGACCGCTCTCGCCACCCGCCTCGGCGTCGGTCGCGCTCCCGTCCGCGAGGCCATCCTCCGCCTGGAGTGCGACGGGCTCGTCGTCCGCGGTCCCCGCGGCCCGCAGGTGCGGGCCCTCACCGCGCCCGAGGTCGTCGACATCTACCAGGCGCGCATCGCGCTGGAGGCCGAGGCCGCCGCCTCCGCGGCCGCGCACCGCTCCGCTCTCGACCTGGCCCGGCTGCGCCACGTCGACGAGGAGGCGCGCAACGCCCGCGACCAGGAGGAGCGTCGCGCCCTGCACGGCCGCTGGCACGCCGTCCTGCGCCAGGCCTGTCACAACCCCACGATCACCGGCATCCTCGAGCAGCTCGCACTGCAGCTCGCGCTCTACGACAGCGTCGACATGTCGCGGAACCCGAACCTGGAGTCGACCGACGACGAGCACGCCGAGGTCCTCGAGGCCATCTCCGACGGCGACCAGGACCGCGCCCGCACCGTCCTGCGCGCGCACCTGGAACGCACTCGCGACGTCCGCATCGCCGCGCTCGTCCGCCAGGAGAACAGCTCCACCGGCTGACCCCGCCCCCGACCCCGGCCCTCCGGCCTCCGCCGGCGCCGAACCGGCCGCTCCACCCGCCTCCGCCGAGCTCGACGTGAGCCTGGTTCGGGACTGTAAAACCAACGGTGTAACTCCGATCGAGGAGGAAGCACACGATGGC
>NZ_BEGX01000017.1 GCF_002583555.1 Pseudonocardia sp. N23
AGCCATCGTGTGCTTCCTCCTCGATCGGAGTTACACCGTTGGTTTTACAGTCCCTCAGTCCCGGACCTCGATCACGGTGCGGCGCAGGCGGAGGGCCAGTGTCGGGCAGGCCTCGACCGCCTGTCGCCCGAGCCCGGCGAGGGCTGGTTCGAGTGGGCCGGTCTCGCGCTGCCCGGCCATGACCGGGTAGCCCCATTCGTCGAGGGCGATGTGCTCGGGCAGCAGGTGCGCGCACAGTCCGTGCCCGGCGCAGGCGATGGGGTCGACGCGCAGGACGAACTCCGACCGGGTCCGGTGACCGCTCATCGGCCGGTCCACGGCAGAGGGAAGGCGCTCGGGGCGGCTGCTCCGGCACACGGGCGGCCTCGGACATGGTCGTCGACGTCGGACCGGAAGACACGCAGCGCGCTGCGGGTGAGCCGGACCGCGCCGTCGGGATGGGAACAGGCACCGCGGCCGGCGATCACGCCGAGCCTGCGGACGAGCCGGGAGTGGGCGTCGGGTGCGTCGGGCCCGCCGCGGACCAGGGCGGCGAGGTCGTCGGCGACGGCGGGGAGGCCGAAGGTGCAGGGGCCGCACTGGCCCGCGGACTCCCGGGCCAGGTGGTCGAGGAGGTGGGCGGTCTGTGCGAGCCCGCAGACGCGGGTGGGCAGGGCGAGCAGCACCGGGACCCCGAGGACCGATCCGGCTGCGCGCATGGGGCCGTGGTCGAGGGGGGTGTCGAGTGCGTCGAGCCCGAGCCAGGCGCCGCCGTAGCCGCCGCTCAGGATCGCGTGGACGGGTTCGGTGGGTCCGCCGGCGAGGTCGAGCGCGTCGCGGACGGTCGTCCCGGCGCAGACCTCGTCGACACCGGGACTGCGCAGCGCGCCACCGGTGGTGACCAGCAACGTCCCGGGCAGGTCGGCCGTCCCGGTCCTGCGGAACCACTCCGGTCCGTGGTGGGCGATCAGGGCGAGGTCGGCGAGGGTCTCGACGTTGTCGACGAGGGTGGGACGGCCGCCGACGCCGCGTTCGGCGGGCCGAGGCGGGGTCGTGGTCGGGAGTGCGGGACCACCCGAGAGGTACTGGACCAGCGCGGACTCCTCACTCGCGACGTAGCGCGCGGGTACAGCCACCACGTGCACCGGCACCGCGTCGTCCCGGTTCGCGACCTGGGCCTGCAGGGCGTCGAGCCCGGGGTCGTCGGCGTGGACGCACAGGTACGCGTCGGTCGCGCCGAGCGCCCGGGCGGCGACGGCGACGCCGTCCAGCACCAGGTGGGGGGAGTGCAGCAGGAGTACGGAGTCCTTGCGGGACGCGGGTTCGCCCTCGCAGCCGTTCGCCACGACGACGGGCGCACGCCGCCGGACCCGCTGGGACCGGGACGCGGCGACGGCGCGCACCTTGGCGGCGGTCGGGAACCCGGCGCCGCCACGGCCGCGCAGGCCCGCGGCCGCGATCGAGTCGACGAGTGTGCGCACGTCGGGGGCCGGGAGGGGGCCGTGACGGCGACGGTGCGCGGTGAGGTCGTCGCGGCCCCCGTCGACGTACCAGGGTGCGAGGAGGCGGTGTGCGTGAGAGACGTCGGGCGAGGTGGTCACGGTGTCGGCTCCCGGGTGTCGTCGGACCAGATCAGGGCCCGCCAGAGCAGCGCGATGGCGGCCAGCGCCACGCAGCCGAGGGTGAGGACGAGGACCCAGCCGGTGGTCGAGTCGGCGCCGCCGATACCGAGGCCGTGCACCACGGCGAGCGGCCAGCAGGCGTACGCCGCGAAGTGGATGCCGCGCCAGGCGCGCAGTCCGATCCTGGTGCGCAGCAGGCTGGTGACGACCAGGGCGAGCAGCAGGTCGAGAGTGGCGGCGCCGAGCCCGATCCAGAACGGTTCGTAGGCCGAGATGAACGGGACGACGACGTCGATCCACCGGATCGGGACGTAGCCGTCGAGGACCGCGGTGACCACGTGCAGCGCGACGAACACGACCGCGACCAGCGAGACGTTGCGGTGCAGCCGGTTCAGGGCGAAGCGCGGCCAGCGGGTCGTCGCGGCGCGGGCGATGCCCGACACACCCAGTAACAGGGTGGTGGTGAGCAGCACGAGGGACACGAGGCCGGCGGCGCGGCTGGCGTACCAGGTCCACATCAGCGCCGCCCGGGGTCCGCCGGCCAAGAGCCGACGGTCGTGACCCGGCCGCCGTCGTCGACCAGGCGCGCGGGCAGGGACGCCGTCGACAGCCAGTGCAGCGCAGCTCGCCCCATCACGAGCGATGCCGTGGTGGCGATGTTCGCGTCGAGACACGACCCGGCGGCGACGCTGACCGTCCGCCATCCTCCCCGGACGGGCAGGCCGGTCCGCGGGTCGACGACGTGATGGCACTGCGCCCCGCCGCGCCGCCACCGTCGGCGGAGGGTGCCGGACGTCGCCAGCCCTCCGGAGGAGATGCTGACGACCGGACCGGGACCGTCGGTGGCGTGGTCGTCGGTGACGCGGACGCGCCAGGCGCCCGGCGGTGGCGGTCCGGCGACGGCGAGGTCCCCGCCCAGGGCGACGAGTACACCGCTGCCGGTCCGGTCGGCGATCCGGGCCGCCGCGTGGTCGGCGGCGAGTGCCTTGGCAGTCGACCCGAGGTCGACCCGCGCGCCGCGGGGGACGACGAGCGTCGCGTCATCCGGGTTCCAGAGCAGTCGCCACCAGCCGGCGGCGGGCACCGCGTCGAGGGCGGCGTCGGAGTCGGCCACCTCCGCGTAGTCGCGGTCGTAGCCCAGTGCGTCCATGCAGGTTCCGACGGTCGGGTCGACGAGACCATCGGTGAGTGCCGCGGCCCGCATCGCGGCGTCCAGATGCGCTGCGAGCAGCGCGCCGACCTGGACCGGACGCCCTGCGTGCCGCTGGACCTCGCGGATCTCCGAGTCCGAGCGGAAGCGAGAACAGGTCCGGTCGAGGTCGTCCAGGTCGGCACGCAGGAGCGTGACCGCGGCGGGCAACGTGGTGCGGTCGGTGACCACGACGGTCGCGGTGGTTCCGATCGCCGCAAACGACTCGGTCGCTGCCGGGTCCACGACGAGCGTTCCGGTCACGACGCTCCCGACGTCGCGTGCGAGTGCCCACCCGAGGACGGGGCGACGGGCGCGACCGGTGCAGTGGGTGGCTGGAGCCCCTGCGCCGACCCCGCCGCCGCGCGGTGCGAAGC
Source organism: Pseudonocardia sp. N23 (assembly GCF_002583555.1). Classification (GTDB taxonomy): domain Bacteria; phylum Actinomycetota; class Actinomycetes; order Mycobacteriales; family Pseudonocardiaceae; genus Pseudonocardia. Next base: position 3,168 of record NZ_BEGX01000017.1, read on the forward strand.
GCGTGCGTGTCGAGTGGATGTCGTCGGGTCCGGCTGGGCGGTCGTCGGGGCTGAGGATGCAGGGGCCGTGTCCGGTGTGGTCACACTGCCGATCGCCGAGTCGTCGGCGGTGCTTGCGGCCGCGGGGTTCTGGGCGAAGACGAACGCGGCGAGGGCAGTGGCGGCGAGGCCGCCGAACGCTGCCCAACCGGTGGCGGTGGATGCCCGCCGGAGTCCGCGGTCGCGGGCTTCGGCACGGGCGTGGAGGGAGGGGTGCACGCCACCCACACAACGCTCGTGTTCTTGGAGATTCCTGGGAGGCCGCCGGGGCCTCGTGGGCTGTCGTGGCGGGTGGGTCGCAACCGTGCGGGCGTGCCGTTGGCCATGATGGCCGTTGTGAGCACCCACCCCGGGCCCGATGCGGCCGGCCACGCCACCGCGACGCGGGTCCTGCTGGTCGAGGACGAGGCCGAGCTGGCGGCGATGCTGGCCGGACTGTTCCGGGAGGAGGGCTACGTCGTCGACGTCGCCGCCGACGGGCACACCGGCCTGCACCTGGGCCTGACCAGGCGCTACGACGTCGCCGTGCTCGATCGCGGGCTGCCCGCCGTCGAGGGGCTCGACCTGCTCGCCCGCCTGCGGCGCAGCGGGTTCACCACTCCGGTGCTGGTGCTGTCCGCGCTGGGGAACCCGGCCGACCGGGTGGCGGGGCTCGACGCCGGGGCGGAGGACTACCTGGCCAAGCCGTTCGACATCGACGAACTGCTCGCCCGGCTGCGCGCGCTGCGCCGCCGCCACCTCGACACCGCGCGTGCACTGCCTGTCGGCGACGCGCGGCTCGAGCTCGACTCCCGCCAGGTCGTCTCCGGATCGACCCGGACGGCGCTGTCGGAGCGTGAGTGCGATCTGCTGGCCACCCTCGCCGCCCGGCCCCGGCAGGTGTTCGGTCGCGACGACCTGCTCACGCTCGCCTTCCCGGAGGCCGAGAACCCGGTCGTCGTCGACACCTACGTCCACTACCTGCGTCGCAAGCTCGGCCGCGGGGTGGTGGAGACGGTGCGTGGGCGCGGCTACCGGCTCGGCACCGTGGCGGTGCGGGCCGACGAGGGGCCGGTGGCGTGAGCCGGACCGGACCGACCGGTGAGGCCGTGCTGGCCCGACGGGCCGCCGTCCGGCTCGGCGTGCAGGCCGCGGTGCTCGCCGGGCTCATCGTCGTCGCACTGACCGCGGTGGCGGTCGCGGTGCTCCTCGGGGCCCAGCGATCGGAGGTGGCAGCCCAGCTGCAGCACGCGATCGACCGTGCGGACGACGTCGCCGACCCGCCGTCCGGCATGTACCTGGTCCTGCGCGAGCAGACCGGCGAGATCACCACGTCGCCGGGACTCCACGACGGCGTCGCCGACCTGAGGGCGGTGGCCGAGGCGGCAGCGGGCGGCGCACCCCCGACGGTCGAGCGCAATGTGGACGAGGTCCAGTACGAGATCGCCACCGAGCTGCGGGACGACGGCGTCACCGTGCAGGCGATCCTCGACCTGACCGCGAACCACTCCGCCCGCAACCGGCTGCTGGCCACCATGTTCGCGACGGGCATCGCAGGCCTGTTCGTCGCCGGGGCTGCCGGGACGTGGCTCGGGCATCGCGCCCTGACGCCGCTCTCGGCGGCGCTGTCGTTGCAGCGCCGGTTCGTCGCCGATGCCGGCCACGAGCTGCGCACGCCGCTGACGCTGATCGACACCCGCGCGCAGCTGCTGCGCCGCAGGCTCCGCCGGGACCCGCACGCGGACCCGGCGTTGCTGGCCGAGGTGGAGGGCGTCGTCGCCGACACCGGCCGGCTCACCGCGATCCTCGAGGATCTGCTGCTCGCGGCGGACCCGCTCGGTGTCCGCCCGCGCGAGCCCGTCGACCTCACCGGCCTGTGTCGCGGTGTGCTCGCCGCCGCCGCGGCCGATGCCGCCGATCACCAGATCGACCTGCGCCTCGACGCAGCGGGGCCCGTGTACGTCCTGGGCTCGGCCGCGGCCCTGCGCCGTGCCGTCACGGCACTGGCCGACAACGCCGTCCGGCACGCGGGCCGGGTCGTCACCGTCGCGGTGCGCGACGACCACGGCACTGCGGTGGTCGAGGTCGCCGACGACGGGGCCGGGGTGGACCCCGCACTGGCGCCGCGGCTGTTCGACCGCTTCGCCACCGCGTCGCGGCCCGCCGATCCCGGCAGGCGCCGCTACGGGCTGGGCCTGGCGATCGTCGCCGAGATCGCGTCGGCCCACGGCGGTCGCGTGGCCCTCGTCACACCCGGTCCCGATCCGGCCGGCGCGACGGCGCGGGGGGCGGCGTTCCGGCTCACGTTCCCCACCGCGACCGACCCGGGTGCCGACGAGGCCGTCCCGGAACCCGGCGCTCCAAGGAATCTCTGAGAATCGACCGCGACGATCGGCGACGTCCCCCGACCGCAGTGTGGAAGGCCGATCGTTGCCCACGTTCATGTTCGGAATCCCCTTGCACCCGTTGGTGGTACACGCGGTCGTCGTCCTGGTCCCGGCCGCAGTCATCGGAGCGGTGCTCGTCGCGGTGTGGCCCAGGCTCCGCCCCCGCTGGGGATGGCCGGTCGTCGTGGTGACGGCGCTGGGAACGCTCGCGATCCCGATCGCCACCAGCACGGGCGAGGGCCTGGAGCACAACCTCCCCCGCACGGCGGCGATGGAGACCCACACCCAGCTCGGCGACGAGCTGCTGATCTTCGTCGCGCCGATGCTGATCTTCGTGCTGGGCCTCGTCCTCCTCGACCACCTGCGCCGCCGGTCCGCCGACGCCGTCACCGCGACCGCACGCCACGCCGGTCCCGGCACGATGGCCGCGCCCCGGATCCGTGACGGACAGGCCCGGATCGGGATCGCCGTCCTCGCCGTCCTCACCGTGGTGTTCGCCGTCGTCTCCGCGGTGCAGGTCGTCCGGATCGGCGACAGTGGAGCCCGCGCGGCCTGGGGTGAGGTCACCTACGCGCCCCAACCGCGGCCCGCCGGTCGGCCTGCCGACTGAGCTCCGTCCCGCGCCGTCCGACGTCCCGCCGGAGCTCCCCGTGGCCCTCGCCGCGCACCGCCGGCCCCGACGCCACCCGGTCGGCCGAGATCCTCGACGGCACCTGGCCGACGCCGGCCCGCGGGCGGCACCGGCGACGCCGCGGGATCGGGCGTGCGGTGCTGGTGGTCGTGGTCGTGGTCGTGGTCGTGGTCGACGGCGGTGTGCTAGACCCGACCTGCGCCAGCGGCGGCACCCATGAGTGGGGCAGCAGATCGGCCAGGCCGCCTACGTACACGCGTGCGGGTGCGATCCGTGTCGCCGGGCCGCGCGCCAAGGTGTACCTGCGCGTCCTGGTGTGGGCGGCGATGACCACTCCCGCGGTGGCGGCCCTCGTCGCGGTCTGGGTGGTGGCCAGGCAGCAGGCGGGACGGCTCGCGGGCCCGTTGGAGCAGCCGTCGTCGGCCGCTCGCCGCCTCGGTGAGGGGGACTTCACCGCGCGCACGCGACGTGTCGGCATCCCGGAGATCGACTCCGTCGGCGCCGACCTGGACACCACGGCCCGACCGACTCGGGACGCTCGTCGCGCGCGAACGCTCGTTCACCGCCGACGCGTCACACCAGCTGCGGACGCCCTGGCCGGCCTGCGGCTGACCCTGGAGACCGCGCTCGACGACCCGGCCGCAGACTGCGCGCCGCGATCGGTGACGCGGTTCGTTCGGCCGACGGGCTGCAGCACACCGTGGAGGACCTGCTCGCGCGGTGCTGTCGCCGACGTGCAGGCCACATGAGCCGGTGTACCGCGTGGGTCCTCGCATCCCGGTGACGGACGGCTGTCCCCCGATCGGCGGAGGTGCGCATCCACCGCTGCGTCCGTCGGTGGACCGACCGGTCGCGGCAGCCGGCGACGGCACGGTGGGTGCAGCACCGACGCACACCACACCGCCGCCGGACGCACCGCGATCCGACGCCTCAGCCGGGAGACATCATGCACATGATCGCCAAGCTCACCGCCGTCACGGTCACGGCGGCCGCGCTCCTCGGGACGGTCGGCGTGACCGCCGCCGCTGCCACACCGTCGACCACAGCCGCGGCCGTCTCCCCGACGACCGCAGCCGTCGAGGGTGACGCCTCGGCGTCCCAGGCCGTCTACCACCGCACCTTCGTCATCATCAACAACAGCAGCTACACGATGGCGCTCGCGGGCTACGACGGGACGCACGACGACGACGAACTGCCGTTGCCCGACGCGGTCGTCGCTCCCGGCAAGGCCATCGCCTTCAACGTCACCTACCGGTTCTTCGAGCAGCGCGAGCTGCAGGTGTACTTCACGGTCTCGAATCCGCAGGGTCACAACATCGGCCTCTACCGCCCGGTCCTGCGGGTGGACGGCGGCGCAGGCCTGACCGGTTTCGAGGTGCGGGAGATCCCCGACCAGCTCGGCCTGATCAAGCCGGACCACGTGTACGGGGAGCCGCAGTTCTCGGAGGTGTTCGACCGCGTGCCCGCGGCGGCGGACGCGCAGCACCTCTGACCGCCCGGGAAACCCACTCGTCGTCCATCCCACGAGAAAGCCGATCTCCCATGAGAACCCTTGGAACCGTCCTCCTCGGAACGGTCACTGCCTCCACGCTCCTGTTCGCGCCACTGGCTGCCGGCACCGCCGCCGCGGCCGGGTCCACGACATCGGTGGCGGTTGCCACCCGGTCGGACACCCCGGGCGACGGCGAGCTGTCGGCGACCTACACCCGAGGCTTCACCATCACCAACCTCAGCAGCCATCCCTTGAAGCTGCTGTCCGTCGCCGGGAACACCCACCAGGAGGACGGGGTGCCGACGATCGGGAGCACGGTCGAGCCGGGCTTCTCCACACGTTTCGAGGTGACCTGGCTCTACGGCGCGTACCGCGACATCAAGGCCCAGTTCGCGGTGCTCGATGCGCAGGGCACCCCGATCGGCACCTACCACGCGACGATGAAGGTCTTCCAGACGAACCCGGTCGGGCCCTCCATCGCCTCGGAGGCGGCGATCTCACCCGGCCTCGGGGAGGTGCAGGCAGGCCGCGACCAGCTCACCGTGCTCGACATGCCCGGCACCGTCGTCGACGTCCCGGCAGGGCAAGGGCAGCAGCAGGCGGAGATCCTCGACCGGTTCTGCGCCGGCAACCCCTCGGCCACCTGCACGTTCGTCCCCACCGGGCGGGACAAGAACGCCTACACCGGGATGCACCCGGCCAAGGGGATCGTCTACAACAACACCCCTCTCGAGCAGTTCGACCAGTACACCTGGACCGACACCGCGAGCGTCACCCACAGTGTCGAGCTCAGCGCGAGCGTGCAGGCCACGCTGCTGAAGATCGTCGAGGTCTCGCTCTCGGCGACCTACGGCCACACCTGGACCCAGGAGCACCAGTTCTCGATCTCGCAGACGCTGAACCTCCCCGCGTACCACAAGGGTTGGCTCGACGTCCGGGACCCGGTGGTCCGCGATACCGGCGACTTCACGGTGACGCTGGGCAACACGACCTGGAAGCTCCACGGCGTCTCGTTCGACTCCCCGGACCTGACCCGGCCCGTGATCTACGTCAAGCAGGCCGTACCGATGACCCCGGAGGATCTCGTCAAGTACAAGCCGGGCAACGGGTTCGACCCCGACGTGCAGGCCACCGAGGGCGACCGCACGGCGGCGGTCGGCCTCTCGTGAGGGGGATCAGCGGCCGACGGTGCTCCTGCACCGTCGGCCGCCGCGTCGTCGAGGAGCGCGCCGGCCGATCCGCAGCATCGAGGGACCCGCCACGTCAGCGCCGGTAGGTGAGCGCGAAGCCGTTCTCCGCCCGCCCGCGTGCGGGACGGTCGCCCGCTGCGCCGTCGATCAGGGCGTGGGCGACGGCCGCAGGGTGCCGGTCACGACGAGCGCAGGACCGGACGATCACGCTGAACGGACGGGTCCGGGCGTGGTCGGGAACGGGGCTCGGCCGGCGGCACGTGCCGCCCCGCCTGCTCGACCTTGGTGACGAACGGCGACGTCATCGCGCGCACGAGCGCCCCGTAGCCGACCCCGAAGTCGATCTCGTCCCCGACGGCCATCGCGTGGTCGCCGTGGTCGACGACCAGGTGGTCGCTGCTCATCCCGAGGATCGTGATGCCGGCGGGTGGCTGGAGCCCGTCGAGGTCGACGTCCTGGTGGCCGATCGCCAGGATCGCCTGGCGCACGGTGCCGGTGCCGGTGCGTGCGGGCGGCTCGCCGTAGGCGGCCTGGGCACGGTCCCCCCACGGCCGGGCCGGTTTCACCGCGACCTCGATGACCTCGGCGACGAGGGAGAACGCATCGGTGTGCAGACCCGGGATCGGTGTCCGGTACAACGGATCGACGCCCAACAGGATCGCCTCGCCGAGCCGGAGCTCGTCGACCCGGCCGATCTCGTGGGTGGCCAGGGCCCAGCCGAGGTTCGCCGAGTTGCCGCCGGAGACGACGTCGAGGGAGATGTGGTGGCGGACCTCGACGGTGTCGACGAGCGCGGTGAGCACGCCCATGTTCCGGTCGTCGGGCACGACACCGTTCTGGCAGGCGAGGTTGCCGCCGAGCCCCACGAGCCGCAGCGACGGATGCCCGAGGACCGCGCGGACGGCCTCGGAGACGTCGTCGGGTGCGATGCCCTCGCGGAGGTCGCCCAGCTCGACCATGAGGACGATCCCGTGGGTCCGCCGCTGACCGGACGCCGCACGGTCCAGCGCGTCGAGGACGACGGACTCGGTGTTCAGGCTGACGTCGGCGACCCCGACGACGTGCGCCACCTGGCTGAGCATGGGGGAGCGGATCAGTGTGCGCCGTGACGAGGTGTCCGACCCGGCGAGCCGCGCGAGGTTCGGGACCCTGGAGTCACCGAGGCCGCTCGCACCACCGCGGAGCATGGCCGCGCCGATCCCGGGCGAGCCCAGCGCGGCCTTCGTGATCCCCGTGACGCGGATGCCGACGGCGGAGAGCCGGTCGACCAGGATCCGGGTGTTCCGTTCGATCTTGTGGAGATCGGCCTCGATCCGAGGCGCGGTCACCCCGCGATGATCGGGTCGGCCGTCGCCAGTGCGGGGAACGCGGCCAGCACCATGTCGACCAGGTCCGAGGCGGGTCGCGTCAGAGGGTCGGTGACCGGGAGGCCGAGGCTGTGGTGGTGCTCGGCGATCGAGGTGCTCAGCTCGTCGTCGATCATATCCTCGTGGTTGATCGTGACCCCGATGACGCGGGTGTCGGCGAACGCCTCGATCAGGGCGATCTCGCCGGCCACGGTCGGCATCGGCACCATCGGGAAGTCGCCGAGCATGGTGCGTTTCGGCGCGTGCTGGACGATCACGCCGGCGGGCCGGCTGCCGCGGAGGATGTGCGCGGAGGTCAGGTAGGCGGGGTGGCTGAGCGCACCCTGGCCCTCGACCACGATCACGTCGGGGTCCTCACCCTCGAACGCGGCGACGACCTGGTTCTCGACCTCGCCGGAGCAGAACTGGGGGACCAGTGCGTCGAGCGCGACCCCGTACTTCCCGCCCTGGATCAGCGTCGTCTGACCGGTGCCGACCATCACCGCCCGGATGCCGCGCGCGTTCAGCGCCTGGACCAGCAGGGTGGCCGTGGTGCGCTTCCCGATCGCCCCGTCCGTGCCGAGGACCGCGATTCTCGGGCAGGTGACGTCGAAGATCCGCCCGGAGAACAGGTGCAGGTCGCGCTTGTCCTTCGGGCGACGCACGTCGGTGATGGTGACGCCCGCGATCACTGCTGCCGCGACGAACTCGGCGTCGTCGTTGAGGAACTCGTGCAGGCCGTTGATGATGTGCATCCCGCGGGCGATGCCGTCGAGCAGCACGACCCGCTGGGCGTCCGAGAGCAGGCCGTCAGCGGGCGCGAGCCCGCAGATCAGGTAGTCGGGCACGTGGCCGGCGTGCGCGATGGCCTCGACGAGCGACGCCAGCACCGGGATGCCGTTCGAGACACCGTCGAGGAACTGCCCGGAGTCGGCTCCGGCCCGGAGGCTGTCGATGACGCTGAGGATCTCGTACTTCTCCGAGTGCCGGACCAGGCCGTTCGCGGTCTTGCCGTCCTGCTCACCGAACAGGGCCTCGCAGTAGACGATCGCCGAAGATCCGACGGGGAGCGCGAATGCGACCGCGGGGGCGGTCGACTCGCTCTGTTCGGACGCGTCGGAGAACGGGATACCACCGATGAGCGAAGACAATGCAGATCCTCTGAGAAGTCTCAGAGAAGGCGACGGGTTCGTGGCGGGGCGAGGAGCCCGACGGTCAGCGAGTGGTCTGCCCTGAGGGTCGGCAAGATTACCGACATGTCAACTCTACCCGATCGGAACCTACCCGCTCCTCGTTCCGGCCGTCCTGAGCCCGCTCGAGACCCCTCCCGCGACGTGGCTCGCGTCACCCGGACGTCGGCGCAGCGCACCCGGATTCGATGGACGGACGGGTGACGTGAACGGGTCGGCCGGGCGTTTCGAGGCCGAGGCGAATAGTGTTGGAGACGGTCGCCTTCGTGCGACGTGGCTCCGCCCGTGACTCCGGTGCGCCATCAGGCGCCCTCCGGGACGGGCACGACGCCCTCCGTTCGGCTCCCGGTCCGCACCCCACGTGGCCCTCGTAGAACGGGAACGCATGAACGACTCCGTACCGACCGTCGAGCAGACCCGACCCGTGATCGACGACTCCCGGGTGACCTGCCCGGCCTGCCCGCACGACGTGGCGGCCCACGACCGCATCGGCCTGCGTTTCTGCGCCGTCACGGCCGAGCGCTCGCTCGACCGCGGTTGCGCCTGCAGCACAGGCTGACCCGATCGGTCGTCGCGGTCACCGGCGCGGCGCCCGCGGTTGCTCGACCGGATCGGTGAGGTGCCGGCGGACGAGTTCGAGCAGGAGGGTCGCGACGGAGCCCGTGACGTCGAAGTCGGCCGACCGCCAGAGCTGGAGATAGATCCGTTCGGTGGCGAGCTCGGCCCGCCGCGGGCCGAGCCGGTGTCGGAGCACCCCGTACACGGTCGAGGCGGACCGGTCGTAGAGCTCGGCGAACGAGTGCAGACGGGTCCGTGCCGCGGCGCTGCGGCCGGGACCGGGCTGTAAGGCGTCCGGTGGACGCGGGGCCTGCCGGTGGTGGTCCCCGCCCCGGTGCGCGCCTCGCCCGCTCATGGCTCCCCCAGCGTGAGGTGCCGGCGCCGGGGTCAGGAGTGCCGTCGGTCCGGGCGCGTGGTGCGTCCCGGAGATCGGGAGTCTACGGACGGGCCGGTGGGTGGGCCAGACGAAACGTCCGATCCGGTGGTCAGCGCGGCCGGTCGGCGCCGCTCGTCCGGGCTCCGGCGACCACCGGACGCGGGTCGAGCCGGCCGTCCACCACACCGCGTGCCACCTCGACGAGGCGCAGGTTGTTCCGCCGGGAGTAGCTGCGGAGACGCTCGAAGGCCTGGTCCATGGGCAGCGCCCCGAACTGCGCGATGACGCCCTTGGCCTGCTCGATGATGACCCGGCTGTTGAGTGCCGTCTGCAGCTGTTCGGCGACGACCTCGCCGCGGCGGATGGTGCGCTCGGCGAGGATGCCGATCGTGGCCACGTCGGCCAGCGCCTGCGCGAGCGCGAGGTCGCTCCCGGGCAGCGGGCCCGGTACGCGGTGCAGCAGGTTCATGGCTCCGATCGCCTGACCGCGCAGGCGCAGGGGAATCGCGTGGACGGACCGGTACGTGCGTCCCGCGGTGGTCGCGGCGACGAACGTCGGCCACCGGTCGGTGGCGGCGAGGTCCTCCACCGACACCGGGGTCGACGTCCGCACGCACTCGACGCACGGCCCTTCACCGGACTGGAGCTGCAGCAGCTCCATCAGCTGGGCGTCCTCGCTCGAGGCCGCGACGGTGCGCAGCTCCCCGTCGGGGTCGACGATCATGATGGCCGCGGCGTCGGCGGCGAGCAGCAGCACGCTGTGCGCGACGAGCCGGTCGAGAAGGTCGAGCATGTCGTAGTCGTCGACGAGGGTGTCCGCGAGCTCGACGAAGGCCCGCGAGATCTGCTGCTCGCGGCTCTCTCCGGTGAGGGCGCGCGCCGCCGGGTCCTGGGGCTCGAACTGCATCGGCCTACCTCATCTCCTCGGTGAACACCAACCGCCGCTCGACGACGTCCCTGGCGACGTCGACAAGCATGCGTTGCTCGGCGAACGCCCGGGCCCGCATCCGGGTGAGCGCCTCTTCGGGACCGATCCCCAGCTGTACCAGCACCATCCCGACGGCCTGATGGATCTCGGGCCGACCGAAGACACCGTCACCCATCGCCGTGTCCGGGCCGTGTCCGCGGTGGCCGCCGTCCGCCGCCGGGTTCCCCCGACGGCTGTCGCCGACACCGTCGAGAGTGCCATCCCCGATGGCGTTGTCCATGCCGATTCCGGCGCTCGTGCGGTCGTCGACCGGAGGCGGCCGGGAACCGGGACGGGTCCGTCGCCGGAGCAGCAGGAGTGCGGTCACCTCGGCGACGCCGAGCAGGTCCTGCCACTGCCGGGTGGGGAACGCACCGGCGCGGCGCCGGTACAGGTCCAGCACGCCGATCGTCACCGCTCCCCAGTACAGCGGCAGCGCGTAGAGGGCCTTGGCCGGTGTACGGGTGGCCACCTCGGCGGCGAACACCGGCCAGGACGTGTGCGCGGTGGTGCGGGCCAGGTCGGACACCGAGACGGGGAGGCCGGTCGTCGCGGCTTCGATGCAGACGCCCTCGTTGAGGGTGAACTGGAGGTCCTCCAGGGCTAGTGCGGTCTCGTCGGTGGCCCACAGCGTGCGCCGGGAGGGGCGCGTGGGCAGGACCGAGATCGCGGCCCCGTCGACGTCGAGGTCGTCGACGCAGGCCTGGCAGACCAGGCGGGCGAGGGTCTCCTCGTCGAGGTCCTCGGCGACCAGGCGGGCGATGCGCCCGGTGACCGCGCCACGTTCAGCCACGCGGGGACCGCATGCTCCGGCGGGGTGGTCCGGTGCGGTTCACGGTGGTCTCCCGCCCTTGCCGATGGGTGGACGAGGCGGGGACGCGACCGGGCGCCGACTCGAGGGCAACCTACCCGCTCGTGGGCCGCCGTACCGCCGGAAGGGCTGACGGCAGGGCTGCGGGCCGTGACCTCATCCCGCGGTGTCGCCGATCGTCGTCGGCTCGTCGCGACGCCCGCCGGGCCGGCGAAGGGAACGCCGGAGCGACTCGACGTCGGGTCGCGCCGCCGGGCTGGTCCGGACGAAGTCGAGCAGCGCGGCGGCGAACCGTGCCGGGTGCTCGGAGTGCGGGAAGTGTCCGCTGTCGTCGAAGAGCTCCAGGCGGCTGCCGGTGAGGATCTCGTGCGCGGCGAGGGTGTGGGCGACCGGGATGACAGCGTCCGTGCCTCCGGCGACGAACATGACCGGGACGTCGGCGAGCAGGTAGAGCCGGTCGGTGCCGTCGAGACGTTGGCCGGACCAGCTCAGCGTGCTGCGGACGGTGTGGACGAACGCCTGCCGGGCGTCGTGGTCGGCGAAGGAGGTCAGGGCGTAGGACACCCCGTCGATGTCGGCCACGGGCAGGCCCGGGAGGAAGGGGGCGGTGCGGTGGACGGCGTCGGACACCCGTGCGGGCGTGATCGCCGCGACCCACCGCAGGACGAGGGCGGCGCCCGGGAGCGTCGCGGCCCGCAGGGCGAACGTGACGTCGGGGCCCAGACCGCCGCTGGCGACGAGGACGAGCCGCTCGGTGTGCTCGGGGAACTGGTAGGCGAACTGCATCGCCACCCCGCCCCCGAAGGAGTGCCCGACGACGGTGGCCCGGTCGAGCCCGAGTGCGACGAGCAGGTCGCGCAGGCCCGCGGCGTACGCGCCCAGGGAGTAGTCACCGCTGCGGGGCTTCGCGGACTCGCCGTGCCCGAGCAGGTCCGGCGCGATCACGTACGCGTCGCGCCCGAGCAGGGGCAGCGCCGCGGCCCACGTCGCGGAGCTGCTGGCCAGACCGTGCAGGAGCACGACGGTCGGGCCCGCGCCGGGCGTTCCGGTCTCGAGGAAGGTGACCTGCTGGTCGTGCAGCGTGATCTCACGACGCCGGACCACCGCACGGCGGGCGCCGTCGGTGTCGGACGCGGTGGCCGGGCCGCAGAGGTGGCGGAGAAGCGTGAGCACGGCTCCCCTTCAGATGGGACGCGCCGGGACGACCGGCGACGCGTGGTGGACCCACCGCGCGGGGTGCCGGCGGAAGGACGTCCCAGGGGGTAGCCCGTTCCGCTGATCGACAGCCGCGACCGGGCCCACCATCGCGTCACACTCGGTGGGAGGGGGTCAGCGCACCTTCTCCGGGATGTGGTCCAGGGCGTAGAGGATCGCGGTGGCCAGCTCGCCGGCCGGGAGCGACGGGTTGGCCGTCACGACGGCGGTGACGAGGTCGATCCGCTGCTCGTAGGGGGTGCGGTACTCGGACATGGCGCTCATGTGGCCTCTTCGTGGTCGTGGCCCGCCGAGGTGGCGGGCCGGGGTCGGCTCGGGATGGAGCCGGCGGCCGGCGGCCGGGGTCAGGAGTGGACGGACAGGAGGTCCGCGACGGTGTCCGCGTTCGCGGGCCGCGCGGCCGCGGTCATCACGGCGGCGGCACGGTCGGCGGACTCGTCGACCGGCAGGACGAGCAGCGTGATGCGGTGACGCCGGGTGGCGACGTCGATGGTCCGCGTCGGTTGATGGGTGTAGCCGCCGGCGCGCACGACGGAGCCGTCGACGACGACGCTGCGGGCGGTCGTGCTCCAGTCACCGAGGTGGTAGCTGACCCGTTCCACCGGACCGAGCTGGTCGGCCAGTACCGGCAGCAGGCTCCGCAGCTCGTCGGCGAGGTCGTCGGAACGGGGCCACCACGCGCCGTCCACCTGGCCGGTGTGGTTCGCGGCCAGGTCCTTGAGCTCGACGCGTGGCGACTCGGGCCGGGCCGACGCGGGCCTGACGGTGGGTGAGATGGATGCCGACGACATGTCGGGGCTCCCGTTCCCGGTGCTCTCGCGACCGGTGTCGGATGTCACCGAGGACGACGTGGGCCAGACCGCCACATGCAGCATGCTCTCGGCACCACCGACGGTACTCCGCGAATCAGCTGCGGGCGGTGAGGCGCGCGACGCGGCGAGGGGTCGGCCAGCGCACGGCGTCCGCCCAGCCGAGCTTCTCGAACACCCAGATGAGCCGGGCGGTCATGTCGACCTGGCCGCGACCGATGCCGTGACGGGCGCACGTCGGGTCGGCGTGGTGGAGGTTGTGCCACGACTCGCCCATGGACAGGACGGCCAGCGGCCACACGTTGGTGGCCCTGCCCGGCGCGTCCCACGGGCGGTCGCCGACCATGTGGCAGATCGAGTTGATCGACCACGTCACGTGGTGCAGCAACGCGACCCGGACGAGGCCGGCCCAGAAGAACGCGGTGAGGGCGCCCCACCAGGACATGGTGACGAGTCCGCCGATGAGCGCCGGGCCGAGCAGGGTGACGACCGTCAGCAGCGGGAACAGCCGGCTGATGAGGGCGATGTCCCGGTCGGCGACCAGGTCGGGGGTGAACCGGTCGGCATTGGTGCGGTCACGGCCGAACAGCCACCCGAGGTGCGCGTGGAAGAAGCCCTTCGCGAGCGCGGCCGGGGTGGTGCCGAAGAGCCACGGGGAGTGCGGGTCGCCCTCCTTGTCGGTGAACGCGTGGTGACGACGGTGGTCGGCCACCCACGTGATCACGTCGCCCTGCATCGACAGGCTGCCGGCGACGGCCAGCCCGTTCCGCAACGCGCGGTTGGCCTTGAAGGCCCGATGCGTGAAGTAGCGGTGGAACCCTGCCGTCACGCCGAGGCCGGAGAGGAAGTAGAAGCCGATGGCGAGGCCGACGTCGAGCCAGGACAGCCCCCAGCCCCACGCGAGCGGTACGGCCGCGAACAGGGCGAGCATCGGGATCAGGGTGAACCCGTAGACCAGCACCGCCTCGGCGCGCGGCCGCGGAGGGGCGAGGACGGGCTTGACCGGCGCCCGGTCGATCGGGACGTCCGGCGGCGGGTCGGCCGCGTCCGTCCGGGACGGGGCGGGCATCGACGGGCTGAGGGTCATGCACACTCGTTTCGCTCAACGGGACCATGACGCTGATGCGTCGCGGCGGTGATTCCGCCGTGGTCCGGAGCGGATGGCTCGGCGCGGGCCGGAAAAGGGCCTGCGCATGCCTCTCCAGTATTACCCCGGAACCCGGCGTCTCAGTCATCCGTGTGTCGCCCGACCCCTTGTGTCACCGGTCTCCGCACGTGGTCGACGGCGTACGCCGCCGTCAGTGTGACCACCACGGCCAGGCAGAAGCCGCCGATCGTGTCGGTCGGGTAGTGCGCGTGCTCCGCGACGAGCCCCACCGCGACGACTCCGGCGACGACGACCGTCACCAGTGCTCCGGCACCCACCACCAGCTCCCGCCGCTGCCGCACCATCCCGGCGACGACGAACGTGAGCGTCAGCGCCATGGCGGTCGCCCCGGCCGTGTGGCCACTCGGGAACGCGAGCTCCCCGGTCGGGATCGTGCGCCCGACCAGCGGCTTCAGCACCGTCTCGGCCAGCCCCGTGAGGCCCGGTCCCGACACTGCCAGCACCGCGAGGCGCCACTGCCGCCGCCGGGCGCACCAGGCGGCCGCCACGACCGCGACGGCGATCACCGTGATCGGCTCGCCCGCGGCGACCGCCAGGTTCGGCCACCGCCCCCGCAGCACGCGGTGGCCCGCGACCGACTGCTGGACCCACGCGTCGAACGACGTCGGCACGGCGGTGTGGTCGACCAGCACGGCGAGGGTGACGAGCAGGGCCGCGCACAGGGCGGTGGCGACGGCGGCGGGACGCCGCAGGCCCGTCGGCAGCAGCGGGGTGCCGGTCGTGGACGGTGGGGCCTGCGCGGACATGACGATCACGGTCACCACGGTAGGGAGCGGCCGGGAAGCAGCGGCCCAGGCGAAGGCCAACGCCGCGCAAGAAGTACCGGCGTCCGCCGACACGTGAGGCCGGCGGCGTCGGCCAGAATGCGGGCGTGGGACGCACCATCGCGGAACTGTCCTGGCCGGTGACGACCGAACGCCTGTCGCTGCGGCCGGCCACGGTCGACGACGCCGCGGCCGTCTTCGCCTACCGGACCCTCGACGAGGTCGGGCAGTGGCTGACACGGCTCCCGCGCGATCCCGGGGCGTGGCGGGTGCGGTTCGCGGAGCGGCTGCCGACGGCGATCGTCGTCGAGCGCGACGGCGCCGTCGTCGGCGACCTGTTCGTCCGCGTGCAGGACGCGTGGGCGCAGCACGAGGTCAAGGAGCGGGCGGTGGCCGCGGAGGCGGAGATCGGCTGGGCGCTCGACCCCCGGTCCGGCGGGCAGGGCCTCGCCACGGAGGCCGCGCGTGAGCTGCTGCGGATCTGCTTCGAGGGGCTGGGGGTGCGGCGGGTCTTCGCGATCTGCTTCGCCGCCAACGAGCCGTCGTGGCGGCTCATGGAACGGCTCGGGATGCGCCGCGAGCAGTACTCCCGGGCCGACTCGCTGCACCGCGACGGCAGGTGGCTCGACGGGATGACCTACGCGCTGCTGGCCGACGAGTGGGCCCGCGGACGGTGATCACCTGTCCGACCCGCCTCCCGGAGCGCCGTCGGGGTCGGTCTCGGCGGGCGAGGTCTCGGCGGGCGAGGTCTCGGCGGGCGAGGTCTCGGCGGGCGAGGTCTCCGTGGGCGAGGTCTCCGTGGGCGAGGTCTCGGTGGGGGTCGGCACGTCCGGGCCGGTGACCGTCGCCGACCGGCCGTACAGCCGGATCACGATGCCCGTCGAGAGGCCGTGGATCACGATGCTCGCCACGATGACGACGACCGTGACCGCGAGCACGAGGTCCTTCTCCGGCCCCGGCAGCTGGACGACGGCGAGCATCCCGAAGACCAGCGTCGCGATCCCGCGCGGCCCGACCCAGCCGATCGTGAGCCGGTCGCGGGTCGGGACGTCGGTGCCGACGAGCGACACCGCGACCGGCAGCACCCGCACGACGGTCAGCGCGAGCAGCGCGTAGACGATGACCTGCCAGGTGATCGAGCCGCGGGCCATCGTCTGGTTGACGATCGCGCCGAAGATGAACCACAGCGCGAGGGAGAGCATCTCGCCGATGTCCTCGACGAGGTTCAGGGTGCCCTTCGGCAGCCGGCGCGCCGCGGGTTCGAAGAACACCCCGGCGACGAATGCGGCGACGAACCCGTTGCCGCCCAGCTCGATCGCGGCGCCGTAGGCGAGCAGGGGCAGTGCGAACACCCCGATCCGCAGCGCGATCGGCTGGGTCCAGCCGGCGTCGAGGGCCTTCCCGAGCACGCGCGCCGCCAGCGCCCCGACGACCGCGCCGACGACGATCGCGACGGCGAGGGACGGGACGGCGCCGGCCGCGGCGTCGACGACGCTCTCCTCCCCGGCGGCGGATGCCCCGGCGATGGCGATCAGGAAGATCGGCGCGACGAGGCCGTCGTTGAGGCCGCTCTCGACGTTGATCAGCCGGCGTAGCCGTTCGGGGACCCGGCGGTCGCGGATGAACGCGGTGGCGGGGGCGAGGTCGACGGGGATGACGATCGTCGCCAGCACGGCGAGCAGCCACAGGCCGGCCCCACCGAGCAGCACGAACCCGGCCACCCACGCGAGGATCAGCGACAGCGGCAGCGCGATGAGCAGCAGCCGCAGCGTGATGCGCGGTTCGCGGCCGAGGAGCCCGCCGGGGACCTCCGTGGCGTCGACGAACAACAGGATCGCCAGGATGGCCTCGACGATGTGCTCGCCGGACTCGAAGTCGATCACGAAGGTGAAGATCGGGTCGGAGCCGGCGGTGAGCAGCATGCCGGCGACGAGCAGCGCGAGCGGCATCGTCACGCTGATCCGGGCGAGGCGGCCGGCGATGAGCGACCACGCCAGCAGGATCAGCATGATGATGACGAGCGCGAGCACTGCGTCCTCCTGTCGGGGCCCTGGGTCATCCTGGGTGGCCACCTGGAGGTCGCACAACGACACGCCGGTGTTAGGGGGAGGGGGCCCGTGGACCTGTTCGCCGGGGTCGCCGTCAGCGATCTGGGGCTCGCCGTCGCCTGGTTCGACCGGTTGCTGGGCGAGGTGGAGACGTTCGAGCCCAACGACACCGAGCACGTGTGGACGATCGCCGAGCACCGGCACGTCTACGTCGTGGTCCGGGCCGACGCCGCGGGCCACGCGATCGTGACCCTGTTCGTCGACGACCTGGACGGGTTCGTCGAGGCGGCCGCGGGCCGGGGGGTCGAGCCGGACTCACGGGAGACCTACGGTAACGACGTCCGCAAGGTGGTCTACCGCGACCCGGACGGCAACGAGATCGGCGTCGGCGGCGGACCGGTCTGACGTCGTCGCAGGATTTTCCGGGTGGTTGTCGATCCGGGTCGGCGCCGTTCGACCTGTGGGTGCGAGGGTCCGGACGGGACCCGACGAACAGGGAGAACCACCGTGAAGTACATGCTGATCATGCGGGCCACCGACGAGTCCTGGGCCGCCATGGGCGACATCGACTTCGACGAGATCATCGCGACGATGGGCCGCTACAACGACGAGATGATCCGCGCCGGGGTCCTCGTGGCCGCCGAGGGTCTGGACGACGCGGCGCAGGGCGTCGTCGTCGACTACTCGTCGCAGCCGCCGGTCGTCACCGACGGCCCCTACGGAGAGACCAAGGAGCTGTTCGGCGGCTTCTGGATCGTCGACGTCGCCTCCAAGGAGGAGGCCGTGGAATGGGCCACGCGCGCCCCCATGCAGGGCCCGGGCGTCAAGACCGAGATCCGGCGCGTGACGTCGATCGACGAGTTCCCGCAGGACAACGAGTGGATCCAGAAGGAGAAGGCGTGGCGCGAGGCCACCGGCCAGCGCTGACCGGGCCGGCCGCCGAGATCGTCTCCGGGGTCGAACCGGATGGCTGACCCCACGGGCCGCCAGGCCGTCACGGCGGTCTGGCGGATCGAGTCGGCGCGGATCGTCGGTGCGCTCACCCGGTACACCGGCGACTTCGCGCTGGCCGAGGACCTCGCGCAGGAGGCCCTGGCCGAGGCGCTCGTCTCCTGGCCGCGCGACGGGGTGCCCCGCAACCCGGCGGGCTGGCTCCTGACGACGGGCCGGCGCCGCGCGATCGACGCGTTCCGCCGCCGCTCGGCCCGCGACGAGCGCTACGCAGCCCTCGCACACGGCCTCGGCGAGGGCGGCGTCGTCACCGGCGGCGAGCCCACCGACCCGGCCGGGGAGGCCGACGACATGCTGTGGGACCCCGACCAGATCGACGACGACGTCCTCGCGCTCATGTTCGTCTCCTGCCATCCGGTGCTGTCGCGGGAGGCGCAGGTCGCGCTGACCCTGCGGGTGGTGGCCGGGCTGACCAGCGACGAGATCGCCAAGGCGTTCCTGGTGCCGACGGCGACCGTGCAGGCCCGCATCACCCGGGCCAAGAAGACGCTCGGGGCGACGCGGGTTCCTTTCGAGGTCCCGGGCGCCGACGAGCGCCGAGCTCGGCTGGGGTCGGTGCTCAGCGTCGTCTACCTGATCTTCACCGAGGGTTCGTCGGCCAGCTCAGGTGACGACCTCATCCGGCTCGACCTCGCCGCCGAGGCCCAGCGCCTCACCCGGGTGCTGGCGCGGCTCGTGCCCGCCGAGCCGGAGGTGCACGGCCTGCTGGCTCTGCTGGAGCTGACGGCGGCACGGTTCCCCGCCCGCACCGGTCCCGACGGCGAGCCGGTGCTGCTCGCCGACCAGGACCGCCGACGGTGGGACCGGTCGGCGATCCGCCGTGGCCGGGCGGCGCTGGCCCGGGCCGGGCAGGTCGGGAAGGGGCTCGGCGCCTACGGGGTACAGGCGGCGATCGCGGAGTGCCACGCCGTCGCCGGATCCGTCACGGCCACCGACTGGGACCGCGTCGTCGTGCTCTACGAAGCGCTCGGGCGGCTCGCGCCGTCACCGGTCGTCGAGCTCAACCGGGCGGTGGCGGTGTCGATGGCGCAGGGTCCCGCCGTCGCGCTGCGGATCGTCGACGACCTCGCCGCGGGCGGTGCGCTGGACGGCTCCCACCTGCTGCCGACGGTCCGCGGCGAGCTGCTCATCCGCCTCCGGCGCACCGGCGAGGCGCGCGCAGAGCTCGTGCGCGCGGTGGCATCGTGCGGCAACGAGCGGGAGCGTGCGGTGCTGCAACGCAAGCTCGCCGACCTGGGCTGACGGGACGCGTCCCCCGGTCGGCCGACCCAGGGGTCGTCCCGGGCATCGGCCGGCCGCCCGACCGTGTCCGGGCTGTCGCCGGGAGAGGGTCGACGCAACCGATCCGACCGGGAGACCCGCCATGATCACCTCGACCCTGCGCTCTCCGGCCCCGCTCCCGCGCCGCGACGACCGCCCTTTGCGGAACGGTGCTGCCGGGCACCGCGCTGCCGGGGACCGCACTGTCCGGGACGGTGCTGTCGGGGACCGCGCCGTCCGGGACCGCGCCGTCCGGGACCGCCCGGTGTGGCTGGTCGGGTGCGACCTCGCGGCCGTGCTGCTGCTGGCCGTCGAGGGCGGGGTGATGGCCGTCGCGGCCGGGTTCGGCCTGGTCGGCGTCCTCGCCGTCGCGTTCGTGTCGTCGCTGGGCGGCGGCCTGGTCCGCGACCTCGTCGTGCAGCGGCACCCGCCGGCCGCGCTGGGGTCCGTCGTCTACCCGGCGACCGCCCTGGCCGGCGGGCTGGTCGCTGCGTTCGCCCACGAGCCGCTGGCGGTGCTGCTGCCCGACACCCGGGCACCGTTCGACGCCGCGGCGCTCGGCCTGCTGTGCGTCACCGGGGCGGTGATCGCGCTCGACCGGCACATGTCGACCCTCGGTGCCGTGCTCCTCGGGACGGTGAGCGCCGTCGGTGGGGGCGTCATCCGCGACATGATGACCGGTGCGGTCCCGGTGGCGCTGCACCACGACGTCAGCGCGGTCGCCACGGCTGCCGGCGCGACCGTCACCGTCGTGGCGCTGCGATGCCGGGCGCCGCGCCCACTGGCGGCCGTGTCGGGCGTCGTGACGTGCGCGGTCCTGTCGCTGGTCGCGACGTACCTGGGCTGGCGGCTCCCGGCGATGACCGGCTGACCGCACCCCTCCGCAGGAGTGGGGTCTGCACCCTCGGGTCCGGGGGTCTGCTCGATCCACGTCGTGGCAGCAAACGGGCAAAGTTCTTCTCAGCGAAGGAACGACACAAACCGAGAAGGAGCCCCCGACATGTTCAAGAGCACCTGCCCCTCCAAGTCCCGCGACGACTACGACAACGACAAGTGGGACGGCGGCTACGGCGGCACGAACGACAAGTGGGGCGACGACAAGTGGGGCGGCGGCTACGGCAGCGGCAAGGGCGAGTGGAACGACTGCGACGACAAGTACAGCAAGTACGACGACTGCGACGACAAGTACGGCAGGTACGAGGACTGCAACGACAAGTGGGACAGCGGTTGCGGCGGCAAGGACGACTACGTCTACAACTGAGCGACACGGTTCGGGTGCTGGGACGGACCGGTGGTCGGGCATCCGTGGGGGGTGCCGGTCACCGGGAGGGACCCGGCGGGGGAGACATCCACCATGCGCGTCGCTGTGCGTGCAGGTCAGGCGCTGCGCGGGCCGTAGGTCAGGTGCACGACCTGGTTGGTGTACGCCTCGCACCCGAGCAGGTTCAGCGCGTTCTCGGTGCCCTCCGGGAACAGCTTCGGGCCGGTGCCCAGCGCAACCGGGTAGACGAACAGGTGCAGCTCGTCGACGAGCCCGTCGGCGAGCATGGCCCGCACCAACGTGCCGCTGCCGCTGACGTAGATGTCGCCGTCGGTATCGGCCTTCAGGCCCCGCAGCGTGTCGACGTCGTATGCGCCGATCAGGTGTGAGTTGTCCCAGCCCTCGCTGCTGGTCAGCGACCCGGACACGACGTGCTTCGGCGAGTTGTTGAAGAACGGGACGCCGGGGTCGTCGGCGTCGCTGCGGGCCGACCACGCCGGGCCCATCTCGACCCAGGTCGTGCGGCCGAGCAGGATCGCGCTCGCGCTGCCGGTGATCGCGGCGAGCGAGGCCATCATCTCGTCGGTGAACGGGTACTCGAACGTCCACATCGGAGCACCGATGCAGCCGTCGAGGGTGATGAACTCGTGGACCTTGATGGCGCCCATGGGAGTGCTCCTTCGTCTCTCTGATGCCGTCGGGGGGCGAAGTGTGTCGTCAGGGGAGACCGTGGCCGGCCGGCGAACTCATCGGCCGTCGCGAAGCCTGCCCGGAACTCGATCAAAGGTTCGATGTTTCATGTGTCCATCGCGTCAGTCGTCGCCGTAGATCCCGTCGCCGTAGATCCCGTCGCCGGCGATCGCGTCGAGGTCCGACACGTCGATCCGGGTGTAGGTGTCGCGCAGCGCGGTGAGGTGCACCCGCATGGCCCGGCTCGCGGCGGCGGGGTTGCCGTCGCGGACGTGCTCGAGGATCTCGGCGTGCTCGTCGGCGACGCGGCGCCAGAAGTCCGCGCCCGCGCGGTCGCGCAGGAACCGGTCGCGCATCACGGTGAAGATGGGCCGGGCGACGACCTCGAGCAGCGGGTTCTCGGTCGCCTGCAGCAGCAGGACGTGGAACCGGCTGTTGGTCGACCAGTCGACCTCCTTGCCGTCGGCGGCGTCGCCGGCCACGACGACGGTCGCGGCGAGCCGGTCGAGATCGGCCTCGCTGCGGTGCCGCGCCGCCAGGCCCGCGCCCGGGACCTCGATCATCGTGCGTACCTGCAGCAGCTGACCGACGGAGAGCCGGCTGCGCGACAGCAGGCTGATCGAGGTCTGCAGGTAGTCGGCGACGTCATCGGTCGACGGTTCGGCGACGAAGGTCCCGCCACCCACCCCTCGCGCCGACGTCAGCAGCTTCTGCGTCGACAGCACGCGCAGCGCCTCCCGCAGCGTGCCGCGGCTGACGGCCATCCGCTCGGTCAGCTCGCCCTCGGACGGCAGCCGGTCACCCGGGCGGAGCTCGCCCGTGACGATCATCGTGCGGAGCTCGTCGGCGACCCGTTCGTACTCGAGCCGCCTGCTCCCCGGCGCGGACATGGGCACAGACGCTAGCCGACCCCCGGTCGAGCGAACTCATGCACGAGTGTTGACGAACAAAAGTCAGACGTTTAGCGTCGATTGCCGAGCGTGGGCCGACGACAAGGGTGTGGGACGGGGCGCGAGGGTGACGGTCAGGGCAGGGTGGCAGGGCCGGTTCTACGAGGACTTCGAGATCGGCGACGTCTACCGGCATCCGCTGGGGCGCACCGTCGAGACCGCCGACAACACCTGGTTCACGCTGCTGACGATGAACACGAACCAGGCCCATTTCAACGCGCAGGTCGGCGAGGGCTCGGAGTTCGGACAGCGGCTGGTGGTCTCCACGCTGACGCTCGCCATCGCCATCGGACAGAGCGTCACCGACCTGACCCAGAACGCCTTCGCGAACCTCGGCCTCGACGCCGTGAAGTTCAGCCACCCGGTCTTCGCCGGTGACACCCTCTGGTCGGAGTCGCAGGTCGTCGCGGCGCGGGAGTCGGCGTCACGACCCGATGCCGGGATCGTCGAGGTCTACACCCGCACGCTCAACCAGGACGGCGCCGTCGTCTGCTCGTTCGAGCGGACGTTCTACGTGCACAAGAAGGGCGCGGCCCGTGGCGCGTCCCGGTTCCCGACCGCCGAGGAACCGATGCCCTTGATTCGGGCCGAACCCCGGTCGTAGGCCGGCCCCGACTTCGACGCCGAGAGGGAGATCGACGATGACCGCCACCGGTGAGCTGGTCGAGGAGCTGCTCTACATCGACGGGGAGCGAGTCCCGGCGAAGGAGTGCGGCACCGTCGAGAGCATCAACCCCTACCTCGGCAAACCGTGCTGGAACGACGTGTGGAACGAGCGCATCTCGGTCGACTTCGCGCGCAGGGCCTACGGCGTCGTGATCGACCCGCAGACCCTGGAGGTCGACGAGACCGCGACCGAGGGCCTGTCTGACCTGCCCGAACTGCGGCAGCGACGACATCAGGCGCTACCCGATCGCCAACCACCTCGGGCCGCGCATCGCGACGACGTGCCAGAAGTGCCCGACCTCGCTGAAGGTCGAGCGGCCGACCGAGGCGGACAACTGGCCGCCGTTCCGGTCGGTCACCCACGACTGGCCCGCCTCACCCGGCGAGCGGGCCGCCCGCGACGCACTCTTGCGTGAGCTGAGCGACAACAGCTGAGGTGTCCCGGCCGACGACGACGTCGGCCACGACCGGAAAGGACGTGACGCATGACCACGGGACGTCTGGCCTACATGCCGAAACCCGGGAGCGTCGAGCTCCGCGAGTACGACCTGCCCACGCCCGAACAGGGCGCCCTGCTCCTCGAGACCGTCGCGGCCGGCGTGTGCGGCTCGGACGTTCACATGTTCGCCGACAAGCACCCCCTCAAGTCGATCGTGCTGGGCCACGAGGTGATCGGGCGCGTCGTCGACCCGTCGACGCGGCCGACCGACTCCGCCGGGGCCGAGCTGCACCCCGGCGACCTCGTGTCCGTCGTCTACTTCGCGTTCTGCCAGCACTGCCGGCAGTGCCGGGCCGGCCGGACGCACCTGTGCGAGAACTCCTACAACCACTGGATCGCCTCGCCCGACGACTTCCCGCACTTCACCGGGACCTTCGGCACGCACTACTACGTCGGACGGTTCCAGCACGTGTTCAAGGTGCCGGAGAACGTCAGCCCGCTCGCGGCCGTGAGCGCCAACTGCGCGCTCGCCCAGGTCTCGGCCGGCATCGACCGCGGGAAGGTCACGGCCGGGGACACTGTCGTCATCCAGGGTGCGGGTGGCCTCGGGCTGTGGGGCGTCGCGGTGGCGAAGGAGCGCGGGGCACGCGTGATCGTCGTCGACGCGGTGCAGCGCCGCCTCGACGCGGCGAAGGCCTTCGGTGCCGACGAGACCGTGTCCTTCGAGGACGCGCCCGAGGCCGCCGACCGGATCGCGCGGGTCCGGGAGCTCACCGACGGCGGCGCCGACGTGGCGCTGGAACTCACCGGAGTCGGGTCGGCGGTGGTCGAGGGCATCGAGATGGTCCGCCCCGGCGCCACCTACATCGAGATCGGCAACGTCATGCCCGGTGTCGAGATCACCCTCGACATCGGCTCGATGACGCGGCGCGCGGTGACGATCCACCCGGTCATCCGGTACCACCAGCGGTTCCTCAAGGGCGGTCTGGACTTCATCTCGCGCAACGTCGGCAAGCTGCCGTTCGACCAGCTCATCGACGCGACCTACCCGCTCGACGACGTCGCGCAGGCATTGGAGGACTCCAAGGCGCGCAAGGTCAACCGCGCCGCTCTGACCATGACGTCCTGACGTGGCGGGCGGGGTCAGGTCCGGCGGCGGCCTGCCCCGCCTCGCGGGCGGTAGGTGGCGCCGGCGTCCTCGAGCAGCCGGCGGACCCGGCCGATGCTGTAGCCGGTCTCGGCGCACAGCTCACGGACGCTCTTGCCGGTCTCGTACCGCTTTCGCAGCTCGGCGCCGAGCGTCGAACGCTGCGCGTCCGACAGGCGCTGGCCGCGCTTCAGGTCCGGAGTCTTGGCCATGTGCGGATCTTCCTCCCGTGACGAGCGGGGATCCAGTGTTCGGCGAGGTCAGCGGTATGCCGGGTAGACACGGCCGCGTGGCGTGACCCCCGCGTCCGACTCGTTGCCCCAGACGGTCCATCCCGGACGCGGGTAACGGGCGAACAGCTCCAGGTACGGGCCGGGGGAGCAGTCCTCGATCAGCCCGTACGCCTCGTCGGGCTTGCGGGAGTGCTCCCGCTTGCGCGTCTCGATCATGTTGACCTGCCGCCGGCCGGGGTCGAGAGTGCGCAGCGAGCCGCGCACCCCGAAGAGGATCAGCTCGGTGACGTTGCGGAAGTAGAACCCGACGCCCCGCCCGTCGGGGCCGCCGTCCTTGCGCCGCTTGGCCCACACGATGTTCGACACGTAGCGGTAGCCCCACGCCTCCATCACGGCGAGGCCGTCGGGCAGCAGCGCGTTGGGCACCCACAGGTAAAGGTGCGAGTTGTCGGCGACGACGTCGACGACGGGGAGCGTCTCGATGTCGGCGGTGCTCATCGTGTCGTAGCGGTCGAGGCGGCGGTGCTCGGGCGCGACCTTCCCGGTGCGGTTGGCGAACCGCCACGGCGGGTCGGCGTAGACGGTGGCCCAGCCGCCGCCGACCGACGGGAGTGCGGCGATCGCGGCGGGGCCTGTGTCGACGCGCAGCGGCGCGGCCCGACGCCGGCCGGCGGTGGGATCGTCGACGGTCGTCACCGCTCGATTGTCACCGAGATCCGGAGCGGGCGGGGGATGCGAGCGCGGCGAGCCGCTGTGCGAGTGAGCCGAGCTGCTCCCGGATCTCCGGCGGCGACGACGTACATCAGCTCGGAGCCCAGAAGTGCCGGGTCGCGCCGTCCGCCGCGTCGCCGTCCCGCGGGTCGCGGCGCAACACGTCGAGCATCGGCAGCTGCTGCGCGCCGTCGGGCGTCTCGGCCCGGTGGTCATGGTTGAACGTCGTGCCCGCCGACGACACGACCCGCAGGTTGCGCCGGCCCGCGGGCGTCGAGATGCGCCGGCGCGGCCGCGATCGGCTCCATCACGCCGACCGCCACCGCGACCCGCTGGTCGGAGTGGCGGACGACGCCGTCGATCCGGAGTGCCCGAACTCATCGCTCGGACGCCGACACGCGAAACGGCGCGCCCCTCCACAGGCCGCCTCGTCGAGGCCGGTGGCAGGACGCGCCGTCGGTGGAACCGTGGGTCAGCTGACCCCGAGGCCCTGGACCTGCGTCGGGTTGGACGCCAGCGCGGCGACCTGGGCCGGGTCCACCGTCGGCGGGGCCGGGACGACCGCATTGCTGTTCACGAAGTCAGCCGGGCTGATCGCCGTCGGGTCCGGGAGGCCGGTGCCCTGCGTGTTCGCGACCGGGGCAAGGGCCTCGGTCGGGAGCGGCGGCAGCGCGGGCAGCGCGTCGGCGGGGCCGGGCAGCGACGACAGCGCGTCCGTGCCCGGAACCGGCGGGAGCTGCGGGACGCCCGGGAGGGCGCTGTTCACGGCGACGTCGTCGGAGGAAGCGTCGTCGGACGAGTCGGCGTCGGCGTCATCGGCCGAGGTGTCGACGGTCGGCGCCTCGAACGAGAAGGCCGGCGGCAGTGCGTCGGCGCCGGGGAGTGCGTCGGTGCCGGGGAGAGCGGGAAGAGCGTCGGCGCCGGGGAGGGCGTCGGCACCGGGAAGCGCGGGGAGGGCCGGGAGCGCCGGGGCCGCGAAGGCCGGGGCAGCGAGGGCCGCACCGAGCGCCGCGATGCCCGCGGCGGTCACGGTGGTGCGCAGGGTGCGCCGAGCGAGGCTGCTCATCGCAGGTGGATCCTTCCGATCGGGGGGTCTCGGACGTTTGCGACGGTGATCTGCACACCCAACGAACCCCCGCGCATACGGTTGTCCCGGCAAGTTGGTTTTCACCCGTTCCGGTGGCAGTGAAAGCGCAGGTCGGAGCGTTTTCACCGATCCGGATGACTGTGTGCGACTTGACCTTCGGAGATCCACAAGACCGTTCGGGTCCGACTGCGCCATCATCTGGGTGTGCGGGGGAACGGATGGCTGCGGGCCGGGATCGCCGGCGTCGGCGCGGGACTGGGTGCCGGCGTACTCGGCGTCGGCTGGTTCTACTCGAGCGTCCTGCTCGACACCCGGCAGCGGCTCGTGCTGCCCGAGCTGGTCCTCGACGTCGGCGACGGCACCGTGACGCTGCGCCGGTCACGGCTCGTCGAGCAGCCCGGTGTGTGGGGCCTGCGCTGGGCCGACGGCCTCGCCGTCATGGGGCCCGTGCTGCGCACCGAGCGCGACCGCGTCGTCCGGACCCTCGAGGAGGGGCCGGTCCCGCCGCCCGGCACGGCCGCCGTCGTCGACACCGGGCCCTACGACCCCGACCCCGGCGCCCGCGGACTCGCGTTCACCGAGGTCGCGATCCCGACGCCGCTCGGAGCCGCCCCGGCATGGTCGGTCCCGGCCGCCGATCCCGGCGCTCCCTGGATCGTCCACGTCCACGGCCGCGGCGGCGCCCGCCGCGAAGCACTCCGCATCCTGCCGGCGCTGCACCGCGCCGGGTGGTCCCAGCTCGTCATCTCCTACCGCAACGACGACGTCGCCCCGCCCAGCCCCGACGGCCACTACCACCTCGGCGACACCGAGTGGGAGGACCTCGAGGCCGCGGTCCGCCACCTCGTCGCCGGTGGGGCGTCGCGGGTCGCGCTGTTCTGCTGGTCGATGGGCGCCGCGATCTCGGGCGCCTTCCTCGACCGGTCGTCGGAGGCGGGACGCATCGAGGCCGCCGTGTGGGACGCCCCCCTTGTCGACTGGCGCGCCACCCTGCGCCAGCAGGCCCGCAACCGGAAGCTCCCGCCCGCGCTCACCCCCGTGGCCGCCGGCTGGACCCGCCGCCGCATCGGGATCGACTTCGACCGGTTCGCGCTGCGCGAGAGCCCGCCCGCCGTCCGGCCGCCGACGTTCATCGTGCACAGCTCGCCCGACACCGCCGTGCCGATCGCGTCCAGCCGGATGCTCGTCGAAGCGGCCCCGGCCATCGGCTGGGACGTCGAGCTGCTGGAGGTGCCCGGCGTCGAGCACACGTCGTCGTGGAACGCCGACCCGGCGCGCTACGAGCGGGCCGTGGTCGAGTTCCTACGACGGCGGCTGGGACCCGGGCAGGCCGGTCAGCTCGACGAGTGACCGTTGCGGGCGGCCGCCGACGGTGTCGGCGTCGCCGGAGCGGCCTGCGTCGCACCCTCGCCGCCCGCCGTGGGGGTCCCCGGCACCGCACGGACCGGCTCGTCGACCTGCTGCGGGCGCCGCGACAGGACCGCCCACAGCCCCACCGCGACCGCCGCGGCGATGCCCCCGGCCACGAACCAGCGCCACTTCCGGGACGGCGGCTCCGGCTCGATCCGGGAGGCCAGCTCCTGCCGGACCTCGGTCAACGCCTCGGCCGCCACCTCCGCCAGCCGGCGCGCTCCCTCGGCGACGGCGCCGCCCCCCACCTCCACGCGGTCCCGCACGTCCGCGACCGCGTCCGACGCGAGCTCGCCGAGGGACCCGCCGATCGCGGCGAGGTGATCCGGGGCATTCCTGGTCGTCCTCATGCTCGCCATCATCCACCGACCTGCTTCCCGCGTGGGCGTCCGTTTCCGGTGCTGGCACGATGGGGTATGTGACTGACCCAGGCAACTCGAAGCAGACCGCGACCCTGCGGACGTCCGAGGGCGACATCCGGATCACGCTGTTCCCGGACCACGCTCCCAAGACCGTGGACAACTTCGTCGGTCTCGCGACGGGCACCAAGGACTACAGCCAGCCCAACGCCAGCGGTGGCGACAGCGGACCGTTCTACGACGGCTCCGTCTTCCACCGCGTGATCAGCGGATTCATGATCCAGGGCGGTGACCCGACCGGCACCGGTCGCGGCGGCCCCGGCTACCAGTTCGGCGACGAGTTCCACCCGGAGCTGCAGTTCGACCGGCCGTACCTGCTGGCCATGGCCAACGCCGGTCCGGGCACCAACGGCTCGCAGTTCTTCCTCACCGTCGGCCCGACGCCGCACCTCAACCGGCGCCACACGATCTTCGGCGAGGTGGCCGACGCCGAGTCGCGCGCCATCGTCGACGCCATCGCGGGCACCTCGACCGACCGCTCGGACCGGCCGCTCACCCCGATCGTCATCCAGACCATCGAGGTCTCCTAGCAACAGCTCACCCACCAGTCGGAGAGGCGCGACGTGACCGACCCCGCCGGCCCACAGCCCCCCGACAGGTACGGGCCGCCGCCGAACGCACCCGCACCCCCGGTGTGCGTCCGGCACCCCGACCGTGCCACCGGTCTGCGGTGCGCCCGCTGCGACCGGCCGGCCTGTCCGGAGTGCCTGCGGGAGGCATCGGTCGGCTACCAGTGCGTCGACTGTGTCGCGGAGGGCCGCCCGGCCGCGCGGCGCACCGTCCGGCCGGCGGCGCGGGCCTCCCGCGTCCCGGTCGTCACGACGTCGCTGATCGCGGTCAACGTCGTTGTGTTCCTGCTGACGGTCGTGCAGTCCGGCAGCGTCAACCAGAACAGCTCGTCCCCGCTGTTCCGTGACTGGTCGCTCATCCCGGCGGCCGTCGCGGGCGGCGAGTGGTGGCGCGTCGTCACCGCGGGCTTCCTGCACTTCGGCCCGCTGCACCTGCTGTTCAACATGCTGGCGCTGTGGGTCATCGGCCGCGACATGGAAGTGTTCCTCGGGCGTGGCCGGCTGCTCGGGATCTACGTCGTCGCGCTGCTCGGCGGCTCGGCCGCGGCCCTGCTGTTCTACGGCCCGACCGCACAGGTCGCCGGTGCGTCCGGTGCCGTGTTCGGGCTGATGGGCGGCCTCGCGGTGGTGCTGCGCCGGATGCGCATCCCCGCCACGCAGGTCGTCGTCGTCATCGCGGTCAACATCGTCCTCAGCATCACGCTGCCGGGCGTCTCGCTGATCGGGCACGTGGGCGGGCTGGTGGTCGGCGCCGTCGCGACTGCCGCCGTCGTCTACGCGCCGGCCCGCAACCGCGTCGCCATCCAGGCCGGGGCCCTCGGCGCGCTCGCCGTGCTCTCGATCATCCTCATGTTCGTGGCGGTCTGACCGACCCGGTTCGCGCCGGTCCGGGCCGGGCGTGGTCAGTGGCGGGCGGCCATGACCGTCGCGGCCACGTCGACGGGGTCGGCGCCCAGGTCGAACCGGCCGAACACGAGAAGCCGCTCCCCGTCGAGCGCGGTCTCGTCGCGCACGTCGACGCCCAGCAGGAACGTCTCGCGGCCGAGCCTGCGCGCCTGCACCACCCGCACGTCGGTGACCGCCGACCACGGATAGCGGCGGCGGTGCCACAACCCGCGCACGGCCACGCCCTCCGGTCCGACGGCCAGCCGCGGCCGCGCCCGACTGCTCCATACCGATGTCACGAGGAGACCGAGAGTGGCGACGGCGGCCAGAAGGGAACCGGTGGGGTCCGCGTGGGTGACGATCAACACGGCCAACCAGCCTGCTGCCGCGACCGTGCACAGCCATGAGACCGCCACCAGGCCCGCGGAGGTGCTCCACGAACGGGCGGGCAGATCGAGGTCGTCACCTGCGGACTCGGCGTCACTCATGATCACGAAGAGTAGTTCTTGTGAGGTTGTCCACAGCGTTCATCCACAGTGTGGACTGCCTACAACCGTGTATTTCCGCAGGTCAGCGCCATCTCATGGTCATCAGCAAGCCGACTACGATGAGTGAGAACCCGATGAGGAAGTTCCAGGAGCCCAGCGCGGCGAAGAGCGCGATCTTGTCGCCCGCGATGTAGTTGACGACCAGCCACGCCAGCCCGATGACCATCAGTCCGAGCATCACGACCACGTAGACCGGGCTGGTGGGACCGGCCTCCTTCGCGGCCGAGCGCTGCGCCGGCGGCGTGTAGGCGGTGGTGGCCTTCTTCCGGACCTTGGACTTGGGCATCAGAACCTCACGAGACGGTTGTGCGCGTCCGGGACGGCGCGCCCGGGCGTGCCACCACCGTAACGTGCAGGGCCCCTGGAGTGCGCGAACGCCCGTTCCAGAGGCCTGTTCGTGACCGGTTCCGGGCCGCTCGGGCGTGCAGGGGCGACGCTCAGGTCTGCTGGGCGCCCAGCGCCGCGACCTCGGCCGTCAGCTCGGTGACCAGCGGCTCGGGCACCGGGTGACCGGCCGAGCTCATCCAGTTGGCGAGCAGCCGGTGCCCGCCCTCGGTGAGCACCGACTCGGGGTGGAACTGCACGCCCTCCAGCGGGGCGTCACGGTGCCGCAGCGACATGATCACCCCACCGTCGGTCCGGCCGGTGACCTCCAGCTCCGGTGGGAGCGTCTCCGGGCGGATCGACAGCGAGTGGTACCGCGTCGCGACGAACGGGTCCGGCAGGTCGCGCAGCACACCGACGCCGTCGTGGTGCACCAGCGACGTCTTGCCGTGCAGCAGCTCCGGCGCCCGATCGACCACCCCGCCCCACGCCACCCCGATGGCCTGGTGGCCCAGGCAGACCCCCAGCAGCGGCACGTTGCGCTCGGCACACGCCTTGATCACGTCGACGCTGCGCCCGGCCTCCTCGGGGATGCCGGGGCCCGGGCTGATCAGCACGCCGTCGACGTCGTCGATCTCGTCGAGCTCGACCTCGTCGTTGCGGCGCACCGTGTTCTCGGCGCCCAGCTGGGCGAGGTACTGCACCAGGTTGTAGACGAAGCTGTCGTAGTTGTCGACGACCAGGACCCGCACCTCAGTTACCGCCCCCGACGCCGAGCCTGCCGACTCCCACGACGACCTGTTCGTCCGGGTCGACGCTCGACCCCGCCGCAGGTGTCTGCGAGACGATCTTGCCGACCTGGCTCGCGTCGGTCACAGTGACGTTCTGCCGGTTCACCCGCGTCAGGCCGGCCTGCTGGGCGGCGGCCTGCGCCGTCACCAGGTCCATCCCGACGAAGTTCGGCACCTGGACCTGGCCGCCGTTCGAGCTGCCGCTCATCGTCAGCGTCACCGTGGTGCCCTTGGCGACCTTCGTGCCCGCCGACGGGTTTGTGCTCGCGACCGTGGCGTTGTTGCCCGTGTCGCCGGAGACCTTGACCTGGAAGCCCGCCTGCTTGAGTGCGGTGGTCGCGGCGTCGGCGCTCTGGCCGGTCACGTCGGGGACCGACACCGTCGACGGCTCCTTGCCGACGACGACGTTGACCGCGCTGCCGCCCGGCGCGTTGGCACCGGCCTGCGGGTCGGACGAGATGATCTTGCCGACCATCGACGAGTCCGACGTCTCCTGGTCGGTCTGCTTGCCCAGGGTCAGGCCACGTTCGGTGAGCAGCTGCTGGGCCTGGTCGACCGTCTGCCCCACCAGCGGGGGGACCGCGGCCTGCGCGGGACCCTTTCCGATGAACAGCGTGACGGTCTTGTTCTGGTCGATCTGGGTGCCACCGGCCGGATCGGTCCGGACGACCTTGTTGACCTGGTCGACGCTCGACTCGTCCTGCTGGATGTTGACCTGCAGCCCCGCCGCGACGATCGCGGAGCGTGCTGTGTCCTGCGGTTGCCCGACGACGTTGGGCACCGCCACCTGTGTGACCGACGTGCTGCCGAAGAACTGGAACGCGACGAACACGATCAGCCCGAGGACCACGGCGATCCCGAGACCGATCGCGACCTTGCGGCCGGTGCCGCTGCCCGACTCGTCCTCGTCGCGCCACACGGGGACGGTGCCCGGCGGGATCGTGTGCCGGCCGCCGCCCGCGGAGCTCATCCGGCGGGTGGCGCCGTCCTCGGAGGCCAGCATGGCGGTGCGCTCGTCGTCGCTCATCACCAGCGGTGCCTGCGGGCGCTGCCCGTTGCGCACGCGGATCAGGTCGGACCGCATCTCCGCCGCCGACTGGTAGCGGTTGACCGGGTTCTTGCTCAGCGCCTTGAGGACGATCGCGTCGAGCTCCGGCGGCACGTCGGGGTTGAGCTGCGACGGGTGCCGCGGGTCCTCACGGACGTGCTGGTAGGCCACCGCGACCGGGGTGTCGCCGGTGAACGGCGGGTCGCCCGTGAGCAGCTCGAACAGCACGCAGCCGGCGGCATAGACGTCGCTGCGCGCGTCGACGGCCTCACCGCGCGCCTGCTCGGGGGAGAGGTACTGCGCCGTGCCGATGACGGCCGCGGTCTGCGTGACGTTCTGGCCCTCGCCCAGCGCACGGGCGATGCCGAAGTCCATGACCTTCACCGCGCCCTGGGTGTTGATCATGATGTTGGCGGGCTTGACGTCGCGGTGGATGATCTGGTGCCGGTGGCTGAAGTCGAGCGCCGCGCAGACGTCCGCCATGACGTCGACGACCCGGTCCTGCGGGATCGGCCCCTGCGTCTTCACGATCTCGCGCAGCGTCTGCCCGTCGACGAACTCCATGACGATGTACGGCAGCGGACCGAACTCGCCGACCGTCTCACCCGTGTCGTAGACCGCGACGATCGCCGGGTGGTTGAGCGCCGCGGCGTTCTGCGCCTCGCGGCGGAACCGGAGCTGGAACTGCGGGTCACGGGCGAGGTCGGCACGCAGGACCTTGATGGCCACGTCCCGGCTCAGCCGGGTGTCCAGGCCGCGGTGGACCTCGGACATGCCGCCATAGCCGAGCGTGTCGCCCAGCTCGTAGCGCTCGGACAGCAGGCGGGGGGTGGTCATCGGTGCCGGTTCCTGAGTCGTGTCGAGGGTCGGATCATCATGCCTGGTCGGACCGTCCGTCGGGCCGCGAGCACTGCGCGCGGTCGCCGGACAGCGTGTTCCCGGGGCTCACCGGACAGTCTCCGTGTCATGGTCCCCGGTCCCGCCGACCCGAAGCGCCGCCCGACCCATCGCGACGCCCTCCTGGCGGGACACGCTACCCGGGCCGAACCCGGACGGCTCGGACATCGCGCCGGTCGACCCCATGAGCCGCGGCAGCAGGAGCAGCAACGTCACGAGGACCGCCGCCACCGCGAGCACGACGAACAACACGATCAGCGCCGTGCTGCGCGACCGCGACGACGGCGTGAGCGACACGGGCTCCGAACCTGCGGCCCGCGGCGGCGTGTCGGGCGGGTCCATCTTGTCGAGGACGAGGTCCCCGTCCCCGTTGTCGAGCAGCTCGGGTGCCTGCCGGTCGTCGGACAGCCGGTGCGCGCCGCCCTGGGCGCCCGCGGGTCGGTCCGGTGTCGCCACCGGGCCGGTGGCGAGGATTCTGGCCGACGTCGCCGTCGTCTCGACGGTCGTCTCCACCGACGAGGCGGGCGGCAGCTCCGGCACCGAACCCGGGCCCGACGGGAAGCCGGGTGCGGGAGGCACCGGGGACGACGGGGACCCGGGCGACGACGGGGATCCGGGCGACGACGGGGACCCGGGCGACGACGGGGACGACACGGGAGCGAGGGAGCCGGGCGGGAGCGAACCGGGGAACGCGTGGGACGCGGCGTGCCGGGGACCGTCGACGGGTGTGCCGCGACGCCGCGGCGCGGGGTCGTGCCACGCGCCCGGTGGCGGGGTGCCCGGCGGGATCAGCGCGTGCGATCCGGTCGGCGGCGCCTCGTGCGGCACCGGTGCGGGCGGCGCCGGCGGAACGGGTGTGGGCGGGACAGGTGTCGGCCGCGACACAGTGGGCGGGACAGGTGTCGGCCGCGACACAGTGGACGGGACAGATGTCGGCCGCGACACGGCCGGCTGAGCCGCGACGGCGGGCGACTCGGGTGCGGCACGGTCGTCGGTGACGGGGTGCGACGGCCACGACGGCGCGCGTGTCCCACTGTCCGCGGGCGCCGCGGCGGCAGGCACCGAGGGTGTCTCCGGGATGTCGCGCGGGACCGCGGCCGGTCCGGCTCCGGGGCTCACGGATGCGTCCTCGGCGCGGTGCGCGGCCCGCCCCCGGATGCGTGCCCGCCGACCGCCGACGCTCTCGTCGCCGGCGCGACGCCCGGCCGGGGCGTCGGTACGGGAGTCGCTGCGGCGGGCCGCCGACACGGCACCGAGGACGCGCCGGCGGCAGCGTTCGGCCTCGGGGGCGGTCTCGTCCGCGGAGCGGGACCCGGACCCACGCGGCAGCAGCGAGGCGCCGGGCAGCTCGACGTCGTCGGGCATCCGGGACGGCCGCGGAATCGGCTCGCCCCGGCGGACCGCGGCGATCGCCCTGGCCAGCTCGGCGCCGTCGCGGTAGCGGTGCATCGGGTCCTTGACCAGCACCGCCTCGATCAGCATGCGGACGTTCTCCGGGACGTCCTCGGGCAGCGGGGGCGGTGCGTCGCGGACCTGCATCATCGCCACGACCACGGGGTTCTCGGCCCGGAACGGACGCTTTCCCGCCAGGCACTCGTAGCCGACGATGCCCAGGGAGTAGACGTCGCCCGCCGGACCCGCCTCGCCGCCGCTGGCCTGCTCCGGCGCGATGTAGTGGGCCGTGCCCATGACCATCCCGGACCGCGTGACCGGGACGGCGTTGGCGGCCTTGGCGATGCCGAAGTCGGTGAGCTTCACGACGCCGTCCTCGCGCAGGAGGATGTTGCCGGGCTTGACGTCGCGATGGACGAACCCGCGCTGGTGCGCGGCCTCCAGCGCCCAGGCGGCGTGCTCGAGGATCTCGAGGGTCTCGTCGGCGTCCATCCGGCCACGGCTGATCCGGCTGGACAGCGGCTCGCCGCGGACGAGCTCCATCACGAGGTAGGCGGTGCGCCGGTCGCCCATCGTGGCGTCGTCCTCGCCGTAGTCGTGGACGAGCGCGATCCCCGAGTGGTCGAGGGAGGCCACGGTGCGGGCCTCGATGCGGAAGCGGTGCAGGAACTCCTCGTCGCCGGACAGCTCGGGGCGCAGCACCTTGACGGCGACGGCCCGGTCGAGGCGGGTGTCGGAGGCCTCCCACACCTCACCCATGCCGCCGACGGCGATGCGCCGGTCGAGGCGGTAGCGGTCGGCGATGTGCAGGCCGGGGGCGAGTGTCGTCACCGGCCCGCCTTGAGTGCCTCGGCGATGACGGCCCGGCCGATCGGCGCGGCGATCGACCCGCCGGTGGCCTCCAGGCCCAGGTCGCCGCCGTCCTCGACCAGGACCGCGATGGCGACGGTCGGCTTCTCGGCCGGGGCGAACGCCACGTACCAGGTGAGCGGGAAGTCGGCCTTGCTGTTCAGCTCGGCCGTGCCGGTCTTGGACGCGATCTGGATGCCGGCGATCTTGCCGCCGCCCTGGGTGCGGTTCTCGGAGCCGATCATCAAGTCGGTCAACGTCGCAGCCACGCCCGCGGGTACGGCTTGACCGATCCTGTCCGGTTCGGTGGTGTCCACCGTGTCGAGCTCCGGCCCCTGGATCTCCTTGATCAGGTAGGGCGCCATCAGCTGGCCGCCGTTGGCGACGGCGGACACGACCATCGCGTTCTGCAGCGGCGTCAGCTTGACGTCCTTCTGGCCGATCGCCGACTGCTGCAGGGCGGTCACACTCGTGATGTTGCCGATCGTGGACGGCGTGACCTTCATGGGGACCGCGAGGCCGGACTGGCCGATCCCGAACGCCTCGGCCTGCTTGCGCAGCCCGTCGACGCCGACGCTCCGCACGAGGTCTGCGAACGCCGTGTTGCAGGAGCGGGCGAAGGCGTCGCGCAGCGTCGTCGTGGTGCCCGTCCCGCACTGCGTCTTGTTGTAGTTGTCCATCGTCGTCACGCCGTCGTCGAGGAGGAACCTGTCCCCCTGGGCGGTGAGGAGCGTGTCGGGGGTGGACCCGTTCTGAAGCGCGGCCGCGGTGTCGACGACCTTGAACGTGGAGCCGGGCGGCTGGGGCACGCTGATCGCCCGGTTCAGCAGCACCTGCGGCTGGGCGGCGTTGTCGGCGTTCCAGGCGTCCTGGACGGTCTTGTCGTTGTGGCTGGCGAGGAGGTTCGGGTCGAACGCCGGCGTGGAGACCATCGCGAGGATCTCGCCGGTCTGCGGCTGCAGCGCGACGACCGAGCCGGCGTAGCCCTTCTGCGTCAGCTGGTCGTAGGCGACCTGCTGGACCGTCGGCAGGATCGTGAGCGACACGTTGCCGCCGCGCGGGTCCCGGCCGGTGATCAGGTCGGACAGCCGCCGGACGAACAGCCGGTCGTCGGTGCCGTTGAGGACGGAGTCGGCGGCGCCCTCGATGCCGGTGCGGCCGAACGACAGCGACAGGTAGCCCGTCACCGACGCGAACGCCGGCCCGCCCGGGTACTGGCGCTGGTAGCGCAGCCGGTCGTCGGTGGCGACGCTCTGGGCGAGGACCTTGCCGTCGGCGGTGATCTGCCCGCGCTGGCGGGAGTACTCGGCGTAGGCGGTGCGCTGGTTGCGGGAGTCGGTGCGGTAGTCGTCGGCCTTCACGACCTGCACGTAGGTCAGGTTCGCGAACAGCAGCAGGATCATGACCATCACGGAGACGGCGATCTTGCGGACGGGGTTGTTCACGTCTGCGCCCCGCGGGCCTCGTCCGGGGACAGCTCGGGCCGCTCGACCAGCTCGGTCGCGGCCTGCGCGATCGGCGGCTGCGGCACCGACGGGCGCCGGGGGAGCGGGGCGCGCGCGGCGTTGGAGATGCGCAGCAGCATCGCGACCAGCGCGTAGTTCGCGACGAGCGACGATCCGCCGTAGGACAGGAACGGCAGCGTGAGGCCCGTCAGCGGGATGAGCTTGGTGACGCCGCCGATGACGACGAAGATCTGCAGGGCCATCGCGTAGGACAGCCCGGTCGCGAGCAGCTTGCCGAAGCTGTCACGCACCGCGAGCGCGCTGCGCAGGCCGCGGGTGATGAGCACGAGGTAGACGAGCAGGATCGCGGCCAGCCCGATGAGGCCGAGCTCCTCACCGAGGGACGACCAGATGAAGTCGCTCTCGGCGAACGGCACGAGGTCGGGCCGGCCTGCGCCCAGACCGGTACCACCGACCCCGCCCGTCCCGAGCCCGAACAGGGCCTGGCCGAGCTGGTAGCCGCCGCCCTGGAAGTCGGAGAACGGGTCGAGCCAGATCTGCACGCGGACCCGCACGTGACCGAACAGGTGGTAGGCCAGCACGGCGCCGCCGACGAAGAACAGCAGGCCGACGATCATCCACGACACGCGCTCGGTCGCCGCGTACATCAGGATCAGCAGCACGCCGAAGAACAGCAGCGACGTGCCGAGGTCGCGTTCGAAGACGAGGACGCCGACCGACAGCCCCCACGCCACCACGAGCGGGGCGAGGTCGCGGGCGCGGGGGAACTCCAGGCCGAGGAAGCGCCGCCCGGCGGTGGAGAACAGCTCGCGCTTCTGCACGAGGAACGCCGAGAAGAAGATGATCAGCAGGATCTTGGCGAACTCACCGGGTTGGATGCCGACCCCACCGAACCGGATCCACAGCTTCGCGCCGTTGACCTCGGAGATCGACGACGGCAGCACGCCCGGCAGCGCCAGCAGGATGATCCCGGCGAACCCCGCCGTGTAGCCGAACCGCGACAGCATCCGGTGGTCGGACACCCGCCACAGCACGACGACGAACAGCGCCAGCCCGATCGCCGTCCAGGCGACCTGCCGCAGCACGAGTGACGCCGGTGCGTCGTTGCCGAGCTGCTCGGCGCGCGCGGCGTCGGCGAGATCGAGGCGGTGGATCATGACCAGGCCGAGCCCGTTGAGCAGCGCGACCGACGGGAGGATCAGCGGGTCGGCGTACGGCGCCCAGCGGCGGACCGCGAAGTGTGCGCCGGCGAAGAGCCCGAGGTAGGCCAGGCCCAGCCAGAGCAGCGTGGTCGTGAGCTCCTGCTCCTGGTTGGCCTCGACGATCACCAGCGCGCCGGTGACGATCACTGCGGCGAACGCCAGCAGCAACAGCTCGATCCCGCGCCCGGTGGGGAGCGTCGGAGCAGGGTTCCTGCCCTGTACCTGTGGGGGCGCCGCCATCAGTTCCCCGGCCGGCAGGTCAGCCCCGGCACGGGCGTTTCGGTCTGCAGCGTGGTGTCGGGGACCTGCGCGTCGGGCGCGGTCACCTGACCCGGGGGCTGCGCGGCGGTGGTCGGTGCCCCGGTGGCTCCCGGCTGGGCGGGGTCACCGTTGGGGACGGGGGGCTGCGTCGTCACCGGGGTGGGCGGTGCGCAGACCGGCAGCCGGTTGTCCCGGAGCTTCTGCACGGTGCCCTGGGCGCCGGCGAGCCCGTCGGAGGAGACGATCCCGTCCTGCACCCGGTTGCGGTAGTCCTCGGGCAGGTCGGCGAGCGCGATGTCGGTCTGCTGCTCGACGCGCTGCAGCGGGATCCCGAGCGCGTTGCCGTGGACGCCCTGGTAGATGACGACGCGGTCGGCCGACGCGGCGACGTAGTACTGCTGCATGACCCACATGCCGCCGAGCAGCACCCCGGCGACGATGACGACGACGGCGGCCGCGAGCCCGATGATCAGCCCCTTGCGCCGCTTCTTCGGTTCCGGGACCGGCGCGGCCTCCGTGCGGCGGGGCGCGGTGCGGGGCAGCGTCGTCGCCGACGCGCGGCCCGCCGAGGTGTCGGGTCCGGGCCGGTCGTCGTCGCTGCCGTCGCCCGCGGCGCCGCCGACGATGGGCGCGACCTCGCCGTAGTCGACGTCGACCACGTCGGCCACGATGCAGGTGATGTTGTCGGGCCCGCCGCCGCGCAGCGCGAGGTCGATGAGCCGGTCGGCGCACTCGCGGGGGTCCTGGTAGTCGGCCAGCGTCTGCGCGAGCGTCTCGTCGCTGACGGGGCCGGACAGGCCGTCGGAGCACAGCAGGTAGCGGTCGCCCGCGCGGGCCTCGCGCATCGTCAGCGACGGGTCGACGTCCTGGCCGGTGATCGCCCGCAGCAGCAGGGACCGCTGCGGATGCGTGTGGGCCTCTTCCTCGGTGATGCGGCCCTCGTCGATCAGCGACTGGACGAACGTGTCGTCCTTGGTGATCTGGCTGAACTCGCCGCCACGCAGCTGGTAGCAGCGCGAGTCGCCGACGTGCACCATCCCGAGCCGGGAGCCGGCGAACAGGATCGCGGTCAGCGTCGTGCCCATACCCTCGAGATCGGGGGCGTCGGCGACGTGCCGGGTGATGGCGGCGTTGCCCTCGAACGTGGCGTCCCTGAGCCGGCCGAGCAGGTCGTTGCCGGGGTCGTCCTCGTCGAGCGGGGCGAGCGCCGAGATGACCAGCGACGACGCGACCTCACCGGCCGCATGGCCGCCCATGCCGTCGGCCAGCGCGAGCAGGCGGGGGCCCGCGTAGACCGCGTCCTGGTTGTTCTGCCTGACCAGCCCGCGGTCGCTGCGGGCCGAGTAGCGCAGGACCAGGGTCATCGTTCGACTCCGTCGGCACCATCGGCTCGACCCCACGCGCGGCGACGTTCTCGGTCCGGCACGCAGGTCTCGCGGGAACGGCCCGGTACGCCCGGCTCGGCATGCGACTGTGCCCTCATGAGCGCAACTCGATCACCGTCTTGCCGATGCGGACCGGCACCCCCAGGGGAACCCGGGTGGGTCCGGTGACCTTAGCCCGGTCCAGGTATGTGCCGTTCGTCGACCCGAGGTCTTCGACGTACCAGTCCTCGCCCTGGGGAGCGATGCGCGCGTGGCGCGTCGAGGCGTAGTCGTCGTCGAGCTTGAGGGTGGAGTCGTCTGCCCGGCCGATGAGGATCGGCCGGGAGTCCAGCGTGATCCGGCTCCCGGCGAGCGGCCCCTGCGTGACCAGCAGTTGCCGTGCGACCCGGCCGCGCCCCGAACGCCGCGCGGCGCGGGACCCACCGGGCATGATCGCCCGAAGACCCGACGCCGCGTACAGGTCCGACCGCACGATGCGCATCGCGAACAGCACGAACAGCCAGAGAAGGGCCAGGAAACCCGCCCTGGTCAGCTGCAGCACCAACTCGGGCACGTGCCGTGGTCTCCGCTCTGTTCCGTTCGTTCCGCGCCGTCACCGGCGCGGAACGACTCAGCCGTGCGCTCGGAAGACCAGGCTCGAGTGGCCGACCCGGATCATGTCGCCGTCGGAGAGCTGGCAGCTCTGGACCGGGCTGCCGTTGACCGTGGTGCCGTTGGTCGACCCCAGGTCGGACAGCGTGGCGGCCTGGCCGTCCCAGCTGATCTCCAGATGCCGGCGGGAGACGCCCGTGTCGGGGAGCCGGAAGTGGGACTCCTGCCCGCGACCGATGACGTGGGTGCCCTCGGTCAGCTGGTAGTTGCGACCCGAGCCGTCCTCGAGGCTCAGCGACGCCTGCAGCGCCTGGTAGCCGCCGTAGCCCTGCTGGCCGTAGCCCTGGTCGTAGCCACCCTGCTGGTAGCCCTGCTGCTGGTAGCCCTGGTCGTAGCCGCCCTGCTGGGGCTGCTGACCGTAGCCCTGGTCGTACCCGCCGCCCTGCTGGTAGCCGCCCTGCTGGTAGCCCTGGTCGTAGCCACCCTGCTGCTGGCCGCCCTGCTGGTAGCCCTGGTCGTAGCCACCCTGCTGGTAGCCGCCCTGCTGGGGCTGCTGGCCGTAGCCCTGGTCGTACCCGCCCTGCTGCTGGCCGTAGCCCTGCTGCTGGCCGCCCTGCTGGTAGCCCTGGTCGTAGCCGCCCTGCTGGCCGTAACCCTGGTCGTAGCCGCCCTGCTGCTGGTCGTACTGGCCGTAGTTCTCACGGCCTCCGCGCTGGTCCTGGCCTTGTGGGGGAGCGTAGGTCTGCTGGCCGTAGCCGGGGGCGGCCCGGTCGTAGCCGTACTGCCCGTTCTCCTCGGGGTGGCCCGGTTGCTGGCTCATGGGTGCTTCTCCTGCGATGCGTGCCCGGGTGGGTCGACGGGAAGCGTCGGGGTCCACTGACGAGCGGGTGCGGAACTGTCCCGTGTGCAGCGCCTCGGAGCGCTCCAGCAAGACTACGACGTCGCCGTAGGTGTCCCATCCCTGGTCGGCGAGTTGTGCGGTGACGTAGCCGGACAGCGATTCCTCTATTCGGCCTTCGTCGCCGGCCATGCGTTCGAGATCCGACGGCCCGAGCAGCACGACGTACCGGTTGGGCGTGAGGCGACGCCCTCCCGCGAGCTGCTCGATGTTGTCCTCGGCTTCCCTCAGCAGTGCCTGTGCGACCTCTTGCGGGACGACACTGCCTCCGAAGACCCGCGCGAACGCATCGCCCACCATCCCTTGAAGACGGCGTTCGAATCGCTCGACGCGGCCCAACCGCTGTTCCTCCGATCGCATCGGCGTGTTCGATGTGAGGCCGATCGTAACTGTGCTACCGCCGCGGTGTGGCGCGGCCTCGTGACCGCTCCGTGATCAGCTCCGTGATCGACGGCGTGGGCGTGCCGGGCGTGATCGTCCGGGTACCCCGTGCAGGGGCGCGGGACGGTGCGTGCTAGCTTTCTCCACGTCGCTCGGGCGAGTGGCGGAATGGCAGACGCGCACGGTTCAGGTCCGTGTGTCCGAAAGGACGTGAGGGTTCAACTCCCTCCTCGCCCACCACGATCCACCTGCACATCTCCGCGTATCGCGGGCCGCTCCGGATGATCCGAGAGCACCACGAGATCTGCGTCCTCGGCGGGGTACCGTTCCGTCTCGTAGCGCTCGTGTGCGCTCACCGTCCACTCCAGACCAGCGGGCAGCCGCCGCCGCAGTGCCGCCGCCGACATCCGCAGGTGGACGGCTATGTCGAACGGCAGCCCGCGGCCCAGCAGCAACGTGCCGGCCACCAGGACGACCGCCCCGTCGGTCAGCTCCATGTAGCCGTCGCGGAAGGCACGGCCGCGTGCGGCGTCGTGGAACCGGCGCAGCACCCGGCCCGACCCGGTCGGGCCGGCGGGGTCGAGCAGCTCACGGCGCAGGGCGTCCTCGTCGAGCCGGCCGTCGAGGTAGGTGTCCGGGTCGGTCCGGCCGTACTCCAGCCGCACCGACGCGGGCCGCAACCAGTCGTCGGTGTCGACGACCAACGGGGGCCGTCCGGCGGCGCGCAGCACGTCCGCGGCCAGCCCGGCGAGGCCGAGCGGATCTGTGGGCGGTGGGCCGTCGACGACGAGCCGTACCCGCCCTGTCCGGTTCAGCACGGATTCGGCGATCCGCGCGGCGAGAGCGTCGCGGGTCGTCGGGGTGATCGCGGCGCTCATCGGTCCCTACTGCTGGTAGCCCTCGACGACCCGCGCCGACCGTTCCTCGGCCCCGTCGACGTCCTGTCCGGCGCGGCGGCGGGCGTCCCGCTGGCGCAACAGGTCCCACAACCGGTCCAGCTCGACGCCCAGCGCGTCGAGGCGGGACTTCTCGTCGCCGTCGAGCGCCTTGCCGACGTGCGCGCGTTCGAGCCGGTGCTCCTCCTCGACGAGCTCGGTGATCTGG
Source organism: Pseudonocardia sp. N23 (assembly GCF_002583555.1). Taxonomy (GTDB): domain Bacteria; phylum Actinomycetota; class Actinomycetes; order Mycobacteriales; family Pseudonocardiaceae; genus Pseudonocardia. The sequence continues at coordinate 46,013 of NZ_BEGX01000017.1, forward strand.
TGACGCAGCGGGGCATCGGGGTCCTGGCTCACGACCGGTCCTCTCGTCGGTGGGCGCCGGGCGGCTCGCGCCCGGGCATCCGGGAACACGATAGGCGCGCCCGGCCGCGGGCGGCGTCGGCGATGCTGGGCCGACCACCACCGGCGTAGGGAGAGAGTGTGTCCCGTCTGACCGGGCTGCGGCCCGCCGACATGGACGACGAACAGCGTGACCTGTACGACCGCATCGTCGGGTCCCGCCGCGGACCGGGCACCGGCAACGCCGCGCCCATCACCGACGACGACGGCGCCCTGCGCGGCCCCTTCGACGCGATGCTGCGCGCCCCCGGCATCGGAGACGCGCTGCAGAACCTCGGCGCCGGCATCCGGTTCCGCGGTGGCCTGTCCGGCCGGGAGCGCGAGATGGCGATCCTGGTCGTCGCCACGCACTGGCGGTCGGCCTTCGAGCAACGCGCCCACGAGGCAGCCGGCCGGGCCGCCGGGCTCACCGACGACGAGCTCGCCGCCCTGCGCGACGGATCCGGCCCCGAGCTCGGCGACGACCGCGAGGCCGTCCTGCTCACCACCGCGCGGGCGCTGGCCGTCGATGGCGACCTCGACGACGCCGCGTACGCCGCCGCGACCGGCGCCTTGGGCGAGCCGGGACTGTTCGAGCTGACGACGCTCGTCGGCTATTACGCGACGCTCGCACTGCAGATGCGGGTCTTCCGGGTCGGGTGACCCCCGATCGGCGCAATGCGGACGCCGCCCGTCTGTTCGAGACTGTCAGCCGTGGCACGTGAGGAGGCGAGCGCAGGGAGCTCCGTGCTGCGCGCCCTGCGGGTGGTCGACGCCGTGGCCGCCGCCGGCGACGGGGTGACGGCCAAGGCGATCGCGCGCCGGCTCGGCAGCCCGCTGCCCACGATCTACCGGGTGCTCGCGACGCTGGTCGAGGAGGGCTACCTCGTCCGCATGCAGGACGTGCGCGGATACGGGCTGGGCTACCGGGTCTCGGCCCTGCACCGGGTCCTCGCGGCGCAGGTCGCGCCGTCCCCGGCGGTGGTCGCGATCCTGCAGGAGCTGCACTCCGAGGCTCGCGCCGCCGCCTACCTGGTGACGTTCCGCGACGTCGACGTCGTCGTCTCCCACGTCGAGCACTGCGGTGCCCATCCCGGACCGGGCCTGCGCGTGGGGGAGCCGGTGCCGGCGCACGCCACCGCGGGCGGCAAGGTCCTGCTCGCGGGCCTCGACCCGGGGCGGCTGACCGTCGTCGTCGCGCACAGCGGGCTGGGCCGCAGCACCCGCCGGACGCTCTCGGAGCGCAGGGCGCTGGACCGCGAGCTGATGCGGGTGCGGTCGGCGGGGGCCGCCGTGGAGGTCGAGGAGCACGAGCGCGGCGTCGCCGGTGTCGCCGTGCCGGTCCGCGGGCCCGGCGGCGACACGGCCTCCGCGATCGGCGTCGTCGTCGCGCGGTCGGACTTCGCGTCGCGGCGCTGGGACCTGGAAGACGCCGTCCGGGTCGCCGCGGTGCGTGCGTCGCGGGCCCTGATGGTGGCGCCGGGCGCCGCGCACGCGCCCTGAGCGGGCTAGGTCAGCGCGCGCGGTCCGCCAGCGTGCCCAGCTCGTCGAGCTCCGCGAGCACGGCGTCGCGGGCCCCGGGGCCGCTCCGGTCGGTCAGCTCGAACAGGATCCGGTCGACGCCTGCCTCCCGGTAGGTCTCGATCGCCTCCGGCCTGCGTGCGGCCCCGTACATCGACACCGGGATGTGTCCGCGGCCCGCGTCGGCGGCGCGACGCTGCAGCTCGTCGACCCGCTCACCGAACTGCGCCAGCCCGTCGACCGGCACCCGCAACGGCACCCAGCCACCGCCGTGCGACAGCACCCGGTCGAGCACCGTCGGTCCGCCGCCCCCGATCAGGACCGGCGGCACCCGCGTCGGCTTCGGCCACGACCAGATCGGGTCGAAGTCCACGAACCTCCCGTGGTACTCGGCCTCGTCGGCCGTCCAGATCGTCGTCATCGCCTCGATCGTCTCCAGCATCCGCGCGGTCCGGGTGCGGGGGTCGACGCCGTGGTTGGCCATCTCCTCCTTGTTCCACCCCGGCCCGACACCGAGCTCGAAGCGCCCACCCGCGATCCGGTCGACGCTGGCCACCTGCTTCGCCAGGTTGATCGGGTTGTGCTGGTTCACCAGCGACACGGCCGTCCCCAGCACGATCCGCTGCGTCACCGCGGCCATCGCGCCGATCGCGACGAACGGGTCATAGGTGTGGGAGTACCGCTCCGGCAGCTCCCCGCCACCCGGCCACGGCGACTCCCGCGACGTCGGGATGTGCGTGTGCTCGGTCAGGAACAGCGACTCGAAACCCCGCTCCTCGACGGCCCGCGCCAGGTCGAGGGGGTCGATCCCGTAGTCGGTGAGGAAGATGACGACGCCGGTGTCCACACGCGCGAGCCTTCCACCCAACGGAAGCAGCCGCAGTACCGAACCGCCCGTCGGCACTAGCGTCAGGGCCATGACGTCGCTGTCAGAGCCTCCCTTCCGCGCGGACCACGTCGGGAGCCTGCTCCGGCCGCCCGCCCTTCTCGCGGCCCGTGACCGGCACACCGCAGGCACCCTCGACGCCGCCGGGCTGCGCGCCGTCGAGGACGACGCCATCCGTGACGTCGTCGCCATGCAGGAGAACCTCGGCCTGCGCACCGCCACCGACGGCGAGTTCCGCCGGACCTCCTGGCACATGGACTTCATCCACCGCCTCGGCGGCGTCTCCCCGACCGACGAACGCATCCGCGTCCGGATGGTCAACGCCGAGGGCGAGAACGCGTTCACCTCGGCCGGGCTGGCGATCGACGGGAAGATCCGCCTCGACGAGCCGATCTTCGCCGACGACTTCCGCTTCCTCGCCGGCCTCACCACCACCGCCACCGCGAAGCTGACGATCCCCTCGCCGAGCATGGTCCACTACCGCGGCGGGACCGCGGCGATCGACAGAGACGTCTACCCCGACGTCGACGAGTTCTGGGCCGACCTCTCCGCCGCCTACGCCGCCGAGATCGCCGCGATCGGCGAGCTGGGCTGCCGCTACCTGCAGCTCGACGACACCAGCCTCGCCTACCTCAACGACCCCGCCCAGCGCGAAGCCCACGGCGACGCCGACCACCTGCGCTACATCCGCCAGATCAACACCGCCGTCGCCGACCGTCCCGACGGCATGCGGATCACCACCCACATGTGCCGCGGCAACTACCGCTCCAGCTGGGCCGCCGAGGGCGGCTACGACTTCGTCGCCGAGGCCCTGTTCGGCGAGCTCGACGTCGACGGCTTCTTCTGCGAGTTCGACGACGAACGCTCCGGCGGGTTCGAGCCGCTGCGCTTCGTCCCGCCCGGCAAGCGCGTCGTACTGGGGCTCGTCACCACCAAACGCGGCGCGCTGGAGAACCCCGACGACCTCAAACGCCGCATCGACGAGGCCGCGAAGTACGTCCCGCTCGACCAGCTCTGCCTCTCGCCGCAGTGCGGGTTCTCCTCGACCGTCGAGGGCAACTCCCTGACCCGGGACGAGCAGGTCGCGAAGCTGCGGCTGATCGTCGACGTGGCCCGCGACGTCTGGGGCTAGGTTTCGGGGCATGTCGGACGGACCGCAGGGCTGGGGAACGCCGTTGTACGCGCGGGTGCTCGACGCCCTGCCCGCCGGGGCGACGGTGCTCGACGTCGGTTGCGGCGCAGGGGAGTTCGCGCGCACTGCCGTCGACCGGGGTCACGCGGTGCGGGGCGTCGACGCCGACGCCTCCGCCGTCGCCGTCGCCGCCCGCCGCGTCCCCGAAGGCGTCTTCGCCGTCGGCGACGCCCAGTCGCTGGCGCAGCCCGACTCCTCCTACGACGCCGTCGCCCTCGTCCAGCTGGTCACCCATGTCGCGAACCCGCTCGCGGCGTTGCGCGAGGCCGCGCGGGTCGTCCGGTCGTCGGGGACCGTCGTCGTCACCGTGTGGGGACGCGAGTCGGAGTGCGACATCCGGCTGATCGGCGAGTCCCTCGCCGGCCTGCTGCCCCCTCGCCGGCCGGCCCCCGGCGGGCCGCCCCCGCTCACCGAGCCCGACCGGCTGGAGAAGATCGTCGGCATGGCCGGCCTCACGGTCTCCTCCGTCGACGAGGTCGTGTGCCCCTTCCGCTACGACGACGAGGACGAGCTCGTCGGACCGGTCCTCGGTTCGGGGCTGGGCCGCACCGCCGCCCGCCGCGGCGGTCCCGGCGGCGTCCGCACCGCGATCCTCGACGGCATGGCCCGCTTCCGCCGGCCCGACGGCTCCTACGTCCTGGACAACCTGTTCCGGGTGCTGACGGCACGCCCTCGTTGAGTGGCGAGCAGCCTTCCCCGGGCGATGTTCGAGATGACCGGGGCAGGGCTCGGTGTGAGCTCGCCCGAGAATCGTGGACGTGGCACCTGTTCGATGGAGCGTTCGACCTCTGCGTGACTGAGTTGTGGTGTCGTCCCGTGATCTGGCTGAGGCTCTCGCCGCTCGGCTCAATGAGATCGTGCCCGAGGGGGACTCGACGTGAAGGCGGACGACGGGCAGCTCGTCGTCCGGCGGGGTCCGACACCTGGAGACGGCCGCTCGGTCGTCAGTGCGTCGGCGCCGTTCGCGTTCGCTTGGACGCGTTCGGTCACAGGCGGTCGGCGAGGTCTTTGAACGACGACACCGTCAGCGCGGCGGCCGGGTCCGTCGCCGGTGGGACGAACAGGCCGCCGTACTCGTGGGGACGGTGCACATAGAACGTCGTCAGGCCGCGGGTGCGGGCGGCGGCCAGGTCGTCGACGTGTGCGGCCACCATCCCCCACCTGCTCCGGGCGCAGGCCCAGCAGGGCGGGCGCGGAGTCGTAGGCGCCCGGGTCGGGCTTGTAGTGCCGGGCCACCTCGGCGCCCAGGATGACGTCCCACGGCAGGCCGGCGCGCTTGGCCATGTCGACGAGCAGTGCGACGTTGCCGTTGGACATCGGGCCGATCGTGAACCGCTCCGTGAGCCGGGTCAGGCCCTCGACGACGTCGGGCCACGGGTCGAGCCGGTGCCACGCCAGCACCAGCGCCGTCCGGACCTCCTCGGAGGGGGCGGGGGCGCGCTCGGCGAGCAGCTCGTCGAGGGATTCGCGGTGCAGCACGTCGAGGACCGTTCCGATGCGCGACCGTCGCGCTCTGCACCGTCGTCACGCAGGTTGTCCGGTCGCCGCACCCCCGGCAACGCGGACGCCGACCCGCCAAGCAGCGCGCCGACCTCGGTACCTACGCTCGGATCGCGCACGCGAAACGGCCCCGGCTGTGATGGCCGGGGCCGTTCCTCGTCACCCTCAGGGCGCGGTGGCCGCCCCGGGTGCGTACCGGAGAGCCAGCAGGCTCTTGCAGTACTCGCCGTTGGTCTCGATACCGACCCGCTGCAGCCGGGCCCGGCGCAGGTGCAGCGGCACCTGTTCCGGGGTGAGCCGGCTGCCGTCCGCATGGATCAGCAGCGGGGCGTCGTCGTCGAAGGGCAGTCCGATGCCCTCGCGTCGGCGGCGGAGCCGCGTCAGCTCGTCGGACTCCGGGAGTTCACCCAGTGTCGTCCTCGCCAACTCGTCGGGTCCCGCCCCCGCGTCGACCAGGGGCCGCGCGAGGCGGTCCTGACCGGCGACGGAGGCCTTCGTGAGGAATATGTGGCGCAGCTCGTCGAGCTCCGCCGTGGCCTCGCCGGTGAAGGTGTCGACGAAGCCCGCGTGTGCGGCGACCCCACCGTTGATCTCGGCGGACGCGTGGTGGTCGACCAGCGTCACCTCCGCGCGCGCCACTCCCGGGACCGCCGACACCGCGTCGTAGGCGTCGGCGACCATCAGGAACGAGAAGTTCGGCGCACAGAAGAACGTGGGCAACCGCAGCCCGACGGTGACGATGTCACCGTCGGGTGCGGCGGTCACGGTGCACGACTCGACGAAGTCGAGTCCGGTGATGGGCTCGTCCAGCTCCGGGTCGAGCACCGTGTCCAACGCGGCCCAGATCTCGGGCGAGACCCCCTCGGGGGCTTCGATCATGCCTGCGCACCTGCCGTGCCCTCGACGAGCTCCTCGCCCGGCTGCAGGTTCTCGCCGGCTTCGGTGGGCAGGCCCAGGCCCTCGGGGACCGGGATGTCGTAGAGCTTGGCGGCGTTGAGACCGAGGATCTTCTTCTTCGACGCGGTGGTGAGGCGCGGGTAGTCGGAGAACTGGTCGTCGTCGGGCATCTGCCAGTCGACGAGGCCCTCGACCTGCCACTTCGGCGTCCAGATGTTGTAGTCGCCGCCGAAGAGCATCTTGTCCTCGCCGACCCAGAACAGCAGCTCGCCCATGACCTTCGCGAAGAACTTGGGACGGGCGTGCATGAGGCCACCGACGACGACGGACAGGCCGGCGTAGACGTTGGGCTCCTGGACCGCCATGAAGCAGAAGTCCTCGATGCGCGGCAGACCGACGTGCTCGACGATGAAGTTGAGGCCCTGGAAGTCGGTCGCGGCGTGGTCGACGTCGGCGACGTCGAAGGCGTCCTTGTCGAGCGGCCAGATCGTCGGGCCCTTGTGGACGTGGACGTTCTTGACGCCGGCGTCCTGCGCGTGCTGCAGGAACTTGTAGCACTCGGGGTCGGTCAGCTTGTAGCCGCGGGAGTCGCCGTTCCACTCCGCGGTGTAGAGCTTGATGCCCTTGTGGTTGTACTTCGCCATGTCGGCGTCGAACTCGTCGAGGCCCTTCTGGCCGTCACGGGGGTCGAAACGCCCGTTGACGATCAGCTTCTCGCCCCACTTCTCGAGGAGCGCCGCGTTCTGGGCCGCGGTGTTGAAACCGTCCTTGTACCACTCGCGCAGGTAGGTCGACTGGAAGATCGCGTAGTCGACGTGACCCTCGACGAACATGTCGCGCTCGAAGTCCTCCGCGGAGGGCTTGAGGTAGTGCTCCCAGTCCCAGTGGGTCTCGGGCGGGCCGAGCTGGTGGTAGCCGTAGAAACAGTCGATCCAGCCCTTGGCGTACTGCTCGGCGCCCTCGACCCAGTTCTCCTTCGACGCATCCCAGAAGTGGCTGTGGGAGTCGACGATGAAGTACTTCTCGCCATCCTTCTCGTACATGTGGTGGTGTCCTTTTCTCTCAGCGTCAGTGCTGGTAACCGCTGTTCAGAAGCTCACGGGACGAGGATCGCCCGGCCGCGGACCCGGCCGGCGTCGAGGTCGTGCAGCGCGTCGAGCGCTGCATCGAGGGGGTACTGCTTGGTGTGGAGCGTGACCTTCCCGGCCTGGGCCAGGACCATCAGCTCGCTCAGGTCGGCGTAGGTGCCGACGATGTTGCCGATGACGTTCTTCTCGCCGCCGACGAAGTCGAGCGTCGGGGCGGTGAAGGTGCCGCCGTAGCCGAGGACGTACTGCGACCCGGCGGGGGCGGTCATCTGCCAGGCGTCGAGCTCGGCGCCCTGTTCGGCGACGAAGTCGAACACCACGTTGCCGCCGAGGCCGTTGGTCAGGTCCTTGACGGCGTCGATGTGCGTGCCGTCCGCGAGGACGGTCTCGTCGGCACCGATCTGCTTCGCCAGGGCGAGCGCATCGGGGTTCTTGTCGACGACGACGATCCGCGTGCCGGTGATCGCCGCCAGCGCCTGGATCGCGATGTGACCGAGGCCGCCTGCGCCCTGTACCACCGCGGTGGTGCCGGGGAAGAGGTCCGGAACGGCCTTGCGCACCGCGTGGTAGGCGGTGATACCGGCGTCGGCCAGTGCGGCGACGTCGGCGGGGTTGGTGCTCGGGTCGAGCTTGATGCAGGCGCGAGCGGTGGTGCGCAGGTACTCGGCCATGCCCCCGTCGTGGTTCGACAGGCCGGGGAAGAACGCGTTCTCGCACTGCATGTCGCGGCCGCGCCGGCAGGCGAGGCAGAGGCCGCAGGACGGCTGCGGATGCAGGATGACGGTGTCACCGACAGCGACGTTGGTGACTCCGTCGCCGATCGCCTCGATCCATCCGGCGTTCTCGTGCCCGATCACGTAGGGCAGTTCCGGGTTCTGGGCCTCGGCCCAGTCGCCGTTGATGATGTGCAGGTCGGTGCGGCAGACGCCGGCGCCACCGATCTTGACGATGACGTCGAGGGGGCCCTGCAGCGTGGGCTCGGGGATGTCGTCGATCTTCGGGTCGGAGTGATACTCGTGCACCCGGACGGCCTTCACACCCGTACCTCCCTTGGTCTCGGGGTTCGGCCTCCGATTCCATTGCGGCGTGCGTGAGGTCACAAGGGGTCGGTTTCCACGGAGCGAGAAAACGGACTGAACGGACATGAGACGGTTGCGACAGCCGTCGGGTACGCGAAAGCGGAACTCCGCAGGTCGTGAGGGGTGGAGCGCGCGCGAGGACGCGGGACGGCACGCGACCCGCGCCGCCGGACGATCACCCCGTCCGGTGGGTGAGGCGTGATCGCGGGCCGCGGGTCAGCCCGCGTAGAGGGCGTCGAGGGCGGCGCGGTGGCGCTTCTCGACGTCCTTGCGCCGGATCTTCATGCTCGGCGTCAGCTCACCCTCCTCGAGGGAGAGCTCGCGGTCGAGGATCGTGAACTTCTTGATCGTCTCCCAGCGGTTCAGCCGGGCGTTGAGGGTGTCGACGTAGCCCTGCACCATCGCGTGGACCTCCGGGCTCGCGACGAGCGCGGCGTGGTCGCGGCCGGCGAGGCCGTTGTTGTCGGCCCAGCCGCGCAGCGCGTCGGCGTCGAGGGTGAGCAGCGCGGTGCAGTAGTTGCGGCCCTCGCCGTGCACGACGACCTGGCTGACGTACGGGCACACCGCGAGCACCTGGCCCTCGATGGGCTGGGGTGCGACGTACTTGCCGCCGGAGGTCTTGAAGAGGTCCTTCTTGCGGTCGGTGATGCGCAGGTAGCCGTCGTCGTCGAGCTCGCCGATGTCGCCGGTGTGCAGGAAGCCGTCGTCGTCGAGCGCTTCGGCGGTCTGGTCGGGCAGGTTGTGATATCCGGTCATGACGCTGGGGCTGCGGAGCAGGACCTCGCCGTCCTCACCGATCTTGATCTCGGTGCCGGGCAACGGCCTGCCGACGGTCCCGATCCGGTAGCGGGACAGCTCGTTGACCGATCCGCCCGCGGCGTTCTCGGTCATGCCGTAGCCCTCGAGGATGATCACTCCGGCGGCGTGGAACCAGTGCGCCAGATCCGGTGCGAGCGCCGCCGACCCGGAGACGAAGAAGCGGATGCGGCCCCCGAAGCGGTCCCGGATCTTGGACAGGACGAGCTTGTCGGCCACCCGGTGTCGTGCGGCGAGCAGCGGCGGCACGCCCCGGCCGGCGAGCTGGAGGTCACTGACCTTGCGCCCCACCGAGATCGCCCAGTCGAACAGCTTGGCCCTGGGACCGCCCTCGGCGGCGATCGTGGTGACGATGCGGGCGTGGGCCTTCTCGAAGATGCGCGGTGCGGCGGCCATCATCGTCGGCCGCACGACTCCCATGTTGTCGACGATCCTGTCGACCCGCCCGTCGACGGCGCTGGCGAACCCGATGGCCAGCTGCGCCGAGAGCAGCACCTTGCCGAACGAGTGGGCCAGCGGCAGCCAGAGGTACTGCAGGTCGTCGGGGCGGACGAGGTCGAGCTTGGTGAGGGCGTCGCCCTGGTAGGTCCAGGCCTTCTGGGGCAGTCGCACGCCCTTGGGGCGGCCGGTGGTGCCCGAGGTGTAGATCAGGGTGGCGAGGTCGTCGGGGCCGATGGCGTCGATGCGGTTGGCGACGGCGTCGGGGGAGGTCTCGGCGAGCGCCCGCCCCTGCGCGGCGACGTCCTCGATGCCGACGACCCAGCGGTCGTCGTTGCCGGGCAGGTCGGCGGCCCTGCCGTCGATGAGGACGACCGCGCCGACGTCGGGCAGCTCGTCGCGGTGCGCGCGCAGCTTCTCGACCTGGTCGGCGTCCTCGGCGAAGACGACGCGGCTGCCGGAGTCGGCCAGGATGAAGGCGACGTCGGGCGCAGCGGTCGAGGGGTAGACGGTGGTGGTCGCGGCGCCGGCACACATGGTCGCGAGGTCGACGGTGATCCAGTCGTAGCGGGTGGAGCACATGACGGCCACGCGGTCGCCGGCCTCGATCCCGAGTGCGACGAGACCTGCCGCCAGCTGGCCGACCCGCTCCCCGGTGGCGCCCCAGGTGATCGACCGCCAGGTGCCGTCGGGCTCCGGCACGCGGAAGGCCTCGCGGTCGGCGGAGGCGAACACCCGGTCGTGGAACAACCGGGCGACGCTGGGAGCGGTGGACGCCGTCGTGGTCATGACCCGCCTCTATCCCGTATGTCCGTTTCGACGTGCGGAACCTATCAGTCGTACCCGTGAGTAACATGCGGCCGTGTGAGCGACTTCGACTGGGTGGCAGGCGCAATGACCTCCGGTGTCCCCTGGGTGCGCAGCAGCGGTGTCGAGTTCGACCGGGTCGACGCCACCCGCGCGGTGTGCAGCCTTCCGGACCGGCCCGACCTGCACAACCACGTCGGCGGCCCGCACGCCGCCATGATCTTCGGCCTCGCCGAGACCGCGTCCGGTGCCGTCGGCCTGGCCGCGTTCGGTGCCACCGCCGCGCGTGCGGTGCCGTTGGTCGTGAGCTCGTCGGTGCGCTACCGGGCGCTCGCCCGCGGTCCACTCACCGCCGAGGCCGTCCTCGCCCGCCCCGCGTCCGACGTCCTCGCCGAGCTCGACGCCGGCACCCGGCCGGAGTTCACCGTCGACGTCACGGTTCGCGACGCCGCCGGGACCGACTGCGCCACCGTCACGGTCGTGTGGACACTCAAACCGGTCCGCGCGGACCGGCCCGCCGAGGAATGACCGGGTACGACGGACCGCTCACCGCGGCGTCGGCGCCCGACCCCGATCCGCCCGGCGGGAGTACCGGCCGCCGCGAACCACCCGGATCACCGTCCATCGGGCGGTGATCCGTCGGACGCCCCTAGTCTTCGCGGCGTGCGCATCGTGATCGCCGGAGGACATGGACAGATCGCGCTGCGGCTGGCGACGTTGCTGGCCGCACGCGGTGACGAGGTCGTCGGCCTGGTGCGCAACCCCGCGCACGTCGACGACGTGGGTGCGGCGGGCGCGTCGGCCGTCGTGCTCGACCTGGAGGACGCGGGCGTCGACGCGCTCGCCGAGACCCTGTCGGGCGCCGACGCCGTGGTCTTCGCCGCCGGTGCCGGGCCGGGCAGCGGCGTCGCCCGAAAGGACACCGTCGATCGCGCCGCCGCCCAGCTGCTGGCCGACGCCGCCGCCCGCGCCGGTGTCCGCCGCTACCTGCTGGTGTCCGCCATCGGGATCGACAGCGAGCCCGACGCCGAGCGCGGCGAGCAGTGGGCCGCCTACGTGCGCGCCAAGAAGGCCGCCGAGGACGCCGTCCGCGCCACCGACCTCGACTGGACGTTCCTGCGACCCGGCCGGCTCACCGACGACACCGGCACCGGCCTGGTACGGCTCGGCCCGCCCGACATCGGCTACGCCGAGATCACCCGCGACGACACCGCCGCCGTCCTCGTCGCCCTGCTCGACACCCCGGCCACCGCGGGCCTCGTCCTCGACGCCGTCGGCGGGGACACCCCCGTCACCGACGCCGTGGCCTCGGCCGCCCGATGACCGCCGTACCGTCCGCCGCCGCGGACGACGAGTTCGACGTCGTCGTCATCGGGGCCGGGCCGACCGGCGAGAACGCCGCCGACTACGCCGTCCGCAACGGGCTCACCGCCGCCCTCGTGGAGTCCGAGCTCATCGGCGGCGAATGCTCCTACTGGGCGTGCATCCCGTCGAAGGCCCTGCTGCGCAACGGACACGTCGTCGCCGCCGCACGCCGACTGCCCGGGATCGAGGCCTCGCTCGACCCGGCGGCCGTCCTCGCGCGCCGGGACTCGTTCGTGCACGACCTCCACGACGACAGCCAGGCCGAGTGGGCGGAGGGCGCCGGGATCACCGTCGTCCGCGGGGTGGGCCGGCTCGACGGGGAGCGCACCGTCCGCGTCGGCGACCGGGTCCTGCGGGCTCGGCACGCCGTCGTCGTCGCCACCGGCAGCGTCCCCGTCCGGCCGCTCGTCGAGGGGCTGGACTCGGTGCGCACCTGGGGATCCCGGGAAGCCACCACCGCGTCGTCGGTGCCTGCGCGGTTCGGGGTGCTGGGCGGCGGTGTCGTCGGCTGCGAGCTCGCGCAGGCGTTCTCCCGGCTCGGCTCCCGCGTCACGCTCGTCAACCACGGGTCGCGCCTGCTGCCGTCGGCCGAGCCCGTCGCGGGGGAGCGGGTCGCCGCCGCGATGCGCGACGAGGGCATCGACGTCCGCCTCGACCAGGGCCTCGACGCCGTCTCGCCCGGTCCGGGCGACTCGATCGTCCTGCACCTCGGCGACGAGCGCATCGAGGTCGACGAGCTGCTGGTCGCCACCGGACGCCGCCCGAACACCGACGACGTCGGTCTCGACACCGTCGGCCTCGAACCCGGTGCGCCCCTTGCCGTCGACGACTCGGGACTCGCCCTCGGGGACTGGCTCCACGCCGCCGGTGACGTCACCGGCCGGGCACCGCTCACGCACATGGGCAAGTACGCCGCGCGGATCGTCGGTGCCGCGATCGCCGCCCGCGCCGCCGGGCGCCCCCTCGACACCGGGCCGTGGGGCGAGCACTCCGCCACCGCCGACCACGCCGCGGTCCCGCAGGTCGTGTTCACCGACCCCGAGGTCGCCTCCGTCGGGCTCACCGCCGACCGGGCCCGTGACGCCGGGCGGCCCGTGCGGGTCGTCGAGATCGACATCGCCGTCGCCGGGTCGTCACTGCAGGCCGACGGCTACACCGGCAGCGCGACGATGGTCGTCGACACCGAGCGCGAGGTGCTCCTCGGCGTCACCTTCGTCGGCCAGGACGTCGCCGAGATGGTGCACGCCGCGACGATCGCCGTCGTCGGCGAGGTGCCGCTCGCGCGGCTCTGGCACGCCGTTCCCTCGTTCCCGACGGTCAGCGAGGTCTGGCTGCGGCTCCTGGAGACCTACCGCGCGGGCGCCTGAGGACCGCGGTCAGGCAGTCTGCGTCAGGGCGGCAGCGACGCCGATCGCCAGCGCCATCAGCGTCACCTCGACCGCCGCCCAGCGCAGTACCGGGAACCGGCCGGTGGCCAGCCGCCGGCGCGCCGCGTTGCCCAGCACCGCGATCCCGGCCAACAGCACCACCTTGGTGATGACCAGCCAGCCGTAGCCGCTGGTCAGCAGGGCGCCGACCGACGGCAACCGCAGCAGTGCGTTGAGCACACCGGTGATCCCGACCCCGACGATGCAGAACGTCGCCAGCCGGGAGAACCGCGGCAGCACCGGGTCGAGCAGCGCGCGGCGCCCGCCGAGGAACAGCACCGTCGCCGCCAGCCCGCCGACCCACGCCGAGGCGGCGGCCACGTGCAACGCCGACATGATCACCGCGAGCTCGTGGTCCGACGACGTCCCCGCGTGCCCCGTCACCGCCGGCGTCAGCAACCCCAGCAGCGCCGCGACCAGCGCCGCGCGCGGCGGGACGGCGCCCTCACGGACCAGCCGTGCCGTCGCACACCCGACGACGACGAGCACGCACGCCGCCGTGAGCACCAGGCCGCGACCAGACGCCAGCGACGTCGCCCACCGCACCAGCTCGCCCCCGCCGACCGCGGTGACCGGGCGGCCGTACGCGTCGGCGGCGCGGAACACGACGTCGCACAACACGACCACCAGCCACGCACCGCCCACGCCGACGATCGCGCGGTCGAGCCTGCGGTCCAGCGTCCGGATGTCACGGTCGGACACCCCCGGCGTGCGGATCAGCGCCGCCACCAGGCCGAGACCGACGCAGGCGATCCCGGCGACGTCCATGCCGGACCGGGTCACCGCCGTCGCGACGCGGGCCGAGAACGTCGAACTGCTCAACGCATCGGCCAGCACCGCCGCGACGACGGCGGCGGCGACCGCGAGCCCGGCCCACAGCACCGGCAGCAGCCGGGACGTGGTGCCGGGTCGCGCCGCCGCCTTCGTCATCCGTTCCCGCCCGGGGTCAGCTCTTGCCCAGCCGCAGCGCGAGGGCGACGCCCCCGCCGACGAGCACGACCGCACCGACGATCCACGGCCACACCGGGGAGCCGCCGGAACCGCTGTCGGCAGCGGCGTCGGCGGTCGAACCCGGTGCCGCGCCCGACGCCTGTGGGGACCCGTTGACCGGCACCCCGGTCCCCGTCCCCGCCTGCGTCAGCGTGAACGACAGGACGCCCGAGACGGGGTGGCCGTCGTCGGACACGACGCGGTAGCCGATGTCGTACTTCCCGGCCGGGCCGAGCGGCTTCACCTTCACAGTGACCGAGTCGTTCGCCGCGACGGCGTCGCCGTCCTGGTAGGCGAGCCGGTCCGGGCCGATGACGGTGACGGTGTTGAAGCCCGTCTGCATCGTGTCGCTGAAGCGGATCGTGACCGAGCTCGGCCCGGTCGCGAGCGACGCGCCGTCGGGCGGGTCGCTCCCCTCCAGCTGCGCGTGCGCGAGCGCCGGGCCGGCCCCGAGGAAGAGTGCGAGACCGGCGGCGACCAGGACGGCCACCACCCGTCCCGCGAGCCGGGTCACCCGACTCACGGCGTGGTCACCTTCTCCTCATCCTTCGACGGGGCGCCGGAACCACCCGAGGGGCGACGGCTGCGCAGCGCCGCACCGGCGCCGAGGCCGAGGCCCAGCGCGCCGAGCAGCAGGCCGATGCCGCCCAGCCAGCGCGCCGTGGTGTCGGTCGTGCCGGCCGAGCCGGTGTCGCCGCTGGTCGCCGCCGCCGCGTCGTGGCCGCCGCCGTGCCCGCCGCCGGTGGCCGCGGTCAGCGTGACGGTCGGGGCCGGGTGCTCCGGCTCAGCGGCGCCCGGCTGCTCGGTCTCGTTCCAGTTGACGATCTTGCCGTCGTCGTAGGTCTGCGCCGTCGGGAACACGAGGCTTGTCGTGTCCTCGGGGAGCGGGCCGACCGACAGCGGGAAGTCGACGTACTGGCCCGGGCCGATCCGGGTGCCGGGCTGGGCCGTCCATGTCACCGTGGTGACGGCCTGGGTGATCTGGGTGCCGTCGCGCTCGATGGGCTTGGGCAGCACGCCCTTGGTGACGGTCGCCGTCCAGCCGGGCTGCGGCGTGGTGCGCGCCGAGGTGACGGGGTGGTCGACCGGGAAGGTCACCTCGATCTTGGTCGTGCCCGCGGTGTCGGACTCGTTGGGCACCCGGAAGTTGATGACGGTGTAACCGCCCTGCTGGGCGGTACCCGGCTGGGCCGTGACGTGGGCCAGGGCCGGGGAGGCGGCAGCGATCGCCACACCGGCGACGATCGTGGCCACGACGCCGCCGCGCAGGGCGGAGCGGCGCAGGGATCCGAACATGGGAGCTCCGTTGACTGGGGACCGCCGCCCTCGGGGCGGCGGCACGAATGGGGTGAAGGTCGGTTCACACCCGGTTCGGAGGCCCCCGAGGAGTACGCGGTCCGATCGCGGCCCGCGCAGTCGCGCCCGCGAGCGCCTGGCACGCCACGGCGAGCGTGGCGAGCGGACGGTCGGCAGGAGGGACCGACAGCCGGCGGGGGAGGACCCGCGCCAGCGCCGAGAACAGCAGGCAGAGCACCTGGTCGGCGTCGCGGATGAGCAGACCCATCACGACCGTCGCGACGGCGTGCATGGCGAACATCGACACGCCGCCCACCGTGCCGGCGGCTGCCGCGACGTGCGTGTGCCCGATGACGTCGAGCACCGCGTGCATCGCGAGCTGGCCCGAGGCGAGCACCGCGAGGACCCCGGCGACGCTGCGGCACGCGTCGGCCAGCGTGGCGACCAGGGCCGAGAGCAGCGGGAACAGGACGAGCAGCAGGCTCAGGTCGGGCAGCGCACCGCCACCGGCGACGTGTCCCACAGCGGTGATCAACGCCCCCGCCGACGCGACCGTCACTCCGCGGGCGCCGCGCAACGACGTGACCGGACGACGGCGCGCGGAGACACGGCCACGGCCGGCACGCGGGGCGTGCGCGACCGCGGCACGGGTCCCGGGGCCGCGCCTCATGGTCGGAGACGGTAGCCGGTGACCCCGACGGTCCCGCACGGACCGTGGGGCCCGCCACGTGGCGGTCAGCCCGGGACGCGCACCCCGAGGTGACCGAGCAGCTCGTTCTCCAGACGGTCGAGCTCGCCCGCGACCGCGCGGAACGCGGTGCGCCGCCGCGCCGTCGGCATCCGCTCGGCGGCCCGCACCGCGACCGACAGGTCGGCCAACCGGGGTCCGGTGTCCGCGGCGAACCGCTGGCCCGCCTCCGTGGTCTGCGCGTCACCCTCCGCGGCCAGCTCCGGCAGCGCCTCCGCGATCCGGGAGATCCGGGCGTGCAGTGCGCCGCCACGTCCGGTGTAGGCGCCGAGCTCGTCGGCCGCGACGCCGAGCCGGCGGGCGCGCCGGTCGTCCCACGCGGCACGGGCGGTGCCGGCGGCGGCCAGCGCGTACGGGGCGAGCAGCGGCACCAGCACCTTGCCGACGGCGACCGCACGGGTGATCTTCGCCGGGGTCGTCGCGGTCGCACTCGCGACGGCGTTGACCGCGGTGTCCTCGGCCGACCCCACGCGGCGGCCCGTCTTCTTCGCGGCCTTCGCCGTCTTCTTGTCCGCCGACGCGAGTGCCTTCGCCGTCCTGATGTCGGCGCCCGCGACCTTCTTCGCGGCCCTGGCCCGCGTCTTCTCCACCGAAGCGACCAGATCGGCCGCCTCCTTCGTCGCCTTCTTCTCGGCCTTCGCAGCCTTGCGGGCGGCTTTGGCCTGCTTCCCGGCCTGCTTGCGGGCCGAACCGCTCCCGCGCCGTCCGAGCAGTGCCATGCCGTCCTCCTCATGCGCCGGGCGTCCCGCCGACCGGGACCGCGCTCGGTCCCGGCCACCTTAGAGCCCGGACGCGCCGGTGGCAGGCGCAGAGGCTGTCGGTGGCGGTCTCTACCCTCGGGCGTGTGACGGTGAACGAGACCCCGACGGACACGGTGCGGGACACGGCGACGGGTTCGCCGTTCCCCGGCACCGGCGCCGCGGCCGTCACCGGTGTCTCGCTCGACGCCGCGGTCACCACACGGTGCCGCCGCCGCGTCCACCTCGACCACGATCCCGCGGTGGCCGACGCGCCCCGCGCCCTGCCCGATCCGTCTCTCGAGCAGCGCCGGGCCGACGCCCGCGAGTACCGCGACCGCGTCGGCGAGCTGCTCGCCGACGCGCACCGCGGCCTGTGGGCGAGCGTCCCCGGTGACGCGCCGGCCCGTGAGCGCGCCGAGGCCACCGCCGTCGCCGTCGCCGCGGGCGCCGGGCTGATCTGGAACGCGCAGCTGCCGCGCGACCGCGCGGGCGGCCGCCGCGGCGGCGCCGAGCTGCTCGTCCGGGTGCCGGGCGGCGGCTACGTGCCGGTTCTCGTCGTCCGCCACCGCATCACCGATCCTGGACAGGGCGCGCAGACGTCACCGCTGCTCGAACCGTTTCCCGGCCGTGCGGCGCCCGACCCCACCCGCAAGGTCCGGTCCCAGCCGCGCGACCTGCTGCGCCTGGCCCACCTCACCCGCATGCTCGGCGCTGCGGGGTGGGCCCCGTCCGCCGACGTGGCCGCCGCCGCGACCGGCGGCGTCGTGGGCATGGACGGCGACGTCGTGGTCTGGCACGACCTCACCACCGAGCACTGGCCCGGCGGGCGCAGCACCATGGCCGAGTACGACGCCCGGTTCGCCGACCGGGTCAGCGTCGCCGTCGCCGCCGCCACCGGCGGCCCCGCACTGGCGTTGCCCTCCCGTGTCACCGAGTGCCGTCGCTGCCCGTGGTGGCCCACCTGTGAGGCCGAGCTCGCCGACGGGCAGGACGTCAGCCTCGTCGTGCGCGGCGAGTCCGCCGTCGCGCTGCGCAGCGCCAACGTCGTCACCGTCTCCCAGCTCGCGGCCATGGACCCCACCCGCGAGCCGCCGGTCCCGTTGCCGGGCATGGCCTTCGCCGACGCGATCGCGCTCGCCCGCGCCTGGCTGCGCGGACTGTCCGTCGTGCGCCGGGTGCCCGCCGTGCCCGTCACCCGCGCCGACGTGGAGGTCGACGTCGACATGGAGAGCTTCGGCGAGGCCGGCGCCTACATGTGGGGCGCGCTGCTCTCCTTCCCCGGCGGCCGCCGCGACGGCGACGAGCCCCCCGGCTACCGCGCCTTCGCCACCTGGGAGCCCGTCCCCACCGACGACGAGGCCCGCTCCTTCGCCGAGTTCTGGACGTGGATCACCGGCGTCCGCGACGCAGCCCTCGCGAGCGGCCGCACCTTCGCCGCCTACTGCTACAACGAGCAGGCCGAGAACCGCTGGCTCCTCGGCTCCGCGGAACGTTTCGCCGGCGAGCCCGGCATCCCGCCGATCGCGCAGGTGCAGGAGTTCATCGACGCCGACTCCTGGGTCGACCTGTTCGCCGTCGTCAACGAGTGGTTCCTGTGCGCCCACGGCAAGGGGCTCAAGCGGATCGCTCCCGCCGCCGGGTTCGCCTGGCGCGACGCCGAGGCCGGCGGGGAGAACTCCATGCGCTGGTACCGCGACGCCGTCGCCCTCGACGGCGGCACTCCGGACCCGTTGCAGCGCATCAGGTTGCTGGAGTACAACGAGGACGACGTGGGTGCCACCCGGGCGCTGCGCGAGTGGATGACCTCACCCGCGATCGAACAGGTGCCGCTGGCCTCCGAGCTCTAGCGCGCGGGGCGCGCACCGCGGGTTCACACGACCGCCGCCGACGCGCCCGGCCACCGTTCACCTCGCGGCCGCCACCCGCGCCGACGATCGGGCGGTCAGGGGTCATCGACCGGGTGGCCCGCTCCCCACCGCGAGGAGCTCGCCGTGTTCGCTCGCCGCATCGCCGTCGTCGGGGCCGGGTACGTCGGTCTCACCACCGCCGCCTGCCTCGCCCACCTCGGCCACCGCGTCGTCTGCGCCGACATCGACGTCGCCAAGGTCGAACGCCTTCAGGCCGGGGAGATCGGCATCCTCGAACCCCGCCTCGCCGAGCTCGTCACCGAAGGCACCGCCGCCGGCCGCCTCCAGTTCTGCGTCGGCGCCGCAGGAGCCGTCGCCCGCCGCGGCGACGCACCCGTCGAAGTGCTCTTCCTCTGCGTCCCCACCCCGATGGGCGAAGGGGGAGCCGCCGACCTCGCCGCCGTCGAAGCCGTCGCCGCCGAGGTGCGGCACCTGCTGCCGGCCGGCTGTGTCGTCGTCACCAAGTCGACCGTCCCCGTCGGCACCGCCGGCCGCACCCGCGCCCTGCTGCGCCGTCGCGACGTCGCGGTCGTCAGCAACCCGGAGTTCCTCCGCGAGGGCACCGCCGTGGACGACTTCCTCAACCCCGACCGCATCGTCGTCGGCAGCGACCAGCAGGACGCCGCCGAACGCGTCGCCGCCCTCTACTCCCGGCTCGGCGCCCCGACCGTGCTCACCGACGCCGCCAGCGCCGAGATGGTGAAGTACGCGGCCAACGCGTTCCTGGCCATCAAGCTCTCCTACGTCAACGCCCTCGCCGAGCTCTGCGACGTCCTCGGCGCCGACGTCGCCGACGTCACCGAGGGGATGGGCCACGACCGCCGCATCGGTGCCGCGTTCCTGTCGCCCGGGCCCGGCTGGGGAGGTTCCTGCCTGCCCAAGGACACCAGCGCCCTCGTCCAGGTCGCCGCTGCCGCCGGGCTGGAGTTCCCGCTGGTCAGCGCGGGTATCTCGACGAACACGCGGCAGCGCGACCTGATGGTCGACAAGGTTCGCGGGGCCGTCGGACCGCTGGCCGGGGCGCGCATCGGGATGCTGGGGCTGACCTTCAAGGCCGGCACCGACGACCTCCGCGACTCACCCGCCCTCGCCGTCGCCGAGCTCCTCGCCGCCGAGGGCGCCGAGCTCACCGCCTACGACCCCGGCTGCCTCGCCGCTGTCCCGGGCGTCACCGACGCGGTGACGGTCGTCGACGACCCGATGCGCGCCGCCAAGGACGCCGACGCCCTGGTCGTCCTCACCGAGTGGCCCGAGTTCCGCCAGCTCGACTGGACCGCCCTCGGCGGCGTGGTCGGGCGCCGGGTCGTCGTCGACACCCGCAACCTGCTCGACCCCGACGTCCTGCGCCGCGCCGGGTTCTCCTGGATCGGCGTGGGCCGCCGCTGAGCTGCCCCGTCTCCTGCGGCGTCGCGCCCCTCGCCGGGGGTGCGGTGCCACTGGACGGGGTGCGAGCGAGGAGGGCCGGGCGGCGCGCGGTTCCTGCCGACGGCGCTCGCCCCGACCGGACACCGGACGGTCCGCGTGCGTGGCGATCGACGAACCCGCGCGGCGACCACCACCGCCGCGTGGCCGGCGCCGGCGCTCGGACCCCTCCCGTGCGGACCGCACACGGTGGCCGGTGTGCTGTGGCCGGAACGCTGATGCGGCCCCGGACAGCGGGCGTAGCCTGGGGCGATGGGGCTCTTCGGTCGGGACAAGGCGCGGATGGTCACCGCGGAGGAGGCGCTCCCGGGCCGGTCGATGCCGTTGGCGGTGCCCGAGGACCACTTCGTGAACGGCCACCGCATCCGCCCGCCCTTCCCCGAACGGTTGCACACCGCCGTCGTCGGCATGGGGTGTTTCTGGGGCGCCGAGCGGGTCTTCTGGCAGACGCCGGGAGTGTGGTCGACGGCGGTCGGCTACGCGGGCGGCTTCACCGAGAACCCGACGTACGAGGAGGTGTGCTCCGGGCTGACGGGGCACACCGAGGCGGTGCTGGTCGTGTTCGATCCCGCCGACGTCGGCTACGAGTCGTTGCTCAAGGTGTTCTGGGAGGGCCACGACCCGACGCAGGGCATGCGGCAGGGCAACGACCGCGGCACCCAGTACCGGTCGGCGGTCTACTGGACCGACGACGAGCAGCGGGCACTGGCGGAGTCGTCGGCGGCCGCTTACGGCGATGCGCTGCGGCAGGCCCGTCACGGGCCGGTGACCACGGAGATCGCGCCGCTCGGGACGTTCTACTGGGCCGAGGACTACCACCAGCAGTATCTGGCGAAGGTGCCGAACGGCTACTGCGGGATCGGTGGGACCGGGGTGTCCTGCCAGGTCGGCACCGGGGTGGCCGGCGACTGACCACCGGCTCCCGGCTTCACCGGGGCCCGGGCGGGGACCGCCGCCCGGGCCGCCGTCGCTGGGGAGCAACGAACGGATCAACGACGCTGGGCCGAACGGGTCACGACGTCGGACAGGTGCATTCCCCGGGAGGGTGACGACCCCGATGACGCTCGCGTGGACCACCGTGCCGGCGCCGGCCCCGATCCAGGCCCTCACGTGCGCCGTCGCCACCGACGGCGCGCTCGCCCATGTCGGCTGGGGCCATGACCACGGGACTCTCGACGCGCTGGCGCGGACGTTGGGGGAGGACCTCGTCGTCGACGAGGCCCGTACCCACGATGCGGCGTCGCAGCTCTCGGAGTACCTCGCCGGCCGGCGCCGGGTGTTCGACCTGCGGATCGACTGGCGGGGCATCCGGGGGTCGCGGCTCACCGTGCTGCAGACCTTGTTCGAGAAGGTGCCGTACGGGCGGGTGGTCGGCTACGGCGAGCTGGCGGAGATGTCCGGAGCGTTCGCGGAGAGCTGGAGCGCGGCGCGTGGCGTCGGCTCGATCATGGGCTCGAACCCGGTGCCGGTCGTGGTGCCGTGCCATCGGGTGCTGGCGTCGGCGGGCGGCGGGAAGCTGACGTTGGGCGGGTTCGGTGGGGGACTGCCGGCCAAGGAGTGGCTGCTCGCCCTGGAGGGTGTCCTGCCCCCGGCCCTCGACCTCTGGACGACGAACGGCACAGTCGCGCAATCCAGCCCAGTTGCGCCACCGTGCCGTTCGTTCAGGACGTCAGGTGCGGAACGCCTGGATGTCGATGTCGATCCGGAGCGTCCGGCCCACGGCCAGCACGCCGGCCAGGACTGACTGGTTCCAACTGATCGCGAAGTCGTCGCGCGAGATCTCCGTCGTCGCCGAGAACCCGGCGCGGATGCCGCCCCACAGGTCGGGGCCACTGCCGCGGTACGTGACGTCGAGCGGGACGGCGGCGCTGACGCCCTTGAGCGTCAGGACGCCGTCGACCCGCCAGTGGATGGCGTCGCGCCTGGTGAGGCCGTCGCTCTTGAAGTGGATCTCCGGGTGGGTGTCGACGTCGAGGAAGTCCGCGCTGCGCAGGTGCGTGTCGCGGGTGTCGTCGTCGGAGTCCACGCCGTGGGAGTCGATGACGACCTCGACAGAGCTGTTCTCCAGCGGGTCGGCGACCTGGATGCGGCCGTCGAAGCGGCGCAGCCGCCCGTGCACCGGGGTGAGGCCCAGGTGCATGGCTGTCGCGCGGATGCTGGAGTGCACCGGGTCGATCTGCCAGGTGCCGGGGGCGGGCAGGACCCGCCCACCGACGCGAGGCAGCTCGACGACGCCCAGCGCCGCCGGGGCGGCACCGGTGAGCGTCACGGTCCGGGCGGCGGGCTCGTGGCCCGGTGCCGCGATGATCACGGTGTAGGTGCCGGTGTCGAGGCCGTCGAGGACGAACCCGCCGTCCTCCCTGGCCGCGGCGCGCCCGCACTGGACCCCGGCCCCGTCGACGACGGTGAGCATCCCGCCGCCGACGGGCCAGCCGTCGGGTGTGGTGAGCGTGCCGGTGATGGCCGCCGTCACCGCAGACGCCCGCCGGTCGGCGATCCGGGCTCCTCCGGCACCGCGGGCAGGTCGGGCGGCGGAGCTCCGAGCGAGGTGGGCCTGGGCACCTCGTCGACCTGTGACCCGTGGACCTGCGGAGCGACGGGAGCCGAGCCCGCGACGACGGGCGCCGCGAACGCGATCTCGGTGGTGCTGGCGCCGCCCGCGGTGACCTGCACGACCGACGCCGTCGGCGCGTAGCCGCTCGCGGTGATCGTGTAGGTGCCCTCGGCGAGATCGTCGAAGGCGAAGGTGCCGTCGGCGTCGGTCACGGTGGAGCCGACGACGTTGCCGCTCGGGTCGATGAGCGTCGCGAGAGCCTCGGGGACGCCGCGTCCGGTGCTCCCGGCGACGACGGTCCCGAGCAGCCGGGCGCGCCGGGGGAGCTCGACGTCGTGCACGACCTCGGACCCGCCGGCCGGTAGCGCGACGCTGGTGGCGACGGGCTGGTAGCCGGTCCCGGCGGCGGTCAGCGTGTACTGGCCGTCGGGGACGCCCGCGAGCAGGTAGCGGCCGAGCTCGTCGGCGATGGTGGCGGCCGCGACGTTGCCCTGGACGTCGATCAGGGTGACCGCGACACCGGAGACCGGGCGGGTCTGGCCCTGCGCGTCCGTGACCCGGATCGTGCCGCGCAGTCCGCCGGCACCGGCGAGGGTGACGTCGTGGCGGACGGCCCGGTCGGCGACCGCGACCATCGCGGCGTGCGGCTGGAACGCGCCGGACGCGGCGACGACCAGGTAGGTGCCCCCGTTCGGGACGCCGATCCGGTACTCGCCGATCTGGTCGGACGTGGTGCGCGCGGCCTGGCGGCCCGTGGGCTCGGTGACGGTGACGACCGCCCCGGGCAGCCCGGCACCGTCGGCGCGGCGGACGGTGCCCTCGATGGCGGGCCCGTCGACGGGTCCGTCGGTGACGGCCGCCATCGGGGCGGTGACCCCGGGGTCACCGGGCATCGGGACGGCGGTGGGGGTGTCGGAGCGCAGGGCGTGCCTGCTGCCCTGGCCGTTGCCCTTGGCGGCCGCAGCGACGGCGGCCGCGACGGTGCCTGCGGCCCCGTTGGCGCCGTGTCCGTTGCCGGCGTGCCCGTTGCCGTTCGCGGCGAGGCCGTTCGCGGCGGGCCCGGCGCCTGCGGCGACGGGCTCGACGGTGTCGGCCTCGATCGCTGTCGGGGCGACGGTCCCGACGGACGCGCCCTCACCCGCGGCCTCCTCCATGGCCCGCGCCTGCGCGCCGGACATGGTGCGCAGCGGCAGCTCCTTGATGAACAGGACCAGCACGAACGCGACCACGAGGATGAAGCCGACGATGAGGAAGGTCAGCGTCATCGAGTTGGAGAAGCCCTCGAGGAACGGCCTGGCCAGACGCGGGTCGATCTTCTGCAGGAACGACGAGTCGTTCAGCACGCCGGAGGTGTCGGCGCCGCCGTTGAGAGCGGCGAAGAACGGTGCGTTGACGGGGTTGTCCCGGACGACCGGGTCGCCGACCGCGGCGAGGAACGTCGGGTCGGTCTGCGCGACCTTGAAGGCGTCGCTGATCTTGTCGGTGACCGTCGAGAAGAGAATCGACAGGAACACCGCGACGCCGAGCGTGCCGCCGAGCTGGCGGAAGAACGTCGACGACGCGGTCGCGACGCCCATGTCCCGCGCGGGGACGGCGTTCTGCACGGCGAGCACCAGGGTCTGCATGCAGCCACCGAGCCCGAGGCCCAGCATCGCCATGTAGAGGTCGAGCTCCCAGAGCGGGATGTCGACGTTGACGCGGAAGTGCATCAGCATCAGCGCGCCGACCATGAGCGCGGTGCCGATGACCGGGAAGATCTTGTACTTGCCGGTGCGGGCTGTGATCTGGCCGGAGAGGATGGAACCGACCATGATGCCCGCGACGAGCGGCAGCATCAGGAAGCCGGACTCGGTCGGGGTCGCGCCGTGCACGATCTGCAGGAACTGCGGCAGCAGCACGATGCCGCCGAACATGCCCATGCCGATGACGAAGCCGGCGATGCCGGTGATCGAGAAGACGCCGTTGCGGAACAGGCGCAGCGGGACCAGTGCGTCCTCGCCGTACATGCGCTCGGCGAGCATGAAGAGCGCGAAGCCGACCGCGCCGATGATGTAGCAGACGATGGCGCTGGTGGAGCCCCAGCCCCACTCGCGGCCCTGCTCGGCGATGATCAGCAGCGGCACCAGGAAGATGGCCAGGGCGATCGCGCCCGGCCAGTCGATGCGCCGGCTGCTCTTGGTGTGCGGCAGGTTGAGCACCTTGGCCACGACGAACAGCGCGACGGCGCCGATCGGCACGTTGACCAGGAAGATCCAGCGCCAGCCGTCGATGCCGGCGATGGTCGCCTGGCCCGACAGCACACCGCCGATGACCGGGCCGATGACGCTCGAGGTGCCGAACACCGCGAGGATGTAGCCCTGGTACCGGGCGCGCTCACGGGGCGGCACGATGTCGCCGAGGATCGTCAGCGCGAGGGTGAACAGGCCACCGGCGCCGAGGCCCTGCACCGCGCGGAACGCCGCGAGGCTGTACATCGACGTCGCGAAGGTGCACAGCACCGACCCGAGAAGGAAGATCGAGATCGCGAAGAGGAACAGCGGCTTGCGGCCGAACTGGTCGGACAGCTTGCCGTAGAGCGGTGTGGTGATGGTGCCGGTGATCAGGAACGCCGTCGTCGCCCAGGCCTGCTGGCTGAGGCCGCCGAGGTCGTCGGCGATCGTGCGGATGGCCGTGGACACGACGGTCTGGTCGAGCGCGGCGAGGAACATGCCCAGCGCCAGACCCACCAGGATGGTGACGATCTGCTTGTGGCTGAGCTCGCCGGAGTTGCGTTCCGGCGGCGCGGACGCCCCCGCAGCCTTCTGCTGCGGTGCGACGGCCTCGGTCGACATCAGATTCCCCCTCAGTGCCGGCGGGCGACCGGGCCCGGCGACATATCGTGCTGTTGGAAGTCGGTGCAGAAGTCGGCGAGCAGTGCGACGAGCGCCTGCCGCTTCTCGATGGGCCACGCGCCGAGGACCTCGGCGACGAGGCGGGCCTTGTACCTGCGGCTCTGCTCCAGTGCGGAGTGGCCGTCGTCGGTGACGGCGAGCAGGCTGGCGCGACCGTCGTCGGGGTCGGCGCGCCGTTCGATGAGTCCTTGCTTGACCAGGGCCGCGACCCTGCGGCTGACGGTCGACGGGTCGGTGCAGAGAGCTTCGGCGAGGTCGGCGGAGCGTTGCGGGCCGTCGGCGGAGGCGAGGTGGATCAGGACGTGGAAGGTGGCGCGGTCGAGATCGGCCGGTCCGGAGCCCCGGCTCGTGCGCTGGACCAGGCGGAACAGCCGGGCCAGCTCGTAGCCGAGGGCGTCGGCGACGGCGAGGTCGCAGGCCAGGGCGTCCGAGAGGTCGCCGGCCGGCGTGGGGATCGGAACGACGACGGACCCGCCCGCGGCCGGGCCGTCGGCGAGGTCCGCCGTCGGTCCGGTCGTGGAGATCGCTGCGCTCGTCACGGCCGCACCTCCGTCGATCTTTACCAATACTTTGCTTGTAACACGCAAGAAGTTGCTGGGCCCAACCATGCTCCTCTTACCTGCCGGTCGGCAAGTCGATTTCACCCGACTCGGTGGCATTCGTCCCGGAGATCCCTGAGACCTGCGCCACGCCTGGTCACGGTGCCGCACACGAGCCCGGTGCAGGGCACCCACGGTGACGGGCACTACCCTCACCGTGCACGTGACAGGCCCCCGGGAGGTTGGCGTTGACGAGTTTCGGCCGCTCGGCGAGATCGATCGCCCTCCTCGCAGCCATGGCCGGACTCCTTCTCGCCGGCTGTGCCGAACCCGGCCAGCTCGGTCACGACGGCCCGCAGGCCCCGCCCGCGGCCGGCCCCGTCCCCGCGGCGCAGGCCCTGCCGCCCCCGCCCCCTCCCACCGGGACCGCCGACATCGGCCGTGGCACGCTGCCGGCCCGCATCCAGCTCTCGACGCTCGGCCCGGCCGACGTCTCCGTCCGCACCGTCGAGCTCGCGCCCGGGGAGTCCACCGGCTGGCACCGCCACCCCGGGTTCGAGACGACGATCGTCAACAGCGGCGAGGTCACCGTCCAGACCGCGGAGGAGTGCGCCCCGACGCGCGTCGGGGCGGGTGAGGCCGTCTTCGTGCCCGACGCCGAGCCCCACGTCATGCGCAACGACGGCGCCCTGCCCGCGCAGCTCGTCGTCACCCAGGTGCTCGCGCCCGGCGCGCCCGACCGCAGCGGCGTGCCCGCGGCCTGCGGCAACTCGTCCCTGCGCTGATCGGCGCCGATCCCGCACCGCGCTGACCGGCCACTATCCCGCGTCGATCATCGGCCCCGGGTGGACCGACGTGGGATAGTGGGAGTGGCAGGGACGACGGGCGGAACGGCGGGGACGATGGCATCGAAGACGGTCGCCGGGGCCGACGGGCGCAGCTGGTCGGTGCGGATGAACATCGAGTGGTCGACGCCCGCGGTCGGCGACGAGTTCGAGCACGACGTCGACGGTGGCCGCGGCGCCGCGATCATGATCCTGTCGTCGCTGCTGCTGTTCTGGGTCGTGCTGATCTTCTGGTCGCCGTCGCTGGTGACCGTGCCCTTCTACCTGTGGTTCATCGCCGCCTTCGCGATCCTGTTCTTCCCCTTCCGCTGGTACCTGCGCCGGCCGTACACGATCGTCGCCGAGACCGAGGGCGCCTACGACACGGACCTGCCTGCCGAGCACTGGTCCGGCATGGTCCGCGGCCGCTCGCGCGCGAAGGAGGAGATGCGCGTCGTCGTCCGCAGCCTCCGTACGCGCGCCACGCCCGGCCACTCCGACAGTCCGTTGCAACCGGTGAACTGATGCCCGAGCTCCCCGAGGTCGAGGCCCTCGCCCAGCACCTGCGTGACCACGCTGTCCACCGCCCGGTCGCGCGGGTCGACATCGCCGGCATGAGCGTGCTCAAGACGTTCGACCCGCCGGTGTCGGTGCTCACGGGACGCGTCGTCACCGGCGCGGCGCGCTACGGCAAGTTCCTGTCGGTCGAGTTCCACGACCGGCCCGGCGAGGAGCTCGACCTCATCACCCACCTCTCGCGCGCCGGCTGGATGCGCTGGCACGAGACCGCGAGCGCGACACCCCCGAAACCGGGCCGCGGCCCGCTCGCGCTGCGCGTGCATCTCGACGCCGTCGGCGGCCCCGGGTTCGACCTCACCGAAGCAGGCACCCAGAAGCGGCTCGCCGTGTACCTGGTGCGCGACCCGCAGGAGATCCCGGGCGTCGCGCGGCTCGGCCCGGACGCGCTCGCCCTGAGCCGCGACGAGCTTGCCGAGCTCCTCACCGGGCACACCGAGCGGATCAAGACGCTCATCGTCGACCAGAAGACGATCGCCGGCATCGGCAACGCCTACAGCGACGAGATCCTGCACACTGCGCGGCTGTCGCCCTACGCCGTGTCGGGCCGGCTCAAGCCCGAGCAGCTCGACGCGCTGCACGAGGCCGTGCAGTCCGTCCTCACCGACGCCGTCGAACGGTCCGTCGGGCAGGGCGCCGCGGCGCTCAAGGGCGAGAAGCGCTCCGGGCTGCGCGTGCACGCCCGCACCGGGCTGCCGTGCCCCGTCTGCGGGGACACCGTCCGGGAGGTGTCCTTCGCCGAGAGATCGTTCCAGTACTGTCCCGGCTGTCAGACCGGTGGCAAACCGCTCGCCGACCGGCGCCTGTCCAGGCTGGTGAGGTGAGGGAGCCGTCGTGGGAGAGCTGCTGAGCTCACCGACAGCGCTGCTGGTCCTCGTCGGTGTCGTGATCATCGTCCTGCTGGTCGTGCTGTTCCTGCAGCTGCGGCGGGCCCGGCGCAACACGTTCGCCACCCCGCTCGAGCGCGCCACCTTCGCGACGCTGCACACCGTCGCGCTCGCCGCGCCCGCGCTGCGGGAGGGTCTCTCGCCGAACTCGGCAAACTTCGCCCTGCCCTATCTGCGGGTCCTGCTCGACACCTGCGCGCTCACGATGACCGACGCCAAGGGCACCACGCTGGCCTGGGACGGCGACGCCGACCAGCACGAGCCCGACGTCGTCACCCTCGCCGACCAGGTCATCTCCACCGGCCGCCAGCAGGTCGCCTCGCACACCTCCATCTCGTGCGACCATCCCGGCTGCGAGGTGCGCGGCATCGTGGTCGTCCCGCTGGAGACCGACGGCTCGATCGTCGGCACGCTCGCGGCACTGACGACGTCGACGGCGGGACCGGTCCTGCTGCGGGCCACCGCCGAGGTCGCGCGCTACGTGTCGAGCCAGCTCGAGCTCGCCGAGCTCGACGAGTCCCGGCAGCGGCTGGCCCGCGCCGAGGTCCGCGCCCTGCGTGCCCAGATCTCGCCGCACTTCGTCTACAACGCGCTGACGACGATCGCCTCCTTCATCCGCACCGACCCCGTGCGCGCCCGCGAGCTGCTCATCGAGTTCGCCGACTTCACCCGCTACTCGTTCCGCACCGCGGGCGAGTACACGACGCTGACCGACGAGCTCACCAACATCGAGCGCTACATCGCGCTGGAGAAGGCCCGCTTCGGCAACCGGCTCAACATCAAACTGCAGATCGCGCCCGAGGTGCTCAACGTCGTCCTGCCGTTCCTGGCCCTGCAGCCGCTCGTCGAGAACGCGGTCCGGCACGGCCTGTCCGGCAAGCCGCAGGGCGGCACGATCACGATCACGGCCGAGAACGCGGGCTCCGAGTGCGTCATCATCGTCGAGGACGACGGTGTCGGGATGGACCCGTCACGGCTCACCGAGGATCTCGACGACGCGCATCTCTCCGGCGCGCACGTGGGCCTCGGCAACGTCGACGACCGGATGCGGTCGGCCTTCGGGGATGATTTCGGTCTCGTCGTCGACACGAACATCGGGGCCGGGATGAAGATCACTCTCAGGGTGCCGAAGTTCCGCGTCGGCATCCGCGCCTGACCCACCGGTCAGTGCCGCGGCTGGGCCCGTTTCCCGTCCCACTGGGTGGACGTCGCGTTCCGCGTACGGTGGTCGTATGGACACGTTGCGCATCCCCGCCAAGATCGCGTCGCGCCTCCCCGGGAAGCTCGGCGACCGCTCCGACAAGGGCGTCGTGTCCGTCGTCCGGTTGCACGGAGTCATCACCCCGCAGGCCGGGCCGGTGCCGCGCTCGGTGCTCAACGCGGCCTCCACGGACAAGGTCCTGGAACGTGCTTTCGCGCCCGACGGGCTGGTCGCCGTCGCGCTGCTGATCAACTCGCCGGGTGGCGCGCCCACCCAGTCCGCACTGATCGCCGACCGCATCCGCGGCCTCGCCGACGAGAAGAAGGTGCCCGTGCTCGCGTTCTGCGAGGACGTCGCCGCGTCCGGCGGATACTGGCTGGCCTGCGCGGGAGACGAGATCTACGCCCACGAGACGTCGATCGTCGGGTCGATCGGCGTCGTGAGCGCGGGGTTCGGGCTGCAGGGCCTCATCGAGCGCCTCGGTGTCGAGCGCCGGCTGCACACCGCCGGGGAGTCGAAGTCGCGGCTCGACCCGTTCCTGCCCGAGAAGGCCGACGACGTCGCGTGGCTGCGCAACCTCCAGGACCAGCTGCACGACATGTTCAAGGCCTGGGTCACCGAACGCCGAGGTAACCGTCTGAACACGGACAGTGATCTGTTCACCGGTGAGGTGTGGACGGGCGCCCGGGCTGTGGGGGCTGGTCTGGTCGACGGCCTGGGCACTCCGAGAGCGGTGCTCGCAGAGCGGTTCCCGGATGCCGAGATCGTGCCCGTCGAGTCGCGCAGGCCTCTGCTCGCGCGCCTCGGGATCGGCGGACCGGCGGCCGCGGCGACGTTCTCACCTGTGAACTCTTTGCTGGGGATCGCCGAGGCGGCCGAGGTGCGTGCACTCTGGGCGCGGTACGGTTTATGACTCGGTGTGGTCGATCGGATCCGATCAGTATCGGTACTCATCGGGTACCGATCGGACGGCCCCCTGGCACTCCGGTCGATTCACCGTCACCATAGTCGGCGGGGTTGCACGTGATCGTTCGGGCGACACCCTGCCGGGAGCGCCGGACACGCAGGATGAGGAGATCGTGGACAGCAACGACAGTTCCGGAGGTCTGGTCGTTCTCGCTGTGGACGACGAGGAACCCGCTCTCGAAGAACTGGCATTCCTGCTCAACGAGGACAGCCGCGTCGGCACCGTGTTGAAGGCCTCGGACGCCACAGAGGCACTCCGCATCCTGAACAACCGCCAAGGCGCCCGAGAGGTCGCGCCCGTGCCCGGCCGGGGGGTCACACACCCCGCCACCGGCACGCGCGTCGCCGAGCGCACCGACGTGGAGGTCGTCTTCCTCGACATCCGCATGCCGGGTCTCGACGGCTTGGAGCTGGCCAGGGTGTTCGGGTCGATGGCCACACCGCCGTCGGTCGTGTTCGTCACCGCGCACGATGACCGTGCCGTCGACGCCTACGAGGTCGGCGCCGTCGACTACCTGCTCAAGCCACTGCGTTCGGAGCGGCTCTCCGCCTCGCTCGACCGCATCCTGGCCAGCCGCGCCTCCGGGCCGGTCGAGCCGGCGCAGCAGGACAACGGCGAGGACGAGGTCATCCCCGTCGAGCTGGCGGGCACCACCAAGCTCGTACCGCGGTCGGCGGTGCGCTAC
Organism: Pseudonocardia sp. N23; assembly: GCF_002583555.1. Classification (GTDB taxonomy): domain Bacteria; phylum Actinomycetota; class Actinomycetes; order Mycobacteriales; family Pseudonocardiaceae; genus Pseudonocardia. The sequence continues at coordinate 77,312 of NZ_BEGX01000017.1, forward strand.
GTCGAGGCCCAGGGCGACTACGCCCGGCTGCACACCAACGAGGGCAGCCACCTTGTCCGCATCCCGCTGTCCGTGCTGGAGGACCGCTGGCGCGACGCCGGCTTCGTCCGCATCCACCGCTCGTTCCTGGTGGCGTTGCCGCTGGTCACGGAGCTGCGGCTGTCGGGATCGGGCTACGTGGTGCGGGTCGGCTCCGGCCCCGACACCGCTGAGCTGCCCGTCAGCCGCCGGCACACCCGGGAGCTCAAGGACCGCCTGGTCCGCGCGACGAAGCAGGCCTGGAGCCAGCGGTGACGGCGCCGTGAGCGCGGCCGGGGGCCTGTCCGCCGGTGAGCGCCGGCGAGCGAGCCGGCCGAGCTCTGCCGGGGTCCTGAGGTGAGCACCTACACCGACGGCGCGCGGCCGTCGGTGTCGCCGGGGCCTCCTGAGCCCGGCGACGAGGCACGGCCCGCGGACGAGACGCGCGCGGCGGAGGCCGGGATGCCCCGGCAGTCGCTGGGCGTCGAGGACTCCGGTCCCGCGTGGGTCAACGCCGAGATCCAGCGCCGCATGCGCGAGGCCGCGAGCCGCCCGGGTGGGCGGCACGCTCGGCGTGAACGTGGCGGCGAGGCCGATCCGCCCGTCGACGAGCAGGGGCCGCGGGTCGCGCTGCCGGAGCCGCCCGCGGCCGCTCCGTCGACGCCGACGGCCCTGACGGCCACGCCCGCCGACGGAGAGCCGTCGCAGTGGCCGCCTGCCCGCCCGCCCGCGCATCCGCGGGTGCGTTCCATGGCGGTGCCCGACCCCTACTCCACCGACGGGCTGCGTCCCCCTCCCGAGCCGTTGCCGAGCATGCCCGTCGAGCCGCCGCGCACCGCGCCTGCGCGGCATGCCGAGTCCCCGCCCGCGGGCTCCCGGCCGGTCACGCCGAAGGCCGTCCCCGTCGTGGACCCGCCGGCGCGCGAGGTGCCGGCACGTGACGCGGCGGTCAGGGCGCCCGCTCCGCCGGCACTGCCGACGATCGTGCAGGCCCCGCCCCTGCCGCCGGGGACCCTGCCGCCGGGGACCCTGCCGCCGGGGACCCTGCCGC
>NZ_BEGX01000018.1 GCF_002583555.1 Pseudonocardia sp. N23
CTGGAGCAGCTGGGCTGGACCGCCCTCTACGCCCGCGACGCCATGGCCGCCGTCGACCTCGCCGAACAGGCCACCGAACTCGCCGAGAGCGCCGCCGCCGCACCCGGCGCGCTGCCCAGCGCCACACTGCTG
>NZ_BEGX01000019.1 GCF_002583555.1 Pseudonocardia sp. N23
CGCAGGTGTGATGGCCGGGCCGCTGGTGCGCTCCTCCTACCGCGCCGGACGGCTCTACGCCCAGACGATCGCAGCACGTGGTGAGGAGCTGACCCCGACGCTGGTGCACCTCGCCGCCGAGGGTGCCGCGGCCCAGGAGGCCCGCTCCCTGCTCACCCCGACGGGAGTCGCCCGATGAGCGCCGCGCTCACCTGCAAGCTCGTGCCCATCCCGTCATCGCGCTGCGCGACCGGCTGGCTGCGCCCGGGTACGTCGCCCGGCTGGAGGCGGCACTCGTCGACGTCTGCCGCCGCTCCGGCGTCGTCGGCGCCCACCGCATCACCGGCCGCTGCGGCGTCCGGGTGCCCGGCCGTGCCGGACAGCCCGCCGCCGAGATCGCCGCGATCGGCGTGCGGATGACCGGCTCCGTCACCCAGCACGGGTTCGCCCTCGACTGCGATCCCGACCTCGCCGCCTTCGACTCGATCGTGCAGTGCGGACTGCAGGACGCCGCGGTCACCTCGCTCTCCGTCGCCACGGGCCGGCGCATCGGCCCCGACGACGTCCGCGAGCTCGTGGCGCACGCCGTCGTCTACGCCTCGACCGGGACTGCCCCGACGCGTAGAAAAGCGTCGTGCCGCGGGCGCCGGTACGCCTAGCCTCGCCGCGTGACCGAGACGCGGACGTCGGCCGGGCGGGTTCGGGGTACCGACGAGGCGGGCGTCGCGGTGTTCCGCGGCATCCCGTTCGCGGCGCCGCCCGTCGGCGACCTGCGCTTCGCGGCGCCCGCGCCGCCCCGGCCGTGGGACGGCGTCCGGGAGGCGACGACGTTCGGTCCCCCGCCGCCGCAGCCCGCGGGCACGGGCGGTCGTGCCTTCGTCGCCGGTGACACCGACTGGCTCACGCTCAACGTCTGGGCACCCGACCCGGGCCCCGGCGCGGGTCTGCCGGTGATGGTCTGGATCCACGGCGGCGCGTACACGATCGGTGCCGCCGACCTCCCGGAGTACGACGGTGCCCGGCTCGCCCGCGACGGCGTCGTGCTCGTCACCGCCAACCATCGCGTGGGCGTCGAGGGGTTCGCGCACGTCGAGGGTGCGCCGGACAACCGCGGTCTGCTCGACCAGGTCGCGGTCCTGAAGTGGGTACAGGAGAACATCGGTGCCTTCGGCGGGGATCCCGCGCGCGTCACCGTGTTCGGGCAGTCGGCGGGCGGCGGATCGGTCGCCGCGCTGCTGACGATGCCGCGGGCGGCCGGGCTGTTCGGCCGGGCCGTCGCGCAGAGCGTGCAGGGGACGACGTTCACCCCCGAGCTGGCCCGCGACATCGGCTCGGCCTTCGCCGCCGAGATCGGGCTGCGCGCGACGACGGCCGACCTCGCCGACGTCGACCCCGAACTCCTGGTCGCGGCGTCCGACGAGGTCATCGCGAAGGCGGGCGCGCACGTGGACCGCTGGGGACCGGCGGCGTACCGGTCCATCCTGTTCTCCCCGGTCGTCGACGGCGACGTCCTGCCCGCGTCGCCGTGGCAGGTGCGTCACGACGTCGACCTCCTGGTCGGGCACACCCGCGACGAGAACAGGCTGTTCGTCGTGTTCGGCGAGGTCGACCCGGCGGACGTCGCCGCGGCGGAGGAGCGGTACGCGCCGGGGCCCTACGAGGAAGGGGACCCGGACCGGCTGTACGACCTGGTGCTGTCGGACTGGATGTTCCGGATGCCGTCGCTGCACCTGGCCGAGCGGGCGGCGCGGGCGCACGTCTACGAGCTGACCTGGGGCGGCACCCTCGGCGCCTGCCACGGTCTCGACGTGCCGCTCGTCTTCGGCAACCTGACCCGCGGGCGGCCGGCGTCGCTGATCGGGGACGTCGCCACCGCCGGGCAGGTGTCGGCGGCGATGCGCGCGGCCTGGGTCGCATTCGCCACCCACGGCGACCCCGGTTGGCCGGTGTTCGACGACGACGGGCTCGTGCAGCTCTTCGACACCGAGCCGGCGGTCGTGCCGTACCCGGAGACGGAGTCGCGGCGGGTCTGGCGCGACCATGTCTTCGCGCCGTTGCCCCTGCGGTGACGACGCGTGCGTCACGGGTGCGGACCGCGGGGCGGGTCCGTGATCGTCACGAGTCGCCACCCGGACCCGCCGCCCACCTGGTGAGGTGACTCCCGGCGCGTCCCCGGGACGGTCGCGGGTCCGGTCACGACAATGACCTCCGTCCGCGCGAGGCGGGCGGAGGGCGGTCGGCATGCTCCACCTACGGGTGATCTCGCCTCCGGCACGCACCGGCGACGTGCGCAGGCTGCTGCTCGACGAGCCCGGCGCCACCCATGTGACCCTGCACGCGGGGGTCGCGCTGCAGCCTCCCGGTGACCTCGTCGAGGCCGACGTGACCCGCGAGGCCGTCGACGCGTTGCTGGGTCGGCTCGCCGACCTCGGCATCGAGGCCGCCGGCGGGATCACGCTCGAGACGGTCGACACGACGCTCTCGGACGCGGCCGACGCCGCCGAGGAGGCGGTGCCGGGCGACCCGTCCGACGCGATCGTCTGGGACGAGCTCGTCGAACGCACCGGCGAGGAGTCGCGGCTGTCGGTGAGCTTCCAGGCCTTCCTCACGATCGCGTGCCTGCTCGCCGCGATCGGCGCGGTCACGAACTCGCCGGTGACCGTGGTGGGCGCGATGGTGCTGGGGCCGGAGTTCGGCCCGTTGGCGGCGGTCGCGGTCGGCGTGGTGCTGCGCCGCCGGGACCTGGTCCGCCGGGGCGGGCTCGCGCTGGCCGCCGGCTTCCCGCTGGCGATGGGCGTCACCGCGCTCGCGGCCGTCGTGTTCGACGCCGCCGGCCTGTTCCCGACGACCCTCGACCACCTCGACCAGACCGACTTCGTCTACCAGGTCGGGCCGTTCTCGCTGATCGTCGCCCTGCTGGCGGGGGCAGCGGGGATGGTCGCCCTGAACTCGGCGAAGGCCGCCGCGCTGGTCGGCGTGTTCATCTCGGTGACGACGGTGCCCGCGGCGGGATTCTTCGCGGTCGCGCTGGTCGAGGGCCAGTACGCCCGCGCCGGGCAGTCCGCGCTGCAGCTGCTGGTCAACCTGGTCGGTATCGTCGCCGCCGCCGTCGTGGTCCTGATGATCTACCGGTGGAACACCGCGCGGGCGGCTCGGCGGGGTGGGCCCTGACGCCGGCGCCTCGCTTGCACTTATGCGCATGTCGCAATAGGTTGTGGTCGTGAGCGATCGTCACGACACCGGCCACGGGCACGGGCACGGGCACGGGTTGTCCGCCGACGCCGACCGGCGCTGGCTGACCATCGCACTCGTCCTGATCTCGGTGTTCATGGTCGCCGAGTTCGTCGTCGGCCTCATCGCCGGCTCGCTGGCCCTGCTGTCCGACTCGGCGCACATGCTCACCGACGCCGTGTCGATCGTGCTCGCCCTCGTCGCGATCCGGCTCGCCGCCAGGCCCGCAGCGGGCGGCTACACCTACGGGCTGCGTCGCGCCGAGATCCTCTCCGCCCAGGCCAACGGCATCACGCTGCTGCTGCTGGCCGTGTGGTTCGTCTACGAGGGGATCACCCGGCTCATCGATCCCCCGCCGGTCGAGGGCGGGCTCGTCCTCGTCACCGCGCTGGTCGGGATCGTCGTCAACGTGGCGGCGACGTGGTGCATCAGCCGGGCCAACCGTTCGAGCCTCAACGTCGAGGGCGCCTTCCAGCACATCCTCAACGACCTCTTCGCGTTCGTCGCGACGGCGATCGCGGGCCTCGTCCTCGTGACCACCGGCTTCACCCGGGCCGACGCGATCGCCGCGCTGGTCGTCGCCGCCCTGATGGTCAAGGCCGGGTGGGCGCTGGTGCGCGAGTCGGGCCTCATCTTCCTCGAGGCGGCCCCCCGCGGGACCGACCCCGAGGCCCTCGGCGCCGAGCTCGTCTCGGTGCCGGGTGTCGCCGAGGTGCACGACCTGCACCTGTGGGAGATCACCTCCGGTGAGGCGGCGCTGTCGGCGCACGTCATGGTCCGCCCGGAGGACGACTGCCACCAGGTACAGAAGGCCGTCGAGGACATCCTCCGCACCCACGGGCTGCGGCACACGACGCTGCAGGTCGACCACTCGGAACCCGGGGTCGACGACCACTGCGAGGAGTCGCACGGCGTCGCGCACCGGTCGCCTGCCCTCGACGACCCGGCCCCACGCCGGGCGTCCGGGCCGTGCCGCTGAGTACTACGGACCCTCCAGCATCTCGACGTGGCCACTGGTCCCGTTCACCCGGATCCGCTGTCCGTCCTTGACGAGCCGGGTGGCGTCCTGCACCCCCACGACGGCGGGCAGCCCGTACTCGCGGGCGACCACCGCGCCGTGGGTCATCAGACCGCCGACCTCGGTCACCAGGCCGGCGATCGTCACGAACAGCGGCGACCAGCTGGGGTCGGTGTAGGCGGTGACCAGGATGTCGCCTGGCTCGACGTCGGCGTCGGCCATCGTGAGCACGACGCGGGCGCGGCCCTCGACGGTCCCGGCGGACACGGCGAGCCCGGGCAGCGCACCCGCGGGCAGGTCCTCGCGCCGGTACGCCCCGGCGACGGTCTCGCCGTCGGACGTGAGCACCCGCGGCGGGGTGAGCGTCCGGAAGAAGGCCTGGTCCTCGCGGCGCCTGCGGATCAGCTCGCGGTCGGCCCGGCCCGTGCGCACGACCTCGTGGAGCTCCTGGAACCGGAGGTGGACGGCATCCTCACGGTCGTCCAGGACGCCGTCGAGCACCAGGCGGTCGGCCTCGGCGAGCAGTGCGTTCTTGTACAGGAAATAGCGGCTCACCATGCCGTACTTGGGATACTCGCGATATCCGATGAATGTCCGGAGCCGGTCGATCATCGCTTTCGTCTCGACGGTCTTCTGCTCCCCGCCGGGCAGTTCCCGGATTCGCGCGAGCAGCTCCTGCTCCTTCGCCGCGGCGTCCCGCCTGCCCTCGTCGAAACGCCGCCGGCTCTCGCCGGGTGCGAAGGTGTCGACGTTGCCGAGGATCACGGGGACGAGCGCGGCGGGCTGTTCGCTCCACCGTGGCCGGCTGATGTCGATCTCGCCGACGCAGCGCATGCCGTACTCGTCGAGGTAGCCGCGGATCGCGTCGCGGACCTCCTCGCCGCCCGCGACCTCGGACAGCCGGTCCAGGACGTCGTCGCCACCGGCCCGCAGGTGCGCGACCGCCGCCGGGTGCGCGCGGACCACGTCGGCGACGTCGAGCAGCGCGAGCCCCATCTCCGAGGTGATGTTGTGCGGGACGGACCGGGTGAGGGTGTCGGCGGCGTTCTCCTCACCGAGCCAGGTGCGCATCCGGTCGTTGATCCACTGCGCGGCATCCATCGCGGTCATGAACACCTGGTGGCTGCGGCGGTCGAACAGCAGCCTGCGCAGCTCCTGGAAGTCCTCCAGGACGAAGTCGAACAGATCGGCACCGTGGTGCTCGCCGATGTCGCGGGCGACCGCGGCCAGGGATTCCCGGCTCCCCGCGATCAGGTCCTCGACCAGCGCCGGGTCGGCGTCGATCGGGTCGAACGCGCCGGCGAGCGGGGCGGCCGATCCACCCGGCGACGGGGCGGCCAGGAAGTCGTCGCGGTCGAGGACGGTCCGCAGCGCGTCCCCGAGCAGCGGGTCCGACGTCGTCATCGTGTCGAGGAGGACGGTACGGCCCGCCTGCGACGCCACATGGCCGGTGACGTCGACGAACAGCCGCCCACCCGCCTCGGCCATGGGCCGCGGCGTGGTCAGCTGCCACACCGACAGCCCCAGCGGCGTCATCGCGTCGGTCATCATCTGCTGGTGCCCGACCGACACGTAGACGTGGTTGCCGCCGTCCTCGTTCGGCGGCACGGGGTACAGCGTCGTGATCGGCCTGCTCTGGACGATCCGGACCTCCCCACCGGCCAGGCACCACTCGATGTCCTGCGGGCGGCCGAAGTGCACCTCGATGCGACGGCCCAGCTGCGCGAGTGCCACCACCTGCCCGTCGGTGAGCGTCGCCGCGTCCTGCAGCTCGGGCCCGACCTGCTCCGCCTCCGTCCCGCCCCCCGGTGACGCGACGACGGCGACCTTCTTCGTGGCGATGGCGCTGTCGACGACCTCGCCGGCACGCACCGTCCAGGCGTCGGCGTCGACCAGGCCGGACACCAGCGCCTCGCCGAGACCCGGGACGGCCTCCACCCGCACGACCGTCCGGTCGGACGTGACGGGGTCGGCCGTGAACAGGACGCCCGACACCTGCGGGAACACCATCGCCTGCACGACGACCGCCATCGCGACCCGGCGGTGGTCGACGTCGTTGCGCAGCCGGTAGGTCACCGCCCGCTCGGTGAACAGCGACGCCCAGCACGACCGGATGTGGTCCAGGACCGCCGCGGGACCGACGACGTTGAGGTAGGAGTCCTGCTGGCCCGCGAACGACGCCGTCGGCAGGTCCTCGGCGGTCGCGCTGGACCGGACGGCGACGGCGGTGCCCTCGCCCAGCCGGGCCAACGGCCGGGTCAGCTCGGCGGCCAGGTCATCGGGGATCGGCAACCTCTCCACGGTCGCGCGGACCTCCGCGCTGAGTCCGGCGACCGGGTCCCGGTCCGCCGGGTCCAGGTGCGACAGCGCGTCGAGCAACCCGTCGAGCGCGGGCGCGTGGGCCAGCACCCGTCGGAACGCGTGCGTGGTCACGCAGTACCCGGGTGGCACGTGGACACCGTCCACCCGCATGAGCTCCCCCAGGTTCGCGGCCTTGCCGCCGACCACCGCGACCCCGCTCCCGTGAATCTCCTCGAAATCCAGCACGAAACGGTCGTGCGACAAATCCATGGTGATGCGTTCCCCCGCCATGACGTCGATTGCGGTCTTTCGAGTCGCAGAGTCTGCGCCACCGACGGGGTCTTGCCGCAAGACCCCCTGTGCGCTATACGTTGAAACAGAGGGAAACGGATCTCGACCGCTGTGCCGTGCCGGGCCAGACTGGGCGGATGACCGACCCGAGGGTGGCCTACGAACGGTTGCGTGGCTCCCACCTGGCAGTGGTCCGAGCCGCGCTGGAGGACCACGTCGCCCGGCTCGACTGGTCGCCCGACCGCATCGAGGCCTACCGGACCCAGCGGCTGCGCGCGCTCCTGGCCTACGCCCGCGAGCGGTCCCCGTTCCACGCCGCCCGGCTGTCCGACCTGGACCCGGCCACCGCGACCGTCGACGACCTGGCCCGGCTGCCACCGATGCTCAAGCGCGACGCGCAGGACCGGTGGGACGAGATCGTCACCACCCCCCGCATCGACCGCGCCGGCGCCGAGGACGTGCTGACCCGTCAGGAGTGGTTCTCCTACTCCCCCGACGGGCTGCAGGTGTTCAGCTCCGGCGGCTCGACGGGCGTGCGCGGCGTGTACGTGTGGGGCTGGGACCAGTTCGTCACGCTGGCCTGCCTGGCGTGGCGCTGGCAGGTCCGCGCCGACCGGCGCGCCGGCCGGTCGGGCCCGTCGACGCTGGTGGTGCTGGAGGCGGGCGGGCCGCCGCACGCCAGCACCCCGCTGTTCGACGTCGCGACCGACCCGTCGATGGCGACGGTCGTCGTCCCCGCGGCCGCACCGTTCGAGGAGGTGCGGGCCGCGGTGGGCGGCGCGCGGCCGACCCATCTGGTCGGGTACGCGTCGGTGATCGGCCGGCTCGCCCGGGAGGTCGTCGCGGGCCGGCTCGACATCGCCCCCGTCCGCGTCAGCACCAACTCCGAACCGCTCACCGACGACGACCGCGACGCCATCGCCGCCGCGTGGGGTGCACCCGTCCACAACCTGTGGGGGTCGACGGAGATCGGCGTCCAGGCCGTCGGCTGCGGCGAGGGCGAGGGCCTGCACATCTGCGCCGACGAGGTGATCCTCGAACGCGTCGACGGCGACGGCCGCCCGGTCGCCCCCGACGAGCCGGCCGAGCGCACGCTGGCGACGGGGCTGGCCGGCCGCGACTTCCCGTTCCTGCGCTACGACCTCGGCGACGAGGTCACGCTGCTGCCCGGCCGGTGCCCGTGCGGCAGTGCGATGCCGCGGGTCGCCGCGATCGCCGGGCGCCGCGACGACGACTTCCACTACCCCGGCGCGGCGGTCCCGGCCTCGGCGTTCCGCTACGTGCTCGGCACCGACCCGGCGATCTCGGAGTACCAGGTGCGACAGACGCCGGGTGGGGCGGACGTGCTGGTCGTCGGCACCCCCGACGTCGCGGCGGTCGCGGCCGCGCTGGTCGGGTCCGTCCGGCCGCACGGGCTGGCCGACCCGGTGATCCGGGTGGACGTCGCCGACCGGATCCCGCGGCACGCGGCGACGGGCAAGCTGCGCCGGTTCGTACCGTTGCCCGGCTGACCAGCGGGTTCTGTCAGCGGACACCCTCCCAGAGCAGCCGTTCCGCTCGGTTGGGGTCGGCGATGCCCTCGGCCTTCTCCGCGATCAGCCCGGTGGTGCGCCGGTCGAGGACGTAGGCGTCCCAGCCCGGGTCGCCGTGGGTGACGAACGCCGTCCACGCCCCGTGCGCCGCCTCCGTCACCGCGGGCGACGGGTCCGGGCCGATCCGTGTGCGCACGCTCTCGTCGTCGGCCGTCCCGAAGACGAACGGGATCTCGGCGCCGTGGCACGCGCCCAGGCCGGCGTTGACGTCGGGACCGGGATGGTCGAAGCGGTAGACCCAGGTCGTCGCGGTGCCGGCGGCCACCCGGGCCTCCGCGTAGCGCAGCGCGGGGATGCCGAAGAACCAGTCGCTGACGACGGCCGCCAGCACGTCGCCCGGGCTCGCCCCGGGCCGCGCCTTCCGGTAGGCGGCCACCCCGCCCGGACCGAGGCCGTAGGCCCCGGCACCGCCGAGCAGGGTCGGCTCGTCGACCAGGCCGATCGTGCCCGCGGCGACGAGGAACAGCCGGGCCTCGTCGCGGTTCCAGCCGGTCAGCAGGTCGACGGGGGCGGACCGGCCGGCCCGGGCGGCCTCCAGCGGGTGCTCGGGCAGCACGGTGCCGTCGACGACCGGCGCGAAGGGCAGCAGGCTCATCGCGATGCTGCCCCATTTCTGCGGGTCGGGCGCCGTCTGCACCTCGACGACGAGGTCCGACGCCGCCTGCACCAGCTGCGGCAGCGGCACCCCGGCGATCGCCTCCCGGGTCGCGGGTACGCCGAGCGCCTCGGCGAGCAGCGTCCCGACCGTGCGGCCGAGCTCCGGGGTGAGAGTGTGCGCCCACGCGCCGGACTGCGTGATCGCCCTGCGGAACAGTCCCCGCGCCGAGGGCATGACCGTCAACGTCGTCACGCTCATGGCACCCGCGGACTCACCGGCCACCGTCACCCGGTCCGGGTCGCCGCCGAACGCGGAGACGTTGTCGCGCACCCACTCCAGCGCCGCGACCTGGTCCTGCAGACCGAGGTTCGCGACGCCGTCGTCGAGGAACAGGAACCCCTCGGCCGCGAGCCGGTAGTTGACGGCGACGACCACGACGCCGTCGCGGGCGAACGCGGAGCCGTCGTACTCCGCGACCGAGTTGGACCCGTTCATGAACGAGCCGCCGTGGATCCAGACCAGCACCGGCAGCCCGCCGGCGCCCGGGTCGGGCGTCCACACGTTGACGTTGAGGCAGTCCTCGCCCTCGATCACGACCTCGGGGAACAACGGCTGGTACTGCGGCGGGTAGTCGCCCTTCGGCAACCTTTGCCACAGATCAGAGAAATGTTGCATCACCGTGCCCCCGCCGGGCGCACCCTGTCAACGGCCCGTTCCGTCAACGGGCCCGGGACGCCCCCCGCAGCAACGCCGTCACCGCGGCCTCCGCCTTGTCCGCGTCCGGCTCCTCGCCGCTGATCAGGTCCGTGTAGATGAACGACTCCGCGATCCGGGTCACCAGGTACGCCAGGTCCGCGGACGGCATCGTCGGCGCCCGGCCGCTGCGCTCGAGCTCCGTCTCGACCAGCTCCCGCACCGCGGCGACGACGTGACCCTGCACCGGACCGGCCTGCGTCGTGATCAGCCGCAGCGCCCGCTCGGTCTCCCGGCGCAGGAACGCCCGGTAGTACGGCGCCTCGATCACGGCCCGGGAGAACTCGCCCATGATCCTCCCGACGCGTTCGGGGCCGCTCCCACCGGTCCGCTCGGCCACCGCGCGCAGCGTCGGATCGGCCAGCGAGACCAGCACGGTGCCGATCAGCTGGTCGCGGTTGCCGACCCAGCGGAACACCGTCGTACGGTCCACACCGAGCTCCGCGGACAGCCGGTTGAGGTCGACGCGCTCGCCCGCCACGAACGCCCGCCGCGCCAGCCGCACCGCTGCCGTGACCCCCTCGGCCGTCCCCGTCATGCCGACATCGTGCCCGCTCGCCGGGTGTCGTCCGCACGTGCCCGCCGCCGGTCCACTTCCTCGGACGGCGCGGAGCCGACGGGCCCGCGCGACGGCCCGTCTCGCCGGTGGCCGCGTCCCGGATCGCGTCCTCGATGCCCATGCGCCGGGCCACCTCTCGGCCGACGCCGCGGACGTCGATGTTCTGGCCCCGCTCGCACGCGAGTGCTACCTGCGGACGCTCTGACGGGGGCGGTCACCAGCCGACCCTCGCAGCCACCGGGCGATGGTCGGAACCGGTGGGCGGCAACACCCACGCGCTACTCGGTGTGAGGCCGCGGACCAGGATCTGGTCGGACCGGACGACGGGGAACGACGCCGGCCAGGTGAACCCGAAACCGGCGCCGGCGGCGGCCTGCACCGGCTGCAGCCGCGCGGTGAGGCTGTCGAACGCGCGGTCGTCCATGGTGCCGTTGAGATCGCCGAGCAGGACGACCCGCTCGGCGGGCTCGGCGGCCAGCACCGCGTCGAGCCCCTGGACACCCGCGTCACGGCTCTCGGTCCAGAAGCCGTTGCGCGGGAACAGCCGCACCGAGCCCAGGTGCGCGACGTACACCGCCAGCGGGCCGCGATCCGTGTCCACCGTGGTGCGCAGCGCGCGGGTCGAGTGGTCGAGCGCGACGTCGACGGGCCGCGCGTCCGACAGCGGCAGCCTGCTCCAGAGCCCGACCGTGCCGATCACCACGTGGTGCGGGTAGGCGTCAGCGAGGATCCTCTCGTAGGTGCCGCGGGCCTGCGGGGTCAGCTCCTGCAGCGCCAGCACGTCGGCACCCGAGGCGGCCAGGTCGCGCGCGGTGCCCGCCGGGTCGGTGTCGGCGGCGCCGACGTTGTGGCTCGCCACCGTGAGGTCGCCGCCCGGCCGGGACTTGTCCACGAGCAGCCCGCCGAACAGGCTCGCCCACGCGACGACCGGCACCAGCACCGCGACCGCCGCCGTGGCGGAGCGCCGCAGCAGCGCACCGGCCAGCAGCAGCGGGACGCCCAGCCCGAGCCAGGGAAGGAACGTCTCCACCAGGCTGCCGACGTTCCCGATCGCGTTCGGGACCGCGCTGTGCGCGGCCATGACCAGCCCCAGCAGCAGCGCCGCGGCGGCGAGCAGCCTTCCCCGCCGCCAGGTCCCCGCGGCCTGCGGCCGCACACGGTCCTCGACGGTCACTGCGCCATCCTCGGGTCCTGGGTGGGGTCGGCGTACATCCGGGGGCAGCCACGGTCGGCGGCGTCGGCGTGCAGCTCGTAGTGCCACGGCTCGTTGCGGTATACGCGGCACAGCCCGTACGTGGCGCCGTTCTCGGCCAACCATGCCGTCGCCTCGGCACCCCCGAGGTCGACGGCGTCGCCCGACACGTGCGGGGACGTCGCCACCGTCGCGACCCAGCGGGCCGCCTCGGCCTGCGACCCGTGCTGCGCGACGGCCTCGCGCAGCAGCTGCTCCTGGTAGGCCGGGGACCGCCAGCCGCTGTTGACGGCGAACCCGATGCCGTCGCCCGCGGCGTCCCGCGCGGCCCGGCGCAGCGCCCCGAGCAGGTCCGGGTCGAGGTTCGACACGGCCGGGACGTCGTCGAACACGGTGACGCCGTCGGGAACGACGCCGTCGGCCGGGCCGGGGAGCGCGCCACGCCACCCGCCGGACTGCTCGGTGGGCCGCTCGACGCGGGGTGGGGACGCAGGGGGCGAGGTCGGCGACAGGAGGAGGAAGGCCGCCGCGACGGCCAGCAGGCCGCCGATGAGCAGGGCGCCCGTGGTCCGGGCCGCTGTCGGGGATCGGGTCACGCTCCGCAGTCCACCGGCCCGGGCGTTGCAGGCCCGTATGCGCAGTTCGATACGTCGCCGATATCCCGCCGTCGGTAGCGTCGGACGGGTGCGTGTGCTGATCGTCGAGGACGAACCGCTGCTGGCGGAGGCCATCCGCGACGGCCTGCGGCTGGAGGCGATCGCCGCCGACATCGCCGGTGACGGCCACACGGCCCTGGCGCAGCTGAGCGTCACGACCTACGACATCGCCGTCCTCGACCGCGACATCCCCGGCCCGTCCGGCGACGATATCGCCGAGCACATCGTCGCCTCCGGCAGCGGGATGCCGATTCTGATGCTCACCGCGGCCGACCGGCTCGACGACAAGGCCTCCGGCTTCGAGCTCGGCGCCGACGACTACCTCACGAAGCCGTTCGCGCTGCGCGAGCTGGTCCTGCGGCTGCGGGCGCTCGACCGCCGCCGCTCCCACAGCCGCCCGCCGGTGCGGGAGATCGCCGGACTGCGGCTGGACCCGTTCCGGCGCGAGGTCTACCGCGACGACCGCTACGTCGCCCTCACCCGCAAGCAGTTCGCCGTGCTGGAGGTGCTGGTCGCCGCCGACGGCGGGATCGTCAGCGCCGAGCAGCTGCTGGAACGGGCCTGGGACGAGAACGCCGACCCCTTCACCAACGCCGTCCGCATCACCGTCTCGGCGCTGCGCAAGCGGCTCGGCGAACCGTGGGTCATCGCCACCGTGCCCGGGGTCGGCTACCGCATCGACCCGGGAGGCGAGCCGTGACCAGGACCCCTGGGACCAGCGTCCGGCTCAGGCTCACCCTCAGCTACGCCGGGTTCCTGATGCTCGCCGGCGTCCTGCTGCTCACGGCGGTGTGGGCCTTCCTGCTGCGCGACGTGCGGCTGCGCAACCTCGTCCCCGATCTCACCGATCTCCCGCGCGTCTTCCAGCCCGGGAACTTCGGGCCGAAGATCTTCGGCGTCGCCGCGTTCGCGGTACTGGCGTTCCTGCTCGTGTTCGGCCTCGTCGGCGGGTGGCTGCTCGCCGGCCACATGCTCGCCCCGCTGACCCGTATCACCGACGCCACCCGGTCCGTCGCGGCCGGGTCGCTCTCGCACCGCATCCGGCTGCCGGGACGCAACGACGAGTTCCGCGAGCTCGCCGACGCCTTCGACGCGATGGTCGCGCAGCTCGAGGCGCACGTCGCCGAGCAGCGACGGTTCGCCGCCAACGCCTCCCACGAGCTGCGCACTCCGCTGGCGACCACGCAGGCACTGCTCGACGTCGCCCGCGCCGATCCGGGACACGACTCCGGCGAGCTCATCGACCGCCTCCACACCGTCAACGCCCGGGCGATCGCGCTGACGGAGGCGCTGCTGCTCCTCGGCCGCGCCGACCGGCGGACCTTCGCCCGGGAACGCGTCGACCTGTCGTTGCTGGTCGAGGAGGCGACCGAGAGCCTCCTGCCGCTCGCCGAGGGCCGCGGCGCCACGATCACGACGGCCTGCGGCCCCGCTCCCGTCACCGGTTCGCAGGCGCTCCTGCTGCAGCTGACCACGAACCTCGTGCACAACGCGATCGTCCACAACCTCGCCGGCGACGCGGTCCCCCGCAACGGGCCCGGCACCGTCCGCGTCGGGACCGAGGTCCGGTCCGGAACGGTGCTGCTCACCGTCGAGAACAGCGGTGAACGGCTCGCCCCCGAGCTGGTGCCCACCCTCGTCGAGCCGTTCCGGCGCGGCACCGACCGCGTCCGCGGCCACGACGCGGGAGTCGGCCTCGGCCTGGCCATCGTCCGCAGCATCACCCACGCCCACGACGGTGTCCTCACCCTGGCCCCACGCACCGGTGGAGGGCTCCGCGTGACCGTGGAACTGCCCGCCGACCGGGCCGCCCCCGCGACGCCCGAGGGTCGGTAGCGACGCCGGCACCCGGTCAGCCTGCGTCCCGCTCGATCCGCCCGGCAGTGCACCCAAACCGAGGCGGACCGAACGGTCGGCGGCCCGGCGGTCCGGGTCCACGAGCATGCCGACGCCCGCTCCGGCCAGGTGGCCCACACCGTCGAGATCGAGGTGGAGCCGGTCACCTCGCCGCTGACCGCCAGCCGCAGCAGACCCTCCTCCCGCACGACCTTCAGCTGCGGGACGGCCGGGGGCGGCGTCGGGACGCGCCGGCGCGGGGGCCGTCGCCATCTCCTCCGGGAGCACCACGAACTCGATGACGGTCCCCGTCGGCACCCGACCGGACGTCGACCTCGTGGCCGAGCGTGCGGATGAGGTCGAGGCCGCGGCCCGGTACCCCTTCTCCGCGGGACGGGCCGCCAGGTCCCGTGGTCGGTCACGACGACGTGCACCGCGCCGCCGGACCGCAGCGTCACCCGCACGTCGTAGGTCCCGTCGACGTCAGGCGGATACGCGTGGTCGACGGCGTTCGCCGCGGCCTCACCTCTCGCGCTGAGCCGGGATCCAGGACTCGCGCGGAGGGTGCGGTGCCGTACGTGCGGTGCCGGCGGGATCGCGGAGCTGCCGGCGCACGATCAGAGGGGTGGTGTGCCCTCCGGTCCGGCGACGAGGTGGCGCAGCATCGGCTCGAGCCGGGAGAGCTCGGCCAGGTGCAGCTCGCTGAGCCGTGCGATGCGTTGTTCGCCCGCAGCCGTGAGGCGCAGGCGCACCGTACGGCCGTCGTCGTCGTCGCGGACCCGGTGCAGGACGCCCGCGGCCTCCGCCCGGTCGGCGAGGCCGACGACGCTGTGGTGACGGACGTTCAGGTAGTCCGCGGCCTCGCTCATGGTCGGCCCGCGCGGGTCGTCGTGGCCCTTCACCGCGAGCAGCAGCTGGTGCTGGGCGTGGGTCAGCCCCACCTTGCCGGCCTGTTCCTGGCTCCAGCTGTCGAACCGTCGCAGCGCGGTGCGGAAGCGCAGGAGATTCGCGTAGTCGGTGTGCGTCAGGCGGGACACGGTCCGACTGTGCCATGTCGCTGTTGCATCGTGGCACGGTGCAGAAGTATCGTAGTACGATACTTAGAGGAGGAGACATGTGGGAGGACATCGCGATCGCATTCGCGTGCCTGGGGTTCACGATCGTGGTCGCCGTCGTCGCAGCCGAGCTGTGGGCCATCGGCCGGGCCTACCCGACGTACGGTGCCGCCGCACGTCGCCGCACAGCCCGCGCGGCGCACGAGCATCCGACGATCGGCATCGCCGGCCACACACGACGATGAGCCGGGCGTCCGTACGCGAGCTCGCCACCGCACCGCTCATCGGCTACAGGATCGCGATCCCGATGATCTCCACCTGCGGGTGGACCGGGCACCGCTGCGCGCCTTCGTCGTCACCGAGCCGGCGGCTCCGCACGTCGGTGCTGTGACGCCGTGGACGACGCCGAGCTCGCCGTGCTGAACGCCCGCACCGATGAGTTGGACACCCGGGTCGAGCACCTGCTGCGTCGAGACTGAGAGCCGCCCGGCCTGTCGAGCCGCCGGACCGGTCGACCGGCGAGGTGGGGTTCTCCCCCGCGGACCGGGGGGAAACCCGCTGTCGCCAACGGCCCTAATCGGGCAAAGTTCGTCTCATCGGACGAACAAGCCGAACGTCGCGACAGGATCGGAACCGGGGCCCGTGGGGGGCCGACGGAACCGGTCTCGCGCACCGGTGGCGCAGGGCCCGTGGGGGGCCTCGCGTCACCGCCCGGCCGCCCGACCAGTGCGCGCCGGACGGCCAGGGCTTCGCCCTCCGGCGCGCACTCTGCTGTTCGGAGACCGCGGCCACCTGCCGAGCTCGACCTCAGCTGCCCGACCGGCCCCGGAACCGGGCCCACGTCGAACTCGGCGTGCGTCGAGGTGACCGGCTGCGCCGTTCCTGCCGACGGGACCGTCGTCGCGCATGATGGGCCTGTGCCTCCCGATCGGACACCGGACGGCCGGTGGCTCGTCGTCGACGGGCGTCGTTGGCGAGCCACCGACCCGGCGCTCCCCGACGACGCCCGCGCGCGGCCGCAGAGCCACCTGGGCGCCGCCCGGTCGGCGGTGCGGTCCGCGAAACGGGCCGGGGACGCCGACGTGCTCGACGCCGCCCGCCGCCGGGTCGGCGAAGCCGAACACGGCCTGGGCGAACGCGGAACACCGCGGTGGGAGCAGGACGACCGGGCCCGCCGACGACGGTGGACCGACGCACCGACGAGCCGGACACCGACGAACCGCACGGAAGGACCTGACGATGGACGATCTCGACGAGCTGTGGCGCGCCCTCGACCGCGTCGCCGCAGCCCCGGAGCTGCTCGTCGCCTGCGACTTCGACGGCGTACTGGCCCCCGACCTCGGCGACCCGGACGACGCCCGCGCCGAGCAGCTGTCCTCCGAGTCGCTCAACATCCTGCTCGCGCTGGCCCACACCACGGTCGCGGTCGTGTCGCGCCGCGACCCCGACGACGTCGCCCAGCTGATGCGCCTGTCCGGGACGAAGGGCGGCCTGCGCCACGTCATGCCGCAGGACGTCGGCACGTTGCGCGCCGACGCCGACGCCATGGTCCGGATCAGCGTCGACGAGGGGCCACGGCATCTCCGGGAGGGCGACGTCGCCGTCACCGTGATGAACGAGGACGGGTCGACGACGACGGCTTCCGGCTACCTGGTCGTGGACACCGAGAGCGTGTCGGAGGTGCTGGAGGAGCTCGCCCGCCTCCGCCGCGGGATCTGAGACGCCGCTACGTCGCGAACCGCGCCGAGCCGGTCAGTGCAGCGTGTAGGTGGCGGTCATGGTGCGCTCCTCGGTCCGGTGGATCGGTTCGAGAGGTGAGGACTCCGGGCGGCGCCGGGACTCACCGGCCTGCGCGCGAAACTTCCCGGACCCGGCTGTCCGGACGCGCCGGCTCGGGCAGGATGGGCGCGTGGCGGGCGCAGCGGGGCGGACGACGAGTCTGGCTCTCGAGCTGCCCGGGACCGGGCCCGACCCGATCCCCCTGGACACCGCGGTCGCCGCGGTCCTCGGCTACGCCCGCGGCTGCCGGCCCGCGTGGTTCCCGTTCGTCTGGCCGCAGGGCCGCTGGGTGGAGCTGCCCGCCTTCGGCTGGACGCGGTTCGACACCCTCGAGACCGGCCCGAACGGCGACGACGACGTCCTGCTCGGCGAGGGGCTGCACGGGAGGCTCGACCGGACCGGCTGGGCGGACGTCCGCGACGCCGTCGCCCGCGTCGCCGCCCCGGCCTCGGCGGCCGTCGCGCGCGCCCGCGGGTCGGCCCTGTGGGAGCTGGACGACGACGAGCTCTCCGTCCTCGGCGAGCCGGGCACCGTCGGCGCCGCCTTCCGCGACATCGACCAGGCCGGCGGCGCCCATCCGGCCCACGTGCGGGCGATCCTGCACCACCGCCACCCGGCGCTGATCCCGCACCTGACCCGGTCCACCCGCAGGGCCCTGCTGCCGCACTCCCACGAGGGGGACAGCGGCGTCGAGGCCGTCGTGCGGCGTGAGCTGCGGGCCAACGCGGAGGCGTTCGCCCAGCTGGAGCAGTCCGTCGCAGCGCTGGTGGGCGACGCCCGGCCGACCCGGCTGCGACTGCACGACATCCTGCTCTGGCTGGCATCGACGCTGCGCCTGACCCACGCGGTCACCCTCGGTACCGCGACCCCGGAATGGCGTGCCCACCTCGAGGCGGACGGCCGGCCCGACGCCTAGGAGGACCGGCAGCGCTCACAACCGGGACGCATGTCGAGCTCGGCAGTTGCCGGGAGAGTTCCTGTGTTGTCACCTGTGCCCGCAGTGATCGACGTCGTCGCCCCGGAGCGGAGAGTGCGCATGCCCGAGCTGCCCGAGGTGGAGTCGGCGCGGGCGGTCGTCGAACGGTCGGCCCTGGGCCGTCGCATCGCCGACGTCGACGACTCCGACTCCTACGTGTGCCGGCCGCACCCGCCGGGAGAGCTGCGCGCCGCGCTCACCGGCTCGACCCTCACCGCCGCACACCGCCGGGGCAAGTCGATGTGGTGCGACCTCGGCTCCGGCGACGTCATCGGTATGCACCTGGGCATGTCGGGCAAGATCGTCGTCGCCGACGTGGACGGGACCGAGGTCGACGGCGGCGACGACTGGGAGTTCGGGCGGCAGGCGGGGGACTACCGGTTCTCGCGCTTCTCGCTGACCTTCGCCGACGGCGGAACCCTGTACCTGATCGACCCGCGACGGCTGGGCCGGATCCGGCTCGACCCACCTGTCGACGAGCTGGGACCCGACGCCGCCGGCGTCTCCGAGGAGCAGTTCCTGTCGGTGGTCCGCGCCGGCCGGACGCCGGTCAAGGCTCGGCTGCTCGACCAGCACGCCGTCGCCGGCATCGGCAACCTGCTGGCCGACGAGATCCTCTGGCGGGCCCGGCTGAACCCGGCCCGCCCGGTCGGGTCGCTGCTCGGCGAGGACCGGCACCGGCTGTTCGAGGCCGTCGGATCCGCCGTCGACGAGGCATTGCGCAAGGGTGGGGTCCACACGCTGCCTCTCGTCCCACATCGGCACCGCGGCGGCCGGTGCCCCCGCGACGGGATCCTCCTGTCGACCTCGACGGTCGGCGGACGCACCTCGTACTGGTGCCCTGCCCACCAGCCGCGGGTGCCGTAGCGCCGGGCGGGACCCCGCGGCGTCGCCGTTGCCGGACCGGGCGCCCGCGCACCAGGTGGGTTCGTGCCGATCGTCGTCGATCGACGGCCATCATCCGACCCTGCCCCTTCCGGCCCCGCTCAGCCGAACGTCGGGACCACGACGTGGGTCGGTTCCACGAGGAACGCCTCGCGGGCCTCACCGCGGGGGCAGGGCCCGCCGGTGTACTTGGCGAAGGTGCGGTCGACGATCGCCCAGCCGGCGTCACCGTCGACGCGGGCGACGACACGGCCGCGGACGAGCGCGCTGCGCGTCAGGTTCTCCCGGTCGGTCACGGAGGTCGCGATGCGGTCGTCGGCGTCGAGGTTGCGGCCCTTGCGGGAGGCCGGTGAGGTGAAGAACGCGAGACGGTCGCCCTCGACGTCGATCATCACCGGGACGGAGTGCGGTCCGCCGTCGGGCAGCAGGGTGGTCGTGATAGCCGGCCTCGACGGCCCACCGGGCGAGATCGACGGCGCCCTGCGTGGCGATCGGCGCCCGGACACCGGCGAGGAAGCGCTGCAGCCGCAGGGTCCGCTGCAGCTCCTTGGGGCCGACTCCGACCGCGGCCCGGACCCGGCGCCGCAGCTGGCGCTCGGAGATCGACAGCAGCTCGGGCAGCGCGGCCGGTCCGCCGCTCCGCCACGGCATGAGGTTCCGGACGGCCTCGTCCACGAGCGGGTCCGGCTCGCCGGCCGCCTCGGCGACGAACGAGTCGAGCCGGTCGAGCGCGGCCCGTGGGGTGGCGGCGGCGCCGAGGGCGTCGGTCAGCCGGGCCACGTCGCGCCACAGGTCGGTGCCCGCGACGTCCCGGCCCGTCCGAGATCGTGGAGACGGCCGCATGGACCGCGTTGACGAATCCGCGTCCTGCGGAGAGCCTGCGGGGATGAACCCGACGTCATCATCCGAACCGCTGCGGTTCGACGATCGAGTGGCCGTCGTGACCGGCGCCGGGCGAGGGCTCGGGCGCGCCTACGCGCTCGCGCTGGCCGCGCGCGGCGCCCGGGTCGTGGTCAACGACCTGGGCGGCAGTCTGTTCGGTGACGGCACCGACGCCGCACCGGCGGCCGCGGTCGCATCCGAGATCACGGCGGCCGGCGGCGCGGCGCTGGCCGACGACTCCGACGTGGTGTCGGAGGAGGGCGCGGCGTCGATCGTCACCACGGCCGTCGAGGCGTGGGGGCGCGTCGACATCGTCGTGAACAACGCCGGGATCCTCGTCCCGGGCGCGCTGCCCGAGCTCACGGCCGCCGACCTGCGGCGCCACCTCGACGTGCACGTCGTCGGCGCCTTCAACGTCACCCGGGCGGCATGGCCCCACCTGGTCGCACAGGGGTACGGCCGCGTCGTGCTGACGACGTCGGTCGGCATGTTCGGCGGCGAGCACCTGATCTCCTACGCCACCGCGAAGGGAGCCTGCGTGTCGCTGGGCCGCTCGCTGGCGGACGCGGGCCGGACCCGCGGCGTCCTGGTCAACATGATCGCGCCGGCCGCCGACACGAGGATGGTGACCGATCCGCTGTTCCGCCGGCAGTCGGGGCTGCCGCCCCTGGCGCCGGACCACGTGCCGGACCCGACGCGGGATCCCGAACGGGCAACGCCGATGCTGCTGGCGCTGGCGCACGAGTCCTGCCCCTGCACGGGCGAGACCCTCAGCGCCGGGCTCGGCCGGTTCGCGCGCGTCGTCTGGGCGGAGACGGCCGGCGTCGTCGCGACCGACCTCGGGCCCGAGGATCTCCTCACCCGCTGGGACGAGGTCGTCGACCCCGCCTCTCCCGTCTTCCCCGCGTCGACCAGCGACGCGGTCCGGGCGCGCGAGGCACGCATCGCCACCGCGCTCTCCGACCGTACGGGCTGAGCCCGGGAGGAACGGTGCCGACGGGACCGGCCGGTGTGGTCCGGCCGATCCCGTGGGCGACGGTCAGTGCCCGTGACCGTGCCCGTGCCCGTGGTCGTCCGCGTGCTCGTCGTCGTGGGAGAGCAGCGCCCGCTCCTCGGTGGTGCCCTGAGGAGCCCCGTCGACGACGTCGTCACCTCCGGCACGTTCTCCCTCGACGGAGGCGTCCTGGACGTCGAGGGACAACGTGTGGATCGTCGGGACATCGTGCCCGGCCGGCGCAGGGCCGTGGATCGGACGGCGGGCGCACCCTCCGTACCGGAGCCGGAGACCTACTGCGTGGCCGCCGAGGTGATCGACGGTCCGGAGTCCGGCACCCCCGCGTAGTCGGGAAGCTCCACGCCGTTGATCGCGCGCTGCACCAGCGCCATGAGCGCCTCCATGTCCGGCTCCGGGGGCGAGCCCGCGTCCGGAGCGGGAGCCTCGAGGCTGGTCACGTGCATCCTGCCGATCTCCTGGTTGGCTTCGACGAACGGACGCATCAGCTCCTCGTAGGCCGCGAAGCCGGCCTCCGGGTCCCAGTCGGCGGCAGCCAGCTCCCCGGCCAGCAGGTACGCACCGACCAGGGCCAGTCCGGTCCCACCCCCGGACATCGGCGACGAGCTGTACGCCGCGTCCCCGAGCAGCCCCACCCGCCCGCTGGACCATCGGTCCATCACGACCTGCGCGACCTGGTCGAGGTAGAAGTCCGGGGTGTCGTCGAGGTGGTCGAGGATGCGCTGGGTCTGCCATCCGAAGCCGGCCATCCGCTCACGCAGGACGCGCTTCTGGGCCTCGACGTCGCGGTGGTCGACGTCGAAGTCGGCCGCGGGGAACGAGAGCATCGCGATCGCCCTGGTGGCGTCCTTGACGGGCCGCAGACCGGCCGAACGCCCGGAGTCCTGGTAGTCGATCAGCCAGCGGTCGAGCCCGAACTCGTTGGGCACGGTGTAGAAGGCCAGCACCAGCCCGAGGTGGCGGATGAACTGCTCACGCGGGCCGAACACCATCGACCGCACCGACGAGTGCAGCCCGTCCGCCCCGATCACCAGGTCGAAGCGCCGCTTCTCACCGCCCGCGAACGTCACGTCGACCACGTCGCCGTCCTGGGTGAGCTCGGCGATCCGGTCGCCGAAGAGGTACTCGACGCCGTCCTTCGTGTCGTCGTAGAGCACCTGCGCCAGGTCCCCGCGCAGGATCTCGATCTCCGAGATGTACCCGTCGCCGCCGTCGTCGTCGGCGCGGTAGGTCTCCAGGACGTTCCCGTCGACGTCCACCGTGTAGGCGCCCGCGGTGTCGGTGCAGGCTGCGCGTACCGCCGCGTCCAGCCCCATCCGCTTGATGATCTCCTTGGACACGCCGCGCGCGTCCACCGCCTGCCCGCCGGGGCGCAGCCCGGGAGTCCGCTCGACCACGGTCACCTCGGCGCCCCGCCGCCGCAGCCAGTGGGCCAGCGCCGGACCCGCGATGCCGGCTCCCGCCACCAAGACCTCGATACCGCTCACCGGTGCCTCCTCCGTCTGCTCGTCGAAGGGAAGACACCGACGGCTCCCGAAACTAATCGGCCTCCGGGTCCATCGCCCGCACGCCCCGCCGCCGACGCCGACGACCTCCGCTTCGTCCACGGGACGAACATGTTCGCGTCCGCATGACCAACGCGTTCCTGCGGCTGCTGCACCGGGCTTCGAGCGGTGGCTGTACGCCTCCCACGACCTCGTCGAGGGCGACGACCTCGCACCGTCCTGTCAGCCCTGACCACGCACGGGGAGCACCGGTCAGGTCGGTCGCCGATCGCGGTCGCCGAGACCGTCGAACAGCATGGCGGTGTAGGTCTCGACCACTTCGTCGGTGTCCGCGTCCTCCTCGCCCCGGATCCAGCTGCTGACGCCGTTGAGCATGTCGAGCAGGCCGAGTGCGGCCGGCGAGGGGTTCAGCTCGCGGAACTCGCCGCCACGCATGCCCGCGGCGAGGACGTCGCGGACCCGGCGGTTGTAGAAGTGCAGGTAGCCGTCGATCTCAGCGCGGTGGTCGGGGGTGAGCGACGACCGCTCGTGCAGCCCCACCAGGAACTCGACGCGCCGGCGCAGCAGGTGCCGGATGTGCGCCCCGACGAGCGCGGTGAGCCGTTCGGCGGTGCCCTCCCCGCGGCGTCGAGCAGGGGGAGGTTCTCCTCGACGGGCTCCCGCGTCACCGACGGGCAGACCTCGTAGAGGATCTCCTCCTTCGAGGAGAAGTGGTGGTAGAAGGCCTACCTCGCCGCCGTCGGGGAGGGCACCGTCAACGTCGGGGCGCTGCCGAAGACCGCCCAGGACGCCGACAACTTCGCCGAGCACCTCGCCCAGGTCCCCGCGATCGTCGTCGCGTGCGCGGAGATCGACGGCCTGCACCCCAGCACGCCCGCACGCAGCCGCGCAGGCCCGCGATCATCGCCTACGACCCCGCGGGCAACCGGACCGAGACCACCTACAGCGACCTCGACGAGCGCGCGAACCGCTTCGCGGCGCTGTTCGCCTCCCGCGGGATCGGCCGCGGCGGGCGGATCGCCTCGATGGCGCGCAACGGGGTCGACGTCGTCGCGGCCTACTACGGCGCCCTCAAGATCGGCGCGGCGTTCACCGGGGTCAACCCGCTCTACCGCGAGGCCGAGGTCACCACCGGCTCCGGCACAGCGGGGCGGCACTCGTCCTGGCCGAGGACGTCTTCGCCGCCGTCGCCGAGCCTGCGGGCGTCGACCCGCTGACCTACGGCCCCGACCTCGACGAGCTGCTGGCCGGGCAGCCCAGCGCGGAGCCCGACGTCGAGCTCGACGAGAACGATGTCGCGCTGATCGTCTACACCTCCGGGACCGAGGCGGAGCCGAAGGGCGTGCTGATCCCGCACCGCAACTACCTGGCCTCGACGGCGCCGGCGTGAGGCTGGGGTCTGCAGACCGGACCGGCCGACACCTGGCTGTTCGTGATGCCGTTCCACACGATCGCGGGGCTGGGCTCGATGACCAGCCTGACGCTGATGGGCGCCACCCTCGTCCCTGCCCGCCACCGCCGACCCCGCCACGGCCCTGCGGATCATCGGGGGCGAGGGCGTCACCGTGATCGCCCAGACCCCTACCTTCTACATCACGCTGTCCACACAGGACTCCTTCGGCCCGGACACCGTCGGCCGGGTGCGGCGCTGCATGACCTACGGCGGCCAGATCCCGCCACACGTCATCGACGCGTGGGCCCCCGCCGCACCCGAGGTCATGTGGGGCACCTACTGGGGACAGTCCGAGCTCTCCCAGCTCGGGACCGTCGGCTTCCTCAAGACCCTCGCGGACGTCCCCGGTGCCGATCCCACCTGGATCGGGAAGCCCGTGACCCACCTGGAGATCCGTGTCGTCGACGCCGAGGACGACGACGCCGAGATCGGCGAGCTGATCTGCCGCACCCCGTCGGCCATGCTGGGCTACCTCGACGACCCCGAGCGCACCGCGGCCGTCTTCCGCGACGGGTGGGTCCGCACCGGCGACATCGTCCGCGTCGACGCCGAGGGCAACCTGTTCTTCCACGACCGGCTCAAGGACATGATCAAGTCCGGCGGGATGAACGTGTCGAGCCAGGAGGTCGAGTGGGTCGTCCACACCCATCCCGCGGTCGAGCGCGCCGCGGTCGTCGGGCTGCCGGACCCGTACCGGTCCGAGGCCGTCACGGCGTTCATCGTGCTCCGCGCGGGCCACGCGCTCACCCAGGACGAGCTGATCGAGCACTGCCGCATGGAGCTGGCGAGCTACAAGGTCCCGAAGGCGGTCCACCTCGTCGACGAGCTCCCCGTCGACCCTCAGGGAAAGATCCTCAAGCACCGTCGCCGCACCCTGAGCGCCGGCTGTCAGTCCGGCCGGCCGAGCGGCGGGCCGCCGTGCCAGTCCAGGCAGACGACCGTGGCGTCGTCACGCAGATCGCCGCCCGTGGCCACCAGGACCTCCTCGCCGATGGTGTAGACCACCTCGCGGGGATGCCGGTCAGCGGTCGCGGCCAGGAGCGCCTCGACGTCGACAACCTCGGCGTTGCGTTCCAGGATCCCGTCGGTGACCAGGACGATCCGGTCCCCCGCGCGCAGGTCGACGTGCTGCACCGCGAACTCGTGGCCGGCGTAGAGGCCGAACGGGATGTCGATCCCCAGCTCGATCACGGCGGCCTCACCCCCACGGACCCGGTACGGCAACGGATGTCCCGCGTTGACGACGGCCAGCCGCGCACGAGCCCGGTCGACGCGGACGAGCTGCCCGGTCACGAACTCCCCGGGCCGCGAGTGGGCGACGAGCGCATCGTTGGCACGGCCGGCCTGGTCCAGCAGGTCGAGCTGATGACGACGGCCGTTGCGCAGGCTGCCCACCAGCACCGTGGCGAGAAGGGCGGCGGTGACGTCGTGCCCGACGGCGTCGGTGATGGACAGATGCAGGCTGTCGCGGTCGAGGGCGTAGTCGAAGGTGTCCCCGCCGACGGCGTTGGCAGGCTCCAGCCAGCCCGACACGGTGAACTGCCCCGCCTCGCAGGTGAACGCGCTCGGCAACAGCCGGCGCTGGATCTCCGCGGCGAGGGAGAACGGGGTGCTGCGTTGCGCCCACTCGAACAGGTCGGTGTGCCGACGGCTGCCGACCACGACGTAGGCGAGAGCCCGGGCCGCCGCCGCGATGTCCGCGATCGCGAACCCGTCGGGGGTCTCCGGCAGACGCACCTCGACGACGCCCATCGTGTCGCCCCGGTCGGTCACCGGCACGATCAGCCTGCTCCCGTCGCGGTCGGTACGAAGATCGGGTCGCTGCGAGCGGAGAACCCCCTCATAGACCGTGCCCGCCAGCTGAACGACGGGAACGTCCTCGGCGGCGCCCTGATGGAGCCGGGCCGCGTTGGCGTCCGTGCCACCGAACCGCGCGACCGCCCGCCCGCTGAGGTCGGTGATCCAGAACCAGACGTCGGTCGCCGACAACATCGCGGCCATCGCATCGGCCATGACGTCGATCGCCTCGACGGGTGAGGCCGCCTCGGCCATGTCCATGAGTTCCCGCAGGTCCAGCACCGGGACCCGGGAGGAAGGCATGCGACGAGACTAGTGACAGCCGGGCGGACAGCGAGCTCGACCGCGCCCAGACGGAGACGCTGTTCCTCTCCCCCGCCTGACCCCCTCTCCGCGTCGAGGAGACCACCGTGTCCGCACACACCACCACCCTCGACCTCTCGCAGACCGACACCGTCCTCGGCGCCTGCAACCCTGCCCCCGCCAAGGGCGCCTCCGCGCGGCTACGCGCCGCACTCGACCGGTTCCCATGTGCGACAGCGCTCGGCATACTCCACCCTCTCACCGGTCCGGACCAGGAGCGGCGCTCGGACCGAGGGAGCAGCACCGTTGACTGCGACCGCCATGGTCTCGGGAGGAAGGGAAGGGTGAGCCTCGTTGACCGACGACGGCACGACCGCGGCCGGAACCCCGCAGGACGGACCCGGCAGCCCGCCGGTGGGCAACACAGCGGGCGCCCGGCAGGTACACCTCGGTGAGGCCCACGTCGGAGGGCTGAGCTCGCGGCTCAACTGGCTGCGCGCCGGCGTGCTGGGCGCGAACGACGGCATCGTCTCCGTGGCCGGCCTCGTCGTCGGAGTCGCCGGAGCGACACTCGAACGCGGCCCCATCCTCATCGCCGGTGTCGCCGGGCTGACCGCCGGCGCAGTATCGATGGCACTCGGGGAGTACATCTCCGTCAGCAGCCAACGCGACTCCGAACTGGCCCAGCTCGCCACCGAACGCCATGAGCTCGTCAAGGACCCCGAGGCCGAACTCCACGAGCTCGCCGCCCTCTACGAAGCCAAGGGCCTCACGCCGGCTACCGCACGCACCGTCGCGACCGAGCTCACCGCCCACGACGCGCTCGCCGCGCACCTCGACGCGGAGCTCAACCTCAACCCCGACGAGCTGACCAGCCCGACGCACGCCGCTGCGGCATCAGCGCTGTCGTTCCTGCTCGGCGCCGCGCTCCCGCTCATCGCCATCCTGCTACCACCTCCGGCGTGGCGGGTCCCTGTCACCGTGCTCGTCGTACTCGTCGCGCTCGGCCTGACCGGCTGGATCAGCGCCCGCATCGGTGGTGGCGGTGCCCGCCGCGCGGTTCTGCGGGTGGTCATCGGCGGTGCCGCAGGACTCGCCGTCACCTACGGCATCGGACACCTCTTCGGCGCCGCAGTCGGGTGACTGGCCGTGGCGCCGGAGCAACGAGACTCAGGAGCGTCGACACATGCTCGTCGCGCGACCAGGCCTGCTCACGCCCTCGGGCTCTTGCCGGCCTCACGCCGGGAGCAGATCACCGGCCGCAAAGAGGTGTCGCGCAACCGCTCGGCCACGGCAGCCGCCGGGCCGCGCAGTCCGAGCACCACGGCGGCGGCCACAGCCGCCCCGAACAGCAGGCCCACCGCCACATCAGTCGGATAGTGCACCCCGACATAGACCCGCGAGAACGCCAGCAGCAGCGCGAGAACCGCAGCCACCACCCCCAGCCTGCGCTGCAGGATCCATAGGCCAACCACGAGCGCACCGGCGATCACGGCGTGGTCGCTGGGCATCGAGTAGTCCGTGCTGCACGGCAGCAGCACCTGTGCGTCCGGCATCGCGGCGCACGGCCGGGCTCGCCCGATCGTGACTAATGCCGACACCCCACTATTGCCGAGAGAACAAGACAGAACTCCCCGAATCAGACCTGGAATTGCCATGGTCGACTGACTGCGGTTCACATCACGAGCGCAAGATGGTCAGCGCGAACGGCAAGTACGCCATATCGCAGGCATCCTCCGGCAGAGGTCGGGACTCACGCACTCGACTCACTGAATCCACCAGCCAGTCGAAATTAACATACTTTCAGACCGATTTACCCGCGCAACTCACCGACAACTTGGGTGAAGCTGGGTCAGACAGTGGTCAACTGGTCCTGAATGTCGAACTCCAGCTCCTGGGCCACCGCCATGTAGACGCTCTGTTCGAGCTGGTTTCCATTCATTCGCACAGTGCCCCGAGGACCCTCGTAGACCAGACCCTCGGCGGCGGTGATCATCCGATAGACGTCGAGACTGCCGGCGCGCGTGACCAGTTGAGCGAGGAGGAGCATTGCCTCGTAACAAGACTCGCCGATGCTGTTGAGCGGAGGTGCACCGGCACCGAAGCGCTGGTAGTACCGCGCTGCAAACTCCAGGCTTTGCGTCGTATTCAGTCCGTCGAAGTATCCCGCCGCCGCAAACAGGCCGGTATTGGCCGCCCCGCTCCCTGCCAGCAGCATATTCTCTTCGACGTGGGGACTGAGCCTCTCCACCACGCCGACAAGGCCCCATTCAGCGAATTGCCGATTGAACTCGACACCGTCCTGACCGACGAGCAACATCATCACTGTGTCAGCGCCGCACACTTCGATTTCGTGCAGGACCCGTGAAAAGTCAGTGGTGCCCAGGGGCACATATGTCTCGGCCAGTAGCGGCGTCCCCGCTCGCCGCGCCTCCAAGCGTGCCACGGCGCCGGTCAGACGCGGCCAGATGTAGTCATTCCCGACGAGCAACCAACGCCGCGCCCCGAGCTGGCTCGTCATCCATTGCATGGCGGGCACAAGTTGCGACGCCGGAGTCTCTCCGGCCATGAAGACACCGGGTGTGTTCTCTCCACCCTCGTGCAGCGGTGCGTAGACATAGGGAACGCGGTGCGCGGTCCGGCGTGCGACCTCTCGGCGCACCGCCGAGATGTGCCAACCGGTCACGGCGTCGACCGCACCCATCGTAATCAGGGCGTCGATCTGGTCGGCGACGATCTCGGGAGGAGCGGAGCCGTCGACCACGGTCAGGCGGACCTCGCGCCCGAGCAACCCGGACCGGGCGTTCAGCTCTTCGACGGCGAGCGTTGCGCACGCCTCACACGATGCCCCGTAGATGCCGGCCGAGCCCTGCAGTGGCATGACGAAGGCGAGGTCGACCGTGTCGCGTCCAGCACGACTCATCAGGTCTCCTTCGACTGCTCAGGCTTGCCCCTCGAACTGTCTCATGTGAAATGCTGTCGCTTGAAAACATCGTGTTTCAGGGAGGGATGCTCGGCATGGAAGACCCTACGGCCCCGGTCAGCCTCGCGCTACTACTTGCACAGGCCGAGAGGCATGCGAACGACCGGCTCGACGAGGTGCTGCGGGCAACGGGACTGACCGTCGACCAGTACCGCGTGCTGCTGCAGCTCACCGACGGACAGGGCCACTCGATGGCCGAGGTCGCAGAGCAGGCAGTGCTCGCTCCAGCGACGCTGACGCGGGTCGTCGACCGACTCACCCAGCTCAATCTCCTCCATCGGCGGGTCGACCCCGTGGACCGCCGACGCGCCCTCCTCTACATGTCGCATCGCGGGGAGCCGCTGATCAGACAGGTCATCAACGAGGAGGAGGCCGTGAAGGAGGAGCTCGAGACGCGACTCGGAGTGGTCGATTTCAACCACCTGCTCGACACCCTGACCAGGATGATCTCCGCACAAGAGGCGAGCTCGACCGCGGGCTGACGTGTACTCAGGCGTGCGAGACGCGACGACGATTAGTCGTTCCGGGTGAAAACAAACCATATGAAATGAAACTTGCCCTCACCGCGTCTAGGGTCCTCGCACGGCGCCGGAGCACGGCGTCGTGCACGACGACGACGTGGAGGAGTGACCCGCCGATGCATGGACCGCACGATGTAGGTGGCCGCGACGGCCTCGGCCCGGTGATCGAGGTCTTCAAGGACCCCGAGCAGCCGCCTTTCCGGTACCCCTTCGAGGGTCGTATGCATGCCCTCACCGCCATGGCGATCGTAGGTGGCGCCTTCAATCTCGACGAGCAGCGCCACGGCATCGAACTGATGCCGTGGGCGCACTACACGGACTCGAACTACTACGAGCACTGGCTCTACTCGGTCGAGAAGCTGCTCAACGACAAGGGGATCATCACCCACGAGGAGATCGACGAACGGGTCCGCACCCAACCAGCGGGTTCATTCACCGCGAACCCCTCGAAGCCTGCTGAGCTCAGCCCTCTCGCCGAGAAGATGATGAGCGTCCTGTGGGCTGGCTCTCCGCACAATCTCGACACCGACGAGAAAGCGCGGTTCTCGCCCGGTGACACCGTTCGAGTCCGCAACATCAACGTCGCGACGCACAACCGCCTTCCCGGCTACCTGAACGGCGCGGTCGGCGTCGTGCACTGGCACCACGGAGCTCATCACGATCCAGCGTCGAGCGCCCACCGCCAGACCGACGAGCCCAACCACCTCTACACGGTTCGATTCGACAAGGCCGATCTGTGGGGTTCCGAGGTCGCAGCGGGACAGGGCGACTTCCACCTCTACGCGGACCTGTTCGAGAGCTACCTCGACGCCGTCTGACCCACCTGACCAAAGCGGGAGAGCACAACCATGACCACCCCCGAAAAACTCGAGAGCGGCAAGCTGAGCTGGATGTCGCTCGACGACGTCGAGGCCCGTGTCCGAGCGTTGGAGTCGCTGCTCGTCGAGCGTGGCCTGGCCGAGTCCTCGGCCGTCGACGCCGTTGTGAACGCGTTCGAGAACGACATGGGCCCGATGAACGGCGCCAAGGTCGTCGCCCGTGCGTGGACGGAACCGGACTTCAAGGAATGGCTCCTGCGCGACGCCACCGCAGCGATCGGGTCGATGGGCTTCACCGGCCTGCAGAGTGAGCACCTGCTGGCCGTGGAGAACACAGACGATGTGCACAACGTCATCGTGTGCACGCTCTGCTCGTGCTACCCGTGGACACTGCTGGGGATCCCACCGGCGTGGTTCAAGTACCCCCAGTACCGTGCGCGGGTCGTCAAGGAGCCGCGCGAGGTTCTCGCGGAGTTCGGCGTGCAGCTCGATCCGCACGTGCGGATCGACGTCTGGGACACCAGCGCCGAGCTGCGTTACCTGGTGTTGCCCCAGCGTCCTGCCGGTACCGACGGCTGGAGTGCCGAGCAGTTGGCTGGGATCGTCAGCCGCGACTCGATGGTGGGCGTCGCGATCGTGGACGAGCCGGCGTGACCGCGTCGATCACCGTCCCCGACCTCGACGGCGTCGCGGCGATCCCACGCTCCAACGGCGAGCCGACCTTTGACGCACCGTGGCAGAGCCGCGCGTTCGGCATGGTCGTGAGCCTGCACGAGCAGGGCCTGTACCGGTGGGACGAGTTCAAGACCCTGCTGATCGACGAGATCGAGCGCAGCGGCATCACCGACACCTGTGACCCGGCGGTGTACTACCGCCAGTTCACAGGTGCCTTCTTCCGCCTGCTCGAGGCTCGAGGCATCCTCTCGGCCACCGAGCTCGAAGTGCGCACCGACGAAGAAAAACGGCTGCTCGCCCACGAGGACGAGCACGCCGACGGCCGCGGCCATGGACACGGTCACTGACGCGTCGCACGTCACCACCGGAACCAGGCCGGCGTCGCAACGACGCCGGCCTGGTTCGTTCGTCACGAACTCAGAGGACCCTGGACGCACGCTCTCTCAGGTCGCGGTGGATGGCACCGTAGGCGGCGGCCTCCGGCAGCAGGGACTTCCGGACCTTCGTGACCGCGCTGTAGTTGACGTCGACGACGTTGGCGATCGGTGTGAGGGAGATCTGGGTCAGGAGCTGGTAGGCGTCGAGCTGGTCGAGTCCGTGTAGCTCGCTGAGCCAGTCGACCATCTCCACCTGCCCGATTCGCCATGCGTCCTCCAGTGGGCGCGAGGAACCGACGGTCATGATGAACTCGTCGTTCTCCATCCGAGGCCAGGCCGGAGCATGCCCCTTGATCAGCTCGACGATCAGCGTCGAGTCCATTGCACCCTCGATCGCCGTTCCACAGCTCTCGCCCTCACCCTGCCGGTAGTGACCGTCGCCGATCGAGAAGAGTGCGCCTGGAACGTTGACCGGGAGGTAGACGGTGGCGCCCGCGCGCATCTCGGGCGTGTCCATGTTGCCTCCGAAGTTGTCGGGGGTCAGGGAGGTCCGGACCTCCCGCAGCGGGGGAGCCACCCCGACCGTCCCGAGCATCGGTTCCATCGGAAGCTCGACCGAGAACGGCTCGCGACCGGCGACGGGTCGCCGCGCTTCGAACAGAGCGACGTTCCGCGCACGGTCGATCTGATAGATCCAGGTGAGTTCGGGCAGCGGTTGCTGGAGCGTTCTGGTGCGGTCGGTACCGGTCAGGCCGCCGAAGAACGGGATGGTGGTCGACGCTGCCCAGTCCCGGGCGGGGGTGAGGTCGACGATGTGCAGCACCAGCGTATCGCCCGGCTCAGCACCTTCGACGTAGAAGGGTCCCGTCTGCGGGTTCAGGTACCGCGTGTCGAGCAGTTCAGTCGGCCGGTCGGTCGTGCGCTGGAGCACCCCGCCGAACGCGTCCTCGCTCCACAGTCGCAGCACGTCGCCGGCTTGCACCGTCCGGACCGGAGCCGCGCCCCCGAACGTGAAGACGTAGTCCGATGGTGTCGGTCGGAACTCGATGTCAGCCATCCGTACTCCTCCTCATAGATTTCATGTGAAATGATATCTTGAGGATGGGCGTACTGGAAGCTATAGTTTCAGCAGCTCATAGCTGCTCTGAAGCTCCTGAACACAAAGTTCCGACCGAAATTACTCTCTTCGGGCCGAACTCCATCGAGAGGACCCGACATGGGCGAGAAGACTGCACTCACGGTGTCGGTGGGTGTATGGGGAGCGATCTCCACCTGGCTGACGGCGACGATCCTGCCCTTGCCGGTGTGGGTCGTCTTCCTCGCGTGGGCGTGCGCATTCCTCGTAGGAAGCGGCGTACGGGGCGCCACCCTGTCGGCGTTGGCCAACCTGGTGGGCATCGCCGTCGCGACCGTGACGCTCCTTGCGATCAATGCTGCAGGCGGCAGCACGTTGATCCTCGGGATCGGGGTCGGACTCGGCAGCGCCCTGATGATCGCGCTGTCGCGGATCCTGGTACTCAGCGCGACGCCGGCGATCGTGGTGGGATTCGCCGTCACCGTCGCGACCATGGTCGCGACCGATGTGCCGATCACTCACGCAGGCGCCGACCACCCCGCCCTGGTGGCGGCAGCCGCCGTCGTGGCGGGAGCCGTGTTCGCGGTGCTGTCGGGACGCACGGCGGCGCTGCTCACCGCTCGTCGAGACGATCCTGACCCGGTCGGCGAAGCGGCAGCGTGACGCGGCCCGCACCCACCACATGCTTCCATGTGCAACCTTTCCGAAGGAGCACTTCCACCATCCACGAGGTGACATGCTCCGAGATCGTCGACCCGGGGCTGCAGACGACGGTCCAGGACCACCCCGGTCGTCTCGGCCGGCAGGCGCTCGGGTTCTTCCCTCGGGCCCGATGGACCTCAACTCCGACCGCCTCGCTGTCCGGCGCGATCCCCATCGCTTCGAATGGGCCCGAGAGCAGGAGGGCCACGCCGGCGGCCATCCCTCGAACATCCTCGACAGCAGCTACCCGGTCGGCGGCATCCTCGCGTACGGCGACGTCCTCACCATGCTCGGGCCCGACGGCAACTCCTCCGGAGGCGTTGCCGTCATTGCGACCATCGCAGAGGCGGCGGTGTGGAAGGTCGGGCAGTTGCGGCCAGACCGCGCGTCGATCAGCTTCCGCGAGATCGACCTGACTCAGGCCGCCGCTCTCGACCGGCACGTCGAGCAAGTCCTCGACGCGCGCCACCTCGAGCAGAAATGAGCCCGACTTCGTCGAGAACGGCCGCGCGGTACCGCCGTTCGTCAGCAACGAGCGCGACGTCGCCGCGGTGACGGCGGGAGTCGGCGCCATTGTTCGGGCCACGTGAGGTCCCCGACGGCCTGTCCCAGCAGGTGAGAGCAGGAATGGCCGGGCTGAGTCGCTCGTCCGGAGCATCCGCAGATGTCGGGCACCGCCGACTCATCTCGCCGGAGTGGCGAATCAGCAGTCCTTTGTTGTCCAGAGTGTGCATCGCGGCGCCGAGCGCCGTGCCCCACCCTGGGTTGTCAGCACTCGACAGCTGGAGGTCGACCCCTATGCCGTTCATTCGCGTGGACTGGTTTCCCGGCCGCACCCTCGAGCAGAAGCCCGAGCTCGCCGAGGTCGCGACCCGTGAGTTCTCGCGGATCGCCGACTGCAGGCCTGAGACGATCAACTTCATCGTCACGGAGGTGGGCAGGGAGACCTGGGGGACGCAACGGGACGTTGCTCTGCGACGCGTACGAGTACGAGCGACGAGAGCGCTGGGAGCCGATCCCGGGCGGGCGCCCCGGACGGGAGGTGGTCCCACGTTGCAGCACAGCACGAGTGGTCCTGCGAACGCGGCTGGCGGCACGTAACCGCGATAGTCGGGGTAGCGAGCCGGCATTTGGTCGACAGCCGCCGCGTTCGCGGGTTCCGCCGCTCTTCGACACCGCGGACGACCCGCTCACGACCGTGACGAGCGCCTCCCTCGTCGTGGTCCACTCCCGGGACCGATTGCGCGACGGGTAACACTCCCTCGCCAGCATCGGGACGGACCTGGACGCATCCGGGATCGGCCGCGCTGAGCGTCCGGGCGGGTGCCGCGGCTCCTGCGGAGGAATGCAGTGCCCGATCATCTCGGAATCGATCTCACTGCGGCAGTGCGGGTCGTCGTCGCAACTGTCGCGATGTACCTGTTCTTCGTCGCGCTCGTACGGATCTCGGGCCAGCGCAGCCTCGTCGCCCTGTCGGGGTACGAGCTGGCCTGCGTCGCCGCAGCCGGCGCGGTGCTCGGCCGGACGACGCTGCTCGAGGTGCCGACCCTCGGTACGGGGGTCGTCGCGCTGACGACGTTGTTCGCCGTCCAGCGGCTGCTGGGCCGCTGCCGGCGCATCCGTGCCGTCCGGCGCCTCCTCGACCGCGACCCCGTTCTGCTCATGGACACCGGCGGGATGCGGCACGAGGCGATGCGCCGGGCCCGGGTGACCGAGGACGAGATTCGCCAGCGGCTGCGGCTCGCCGGCATCGGGGACCCGCGCGAGGTGGGGTGGGTCGTCCTCGAACGAACCGGGCAGATCAGTGTCGTCCGAGCGTCGTCGGGACTCGACCCGACAATGCTCGCGGACGTGCGCGCACAGGCGCCCGACCGGTCCACCTGACACCCCGCGAGCCGGCCGGTCCACTCGGCGGACCGATCGCTACTGCGGCGCCCACGCAGCTCCGACGCTGGGGCCATGTCACTCACCGAAGAGGATGTCCGGCGGCTGGCCGCACAGCTGTGGGACGCGGAGCAGCGCTCGGTCCCGGTGGAGCCGATCAGCCGCCGGCACCCCGGCGCCGACGTCGACGACGCGTACCGGATCCAGCTCGAGGGCATCCGGCTGCGCGTCGAGCAGGGCGACTCCGTGCGAGGTCACAAGGTCGGCCTGACCGCCCGGGTCATGCAGCAGCAGTTCGGCGTCGACCGCCCCGACTTCGGCCACCTGCTCGGGTCCATGTTCCATCCCGAGGGCGAGCCGCTGCCCGTCGACGCGCTCATCGCCCCCCGCGTCGAGCCCGAGCTGGCGTTCGTCCTGGACCGGCCGTTGCAGGGACCCTGGGTGACCGTGGCCGACGTACTGGCGGCGACCGCCTTCGTGCTCCCGGCCCTGGAGATCATCGACTCCCGGATCCAGGACTGGCAGATCGGGATCGTGGACACCGTCGCCGACAACGCGTCGTCGGCGCGGGTAGTGCTCGGCGGGGTCCGGACCCCGATCACCGGGCTGGACCCGCGGCTGATCGGGGTGGTCCTGCGGCGCAACGGCGAGATCGTCGAGACAGGTGCGAGCGGCGCGGTGCTGGGCAACCCGGCCCAGGCCGTGGCCTGGCTCGCCAACACGATCGCACCCGGTGGCGGGGCGCTCCGCGAGGGCGACCTGATCATGCCCGGGACCTGTACGCGCGCCGTGGACATGCGCCCCGGGGACACCGTGCGGGCCGACTTCGAGCACCTCGGTCACGTGGGCGTCACCTTCAGCTCGGCCGTGGGGAGTGCGGCATGACCGACGTCGCGACATGGGCCGCACGGCTCGACGACGCCGCGACCGCACCGGCGCCGATCACCCCGTTGAGCGGCGACGGGCTGACAGACCTGGCTGTCGCCTACGAGGTGCAGCGCGGCGTGGTCGCGCTGCGGCTGGGCCGCGGCGAGCGGCTCGTCGGCGGCAAGCTCGGCCTGACGAGCAGGGCGAAGCAGATCGCGATGGGCGTGGACCGCCCGCTCCACGGGCTCGTCACCAGCGGAATGGTCCGCACCTCCGGCAGCCGGCTGTCGCTCGAGGAGCTGATCCACCCGCGCGTCGAGCCGGAGATCGCGTTCGTGCTGGGGCAGCCTCTGGAGGGCCCCGGCGTCACGGTCGCCGACGTTCTGGCCGCGACCCGCTACGTGTGCCCCGCGCTCGACGTGATCGACAGCCGGTACGAAGGGTTCACGTTCACCCACCTCGACGCCGTCGCCGACAACGCGTCCTCCGCCGTGTTCGCGCTCGGGGACGACCTGGTCGCGCCCACGGGTGATCTCGCGCTGACCGGCTGCGTGCTCGAGGTCGACGGCCGGGTCGTCGAGTCCGCCGCCGGTGCCGCCGTGATGGGGCACCCGGCCGCGGCCGTCGCCTACATGGCCAACCAGCTGGTGGCCACCGGCCGCCGCCTGGAGGCGGGCTGGGTCGTGCTCTCGGGGGGCCTCACCGCCCCCGTCCCGCTGCTGTCCGGCAGCACCGTCACCGCCACGCTCAGCGGGCTGGGCAGCGTCACCCTCGGCGCGGAGTAGAGGAGATACCCATGCCGTTCATCCAGATCAACCTCGGTGCCGGCCGGACCCCGGAGCAGAAGGACGCGCTGATCCGCGCCGTGTCCGCCGCGGCCGCGGAGGCGATCTCCGCGCCGGAGACCTCCGTGCGCGTCTGGATCGTCGAGATCCCCGCGACGGAGGTCCTCGTCGGTGGGCAGACCCTCGCCGAGAAGCAGCGGGCCGGCTCCGGGCCGAAGGCCCCGGCATGACGCACTTCGTCCTCGTGCACGGCGGCTGGCACGGACCGTGGTGCTGGGCCGACCAGATCGCGGCGCTGCGCCGGCGCGGGCACGACGCCACCGCCGTCACCCTGCCGTCGGACGAGATCGGGCCCGGCGCCGCGGCGTACGCCGACGTGATCGCCCGCGCCGTCCGCCGGCCCGGGCACGACGTCGTCGTGGGCCACTCGCTGGCCGGACTCGCGATCCCGCTCGTACCCGACCGCGTCCGGATCGGCGCCCTCGTGTTCCTCGCCTCGCTGCTGCCGGACCCGGGCCGCTCGTGGCGGAACCAGCTCGGCGACGAACGGCCCATGGCCGACTGGTTCTACACCGAGGGGCTCCCCAAGCAGGACCGCGACGACCGGGGCCGGACCGTGTGGCCGGCCGACGTCGCGACCGAGCTCTTCTACCACGACTGCCCGCCCGAGGTCGCCGCCGCGGCCGCGGCACGGCTGCGCCCGCAGTCGCCCACGCCGGTCGCCGAGACGACTCCGTTGGCCGCCTATCCGGACGTGCCGATGCACTACGTCGGCTGCCGGTCCGACCGGGCGGTCTCGGGCGCCTGGGCCACGGCCGCCGCCCGCTCGCGGCTGGGGACCGGGGTGACGTGGCTGGACGGTTCGCACAGCCCCTTCCTCGCCGCTCCGGACGGGCTGGCCGAGGTCCTGCTGACCCTGGAGACCCGATGACCGGTCCGCTCACCACCGTCCCCGCCGCCCTCCAGCACGAGGTGGAGCAGTTCCTCTACCGGGAGGCGGCGCTGCTCGACGGGTGGCGCCTCGACGAGTGGTTCGCCCTCATGCACCCCGACGTCGAGTACCGGGTCCCCGCACCGGGGTCCGACCACCTCGACCCGCGGCACACGCTGCAGGTGATCCACGACGACCACACGCGCCTCGGCGGCCGGGTCGTGCGGCTCACGAGCAAGCACGCCCACGCGGAGAGCCCGCGCTCGCGGACCCGCCGGTTCGTGACCAACGTACGGCTGGACGGCCCGCCCGGGGAGACCGGGGAGATCACGGTCGCCGCGAACTTCCACGTGATGCGCACCCGGCTCGGCAAGCTGGACCACTTCCTCGGCACCTACCGGTTCGTCCTGGTGCCCGACGGGGCTGGTTTCCTCGTCCGGGAACGCGTCGCGACCCTCGACCACGGGATCGTCGAGGCGGGCGGCACCGTCTCGATCATCCTGTAGGGGCCCCGACGTGTACGACGTGCACACCCACGTGGTGCCGCCCACTACCCCGTTCCTCGACCGCCTCGCGGCGACCGATCCGCGGTGGGCCCGGCTCGAACCCGGGCCGGACACCGGCGACGTCCTCGTGGCCGGGACGGTGTTCCGGACCGTCCGGCGCGTGGCCTGGGACCTCGACGCCCGCCGCGACGAGGCGGCGGCGGCAGGCGGAACCGGCCAGCTCCTCTCGGCGATGCCGGAGCTGTTCGCCCCCTGGGCCCCGCCGGGCGACGGTGCCGACTACGCCTGGGCCTTCAACGACTGGCTCGCCGGGGAGCTGGGGCGCCACGGTGGCTTCTACGCCGGGCTCGGCCTCGTGCCGCTGCGCAGCCCCGACGCTGCCGCGGCCATGCTGGCCGACGTGGCCCGGGCCGGGCTCGTCGGCGTCGAGCTACCCGCAGGCCCACCGACGGCCGCCCTGCACACCGCGGCCTGGGCCGGGTTCCTCGACGAGGCGGAACGGCTCGGGCTGCTGGTGTTCGTCCACGCCGTCGGCGGCGCCGGGGTCGCGGACTACCCGCACCCGATGGCCGCGAACGGGGTGCTGTTCCCGGCCAGCATCGGCACCGCGATCGGTGGCCTGATCGCGACCGGCGCGATCGCCGCCAGGCCCGGACTGCGGCTGTTGGCGAGCCACGGCGGCGGCTCGCTGGTCACCGAGCTGCCGCGCATCGACTTCCTGCGGGACACGACCCCCGCGTTGCGGGAGCTGATGCCGGAGTCGGCCGTCGTGTCCGCACGCCGGCTCTGGTACGACCCGCTGCTGTTCGACGCGGGCCTGCTGCGGCACCTGGTCGAGGTCGTCGGCCCCGACCGCATCGTGCTGGGCACCGACCACCCGTTCATGCCGGCGGATCCCGTGGCCTTCCTCGACGACCCCCGGCTGCCGGCCGGCTTCGCCGCCGCCGTCCGCATGCACAACCCGGCCGCCCTGCTGGGCCTGCCGACCTCGTAGCGATGGAGCTGGAGACATGACCGAACTGCTCGAACCTGCCGCGCTCACCGGGACCGCCGGGCTGGTCGACGATCGTCCCGCCGAGGGCTTCTTCCGGGTCGACCGCGCCGCGCTCGTCGACGAGGCGGTGTTCGCCGAGGAGCAGAAGGCCGTCTTCGACCGGTGCTGGCTCTACGTCGGGCACACCTCGGAGATCGCCGCCCCCGGTGACTTCCGCGCCCGCACCGTCGCCGGCCGGCCACTGATCCTGTGGCGCGGGACCGACGGCGAGGTCCGCGTGTTCCTCAACGCGTGCCGGCACCGCGGTGCTCAGCTGTGCCGGGTCCCCGACGGCAACGCCCGCGGCATGTCCTGCTTCTACCACGCCTGGACCTACTCCAACGACGGTCGGCTCACGGGGCTGCCCGACGCGGACGGCTACGGGCCGGGGTTCGACCGGTCCCGCTTCGGGCTGAGCTCCCCGCCGGGGGTGGACGTCTACCGCGGCTTCGTCTTCTGCTGCTTCGATCCCGAC
Organism: Pseudonocardia sp. N23; assembly: GCF_002583555.1. GTDB lineage: Bacteria > Actinomycetota > Actinomycetes > Mycobacteriales > Pseudonocardiaceae > Pseudonocardia. The sequence continues at coordinate 39,286 of NZ_BEGX01000019.1, forward strand.
GCCGTCGACCTGCCCACCTACCTCGGCGAGGCGCGCGACTACCTCGACCTCGTGGCCGACCAGTCCCCGGAGATGGAGGTGGTCGAGGGCATGCACGAGTACTCGATGGAGGCGAACTGGAAGCTGTTCGTCGAGAACAGCCTCGACGGGTACCACCTGATCCCGTTGCACCGCACCTACTTCGACTACCTCAAGGCCACCGAGGACTCCTACCTCGACCCGCGCAGGCCCACCGAGGCCCGCGATCTCGGCGGTGGGCACGCGGTGATCACCGTCGAGGGCCCGTGGGCGCGGCCCGTCGCGCGCTGGACCCCGGCGATGGGCGAGGAGAACCGCGACTATGTCGAGGCGCGCCGGACCGAGCTGGAGGAACGGTTCGACGCGGACCGGGCGCGGCGGATCGCGACGACGGACCGGAACCTGCTCGTCTTCCCGAACCTGGTCATCAACGACATCATGGGCGTCGTGATCCGCACCATCACCCCGACCGCGGCGGGCCGCACCGTGATCGCCCAGTGGACGCTCGCGACGAAGGGCGAGCCGGAGTCGGTGCGCGCTCGCAGGCTGGACTCCTACGTCACCTTCCAGGGTCCGGGCGGCCTCGCGACGCCGGACGACATGGAGGCCTGCGAGTCGTGCCAGCAGGGCTTCGCCACCGCGGCGGAGTCGCCGTGGTCGGACATCTCCCGGGGGATCCACAAGGAGGCCGCCGGCGGCCCGTTCACCGCGGCCGACGAGGTCCAGCAGCGCGCGTTCTGGCGGCGCTGGCGGGACCTGCTCGGCTTGCGCTGAGCGACCCGCCCGTCGGGACCACCGAGGATCCACGGAATGCGAATCAGTGCCGACGAGGCCGGGGAGCACCGGTCCGTCGGCGACCGGCTGCTCCTCATCCTCGACGCGGTCGCCGAGTCGTCGGGCGAGGTGGGGCTCAGCGAGCTCGCCCGCCGGACCGGACTGAAGAAGGCGACGGTGCACCGGCTCGCCGCGGACCTGGTCGCCCACCGGATGCTGGAGCGGGGCGGCTACGGGTACCGGCTGGGGCTGCACCTGTTCGAGCTCGGTCAGCACGTGCCCGCCTCGCGCCGGCTGCGGGCCACGGCACTGCCCTACATGTCCGACCTGCTCGTCGCGACCGGCGAGATCGTGCAGCTCGGGGTGCTCGACGGCACCGAGATCATCTATGTCGAGAAGCTCACCGGCCGGCACAGCGTTCCCGCCCCGTCGGCCGTCGGGTCGCGGCTGCCCGCGTACTGCACGGGGCTCGGGAAGGCGATCCTCGCCTTCAGCGACGAGAGCGCCATCTCCCGGGTGGTCGGCGCGCCGATGCCCGCCCGCACCAGCACCACCATCACCGACGGGTCCCGGTTCCGCCGCGAACTCGAGCGGATCCGGGAGACCGGCCTCGCCTACGACCGCGAGGAGGGGACCCGGGGGATCGTCTGCGTGGCGGCGGCGATCGTCGTCGAGAGCTACGTGGGCCGCGACGGGAACCGTGCCGTCGCGGGCCTGTCGGTCACGGGCCCGGCCCAGCGGTTGCAGCCGGTCCGGCTGGAGGCGGCGGTCCGCACCGCTGCACTCGCCATCAGCCGCAGCCTCGGCCACCCGCAGCTCGGCCGGTGATCAGACGACGGCCCCCGCAGGGAGGAAGGCGGCGTCCGGCTCGCCCGCCGGTCTGCTCACCGAGACGGTGGTGCCCCGGCCGAACCGCGCCGACAGGACCCGCCCGGCCCGCAGCGGTGTCGCGGCGGTGAGACCTCCGGTGATCACCAACTCGCCGGCCCGCAGGTGGCGGCCGCGCGCCGCGAGCTCCGCAACCAGCCAGGCCACCCCGTGCAACGGGTGCCCGCTCGCCGCGGCCGACACGGCGGTGGCCAGCAGCGCATCGTCCTCGGTCAGCTCGACCGGCACCCGGTGGCAGCGGAGCGGGTCGACGTCCAGGGCCGGGCCGAGCACGACCCCCGCCGCCGAGGAGCCGTCGGCGGTGTTCTGCTCGGCGGAGAACCGGTAGTCCCACCAGATCGAGTCGACGATCTCCAGACAGGCGCGGACCTCGGCGACCGCATCCGCGACCTCGGTGATCAGCAACCCGGGCCCCGACAGGTCCCGGGCCAGCACGATGCCGATCTCGGGCTCTACCCGCGGATGCAGGAACCCGGCTGCGGTGGCCCCGTGGTGCAGCACCATGTCGTCGAGCAGCGGGCCGAAGTTGGGGTCGGACACGCCCATCTGCCGGCGCATCACCGCCGATGTGTAGCCGAGCTTCCATCCGACGTGGCAGCGGCCCTCGTCGAGCCGCAGCGCCGTCAGCCGGTCCTGCACCGCGTACGCGTCGGCCGGCGACAGCGCAGCGGTCTCGGCGGTCGCGTCGAGCAGGACATGCCCGGTTCGCGCGTGGTGCAGGACGTGGGCGAGCCGCGCGGTGTCGGGCGCCTGGGTCTCGATCAGGTCGGTCACGGCTCCGATCGTCCGGCGTGGTGGTCCGCTGCGGTAACCCGCCGGTCCACTGGCCGGTCCGAGCCGTGGTCGCGGCCGCCGGGGCTTCCGAGACTCGACGGCACAACCCGCTCGACGACGAGGAGGAGCACCCATGGCCGAGATCCTGGGACTCGGGGTCACGCACTACCCACCCCTGAGCGGCACGGACGACAACCTGACCAGGGTCTTCCGCGGCGCTCTGGCCGATCCGCGGCTGCCCGCCGAGCTGCGCGACCCGGCGTCCTGGCCGGAGCGGGCCCGCCGGGAGTGGGCGGACGACGAGGGTGTCGCGGCGGGCAAGGCCCATCGCGCGGCGCTGCTGGAGGGCTTCCGCCGCATCCGCGCGACGCTCGACGAGTTCCACCCCGACGTCGTGCTGATCTGGGGCGACGACCAGTACGAGAACTTCCGCGAGGACCTCGTGCCGCCGTACGCCGTGCTGGCCTACGAGGACAAGGTCGTCCATCCATGGCGGCACGCCGACGAGTCCTCGAACATGAGGGGCAAGCCGAACGTCTGGGGCGAGGACGAGGACACCGCGCGCACCATCCGCGGCCACCGGCCGTTCGCCAGGCACCTCGTCGAGGGACTGATGAACTGCGGCGTCGACGTGCCCTACGCCTACGAGCCGCTGCACCACCCGGGCTTCGCCCACGCGTTCCTCAACACCGTGCTCTACCTGGACTACGACCGCCAGGGGTTCGACTACCCCGTCGTCGCCTTCCCGCTGAACTGCTACGGCCGCAAGGTGATCAGCTACCAGGGCAACATCTCCCCGCTCGGCGTCGAGCGCGAGCTCGACCCTCCGTCGCCGAGCCCGTCGAGGATCATGGACGTCGGCGCGGCCGTCGCCCGGATCTGCGCCGACAGCCCGTTCCGGGTGGCGCTCGTCGCGAGCTCGAGCTGGTCGCACAGCTTCCTGGTCGACTCGACGTTCCGGCTGTTCCCGGACTCCGCGGCCGACGAGCGCATGTACGACGCACTGGTGACCGGGGACCACTCCGTCTGGGAGAACGCGACCCTCGCGGACGCCGAGAAGGCAGGCCAACAGGAGCTGCTGAACTGGTGGGCGCTGGTCGGGGCGATGCGCGAGCTGGGCGTCGCGCCCAGCTGGACGACGTTCGCGGCGTCGAACATCTTCGTGTCCAACAAGGTCTTCGCGATCTACGACGGCGCGGCCCGGTGAACGCCGCAGCGGTGACCGACGTCGCAGTGATCGGCGCAGGGCTCACCGAGGTCGGGTGCGACAGCGTGGTCGCCGCGCTGGGCTTCGTCGCCAACCCAGGCCCGCTGCTCGGCTGGGGCTTCGACGTGACCGACCGCAAGATCGTCGTCGACACCGCGATGCGGACGTCGCGGCCCGGCGTCTTCGCCGCGGGCGACGTCTGCAGCTGTCCCGGGCGCGTTCCGCTGATCGCGGTCGGTTTCGGCGAGGCGGCCACCGCCGTCAACCACGCCGCGGTCCACCTCGACCCCACTGTCTCGACCTTCCCCGGCCACTCGACGGACGCCCTCGTCGCCGAGGCCGGCCTACTCATCTGAGCGAGAGGGGCACCGCCATGACCTACGTCGTCACCGACGCCTGCGTCGACGTCCTCGACCGGTCCTGCCTCGAGGAATGTCCGGTCGACTGCATCTATGAAGGCGACCGGAAGATGTACATCAACCCCGTGGAGTGCATCGACTGCGGGGCGTGCGAGCAGGCCTGCCCTACAGCGGCGGCCGTCGCCGACCGCACGATCGCCGGCACGGATGCCGCCTGGAACACCACGGACAACGCGGCATTCTTCGACGTCGTCCTGGCCGGCCGTGACGCACCGCTCGGCACCCCCGGCGGCGCCACGCACCTCGGCCCGACCGGCGTGGACACCGAGGTCGTCGCCGCGCTGCCACCGCGCTGACCGAAGCGCCGACCGTCACCGCGCTGACCGTCACCGCGCCGATCTCCTGGAGGACCCCCATGACCACCACCGAACACCGGCCCGTCACCGGCACCGATCCCCGCACCGGGCTCGACCTGCCCCCGGAGGTGGTCGAGAGCACCGACGACCACATCCGCGACGTCGTCGGGGCCGCCGCCGACGCAGCACCGGCCATCGCCGCACTCGACCGGGCCGCACGGGCCCGCCTGCTCGGCGCGCTCGCAGACGCGCTGGAGGCCGCCCGCGCGCCGATCGTCGAGATCGCCGACACGGAGACCGCGCTCGGCGACACCCGGCTGAACGGCGAGCTGACCCGCACGGCGTTCCAGCTCCGGTTCTTCGCCGACGTCCTGACCGACGGCGGCTACCTCGAGGTCACGATCGACCACGCCGGCCCGACGCCGATGGGACCGCGCCCCGACCTGCGCCGGATGCTCGTCCCGATCGGCCCCGTCGCCGTGTTCGGCGCCAGCAACTTCCCGCTCGCGTTCTCGGTGCCAGGGGGCGACACCGCGTCGGCGCTGGCCGCCGGCGACCCGGTGGTGGTGAAGGGTCACGGCTCGCACCCCGGCACCTCACGGCTCGTGCACGAGGTCCTGACCGCGGCGCTGGAGGCCGCCGGGCTGCCGCGCGGGACGCTCGGCCTGGTGTTCGGGCGCCGGGCCGGGCAGGAGCTCGTCGCACACCCGGCGATCCGGGCCGTCGGATTCACCGGGTCACTCTCCGGCGGGCGGGCCCTGCTCGACATCATCGATGCCCGCCCGGAGCCCATACCGTTCTACGGCGAGCTCTCCAGCCTGAACGCCCTGGTCGTGACCGAGGCGGCCGCACGCGAACGGGCCGGCGAGATCGGCGCAGGTCTCGTCGCTTCGGTCACGGGGTCGGCGGGCCAGCTCTGCACCAAGCCGGGCCTCGTCCTCGTCCCGGACGGGCCGGCGGGCGACGCCGTCGTGACCGCGGCGGCTGCCGCCCTCGGGGGCGCGAGCGTCGTCCCGCTGCTCAACGAACGCATCCACCGGTTCTACGTCGACGACACCGCCCGGCTCGCGTGCGCCCCCGGTGTCACGGTCGTTGCCGCCGGCGACGCGGCGGACACGGGGTTCGCAGTGGCACCGCTGCTCGTCACCGCCCGGGCGGACGACCTCCCGGACGAGGTGTTCGCCGAGTACTTCGGGCCCGCCGCCGTCGTCGTCCGCTACGCCGCGACCGCGGGGCTGACGGCCGTCCTGCGCCGGCTTCCCGCGTCGCTCACCGCGACCGTCCACACCGGTGCCGGCGAACCGGTCCCCGAACTGGCCGGCGTCCTCGCCGGGACCGCCGGCCGCCTCGTCTTCAACGGTTACCCGACGGGTGTCGCCGTGAGCTGGGCCCAGCACCACGGCGGGCCGTGGCCGGCGACGAACAGCCTGCACACCTCCGTCGGCGCGACCGCGATCCGCCGGTTCCTGCGCCCGCTGACCTGGCAGGACGCTCCGGCCGACGTGCTCCCGGACGAACTGCGCGACGTCCCGGTCGTCGGCGTGCCCCGCCGCGTCGACGGACGCCTGGTGCTCCCCGGCTGACGGCTCGGACGGCGGTCCGCTGCACGGACCGGACCGCCCCGACGATCTTCGATCCACCCGATGCTCACGCAGCCGAATCCGGCACACTTCCCGAGAGGCCCAAAGGTGCGTCCATGAGTATCCGCGACGTGATCGACAGATCGCCCATGACGAGGTTCCAGGTCATGGTCGTGGTACTCCAGTGAGCGCGGCCGCGGGACCTCGACTGCGTTCTTCGCGGTCGGGCTCCCGCTCCGCGGCGTGGTCGGGGGCATGATCGCCGCGCTGGTCACCGCCGGGTACGGGTGGCGGGCGACGTTCCTGCTCGGCGCCGTGCTCAGCCTGGTCACCGTCTCGGCCATGGCCGCGGTGCTTCCCGAGTCGATCGACTACCTCGAGGCTTCCCGGATTCCTCGACGACGCGACAGCGTGGGACCGGTTCCGGAGGCCGACTCCCGAATCCCGTCCGCGGTCGTCTCCGCGTCGGCGGAGGTCTGGAACGAGGGCGACGCCACCGGGTCGTCCCCCCGCCTGCACGGGCCCGGCACCGGTCGTCAGCGGAGCGGACGACGTGTTCGTGACCCCGAGCTCGTCGCCTGCGGCGTGACCGGACGCTTCGCCTGGTCGGGCCCGATCTCTGGGACGATCGGGACGGGAACGTCGCCGCCAGCGATCGGAGGTCGGATGCCGCGTGACCTCGACCTGCGCAAGGTGCGCTACTTCCTCGCCCTGGCCGACGAGCTCAACTACGGCCGGGCCGCGCACCGGCTGCACATCACCCAGCCGGTGCTAAGCCGTCAGATCCGCGCGCTCGAGTCCGAGCTGGGCACGCCACTGTTCGTCCGCGACCGGCGGCGGGTGGATCTGACCGCGGCCGGGTCGGCCCTGCTCGCGGACGCGCCCACCCTGCTCGCGGCCGCCGACGCGGCCCAGCGCCGGGTCGTCCGCGCCGGGCGTGGCACCGACACGTTCACGATCGGCTTCATGCCCGGGCTGATCGTCACCACCGCCGCGACGGCCATGGAGGCGCGGCACCCGGGGCTGCGGGTCGAGGTGCTTCGCACCGGCTGGGACGACCAGGTCGAGGTGCTGCGCGACGGCCGCGTCGACGTCTCCTACGTCCGGCTGCCCGTCGACGAGCGCGGCCTGCGCCTGACCGAGGTCGCGCGGGAGTCACGGGTCTGCGTCGTCGCCACGTCACACCGGCTGGCGGGCAAGGACGAGGTCACCCTAGTCGACCTCGCCGACGAGCACCTGCTGCAGAACCCGGACGCCGTCCCCGAGTGGCGCGACGTCGCCCGGGAGATGCGCGAGCGGGTCCCGCGGCCGGCCGAGGAGGACCGCTACAGCGTCGAGGAGAAGCTGGAGCACGTCGCGCGCGGCCGCGGGATCGCGGTGCTGCCCGAGTCGGTCGCGGCGTTCTACACCCGTCCCGACATCGCCGTCGCGACGATCACCGACATCGGGCCCAGCCGGGTCGCACTCGCATGGGAGGCGGCCCGTCGAAGCCCGCTGATCAGAGATTTCGTCGATGTCGCCGCGAAACCCGGCAGGCCCTGCGCCGAGTTGCCGGCGGCCTCGCCCGACGCCTCCGGCGGGTGACACGGCGCCGCGGGCCGGCACCACGTCTGTACGTGCGTCACCCCGTGCCGGGGGTACGCGGCGACGACAGCGGGTGCGCCGTCGCGACGCGGCTCAGGCAAGCAGTGCTCCGCCGTCGACGGCCGTCACGGTGCCCGTCGCGAACGGCTGGGACATGACGTAGAGGTAGGCCAGGGCGGGGTCGTCGACCTCGCCGATCCGGCCCAGCGGCACAGAGGCCGCGGTGCCCGCGTAGAACGCGTCTCGATCGGCGGCGGGCAGGGCGTCCCACATCGGGCTGCGCAGGACCCCGGGCGACACCGCGTTGACCCTGATCCGCGGGGCCAGCTCGACCGCCAGCGCCCGGGTCAGCGCGTCGACCGCGCCGACGATCGATGCCGCGACTGACCAGCCAGGGCTGGGTCTTGCGCCGGCCGATCCCGTGGTGAGGGTGATCGAGCCGCCGTCGCGCAGGTGCGGCAGGCCCGCATGCACGGCGGTGAGCGCGCCGAAGTAGCGCAGCTCGAAGAATGTGTGCGCACGAGTGGTGTCCAGCTCGCCGATCGGCATGAGCGACAACGGTTCCCCGGCTGTGAACACGAGATGGTCGATCGCGCCGAGCTCGTCGAACACGGCGCGGACGGCCGTCGGGTCGGTGAGATCGGCGGCAACGCCGCGCGCGGACCCGGGCAGCCCGGCGAGTGCCTTGTCCACACTGGTCCGTCGGCTGGAGACGACGGTGACCTGCGCGCCCGCTCCGGCGGCCAGCTGCGCCGTCGCGAGCCCGACACCCGACGTGCCGCCCAGGACGACGACCTCGGTGCCGGTGAGTGAACTGCTGACGTCCATGACCCTGTCCCTACCTGCGAGAGTGCACCGGCGGCTCCCGCCGGTGACTTCACGGTGCGCCCGGGGCGAGGGCGGCGTCCAAGACCCTTCCGGTCGGCTGTGATGCCCGATGGGTATCAGTCGGGCTGGGATGCCAGGCCCATCCCCCCGCACCTGCCCTCCGGCAGTGCCGGCTTCATCGCCACACCCCTTTCCTGCAGGCACATCGACCACGTCATGCCGCAGAACTCGAGCACCTGGATGCACTACTCGCGCTCGCGATGGATGTGCGGAGGCGGGCAGGCGACGTCACCGCGCGCCAAGTGGGCTCGCACAGGAAGAAGCCGCCGGTCCTGAGGTGCGGGTCGACCCCAGCCTGCGTGAGCGAGGTCGCCGCCTGCGCGGAAGCCTCATGGAGCTCCCCGCCGTCAGGGTGGTGAGGCCGGACCGGACACCATTACCTGCGCGTGGGACTGTCAAGGCCCTGTCTGAGTGGGTGCAGCTGCGGATGATCTCGGAGTCCTGTCTGGCGTTTCTTGCCCCTCGCTCAAGTGACAGGCGACCGCGTACCCACCGCCGTCGGGTTCCAGCACCGGATCGACCTCGTGGCATACCGGTACAGCATGCGGGCACCGGGTGACGAAGTTGCAGCCTTGCGGCGGGTGAGCGGGGTCAGGGACGTCGCCGGTCAGCACGATCCGCGGACGGGTCCGCTGGATCAGCGGGTCAGGCACTGGGATCGCCGAGAGCAGAGCGCGGGTGTAGGGATGCCGGGGCTGGAGGTAGACCTGGTCGGCGGGGCCGATCTCGACGATACGGCCGAGGTACATCACCGCGATCCGGTCGCTCATGTGCCGGACGACGCTGAGGTTGTGGGAGATGAACAGATAGGTGAGGTCGAGTTCCCGTTGTAGGCGGCGCATGAGGTTGAGCACGTCCGACTGCGTCGACACGTCCAGGGCGGACACGGCCTCGTCGGCTACGAGGAGGCGTGGGGCCAGGGAGAGTGCCCGGGCGATGGCAACGCGCTGGCGTTGCCCGCCGGACATCTCGGACGGGTAGCGGCCGAGGTGGTCCGGGCGCAGGCCAACGAGGCTCAGCAGCTCACTGCCGCGGTTCTCGCTTTCGCGGCGGGTCGTCTTCTCGAAGATCCGCAAAGGTTCGGTAACCGATGCCCCGATGGTTTTGGTGGGGTCAAGAGATGCGTAGGGGTCCTGGAAGATCATCTGCAGGTCTCTGCGGCGGTGTCGGAACGCCGAGCGTGACTCGATGAGCAGGTCCTGACCGTCGAAACGCAGTCGTCCGGAGTCGGGTTCGAGCAGACGCAGCAGGAGCCGGCCAGTGGTGGACTTGCCGGATCCGGACTCGCCGACGATGCCGAGTGTCTCGCCGGCCCGAATGGTGAAGCTGACGCCGTCGACGGCGCGGACCGCGGTGCCGCGCCTGCCCAGCAGGCTTCCGCCACCGCGGCGGAAGGACTTCCGTAGGTCCTCGACCTCGAGGAGCGGGGCTGGCTCGGCAGCGGCCGAGGTCGCCTGGGCCGCGGCTGGCTGTCTCACAAGGTTCTCCCGTCCAGGTCGGCGCGGGCTGCCCCGACACGGTCGTCGACCGTCCGTGACAGCTCGTCGATCTCGCCGCGCTGGATGCGCAGGCAGCGGCTGGTGTGGGCGCCGTCGACGGGGACGAGGTCCGGCTCGGCGATGTCGCAGAGCCCTTCCTGCGCGTGGCTACAGCGAGGGTGGAATCGGCAGCCGGGGGGCATGCGGTCGGCGCGGGGGACGACGCCGGGGATGGAGCTCAAGTCCAGTCCGGTGTGCGCGGCCTGGGGCATGGCCTGCAGCAGCCCAGAGGTGTAGGGGTGCCGGGGCGAGCCGAACAGCTCGACCGTGTCGGCTTCCTCGACCGGCTGCCCGGCGTACATCACGGTGACGTCGTCGCAGAAGTCGGCGACCACCCCGAGATCGTGGGTGACCAGCAGCACCGCCATCGACGTGGTCTCCTGCAGCTCCCGCAGCAACGCGAGGATGGAAGCCTGGACGGTGACGTCGAGGGCGGTGGTGGGCTCGTCGGCGATCAGGAGTTTCGGACGGCACGAGATCGCCATCGCGATCATGACGCGCTGGCGCATGCCGCCGCTGAAGGTGTGCGGGTACTCGAGCGCGCGTCGTGCAGCAGCCGGGATACCGACCTCACCAAGAACCTCAACGGCTCGTCGCCAGGCATCCTTGCGTGAGGCGCCAGTGTGCACCCGGACCGTCTCGGCAATCTGCTCGCCGACGGTGTAGGCCGGGTTGAGGCTGGTCATGGGCTCTTGGAAAATCATGGCGAGCTCAGTTCCGCGGAGCGGGCGCAGCTGCCGGTCGCTGAGGTCGAGCAGATTCTGGCCGGCGAGCTCGATCCGGCCGGTGGGGATACGGCTGTGCCGGCGCGGCAGCAGCCCCATTGCTGCCAGGGCAGTGACGGTCTTCCCCGACCCGGACTCGCCGACCAGCGCGCGGGCCCCGCCGGGTTGGACGTCGAGGTGTGCCCCGTCGACGACTCGCTGCCAGCCGTCATCGGAGGCGAACTCGACGCGCAGGTCGCGAATTCGCAGCAATGCCTCCGAGCTCACCAGGTGCCCCGCTCTCGGCCGATGGCGTCGCGGATGCCGTCGCCGAGAAGGTTGAAGGACAGGACCATGCACATGATCAGCAGGCCGGGGACGACGACCAGCCAGGGTCCGAGGAACTGCTGCTCGAACGCGGTGCGCAGCATCGCCCCCCAGCTCGGGTCGGGTGGCTGAATGCCGAGCCCGAGGAAGCTCAGCGAGGCCTCGGCAAGCAGCGCGAACGACATCAGCAGGCTGGTCTGCACGAGCAACGGCGAGCGGATGTTCGGCAGCACGTGCACCGCGACCGTGCGCAGCCTCGAGCAGCCGACGACCGTGCTGGCCTCGATGTACGTCTCCTCCCGTACCGCGAGCGTGGCCCCGCGCACCACCCGGAACAGTCGCGGCGCCGAGGCGAGGCCGACGGCAAGCATGGCGTTGACCAGCCCCGGGCCCAGCACCGCGATCACCGCGAGGGCGAGGACGAGCGCGGGGATCGAGTTGACCGCGTCGGCCAGCCGGCCGAGCACGGAGTCGACCCGGCCACCGACGAAACCGGCGGCAAGCCCGAACGAGACGCCCAATGCGAGAGCCACACCGACCGAGATCAGTGGCGCGATCACCGAGACCCGGCTGGCGAGGAGAGCCCGGCTGAGCACGTCGCGCCCGAGGTCATCGGTGCCGAACACGTACGGCCACCTGAACGGTGGCAGGTAGCGGCTGTCGAGGTGCTGCAGGTTCGGGTCGAACGGGGCGATCACCGGCGCGAATACCGCGCACACCACGACGAGCCCAAGGAACACCAGACACGCCAGGTTGACCTTGCTGCGCAGCACCCGCCGCGCGAACACCCGCATCGGCGAGCGCGTCGGGCTCGCTGCCGGCACGGGCGCGTCCACGACCATCACGACTGCCTCACCTTCGGGTTGAAGTACAGGTAGGAGGTGTCGACCAGGAAGCTGACGAGCAGCACGAACAACGTGATCATCAGGACGAGCCCCTGCACGACCGGGAAGTCCTGGTTGAGCACGGAGTCGATCGCGAGGGTGCCCAGCCCGGGCAGCCCGAAGATCCGCTCGATCACGATGGCGCCGCCGACGAGCGCGCCGAACTGCAGGCCCAGCACCGTCACGACGGGGATCGCGGCGTTCTTCAATGTGTGCTTGACGACGACCACCCGGGTCGGCATGCCCTTGGCCACCGCCGTGCGGATGTAGTCCTGCCCGCCCACATCGACGACACCGGCGCGCGTCTGCCGGGTCACCTCCGCCGCGGTGATCGTGCCGAGGGCGACGGCCGGGAGCAGCAGGTGCTGGAACCATCCGGTGAGACCGCCCTCGGCGATCGAGATGTATCCCGCGACGGGGGCGAGGCCGAACTGGAGGGCCACGACGTTGACCAGGATCAGGGCGAGCCAGAAGCTGGGCATCGAGATCCCCAGGGAGGCCACCGTCGTCGCGATGCGGTCGAGAGCACTGCCCGGGCGCAGGCCGGCGAGGATCCCGAGGAGCAACCCGACGACGACTGCGAACAGCATCGCCAGCAGGGTCAGCGACAGCGTCACCGGCAGCGCCTCGACGAGCGAGGTGAGCACTGAGCGGCTGCTGAGCAACGAGGTGCCCAGGCCGCCCTGCGCGACGTGCCACAGCCAGCTCGCGTACTGGACGAGGAACGGCCGGTCGAGCCCCAGCTGCCGGCGGACGAGCTCGATCTGCTCGGCGGACGCGTTGTCGCCGGCGGCGACCGAGGCAGCGTCGCCAGGGACGAGATAGGTCAGCGAGAACGTCAGGAAGCTCACGATGAGCAGCACCGGGACGATCGCGATAATTCGCCGGCCGACGATCGTGACCATCGTCGGTCCTCCTCTGAAGGCTCGGGGGCAGTCGGGACGGTGGGCGGGGTCGCCGGGATCGCCGGCGACCCCAGCCCGTCAGGTGGTCCTGACCTTCGCGGCCCCGCGCAGCACGTCGCTGCCTGCGGCCCCGTCGAACCTGTCCAGACCGACGACGTCGTCCTGGTGTCCCAGCGGCAGCGCGTGGTTGCAGAGGTAGACGTGGACCGGGCCGAGCTCGAACGCTCGAGCGAACACTTTGTCGTAGAGCGCGGTGCGGGCGTTGATGTCGAGCGGGCCCGCGGCTTGGTCGATCAGGGCCGTCAGTTCGGGATCGGTCAGGTTCCCCGGGTTGGACGACCCGCCCTTGAGGTAGTGCTGGGCGGCGAAGACGGACGGGTCGGTGTAGGAGGCACCGTCGCCGGCGTAGGAGTCACCCTCGCCCTGTCCGAACAGGACGCGGGCCTGGACCACGTCAACGACCCGCAGGTTCACCTTGATCCCGATCTCGGCGAGGTTCTGCTGGAAGAGGACGGCGCGGGTCTGGGTCGTGGGGACCCCAGGCACGAGCATGTCCATCTCGAAGCCCTCGGGCAGCCCGGCCCGGGCGAGCAGTTCCTTGGCCTTCGCGACGTTGCGCGTGTAACCCCACTCCTCGCGTTCGGCGTCGACGGTGGCCGAGTGGGCGAAGTAGCCCTCGGGAAATGGCTGGACGGTCTTGACGCAGTCGCCGTTGAAAGCGATCCGGGAGGTGGCGTCGCGGTCGATGGCCAGGCTGATCGCCTGTCGAACCTCCTTCGAGCCGAGCTTGCTGCGCGTGGGGTTGAGCAGGATCCGGGCGCCGGAGATGCTGTGCGCGCGGAAGAGACGGATTCCCGCGGACTCGGCCTCCAGCGCGGCGGGCCCCGCCAGCCGGGCGTAGTCGAGCGCGTCGGTGCGTAGCAGGTTGACCACACCGGACCCGTCGTTGACGGAGAAGACGAGGGTCTTGTAGCGGAATGCTTCGGAATCCCAGTAGTCAGCGCGACGGGTGAAGACGTACTCCGTCTTGGGCCGGAACCCGGTGAGGACCATGGCGCCGGCGCCCACGGGCTTCTGGTCGAGGTCGGGGTTCGCGAACGCAGCCGGCGACACCATCATCCCGACCCGGGAGGCCAGCACGTTCAGCAGCGCACCGCCCGAGCCTGTCACGCGGATGGTCACGGTCGACGCGTCGACTACGTCGACATCGGTGATCATCAGGATGTCGTTCTTGAGCCGGGACTTCTCGTTGGTTCGGTAGCGGTCGAGGTTTGCCTTCACCGACGCTGCATCGAAGGGCGTTGCGTCGGAGTAGGAGACCCCCTGGCGTAGCTGAAGCGTCAACGCCTTGCCGTCAGGAGAGAGCTGCCAGGAGGTCGCCAGCTGCGGCACGGGCGCGCCGGCCTCATCGACAGCGGTCAGTCGGTCGTACGCTGGGGCGAGCCACGGCATGTCCAGTTCGGACTGGCTGGTCATGGGGTCGAACGAGGTCGGCGGCGCCGTGCCGGCGTACCGGATCGTCCCGTCGCGGTCGATCTCGCCTTGGGCAAAGCCGGCATCGCCACCGTTGGCGGAGTCCGACTGCGAACGCGTCCCACCGCCGCACGCGACGAGCAGCGCCGCGACGAGGACCACCAGCACAGGCGCCAGAATCCGCTGCCGTGAGGCGAGGCGCGGATGGCGTCTCCGCCGGTTTGAAGCCGAGTGGGCCATGGACTCTCCTACCGCCGAGTGAAGGGCCGAGATCGGGAAGTCGAACGATCGACTGGTCGAGCCGTCATACTGATGGGATCCAATCCTTGCGGCAGAGTATCCTGACAGAAGGCTTCTGGCTACCATTCGGCGTGGCGGCCATCCCTACGGAACTGCTGCACCCTGGACGGTTCGCGGGGAGGAACCTGATGTCGCCCCGATCGCCGCGATCAGACCGGCGTGAGCATCGGAGGTGACCAACCGGACCCTGGACAGGCCGCGGGCGGTGAGATCGCGGAGAGGCCCAACCAGCCCGCGCCGTCCTCGGCTGAGCTGACCCGCATCCCGAGGATCTCCCGGTTGAGGTTCCCCCGGTAGCTCGGAGTGCTTGCTACCTGGCGGGTGCCGGGTCGGCCCCGTCGATGGGTGTTGCGGGTTGATCGTCCAGGACGCTGGTCTGGGTGCGCCAAGTGGCCTCGTACTCGTCGGGTGAGCGCCACCCGAGCCCGGCCTGGATGCGTTCAGTGTTGTACCAGCCGTCAATGTAGGCGAATAGCGCGTTCTCGGCCTGTTCGCGGGTGCGCCATGATGTCCGGTAGACGAGCTCGGTTTTGAGTGCGGAGAAGAAGTTCTCCATGAGAGCGTTATCTTACGAATCGCCGACTGACCCCATCGACGCTAGGATTCCGTGATCTTCTAGGCGTTGCCCGAAGCGCAGAGACGTGTAATTCGAGCCGCGATCCGAGTGATGGACGACCTGGTCTGCGCGGACATTACGAGTCCAGACCGCATACTCGAGCGCGCCGAGGATGAGGTCAGTGTCGCAACGATCTGAGCAGCGCCACCCGACGATCCGGTTGGAGAACGCGTCGCGGACCGCGGCCAACCAGAACACGCCCTCCCCGCAGGGGATGCGTGTGGCGTCGGCGACCCACAACCGGTCGGCGCCGAGGCGGTGAAGTCCCGGTTGACCAGGTCTGGGGCCGGGGTATGGCGCGGGTCCTGCCTGGTCGAGGCTGCGCGCCAGCGCTTGCGCAGGAACGCGCCCTGCAGCCCGTGCTCGCGCATCAGCCGCTCGACCCGCTTGCGGGAGACGTGCCGTCCGCGGCGGCGCAGGGTGGCGTGCACCCGTGGAGCGCCGTAGGTCGCGCCGGAGCGGTCGTGGATCTCGCGGATCTGGTCGAGCAGCTCGGTATCAGCACGGCGGCGCTGCGACGGGTCGCGTTGCTGGGCGAGCCAGCCGTAGTAGGTCGATGCGGCGACACCGAGAACTGTCAGGATCGGGGCGATCCCGAACTGGCCCTTCAGGGCTTCGACAGCGGTCACCACTTGCGCCTTGCCGGGTCCATCTCCTGGGCGAAAAAAGCACTCGCCGCCTTGAGGATCTCGTTGGCCCGGCGGAGTTCGGCGTTCTCCTTGCGCAGCCGGCGCAGCTCCTCGGTCTCGGAGCTGGTCGGGCGGTCGTGGCGCTCACTGTGGTCGGCCTGGTCCTGGCGGATCCAGTTCCGCAACGCTTCGTGGTGCACACCCAGCTGCTCGGCCAGCCGCCGGATCACCGGCTTGGGGTCAGACTCCCGGTAGAGCCGCACCGCGCGCTCACTCAGCTCATCGGGGTACTTCTTCGGTGCTGCCATCGGAGACTCCCTTCACGGCCCTTCAGCCATGATCGTCGGTCTCCGAGCAAGCGGGGGAACCTCATACCGTGCCGGGACGCCCCCTTGCAGGGGAGCACATCATTGGGGCCAAATGCAGTAGCAGCCCATCCCCCGCGTTCCAGGTCGAGGCTATCGGTTATGACGCGACGCCGCCGCTGGTGGCTACTCCACAGCCCGTCGCGATCTGCAGCAGATTGTCGCGGAACGGGCGCAAGTCAACCGATAGGCAGATCAGCCAGTCGAGGTCGCGATCGGACTGCTACTGGATCAGCTCGATGATCCAGCTCGACATAGCCCTAATGCCACCTGAGCCCGCAGCACTGACCCGGTACAGCTTCGCGGAATCCTTTGCGAGATCAACCCGGCTACCTGGCGGGAAATGCGCGTCGCGCCCTTCACACTCCGCGATGATCGGCGTTGTCTGCGCTGGAGTTGCCATGCGGAGCGATCTCCCAAGGCCGGTCACCGTTACCATCTTCCTGTTGCCGGGGTCGTCGACCCCCGGCTTTGTACGCAGGTGGTGGGCGCGGAGCGCTTTGGCCGTCCGATCCATCCCAACCTCAGAGGCGCCTGAATGGCAACCGACTCACCGCAGCCTGTGTCCGTCGATCGTGGCACTGGCGGCTATGACGCCGAGACCGTGTGTTACATGGGCCTCGATTCTGAACTGCCTGTCGCTGCTTGCCCGGCCGTCAACCTTCTCGAGTCGCGCCTGGTGCGAGTTGGAGGGCGCCACCCGGGCGTGGATCGTGAGCCCGTAGCCTTCGAGCCCGGCGCGCTTCTCGGGGTTGTTGGTGAG
>NZ_BEGX01000020.1 GCF_002583555.1 Pseudonocardia sp. N23
GCTGTTGCGGACCTCCAGGCGGAGCATCTTGCGACCTTCCGGTGCGATCGTCACCCCTGCCACGTTACGCCGCGGACGTCACCGCGGATCGGGCTGCACGCCGGTCGCGACGGCCGTCACGTCCCACAGCCGGCGGGCGAGCCCGGGGTCGTGGGCGGCACCGCTGCGCCGCGCCGGACCGGGCCTCCCGGCGATCTCGAACGGCCCTCGTGGCCCGATGTAGTCGCCGCCCTCGACCTGCGGAGACGTCGCCGCCGCGAGCTGTGGGAGCACCCCCGTGGCCACCGGCTGGGTGACGACGGCGTTGATCGGCCGGGCGAGCTTGGCCAGCAGCGGGGACCGCTGCCGCAGGGAGTTGCCCAGCAGCTCCGACTGCGTCGACCCGGGGTGCGCGGCGACGGAGATCACGGGATCGCCCGCCGCGCGCAGCCGTCGGTCCAGCTCGGCGGTGAAGAGCAGGTTCGCGAGCTTCGACGCGCCGTAGCCGGCGGCGGGGGAGTAGCGCCGTCGCTCGAAGGCCAGGTCGTCGGGGTCGAGGCCGCCGCGGTTGTGGGCGATGCTCGACACGGTCACCACCCGGGACGGCTCCTCGGCGGTCCCCGCGGCGCGCAGGGCGGGCATCAGCAGCCACGTCAGGGCCGCCGGGCCGAGATGGTTGGTACCGATCTGGAGCTCGAACCCGTCGACGGTCGATCCCCGCGGTGTGGCCATCACCCCGGCGTTGTTCATCAGGACGTGCAGCCGGTCGCCGGTCCGTTCCCGCACGTCGGCCGCGGCGGCGTGCACCGAGTGGAGGTCGGCGAGGTCGAGGTCGACGAGCTCGACGATCCCGCCCGACTCGGCCCGCACCCGCTCCAGCGCGGCCGCCCCACGTTCCGGGTCGCGCGCGGTCATCAGCACCCGCGCACCGGCACCGGCGAACGCCACGGCCGACGCGAGACCCAGGCCCGACGTCGCGCCGGTGACGAGGACCGTGCGACCGGTCTGGTCGGGGAGGCTGATCACGACGCCGACCGTAGCCCGCCGCTCACAGCGCTCGTGCTGCGTCCCCGGTCGTCGTCCGGGTCCGGCGGGCGGCGGCGGACGGGGATAGCGTTGGCGACGTGGACTTCCGGATCTTCACCGAGCCCCAGCAGGGCGCCCACTACGACGACCTGCTGCGCCTGGCGCGGTCCGCCGAGGACGCGGGCTACGACGCCTTCTTCCGTTCCGACCACTATCTCGTCATGGGCGATGCCAGCGGCGAGCCCGGCCCCACCGACGCCTGGATCACCCTCGCGGGCCTCGCCCGCGACACCAGCCGCATCCGGCTGGGGACCCTCGTCAACGCCGCGACGTTCCGGCTCCCCGGCCCGCTCGCGATCTCCGTCTCGCAGGTCGACCAGATGTCGGGAGGCCGCGTCGAGCTCGGTATCGGGGCGGGCTGGTTCGAGGCCGAGCACGCTGCTTACGGGATCCCGTTCCCGCCGCTGCGCGAGCGGTTCGACCGGCTCGAGGAACAGCTGGCGATCATCACCGGTCTGTGGGCGACGTTGCCCGGTGACCGTTTCGAGTTCAGCGGTACGCACTTCACGGTCACCGACTCGCCCGCGATGCCCAAGCCCGTGCAGCAGCCGCGGCCGCCGGTCATCGTCGGCGGGCGCGGCCCGAAGCGCACCCCGATGCTGGCCGCCCGCTACGTCGACGAGTTCAACCTCGCCTTCGCCCCACCCGAGCAGGTCGTGACGCAGTTCGACCGCGTCGCCGCCGCCTGCGGCGACATCGGCCGCGACCCGCGCGAGCTGGTGTACTCCGTCGCCCAGACCCTCGTCCTCGGCCGTGACGACGACGAGGTCGCGCGCCGCGCGATCACGATCGGCCGCGAGGTCGACCAGGTCCGGGCCGAGGGTCTGGCCGGCACCCCGGGCGAGGTCGTCGACCGTATCGGGGCGCTGCGCGACAAGACCGGGATCACCCGTCTCTACCTGCAGATCCTCGACATCGACGACCTCGACCACGTCGAGCTGTTCGCCTCGGAGGTGGCCCCGCAGCTCGGCTGAACGGGCGTCCCGCCACCGCGGTGAGCCGGGCGGCCGCGGCGTCGTCGAGCAGCTCCGCGCGATCTCCGCGGCCCGCGGTGGCTCGTAGCGGCCGGTGCCGATCGCGGCGTGCAGCGTGGGGAGATGGCGTGCCTGCCCCGCCGGCGCACCCGGCCACCGACGGACCGCGGCGTCGAACTGGCCGGGGGTCGGTCGGGGTGGGGCCTGGCCGGACGGCGGCTGCGCGGCGACGATGCGGCGGTTGGTCCGGTGCACGCGGCGAGGGCGGCGGTGCCCGCCGGCCCGGCCGCCGCACCGAGGAAACGCCCGCGGGTCAGGTGCATCGTTCCTCCGCGGAATCCGATCTTCGACGCACCGTATGCGGCAGATGTGCGTTTCGCAGGACGGACACGGTGACCCCGTTCGGGGGCTGGGGCGACGTCCGGGGAAGGCGTACGTTCGGCCGCTATGACGGCAACGACGCCTCCGACGTCCGGTGTGGAGTCCGCGATCCGCGGTGTGTGGTGGCTCGTGCTGCTGAGAGGCGTCCTCGCGATCCTCTTCGGACTCGTCCTGCTGTTCACACCCGGCACCGCGCTGCTCGCGCTCGTCCTGGTGTTCGGTGTCTACGCGGTGCTCGACGGGGTCACGGCCGTCGTCGCCGGTATCCGGCACCGCTCCGAGGACAACCACTGGGGCTGGCACGTCGTCCAGGGCGTGATCTCGGTGATCGCGGGTGTCCTCGCCTTCGCGTGGCCCGGCGTCACGGTGCTCGCGATCCTCTTCGTCATCGCGTTCTGGAGCATCGTCAACGGCATCGCGGAAGTCTCCGAGTCGCTGGCCATGCGCCGCAACGGGTCCTCGACGTGGGGCTGGATGCTCGCCGCCGGCATCCTGAGCGTCGTCTTCGGCATCCTGCTGGTCGTGCAGCCCGGCGCGGGGCTGGTCACGCTGCTGTGGATCGCCGGGATCTGGGCGCTCGTCTTCGGTGTGGTGGTCGTCGTGTGGGCGTTCCGGCTGCGCTCGGCGATCGATGCCGCGGCGGGCCCTGCTCCCGGCGCTCCGGCCGGTACCCCGCCCGCCGCGCATGGCGTGACGCCGGACGGGGCAGGGGCGCCCGGAGCGGCGGCGCCGCAGGACGTCCCACCGCCGAGCAGCAACGAGCGGTGACCGGCCGGTGCCCGCGCCTCGACGCCGAACGTGTCGTGAGCGCTCCCGGGCAGCGCTGGTGACACGGCTGGATCGCGGACGCCGTGGCGAGCGTGCCGTCAGCGCGTGCGCCCGGCTCTCGCTGCACGTCCGGCGGCCCTGAGCGCCTGCGGGCAGCCGCGCCCTCGGTGGCGGTCAGCGCAGGCGGGGGTCCAGGCGCAGGTCGAGGCCCGCGGGGGTGGTGGGGCGTTCCACGGCGTGGTCCGTGACGCCCAGTGTGCCCTCGAGTGCGGCGAGCACCGCGTCGCGGGCGGCGTCGCGGACCTCCTCGACCGTCACCTCGCGACCCAGCTCCAGGCTCAGCGACGTCACCCCGGCGTCGGTGATGCCGCAGGGGACGATCCTGCCGAACGAGGAGAGGTCGGCGTCGCAGTTGAGCGAGAAGCCGTGCAGCGTCACCCCGCCCTGGACGCGGACACCGATCGCTGCGACCTTGCGCTCCGGGCGCGTGGCGTCGGCGGGCAGCCAGACGCCGCTGCGGCCCGCGACCCGGCCCGCGGTGGTGAGACCGAGGTCGTGACAGACCTTGATCAGGGCTTCCTCGACGCGACGCACGTAGTCGACGACGTCGAGCGGCTCCGCCAGCCCGATGATCGGGTAGCCGACGAGCTGGCCCGGCCCGTGCCAGGTGATGAGCCCGCCGCGGTCGACGTCGACGACGGGGGTGCCGTCGGTCGGCCGGTCGGACGGGCGGGTGCGCTTGCCCGCGGTGTACACCGACGGGTGCTGCAGCAGCATGAGGACGTCGGGGCCGCCGTCGCGTCGCGCCTGCGCGTGCGCGCGCTGCCGCTCCCACGCCTCGACGTAGTCGATCAGCTCGATGACCTCGATCTCGACCGGCCCGGTGGCGGTGCGGGCACGGCGGGTGTCGGTGGGAGCCGGACGCTCCGAGGTCACGGTGTCGGACATGGCTCCACCGTACGTCAGCACGACCGCTGGTCGGGCCGCCGGTGGACGGGGCTCACACAGCCGCGGCGAGGGCTTCGGCGACGGTGTTGTGCCGGTGCTGGTACCCGGCGTCGATCAACGCCGTCGGCACCGCGCGCTGCCCGAACAGCAGCATCTCCTCGCCCATCTCACCGAGCACGGCCTTGACCGCGAACGCCGGCACGGCGAAAGGCGCCGGGCGGCCCAGGGCGGTGGCGAGTGCCCGCGTCATCTCCCGGTTGGTGACGGGTGTCGGCCCGGTGACGTTGACCGGCCCGGACAGCTCGGGGTGTTCCACGGCGAACCTGATGGCGCCGACCTCGTCGTCGAGGGAGACCCACGACATGTACTGGCGGCCGGTGCCGAGCCGGGCGCCGAGGCAGAGCTTCCACACGACCTTCATCGGGCCGAGCAGCCCGCCCGCGGGGGAGAGGACGAGCCCGGTGCGGAGCAGGACGACGCGGGCCCCGGCGTCGGCGGCCGGTGCGGTGGCGGCCTCCCAGTCGCGGCAGACGTCGGCCAGGAACCCCTGCCCGGACGGTGCCGACTCGCTGAGCGGGCGGTCGCCGGCGTCGCCGTAGTAGCCGACGGCCGAGCCGCTGACGAGCGTCGGCACCCCGTGCTCGGCGACGGCGCGGGCGACGACCTCGGTGGGGACGTTGCGGCTGTCGCGGACGGCCTGCTTGCGCGAGCCGCTCCACGGGCGGTCGCCGATGCCGACGCCGCCCAGGCTGACGACGGCGTCGACCCCGTCGAAGGTGCCGTCGTCGATCCGGCCCGCGGGAGGGTCCCAGCCGCGTTCGTCGGGAGCGGCCGGGGTCCGGCGCACGAGCCGGATTACGTCGTGCCCGGCCGCGCGCAGGGCGGCGACCAGGCTGGTACCGATGAGACCGGACGAACCGGCGACGACGACGCGCACGACCGTGATCCTTCCCGAGCCCGCCTCCGCCCGCGACCGGAGCGGTCCGGCGGCCGGTGAGGGCCGCCGGACCGTCCCGGTGCTACAGACCGAGCTCGGACTCGAACGCGCCTTCTTCGAGGCGGGCCCTGATCGCGCTGACGAACCGGCCGGCGTCCGCACCGTCGACGAGGCGGTGGTCGTAGGTCAGCGGCAGGTAGCACACCGACCGGACGGCGATGACGTCCTCACCGTCGGCGCCGGCGATGACCTTGGGCTCCTTGACGATCGCGCCGGTGCCGAGGATCGCGACCTGCGGCTGGTTGATGATCGGCGTGTCGAAGAGGGCGCCCGCGCTGCCGATGTTGGTGATCGTGAACGTGCCACCGGAGAGCTCGTCGGGACCGATCTTGCCGGCCCGGGTGCGGGCCGCCATGTCGGCGATCTTGCGGGCCAGGCCCGCGATGTTGAGCTCCTCGGCGTTCTTGATCACCGGGACGAGCAGGCCGCGGGGGGTGTCGACCGCGATCGCCAGGTGCACGGCGCCGTGGTAGGTCACCTCCTTGGTCTCCTCGTTGATCGACGCGTTGACCTGCGGGAACGCCCGCAGGGCCTCGACGGTCGCCTTGGCGAAGAACGGCAGGTAGGTGAGCTTCACGCCCTCGCGGGCCTCGAACTCGGCCTTGGCGCGGGCGCGCAGGCGCGCGACGCGGGTGACGTCGACCTCCTGCACCGTGGTCAGCTGCGCCGAGACGGCGAGCGACTCGCGCATGCGCTGCGCGATGACCTGCCGAAGGCGCGGCATCTTGACGGTGCTGCCGGGCTGCGGGGCGCTGTCGGCGCGCTGGGGCACCGCAGCCGGGGCCCGCGGTGCGGCGGCGGGCTGGGCTGCAGCGGCCGGCTGGGCGGCCGCGGGCTCGGCGGCAGGAGCGGCGGGGGCCGCCTTCTCGGCCGCGGCGAGCACGTCCTGCTTGCGGATGCGGCCACCGACGCCGCTGCCCTGCAGTCCGTCGAGGTCGACGCCGTGCTCGGCCGCGAGCTTGCGCACCAGCGGCGTGACGTAGGGGAGGCGGTCGGAGCCGCCCTCGCCGCCACCGTCGCCGTTGCTGCTCGCGGCGGCCGGCTCGGGCCGCGCGGCGGGCTTCTCCGGCTCCGGCGCCTTCTCCTCGGCGGCGGGCTCGGGAGCCTTCTCCGGGGCCTTCCCGGCCGCCGGCTCGGGTGCCTTCTCCGGGGCCTTCTCCGCGGCCGGCTCGGGTGCGGACTCCTGCTGCTGCGGAGCGGCGGAACCGTCGCCGATCACGGCGAGCTTGGCGCCGACCTCGACGGTCTCGTCCTCGCCGACCGTGATCTCCAGCAGCGTCCCCGCGAGCGGCGAGGGGATCTCGGTGTCGACCTTGTCGGTGGAGATCTCGAGCAGCGGCTCGTCGATCTCGACGCTGTCGCCGACCTGCTTGAGCCAGCGCGTGACGGTGCCCTCGGTGACGCTCTCGCCCAGCTCGGGCATCGTCACCGGCGACCCGCCGCCGGACCCCGAGGAACCGGACCCCGAGGAACCGGACCCCGACGACCCGGCGTCGGACGACCCGGACGACGCCGCGGCGGGCTCCGGCTCCGACTGCGCGGGCTCCTCCGCGGCGGGCTCCTCCACGGCGGGCTGCGGCTCGGCCTGCTCGGCGGGCTCCTCGGACGACTCCGAGGACTCCGCGGACCCCGAGCCGGAGTCGGACGCGCCCGAGTCGCCGGCCGCCTCGCCGGCGTCGCCGATCACGGCGAGCTCACCACCGACCTCGACGGTCTCGTCCTCGCCGGCGACGATGCGCTGCAGCACACCGGCAGCGGGGGACGGGATCTCGGTGTCGACCTTGTCCGTCGACACCTCCAGCAATGGCTCGTCGACCTCGACCTGGTCGCCCTCCTGCTTGAGCCACCGGGTGACCGTGCCTTCGGTGACGCTCTCACCGAGAGCGGGCATCTGGACTGAGAACGCCATGGCTGGTCGGAGCTCCTTCGCTGTGCTTCGCGTTGTGGGCGTGTGTGGGGGCGGCCGTCAGCCGTGGGTGTGCAACGGCTTGCCGGCGAGAGCGAGGTGTGCCTCGCCCAGCGCCTCGTTCTGGGTCGGGTGGGCGTGGATCAGGGCGGCGACGTCGTCGGCGGAGGCGTCCCAGTTGTAGATCAGCTGCGCCTCGCCGATGAGCTCGCCGACGCGGGCGCCGACCATGTGCAGACCGACGACCGGGCCCGGAGTCCCCTCGGCGCCGGCCTTGACCAGCTTGATCGCACCCGAGGTCTGAAGGATCTGGGACTTGCCGTTGCCGCCGAGGTCGTAGGTCAGCGTCTGGATCTCGCCGTGCTTCTCGCGGGCCTGCTCCTCGGTCAGCCCGACGGAGGCGACCTCCGGCTCGCAGTAGGTGACGCGCGGGATGCCGGCCTCGTCGATGGGCGGCGGGTTGAGCCCGGCGATGTCCTCGGCGACGAAGATGCCCTGCGCGAAGCCGCGGTGCGCGAGCTGCAGGCCCGGGACGATGTCGCCGACGGCGTAGACGTTCTCCAGGTTGGTGTGCAGCCGCTCGTCGGTGAGGACGAACCCGCGCTCCATCGTCACGCCGGCCTCCTCGTAGCCGTGTCCGGTGGTGTTCGGGCCGCGGCCGACGGCGACGAGCAGCAGGTCGGCCTCGATCTCCTCACCGGACTCGAGGCTGACGGTCACACCGTTGTCGTCCTGCTTGGCGCCGGTGAACCGGACGCCGGTCTTGAAGGCGATCTTGCGCTTGCGGAAGGCGCGCTCGAGCAGCTTGGAGGCGAAGGCGTCCTCGTTGGGGACGAGCCGTGGCAGGGCCTCGACGACCGTGACGTCGGCTCCGAAGGAACGCCAGACGCTGGCGAGCTCGACGCCGATCACGCCGCCGCCGAGGACGACGACCTTCTTCGGGACCTCCTCCAGGGTCAGCGCCTGGTCGGAGGTGATGATCCGGCCGCCGATCTCGAGGTCGGGCAGCGAGCGGGCGTAGGAGCCGGTGGCGAGGACGACGTGGCGACCGACGTAGCGCTCGCCGTCGACGTCGATCGCGTTGGGCGCGACGAACGTGCCGGCGCCCTGCACCAGCTCGATCTTGCGGGACTTCACGAGCCCCTGCAGCCCCTTGTAGAGACGGCCGACGACGCCGTCCTTGTAGGAGTTCACGCCCGCCATGTCGATGCCCTCGAACGTGCTGCGCACGCCGATCTTCGCGCCCTCGGCCGCAGCGTCGGCGACCTCGGCGGCGTGCAGCAGCGCCTTGGTCGGGATGCAGCCGCGGTGCAGGCAGGTGCCTCCGAGCTTGTCCTTCTCGACCAGGACGACGGACATCCCCAGCTCGGCCGCGCGCAGTGCGCTCGCGTACCCGCCGGATCCGCCACCGAGAATCACCAGGTCGGCGTTGTGCTCGGGCACCGTTGCATTCCTCCTCGAGGGGCGCGGGCGCGGGTCTCGCGCCGCAGGCGCGCTCATCTTGTCACTCTGCGAGCGGTGTGTGGGGGCAGGCCTTCGGGAGAAAACCGGGCGCGCCGTCCGTTGGGGGTTCCGAGGGGCGTGACGACGGCGGCGACACCGGCGGGTTCCGTCGGCCTGCCGCCCCACGGGCGGAGGTGGAGGGAATGGGCCTGGTCAGCAGGTTGCGTCGGGCACGCGGGTCGCGGGCGGACCGTCGGGTGCCCGAGGCCGACGAGGCGCACCTGCGCGCGTGGGCCGCGGCGAACCGCGGAGTCGAGATGTTCGTGGAGCCGCGGACGACTGTGACGGACGCGACCGCTGTGATGGTCGCCGCCGACGGCAGCTGGACGCGGCGGCGCATCGGTGGGCCGGAGGGGGCCCGGAAGCTCGCGCGCTCGCTGCGGATCCCCGTCTACGACGTGCAGATCGTCGGCTACCCGCAGCGCATGCGCGACCACGACGCCCGCGAGCGGGTACTGCGGGAGCGTTGCCGTCGTGACGATCTGGAGCGGTGAGTTCTCAGCCGTTCTCGGCGATGTCGCCGAGCAGCGCCCACAGGGTGCGGACGGGGACGCCCGTGCCGCCCTTGCCCGTGTAGCCCCACGCGCCGCCGGTGTTGAACGCCGGCCCGGCGATGTCGATGTGTGCCCACGGCAGGCCGTCGGGCACGAACTCGCCGAGGAAGATCCCGGCGGCGAGCATGCCGCCCCAGCGGTTGCCGGTGACGTTGGCGAGGTCGGCGACGCGGGAGTCGAGCTCGGGACGCAGGTGCTCAGGCAGGGGCATCGCCCAGCCGTCCTCGCCGGTGGCGCGGGCGTGCGCGGCGATGCGGTCGCGCAGCTCGTCGGAGCCCATGATCCCGGCAGTGCGGGTGCCGAGCGCGACCATCTGGGCGCCGGTGAGCGTCGAGGTCTCGACCAGGTAGTCGGGGGAGTCCTCGGCGGCGCGGACGATGGCGTCGGCGAGGACCAGCCGGCCCTCGGCGTCGGTGTTGAGCACCTCGACGGTCCGGCCGCCGTACATCCGCAGCACGTCGCCGGGGCGGTAGGCGGTGTCGCTGGGCATGTTCTCGGCCATCGGCACGGTGGCGGTGACGGCGACGGGCAGGCCGAGCTTCGCGGCCAGCACGGTGGTGGCGACGACGGCGGCGGCACCGGACATGTCGGAGGTCATGTGGTCCATGCCCGCGGCCGGCTTGATGGAGATGCCGCCGGTGTCGAAGGTGATGCCCTTGCCGACGAGCGCGACGCGCGCCCGCGGGGCGTCGCCACCGGCCCAGGCGAGGCGGACCAGCCGCGGCTTGCGCGACGAGCCCTGCCCGACTCCGAGCACACCGCCGTACCCGCCCTCGGCCAGTGCGGCGTCGTCGAGGACCTCGACGGTGAGTCCGGCGGCCTCGCCCAGCGCGCGGGCGCGCTCGGCGAACGAGTCGGGGTAGAGGTCGTTGGGCGGGGTGTTGACGAGGTCGCGGGCGGTGGCGACGGCCTCGGCGACGGCCACCGCGGTGGTGACGGCGTCCTGTGCCGTGGTGTCGCCGTCGGCGAGGAGGAGCTCGATGGTGCCGACGGGGGGCTTACCGTCGCCGTTGCTGCGGTACTCCCGGAACGTGTACGCCCCCAGCAACGCACCCTCCGCCGCGGCGCCCGCATCGACGCGGCCGAGCGTGCTGGCCACCCGCCCGGTTCCCGACAACGCCCGGCTCGCGGCACCGGCGGCCCGTCTGACCTGCTCGGCCCCGACGGTGTCGGTCGCCCGGCCCAGGCCGACGGCGACCACCAGCGGCGCGGCGACCGCCCCACGGGACGAGAGGCGGACGACCTCCTCGGCCTTGCCGGTCGCGCCGAGGAGCACCAGCTCGGCGACGAGCTCGCCGTCGCTGCCGAACGCGGCCGCCACCTCCTCGCCGCCCGGGGCGAGGGTGGGCCCGGCGTCGCCGGAACCCTGCACGAGACCGACGACGACGGCGTCGGCCTCGACCTCGGTGGCGGAGACGGTGCTGGTGCGCAGTTCGGTGGCCACGTGACTCCCTGTCGCGACGGGTGGCCCTGGCGGGTGACGGGCCGGTGCGGACGGGCCTCGGGCGCTCGGAGGCGCGCGGTGAGACCGCTTCGAAATGCTAATGACACCTCGGCGGCGTCCGTCGGTGCGGGCCCGGGTGCAAGGCTGTGGGCGTGTTGTCGTCACTGACCCGGCGCCTCGGAACGGCCGACGCGGTCGCCCTCGGTCTGGCGGCGATGCTGGGCGCGGGCGTGTTCGCCGCGTTCTCCCCGGCGGCCGCCGCGGGCGGCAGCTGGTTGCTGCTGGCGGTGGCGATCGCGGCGGTGACGGCGTTCTGCAACGCGGCCTCGACCGCGGACCTCGCCGTCGCGCACCCGGAGAGCGGCGGCGGCTACGTCTACACGCGCGAACGCCTCTCGCCGGGGACGGGCCGGCTCGCCGGGGTGTCGTTCCTCGTGGGGAAGGTGTCGTCGGCGGCCGCGGCGGCGGGTGTCTTCGGCACCTACGTGCTGCCCGCGCACCCGGTGATCTGCGCGGTCGTGGTGATCGTGGTGGTGTCGGCGATGACGATCGCCGGGGTGCGGTGGTCGCCGGGGACGGCGTGGCTGCTCGTCGGCGGGACGCTGGCGGTGCTGGCCGTCGTCGTGGTGGTCGGGCTGCTCGGGCCCGGCGGCTCGACGGGGGTGTCGGCGTCGCCGGTGTCGGACTCGCCGGTCCCGGTGCAGGTGGTCACCGGGCCGTGGGGCGCGGTGACGGCGGCGGGCATCGTGTTCTTCGCGTTCGCCGGCTACTCGCGCGTCGCGACGATCGGTGAGGAGCTGCGCGACCCGGACCGGTCGCTGCGCCGCGCCGTCGTCATCTCCTTCGCGGTCGTGACGGTCACCTACGTCGCGGTCGCGGGCGCGCTGCTGGTGGGCCTGGGCGTCGACCGGCTGGCGGCCGAGCGCGCCCCGCTGGTGGCGCTCGTCGACACCGGCCAGGCGCCCGCACTCGGGGTGCTGGTGCGGATCGGCGCGGCGGTGGCGTCGGGGGCGGCGCTGCTGTCGGTGCTGGTCACGACGAGCCGGACGATGCGCGAGATGGCCAAGCGCGGCGAGCTGCCGCGGGTGTTCGCCCGGGTCGGGTCGCGGCAGAACCCGTGGCCTGCCGACGTCGCCGGTGCGGTCCTCGCGATCGTCGTCGCGATCCTGGCCGGCCCGGTCGCGGCGATCGCGCTGTCGGCATGCGCGACGCTGGTGCACTACGCGCTGATCAACGTCGCGGCGCTGCGGC
This sequence comes from Pseudonocardia sp. N23, assembly GCF_002583555.1. Taxonomy (GTDB): domain Bacteria; phylum Actinomycetota; class Actinomycetes; order Mycobacteriales; family Pseudonocardiaceae; genus Pseudonocardia. The sequence goes on from NZ_BEGX01000020.1 coordinate 11,792, forward strand.
TGCCGCGGGCGCGCAGGCGCTGGCCGGTGTGGACGTCGCTGCTCGGCGTGGTGCTCTGCGTCGGCCTGGCGGTGTTCCTGCCGCTGGGCACCGTGCTGATCGCGGCGGCGGCGCTGTTGGGTGGCTGGCTGCTGTGCACGCTCGTCGTGCGGTTGACGGCACGTGACGAGCCGCCCGTCGACTGACCGTCGGACGTCCGACAGTCGGACTTGTCGAACGCGTTACCGTTGCTCTCATGAGCGCGACGGCCTTCACCCGCACCCAGAACCCCTCCCCGGTGTCCGAGGAGCGCCGTGGGGAGATTCTGGCCGACCCCGGGTTCGGCCGGTACTTCACCGACCACATGGTCACCGTGCGCTGGACGCAGGGCCAGGGCTGGCACGACCCGGCCGTCGTGCCCTACGGCCCGATCTCGTTCGACCCGGCGTCGATGGTGCTGCACTACGGACAGGAGATCTTCGAGGGCCTCAAGGCCTACCGGCAGGCCGACGGCTCGATCGCCTCGTTCCGGCCGGAGGCCAACGCGGCGCGGTTCCGCACGTCGTCGGCCCGGCTGGCGATGGCCGAGCTGCCCGACGAGCTGTTCCTCGACTCGCTGTCGGAGCTCATGGCCGTCGACCACGCCTGGGTGCCCGAGTCCGGCACGGAGGACTCGCTGTACCTGCGGCCGTTCATGCTGGCCACCGAGGTCGGCCTGGGTGTGCGGCCGGCGGCGGAGTACCTGTACATGCTGATCGCCTCGCCCGCGGGCCCGTATTTCAGCGGCGGGGTCAAGCCGGTCGACGTGTGGCTGTCCACCGACTACACGCGCGCCGCCCTCGGCGGCACCGGCGGCGCGAAGTGCGGCGGCAACTACGCGGCGTCGCTGCTCCCGCAGGCCGAGGGAGCCGCGCACGGCTGCGCGCAGGTCGCCTACCTCGACGCCGAGGAGCGCAAGTGGGTCGACGAGATGGGCTCCAACAACCTGTTCTTCGTCGTCGGCTCGGGTGACCACGTCGAGATCGTGACGCCGACGCTCACCGGCAGCATCCTCGCCGGCGTCACGCGCGACTCGCTGCTGGTGCTGGCCAAGGAGATCGGCTGCGAGGTCACCGAGCGCAAGGTCTCCGGCGACGAGTGGCTCCACGGCGCCGCGGACGGCACGATCACCGAGGTGTTCGGCTGCGGCACGGCCGCGGTGATCACGCCGATCGGCAAGGTCAAGCACACCGGTGGCGAGGTCGTCGTCGGTGGTGGCGAGCCGGGCCCGATCACGCTGCGGCTGCGCAAGCTGCTCACCGACATCCAGCGGGGCCTCGCGCCCGACACCCACTCCTGGATGACGACGCTGTACCGGCCGTAGTCCGCTACAGGGCGGCCGACAGCACGACCAGGACGGCGGTGACGCCGAGCTCCGACGCGGCGCCCAGCACGTCGCCGTTCATGCCGCCGAAGCGTCGCCGGGTGTGCGCCGACAGCCCGGCGACGGACAGCGCCGCGACCGCGACGGCGAGGACTCCCGGCCACCGCGCCGGGACCAGCCACGCCGCCGCGGCGGCCAGCACCGCCCACCAGGCGACGGCGACCCACCACGGCTGCGACCCGGCGACGGTCGCGCCCAGCCCACCCGGCCGCGCCGCGGGCACGCCGCGCCGTGCGCACCAGGTGAATCCCGCCCGGCCGACGGCGGCGGCGAGCGCACCGGCAACCGTGGTGACCAGGACCCCGGCGGGGGTGAGCGCGGCGAGCGCGGCGGCCTGTGCGCCCAGCACGACGATCAGGGTGACGACGCCGAACGGTCCCGCCCCGCCGTCTCGCATCACGGCCAGCGCCCGCTCGGGCGGGCCGTAGCAGCCCAGGCCGTCGGCGGTGTCGGCCAGGCCGTCGACGTGCATGCCGCGGGTCGCGAGCGCGGCCACGGCGACGGCGAGCAGGCCCGCGACCAGGACGGGCACGCCGGCCGCGGCGAGCCCCGCCGCGACCAGCCCCGACACCGCCCCGACGAGAGCCCCCACCAAGGGAGCCCAGCGCAGCGCGGCCGCGGCGACGCCCGGGGCGGGTGCGCCGGTGCGGACGGGCAGCACGGTCAGCCAGGACAGGGCCAGCGCGAACCCCCGTGCAGCGGTGCTCACGTGCTCATGCGCGGGCCGGGGTGATCCCGCTGTCGGCGGCCGTCGCGGTGTCGGTGAGCAGCCGCGCCGCCATCCGCAGCAGCGGGACGAGCGCGAGGGCACCGGTGCCGTCGCCGACCCGGATCCCCAGGTCGACGACCGGCTCGAGCTGCAGCCGGGCGAGCAGCGCGTCGGCGGCGGGTTCGGGGGAACGCTGCGCGGCGAGCCACCACTGCCGCGCGCCCGGCGCGAGCTGCTCGGCGAGCGTCCCCGCCGCGATCACGACGAGCCCGTCGACGAGTACGGGCGTGCGCCGCAGCGACGCCTGCAGCAGGAAGCCGGTGAGCACGGCCAGGTCGGCCCCACCCGCGACGCGCAGCAGACCGACCGGGTCGCGGCGCACGGACCTGGTGCGGCGCAACGCGTCCCGGATCGCGGCGGCCTTGCGCATCCAGGCGTCGTCGTCGATCCCGCTGCCGCGGCCCACGACGACGACCGGCTCCAGCCCGGTGATCGCGGCGGCGATCGTCGACGCCGCGGTGGTCGCGCCGACGCCCAGCGACGCCGGCACCAGCAGGTCGGCACCCGCGTCGACCTCCTCGTCGGCCAGCGCGCGCCCGATCCGCAGCGCGTCCTCGGTCTCGTCGGCGGTGAGGGCGTCCTCGTGGTCGATGCGTCCGCTGCCGCGCCGCACGCGGTAGCGCTCGTCGGCCGGGTCGGGGGTGTCGAGGCCGACGTCGACGACCCGCACCGACGCCCCCGCGACGTCCGCGACGACTGCCGCGGGCAGGACCCGGTCCCGCGCCGCCGCGACCTGCCGCTCCGTCGTGCCCGCCGGGTAGGCGGAGACCCCGGCCGCGGCGATGCCGTGGTCGGCCGCCACGACCACGACCCGCGGCCTTGCCGGTGCCCGTGGCGGGCACACCCCCTGGGCGGCGGCCAGCCAGCAGCCCAGCTCGGCGAGCCGGCCCAGGCCTCCGACGGGCACGGCCAGCGCCTCGTGCCGGGCGACGGCCTCGCGGCGGGCCTCGACGTTCGGGGCGGGGACCGCGGGCAGGTCCGCGACTGCAGAGTCGACCATGGACGTCTTCCTACCCGGCCCTCACTTGAGGCGGAGCGGCAGCCCGGCCACGAGCAGCACCACGTCGTCGCAGACGGCGGCCACCGCGGCGTTGAGCGCACCCAGCTCGTCGCGGAACATCCGGCCGGCGCGGGTCTCCGGGACGACGCCCAGCCCCACCTCCGCCGACACGAGCACGACCTGTCCGGCGGCTCCGGCGATGGCTCCGACCAGCGCGTCCGCGGCCGCGCCCACCTGCGGCGGGGTCGTGGGCGCGGTCCAGGCGCCGGCGTCGTCTAGGACGCCGGTCAGCCAGGTCGCGAGGTCGTCGACCAGCAGTGCGCCCGGCCGGGCCAGCTCCGCGACGAGATCGGGGTCCTCGACGGTGCTCCAGCCCGCCGGGCGCCGGTCGCGGTGCGCGGCGATGCGGGCGTCCCACTCGGCGTCGCCGGGGATGCGCCGCGCCGTCGCGCAGTACCGGACCGGCCCTTCCACGGGCAGCAGCCCCTCGGCGTGGGCGGACTTGCCCGAGCGGGTTCCCCCGAGGACGAGCGTCGACGGCACCGTCGCCGGGATCAGACGGTCGCGCCGCGCTGCACGCGCGGCTTCGGGACGCGCAGCTTGCGGACCTGGCTGGCCCGGGTGAAGCAGTACCAGCCCGTCCCGAGGGCGGAGATGTTCTCGGTGGGGAACTTCACCCGGGCCTTGCGGGTCGTCGTGATGGCGAGCAGCACGCCCTCACCGATCATCACGACGAGCGCGAGCAGGCAGAACAGGCTCATGTACTGCTGGATCGCCGGGACCGGGAGCACGACGGCGATCAGCACGAGGATCGCCAGCGGCATGAACAGGCCGACCAGGTGCGGGCGCGAGTCGATGACGTCGCGGATGTAGGCGCGCACCGGGCCGCGGTCGCGGGGCAGCAGGTAGCGGTCGTCGCCCGCGTCCATGCGGGCCCGGCGCTCGGCCGCGGCGGCGCGGCGGGCGTCCTTCGTCGGCTTGTTCGCCTTCGCGTACGCCGACGCCTCCTTGCGGGTGCGCGGCGCGGGTGTGGCGGGCCGGCGCGCGGTCGACTGGGCGTCGCGGCGCTTCGGCGTGGCCCGGCCCTTCGCGGCCGTCTGTCCCTTGCGGGGCGGGTCGTCCGCGACCTCCTGCGTCGTGGCGGCGTCCGCGGCTGTGCCGTCGGCGTCGTTGCCCGTGGTCTCGTCGGAGCGGCGCAGGAACCTCACGGGCCACAGGATACGGGCGCTAGCCTGCGTGACGTGCGGGTGGTGGTGGCTCCAGACTCATTCGGCGGGACGCTCAGTGCCTCGGCGGCCGCGGCGGCGATCGCGAAGGGCTGGGGCGAGGCCGCCCCGGGCGACGAGGTCGTGCAGATGCCCCTGGCCGACGGCGGTACCGGCTTCCTCGACGTGCTGCACACCGCCCTCGGCGGGACCGTGCACACGCTGACCGTGACCGGACCGCTCGGCGACCCCGTCGAGGGCTCCTGGCTGCAGGTGGGTGACACCGCGTACGTCGAGTCCGCGTCGGCGTGCGGGCTCCAGCACGTGCCGCGGACCGACCGGACACCGGAGGTCGCGGGCCGGGCGACGACCCGCGGCGTGGGTGAGCTCCTCGCCGCCGCGCGCGACGCAGGGGTGTCCGAGATCGTCGTCGGCCTCGGCGGCTCGGCGACCACCGACGGCGGCGCCGGCATGCTCGCCGCGCTCGGCGCCGTCGCGGTCGACGACGGCGGTGCCCCGCTTCCCGACGGCGGCACGTCGCTGGACCGCTGCACCCGTCTCGACGGCTCGCCCGACCTGGGCGGGGTCCGGCTCGTCGCCGCCGCCGACGTCGACAACCCGCTGCTCGGCCCGCACGGCGCCGCGGCCGTCTTCGGCCCGCAGAAGGGCGCCGACGACGCTGCCGTCACCGACCTCGACGCCGCCCTCGCCGTCTTCGCCGACGTGCTCGCCGCGGCGCTGGGCACCGACGTCCGCGACGAGCAGGGAGCGGGTGCCGCCGGCGGCATGGGTGCCGCGCTGCTGGCCCTGGGCGCGCGACGGGTGTCGGGGGCCGGGCTCGTCCGCGAGCTCGTGGGTCTCGACGCCGCACTCGACGGCCTCGCCGGCGCCGGTGCCGGGCTCGCCGTCACCGGCGAGGGCAGTTTCGACTGGCAGTCGCTGCGCGGGAAGCTCGTCACCACCGTCGCCCGCGCCGCCGCCGACCGCGGCGTGCCGTGTCTCGTGCTCGCCGGCCAGGTGTCGGTCGGGAGGCGCGAAGCGGCGTCCGCGGGAGTGGACTCCGCCTATTCCGTGGCCGACGACGCCGGTGGCGTCGAGGCCTCCATGGCCGACCCCGAGGGCACCCTCACCGCGCTCGCCGCCCGTGTCGCCCGGCAGTGGAGCCACTGACCTGCGACGACGTCTGCGGACGTGGCTCCGGTCACCCTCGTGCGCAGGGAACGCGACGACTGTCGGAGCCCGGCCTACACTGGGGGGAACCGGAGCAGTCCGGATGGAATGAGTTCGGCCCGTGCCTGTGTTGGGAGAGACATGACCGTCGAGAACACCGTCCAGACCGACGTCGCGACCGAGACGCACGGCGTCGAGCTGACCGACGCTGCCGCCGGCAAGGCCCGTCTGCTGCTCGAGCAGGAGGGCCGCGACGACATGCACCTGCGCATCGCCGTCCAGCCCGGTGGCTGCGCGGGCCTGCGCTACCAGCTCTTCTTCGACGACCGCGAGCTCGACGGCGACCTGTTCCGCGACTACAGCGGCCTCAAGGTCGGGGTCGACCGGATGAGCGCTCCCTACCTGCAGGGTGCGGTCATCGACTTCGTCGACACCATCGAGAAGCAGGGCTTCACGATCGACAACCCGAACGCCGGCGGCTCCTGCGCCTGCGGCGACTCGTTCAACTGATCGCCGCCCACCCAGAACGACCGGACGACACGGGTTCCTGAACAGGCCACCACGGCCCCCGGCCGCCACCGCGCGGACGGGGGCCGTGGTGCGTCCGGGGCCCGGAGTCCCGCAGCTCGGAAGGTAGTGTCACCCGTCGTGACTGTCGCCGTGACCGGGTCCATCGCCACCGACCACCTCATGCACTTCCCGGGGAGGTTCGGCGAGCAGCTGGTCGCCGAGCAGCTCCAGCGCCTCTCCCTGAGCTTCCTCGTCGACGACCTCGTCGTCCGCCGTGGCGGCGTCGCCGGGAACATCGCCTACGCCCTCGGCGTCCTCGGGCAGCGCCCCGTCCTCGTCGGCGCCGTCGGCACCGACTTCGGCGACTACCGCTCCTGGCTGGAGCGCCACGGCGTCGACTGCTCCGGTGTCCACGTCCACGACGACGTGCACACCGCCCGCTTCGTCTGCACCACCGACGACGACATGTGCCAGATCGCGTCCTTCTACGCCGGCGCCATGTCCCGGGCCCGTGACATCGAGCTCGCCCCCGTCGTCGCGGCGTCGGCCGCCGTCGACCTCGTCCTCGTCGGCGCCAACGACCCCGCCGCGATGCTGCGCCACACCGACGAGTGCCGCGAGCGTGGCTACGCCTTCGCCGCCGACCCGTCGCAGCAGCTCGCCCGCATGGAGGGCCCGGAGATCCGGCGCCTCGTCGAGGGCGCCCGCTACCTGCTGACCAACGACTACGAGTTCGAGCTGCTGCAGCGCAAGACCGGCTGGACCGCCGAGCAGGTCGACGCGCAGGTCGACATCCGGATCACGACGCTCGGCGAGAACGGCGTGCAGATCGTCGGCCCCGAGGGCAGCGAGCTGAAGGTCGGCGTCGTCCCCGAGACCGGCAAGGTCGACCCCACCGGCGTCGGCGACGCCTTCCGCGCCGGCTTCCTCGCCGCCACCGCGGGCGGGCTGTCGCTGGAGCGCGCCGCGCAGCTGGGCTCCCTCGTCGCCGTCTGGGTGCTGGAGACCGACGGCCCGCAGGAGTGGACCTACGACCGCGCCGCCGGCCTCGAGCGCCTCCGCGACGCCTACGGCCCCGACGCCGCCGCCGAGCTGGCCCCGGTCCTTCCCGCCTGACCCACTCACGAGCGGCCGCGGGCCGTGCGCTCCGCTGCAGGCCGTGCGCTCCGCCGCGGTTGTGGCGTGCCCGTTCCTGCACATGGGGAGGGCGGAGCGGCGCGTGGTCAGCGGTGCAGGGCGGCCCGGGCGGCGGGTTCGGCGACCGCGCGGCGGGACGGGACCAGGCCGACGCGGGTGCGGCGGTCGAGCAGGTCGTCGATGTCGAGGGCGAGCTCGTGGGTCACGCCCCAGCGCAGCTCGGCGGGGCTGACGGGCACCTGCTCGGCGATGGGCTCGACGTCGCCGCAGGCCGCGACGTCTGCGGCCTCGCCGCCGTAGCGCGCGACGAGTCGCGGCGGAGCCCCCGGCGGCACGGGGCCGGCCCCGACCAGCGGCAACGTCGCGGTCCGGCTCGGCCCGGCCGACAACGACCGGGCGGCGACCACGGCGTCGACGGCGTCGGCGGCCATGGCGCGGTAGGTGGTCAGCTTGCCGCCGACGACCGTCACGACCCCGGCCGCCGAGGTGAGGACGGCGTGCCTGCGGGAGAGGTCGGCGCCGCTGCGGCGGCCGTCGTCGAGCAGCGGGCGCAGGCCGGCGTAGGCACCGAGGACCTGGTCGCGGCGGACGGGGGTGGCGAGCGCGGAGTTGAGTACGTCGAGCAGGAACGTGATCTCGCGTTCGGTCGGCCGGGGCACGTCCGGCACCGGGCCGTCGACGGGTTCGTCGGTGATCCCCAGGTGGACGAGACCGCCGGGCTGGGGGAGGGCGAAGGCGTAGCGGGAGAGCGAGCCGCCGATCGGGACGGTGAGGGCGCCGGCCGGGTTGCCCAGCGCGGCGGCGGGCAGCACGACGTGGCTCCCGCGCGAGGGGCGCAGGGCGATGCCGTCGACGAGCCCGCCCGCCCACACCCCGGCGGCGTTGACGACGGCGCGGGCGCGCAGCCGGACGGGGGCGTCGGCGACGGTGTCGTGGACGAGCGCGCCGTCGGCGGCGACGTTGATCGCCCGGCAGCGGGTCAGTATGCGCGCGCCGAACCCGGCGGCGGTGCGGGCGAGCGCGACGACGAGGCGGGCGTCGTCGACGAGCTGGCCGTCGTAGGAGAGCCAGGCACCCGCACCGGTGTCGCGCAGCGCGGGGACGAGCCGCAGGGCCTCGTCGGCGCGGATGCGCCGGGGCGCGGGCAGCGTGTCGCGTCGGGTGCCGGCGGCTCGGGAGAGCAGCTCGGCTCCGCGCAGGCCGACCCCGGTGAGCAGGGCGCGCCGCCCGTCGCCGGGCAGCACCATCGGCAGCGGGCGGACGAGGTGCGGAACCACGGTCTCGAGCAGGACGCGGCGTTCGCGCATGCTCGCGAACGCGACCCCGACGCGGCCGGAGGCGAGGTAGCGCAGCCCGCCGTGGACGAGCTTGGAGCTCCAGCGCGACGTTCCGAACGCGAGGTCGTGGGCGTCGACGGCGGCGACGGTGAGGCCGCGGCTCGCGGCGTCGAGGGCGACCCCGGCACCGGTGACGCCGAGCCCGACGACGAGCAGGTCGACGACGTCGCCACCGGCGAGCGCGTGCAGCTCGGCGTCGCGGCGCGCGGCGTTCAGGGCGGTGCCGGTTCCGGGAGAGGTCATGGCCGCAGGTACCCGTCGAGGAGGGCGTGCAGCTCGGCGGGCAGCTGCGCGACGGGGGTGCCCGCGGTGACCGCGCCGGACGACAGTACGTAGGACTGGGCGGTGAGCAGCACGAACCGGGCGAGGACGGCCGCGTCACCGGCGCGGACGGTACCGCCGGTCTGGGCGTCGGCGACGGCGTCGGTGAGCAGGGCGAGGAGTGCGTCGGTGCTGCGGCCGCGGCGGCGCAGCAGGTAGGGCAGGAGCAGCTCGGGGTCGACGTCGACGATCTTGCGGACGAGCCGGTGCCGGCGCAGGGTCTCGCAGACGTCGACGACGCGGGTGACGATCGCGGCGCGGTCGGTGCCGAGTGGGGCGGCGGCGACGGCGAGCAGGTCGCGGGTGAGCAGGTCGCCGACCAGGGCGTCGACGCCGTCCCAGCGGCGGTAGAGCGACATCCGGGAGACGCCGGCGCGGCGGGCGACGTCGGACAGCGTGGTGCGCCGGACCCCGACGTCGAGCACGCAGGCCCGCGCCGCGTCGAGGACCGCTCCGTCGTCGAGCCGGGCAACCACGCCCGACTTGTTACGACTGGACGTCACATGTCACAGTGTAACGGTGAAGCCGCGTCGTCGCGACATGCTCTGGTCCGGGTGGGGCGACCCGGGTAAGGCCGTCACCCTGCCCCCTGCCGTGCTCACCCTGCTCGAACAGGCGCTGGGGGTGCAACCGGCCGAGCGGGCGCCCGTCCCGATCTCGCAGGTCCGGCTCCCCGACGCCGCGCTCGACCCGGCGGTCGCCGCCGAGCTCGCGATGTTCGTCGGCCCGCCCAACCTGCACACCCACCACGACGCCCGTGTCAAGCACGCCGCCGGCCGCTCCACCGCCGACCTGCTGCGGCTGCGCGCGGGCGAGGCCCCCGACGCGCCCGACGCCGTCGTGCTGCCCGGCAGCCACGCCGAGGTCGTCGGTGTTCTCGGCGCGTGCGCGCGCCGCCACGTCGCGGTCGTACCGTTCGCGGGCGGGACGTCGGTGGTAGGGGGGTTCGCCGCCCGCCGCGAGGGCTTCGGCGGTCTCGTCGCGCTCGACGTGCGGCGGCTGACGGGGCTCGTCTCGCTCGACACGGAGTCGCTCACCGCGACGTTCCGTGCCGGTACGTCGGCCGTCGAGGCCGAGGAGCTGCTGGGCGCCAAGGGGTTCACCCTCGGGCACTTCCCGCAGTCGTACCAGTACGCGCGCCTCGGCGGGTTCGCGGCGACGCGGTCGGCGGGCCAGGCGTCGGCGGGCTACGGGCGGTTCGACGAGATGGTCCTCGCGCTCACCGTCGCCACCCCGGAGGGTGTCCTGGAGCTGGGCCGCGGGCCCGCGTCGGCGGCCGGGCCCGACCTGCGCCAGCTCGTCCTCGGCTCGGAGGGTGCGTTCGGCGTCATCACCGAGCTGACCCTGCGCGTGCACCCGGCGCCGGAACGGTCGCTCTACCAGGGCTGGCGGTTCTCCTCGTTCGCCGAGGGTGTCACCGCTGTGCGCGAGCTGGCCCAGCGCGGCCCGCTGCCGACGGTGCTGCGGCTGTCGGACGAGGCCGAGACCGGCGTCGACGCCGTCCTGCACAGCCGGGAGGCCGGTGGCTGCCTGGTGATCGCCGGGTACGACGGCTTCCCCGGCGGGACCGGGGCCGACGCGCTCGCCGCTGCCGGAGCCGACGCGCTCGCGTCCGCGGGCGGCGCCCGGCTCGACGACGCGATCGGCGAGGGGTGGGCCGAAGCCCGGTTCGACGCCCCCTACCTGCGCGACGCGCTGCTCGGCGCCGGCGCGATCGCGGAGACGCTGGAGACGGCGACGTCGTGGTCGAACCTGGTGGCGCTCAAGGAGTCCGTCTCCGCGGCACTGACGGCGGCGCTGTCCGTCCACGGCACCCCGCCGCTGGTCATGTGCCACGTCTCGCACGTCTACCCGACGGGTGCGTCGCTCTACTTCACCGTCGTCGCCAAGGCGGCGGATGATCCCGTCGCCCAGTGGGCGGCGGCGAAGACCGCGGCCACCGACGCGATCGTCGACGGCGGCGGCACGCTCACCCACCACCACGGCGTGGGTGCCGAGCACCGGCCGTGGCTGGAGCGCGAGATCGGGCCGCTGGGCGTCGAGGTGCTGCGCGCGGTCAAGGCCCGGCTCGACCCCACCGGCATCCTCAACCCCGGCGTGCTCGTGCCGTGAGTGCGTTCACCGCGGTCGTCAACCCGGCCGCGGGGCGCGGCGCCGGGGCCAGGGTCGCGGCCGAGCTGGTCGCGGCGATGCCACACGGGAGCGTCGAGGTCGTCGCCGGTCGCGACGGCGCGCACGCCGGGGAGCTCGCCGCAGCCGCCGCCGCGGCGGGACGCACCGTGCTCGCCGTCGGCGGCGACGGGCACACCGGCGCGGTGGCGGGCGCCGTCGCTGCGGCCGGTGGGCTGCTGGGCATCGTGCCCGTCGGCCGCGGCAACGACTTCGCCCGCCAGCTCGGCCTGCCCAGCGCGGTCCCCGCGGTCGCCGAGGTGCTGCGCGGAGGGCGGGAGCGGGTCGTCGACGTCATCGACGCCGCCGGGCGCACCGTGCTGGGCAGCGTCTACACGGGTGTCGACTCGGCAGCCTCGGAGATCGTGGCCGCCCGCCCGCGGGTGCCGGCCGGGGCCGTCTACCGGTACGCGGCCGTGCGGGCGCTGCTCACGACGCGGCCCGCGGGCTTCCGGCTGACCCTCGACGGCGTCGAATGGGCCGCGCGGGGCTGGTCGGTCGTCGTCGCCAACTCGGGGTGGTACGGCGCGGGGATGCACATCGTCCCGTCGGCCGAGGTCGACGACGGGCTGCTCGACGTCCTGATGATCCGCGACTCGTCACGCTGGGCGCTGATCGCGGCGCTGCGCGAGGTCTACGACGGATCGCACATCGCGCGGCCCGACATCGAGGTGCGCCGGGCGCGGACGGTCGAGATCGTCGTCGACCGCCCGCTGCCGGTTCACGCCGACGGTGAGCCGCTGGCCTCCGGGTCGGTGACGGTCTCGGTGCGGCCGGCGGTGCTGCGGGTGCTCGCCTGAACACCGAGCCGCTCCAGGCGCCTTGGCGTCGGCCAGCGCACCGCCGTCGCCCAGCCGAGCTTCTCGAAGCCGCGGATCAGCAGCGCCGACAGGTCGACCTGCCCGCGCTTCACCCCGTGCCGCGCGCACGTCGGGTCGGCGTGGTGCAGGTTGTGCCACGACTCGCCGAACGACACGATCGCCAGCCACCAGACGTTGACGGAGCGGTCGCGGGCGGCGAAGGGCCGGTCGCCCCACATGTGGCAGATCGAGTTGATCGACCAGGTCACGTGGTGCAGCAGCGCGACGCGGACGAGACCGCCCCAGAACAGCGCCGTCAGCGCACCGGTCAGCGACCACGTCACCAGTCCGCCGATGACGCCGGGCAGTGCCAGCGACGCGACGGCCAGCGGCAGGAACGCCCGGTCGACGCGGACGATGTCGCGGTCGGCGAGCAGGTCCGGTGCGAAGCGGGCGGCGTTGGTGCGGTCGCGGTCGAACAACCAGCCGACGTGCGCGTGCCACATCCCGCGGGCCAGCGCGCGCGGCCCGGTCCCGAACGCCCACGGGGAGTGCGGATCACCGGCCTTGTCGGAGTAGGCGTGGTGCCGGCGGTGGTCGGCGACCCATGAGGTGACACTTCCCTGCAGCGCCAGGCTCCCCGCGATCGCCAGCGCGATCCGCAGCAGCCGGTTCGCCTTGAACGACCCGTGTGTGAAGTAGCGGTGGAACCCCGCGGTCACCCCGAGCCCGCTCACGACGTAGAAGGCCGCGGCGATCGCGATGTCGGTGACCGAGAGGCCCCAGCCCCACGCGAGCGGGACCGCGGCGGCGAGCGCGAGCAGTGGCACGACGACGAAGGTGAGGACGAGGCCCTGCTCGAGTCCGCCTCGGCGGCCGTCGGTCAGCGGCTGCGGGGAGCGTGCCGGAGGTGGAAGGGTGGACGTCGCGGAAGGCGTCATGCCCCCAGTCCACCCGGTCAGGCGCCCCGGGGGAGGCCGGGGGGCCCGCCTTCACAGGGTATGGATAACCGGAGTCGGACGTGTCGTCCGCGTCACACCAGGTCGAGCTCCCACTCCGTCCACGCGTCGTACGGGCCGGCGTTCCAGGTGTCGACGGCTGACGTCGAACCAGGCCCGCAGACCGGCCTCGTCGTCGACCCGGGTGAGCTCGAGGCCCGGGACCGCTGTCATGTCCGTCACGATCCTGCGGTCGTGCCCGGTCCGTCCACCGGGTTTTCCGGCCTCCGCTCAGAGCAGGACGGGGTACGCGGGCTCGGGGATCTCGGGGCGGATGCGGTCCTCGACGAAGATGCCGTGCCAGATCAGGAACACGAGCAGCGTCCAGATCCGGCGGCTGTGGTCGATCGGGCCCTCGCGGTGCGCGTCGATCATCCGGGACACGGCGGCCAGGTCGACGAGGTGGTCGGCCTGCGAGTCGCGGACGATGTCGCGCGCCCAGCCGTACATCTCGTCGCGCAGCCAGTGCCGGATCGGCACCGGGAACCCCAGCTTGCGACGGTTCAGCACGTGCGCGGGCACGATGCCCTCCAGCGACCGCCGCAGCGCGTACTTCGTCGTCCCGGTCCGGTCGGTGCCCGTGACCTTCTCCGAGCGGGGGATGCCCGAGGCCAGCGCGAACACCTCGGGATCGAGGAACGGCACCCGCAGCTCCAGCGAGTTCGCCATGGTCATCTTGTCGGCCTTGACCAGGATGTCGCCGCGCAGCCACGTGAACAGGTCGACGTGCTGCATCCGCGCCACCGGGTCCCAGCCCGCCGACTCCGCGTAGTGCGCGGCGGTGACGTCGGTGTGGCTGCGGCGCGGGTCGTACCGGCGCAGCACCCCGGCCAGCTGGTCGTCGCGGAAGATGCGGGCGTTGCCGTAGTAGCGACGCTCCATCGGCAGCGCCCCCCGGCGCAGCAGGTCCTTGCCGCGCATGCCCTCCGGCAGCCGCGCCGACGCCTTGCCCAGCAAACCCCGCAGCGCGCCCGGCACCCGCTCGAACGGCGCCAGCGACAGCGGCTCGCGGTAGATCGTGTAGCCGCCGAACAGCTCGTCGGCGCCCTCGCCCGACAGCACGACCTTCACGTGCCGGCGCGCCTCCCTGGCGATGAACCACAACGGCACCAGCGCCGGGTCGGCCACCGGGTCGTCGAGATACCAGACGATCAACGGCAGCGCGTCCATCATCTCGCCGGGCTTCACCGTCCGGACGACGTGGCGCACCCCGATCGCCGCCGCCGACTCCGCCGCGACGTCGACCTCCGAGTAGCCCTCGCGCTCGAACCCGGTGGTGAACGTGATCAGGTCCGGGTTGTGCTCCTTGGCCAGCGCCGCGATGGCCGTCGAGTCGATGCCGCCGGACAGGAACGCGCCGACCGTCACATCGGCACGCATGTGCTTGGCGACGGAGTCGCGCAGCGTCGCGGCGATCCGCGCGTGCAGAGCCGGGCCGGTGCCCGCGCCCGAGTGGAACGACGGCGTGAAGTAGCGCTCCACGTCGGGCTCGGCCCCGGGGCGGACCGTGACGTGCGTGCCGGACTCGACGCGGCGGATCGCCCGGTGCAGCGAGCCGGGCTCCGGCGCGTACTGCAGCGTCAGGTAGTGCTGCAGCGCGACCGGGTCGAGGTCGTCGGTCAGGCCGAGCGTGCCCAGCAGTTCCACCAGGCACTTCTTCTCGCTCGCGAACGCCGTGCCCACCGGGCCCGTCGCCACGTAGAGGGGCTTGATCCCGAACGGGTCGCGCGCGCAGAACAGCACCCGCTCCTGCGCATCCCAGATCAGGAAGGCGAACATGCCGCGAAGCCGCGACACCGCCGCCGGCCCCCAGTGGTGGTAAGCGGCGACGATCGCCTCCGTGTCGCCCGCAGTGGCGAACGTCGCACCGTGATTCTCCGCCAGCTCCGCGCGCAGCTCCACGTAGTTGTAGATCTCGCCGTTGAAGACGATCGTGTAGCGCCCGTCGGCGTAGTGCAGCGGCTGGTGCGAGTGCTCCACGTCGATGATCGACAGCCGGTTGAACCCGAACACCGCGTCGGCATCGTGCCAGGTCCCGCTCTCGTCGGGACCCCGATGGCGCATGCAGCGCAACGCGTCCGAGATCGGTCCGGTCCGGTCGGCGGCGTCGGCCCCGGCGGTCAGCAGTCCCAGCAGTCCGCACATGGCGAGCCAGTATGGCCACCCCCTCCGAGGGCGATGACGGCAACACCCGGGAGGCGTTCGAGAGGGCCGCTCGGTTAGTCTCTACGCCTGGTCGAAGAACGCGCGTCCGACGAGCGGGTTCGGCGGCATGTCCGGCCTGGTCAGGGCCGGTACGCAGCAGAACGAGAGGCAGGAGGCGGCGAGCAGTGGGCCGAGCACAGCAGGAGGCCACGGGCCGCCGCTCCGGATGGCGCCGCGCGGCGAAGCTGGCCGTTCTCGCGGCCGTCGTCATCCCTCTCACGACGGGCTGCTCCGTCGACGAGGTCCTGCGCTTCGGATGGCCCGAGGGCGTCACGCCCCAGGCCCACTCGATGCGCACGCTGTGGACCTGGTCGGCCATCGCCGCACTGATCGTCGGTGTGATCACCTGGGGCGTCATGTTCTGGGCGGTCGCCTTCCACCGCAAGAAGAAGGGCGACGACGGCAGCGCCCCTCGCCAGACCCAGTACAACCTGCCCGTCGAGATCGTCTTCACCGTGATCCCGACGATCATCGTCGCCGTCCTCTTCGGCTTCACCGTCAACGTCCAGAACTACGTGGACGTGAAGAACGACGCACCGCAGGAGAAGGTCCAGGTCACCGCGTTCCAGTGGAACTGGCAGTTCGACGTCGACAACAAGCGGGGCGGCACGGTCGAGTCGCTCGGCACGTCGAGCACCATCCCGATCCTGGTCCTGCCGACCGACCGCAGCATCGAGTTCACGATCTCGTCGAAGGACGTCATCCACAGCTTCTGGGTGCCGGAGTTCCTCTTCAAGCGTGACGTCTTCCCGATGCCGGAGAAGAACGACACCGACAACGTCTTCGTCATCGACAAGATCGACCGGACGGGTGCCTTCGTCGGCCGCTGCGCCGAGCTGTGCGGGTCGTACCACTCGCAGATGAACTTCGAGGTCCGCGCGCTCCCGCCGAACCTGTACGACGCCTACATGTCGATGCGTTCCGCGAACGCCGACATGACGGTGGCCCAGGCGTTGCAGCAGCTGCAGTCCCAGGGCTGCGACGCGACGTTGTGCGCGCCGCAGGCCACCACGACCTACCCGTTCAGCACCGACCGGACCCTGAAGTCCGCGTCGGAGCCCCAGAACAGCTGACCGGAGCCGAGGAGTCCCCGTGAAGGTCGAATCCCGAATCTTCGAGATCTGCACCGGCTTCTTCTTCGTGGCGGCGATCGTCTACACGATCGTCACCCGTGAAGCCGTCGGCATCGCCTGCCTGTTCCTCACCGCCGGCCTGTCGCTGATCATCGGCACGTACTTCAGGTTCGTGTCGCGGCGCCTGGAGACGCGTCCGGAGGACAACCCCGACGCCGAGGTGTCCGACGGCGCCGGCGACGTCGGCTTCTTCTCGCCCGGCAGCTACTGGCCCATCGGACTGGCCGGCTCCGCCGCGCTCGTCGGCATCGCGCTGGCGTTCTTCTACGTGTGGCTGCTCGTCATCGCCGCGGTGCTGCTGCTGTTCACCATCGGTGGCCTCGTGTTCGAGTACCACATCCGCCCCGCGGACCACTGAGCTCTGCTGCTTCGCACCGGCCCGGCGCCTTCTCGGCGCCGGGCCGCTGTGCGTTCAGGCCCTGGCCGGTCGGCCGTCGCGGTCCGGAACCGGACAGTGCTCATCCTCGCGCGGCGGCCCCCAGAGCGTCCCGCGCGATGATCACCTGCTGGATCTGGCTCGTTCCCTCGTAGATGCGGAACAGTCGTGCGTCCCGGTAGAAGCGTTCCACCGCGACCCCACGCATGTAGCCGGCGCCGCCGTGGACCTGTACGGCGCGGTCGGCCACCCGCCCCACCATCTCCGAGCAGAAGTACTTGGCCGCCGCCGGGCCCGCGACCTTGTCGGTCCCCGCGTCGAACGCCCGCGCCGCCTCCCGGACCAGCGCCCGGCCCGCGTGCAGGTCGGTCACCGAGTCGGCGACCATGCCCTGGACCAGCTGGAACGTCGCGATCGACTTCCCGCCCGCCTCCCGGCTCTTCGCGTACTCGACCGTCTCGTGCACCAGGCGCGCCGCCATCCCGACGCACACCGCCGCGATGTGCACCCGCCCGTGCGCCAGACACCTCGCCGCGATCCGGAAGCCGTTGTCGATCCCCGCGTCGCCGCCGACGACCGCGTCCGCCGGGACCCGCACGTCGTCGAGGTGGACGTCGGAGGTCCAGGCCCCGAACTGGCCCATCTTGTGGTCGCGCGGGCCCGTCGACAGGCCCTCGGTGCCCGCCGGGACCAGGAACGTCGAGATGCCGCGGTTGCCCGGCGCGTCCGGGTTCGTCCGCGCGAACACCATGATCACGTCGGCCACCGGGGCGTTCGTGATGTAGCGCTTCGACCCGTTGATCACCCAGCCGTCGCCGTCGCGACGCGCTGTGGTCGTGAGCGTCGAGGGGTCCGAACCCGCCTCCGCCTCCGTCAGCCCGAACGACGCGGTCACCTCGCCCGAGGCCAGCCGCGGCAGCCACGACTTCTTCTGCTGCTCGGTGCCACCCTCCATCAGGACGTGCCCGGCGATGCCGTTGTTGGTGCCGAACAACGAGCGCAACGCAGGCGTCGTCCAGCCGAGCTCCATCGCCATCTCGACCTCTTGGGCGACCGTCAGCCCCAGCCCGTCGTACTCCTCGGGGATCGTGAACCCGTAGAGCCCCATGCTCTTGCACTGCTCCACGATCCGGGCGGGGATCGCGTCGTCGGTGTCGATGCTCTCCTCGAGCGGCACGACCTCCTCGCGGACGAACTCCCGCACCGAGGCCAGCACATCGTCGAGATCCGAGGCGTCCACGTGAGTTGTTCTAACACCTTTCGCGGGCGGTGGCGGGGCACGCGGTGCTCAGGGGTGCATCCGCGCACCCTTCAGGATCTTGTCGACGGCGTTGCGCGGCCCGTGCACCGCCAGCCCGACGAGGTCGAGGTCCGCGGCGGCGACGGCCCGGACGGCGGCCCGGTTGTCCGCGTCGTTGCCCGTCGCGAACAGGTCCGCCGTGAACACCGCCAGCGGCATGCTGCGGCCGGCCGCGCGCTCCCGCGCCGCCGTCAGCACCTCCTTCGAGCCCTGCATCACCAGGATCGGCCGACCCAGCATCGGCAGGTAGGCGGTCCCGTCCGCGTCGGCGTACGGCTCGCCGACGAGCTCCGGAACCGCCGCCGTGACCGCGCCGGCCAGGAATGCGGTGACGTTGAGCGCCTGCCAGACCTCCAGGTCGTCGCGCAGCAGCACGGTGACCTTCGTCGGGAAGCGGACCGGGGTCGCGTCGTTCTCCATGGCCCCACGCTCGCCGGTCGCGGGCCGGTGCGTCTTGTACGTTTCTGACGTGGGCCTGCCCGCTCCCAAGACGACGACCGCGTGGCGCCCGGCGGTGCCCGGGGTCACCGAGGTCTTCCACGCGCGGTTCGTCGGCCACAGCTACCCGGCGCACACCCACGTCGCCTGGACGCTCCTGATCGTCGACGACGGCGCCGTCTGCTACGACCTCGACCGCCACGCCCACGGCGCGCTGCGCTCACAGGCCACCGTGCTGCCGCCGCACGTCCCCCACGACGGCCGCTCCGCCGGGCCCGGCGGTTTCCGCAAACGCGTGCTCTACCTCGAACCCGACGTCCTCGGGGAGGACCGCATCGGCGCCGCCGTCGACCGGCCCGCCCTCGACGACCGCCTGCTGCGGCTGCGCATCTCCCAGCTGCATCGGACGCTCGGGACGCCGGGGGAGGAGTTCGCCGCGCAGAGCCGGCTCACCCTGGTCCGGGACCGGCTCCGCGAGCACCTCACCGGCCGGGCCGGGACGTCCGGCGCCGTCCGCGACCCGGGCCTCGCCGCCCGCCTGCGCGATCTTCTCGACGCCTCCCTGCCCGTCGGCATCTCCCTCGACGAGGCCGCGGGCATCCTCGGCGCCGCGCCCAGCCATCTCGTGCGCGCCTTCGGTGCCACCTACGGCCTGCCGCCGCACCGCTACCTGACCGGGCGGCGCATCGACGACGCCCGCCGGCTGCTGCTCGACGGCATGGCTCCCGCCGAGGTCGCCACCGCCGCCGGGTTCTACGACCAGGCGCACCTGACCCGGCACTTCCGTCGCATGCTCGGCACGACCCCCGGCCGCTATCGCCGCCGTTCCTGACCGGTTCCCCAGGTGGGGCGACAGGGGGGCCGCGGCGCGCCGGACAGCAGAAGAACCGCGCCGTACTCCTCTCGACGGGCGGAACCCGGGTGTGTGCCGGGTCCGGCGGCCGTGGTGCGGGTCGACGCCCGGATCACGCCGCGGCCCACGGAACGCACCGAGTCCGGACACCGGACCGCTCGCGGCCGGGTGGACGCCGGTCCCGCATCGGGCCCGGCGTGTGCCGGGGGCGTTCCTCAGCCCTCGACGATGCCCAGCACGAAGCCGTCGTAACCCTTGGCGGCCACCGTCTGCACCATCGTCGCCGAGATCCGCGGATCGGCGGCGAGCGCGTCCGCGAGCCGCCGGGTGCCGAGAACCGCGGGGTCGTCGGCGGTCTCGTCGACGACCCGGCCGCCGCGCACCACGTTGTCGACGATCACCAGTGCTCCCGGCCGCGACAGCCGGATCGCGTGATCCAGGTACTCGGCGTTGGAGACCTTGTCGGCGTCGATGAACACCATGTCGAACGGTCCCCCGACGCCCGGCAACGTCTCCAGCGCCGGACCCAGCACGATCCGCACCCGGTCGCCGACCCCGGCCCGGTCCAGGTTGGCCCTGGCGACGTCGGCGTGCCTCGGCGAGACCTCGCACGTCACGACCTCGCCGTCGGCCGGCAGCGCCCGGGCCAGCCAGATCGTGCTGTATCCGCCCAGGGTGCCGACCTCCAGGATGCGCCGCGCCCCCGCCGACCGCGCGAGCAGGTGCAGCAGCTTCCCGAGCGCCGGGGTCACGTCGATCGGGGGCAGACCCGCCTCTGCGTTGGCGCGCAACGCCGCCGCCAGCGCCTCGTCGTCGCCGACCAACCGCTGCCCGTAGTAGTCGTCGACGCGGCTCCACACCTCGCCGTCGTTGCCGGCGCCGTCGTTCGTGTCGTCGCTCATGGACCCACCGTCTCACCTAGGGTGCGATGCATGTCGGATGCTTACGAGCGGTTCACCGCGGTGCGTGTCGACCGCCCCGAGGACGCGATCCTGCGGATCACCCTCGACGGGCCGAACCTCAACGCCGTCGGGCACGACGCCCACGGCCAGCTCGCCGACATCTGGCCGGTGATCGACCGCGACGACAGCGTCCGCGCCGTCCTCGTCCGCGGCGCGGGAAAGGCGTTCTCCGCGGGCGGTGCGTTCGACATGATCACCGACATGGTGTCGGACCCCGTCGTCCGCACCCGGGTGATGCGGGAGGCTCGCGACCTGGTCTACAACGTCATCAACTGCTCCAAGCCGGTGGTGTCCGCGATCCACGGACCGGCGGTCGGGGCGGGGCTCGCCGTGGCGCTGCTCGCCGACATCTCGGTCGCCGGGCGCACCGCGAAGATCGTCGACGGGCACACCCGCCTCGGCGTCGCCGCCGGCGACCACGCCGTGATCTGCTGGCCCCTGCTGTGCGGAATGGCGAAGGCCAAGTACTACCTCCTGACGTGCGACGCGTTGACCGGTGAGGAGGCCGAGAGGATCGGCCTGGTGTCGCTGTGTGTGGACGACGACCAGGTGCAGGACAAGGCGATGGAGGTCGCTCGCAAGCTCGTCGTGGGCTCGCCGAGCGCGGTGAGCCTCACGAAGATCGCCCTCAACAACTGGTACCGCACCGCAGGCCCCGCGTTCGACGCCTCCCTCGCGATGGAGTTCTACGGGTTCGGGCTGCCCGACGTGTCCGAAGGCGTTGCCGCGCACCGGGAGAAGCGCGCACCGAGGTTCACCGACGAGACTCGCTGACGCCCATCAGAGGTTGCCGACCGCGACCCGCGCGACCGCGACCGCGGCCTCGCGCGTGCGGGCCTCGGTGCCCAGTCCCTGGAGGGTGACGTCGATCGTCGAGCCGCCGGCCTGCACGAGCACCCCGCCCACGCCCTCGGGCAGGTCGGCGTCGCTGTAGAAGAACAGCGCGCGCTCGCCCAGCCCGGCGACCTCGTCCCCGGGGACCCCGACCGACCGCCGGGAGGCGGCGGCCTTCGCGTCGAACCGCGCACCGGGTTCGACGCCGACGCTCAGTCCCGTCCCGCCCGACCGGGCGGCGTCGAACGCGCACACCGACCTGCGCGCGCTCTCGGTGCCCATGCCGCCCGCCACGCGGAGCCCGGCTGCCGCGTTGATCTCGGCGACGGGGACGAGCGCGCAGGCCTTCTCGGCCCCTGCCGGGCGCACGACGTCGGCCGCGCTGTCCGGCGTCGACGTCGGACCCGCGACCGGTCCGGTCGTGGGTGCCGTGGTCACCGACGCGGCCGTGGTGCCGGGCCCCGCGGTGCCGCTGCACGCCGCGCCTGCGAGCAGGACCGGGACGGCGATCAGGACGGCGGTCAGGACGGGGACGAGCCGTGCACGGGACGGGAACCGGACGCTTCGGACAACCACCCGGCGACCGTAGCGGTGCGTGGTCGGCCGGGCACGGCGGGTCGGTCGCCGCGACCTCCGTGCGGGCTGCCGGGGTCAGGCCGCACGGCCGTTGCGTTCCCCGACGCGGCCCGACGCGGCTCGCAGCAGCACCGCCACCCATGTGCGGAACGGGCGCCAGCCCTCCGCGATCCGGACGAGCTGCTCGTCGGTCGCGGGCCCGTCGAGCCCGTACCGCGTCCCGACGATCTCGGCGAGGTTCTTCTCGCTGTCGACGACCGCGTCGGCCGCCCCGGTGGAGCGCAGCCGGATCAGCGCCGACGAGAACGGACCGATGCCCGGGATCGCCTGCAGCGCCGCATCGGCGTCGGAGGGGTCGGCGTCGCGAAGGCCGGCCACGTCGAACGTTCCGGCGAGCGCGGCGCGGGCGACGCCGTGCAGCCGCTGCATCTTCAGCTCCGGGATCCCGCGGAACTCCCCGACCTCCAGCACCTGCGCGGGCGTCGGGAACGCCGCGACCTCGTGGCCGGCGACGTCGAACACCCGGCCGTGCTCACGGGCGAACCGCTCGCGCACCGCGGACGCCTGGCGCCGGCTCCAGCGCAACGACAGCACGCTCCACGCGGCCGCCTCGTAGGGAGAGTGGAACAGCACCGGCCGCAGACCCGGTGCCGCGGCCAGGACCGGCGCGACGACCGGATCGGCGGCCGCGACCCGTTCGTAGCCGGTGGCGTCGTGGTCGAGTGAGACGATGCGCGCGACCTGGACCCGCACGGCCTCGACATCACCACCCGGGGGTAGCCCCCAGATCTCACCGACGACGTCGCCGCCCGACTCGGTCAACGCCACGCCGACCTGACCGCGCAGGTCGTCGCGGCAGAACGCGAGCCGCATCGTGCCGTCGAAGGTGGACTCGGCGCGATGGCCGAAACCGAACAGCGCGGTCTCTGCCAGCGAGAACGCGCCGCGTGGGGTGATGCGGAAGGTGGTCATGGGCATGAGGATGCGCCCTCGCACCGACGTTTCCGAGCGCGTCGCCGCCGGCCTCCGGACAACTCGCGCGAACGTCCGGATCCGGGTGCCGACCCGGCGGAATGTGGACAACTCGATGGTGAGCATTGACAACCGATGCCTGGTCGGCGACCGTCGGAGACCCGCAACGACCGGCCCGCGGGGCAGCGGCCGTGCACGGTGACGACGACGGGGGCGTCACCGCGCGCGACCGCATCCGGCCCCCGCGGGCCGGATGTTCGGGGCCGAGCGAGTGGTGGCGACGCGGCGGGAACGCCACCCTCCGTGACCGCTCGCGGAGCGATCCGCGATGATCTGCGCGGTTCCCTCCCGGATCGGCCGTTCGCTTCCCACGCGACGGTGATCGACGGCCGGCCGGGAGGGAACCCTGCGGTTCGGGATGGCCCTACCCTCGTTCCTGCGGTCCACCGGCTGGGTCCGCACGTCACACGCCGCGAGGGTGGGAGGTATGACCGGAACCGCCGTACCGCCCACCTCCGTCCTCGGCCAGGACGGGCCCGCCACCGTGCCCGGCCCGGTGGCCGAACGACGCGGTGGGCTCGCCCGCGTCGGGCGCGAGCTGCGCTACCTGATCGGCGGGCTGCCGTTGTCGATCGTGGCTTTCGTCGTCGCGGTCGCCGGGTTCGCCGCGGGGGTGTCGACGGTCGTCGTCTGGGTAGGCGTGCCCATCCTGGCCGCGACGCTGCGAGCGGCCCGCGGCCTCGCGCGGGTCGAACGTCGCAGCACCGAGACCGTGCTCGGGCGCCCGTTGCCGCCGCACCACTACCGCACTCCCAGCGGAACCGGCCTCGGCCGGATGGTGTCGTCGCTGGCGGAACCGCAGTCGTGGCGCGACGTGCTGCACGCGGTCGCGGGGTTCCCCGTCCGGCTCACGTGCTTCGTCGTGGGCGTCGTGTGGGCCGTCGCGGGGCTCGGCGCGACCCTCGCCCTGACCTGGATGTGGTCGCTGCCCTACGACGCGGAGTTCAGCGGCCTCTACGGCCTGCTGACCGGCAACGACTCGCGCCTCGTCGACATCGGCATCACCACCGTCGCCGGGATCGTCCTGCTGGTCACGCTTCCCTGGGTGCTGCGGCTGCTCGTCGCCGCCCGCACCGGGCTCGCCCGCGGCCTGCTCACCAACCAGAGCGCCGCACTGCGCGCCCGCGCCGTCCAGCTCGCCGTGAGTCGTCGCGCCGCGGTCGCCGCCGAGGCGCAGACGTTGCGCCGGCTCGAACGTGACATCCACGACGGTCCGCAGCAGCGTCTCGTCCGGCTCACGATGGACCTCGAGGCTGTCACCCGGCGCCTCGACGACGACCCCGCCCGCGCCCGCGTCCTCGTCGCCGAAGCGCTCGAGCAGAGCCGCGAGGCGCTCACCGAGCTGCGTGCCCTCTCCCGCGGCATCGCACCGCCGATCCTCGCCGACCGCGGTCTCGGCGCCGCACTCGCGGCCGCGGCCGCCCGCAGCCCCGTCGAGGTGTCGCTCGACGTCGCACTGCCCGAGGGACGCAGGCCGGCCGACGAGGTCGAGAACACGGCCTACTTCGTCGTCACCGAGGCGCTGACCAACGTCGCCAAGCACTCCGCGGCCGCCCACTGCGCGGTCACGGTGACGGTCGAGGGCAGCAGGCGCCGCGGCGACGCGCGGGTCGTCGTGACCGTGCAGGACGACGGCGTCGGCGGAGCGCACCTGGGCAAGGGCCACGGGCTGGCGGGGCTGAGCGACAGACTGTCGGGGGTCGACGGCATGCTCGACCTCAGCAGCCCGCCCGGCGGCCCGACCGTGCTCACGGCCACCATCCCGCTGCTGGAGGACGACGAGGGGAGCGCCTGAGTGAAGGTCGTGCTGGCCGAGGACTCGCTGCTGCTGCGGGAAGGCCTGGTCCGGCTGCTCGAGGAGGCCGGTGCGGCGGTCGTCGCCGCGGTGGGCGACGGTACGTCGCTGGTCGAGGCGGTCGTCGAGCACCGGCCCGACGTCGCGGTCGTCGACGTGCGGATGCCGCCGACGTTCACCGACGAAGGTCTGCGCGCCGCCGTCGAGGTGCGCAGCAAGGTCCCGGCGACGGCGATCCTCGTGCTGTCGCAGTACGTCGAGGAGAGCTACGCGGGGGACCTGCTCGCCTCGGGCACCGGGGGCGGTCGGGGCGGCGTCGGCTACCTGCTCAAGGACCGGGTGTCGCGCCTGGCCGACCTGTCCGACGCGCTCGACCGGGTCGCCGACGGGGGCACCGTGCTCGACCCCGAGGTCGTCTCGGCACTGCTCAGCCGCCGCCGCAGCCGCGACCCGCTCGCCGAGCTCTCGCCCCGCGAGCGCGAGGTACTCGGCCTGATGGCCGAAGGACGCACCAACGTCGCGATCGGACGAGCACTCGTGGTAACGCCCGGGGCCGTCGAGAAGCACATCTCGTCGATCTTCGGAAAGCTCGGACTTCCCCCGTCCGAGGACGACCACCGCCGCGTGAAGGCCGTACTCGCGTGGATGCGCGCCTGACCTCCTTCGAACGGGTGAGAACACCTACCCCTGTGTGAGGGTGTTGTGGCGACTCCCCGCCGGGCATGCTCGTGCGGGAGAGATCGACCGTTCGGGGGCAGCGGTGGTGACGGTAGGTGACGGGGCGTGGGTGTGTCCCGATCCCGGCGCGCGCGGGGGGCGGCACCGCGCCCGCGGGCGGCGTCGCGTCGACCGTGACGGCGTCGCCGCGGCATGGCTGCTCACCGCCCTGCTCGGCACCGCCGCGTGCGCGCTCCCGTCGGCGGTCCCGGTCCGCCCGGTCGCCCAGCAGGCCGTGCTCCCGGTCCTGCCCCTCCCGCTGCCGCCCGCCACCGCGCCGCACCTCGCGCTGCCCGGCAGCCTCCCCGTCACCCTCGGCCTCACGCCGGCGCACCCCGTCGCCGACGCCGAGCAGGCCCCGGCCGACTTCACCAGCGCCCTCCCCGACGACCGTGCCGCCGTCGCGATCCGCACCGCGATGGCCCAGATCGGCCTGCCCTACCAGTGGGGTGGCAACGGCCCCACCGCAGGCGACGAGGGCTTCGACTGCTCCGGCCTGACGACGTTCGCCTATGCCGCCGCCGGCGTCTCCCTGCCGCGCACCGCGGCGACCCAGTACGCAGCCGGGCCGCACGTCCCCGCCGGAGCTCCGCTGCAACCCGGCGACCTCGTGTTCTACGGGACGCCCGGCGCCGTGCACCACGTCGGGATGTACATCGGCGACGGCCGGATGGCCAACGCCCCGACCTTCGGCAAGCCCGTCCAGACCGCCTACTACCGCTGGAACGGTGACGACTACCTGGGCGCCACCCGCCCTGCCGCCACCGGCCCCACCACGCGGGGCCTGCTGCCGACGGCGCCGTCCGAGGGCGGGCCCGTCATCCGCCCGCCGCGCCCCACCGTGTTCGAGGCGCCGCCCGCCCCGCCGCCGCCCGCGGTCCCGCAGCCCGCGATCTCGCTGCCGCCCGAGCCGGTCACCGCCGCCTCCGCCGTCGCGGCGGGCGACGCGACGAGCACGGGGACGCCCCCGCCGACCGGCACGTCGCTCACAGCGGACCCGTCGACGACAGACCCGGTCCTGGTGGTGCCGGGCTCCTCGGACCCGGCGTCGGCAGGTGCGGGAACGACCGGCCCGGAGCCCGGTGCGACGGCACGGCAGCCCGGTGCCGCGGGCGCGGCGACCCTCCTCCCGCCCGGCCTGTCGGCACCCGCAGCGCTCCCTCCGACGACGCTGCCTCCCACCACGGTGGGCCCGCCGGTGCCTCCTACGACCTGGCCTCCGACGACCCTGCCGCCGACGACAACCACACAGCCGCCGGCGACGGCTGCGGAGCCGCAGCTCGTGGTGGGGGAGCGCAGCGTCCCAATGGTGCCGGTGGCCGCGCCCACTGCAGGGGTGCCCACCGCGCCGCACGCGGGCGGGCGCATCGCCGAGGCCGACGGGCGGACCGTCGTCGTACTGTCCGCGGCAGAGGACCCGGCGACCCTCCGGCCCGGCCGGACCGTGACCGTCCACAGCGTCGACGGCGCCGTGCGGACCTGGACGATCCGCGCCGTCCGCCCGATCCCCGACCCGGCACTCACCCCCGCCCTCGCCCCGGCGGGCGGCCTGGTCGTCGTGGCCGGCGAGCCCGGCGCGCGAACAGTCGCGGTCGGCACGTGAGGCGCCCGCAGCGCGATCGGCGCGCCAGTTCTCCGGTCGCTGCGCCGCCTGCACACCGCGCGATGGTCGAGGAGCCCGCGCGGCGGCGGTGAAAGCCGCGCGGCCGCCTAGGTGTGTGGTGGCGGCCAGGTCGTCGACGCGCTGAAGACGATCGTCGGTCCCCGCTCGGACCGGCCGTCGCAACCCGGCGGGGCCGACGGCCGTGCGATCACGAACGCTGCGCGGTCGGCGCGCAGTGCTCATGGTCGGCACCTGGGGTGCGGACTGGTCCGCGAGCTCGGAACCCGGGCGGCGATGCCGAGCCGCCGCAGTGACACCGACCCGCCGCAGCGGCGCGCACCGGCTGGTACCCCGGGCCCTGACACCACGACGCCCCGCGGCAGGTGCTGCGGGGCGCCCGGTCAGGGATCGGGTGGGTCGTCGAGTCGTGGCCGTCCGCGGCGGCGGGGGGCCTTGGCGCCGGACGGGAGCCGTCCGGCCGCGCGCAGTGCCTCCCGGAGCAGGAAGTCGATCTGCGCGTTGGTGCTGCGCAGCTCGTCGGCCGCCCAGCGGGCGAGGGCGTCGTGGACGGCCGGGTCGAGCCGCAGCAGGAAGCTCTTACGGTCGGGCATGGCGCGGGATCAGTGGTACAGCGAGCCCGCGTTGACGATCGGCTGGGTCGCCCTGTCCCCGCACAGGACGACGAGCAGGTTGCTCACCATGGCTGCCTTGCGCTCCTCGTCGAGGTCGACGATCTCGCGCTCGGACAAGCGTGCCAGCGCCATCTCCACCGTTCCCACAGCACCCTCGACGATCCGCCCGCGGGCGGCGACGACGGCGCCTGCCTGCTGGCGCTGCAGCATGGCGCCGGCGATCTCGGGTGCGTAGGCGAGGTGGGTGAGCCGGGACTCGATGATCGTGACGCCCGCCGACTCGACACGGTCGCCGATCTCCCGGGACAGCCGCTCGGTGATCTCCTCGGCGTTCTGTCGCAGGGAGAGGGGCGCGTCGTCGTGGGAGTCGTAGGAGTAGCTGGTGGCGATGTGGCGGATCGCGGTCTCGGTCTGGGTGTGGACGAAGGCGACGAAGGAGTCGACCTCGAACACGGCGCGGGCGGTGTCGTCGACCTGCCAGACGACGACGGCGGCGATCTCGATGGGGTTGCCGTCGAGGTCGTTGACCTTGAGGGTCTCGCTCTCGTGGTTGCGGATCCGGGTGGAGACCTTGCGACGGCTGGTGAGCGGGTTGACCCAGCGCAGCCCGGAGGTTCGGACGGTGCCGACGTAGCGGCCGAAGAACTGCACGACCTTGGCCTCGCCGGGCGCGATCGTCATCAGCCCGCGCAGGGTGAGCACCCCGAGGACGAGTGCGGTGATCCCGAACCCGATGAGGACGCCGTCGCCGCCGGCGACGCCCACGATGCCGAGCGCGACGAGTACCAGCCCCACGAGCAGCCCGACGAAGCCGTTGGGCCCCCAGGCCTTGTGCTCGCGGACGGCGGGGTCGGGCATCCGCACGGGCGTCACCTCGAGCTCACCGGTGGTGCCTGGTTCGTTGTCCTGCATCGTCATCGACGTCCCCCACATGTCTCGGCCTCGCGCGCTGCTAGCTGGATGATATCAATTTTTCTGGACGGACCGCCTACCCTCTGCGGATGGATGCCGACGACGTGCGCCAGGCCGCTGCGGCGAGCCGCGCGGTGCTGGAGCATGCGGCCGGGCGGGACTGGTCGCTGCCGGCCCACGCGGTGGACATGCCGGTGGCGGGGGTGGTCGCCCACGTGGGCGGGACGCTGCTGGGGTTCGCCGCCGACCTCGCCGCGGGCGGGGCGGCGCTCACGGCGCTGGAGACGAGGCTCGATCCCGGCGCGTCTCCCGCCGAGCTGGTGGGCGGGGTCGTCGCGGGGTCGGAGGTCCTTGCGGCGGTGGTCGAGGCGGCGCCGCCGGACGTGCGCGGGCACCATCCGTTCGGCTCGGCGGACGCCTCGGGGTTCGCCGCGATGGGGGTGCTGGAGCTGCTCGTGCACACCGATGATGCCGCGCGCGGACTCGGGGTCGTCTTCGAACCGGACGCGCACCTCGCGCACCGTGTTCTGTGCCGGCTCTTCCCGTCGACGCCGCGCGGCACACGGTCCTGGCCGACGCTGCGCTGGGCGACGGGCCGCTGCGCGCTCGACGCGGACCATCCGCGGCTGGAGGAGTGGCGCTGGCACAGCGCCCCACCCGACGGCCGCCCCTGACCGGGTCGCCCCGCCCCGGCCCGGAGCCGGCGCGCAACCTCGCTGCTCCGGAACGGGCCCGGGACGGCAGTCGGGCTGCGCGGGTCCACGGCACCGAGCGGACGGCGACGTGGAGCGGCGCGGCCCCCCCCGGGAGGAGAGCCGCGCCGCGGACGGACGGGCCGACGTCAGGTCATGGCACCGGCCTTGTCGACGCGGCGGTGGTAGCGCTCGCCCGCGCGGCCACCGAGGACGGCGGCCAGCAGCGTCACGATCGCGACGACCACGAGCAGGATGACGCCGCCGATCGTCAGTGCCCCGGTGGGCAGTGCGACAGAGGGCAACACGATGCGTTCCATGACGTCGTACTCGGCGCCGAGGACGGCACCGGTGATGCCGACGGCGATCGCGACGATCAGACCGATGACCCAGGTCCCGCTGCCGTTGCGGGAGCCGTCGAACCGCGCGAGCCGCCCGGCGACGTACCCGCCGCCGAGGTAGGCCAGCGCCATGACGACGACGATCGCGATCGCACCGACGAGCCCGACGGTCTCGGGGGCGGGGTTGGCGGGCGAGCCGGAGAGGTCGAGTGAGAAGCCCGTCGCGGCGGCGATGCCGGCGGCGATCGCGAAGAGGATGACGGTGAGACCCACGGCGACGATCCAGCCGAAGAACGCGGCGCCGAACTTGAAGCCGCCGAACCGTTCGTGCTGGCGTTCGCGGGCGACGGCGAGGGCGCCGCGGCCGGCGTAGTGGCGGTCGAGCTCGCCACGGGTGTGGACGTCGGGTTCACCGGCGCCGGCGGCGGGCGCGGTGCGGAACCCGGCCTTGTCGACGGGGACCGTGATCCCTTCCTCGCCATGCGGCGTCGCCCGGTCCAGCGGCACGAGGTGCCCGGCGCCCATGCGCGGCTTGACGACGCCCCAGGGCACGGGGGAGTGCTCGGTCCCGGGGTGGACGCGGGTCAGTCTGCCCAGCTTGGTCCCGTCACGCCCGTGGACGGTGCGGCCGATCCAGTCGTCGGACCGGGGGGACCCGTCGTCGACGGCAACGTCGGTCGGCGCGGCAACCCCGGCGGACCGAGGGTCGGCAGGCCCGGATCCCGCAGGCCCGGATCCCGCAGGCCCGGATCCCGCAGGCCCGGATCCCGCAGGCCCAGGACCGGCATCAGGCGCGACACCGGTCGCCGGCCTACCCGGTCCCGGCGCCGGCGCGCCGGCCGCGGCGGTCCCGTCGGGGCGGGCGTGGCGTGCCTGCCGAGCGGAGGTGCCCGTCGGGTCGGCCGGGTCGTCGGTCACCGGGGTGGCGCGATGGCGGGCATCGCGCGGGCTCCGGGGCGGTGTCGTGGTCATGGGGGCCACCTCCTGACCCCCAGTTCCCGGTGGTGGCCCCGCTCACACA
This sequence comes from Pseudonocardia sp. N23, assembly GCF_002583555.1. Lineage (GTDB taxonomy): Bacteria > Actinomycetota > Actinomycetes > Mycobacteriales > Pseudonocardiaceae > Pseudonocardia. Next base: position 42,032 of record NZ_BEGX01000020.1, read on the forward strand.
TGGCGACGGTGCAGGTCACCGGATCGGTGGGTGGCCGGGAGCCCGCAGGCCGCGGCGGCCGACATGGGACGATGGAGGTCACCCGCAGCGAAGGAAAATGAGTGACGACGTTCGCCGACCGCACGTTCACCCCACCGGAGCGCATCCGGAACTTCTGCATCATCGCCCACATCGACCACGGGAAGTCCACCCTGGCCGACCGGATGCTGCAGCTCACCGGGGTCGTCGAGGAGCGCGCGATGCGGGCGCAGTACCTCGACCGGATGGACATCGAGCGCGAGCGCGGCATCACGATCAAGGCGCAGAACGTCCGGCTCCCGTGGACGGTCACCCATGAAGACGGCACCACCGAAGAGATCGTCCTGCACCTCATCGACACCCCCGGCCACGTCGACTTCACCTACGAGGTCTCGCGTGCCCTGGAGGCGTGCGAGGGTGCGATCCTGCTGGTCGACGCGGCGCAGGGCATCGAGGCGCAGACGCTGGCGAACCTCTACCTGGCGCTGGAGAAGGACCTGACGATCGTCCCGGTCCTCAACAAGATCGACCTCCCGGCCGCCGACCCCGACCGCTACGCCGCCGAGATCGCCCACATCGTCGGCTGCGAGGCGTCCGACGTGCTGCGGGTCAGCGCGAAGACGGGCGCGGGCGTGCGCGAGCTGCTCGACGAGGTCGTCCGCCTGGTCCCGGCGCCGGTGGGAGACGCCGACGCCCCGGCCCGGGCGATGATCTTCGACTCGGTCTACGACACGTACCGCGGCGTCGTCACCTACATCCGGGTCGTCGACGGCCGGATCACCCCGCGCGAGCGGATCAAGATGATGTCGACGGGCGCGGTGCACGAGCTGCTCGAGGTCGGCATCGTGTCGCCGGACCCGAAGCCGTCGATCGGCCTGGGTGTCGGCGAGGTCGGCTACCTGATCACCGGGGTGAAGGACGTCCGGCAGTCGAAGGTCGGCGACACGGTCACGAGCCAGCGCCACGGCGCCACCGAGGCCCTCACCGGTTACCGCGAGCCGCGCCCGATGGTCTACTCGGGTCTGTACCCCGTGGACGGTTCGGAGTATCCGGACCTGCGTGAGGCGCTCGACAAGCTCCAGCTCAACGACGCCGCGCTCACCTACGAGCCGGAGACGTCGGCGGCGCTGGGCTTCGGCTTCCGCTGCGGCTTCCTGGGCCTCCTGCACCTGGAGATCACCCGCGACCGCCTGGAGCGCGAGGCGGGGCTGGACCTGATCTCGACGGCGCCGAACGTCGTCTACCGGGTGGTGCGCGACGACGGCGTGGAGCTGACGGTGACCAACCCGTCGGACTGGCCGACGGGCCGGGTGGCGCAGATCTTCGAGCCCGTCGTGAAGGTGACGGTGTTGGCGCCGTCGGAGTTCGTCGGCACGATCATGGAGCTGTGCCAGAGCAGGCGCGGGCAGCTCGGCGGGATGGACTACCTGTCGGAGACGCGGGTCGAGCTGCGGTACACGATGCCGCTCGCGGAGATCATCTTCGACTTCTTCGACGCGCTGAAGTCGCGCACCCGCGGGTACGCGAGCCTCGACTACGAGGAGGCCGGCGAGCAGGAGTCGGACCTGGTGAAGGTCGACATCATGCTGCAGGGGGAGGCCGTCGACGCGTTCTCGGCGATCCGGCACAAGGACGACGCCTACTCCTACGGCACGTCGATGACGACGAAGCTGCGCGAGCTGATCCCGCGCCAGCAGTTCGAGGTGCCGATCCAGGCGGCGATCGGGTCGCGCATCATCGCACGCGAGAACATCCGGGCGATCCGCAAGGACGTGCTCGCGAAGTGCTACGGCGGCGACATCACGCGGAAGCGGAAGCTGCTGGAGAAGCAGAAGGAGGGCAAGAAGCGGATGAAGACCATCGGTCGGGTCGAGGTTCCGCAGGAGGCCTTCGTGGCGGCGTTGTCGACGGACTCGTCGGCGGCGGAGAAGGCGAAGAAGTAGGGCCCGGGCCGCTCGGGTCGAAGTGATCCCGGGCGGCGACGGGACGTCGGGCGGGGCGGTCAGGCGGGGGCGTCGGCGATCTGAGCGAGCAGGTCGGCCAGCTGGGCGCGCTCACGGGGGTGCGCGGCTCCCAGCGCCGTACCGACCTTGCGCTCGACCATCCCGCACACCCGTTCGACGACGGCGCGGCCCTCGGCGGCGAGATGGACCAGGACGCGCCGGCGGTCGACGGGGTCGTGACGGCGGTAGGCCATCCCCGCTGCGACGAGCCGGTCGACCACGCGCGTGGCCGTCGGGGCGGGCAGGGCGGTGTGGCCGGCGATCTCACCCATGCTGCGGCCACCGCCGCGGGAGAGCATCAGGAGGACCCGCCAGCCGTCGCGGCTGACGCCCTCCGACGCCGTCGCGGGGACCAGCGCCGTGGCTACGGCACGGTCCACTCGGTCGAGTAGTTCGACGAGGCCGGGAACGCGCGGCGCCGGGGCGGTGGCGACAGCCCCCGGCGCCGATCGACTGAATGGCTCAGACACGGCTACCGACTGTACTTGACGATTGAGCTATCTCCGGCATCTTCCAGGGAAGATGCCGGAAAATCGTCCTGCTCGGTCTCAGTGAGTGAACACGATCTTGCCGGCTGTGTTCCCGTCGAGCATCGCCCGGAAGCCCTCTTCGGCCTGGTCCATGGGCAGTTCGAGGCCGACTTCGGGGACGATCCCGGCGTTCGCGACGAACGTCAACAGATCCGCGAGCTCGTCGCGGGTGCCCATCGTGGAGCCCTCCACGCGCAGCTGGAGGAAGAACAGCCGCTGCAGGTCCGCGCCCGGCTGCGGGCCGCTCGTGGCGCCGCAGACGATGATCGCGCCGCCGGGGCGCAGCGACTTCATCGAGTGCGACCAGGTCGCCTCGCCGACGCTCTCGAAGACGGCGTCGACCCGCTCGGGCAGCCGCGCGCCGGACTCGAACGTCGCGTGCGCGCCCAGCTTCTCGGCGAGGGCACGCTTCTCCTCGCTGCGGCCGGTCACCCAGACCCGCATGCCGGCGGCGCGGCCGAGCTGGACGAGTGCCGTCGACACCCCGCCGGAGGCGCCCTGCACCAGCATCGTCTGTCCCGGTCGCAGACCGGACTTGGTGAACAGCATCCGGTAGGCGGTGAGCCAGGCGGTGCCCATCACGGCAGCGTGCGCGGCGGACAGGCCGGCGGGCTTGGGGACGGCGTTCCGGGCGGGGACGACGACGGTGTCGGCCATCGTGCCCTGGTGCTTCTCGGTGAGCAGGGTGCGGCGGGGGTCGAGCGTCTCGTCGCCGATCCACGTCGGGTCGCCGATGATCGAGTGGACGACGACCTCGGTGCCGTCCTCCAGCGTCCCGGCTCCGTCGCAGCCCAGGATCATGGGGAACTGGTCGGGCTTGATGCCGACCCCACGGAGTGTCCACAGGTCGTGCATGTTGAGGCTCGCGGCGGAGACGTCGACCGCGACCCAGCCCTCGGGAACCTCGGGGTCGGGGCGTTCCCCGACGGTGAGGGCGTCGAGAGGGGCGTCGGGGTTCGGCTCGGCGGCGTAGACGGCGAACATGCCCCGAACCTAGTCATCATCGCCCGGGTCTACCGTGTGAGATGTGCGGGCACTGGCGGACTGGTGGGACGCGGTCGAGCTGTGGGTGACCCAGCTCCCGTTCCCGTTCCAGGTGGTGCTGGCCGCGGTCGTCGTGCTCCCGGTCTGCGCCGGGCTGGCGGTGCTGGTCGACCGGGTCGCGGGTGTCGTCGGCACCGTCCTCGCGGGCCTGCCCCGGCCGCGCCGCGCCCCGCGTGCCCCCGAGCCGTTGTTCGACGGCCCCACCGAGAGGTGAGGTGAGCTCGCCGCGGCGGGGTTCGTCGCTGCGCGTGGCCCTCGTCGCGCTTGCGGTCCTCGCAGGTCTCGTCCTGGTGCAGAGGTCTACCGCGGGGCCCGACGCCTGGTCACGGGCTCGCCGCGGGAGCTGTACTGCACCGGTGACCACCACGGCAGCTTCGTCGTGGTCGACGCGGCGGCCGTCGGTCGTTGACCGGTGTGGGGTCGCGGCTCGGTCACGGCTCTGGCGAACCGGGCACCGACAGGTGATGATGACCACATGACGGTGCAGTCGTGATCGGACTCCAGTGCAGCCCGCGCGATGCCGGGCAGGTCGCCGACACTGCGCGGCAGTGCGGGGCACGCGTGGCGCGGATCGACGGTCCCGAGGACCGCCGGGACTTCTACGCGGCCGTGGCCGCGCAGCTCGACGTGCCCGACTGGTTCGGCCACAACCTCGACGCGCTGCGCGACGTCCTCGGCGACCTGTCGTGGCTGCCTCCGGGCGAGGTCGTCCTGGTGTGGGCCGACCCGGCGACGCTGGCGGTCACCGATCCCGACGGCCACGACCGGCTCCTCGACGTCCTCGCCGACGCCGCGGCGGCGTCCCGCCAGGGCGAGCGTCCGCTGCGGGTGGTGCTCACCGGCCGGACCTGATCCGGCTCAGGCCTGCGCGGCCGCCGCCAGTGCCGTCAGCGTCTCCGAGCACCCGGCGTCGACGCACAGCGTGGCGAACGGGTCGCCTCGCGTCGCACCCCGGTTGAGGATCACGACGACGACACCCAGCGCGTGCGCGCGTTTGACGAACCGCAGGCCCGACATGACCGTCAACGACGAGCCCGCGACGAGCAGCCCGCCCGCGTCCGTGGCCAGGCCCTCGACCAGCGCGTACGAGCGATCCACGCGGTGACGCGGCACGTTCTCGCCGAAGAACACGACGTGCGGCTTCAGCACGCCGCCGCAGCCGCGGCAGGCCGCGACGACGAAGCCGTCGGTGTCGTCGAGGACCGCGTCGCCGTCGGGTGCGGTCTCCGCGGCCGCGGCGGCCTCCGCGAACCCCGGGTTGAGCACGGCGAGGCGGGCCTGCAGCACGTCGCGGGGGGTGACGTCGGCACAGTCGAGACAGACCACCTCGTCGATGCGCCCGTGCAGGTCGACGACGTCGCGACTGCCCGCGGCGCCGTGCAGCCCGTCGACGTTCTGCGTGATCACCGACCGCAGGACCCCGGCCCGTTCCAGCGCGGCGAGCGCGTGGTGCCCGGGGTTGGGCTCTGCGCGGCGCATCCGGGCCCAGCCGACGTGGCTGCGAGCCCAGTAGCGGCGCCGCGCGTCGTCGCCGGAGCGGAACTCGGAGATCGTCATCGGGGCGCGGGCGGGCGAGTTCGGACCGCGGTAGTCGGGGATGCCGGAGTCGGTCGACAGACCGGCCCCGGTGAGCGCGACGAGCGGGCGCCCGGCGAGGAGGGCGAGCGCGGCATCCGCGGGGGCGGTGGTGGCGGGCAGTGCGGCGGGCAGCGCGGTCACCCGTGCCAGGATAGGCGGCCCGCGGAGGTGTCGCGTTCCTACAAGACCCGCAGGCCGGGGCCGCGCACGATCGACGGCATGGACCACACCGACCACATGAAGCAGAGCGTCGACCTCGCCGTCGCGGTCATCCGGGGGACACCCGTCGAGTCCTACGACGACCCGAGCCCCTGCGCCGACTTCACCGTCCGCCAGGTGGTCAACCACATCGCGTTCGGTTTCGTGCTGGCGCAGCGCTCCGCGACCCGTGAGCCGTGGGACGAGACGTGGAAGCTCGAGGACGGCGCCCCGTTCCTGATCGGCGTCCCCGAGACCGAGTGGTCCGACCGGTGCGCCGAGGAGGGCGACGTGACCGCGCGGGCCTGGGCCGATCCGGGTGTCTGGGACGGCGAGAGCCACATGGGCGGCTCGCCGATGCCCGCGGCCGCGATCGGGCAGATGATGACCGCGGAGTTCGCCGTGCACGCCTGGGACGTCGCCGCCGCCACCGGCCGCGACCTCGACGTGCCCGACGCGCTGGGGCAGGCCGTGCTCGACGGGGTCCTCGCGATCGCCCCGATGGGCCGCGACGGCGGCTGGTTCGGCGCGGAGGTCCCCGTCGCCGACGAGGCCCCGGCGTTCGTCCGCGCCCTCGGTGCCGCCGGTCGCGACCCCGCGAAGCCCGTCGGCTGACCGCTCCCGACGCGGCCCCCGACGTCAGTCGGGCACGACCCAGGCGGGGGTGCGCTTCTCGGCGAAGGCGCGCATCCCCTCCTGGGCGTCCGGGCCGGCGAAGTAGCCGGCCGACAGCTCCTGCATCTGCGCGAAGTCCTCCGACATCGACCGCGGGCGCTCCGACCGCAGCATCTCCTTCGTCCCGGCCAGCGCGGCGGGGGCCCCGAGCTTGAGCGCCTCGACGTACCCGGCGACGGTCGCATCCACCTCGTCGGCCGGCACCGCCGCGTTGACCAGGCCGATCGCCTCCGCCCGCCTGGCGTCGAACACCGCCGCGGTGAGGAACAGCTCGTGCGCGGCGCGGGGCAGCAGCCGCGGCAGCACCGTCACCGAGATGACCGCCGGCACCAGGCCGAGCCGCACCTCACTGAACGCGAACGTCGCCGTCTCGACGGCCACCGCGATGTCGCACGCCGCGACCAGCCCGACCCCGCCCGCGCGCGCCGCCCCCGCGACCCGGGCCACGACGGGCTTGGGCGCGGTCCAGATCAGCTCCAGGATCGCGGGCACCTCGGAGATGCCCTGCTGGTCGGCCGACGCCCCGCGGGTCTCCCGCAGGTCCATCCCCGAACAGAAGACGGTCCCGGTGTGCGACAACACGATCAGCCGGACATCGTCGTCGGCGAGCGCGGCACGCAGGTGGGCCAGCAGCTCACGACGCAGCTGCGCCGACAACGCGTTGCGGTTCGCGGGGGAGTCCAGCGTGACCGTCGCGACGCCGGCCGCGACGTCGAGATGGACGAGCTCCGAGGGGGCGGCGTCGCCGTCGGGAGAGGTCATGGCCGGACGGTATCCGAGCCCGCCGTGCGGATCCTCGTCGAGTTCGACGTGGAACTGGTCCGATCGTGGCGGTCGGGGCCAGGCTGGTGTCGAACTCGGCGCGGGGAGCGGGGCAGGGGCGTGGACGGCGCGCATGCGCTCGGCCAGGCTGCGCCCATGGCCGCAGACGACCCCACCGAGTTCCTGCACTCCGCCGCGCCCTTCGCCGCGCTGATCGGCGTCGTCGCCGTCGCGGCGAGCCCCGACGAGGTGCACCTGCGGCTCGAGTGGGACCCCACCCGCACCACGACCGCGGGCCTGATGCACGGCGGCGCGATCATGGCGCTCGCCGACACCGCCGGTGGCTGGGCGGCACTGCTCAACCTGCCGGAGACCGCGACCGGCACGGCCACCATCTCGTCGTCGGCCAACTTCATGCGCCCGTGCACCGAGGGCCACGTCGACGCCGTCGCGCACGTGCTGCACAAGGGACGCACGACGATCGTCGTCGACACCGAGCTCCGCGACGCGAAGGAACGCCTCGTCGCGAAGGTGACCCAGACCCAGGCGATCCTGACCTGACGGTCAGCGGGGCGCGAAGAACTGGTTGGCGCGGTTGTTCCACAGCAGCGCCAGGATGACGGCGGCGATCGCGATGTTGCCGATCGCCCCGGAGCCCGCGCCGCTGCTGCCGTAGACCGACAACGTCGTGATCGCGCCGAGGATCTGCAGCACCTCCAGGACGGTCACGATGATCCGGGCGCCGTTGCCGCCCCTGCCCAGCCGCGACGCGACCGCCGCGGTGAGCATCCCGATGACCAGGGTGAAGATCCCGATGGCGACGATCGCGCCCCTGGCCACGTTGATCTCGGCGGTACCGATCGTCGCGGCCACGACGAGCAGCAGTACCCCGACGACGATCTGCAGGACCGCCGAGATCCAGGTGAGGACGACGACGACCGTGACACTTCCGGGCCGGGCGACGGGAGCAGTGCTCATGAGCCGTTCCTTCCGATCGGACGCGCGTACGGGCACGCCGCCGGAACCGTCCCGGCGCCGGGCGAGGTGACTGTCCACTCGCACCGCGCCACGCGTCCGTTACGTCGGGTCGGCTGCGTTCGGGCCGGGCCGGGCTCACACCGGCCGGGAGGGGGAACCCGCGGCGTCCGCCCGGCCCGTGCGACGGGGCGACGCCCCAGCGCCCGCCCCGTCGACGCATGACTCGCCGCCCCGCGCCCGGTCGTTACGGACCGTCGACGTCGAATGTCCACATCTGACGGACGGTCACGACACGGCTCCGCGGCGTGGCCCGAGGAGGTGACCGGGGATCACGCTGCGGCGGCGTCGCGGCGCGCCACCTCGGCCCGGACCAGCGGGATCACCTCGCGACCGAACTCGCGGGCGTCCTCGAGCAGGTCGTCGGCCGGACCCGGTGCGCGGTTCGCCGGTGGCGCCTACTCTCGGGGGCGATGACCGGGGCCGGGAACCGCGCGCGCATGTCTGCGCACCGCGGCACCGCCATGCCCGTGACGCTGCTGGCCCGCCGCCGTCACGTCGACTTCTGCAGGACCAGCGCCGCGCTGGTGGGGTGACGCGCTCACCGCCCGTCCGCCACCGTCACGCGAGGATCCGACATGCCGCGTCACCCCCGTTCGATCGTCGTCGTGGGTGCGGGCCCGCGCGGGACCGGGCTGCTCGAACGGCTCGGGGCCAACCTCCCGGAGCTGCTGCCCGACGGTGAGCTCGACGTCCACCTCGTCGACCCCTTCCCGCCCGGCGCCGGCCGAATCTGGCGGCACGCGCAGTCGCCGCTGCTGGCCATGAACTCGATGGCCGCCGACGTCACCATGTACACCGACGACTCCGTCGTCTGCGCCGGGCCGATCGTGGCGGGGCCGTCGCTGTGGGACTGGGTGCAGCGGGTCCGCGATGGTGAGCTGCCGACGGAGACCGCCGACGCCCTCGGTCCCGCGCTCTGGGCGGAGCTGACCGCCGTCGACGCCTCGACCTTCCCCAGCCGGCAGCTGCAGAGCCGCTACCTGGAGTGGGTGCTGCGCGACGTCGTCGCCGCACTGCCGCCGCGGGTGCGGGTCCACCTGCACACCGGTCGCGCCACCGCCGTCACCGAGACCGGCGAGGATCAGTGGGTCACCGTCGAGGGGCTCGCCGCGCCGATCCGCGCCGACAGCGTCGTACTCGCCTCCGGCCACCTCGACGCCACCCCGACCGTCGACGAGCTCGACCTCGGCGCCCGCGCCGCCGCAGCCGGGTTGCGCTACCTGCCGCCCGAGCAGACCACCGACACCGACCTGTCGGTCGTGCGCCCTGGCGAGACCGTGCTCGTCCGCGGGCTCGGGCTCGCGTTCGTCGACCTCGTGGTGCTGCTGTTCGAGGGCCGCGGCGGCCGGTTCGTCCCCGCCGCCGACTCCTCGGACCAGCTGCGCTACATCCCGTCCGGCGACGAACCCGTCCTCGTCGCAGGCAGCCCGCGCGGCAGCATCTACCACTCCAAGACCCACTACCAGCTGCGTGGGGGCCGCCCGCCCCTGCCGCGTCACTTCGGCCCCGCCGACATCGCGCCCCTCGTCGCCGGTGGACCCGTCGACATGGGTGCGACGTTGTGGCCGCTCATGGCCAAGGAGATCGCCTGGGGCTGGTACCACGAGCTCGTCGCGGGCCACCCCGACCGCGTCACCCTCGACCTCGACGAGTTCGCCGCCCGCTTCGCCGCCCTCCGCTGGGGCACCGCGGAGATGGACGCGTTCCTCGCCGACGCCGCGCCCGACCCGCTCGACCGTCTCGACCTCGACGCCCTCGACCGGCCCCTCGCCGGTCTCGCCGCTCCGGACCTCGACGCCCTGCAGCCGCTCGTCGTCGACCGCATCGCCGAGGACCTGCGCCAGCACGTCGACCCCCGGCACACCCCGCACCTCGGCGCGTTCGTCGCAATGCTGTCGGTGTACGGCGAGGTCACGCAGCTGCAGGGCGAAGGCGGGCTCACCGCCGCGTCCCGCGCCCGCGACGTGCCGTGGTGGCAGAGCTTCTTCAACGCCGTCGCCAGCGGGCCGCCCGGGTTCCGGGTCCGCCAGATCCTCGCACTCGCCGACGCCGGCCTCGTCCGGTTCCTCGGCCCCGGCATGTGGGTCTCCGTGGAGGGCGGTGTGCTGCGCGCCGGCAGCGCGGCCACGCCGGAGATCGTGACCTCGACGATCCTCGTCGACGCCCGCCTCCCTGACTCCAGCGCCGCCCGCAGCACCGACCCCCTGCTCGCCCAGCTGGTCCGCGACGGCGCGGTCAGCGAGGAGATCCTGTATGCCGACGACGGAACGGTTCTGCGCAACACCGGCCTGATCCGGGTCCGCCCGGCCGACGGCGCGCTGGTCGACGCACGCGGCGCGGTGCACCCGCGGCGCTTCGCGGTCGGCCCGCACACCGCGGTCAAGGTCGCGGGAGCCTTCACCCGGCCGGGGATGAACGCGCAGAGCCTGCGCTACAACGACGCCATCGCCCGCGCCGTGCTGGCCAGCCTGCCCGCAGAGTCCGCGGCGGCTGCCTGACCGCGGTCCGGCCGCTGCGCCGGAGCCCTGCCCGACGGCGGACTTCCGGGTCAGCGCGTGGTTCTCCGCTCACCGCCCGGCCTGCATCCCGCGCGCGGCCCCTGGGTTCCGCACGCGGACCCTGCGTCTCGAGCGGACCCCGGAACCGGTCAGCGGCGGTGCGGAGGCAGCGGCGGGACCTTCGGGAGCTCGCCGGTCAGCCACGAGCGGCGGCGCGGGCGCGGGATCGCCCGGAACACCGTGGTCTCGGAGTCGACGTCGTCGGTCGCGACCCGCGGGTCGGGCACGGTGAGCTTCTCGAACGCCTGGGTGAGATGGACGAGCGGCAGCGCGGTCGTCGGCGGGTCGACGTCGGGCACCGCGTGGCGCCCGGAGCCCGAGCGGCGGCGCGGGTCGTCCGGCCGCGGTGCCCGGTCGCGGCGCCGGTCCGTCCTGCGCTCGTCGGCCCGGGTGGCGTCGGTCCGGGGCTCGTCGCGTCGGTGCTCGCCGTCGCGGCTGTCGGAGCGGTGGTCGGCGCCGTTGCGACCGGCCGCGTTCCGGGGTGCGGGGAAGAGGTCGTCGGCGTGCCGGGAGGGGTGGCCGTCCGGGCGGTCGGCGGTGCGGTCGTCACGACGCCGCCGGGTCCGATCGGCAGCGTCGAGGTCGGCAGCGTCGCGGTGGGCAGCGTCCCGGCCGGTGGCGTCCCGTTCGTCCGGGTGCCGGGACGAGCGGCCGGACCGCTCGTCGGCGTAGCGGGCCGGCTCCCGGTCGCGGCCCTCGTGCGCGGCGCGGGGCCGGCGGCCGCCACCGTCGGCATCGTCGTCGCGGCGGCGGGTGGGACGGTGGCGGGGGAGCGCGGCCGTCTCGGACACCTCGCCGGCTCCGGCACCGAAGGCGAGCTCGTCGGCGCGCCGACGATCGTCGGGCGCGACGTCGCGGCCGCGGCGCGGCGCGTCGTCGTAGCGCTCCGGCCGGTGCGATCCGGTGTCGCGCCGGCGGCGCTCGGCGCCGTCACGATCGATGCTCGGGCGCCGGCGTCGCGGCCTGGGCCCGTCGGCATCGTCGTCGCGACGCCCGGCCCGGTCGGACCGCGCACCGTCGCGCGTCGACGGGCCGGTGGCCGCGTGGTCGCCCGACCCGTTGGCCCGCAAGCCGTCGGCCCGCGAACCGTTCACGTACGGGCCCTCGGCGCGCGACCCGTTGACCTGCGAACGGTCTGCCCCCGCACCGTCCACCCGCGAACCGTTCGTCATCGAATCCTCGTCCGACGAGCCGTTCCGCCGGTACCCGTTCACGTCATGGTCGTCACGGACGTCGTTGTCGCGCAGGTCCCTCGCGCCCCGACCGGTGCGGGACAGGCCGTTGCGGGCCGGGTCGTCGCGATACCGGTCGTCCCGCCCACGACCATCGCGCCCGCGGGTCGCGGGGTACCGGTCGTCGCGGGGGCCGACGAGGCGGCGCGGGCCGGTGTCGCCCGACTGCACCGGGCGGACGACGCGCGTCGCGTCGACCCCGTCGGAGGGCTCGGCGCCGGGCTCGACGCCGGTCCCGAGCCCGGACCCGCTCCCGGATCCGGTCCTGGTCCGCGGACCGACGGGCCGGCCGTCGTCGCGCCGCCCGACCGGATCCGAACCGCGCCGCGGCGACGGACCCGGACCAGCGGGAGCCCACTCCGTGCCGGAGCCGCGTGTGCCGGAGCTGCGGGTGCCGGAGTCGCGGGTGCCGGAGTCGCGGGTGCCGGAGTCGCGGGTGCCGGCGTCGCGGGTGCCGGAGTCGCGCGTGACCGATCCGGTCGGGGTCCCGAGCATCGAGGTCTCCTCGACGTCGCGGACCGGGCCGCCGGACCGCCGGGCACCTGACCGGCCGGCGCCCGCGGCGGCGTAGACCTCGGGACGGGCAGGAGCGCCGGGCCGGGCGGGCATCTGCTCGCGGGGCTCGTCGGCAGGCCGCCGTGGGGGCAGCGGCTCAGCGGGGCCGTGGGAGCCCGCGACCGGCATCGCGACGTAGCGGCGCGGCGCGGCGGGCGGCTCGGCGTGTTCGCGCCGCCGGAACGGGACGGGGACGGGGCTCGTCACGTCCTCGCGGTCACGGTCACGACCCCCTTGCTGTGCGGCGACGGCCGGCCGGGGCCGTGGACCGGGCCGGAGCACGGGACCGGGCCGGCGCACGGCACCGGGCCGGCGCGTGGGCCCGGCGGCGGGCGCCTTCGCCAGGTCGACGCACGTGTCGGCCGCGGCGGCCACCGGCGCGGCGGGAACCGCGGCGCCGGGGTGGTGGAGCCGGTAGAGGTGCGCGTAGCCGGCGCTCGCGACGAGCAGTTCGTCGTGGCTGCCGCGGGCGCTGATCGTGCCGTCCTCGACGTAGACGATCTCGTCGGCGTCGGTCACGGTGATCAGGTTGTGGGAGATGATCACCGTGGTGCGGCCGTCCATGAGGCGGCGCAGCGGTTCGAGGACGCGGCGGGTCGACTCGGCGTCGAGGCCCGTGGTGGGCTCGTCGAGCAGCAGCACGGGGGCGTCGCGGATCATGGCGCGGGCGATCGCGATGCGCTGGCGCTGGCCGCCGGACAGCAGCCGTCCGCGCTGGCCGATGCGGGTGTCGTAGCCGTCGGGCAGGCGCACGATGAAGTCGTGGGCGTCGGCGGCGGCCGCCGCGGTGGCGACGTCCTCGTCGGTGGCGTCGGGCCTTCCCCAGCGGATGTTGTCGGCGATCGACCCGTCGAAGACGAGGGTCTCCTGCAGGACCGCGGTGATGTTGCGGCGCAGGTCGTGGAGGGTGAGGTCGCGCAGGTCGACGTCATCGAGGGTGATCGTGCCCTCGTCGGGGTCGTAGGTGCGCAGCAGCAGCTTGGTGAGCGTCGACTTCCCGGCGCCGCTCGCGCCGACGACGGCGATCTTGCTGCCCGCGATGATGTCGAGGTCGACGTCGTGCAGGGCGGTGCGGTCGGTACCGGGGTAGCCGAAGCCGACGCCCGTGATGCGGATGGCGCCCCTGGCCCGGCGCATCCGGACGGGCTTCACCGGGTCCTCGACGCCGGGCTGGGCGTCGAGGACCTCGATGATCCGTTCGGCGCTGGCACTGGCGGCGAAGATCGAGTTGGTGAGTCCGGCGAAGCCCTGGACGGGGCCGTAGAGCTGGGAGATGTAGGCGAGGAAGACGAGCAGGCCGCCGAGGGTGATGCGGTTCTGCGAGAGTTCCCAGACACCGATGCCGATGACGACGAGCGTCCCGACGGACTCGACGAACGCGCTGATCGGGGAGAACAGGCCCTCGATCTTGATGGCGCGCATCTGGGCGCGGAAGTTGCCGAGGTTCTGGTCGCGGAAACGGCGGCTCTCGTGGTCGGCGCGGTCGTAGGCCTGGACGAGGGCGACGTTGCCGAAGCTCTCCTCGGCGACGGCGCTGATCGAGCCGGCGCGGCGGCGGCTCTCGCGGGCGGCGGACTGGATGCGCCGGGAGAAGGACCGGGCGATGAGCAGGAAGATCGGGGCGGCGACGAGGGCGGCGAGGGTGAGCTGCCAGTTCAGGAAGAACATGGCGCCCGCGTAGAAGACGATCTGGAAGCTGTAGGTCAGGGCCATGTTGACGCCGCTGAGCATGAGCGACTCGATGGAGGAGACGTCGCCGGTGAGCCGGGAGAGCAGGTCGCCGAGCTGGCGGGTCTCGAAGTAGCCGGACGAGAGCCGGTGCATGTGGTCGAAGACCCGCTGGCGCAGACCCATGACGAACTTCTCGCCGACCCACGCGGTCATGTACTCGTCGCCGAAGTTGATCAGACCGCCGACGACGGTGATGGCGAGGAAGGCGCCCGCGACGACCGGGAAGAGCCGGAAGTCCTGCGGGGTGATGATGTCGTCGACGAGAACCTTGAACAGGTAGATGTTCACGGTGCCCAGCGCGGGGCCGACGGCGACGAGCAGGAGGCTCAGCAGCATCCGCCCGCGGAATGGCTTGGTGTCGGGCCAGAAGCGCTTGAAGATGTGCCGGATCGGGACCTTGGCGGCCTCGCGGACGTCGGCGATGGAGCTTCGCTCGTAGGGCTCGTCGTCGTAGTCGTCGTACCGGTCGTCGTCCTGGTCGGCGTCGTACCGCGAGTCGTCGGGCCGCGAGTCGTCGGGCCGGGACTCGTCGGGCCGGGAGTCACGGTCGTGCCCACCGCTGCTCGTCCTGGCAGGCACCCGGGGGTCGTCGTGGTGGTCGGGCGCGGAGCCGGGGGAGTCCCACTCCTCGGGATCGTGCTCGTGATCCGGCATCACCGATGCCCGACGCGGCGGGGACGTGCGTCCCCCGTCGGCGGTGGTGGACATCGACGAACTCCGTTCATGCCGGCGGCCCCGCGCCGCTGGGGCTACGCGCGGGGCCGCCGGAACACCTTCTCAGCAGTGCTGAGTCGTGCGTACTACTGGTCTCTGCCGGGGCGAGAGATCAGCGGCCGCAGTGCTCGCGGTGACGGTCGCGCTTCGACTTGCGGCCACACGGGTCGTCGTGGTGCTGGTGACGACGGCGGTCGTGGTGGTGACCGTGGCGGCGGTCGTCATCGCGGTCGTCGCAGTGCGACGGGGGCTTCGGCACACAGTGCTTGATCGCCGGGACGGGCTTGCGGAACGCCATTGAGATTCCCTTCTGGACAGTGCAGCGCCCTATGGCGCTGCTGCTCACTCTCTCGTATCCCGCACAGCTCCGTTTCAGCTCACACACATGTTCACCTACCTGTCGGAGTGTGCCGATCGTGTCACCTGATGGTTTGACAACCCGGTTGGACCCGAAGGGTTGAGCGAACGCAGGGTGATGCCGTGTAGGCGTACGGGACGCGGCCGACGTTTGAAGCTCGCAGGTCAGGGCAATGCGACAGGCGTAGCCGTACCACGTGTCGATCTTCGCTCCGACCACTGCTCCGAACGAGTGGCCCGCTGGAGGGTTGGCGTCCGATCGGGGAGGGCACCGGAGCGGCCGGATGAAATGGTGTGCCGCAACTTTTTTCGTTCGGCACCGTTGTTCATCACTCTTCGGCGACAGCGCGAATGCGCTCTGTAGAAATGACGATAATGCCAGCGCGCAGACGATTGTGCGAGTATTCGTTTAGTGGGACCACTGCGGTGGGCCGAACGGCCCAACCACCTCAGACGGCGTCGGCGAGCGCGGCGACGGGCTCGCCGGCGCCGGCGCCGTGCCGGGCCAGGACCGTCGCCGCGACGAGCGGGTGGTCCCCGAGGGGCTCCGCGACGGTCGCGGCCCGGTCGGCTGCCACGGCGCGGGCCTCGACGCGGTCGAGCAGGCGGCCCGGCGCGAGGAACCACGGCAGGACGACGATCCGTTGCGCACCAACAGCTCGCAGGCAGGCCACCGCGTCGTCGACGGACGGTTCGGCCGACGTCGCGAAGGCCGCGATGGCACGGGGGAGCCGTCCCGCGAGTGTCCGGACGACATCGTTGGCGTTCTCGTCGCTCGACCCGGCAGCGGCGAGCACGACGCCGATGTCCGGGTCGCCGAGGTCGGCACCGGCCTCGGCGAGGCGGGCGCGGGCTGCGGCGAGCAACGGGGTGGGGTCCTCGCCGAGGACCGGGGACACGGTGACACGCAGCTGCGGCAGCCGCGACGTTGCGGCCTCGACGGCGGCGGGAACGTCGACGCGGGCGTGGTAGGCGGAGCCGAGCAGCAGGGGGACCACGACGGCGCGACGATGCCCGTCGGCGGCGACGGCGTGCAGGACGTCGGGCAGCCGGGGGGCGTTGAAGTCGAGGAACGACAGCCGGACGTCGAGCCCCGGCGCCTGCGCGGCGGCGGCCTGCACGAGCCGGTGCATCGTGGCGGCGGACCGCCCGTCGCGGCTGCCGTGTGCGACCGCGACGAGTGCGGGATCAGACACCGGCGGCCAGCCCCCGCACGCGCAGGACGCGACGTTCGATCGGCCGGAAGACCAGCAGCTCGATCCCGATGCCCACGATGAGGATCAGGAAGATCGCGGCGATGACCGTCGGCATGTCGTTGAGGTCGCTGCCCTGTTTGAGGAAGGCGCCGAGGCCGAGGCCGAGCAGCGGTCCGGCGGCGATGATCTCCGCGGCCATCAGGGAACGCCACGAGAAGGCCCAGCCCTGTTTGCATCCGGCCAGGAATCCGGGCAGGGCCGCCGGAAGCAGGATGTGCCGGGCGGTGGCCAGTCCGCTGGCGCCGATGACCTTGCCGACGCGCGGGAAGATCGGCGGGATCTGGTCGATGCCGGACACGAGGCCGTTTGCGATCGACGGGATCGACCCGGCGAGGACGACGAAGTAGATCGTCGAGTCGGTCAGTCCGAACCACAGGACCGCGGCGGGCACCCACGCGACCGACGGCAGGCTCTGCAACCCGGACAGCAGAGGGCCGATCGCCGCGCGCACGACTCGGACGCGGGCGACGAGCAGGCCGAGTGGGACGGCGATGACCAAGGCCATCAGGAAGCCGACGAACGCCCGGCTGATCGAGGTCCACAGGATCGACAGGACCTGGCCGTCGGTGAGGACGCCGGCGAAGGAGTCCCACACCGAGGACGGGGAGGGAACCTTGAACTCGGGTTGGATCGCCGCCGCCCAGATCAGCTGCCAGACGCCGACGAACAGCAGGAACGCGACGATCGGGGGGAGCCCGGTCGCGACGAACCGCCGCCACGAGGGGGTCCGCTTGACCGTCGGGGTGTCGAGGGCGTCGAGTCCCGCGAGCTCTGCGGCCGCGTCGTCGAGCTCGGGGGAGGTCGGCACCGTGGGGCGCGGCGTGGTCTCAGGCTGCATGGCTCGCGATGACCTGACGCAGCCGGACGGTGATCTCGTCGTGGAGGTGATCACGGTCGTCGCCGACCGTCCATTCGCCCACGACGGTGCCCGGCCGCGACGAGAGCAGGACGACACGCTGGGCCAGCCGCACGGCCTCGCGGACGTCGTGGGTGACGAAGACGATGGTGGTGCCGGTTGCTCGCCATACCCGCAGCAGCTCTCCCTGGAGCGCATCGCGGGTGATGGCGTCGAGAGCGGCGAAGGGCTCGTCCATCAGCAGGACGCCGCCGCCGGAACCGTCGGGACCGGTCGCGGCGGCCAACGCCCGGGCGAGGGCGACGCGCTGGCGCATGCCGCCGGACAGCTCGTGGGGTCGCTTGTCGGCGAGGCCGTCGAGGCGCACGAGGGAGAGCAGTTCGGCGGCGCGTTCGCGCCGCGCGGACCGGGACAGCCCCGACAGCTGCAGCGGCAGCTCGACGTTGCGACCCGCGGTCAGCCACGGCAGTAGAGCCGACTCCTGGAACATGAACGAGGGGGACCCGGCCGGCCGGGTCAACGTGCCCGCGGTGGGTTCGTCGAGTCCGGCGACCAGATTGAGCAGCGTCGACTTGCCGCAGCCTGACGCACCGAGCAGACACACGAACTCGCCCTGCCCGACAGCCAGGTCGACGTTCTGCAGGGCCGTCACCGCATCCGTGCCGCTCCCGAACGTCTTGCCGATGCCGGTGAGCCGCACTGCCGCCGTCCCGGGAACGTCGGAGACATCGGCTGTGGTCGTCTCGGTCCCGGTGGTGGTGGTCATCCGGCCGGTCACCCTTCTCGTCAGGGGGTGGGGCGGCTCCCGTGAGGGAGCCACCCCGGGGGGATCAGCTCTTCTTGTCCAGACCCGCTGCGTCGACCTGCGGCTTTCCGGCGGCGGCCAGCACCTTGTTGACGGCGGTGACGTCGAGGAAGCCGCGCAGGTCGGTCTCCTTCTGGGTGGCGCCCGCCGTCACGCTGTCCTTCGACAGCTGCGGGAAGGTCGCGGCGAGGGGGTCGAGTCCGAACGACAGCTCGGTGAACGCCCGGTCGACGACGCTCTGTGCCAGCGCCGAGCCGGACAGCGCCTTGATCGCGTTGTTCGCCGCGGTCTTCGCGCCGGCCGGGTCGCTCGCGATGAAGTCGATGGCCTTCTGCTCGCCGCGCAGGAGCGCCTCGACGGCGTCGGGGTGCTCCTGCAGGAACGCGGTGCGCACGATCACGACGGTCGTCGGGAACCCGCCGCCGGGCCAGAGGGTGCGCTCGTCGACGAGCACCGAGGCGCCTGCGTCCACCAGACGTGAGCTCCACGGCTCGGGCAGCCAGCCACCGGCGATCTGACCGGACTTGAACAGGTCGAGCGTGCGCGGGTTGTCCAGGTTCTGGACGACGACCTTGTTCGGGTCCTGCGCGGTCGCGATCTCGAGGTTGTTGGCCTTGAGCCACTTCTTGAGCGCCACGTCCTGCGTGTTGCCCAGCTGCGGCGTCGCGATGGTCTTGCCCTTGAGCTGCTCCGGGCTGGTGATGTCCTTGGAGACGACGAGCTGCGCACCTCCCGACGCCGCACCCGCGATCAGGCGGACCGCGCCGTCGGACTTGCCATACGCGTTGATCGCCGGGCTCGACCCGATGAACGCCACGTCGAGCGAGCCGCCCAGCAGTGCGTTGACCTCGTCGGGACCTGCGTTGAAGGTTTGCGTCGTGAGCTTCGTCGAGCCGAGCTCCTGGGCGAAGTAGCCCTTGTCGACGCCGATCAGCGCGGGCGCGTGGGTGATGTTGGGGAAGTAGCCGAGCCGCAGCTCGGCGGCCGGCGACGTGGTGCCGCCCGACCCGCTCGATCCGGCCGCGGGGGCATCGGACGCCCGCGAACAGGACGCCAGCACCCCGACCGCGGCGAGGGTGGCGAGGAGGGCGATGGGAACTCTGGAGCGCAGGCGCATCGAACGGGGCTTCCTTCTTCTGCGGTTGTGGGGAGGGCTTACGGGCCGGGGGTGGACGGCGCGCGGCTGGGCAGGTCGACGAGCACGAGCGGGTCGCCGACGAGGCCGGCGGCCAGGGTGTTGCCGGTGGGCGGGTCGATGAGCAGGAAGCCGCCCGTGACCCGGATGTCGGCGTAGTCGTCGACGGGCAGCGGGTCGGCGGTGCGCAGGTGCACGCGGCCGATGTCGTTGATCTCCAGCTGGTCGGGGACCTCACGGGCGAACGTGTCGGTGTCGAGCCGGTCGCGCAGCTCGCCGACGATCACCTGCGTGGTGCGGGTGCCGTGCTTGAGCAGCAGCCGCGCGCCGGGGCGCAGCGGCTTCTCGGCGAGCCAGCAGAGCGTGGCGTCGAGCTCGTCGGTGACCCGGGGCGGCGCGGCCGCGGCGGCGATGACGTCGCCACGGGACAGGTCGATGTCGTCGGTGAGCAGCACCGTGACGCTGCGTCCCGCGTGGGCGGCCTCGAGCGGGCCGTCGGCCGTCTCGACCGACGCCACCGTGGTGCGGTGCCCGCCGGGCAGCACGACGACCTCGTCACCGGGCCGGACCGTGCCGGAGGCGATCTGGCCGGCGTAGCCGCGGTAGTCGTGCAGCTCCTCGGTCCGGGGCCGGATCACGTACTGGACCGGGAGCCGGAACGGTGCGTCGGCCTCCGGGCCGGTGACCGGCACCGACTCGAGGTGGCCCAGCAGTGTCGGGCCCTCGTACCAGGGTGTGTGCGCCGAGCGGTCGACGACGTTGTCCCCGACCAGCGCCGACACCGGGATGGTGACGACGGCGTCGTCGGGGAAGCCCAGTGAGCGGGCGAGCCCGGCGAACTCCTTGCCGATCGCCTCCAGGACGGCCTGGTCGTAGTCGACGAGGTCGATCTTGTTGATGGCCAGCACCAGCCGGGGCACCCGCAGCAGCGCGAGCACCGCGGCGTGGCGCCGGGTCTGCTCGACGACGCCGTGGCGGGCGTCGACGAGCAGCACCGCGAGCTCCGCGGTCGACGCGCCGGTCACCGTGTTGCGGGTGTACTGCACGTGGCCGGGGGTGTCGGCGAGGACGAACTCGCGGGTCGGCGTGCCGAAGTAGCGGTAGGCGACATCGATCGTGATGCCCTGCTCGCGCTCGGCGCGCAGGCCGTCGACGAGCAGCGACAGGTCCGGCGTCGTCAGGCCCTTGTCGACCGAGGCGCGCTGGACGGCCTCGATCTGGTCGGCGAGGACGGACTTCGTGTCGTAGAGCAGGCGGCCCACGAGGGTGGACTTTCCGTCGTCGACGGACCCCGCCGTCGCGAACCGGAGAAGATCCCTACCCATCAGAAGTACCCCTCACGCTTGCGGTCCTCCATGGCTGCCTCGGACATCCGGTCGTCGGCGCGGGTGGCGCCGCGCTCGGTCAGCCGCGAGGCGGTGACCTCGGCGATGACCTCGTCGAGGGTGGTGGCGGTGGACTCGACCGCGCCGGTGCACGACCCGTCGCCGACGGTCCGGTAGCGGACCGTCCGCAGCTCCAGGGCCTCGGCGCCGCGCGGGCCTCCCCACGGACCCTCGGCCAGCCACATCCCGTCGCGCTTGAAGACCTCACGCTGGTGGGAGTAGTAGATCGACGGCAGCTCGATGCCCTCGCGCTGGATGTAGCGCCAGACGTCGAGCTCGGTCCAGTTGGAGATCGGGAAGACCCGGACGTGCTCGCCCGCGGCATGCCGGCCGTTGTAGAGGTTCCACAGCTCGGGACGCTGCTTGCGCGGGTCCCAGCGGCCGAACGCGTCGCGCAGGCTCATCACGCGTTCCTTGGCGCGCGCCCGCTCCTCGTCGCGGCGGCCCCCGCCGAACACGGCGTCGAACTTCTTCTCGACGATCGAGTCCAGCAGCGGGATGGTCTGCAGCGGGTTGCGGGTGCCGTCGGCGCGCTCGGTGAGGCGGCCGTCGTCGATCCAGTCCTGGACGTGCGCGACCTCCAGGCGCAGTCCGAGCCGCGCGGCGAGCGCGTCCCGGAACTCGATGACCTCGGGGTAGTTGTGCCCGGTGTCGACGTGCAGCAGCGGGAACGGGATCGGCGCCGGCGCGAACGCCTTGGCCGCGAGGTGCACCAGCAGCGTCGAGTCCTTGCCGCCGGAGAAGAGGATCACCGGGCGGTCGAACTCGCCGGCGACCTCACGGAAGATGTGGATCGCCTCGGACTCGAGCGTGTCGAGGGCGTCGATCGTGTGGGCGGCGGTCACTGCGTGACCTCGGCGGGGTGCAGCCCGCACTCGATCTTGGCCGTGCCCGCCCAGCGCCCGGAGCGCGGATCGGCGCCCGGCAGCGGCCTGGCCGTGCACGGCGCGCATCCGATGGACGGGTACCCGGCGTCGACCAGCGGGTTCACCAGGATTCCGTGCTCGGCGATGTAGGCCTCCATGTCGTCGTCGGTCCAGGCCGCGATCGGGTTGACCTTGACCAGTCCGAACTTCTCGTCGTAGGTGACCAGCGGGGTGTTCGCCCTGGTCGGAGCCTCGACGCGACGCACCCCCGTGACCCACGCGTCGTAGCGGGCCAACGTGTTCTGCAGGGGCGCGACCTTGCGCAGCGCGCAGCACCGGTTGGGGTCGCGGGCGAAGAGGTCCTTGCCCCACGTCGCGTCCTGCTCGGCGACCGACTGCTGGGCCGCCGCGTTGACGATCCGGATGTCGTAGGTCGCTTCGACCGCGTCGCGGGTGCCGATCGTCTCGGCGAAGTGGTACCCGGTCTCGAGGAACAGGATCTCCACGCCCGGCAGTGCCTTCGCGGCGAGGTCGACGAGCACCGCGTCCTGCATGTTCGACGCGACGATCAGCCCCTGGCCGAACGTCTCCGCCGCCCAGGCCAGCGCCTGCTGGGCGGTGGCGTCGGGCCCGAGCTCGTCGGCCCCACGCTCGGCCAGCGCACGCAGGTCCTTCTCCGTCGCGACACTCATCCCAATCGCTCCCTGCGGGAGCTCAGCGCTGCGCACACACGCTGTGCCGACGATTCGCTCGCAGGCTCGCTCATGACTTACTCACTCCTGGGACCCCGATCCCGATCATCTTGACGGTGAACGTGCGCAGGCAGTCGGCGCAGTACCAGGCGCCGTGCGGCACCTTCTCGGTCTGCTCGGCGGGGCGCAGGTCCTCCTCGCCGCAGTACGGGCAGTAGAACGGCACCGCCCTGGTGGGGGCACTCACGTCAAGAGGCCCTCGTCGGCCCGCAGCACCCACTGTGCGAACCGTTCGCCCTCGGTGCGGTCCGCGACGTAGTTGCGCACGACCCGGTCGACGTAGTCGCCGAGGCCGGCGCTGGTGACCTTCAGGCCGCGCAGCTTGCGCCCGAAGCCGGAGTCCAGGCCGAGGCCGCCGCCCAGGTGGACCTGGAAGCCCTCGACCTGGTTGCCGTCGGCGTCGGTGACGACCTGGCCCTTGAGCCCGATGTCAGCGACCTGGGTGCGGGCGCAGGCGTTGGGGCAGCCGTTGAGGTGGATGGAGATCGGGACGTCGGGGTGGACGTCGGCGAGGCGCTGCTCCAGCTCCTCGACGAGCCGGATCGCCCGCTCCTTCGTCTCGACGATCGCGAGCTTGCAGAACTCGATGCCGGTGCACGCCATCGTCGCCCGCCGCCACGGCGAGGGCTCCGCCTGCAGGCCCAGGCCGGCCAGTTCCGCTGTCAGCGTCGCGACGGCGTCGTCGGGCACGTCGAGCACGACGATCTTCTGCTGCGCGGTGAGCCGCACCCGCCGCGAGCCGATGGACTCGACGGCCTTGGCCAGCGCGATCAGCGTCGTCCCCGAGACACGGCCCGACGCGGGCGCGACGCCCACGTAGTTCAGGCCGTCGGTCTGCTTGTGCACGCCGACGTGGTCGATCGGGCGCTCGGGCGTCGCGGGCGCGGGCCCGTCGATCAGCTTGCGGCCCAGGTACTCCTCCTCCAGGACCCGGCGGAACTCCGCGACGCCCCAGTCCGCGACGAGGAACTTGATGCGGGCACGGTGGCGCAGCCGGCGATAGCCGTAGTCGCGGAACACCGAGATGACCCCGGCCCACACGTCGGGGACCTCGTCGAGCGGGACCCAGGCGCCGAGCCGCTGCGCGATCTTCGGGTTGGTCGAGAGCCCGCCACCGACCCAGACGTCGAAGCCAGGGCCGTGGTCGGGGTGCACGGAGCCGATGAAGGAGATGTCGTTGATCTCGTGGGCGACGTCCTGCTGCCACGAGATGGCGGTCTTGAACTTGCGGGGCAGGTTGGAGAACTCCGGGCTGCCGATGTAGCGGTCGAGGATCGTCCGGATCGCAGGCGTGCCGTCGAGCTCCTCGTCGGCGGAGATGCCGGCGACGGGCGAGCCCAGGATCACGCGCGGGGTGTCGCCGCAGGCCTCGGTCGTCAGCAGGTCGACGGCCTCCAGGCGCTCCCAGATCGCGGGCATGTCCTCGATGGCGATCCAGTGGTACTGGATGTTCTGCCGGTCCGTCACGTCGGCGGTGTCACGGCCGTACTGCTGCGACAGCTCGCCGACGACGCGCAGCTGCTCGGTGGTCAGCGCTCCGCCGTCGACCCGCACCCGCAGCATGAAGAACTTGTCGTCGAGCTCCTCGGGGTCCAGCGCCGCGGTGCGGCCGCCGTCGATCCCGGGCTTGCGCTGGGTGTAGAGGCCCCACCAGCGCATCCGGCCTCGCAGGTCGGACGGGTCGATCGAGTCGAACCCCTGCTTCGAGTAGACGTTCTCGATGCGCGCACGCACGTTGAGGCCGTCGTCGTCGCGCTTGAAGCGCTCGTTCGGGTTCAGCGGCTCGCGATGGCCGAGCTTCCACTGGCCCTCGCCGCGCTTCGGGCGGGCAGGGGACTTCGAGGGCGGTGTGGTGGGGGGCAATTCGGGGCCTCCGGATGACGGCACGGCTCGCCGCGAACCCGGAAACCAGTTCGATCACTGTCGATCACGAACGGGATTTCGGGCGCAGCTCACCCTGCGCCGGGAAATCGGTCCGTGGACGTTCGGCGCGGGATCAGACCGCAGGCCGACAAATGGCGCTGTTGACCCGCTGCAGGTCCACGTGGCGACGTGCCACGAGTCGCAAGGTCAGCGCATTCACACGTTCAGGCTGCCATGTCCGGACCCGTTCGGCCAACGGCCGTCTACGTCATGAGAGTCATGCGCCCAATTGTCCGGACACTTCCCTGGAAATGGACCAGTGGCCGGGAGGTGTTCGGACAACGCGTCGTGCGGGGCCCGTCGGCACCGTGTTCCGTCCCGTTCCTGTCGCACTGTCCAGCACTGTCCATTTCGGACGGCCTCCTCTCAGTCCACTGTCAGGAAGGTCTGCGCTCGTTCTCAGTGAACGCGGATAGCGTCCGCCCGGCCGGCCGCGGGGCACCGGCGTCGTGAGGCGTGCGAGCGGTGGGAGACAACGGTGGCCGAGACACCCGTCGGGACGACCGTGCCGGACGGCGCGGACCGGGGTGGTCCACACGACGAGACGGACCCGGGACCTGCGTCGTCACGCCCGGACCAGGGACCCCGGCACCGTGCGTTCTCGCCCCGGTCGTGGTCGCGGCGGGCCCGCTGGATCGGCGGGGCCGCCGCCGTCGTCGTGGTGGTGGCGGTCGTGCTGGTCTGGCGGGCGGGGACGTCGTCGGGGACCACCACACCGGTGCTCGCCCGGGCGAGCACCGGCACGCTGCGCCAGACCGTGGGCGCCACCGGCACCATCGCCCCCGCCCAGCGCGCCGACCTCGACTTCGCCGTCCCCGGCCGGGTCACCGCGGTCCCGGTCACCGTCGGCCAGCAGGTCGCGGCCGGTGACACCCTCGCGACCGTCGACGCCGCGAGCCTGCCGCAGCAGGTCGCGCAGGCCGATGCCGGCGTGGCGAGCGCGCAGGCCCGCCTCGACGCGGACTCCGGCGCGAGCGCCGCCCAACGCGACGCCGACTCCGCGGCCCTCACCGCCGCGCAGGCCCAGCTCTCGGTCGCACAGCGCAACCTCTCGCAGGCGACGCTCACCGCGCCCTTCGCCGGCACCGTCGCCGCGGTCGACGTCGCCGTGGGCCAGCAGGTCCCGGCGGGCGGCTCGGGGTCGGCGTCCTCCGGGTCGGGCGGCTCCGCGTCCGGCGGGTCCGGCTCGACCGTCGGCTCCGGGACCGGGACGAGCTCGTCGACCGGGACCACCGCCGACGTCGTCGTCATCTCCACCGGGACGTTCGTGGTCAACGCCTCCGTCGACGACACCGAGGTCGCGGCGCTGAAGGCCGGCCAGGCCGCCGAGGTCACCCCGACCGGGGCCGCCCGGCCCGTCACCGCGACCGTGACCTCGGTCGGACTGGTCGCGACCTCGACCTCCGGCGTCGCCACCTACCCCGTGACACTCGCGGTCACCGGCGACACCTCCACACTGCACGTCGGCGCGACCGCTCAGGTCAGCATCGTCGTCTCGCAGGTCGACGACGCAGTGCTCGTCCCCGCCGCCGCCGTCCACGGCAGCGGGGCCGATGCGTCGGTGCTCGTCGACACCGGCGGCACACAGACCAGCACCAAGGTGACCGTCGGGGCC
>NZ_BEGX01000021.1:0-19148 GCF_002583555.1 Pseudonocardia sp. N23
ACCGCCGACGTGGCCACCGACCACCACTCTGACCGAGTGCCGTTGCAGTACTAGGCCTCGTTGATTCCGCGACGCCGGCGCGGGCGCGCTACGACCACTTATTTGTGCTCGGCGGCCTCGTTCGCGCATGCCTTGTTAGGCCGGCGTACGCGGCGAAGCTGATCCGGTCTGGCACGGTGTGGGCCCCGGAGGTGACGGCCCTCGGCGGTTACCGCCTGTTCGGCGGTGACGAACCCGACCTTGCCCGCCGGGCCGGCGTTCCGGACGCCGACGAGGAATACGAGGCCCTCGACGCTGGTACCCGCCGCGCCTTCGGTCTCGGCGACCCAATCGCGGAACAGGGTGAGAAGTCAGACCTGCACGGTGGCACCTGGTCGATTCGAACGTACGACGGGTTACGCGGCCTCAAGGTGAACGTCGCAGCGGCACCGTCGAGTGCTCCCGCGGACCGCCGCGCCGACACTGCTGACACCTACGCGTGGTTCGCCCGACATCTAGCCAATCTTGAGAAGGGACAGTCTCTGCTGGCGGTCACCGCAGCGATCTACGTGCCCGCACAACAGGCAGCGGCCTTGCGAATGCTAGCCCTACAGTTCGGAGTTGAGGTCGAGACTGTCGGTGTCGTCCCTGGTGAGGTGCTACCGGCGCTCGCGCAATCCTTTGGACTGTCTCAATACCTAGCCACGCCATCATCAATACCTAGCCACGCCATCATCTTGGCTCGACTGCGCCTTTACAATGCGCCTGCCGGTGACCGGCCACAATCGCAGCGTGTCGGCGGTAGCGGCGGTGGTGACACCCGACGGGCACACTCGTGGCACCGTCGGCCGTGAACCGCCCCGGCGTGTCCGGAGACTTGATCTTCTGAGGAGATGGAGTCATGACACGTCGTTCCCAGCCGCCCTACCCGCCGGAGTTGCGTGAGCGAGCGGTGCGCATGGTCGCCGAGGTTGCGGGCGACTACGACTCTCCGTGGGCGGCGATGAACGCGGTCGCGGAAAAGCTCGGTGTCGGAACAGGCGAGACGGTGCGCAAATGGGTGCGCCAGGCCGAGACCGACGCAGGCACCCGGCCGGGCACGACGACCGAGGAGTCCGAGGAACTGCGCCGGTTGCGGCGGGAGAACGCCGAGCTCAAGCGCGCCAACGACATTCTGAAGGCGGCCTCGGCTTTCTTCGCGGCCGAGATCGACCGGCCACGCGGACGTTGGTGAGGTTCATCGACCAGCACGCCGCCCACCAGTCCGGTGGGCGGCGATGGGGTGTCGAGTCGATCTGCGCCCAGCTCGCCGAGTTGGGCGCACCGATCGCCCCATCCACCTACCACGCCCACCGCGCCGCTCGCCCGTCCCGAGCGCAGGTTCGCGACGAGCAACTCTGTGTCGAGGTGGCGCGGGTTCACGCCGAGAACTACGGCGTCTACGGGGCCCGGAAAGTCTGGGCCCAGCTCAACCGCGAGGGCATCCCGGTCGCGCGCTGCACCGTGGAACGTCTCATGCGCGCCCAGGGCCTGGCCGGAGCACGCCGTGGGCGCCGGATCCGCACCACCCTGCCCGGCGAACACGCCCGCGCCGGAGATCTCGTGAGCCGCCGGTTCGACCCGCCCGCACCGGACCAGCTGTGGGTCGCGGACTTCACCTACGTCCCCACCTGGTCGGGGATGGTCTACGTCGCGTTCGTCATCGACGCCTACTCCCGCCGCATCCTGGGCTGGCGCGCGGCCACCAGCATGCGGACCGAGCTGGTTCTCGACGCCCTCGAACACGCCGTCTGGACCCGAGCCCAGCAGGGCCGACCCGACCTGGACGGGTTGATCATGCACACCGACGCCGGGTCGCAATACACCTCCATCGCGCACACCGAGCGCCTCGCCCTCGCCGGCGCGGCACCTTCAGTCGGAACCGTCGGGGACGCTTACGACAACGCGCTGGCCGAGTCGACCATCGGGCTGTTCAAGACCGAGCTGATCAAACCGAGAGGGCCGTGGCGGACTGTCGAGCAGGTCGAGATCGCCACCCTCGAGTACGTCGACTGGTTCAACCACCGACGCCTGCACAGCGCCGCCGGTGACATCCCTCCCGCAGAGTTGGAGGCCGCCCACTACCGTCAACGAGCACCCCAACCGGAGCCGCAGCGCTCAAGCCAATAGCTCTCCGGACACGCCGGGGCGGTTCAGCCGGGACGCGACCGTGTGGGTGTGGGACCTCACCACCGGAGAGCAGGACGGCCCGCCGCTGACCGACCACGAACAGGTCCCACTGCCACAATCAACGCCCTCGACGACGACCCGGATGGAGTTATCGAAAGTGGCCCAACAGGTCATCATGAAGTACACCGACGACCTCGATGGCTCAGAAGCTTCTGGGAACGTCGAGTTCGCGCTTGACGGGCGCGAGTACGAGATCGACCTGTCCGACGACAACGCGCAGAAGCTGCGTGACATGCTCGCTCCGTTCGTCGCGGCAGCACGGCGCTCGGGGGACGGCCGCGGACGTCAGACCGGCGCCGGCTCTCCCCCGCAGCGTTCGCGCTCGGGGCGCAGCCGCGAGGAGTTGGCCGAGATGCGGACGTGGCTCCGCGAGAACGGCTATAAGGTCTCCGATCGCGGCCGCATCCCGAACGAGTTCCTGCAGGCCTGGGAGTCCAAGACGCCCGGAGGCCTGGGGGACGTCCAGCCGGCGAACCCCGCTGACACGAACAGCCACGCCGTAGAGTTCCAGTCCGCGTAGTGGAGTGCGTTCTGGCTCGACCCGCCTCCAGCCGCTACTTGACCAGAGGCTGCTGAACCGCTCCGGTGTGTCCCGAGAGCTTGATGTGCCCCGGCTTCTGTGGAGTTGGTCTGCGCTGCTCAGCGGAGGCTGGCGTACTCGGAGCGCAGGCGGGCGAGCGCTGCCGTCAGCGCGTCGCCCTTGGACGCCAGCGCTTCCAGCCGGTCGAATAGCTGTCTGTACTGGAGCAGGTCGCGCGTGTCGGTGATGAGTCCGGTAGCAGTCTCCGTCCCGACGACAGCGGCTGTGTCGTCGTAGAGGTCCCATCCGTGCATGGGGAAGACCTCGACGGCCGTGGTCCACTCGATGACGCCCACAGCTACCTGCGGCAGGTCTGCAGTCTCGGCGATCTGATCGAGCTGCCTCACCATCGCTGCGGGCGACAAGGCCATCCACCGCAGGGCCCCCTCGGTCATCAGCAACGTGAACTGGCGTGAGTTGACCTCGCCGAGGAGCCGCTGACGAGCGAGGCGGGCGTTGACCGCATCGGACAAGTCGTCACTGACGAT
Source organism: Pseudonocardia sp. N23 (assembly GCF_002583555.1). Taxonomy (GTDB): domain Bacteria; phylum Actinomycetota; class Actinomycetes; order Mycobacteriales; family Pseudonocardiaceae; genus Pseudonocardia. The sequence continues at coordinate 3,277 of NZ_BEGX01000021.1, forward strand.
GAGCCCGCCTGCACCGAAGACTGCTCGGGCGTACTCCTCGGTCTGCAGGAGACCGGGAACCACGGTGGGTGTGAACGTGCGGACGCGCGTTGCGCCCTGTTCTAGGCGCCCGACCCGCCGTTGGAAATCGGCGGCGCCCCGGCTCAGGACGACGCGAGCTGGGATGTTCTGCTCGCGGACCTCGTCGAGTCGGGCCGCGAGGCTGACCAGGACGTCGCGCTCGTCGTCCCGGGCTCCGAGCGCAGCCGCGTAGGACGCCACCTGCTGGGGATCAGGGACGTTCCGGCCGCGTTCCCAGCGCGAGACCATCGGTTGAGAGATACCTGCGCGTGCGCCAGCCGCGATTCCGCTCAGAGCCGCGTCTGCGCGGAGTTGACGCAGCCTCTTGGCGAGCTCTGTCCGGAGCTCGTCCTCCTCATCGGGCAAGGGTCGTGAAGTCCTTTCGGGGGCTATGCCACCGCGCGGCCGCGGTGATGCTCGGGGTGCGAAGCCCACCACGCTGTAAAGGGCTCCGCGAGGGTCCAGGCTGCATCGGCGATCTGCCGGTACGGCTTGGTGTCGGCCGCGACGACTGTTTCCGCTCCGACGAATCGGTCATCGTCGTCGTAGATCATTCGCAGAACGTGAGTGTTGTCGATCAAGAAGAAGTCGCCGATGGCGCGGATGTGTCCATGCTCGGTGCGGTGGGTCAGGTCGAGCACGCGGATCTGCTCGCCGGCCTCGACCAGGTAGGTGTAGCCCCACTCGCATTCGTAACGCTGGTAGTCGGAGAGCGGGGCCCGCAGCACGTTCACCCGTCGCGAGACGAGGCCGGCGCAGGCCTCCTCACGGACGTGCTCGAGCCACTCGGCCTTGCCAGGAGCGGCGGGATTGCTCTCTCCACGCAGGTAGCGACGGAGGTCCTCGCCGTCGGACTCGACGTTGTAGCGCTCGCGGGTTTCGAGGCGGAAGAGGTCTCGTGTGAAGTGCTGGTCGATGAACTCGCCCAGCTGGTCTTCGTTCATCATGCGGCCAGTACCTCCGGGAGCATTTCGCGTGCTGCGCGGACGACGACTTCGTGTTCTGGGACGCGCAGGAACAGCAGGACGGCCGCGTCTGTCACGCGCTCGCCGCGCACCCGAACTAGCGTTCCGGACTCATCAGCAACTAGATGTGACAGATCGCAGCCGTCTGTGAGGGTCGTGGGGATCCACACCTCAGCCCATCCCGGACCCTCGGCAGCCATCCGTCCTTGGAAGAGCAAGTCGCCGTCCTCCGTCATCGCGATCTGCGGGCACGTACGACCGTTCGCGCACTCAGTGCGCAGAACCGTGATCTTCATGGGCTCCCCTCCCACCGGACCGTGGCGGAGCCAGTGTCGACGGTTCTAGGCCGTCTAGTCAATCCATAGGCGTGCATAAGGCTCGCGATGCACGTCTACATCGTGCATAATCAAAGGGTCGGCTCAGCTCCCCTCTGAGTCGGCACTCAAGGGGTCCCGGTAGGCGCTGGAACGCCTACCGGGACCTGTGGATCGCGACCGGGCCCCTCCAGGACCAGGAGACACGAACCAATGAAGATTGTTGCTGTACAGCTGATGAAGCGCGCCCTCGCATGGCACTCGCGCCGCTTCGACGCTCAAGACGCCCACGCCTACAACCGCGGCTGGACCGTGACCACCGGCAGGTTCGGCTCACGTATCTACCGCGACCCGCGCTGGGACCACGTCGAGGAGCGGCGCACCGAAGGCCTGCGTGATCAGCCCTCGGCCGACCAGCAGCCCGACCTCACCGAGGCTCCGCGCGATGCCCGAGTTGCAGTCCGATGAGCGGCGGAGCGCACGCACCCTCCTCACGCGGGCGCGCGCCCTGGCCGGCGCCGCGGACCGCGACTACCCCGATCACATCGGGCGTCGACGAGCTGGCCCACGACGTCGAGGACAGTGAGGTGCTTACGGGCCGGCCACACGGCCGCTACATCGCGATGTGCGGCGCCGCGGTGGTCCCCGCCTCGCTGACCGCTCCCGATGGTCGTTCGTGCCGATCGTGCGCCGCCCTTCGGTGCATTGAGCTCACCGAGCCCGAGAAGGATCGGCCTGCGAGGTCGGCACGCCGCGCACAGTCACGGTGGCTGGCCACGTGCTCGGCGATCATGCGCGGCACGCTGCACCGCCGCGCGGTGGCGTGGTCGTGACCGCCGACGCCGCGTCCGGCGACAACCGCCCCGCTCCACCGACGCAGCGCCCCCTGCTGGCGTGCACCGCGTGCTGCCACACCTTCATCCCGACCTGCAGCGAGATCACCCAGCTCGGCGCGACCGGATGCCCGCGCTGCCAGGGCTGGACCTGGCTGGTGTCGCTCTCCGCTCCGCTCGCTTCTGATCCCGTTCCCGTGCCCCGCGGCCGCGACGAGGAGTCCCGCCATGTCTGACCTGCTGATCAGTGCCCTGCAGAGGGCCGACAACGAAACCCCCATCAACGGTGGGCGCCTCCCCGGTGCCGCCGCCCCGGCGCCCGCGGAGGACTCGGACACGGCGTCCGTAACGACCCCGGCGGTCGCCCATGGGGAGGTCGCGCGGGCCAGCCAGTCGGCGAATGCCAAGAAGATCCGCGCGATGCGCGAGACGCTCGAGCTGCGCACCGCGACCGCCGGCTATCACCGCGAGCTCGCGCTTCTGCAGCGCGACAGGTCCCGGCTCGACGTCCTGTCCGCCAACGAGGAGCGGCTGGAACGTCGCGCGGCGCAACGGGTCCGGGGCCTGAGCCGACGCCACGACGTCGCCACCGCTGTTGCCGCCGCGCGCCTCGACGGCCGTGAGCGCCGCGCGGAGCGGCAGCTCGCCCACACAGAACTCACCGACCAGGTCTGGCAGCGCCGCGCCCTGGCCCGCCGCCGTCGGCTGCTCGACCCCACCTCGCGGCTGGCGTCACTGCAGCGCACCCACGTCGGGGTCAGTCTCGTGCTGATGGCCGTCGCGGTCGCCGGGATCGCGTGGACCTCGGTGGGCGTGCACGACGCGCTCGTCGGCCCCGACGGCACCCCGCTGGCCTACATCGTCGAGCCGCTGTTCTCCCTGCCGCTGCTCGTGATCATGACCTTGCACGCGCGGGCCGCGCAGTGGGGCCGGACCTTCCCCGCCCGGGAGAACCAGACCCGGATCCGGCTGCTGGAGGCGATCCTTCTGCTGGCCACGATGGCCATCAACGCCTCACCGGTCCTGCCGGTCCTCGGGACCTGGCAGAACGTCACTACCCTGCTGGCCCATCTGGCCCCGCCAGTGCTGATCGTCGTCGCGATCGTGCTGCAGCCGCTGGCCGCCGCGTTCCTGGCCACCATCCTCGAGGAAGCCCACGTCGAGGTCACCGACGCAGGCCCCCACCGGCTCGCCTCCGACACCGTCGACACCCTCACCCTGGTCACTAAGGTCCGCGCCGCGATCGCGAGCGGGCAGCTCGAGCCCTGGGGCGACACCGCTCTGCCCAGCGTCGAGGCGATCCGCCGCTATTTTGGCTGCGAGAAGCGCCGCGCCCAGGGCGTGCACGACGCGCTGAAGCTGCTGACCAACGGCCACCACACCGGTGGCGCCAGCTCGGCGGAGGCGCCGGCATGACGACCTCCGTGAAGCCACACACCGCACCCACCACCTCCGCTTGGCGTCGACGGGGCCGCACCTTTGTTCTCGTGCTCGCGGCCACCACCGCGGCCAAGCTCTCCCTCACCCCGGGGGATCGGGGGTGGCTGGTCGCCGCCACGGTGACGGTGGCCGCCGCAGCCGCCGCGGTGCTCCTCACGCGGAACCGGCCCGGAGCGCGGCTGCGCCGCCACCTCGGCGCCGACGGCTGGGCTGGCTGGCTCGACCGCCACGAGTACCGCACTGTCGCCGGGCCCCACGGGGTCCGCCGTGTCACCGGTGCCGCCACCAGTTCTGACCCGCGCCACAACGGGCAGCTGCTGGGCAGGCTGGTCTCCGGCCCGCTGACACTTCGCGGGCGGCCGGTCTACAGCCCGCACCGTCGCGGCATGCTCGTACTCGGCCCTCAGGGCTCGGGCAAGAGCTCGTTCATCGTCAACCCGATCCGAGAGTTCCCTGGCGCCGCCTACGTGACCAGCACCAAGACCGAGCTCGTCGATCTCACCGCCGCCGACCGGGCCGATCGTGGCCCAGTCCTGGTGTTCAATCCCACCGGCCTCGGCGCCCTGGCTTCGTCGCTGCGCTGGGACCCGGTCGCCGGCTGCGACGACGCCGCCACCGCCGATGCCCGCGCCCGCGCCCTGGTCCGCGGCGGCGGCGGGGCCACCGGAACCCAGAACGCCGACTTCTGGGCTGATCGGGCCGCGGAAATCCTGCGCTGCTACCTCCTCGCGGCCGCACTCACCGGCCAGGACATGGCCCAGGTCATGGCCTGGACCCTGCACCCCGACGACCGCACCCCCTCGGCCACCCTCGAGGAGTACGGCGCCGCGCTGCCCCCCGGCTGGCTCGGCACCCTCGATTCACACCTGGCCGCGGCCGCCAACACCCGCACCGGCTACTTCGCCGCCCTCACCCCCTCGGTGGCGTTCATGGACTCCCCCACCGTCGCCGCCGCCTGCCGCCCCACCCCCGGGCCCGGCGGCGGCCATCTCGACCTCACGACGTTCCTGCACCAGACCGGGACGATCTACGTCGTGGCCGGTGACGACCCGCGCGTCGCGCCGCTGCTGACCGCGCTGACCGAAGCGGTCTTCGCCGCCGCCAAACAAGCCGCCGCGACCAGCCCGAACGGCTACCTCGATCCCGGTCTGGGCCTGTTCCTCGACGAGGTCGCCAACACCACCCCAGTCCCGTTGGATGTGTGGGCGGCGGACTCCCGGGGCTGGGGCATCACCGTCACCGCCATGGTCCAAGACCTCGCCCAGCTCGAAACCCGCTGGGGCCCAACACGAGCCAAGACGATCTTCGCGAATCTACCGACCCGGGTCGTGCTGCCCGGGGTGGCCAACCGCGACGACCTGGAGACCCTGGCCTACCTCGGCGGACAGCGGCGCGTGCAGCGCAGCAGCCACGGCCGCACCGAAACCGGCACCGGCCAGACCAGCCGCTCCCACAACCAGTCCTGGACGACCGAGCAGGTCATCACCGGCCACACCATCCACGGCCTGCCGCGCTGGCACGCCTACGTCCTCGGCCTGGGTACCAAGCCCGCGATCGTGCGCTTCACCCCGGGCTGGCGCCACGCCGCCAGTCCCTCATCCAGCTCCGCCCCACTCGCCGCAGCCACCCACCACGATCAGCCCCATAACCGCGACCAGCACCCCCACGACCGCACCGACTACACGAGCGCAGCACCGCCTGCCGCGCCCGACACAGTGCAGGATGCTGCCTGATGAACGACTCGACCCCCGACCAGCCGCAACAGCCCGACCAGCCACAGCCCGATCGGCCGGACACCGCCCCAGACGGCGGCCCGTACAACCCTCCGCCCTCGGCGGGGACATCCGCGGCGGTCCGCGAGATGCGCCGGCTCCGTGACGAGGTCGCGCAGCTGCGCGAGGCCGTTGCCGGCCTCAGCCAGCCCGGCGAGCTGCGCACGCAGGTCCAGGACCTCGCAACTCGGCACACCGAGCTCGCCACCGCGGTCTCGCAGACCCTTGTCCCCGAGCTCGCCGCACTGCGCCAGTTCGCCACCGAAGAGCTCGGTCACCAACGCCAACAACTCGACGCGGTCCTACAGACCCTCAGCCGTGAACAAAACCCGCCGGTCGACTGGCCCCAACTCACCGCCGACCAGGCTCGCGACCAGTGGGCCGTCCTCGCCCAGTGGATCGCCGAGATCCTGGTCCCCTGGTACGAGATCAGCCGCGAGGAACTACCCGACTGCTGGGCGCTGCACCGGCCCGCCGTCATCGAGCTGTCCTGGCTACGCAGCGCGCACGTGCAGGCCTACACCCCGACCTCGGCCCCCCACGTCGCCGGGGAATGGCACCAACGCTGGCGCCCCGGCGTGGTCGCCCGCCTCGCCCAGGTCATCGACCGCCGCCTCTGCCGGCCCGGGGAACACCTTGTGCCACAGGGCGAATCCCAGGGCCGCCAACCCGTGCCGCCCCGGCCCGGGGAACGGCTCATCCCACCCAGCCAGCAACTGGCTGAGGGTCAGCACTGGCGGGAGAACTATTTCGCCGCCGTCGAGGCCGACCTACGGTGGCGCACGCAGCGCGAAAGCGCCGGCGAGACCCCCTGACCCCCGGTTGCGCCGGGATCTGAGTCGGCGATGCGGGCCGGTGCGGCAAGGGCCGTCACGCCTCCAAGCCTGACACCTCGTCCCGATCTTGATGAGCACGCTCACGACGTCGCGCGGACTCGATGTCGTGGGACTGGGCCTGAGCGAGCTGGCGCTCGACGCCGCGCCGGACGGTCGTGAACGGGCCGGCGGCGACACCCGCGTCGGTGTGTGAACCTCGGCCGAGGAATCGCCATTGCGACATCTGCGGCGCCGCGAGCTGGGTGACGAGCCGCTCGGCCAGCGTGGCCATCTCGACCGGCCCGATCCCACCAGGAACCGGAGTGATGGTCTGTGGCAGGTGTGCCGCGCTCGGGTGCACGTCGCCGATCGGGCCAGCCGGATGAGGGACGAACCCGGAGTCGATCACCAGCCGGTGGCCGGTATGCAGGTGCTCCGCGGTGAGTAGCCCGGCGCGGCCGGTCGTGGAGATGACGACATCAACGTCACGGACCTGGCGAAGGTCGTCTCCCTGGTCGAGCACCAGGGGGCGGTGCCCACCGCGGTGAAGCAGTTCGACGACGCCGGAGCCGACGAACCCGCGGGCTCCGACGACGGCGCAGGAGCTCCCATTCTCGAGAAACGGGGCAGCAATGCGGGCGATGCCGTCTGCGGTGGCGCAGGCCGGGTGCTGGCTATGTGCGCCGAGAGCGTCGATGTCCTTGGATGGCTCGATCTGGTCGATAGCCCGTTCCAGGCGTGCCGGGAGCGGGGTCTGCACGATGATCGCCGCGACGTCAGGGGCTTCATTTGCAGCCTGCAGCGCGTCGAGGAGTTGAGCGAGGCTCGCACGGTCGGGGAGCGCGACAGGCGCGGCGCGGACGCCGAGGCGCGTGAATGTGCGTTCCTTCTGCGCGGCAGAAACCTCGGACGCGGCCATCCGGGTCACCCACCGCGGTGGGGCATCGGCGGCGGGCTCGAACCGGAACACGACGACCCGTACGTGCTGGTCTTCAATCTGCGGCCGGAAGGGCTGGTACGCGTCGAGGACCTCGTTGAGGATGTGCCGACCCGGGACCTGGTACTGCGGTGGGGTCATCCGGCAGCGCGGGGTGCGGGGACGCCGATGTCCCACGGCCAGGACGCGAGCAGCTCATCGACCGGCTCCAGGTGCAGCACCCCGGCCAGCTCGGTGGTCTCGGCTGGGGTGAGCAGCTGGTAGCGCTCGGCGGCCGGCTCGACGAAGCGATCGCCGGGACGGTCGAGCCGGACCTGTTCGATGGTCTCGGGCCCGGCGTCGTCGTAGCTGGAGAACGCGCCAAAGTGGGCGTACCAGCGCACCACGTTGGGGTCACAGGCGGCGGGCAGAAGTTGGTCAGTGGTCGCGTTGGCGACCCCGGCGAAGTCGGCGTTGATCCACCGGCCTCGCGGGTTGTCGCGCAGCTCGCTGGCCACCACGACCGTGGCGATCCCGTCCGCGCCTCGCAGGGTGCGGATCCGCACCAGGCAGTGCGCCGGAGCCGCCGCCTGCGCGTGCTGCCAGGTGAGGATGGCTCCGGTCGCCGCGACGATCACCGGCGTCGCAGCAGCGGCAGGTGGTGCGGTCATCGACTCATCTCCAGGACGTGATCGGGCGGGGTGCCACCACCGCCGGAGCACAGTATCGGGCGGCGAGCTCGATAAGCGTGGCGTCGGCGCCCGGACGGGCGACCAGCTGCAGCCCGACCGGCAGCCCAGCACGGGTTTGCCCGGCTGGGATGGATAGGGCCGGGTGACCGGAGACGTTGAAGACCCATGTCAGGGCAACGCTGAGGTGCTCGCCGGGACCATCGTGGCCGTGCGCGGGTCGGGGCGTGGTGGGTGTCGCGAGCACGTCGATGTGGTCGAACACCGCCTGCAAGCGCGTGTTGTTGGTCGTCCGGGTCCGGTCCGCGGCCGCGACCTGCGCAGCCGATGAGCCCGGGCTTCGGTAGGTCTGCCACGCCTGTTCGACGTTGAGGAGCCGCACGCCGGGCTCGCACCATCTCAGGCCTGCCTGGTCGGCGAGCTCACGCGCGCGTCGCTGGGCCAGTTGGGCGGTTTCGGCGTCGGTGTCGGCTCCGGCGAGCCCAAGATCGGCCGACCAGCCGATCACCGCGGCGACCGCAGTCCGGCGGAGCGGGCCGAGGACCGCACCGGCCCAGGCTGCGAGCAGTCGTGGGTCGCGCACCAACGGACCAGGCATTGGACGTACCTGACCGGCGGCGAAGCCTCCAGTGGGTTTGAGGCCGTAGACGCCGCACCAGGCCGCCGGGATCCGGACCGAACCGGCTCCGTCGCTGCCGGTCGCGAGGTCGACGATGCCCGCGGCCACCGCAGCCGCCGAGCCCGCGGACGAGCCACCCGGGGTGCGGTCAGGCGCCCACGGGTTGCGGGTGGGACCGCGGTCGGTATGTCCCCAGGTCTGATGCCCTGGCCCGCGGGGGACCGACGTCGTGCCGATCGGCACCGCGCCCGCCGCCATCAATCGGCGGGTCTGCGCCGCCTGCAGCCCTCCGGCGCCCTTCACCGCGATCGGCAGCCCCTGCAGCGGACTCGGCCCGGCCAGCGAGATGTCCCCGAGTCGCTCGCACTGCTGCTCCTCGTGACCGTTCCTACCTCGCGCTGTCGCGACGTCGACCAGCTCGAGGAAGGCACATAGCCACGGATCACGTTGCCGCGCCCGCCTCGTTGCAGCCTCGACAGCAGGACTGGTCGTGAGAAGGTCGGTCGGTGCTTGCTGGCGGATGTCGGCGTTGGGCTCCTTCGCGATTCGCACACGGGTCGGCTACTGACAGCCTATCGCGCCCGCCTGCGGCACTGACCTCATTCGGAGCCCTCAACACCTGTCGGTGCCTGGCCCTACTCTTGAATCGCCATGCGCTCCCGCGCCGGCACTGGACCGAGTTGACGAAGGGGAGGCAGTGTGACGACCAGGAACGGCCCTACGGTGTCCGAGGTCGCGCCGCTGTTCGACCCGGGCCGTGCCGAGGTCCCGCCACCGGGCACGATCGAGCTCTACCTGGAGACCCCACGGACTCTGGGCCTGCTGTTCACGGCGGCCGAGGACGCCGAGCGTACCGACCTCATCGATGCCGCGATCCGGGCGTGGAACGCCAGCTACGAGAGCTTCCTACGCTACTTCACCCGCTCCATCCTGCTCGAGTGCGCGCCGGTGACCCGCACCCCGGGTGGCGAGCGGATCGGGCTGTTCCTACCCGGCCAGGTGTTCGTGACCAGAGTCGGCCACATGTTTGCCGGCGACCGTGAGGTCGCCCGCTTCCACGACCACATCTATGTCGGTCCGGTCGGTGTCCGGGAGCGGCCCGACGGCCGGGAATGGCCGCTGGACCTCACTTCGATACGCGAGCAGGTGGACGGCTTCGCCGCGGTCGCCTCGAGTGCGGTGCAACGGTCACTGCGCCAATGCGTCGCCACGCAGTGGACCGGTCCACACCCGGAGACGGGCTTCTTGGAGCTGATCGATCCGCCGCTGTCCGAGCATCTCGCCACCTACCCTCGCCGGCTGTGCGAAGACAGCGTGGTCCCCTCTTCGCAGCGCTGGAATGTCGCCGACATGCGCGATCGCAAGCGCCGACGTTCGCCTCGGTACCGCTCGGCCTGACCACCTCCTCGCGGCCCGCGGCTGGGGGCCGGGCGGCGCCGTGCTTCCTGCGGCTCGGGCGCCCCGCTCTCCAGCTGCGGGTCCGGGATGGTCAGGTCCAGTCGAGGTCGAGTTCTGGCTCGAGGTCCCGGCCGCGCCCGCGCTCTTCCGGGTCAACGCCCTGGTCGCGGCGGCGCCGGTCCTGCTCGGGGTCGACGCCGAGCTGCTCCTCGCGTCCGTGCTTCCAGCCCTCGACGTCGCCGAAGGTGCGTTCCTGTCCGCGGAGGGCAGCCAGGATCTCGACCTGGCGACGCGCGTCCCCGACGGTGATCGTCGGTTCAACCTCACCGGCCGGCGCGCGCAGCGGCTGCGCGGCCGCGATGTTGGTGGCGGTCGGAATCGCGACGAACGCGGACAGCTGCGCGGGGTCCTGCCTGGCCTCCTCGCGCTCGATCGCCACCCCCCGGGCCGGGGCCGACTCTCGGACCAGGACCGGGGCGCCCAAGTCCAGGTCCAGGTCGAGCTGCGGCTCGGCCTTCCGGGTCTGCGCCTCGCCGGCATCGTCGACGATCGTGAACAACGACATCTGATCGCCCGGCGCAGTGGAGAGGTCACGGGCCAGCCCACGTCGCTGCAGCTCCTCCCCGGCCAGCTGCGCCCGCTCGTCGACGAACACCGCCGCCGCAGCCCACGCCTGCCGCGCCTGGTGGACGACCTCCAGGTGCTCAGCCCGCGCCTCCAGCTCAGCCGCCACATCGTGTGCAGCCACGACGTCGTGCAGCGCGCGCAGCTGCTCGGGTGATCCTTCCGGAAGCCGCTCAGCCTCAGCCCCGAACAGCACCGCATCCTGCTCGTACTCGCGGCCCAGCAGCCGGGTCTCGCGCAGCTCATCAGCCACGTACTGCGGGGCGAAGGTCCGCTCCCGGGTCGCCGCCGCGCGCCACTCCCGCAGCTGCGCTTCCGTCGCGGAGGCGTAGTCGACCGCCTCCACGGGAGCGCCGAGGGCGGCGTAGGCGCGATGCCAAAGCGCCCGGTGCAGCACCTGCTCCCGCGGCGGGGCCTCACCGAGCGCGATGCTGGTCTCCGGGATCCCGCGCAGCTCGCGGTAGGCCCCGGCGATACCCGCCCGCTGAGTCCACTCCGCGCGCGCCTGCGGCTCGACCGGCGCCGGCCCGAGGTGCGCGACGGCCCAGGCCGGCTGCTCAAACGCGACCCGCTCCCCTAGCTCCTCCTGCCGCTGCTCGCACGCCTGCGCCAGCACCCGCGCGTACTCGCCGACGGCCCCATCGACCCGGCCAGCCAGGTCCATCCAGCTCCCGGGCGCGTCGGCGGCGAAGACATCGCTCGGGTCATGCTCGGGCGCGCGCCCGACCAGCACATGCTCGCGAAGCCGCCACCGCAGCACATCGCTGACCGACTCCGCAGTCCCCAGCTCCCGCCCGGCAACAGCCTCACGCAGCACGGCTGCGACGTCGTTGCCCGACAGCTCGGCCTCGCGCAGCGTCCGCGCCAACCGCTGACGGCCGGCCTCGCCCGCGATCCTCGCAGCCGAGTCCGCGCCGAGTTCCTGCTCGAGGATCCGGCCGTAGCGGCTCGTGCCATGCTCGGCTGCGAGCAGGTCGAGCTGCCCGCCGAGGAACGACAGCTTCCGGCCTTCCTCCTCCCCGTGGCGGCGCCGCAGCTCCGCGCTCAACGCCTCGACCTCGTCATAGTGATCGAGCACTCCCGCCAGCAGCGCCCGCGCGCTGGTGTCCAGCGGCTCGTGGTGGTGCTCGTCGCCCGGGCGCTGACACACCACCAGCGCGACGTTGCTCTCCCGCCCCCGGGTCATGCCCACGTAGACCAGCTCGGCGTTAGCCCGCTCATCGACCAGCAGATACGCGGAATCCACCGTGCGCCCCTGCGCCGCGTACACGGTGCCCGCGTAGGCCAGCGTGACCTCGTGGGCGACATAGTCGGGGGTCAGGTGCGCCCGAACCCCGTCGTCTCCCTCGACGGTTAGGGTGCCGTCCGTGCCCAGACCCAGCACCCGGTACACAGCCCGGTTGGTCACCGACCCGGTCCCCTCGACACGCTGGTCGTAGTCGTTGCGGCGGGCCTGGACGAGGTCCCCGGCGCTGACGCCGCTGCCGTCGCGCAGGGTCGCCAACCTGCCCGCCTCGACGTGCCCGAGCGCGATCATCTCCTCGCGGATCGCGCGGGCCAGCTCGCCGGCCGCGTCGTTGTCCCGCACGATCAGCAGCGGCCGCTTCCCAGCCAGGGTGTCGGCGACATAACCGCGGACCGCAGCCTCGTCCATCTCCTCGGCGGTGCCCCCCACCAGCCGCCCGGCGTCCTCGTAGACCGCCAGCACCGAGGCGTCGCGCCCCCGCAGCCGCACCGACGCCTCACGCTCCCACGCCTGAGCGAACCGGTGGATCTCGCCCAGCTCGTAGGCGCCGTTGTCGCGCACCAGCTGCTCGAACAGCCCACCCGCCTCGACCGCGACCAGCTGCTGGTGGTCGCCGGTGAACAGCAGCTTCCCACCGGCCGCGGTCACCAGCTCCGACAGCCGCTGCAGGTCCCCGGTGGAGCACATGCTGGCCTCGTCGACGACGACCAGATCGCCCGCGACCAGCACATCGCGCACCAAACCCTGCTCGTCCGGGACGAAGCGGCCCAGGAACCGGGTCGTGTTGTAGGCCTCCAGCCCGTCGCCGGCCAGGACCTCGGTCGCCAACTGCGAGGTCGCCACCCCGATGACCCGCCCGCCGAGCTGCTCGCCCCACACCTGCGCGAGCGCGCCGACGGTTCGGGACTTCCCAGCCCCGGCCGGGCCAACCAGCACGTCACCGACCCGGCCCGAGGACAGGATTCCCAGCGCCGCCTCGGTCTGATCCGGGCTCAGACCAGCGGCAACGAGCTCGACCCGCGCCAGCTCAAGAGCCGGCCCGGCGAGCGCAGGCGCGCCGACCCGCCGCGCACCGGCGACGATGGCATTCTCGGTGGCCAGCTGGTCGAACGTCGCCCACCGGTCAGCGTGATGAGGCCGGTACAGGGACATCCCGTCGGCGCGGGCGATCTCAGGCGGCACCGGTCCAGGGTCCGGCGCAGCCACCGAGACCAGCCCAAACGCCGCCGGGTTGGCGAGGACGTGCTCGGCGAGAGCGTCAGGCTCCTCTGTGATCGACGGTGTGAAGCTCTGCTCAAGCTCCACCGCCGCGACCAGATTGCCGACAGTCCAGCTCGCGTACTCACGCTGTACCCGCTCCACCGCCGCTGCGAGTACCTCGTCGCGCGTCCGAGACGTATATCCCTGCTGGTCGGGGTGCCCGTTCTGGCGCACCTGCTCGCTGCTCGCCGCGACGGTCACCAGCGTCTCGGACAACTCTATGCGCCGCGGCCCGCACCAGTTGTCCAGCTGCTCGCCCGGCGCGAGGTCCCCGGTCTTGTGCGCGCGTTCGTGCAGCTTCGCCTCGCCCCACAGCTGCTTGTGCTCCCGCGGGCTGGGCTCACGCCCGTAGCTCTCCCGGAACTGCGCGATCGCGCCGTCGAGGTTGCCCTCGACCTGACGCGCCCGGCTCGACGCCTGTGCGCAAAGCCGCTGGTCGACCCCCAGAATCTCCCGCGCCTTACCATCCGGGCGAACCCCGAACGTCACATCCAAACGCTCCCCGAGCTCACGCTCCAACGCCCGTTGATAGATCGCGGCCGCGCCGAACTTGATCGGCCGAAACGCCTTCCCGTCCAGCGCCTGGATCTTGCGCGAGGACGTCGCGATGACCCGGTTGAGCACCGCTACGTGGCTGTGCAGCTGCGGGTCCTGGTTGCGGTTGGTCGAGTGATCCCACCGCGTCCACACCAGCCCGGTGGCCTCCTCGTAGACCCCCACGGAGTGCCCATCAGCCTTCGCCCCGTGGTAGCCCGTCCTCGTCCACGCGGCCTCCCGCTCGACATAGGCCATCGCCGCCGCGATCGCGGCCCGGTGCGACTCCACGATCTCCTGCGCGGCGCCCAACATCCCTTCCGACCGGTACGCCGCGTGCAGCACACTCACCGACTTCACCGGCGAGAACGTCAGGTCGTAGTAGGCGACAGCCTTGCGCCCCGACGCCCGCACCGAGTTCTCGATCTCACGCCGCCGCTCCTCACCGGCCTCCGGCTCCGCCGCCAGCGCGGCCTCGATCCGCTCCGCCGAGGACTTGAACTTTCGCGGCGGTCGCCCCAGGTACTCCGGGTCCTTCGGGTCACTGCCCGGGCGGGCCAGGCGCCCGAACACCGCCCTCACATCCTCCGCCGCCGCCGGCGTCCCCGGTGCGATCCCGAGCATCTCCTCCAAGCCGCCGCCGAACCACACACCGGGCGCCTCCCGCTCCGCACTCGACAGCAGGTACTGCGCGCCCTTGCCCTTCGCCTGACCTCCGGCGTGCTCGTGCTCCGCGCAGCCGCTGCCGCGCAGCAGGTAATCCACAGAACCCGCCGACACGGCGGTGATCCCGAGGATGGCCACGCCGACGATCATACCCAAGATCATTATTTAATGCATAGGTCTGTGTCGGCTTGGAAGTGGTGAAGGATGTGGGTGCGGTGAGGAGCGGGTGAGTCGGGGAGGTCGTGAGGAGCGGACGTGCTGGCGAGGTTGAAGTGGCGCGTTGGTGGGCGGTGAGAAAGGCGTGGAATGGCGAGGAGGGCAGGTGAAGGGCGAGGCGAGGCTGTCGGGTGATCGAGGCTGTGGGGCGCGTTCAGGGCCCGCTACGGGGGCTGAGAGTCGGCGGCGGTCGGCGCCGTGGGGTATTGCTCTCTGAGACCGTGACGTCATCGGTAGATGCATCGCCTCGGCCGAGAGCGGCCCGCGCTGTCTCGGCCAGAACCGGTGACCGATTGGCCGCTCCGGGTCGGCCGAGGCCGCCGATTTCTGGCCGGGGATTCTCGGCCAGAAATCCACCCGGGCTGGCGGGTGCTGCCGGGTCCTTCGATCGGCTGAGACCGCCGCCGTGCAGAGCACGCCACCGGTATCGTGATCTTGCTGTTTCTGTCGTCTGTGAGGAGTCCAACCCTGATGGTCGAACCGACCGCGCCCACCGGGCAGCGTCCGGGACGCCCCCGTCGCCGTCCCGCCACGCGGGAGCACCTTGCCCGGTTGACCGCTGCCCGTGACCGGCTCGACGCCGAACAGGAGAAGCGGCGCCGCCGCGAAGACGAGCTGTTCGAGGAGTTCGCCGCGGTCGCGGTCGCCCGTGACGACGTCGTCACCGAACAGGACCGCCGCCTTGCCGAGCTCGACCGGCAACGCGGCGAGATCGAACACGCCACCGCGGCGGCGCTGGGCGACCTCGAACACCGGCAGATGGACGTTCTTCACCAGCTCCACCAACTCGGCCGCACCGTCGAGCAGCTCGCCGAGCTCGTCGACATCCCGGTCAAGAAACTCCGCCCCCGCCTGCGCGCCCACCGCGCCGCCACTATCGGCCCGGCGACCAGCACAAACTCTCCCGAGCCGACACCGTCCGCGCCGCCGGCCGGTCCACCCGAACCGCCTGCAGCCGGCCCGCCGGCCCCGGCCGCTGCTGCCCCGACGACTGTCTGACCGGCAGCGGCACGCAGACGTGGAGGGGCCCCGCCGACCGGCGGGACCCCTCCACGTCTGCGGTGTGGTGTTATCCGGCCTGGGTGCTCACCCACCGGGCCACGGTGGCGCGGTCGGTGTGGTCGAGGTGGCGCCAGTCCGCGCGCAGCCGCGCCACCCGCTCGGCGCTGGTGGCCGAGGTGGCCGCGATGTGGCGGCAGCGGGCGATCACCCACGCCTCGCGCGTCGCCGGAGCAGACGGCGCGCTGATGCCCTCGTGGCCGCGGTCGCGGCAGTCCTCGCAGAGCCCGTCATCGGTGTGACGCTGCTGGTCGCGGGCACAACGCTCGGTCCGGCACACCACACACGGCAGCCCCCGCAGCGGCGGCACCGCGGCCAGGTCGTAGTCCAACGGCCGGACGTCATCGCGCCGGTCATCGCGGCGGTCGTCGCGGTCGGTCTCGGGCTCAACTCGGTCGGCGAAGTACCGCCCGGCAGCAGTGCCCGCGTCCATGCTGCGCTGGCTC
>NZ_BEGX01000021.1:19158-20756 GCF_002583555.1 Pseudonocardia sp. N23
TCGGGGTTGCGGCGCGAACCACCGGCGCGGCAGGTCACGCGGTGCCCGTCGCGCCGCCCCGCCGTCCCCGGTCCGGCCCTGCGGGCGAGCCCATCCGGCCCGGGCCTGGTCGTCGTGGCGGTCGCTGCGGGGCAGGCATGCCTCGACCAGGGCGCGGCCGTCATCGCCGCTGGTCTTCCACAGATGACGAAGCCGCGCGGTCCGCACCTGCGGGTGACATTCCAGCGCTCGCAGGCACTGGGTGAGCAGCTGTTGGGTGCCCTCGTCGGCATCGGCCAGCAGCCGCCCGGTCCGGCGGCGGGCCTCCCGCAGGGCTCCGCTCTCGACCAGGGCGGCGACCTCGGCGAGCCGCCCGGCGATGACCTCGGCGGTGATGGTGGGGTTCATCGGAGGTGACCTTCCGTCGCTGGTCGCGGGATATGTGGCGGTGGGTCTGTCGGCCCGTTCTGGTGGCGGGCGTCGTCCCCGCCACCGCGAAGCGGCGGTCGCTCGGCCTCGGAGGCTCGACGTCAAGGGCAGCCCGAAGGGCTGTCGCCGCAGGCGACGCGTAGCGCCCTTTACGTTGAGGGAGGCCGTGCTCAAGCTTTAGGGCCGGCAGGCCCACCGCCCCGCCGAAGGCGGGTCCATCAGCTGTTTCTCGGCCCGCCGCGGCCCTGAGCGGCAGTCCCTCCCCCGCGCCACCCGCCAGCGCCCCCGCCAGATGGCCGCGTGGACGACCCGCGGCGGCCACTCCGCCAGGCAGCGGGCGGGGTAGCCCGCGTCGGGGCGGGCCACCCCGCGCCCCATCAGAACGGGGGCTCGAACCCCGCCGGGAAGGTGACCGCCGCCGGCTCACCCCGGCCGTAGACCTCGCGCGAGAGCCAACCCAGGTAGGCGTCGAACTCGGCGTCGGAAAGCTGCGCGAGGTCGGGCTCGGGGGTGGTGATCTGGGCGAGTGCCATCGTGTCCTCCGGTGGTCGGTGCGGGTGGAACGCGGCTCTGCCTCAGCAGGGCGGGTCGGGGTCCCCGAAGGGGACGGGAGAGGGTTCTGGCTGGCCCATCCCGGTGTGACCGCTCATCCCCGCCGGCGGCCGACCTCACCAACCGCCGCGCGGTCTCACCGGGATGGAGTCGGCCAGGTTCATCTCCCGCTCGCCCCGGCCCGTTCTGCTGACCTCCGGGCGGTCCACCCGTGCCGGGCGCCGGAGGACACCCGCCACGTCCAGAGCGCACTCGACTACCACCCCCCAGCCGGCACCCCGCCAGCGACCAGCCAGCCACCCCACCGCCGGCCGGAACCGGGCGGACCACCCCCGGCGACCAGCACCAACCCGCCCCGGCCAGCCCACACACCAAGGCCGGACAGGGTCGCGGGTCGGGGTGACGGGTCAGGGGTGACGGGTCAGGGGGTGGCTGCGGCGCAGCGCGACCGTGGCGCCGTCGCGGGCGGCCGCGGCGGCCGCGAGCGCGAGGAACTCCCCGCGCACTGCCCCGACTCCGGAGCCCCCGGTCTTCGGGTGGGCCAGCAGCCGAGCGGCGAGCGCGTCGACGGGCCAGCGCAGCAACACCCCGTGCCGCGACAGATACAACCCGACCGCCCGGATCCGGTAGTGATCGCT
>NZ_BEGX01000021.1:20766-22280 GCF_002583555.1 Pseudonocardia sp. N23
AGCCAGGACCTGCCACAGCCACGGCCCGACTTTCGCCGGATCATCAGCCCGCAACACGGTCTTGACGTCGATCAGGGTGTCACCGACCAGCAGATCTCCGTCGGCCCAATGCGGCACGAACACCGGACCAGCACACCCCAACGGGCTCCCGGCCGCGGGCTGCCCAGCCAGCGCGTGCAGCGCGTCCAGGCTGCCGGCCGTCCGCAGCCGCTGCGCCAGCGCGGCGGTGTCGGCGACCACCGCGGCCGCGGTGAGCTCGCGCAGCATGTCCGCGGTCGGTGCGTCAGCGCCGAGCAGCTCATTGAGGTCGTCGCTGATGATCCCGGACCGGTAGATGTCCTCCGCGGCCGACCACCAGCCATAGACCCGGGCCAGGCCGCGTTCGGCCCCGGGCCCGCCGACGGTGCCGGCCGGGGCGTGCTCGTCGTGGTAGCGGCCAGTGCGCTCCACCAGCTCCATGACCGCCTCATCAGCCCACCCCCGCCCCCCAGTGCCGTGTCGGAAGTCGGTGTCGTGCTGGGGCTGGACCAGCTCCAACCACCCGCTCGGCGACGGCCGCATATCCAGCGCCCAGGCCCGGGTCGTCGGGGACAGATCGCGGTGCGACGGGAACGACCCCGCGACCCGCTGCGCCGTGTCCACGCTGAGCAGACCGGCCGCGACCAGCCCGTAGAGCCCGTAGTAGGGCGGAGCCTGCTCGACGACAGCGGCCATCCGCATCCCGAACACCCCACCGACCTCAGCCCAATGCCGCTGCCCGAGCCGCTGATCCCGCGGTGGGCGCACCACGCCCGCTCGTCCGACCGCGGACGCCGCGGCGGCGGCGACCTCACCGGCCACAGCGGCGGTGCCGGGCATCCGCGCGGCGAACCACCGCCCCAGCTCACCGCGGGTCACCTCCTGGAACAGCCCCACCCCGCACCCCTCCACCGCTCCTGCCGCCTCGGCTCCGCCGCTGTGGCGGTCACCGTGTCTGTCATCGCGGTCCGCCGCGGCGCAGGGTTCGGGGCAGCTGTCGGCCGTAGGCGATCCCGTCCTCGACGTCGCGGACCACCTCGCTCTCGCGGGTGTCAGCGCCGATGTGTCCGGCGGCGGCCGCCAGCAGCAGGGTCCGCGCGCTGGTCTCGTCGAGCTCACCCCCTCCGACCAGCCGCCCGAGGGTGCGGGCGGCCTTGAGCCGGGCGTCGTGGCGGGTGCCGGGCGCCGCCGTGGCCAGTTCCTCGAGCTCGTCGTCGAGGATCTTCTGCAGATACGCGTCCGCCCGTCGCCGGGGCAGCTCCATCGGGGGCGCCGGCGGTGGCGGCGGCGGCGGGGTCAGCGCAGCACCCAGCCAGCCCGGCAATGCGGCGACGGCACCGTGCCGGGCCACCCGGTAGAGCCCGTCGCCGCGAACCGACCCGGCCCCGACCACGAACCCGCCATGCCCACGAGTGTCGATCTTCCAGCCGAGCCGGCCCTGCGTGTTGCGCAGCTCCAGCCCATCGGGCATCAGGAAATAGCGGTGCTCCCCGCCC
>NZ_BEGX01000021.1:22290-47837 GCF_002583555.1 Pseudonocardia sp. N23
GTCAGGCTCACCGGCCTCGGCCGCCAGCCGGGCCAGCACGTCCGCGCCGCCGCGCGCGCCGGGGAACTGCGCCGGCGAGTCGGTCCCGCGGTGCGGGTCGAGGTCCACGACCAGCACGTTCGACCGGCCCACCGCGAGCCCCAGATTCCATGGCCGCACGCTCCACCACTCCTCGATCACCACCGGATCGCGGGTCGCGGCCGCCTCCCACTCCTTGACCGCGGGCAGCTTGCCCCGCGGCCACACCGGGAACACGTAGAGCCCGGCCGCCGCCGCGTCCAGCGCGGCCTGCATCAACCTTCCCGGCCCCGCCGGGCGCGCAGCGCTGCGCCGTGGGCGTTGCGGACCGGCCATCCCACCCCTCCGAACGACATCCCCACCGCGATCACCGGCGTGGTGATCGTCTGCGTGGTGATCGTCTGCACTGTGCCAGGACCGCCCGACACAACCCCGCCTCCCACGACCTGTCGTCGCGGTGTTCGTGCTGGTCTCACGGCTGACCGCCGCCGCCGCAGTGGTCGCCGGGTTGGTCGCCGTCGCCGTGGTCGCGGCAGTGGTCGTTGTGGTGGGCGTGCGCATGAGGTGTTCTCCCTGGTCCTGCGGCGGGTTGGTGGTCTCGGGGTTGGTGGTCTCGGGTTGGTGGTCTCGGGGTTGGTGGTGAGACGGGCCGGTGGCTGGCCCGTCTCACCTGTCGTCTCGGGTGGTGTTCATGCGGCCGATCGCCGGTTGCGCGCGTTTCGGCGGCGCGCGGCGCGGCGCTCGTACTCGTCCTCACCACCCCACACACCGGTGTCTTCGTGGGTGTGGGCCCACTCCCGGCACTGCGCGATCACCGGGCAGCCCGCGCACACCGCCTTGGCCCGCGCGGTCTGCTCCTTCGCGGGCCCGGCGTTGCCGACCGGGAAGAACAGTGCGGTGTCCTCGCCGCGGCACGCGGCCTGCTCATGCCAACTCATCTCACGTCTCCTTCGGCTGGGTTTGTGCTGGTCGCTGGGTTTGTGCTGGTCGCCGCACACGCGCGACGCGTCTGGCACTACGGGGAGCACCCGGGGGATCGGGCATCCCCGTCTCGGGCGGCCCTGGACCGGGCCGCCCGAGACGCAGGTGCGAGGGTCAGCCGACCGGCTGGGGCGCGGTGGTCTCGCGGCGCCCGCTCTGCGGGTCGCCGGCCTGCTCCCCGCCGGTCTGCTCGCTGCCGCGCTGGACCTTCTCCACGCGCGCCTTCTGGGTCCGCAGGCTCACCGCGACGTCGCGGGCCTCGATCTTGGTGCGGCGGATGACCACGTCGTCGCGGCCGGGTTCGTCGAGCTCCTTGGTGTAGGAGTCGTCGACCTCCTCACCGGTGACCGCGACGTGCATCCCGGTGGCGAGGGTGTCGTAGACGTTCTCGGCGAGCGGCCCGAACGCGACCACGTCCTTCCAGACGGTGGACCGGGAAACCCACTGGCCGCTGGCCTTGTCGAAGCGCCGGGAGTTGATCGCGATGGAGAAGTTGACCACCGCGTTGCCGGTGCGCTGGCTGTAGTTGATCCGGATCTCGCGGCCGACGGTGCCGTGGAAGGTGTTCTCGTTCATGGTGGGGCTCCTGTCCGAGGGGGTTGGTGTGTTGGGCTGACGCGGCTTGCCTCAGCACACGGCCCCTGGTCTGGGGCGAGGGTTCCCGCTCGTCCATCCCGGTCGTGACCGCATCCACCCGGGACGCTGGTCGTGCTCGCCCACACCGCAGCGGCGGTCTCACCGGGATGGATCGGGCGTGGGTTCATCGCGGCATGGCCCGGGGTGTGTGCTGACCTCCGGGCGTCTGGATCAACCACACCGGGCCTCCGGCCAGCAGCCACGCCCAGAACGCGCACCCGACCCGCTGTCCCGCAGCCGATCCCGCGCCGCCGATCCCGTGCCGCCCGCCCCGGCCTCAGCAGGTTGCGCGGTGGCCTCCGCTGCGACCGGCCCGTACCGCGTCGACGTCGACCGCAGCACCCGCCCCGCCTGCGTGGCGGCAGGCCGGAACGGGTGCTGAAGCAACGGCAGCTCGACAGCTCCGACCGGCCGGAGTCGTGACCGGCCGGCTGGAGATGGGTCAGCGGGCGGTGTCGCGCAGCATCGCCCGCAGGGTGATCGGGTCGATCCCGCAGGCGGCGATCTGGGTGGCCAGCTCGGTGAGGCTCAGACTGGGGTGGACCTGTTCGGCGAGGTCGAGGGCGAGGTTGGCGGTGGCGCCGTCACCCTCGAGGAGAGCTGCGAGCCCGCACAACGTCGCGGCGTAGGCACGGGCCTGCCCGGGCAGCTGCTGCACCATCTGCAGCCACACCGACCGCATCAGACCGGGTTCGGTGTTCTCGGCGGTCCACTCCACCAGCGCGTCGCGGCGCACCTGCGTGAGCAACGCGGCCCCGATACCGACGAGAACGTCCTCGTCGAGCTGGTCGCCCCGCCCCGACAGCACCCGCTCCCTCAACTTCAGGATCGCGACGCCCGCCTCGACACCCTCGCCGTCGAGCGCGTCGATCATCTGCGCGCGCCGCTGCGCGGTCACGCTGTCGATACGGCTGTCGAGTTCCGCGGCCAGCGCCTCCCGGGAGCCGTATGAGACCTGCCCAGTGGTCACAGCCGCGGTGACGGCCACGATCGAGGCCGCCGGGTCGTCGAGGATGCCTGCGCGCCCGCACCCGCACAGGCACTGCCACGGCATGCCCGCCGCGAGCGCGGGAGCGTGCAGGGCCTGCACTACACCGACCCGGACCAGGGCCAACGCCTCGGTGACCGCGCCGATCACGTCGGCTCGGGTGTCCTCACCGATGACCACCACCACCGCGGTCAGCGCCTCGCCCTGCTGGTCAATCACCTGCGCAGCGTGGGCGGCCACCTCGGAGGTCTCCTCCCCCGCGGCCGGGAGATCAACCCGCAGGACCATCCCGACCCGCCGCCCGGCGAGGGTGATGATCACCAGCGAGTCCGCGGGCGTGAACCCGACCAGCGTCGGGATCGCGGCGAGGACGGTGTCGGCGCTGGTCAAACGGATCGGTCGCTGCGTCGTGGTCATGATCGGATTCCTTCCGACAGGGTGAACAGACTGGGCAGGGCGAGCTGGGCACGGCAGAGTTGGCCGGCTCAGGACAAGGGAGCTGGCGCAGGGCTCAGGGGTTTTGCGCCGGCCCGGTACCCCGCATGCGGCGGTCCGGGCCGACGGGTGGTCAGCGGGTCGCTCCCCGCCACCGGGCCTCCGCTGCGGCGTGGTGTTGCCTGGCCACGAGCGCGCCGGTGGCGCGGGGGCTGGGTGGGTAGGTGCGGTCCTGCTCGGGGACCGGCCACCCGTCGAGGCTCAACCGCCACCCCTCATGCCGGCCACCGTCGTCGAGGGAGCGGAACCACATCACCGTGACGCGGATCGTGTCGAGCGGGACCGCGAGCTGCAGCGCCACCACGCTGAGGGTGATCGGGCCGGCCGGGCAGCCGTCGGGGTCGCGGCAGATGTCCCACCGCTCGGCACAGGTCGACTCGTCGTCGGTGTAGTGCAGCTGGTCCGGGCGGGCGCCGAGCTGCTGTGCGGTCTCGACGAGAAGGCCGCGGGCGTACTCGTGGGCGCCGTAGCTCCCGAGCTGGCTGCGGTCGCGCGGAATATTGGTCTCGACCGAGTCGGGCAGCACGTAGCTGCGGCAGTAGTCGAAACGGTCGATCTGGTTGATCTTGCCGGTCGGGTCGAGCATCCTCGGCTGCCTCCGTTCGATGCGAAAGGCGAGCCCCGGGTGGGGCCCGCCCGCGGGCGGGCCCTCAGAAGCCCGGCTCATCGAGCGCCCCGGCCAGGTCGGAGGCGATGCGGTCCTGGTGGGCGTCGCGGTCGTCGAACTCGCGCCACGCGATGTCGCCAGTAATGCCGAACGCCGAGCTGACACCGAATGCGGAGCTGGGAGCGGGAGTCGCGGTCGCGGTGCGGAACATCAGGGCCTCCTGGTGGGCGGAGCGGCGGGAACGCGGCTCTGCCTCAGCGCGGGCGGCCGGGGTCCCCGAAGGGGACGGGACGGCGGTTCCGGCTGGCCCATCCCGGGTGTGACCGCATCCACCCGACCGGCGCCCGAGCTACCGACCGCACGCGGTCTCACCGGGATGGGTCGGCACGGGTTCGTCGGCCCGCTCGCCCCGGCCGTCTGTGCTGACCTCCGGGCGGTCTCGTCGCACCGCCCTACCCGGACACTGCGGCCGCACCACCCACCACCGGCCCGACCCGCCCGGCCACCTCATCCGGCCCCGGTCCCGGATTCCCCCGCGGGTGGATGCGGCCCTCGGCCGCACCCACCCGCCGGGCCCCCGTTCTCAGGTCAGGTCGTGCGCGACCTGCTCGTCGTCGCCTTCCTCTGCGCTGCGGCGGCCGTCTGGCCGCTCCTTACCCGCGCCTGCGCAGAGCCGGCTGATTCGCGCGCCGAGCGCAGCCAGCTCTTCGAGTGAGCCGCCGGTGGCCAGATCACCACCGCCTCCCGAGCTCAGCACCAGCACGTGCGAGGAGGCAATCTCGCACTCGGGGTTGAGCTCGGCGTTCGCCTCGGCCGCAGTCATGAGCCAGATGTGCAGGTCGGTGACACGGTCTTCCCACTCCACGTGCCTCATCGGCCGCCCCCTCCCGCAGCGCCGCCCGGTCCCGCAGCCTGGTCCTGTCCCCCAGCGCGGTCGTGGTCCTGTTCGGCGCCGCCCGGGTAGGTGATCACCCTGGTCGGCGTCGGGGGTGCGGCGGGTGCGGTGGTCGTGTCGATGGGCCCGATCACGGTGTCGGCGTGCATACGGTTCTCCTTGTCGCGCAACGGTTCTCGCCAGTAGGAGGGTGCGGTGGGGCCGGGAGCGTCCCCGGCCCCACCGCACCCCCCGGATCAGGCGGCCGACTCCGTGGCCAGGTCGGCTCCGGCGTCCTCGTCGCCGCCGTTCTGGGCGCCGCCGTCCTCGTCGTCGGTGTCCGAGGTGTCGTCGTCGGCGCCGGCATCTGCCGGGTCTTCGGCAGCGCGGTCGACCGTGGTGGGATCGACGGTGGTGGGGTCGATGAGTAGTTCCTCGACGTGGGTCGGGGTGTAGCCCCAGTTCTTCAGCGCGCTCATGTATGCCGCCGCGCGGGTGTCGGGGCGGGCGTTGCCTTCGCGCCAGCTGTGGCGGTGCAGGCTGTCCTCCTCGGCTGCCAGCGCGACCGCGAGCATGACCTGGGCGGCCTTGCCCGCCTTCGCCCGGGCGAGCAGCCCGAGCAGCGGGTTGGGCTTGCCAGCGTGCCAGCGGTCGGGGACCTCGACCCCGAGCAGTGAGCAGGCGAGCTGGTTGCCGCCCTCGAACGCGCGGCGCAGCTCGTGCCCGCCGGTGGCCATCGCCTCGGCGACGAACAGGGCCGCGTTGTTCGGTGCGGCCTTGCGCGCGAGCAGCGAGCGCAGGAACTCTCGCCGTACCGTGACGGCGGCGTCCCAGGCTTTGTTGCCCTCGATCACCCGCCGGCGCTCGGCCCGGGCGGCGTCCTTCGCCGCGGCCACCTCCTCCTCCGTGGCCGCCACGGCCGCCGTGTCAGGGCTGGCGTGGCGTTCGTAGTACGGGGCGTGGCCGTGGGTGTCGGGGTCCAGGCAGTAGGCGATGGCCTCGACCGTCGGCGGCTCCGTGTTGCGCCAGGTCCGGCGGACCTCCATCGCGACCGCGTGACCCGGGCAGTCCTGGTGGTCCTCGACGCTCAGCCGGGTGTAGACGGGGTCCTCGACCCGCGGGCGCAGCTCGGTCAACGCCCGCGCGCCCGGGTACTCGCAGCGCTCGCCATCGCCGCCGCCCCCGGTGTCGGTGTCGGTCTGGAGCAGGGCGATGCCCTGCTCGCGGGCGTGGGCGTAGGCCTCGGCGAGCAGCCGCCGGTCCTCGCGGTCGTTGCGGGCGCGCTGCGCGGCGTGGGCGAACCGCCCTGGCTCGCGCGCCGCGCACACCGTGAGCGTTTTGACCGCCTCGATGCCCTCGGCGGTGCCGTCGTCGAACTCGGCGATCACCGCGGCGTGGTCCAGGGTCAGCTCGTAGCGGGCCATCGCCTTGGCCGCGATCTCGCTGGCCGCGACCCGGGTGGTCTGGCGGATCCGGGCGGCCGGGGTCCGGGTTTGGCGGGCGATCTGCGCCGCGGTCAGCCCGAGGTCGAGCAGCTCCTGGTGGGCGGCGACCTCCTCACGGTCACCGATGCCGGCCCGGTGGTTGTTCTCCCCGAGCTGGTCGACGATCCGCGCGATCTGGGCGTGCCGGTCAGCCCTGTCCGGGTCGTCGTCGGCTTCGAGGAGGACCCGCACCCGCGCCAGGCCCGCCTTCACCGCGGCGAGGGTGCGGCGCTGGCCCTTGCGCACCACCAGCGCGCCGTCGTCGCGGCGGCGCACCGTGATCGGCTCACGGACCCCGCGCTCACCGATGTCGGCGACGAAATGCGCGCTCAGCCTTACCTCGGTGCGGGTGTTGATCCCCACGACCAGCTGGGTCGGGTCCACCCACATCAACGTCCCGAGCTCCTCGGCCCCGACCGGACCGGGCGCCACCGCCCCGACGGCAGCGTTCCCGCCGTCGGCGCTGGTCGCGCCGCCGGCGGGGTGTGCGGGTTCGGTGCTGGTGGGTTCGGTGCTGGTGGGTTCGGTTGTGCTCACGCGGACCTCCAAGAAGGGGCGAGTCGAGCCTCACGACCCGGCGGGGGTCGTGGGGTGCGTCCCGGGGTGGGAGTCCCACAACGCGGGCCGCCGCCCTCGCGGCCCGCGCCTCGGGACCACCACCGTGCCTCCCGCCGGCACGCACCGGCGGGAGGTCAGGGATCCGAGGTCTCAGCCGGGGTCTGACAGCGCGCCAAGCTGGTCCGCGACGCTGTCGGCGACCTTCGTCCACTCCGGGCCGGTCAGCTGCCCGCCGTGGGCCATCAGCCGGGCACGCAGCACCGCCGCGACCGCGACCTCGCGCCACCGCGGCGAGTCCGGCGTGACGTGATCGCGCAGGTGCTCGTAGCGCACGGTGTGGGTGGCGCCCCCACCGGTGAGCGGGGAGGGCACCGACACGCTCTTCGCGTTCGCGCGGACCACGACATACCAGCCGCCTTCGTATCGGATCAGGTCCCCGCGGCTGATGTCGTCGCGGCTGTAGTTCGTGGCCTCACCCGCGGCGATCTGGGCGTCGCGGACCCGCTGCCAGTAGCTGAGCTGCTCGCGGGCGTTCTCGACGTATTCGGCGAGCTCACCCTCGCGTCGCACCCGGGCCTCGGCAGGGATCTGAGTGGTGGTGGCCAGCGCGGCGAGTTCGCGCTCGTAGCGCGCCAGCGCGGCGGTCAGGGTGCGGATCCGGTTGGCCACGGTGTGCGGGTTGTGCCGGTGGCGCATGTGCGCGGCCGCGGTCGCCGCCGCGGCCGCGGTCCGCCCGGCCTCCCGCTCGAGTGCCACCGACCGCTCCATGTTCGCGTGCGCCCGCTCCCGACGGCGACGATCGCCGTTGTAGGAGTAGTGATCGGTCAGCAGCGGCTGACCCAGGGGGATGTGGTCGAGCACCCGGTTCGCGGCTTCCTCCCGGCTCGCCGCCTCGCCGGTGAGGCGGGCGGCGCGGGCGGTCAACCGGTCCGCGCGCGTCTCGGCGCGTACAGCCCGGTCGACCTCCGCCTCCGGCACGGGCCGGGGGGTGGTGTCGATGCGGACCTCGACGGCGAACCCGGCCGCGCGCAACGCCGCGACGGTGCGCTCGATCGCGCCGCGCTTCGCGGGGCGGTCCTGGCTGGCCTGCAACCGGAAATCCCCGACCGAACCCCGCCACAGCCACCCCAGCGACCGCAACGTCGCGTACAGGTCATCCGAACGGCGGGTGCCCTCAAGACAGGTGCCCTCGGCGTAGGTGTGCTCGATGACCAGCACCCGCGGTGCCAGGCCCTGAGCCGGCCCAGTCGGGTCCGGCTCGGTCGGGAGCGGGGTTGGCTCGGTCAGGGTCGGGAGGTTCTGCGGCTGAGTCATCGCCGATGGGTCCTTTCGCGAGTGCGGTGGGTCGTTGCGAGTGCGGTGGGTGTCGTGAGCGCGGTGGGCGTGAGTGCCGGTGGCGTGAAACCAGCGGCCCCGCAGTGGGTGCGGGACCGCCGGGCAGGTCTGGGCAGGTCAGCGGGTGATGGCGTGCGTGGCGGCGAGGCTCATCGCTCGCAGGCCCTGACGTTCCATCTCGTAGGCGGCATCGGCGTCGGTCAGGCGCTGCGCGGCGGAGGTGACCGCGTGCAGGACTCCACCGGAGGTGCAGGCACCGCCGGAGATGAAGTCAGCCAAGATGGCGTCCTGCTGCTCGCTGGTGAAGTTGAGCTTCTTGGCGACGTACTCGATGGTCTCCGCGGGTGCGCTGATCGCGACGCCGGCCGCCGCGGTGATCTCGTGGAGCTGGGAGCGGACGAAGTCGCGGTCGAGGAAAGTCGCGACCGCGTCGCGGGCCTTCTTCCCGACCAGCTCCAGCGCGGCGGCGTGGGTATCGGTGCTCCACCGGATGCGGCCCTCGTCGAGCTTGCCGCCCAGGTGGACCTCCGAGAGCGCGTGGTGGTTGATCGTCATGCCGTTGTTGCAGACCTGCACCACCAGCTGCGGGGTGATCGTGAACCTGCCGCGCCCGGTCTCGGAGTTCGACACCACGAACCCGGCGAAGACCAGCGGGTTCTCCGCACCGCAGGCCCCGGTGAACGGGCTGCGGTATCCGGCCAGCAGCTCCGGGGCCATCTCGGCGACCTGCCGGCTCGCGACCTTGACATACATGCGGGACTCGGTCAGATCGGCCTGGGTGACCTCGGCCTGGACGTCGGTGCGGCGGATACCGTCGAGGACCGCCATCAAGATGTCGAGGTTGTCGACGATGCGGTAGGAGTCCGACAGCAGCGCCCGCAGCACCCCCGGTGTCGTAGACGCGGTGTCACGCAGACCCCGCACCAGGAAACGGCGCTCGGGCCGGTCAGCCAGCCACGCGTTGACGTTGGCGTCGTAGAGGTCGGTCTTGGCCTGACGCATCCGCCGCAGATAGGGCAGCGGGATGTCGAGCTTGGTGGCCAGGTCCGCGTCCGCTGATGCGGTCGGGTTGAGCACCGCGTCACAGGTGCTGACCCCGTCCACGGTCAGCTCGTGGTCGGCTCCTGCGACACGCAGGGCCCCGTCGGCGACCCGCAGGTTGCTCGCGCAGGTGACGACGTCGAGCTTCGCGGACTGCTGGGCGCGCAGGACCTCGACGATCTCGCCCAGATCGGCGTTACGGCGGGTCAGCAGCTCGGTAGCGGTCATGACAACTCCCGGTGGAGTCGAAGAACGCCCCGGGACCCCGGCGAGGGGGACGCCGGGTCCGGGGCGGCCTCACCGCGGCGGTGAGGCGTGACTCGCCCGCGCCCTGGGACGTGGCGCGGGCGGGGGCCCGCGCTCGCCCGACCGGTGTGAGATCACCGGCCCGGACCGGCGCCCGAGCTCCACAACCGCCGCGGTGATCTCACCCGTGTCGGGCCGGGCAGGCGGGGCATCGGCCGGTAAGCCCGGCCTGGGGTGCAGAGTCATCACGCCCTCACCCACCGGCGAGCCCCGCACCGCGCCCGCCTCACCCTTCCCCATCAGGCCGACCTGGCCATTCGTCGGCCATTCGTCTGGCCATACAGCCCGGCTGGCGGGCCCAGGGCCTGGTCTCGCGTGGGCATGCGCCGGCGTGTGCCCGGGAAGAACACGCCTGGAGGGGCTCGGTGGAACCGAGCCCCTCCAGGCGTCTGGGAGATCAGCTGACAACGCGGATGTTGTGGACGATGTCGATCGGGGTCACCGCGGCGATCCGGTGCTCCTGCCCGCAGTCCGGGCAGGTGATCCACTCGCCCACGTCGTAACGACCGCGGCGCATGTCGGCGGTGAAACCCTGGTCACAGGCGTCGCCGACGTCGAGGATCGTGCCCGGGCTCAGGACGAGCGGGACACCCTCGAGGCTGGGGACGCCGGTCTGGTCGGCCATCGGATGCTCCTTCGCTGTGGAGTTGTGCTGGAACTGCGGCTCGTCCCAGCACGGCCCGCTCGGGGTCCCGCAGGGACCGGCCGGGGGTTCCGGCTCGCCGGACCGGGTGTGATCGCGCCAGCGACCCCGCAGGGGGGGCTCGTCCGGCTACGCGGCCGCCCGCTCCCGGCCCGAACGGTCGAGGCATCCTGGTGCGGTGACCGAACAGCCGATCCGCACCGTCCGTGAGTTCGCCCGCGCGGCCGGCCTGTCCGAGGACAGGACCGAACGCCACCGCGCAGCTGGAGCGCTCCTGCTCGACGGCGAACCGGTGACCGACCTCGACACACCCGTGCCCGACGGCGGGAAGGTCCACGTCGCCGGATCGTGAGTGGCGTGCCGGGTCTTGTCCCAGCATTCCCGCCGCCCACCACATGGCCCATAATCGAACGCATGTTCGAGATGAAGGATGCAGTGCCCGACGTCCTGGACAGCATGGACCCGGCCGTCCGCCGCTGTGACCCGCCGGTGCCGGTCTGGGTGGACCTCGCCGCCCTCACTCAGCAGCAGCGATACGGGCGCGGCAGCCGCCGTGGCGGGGTGTTCGTGGGCGGCGCCGTCCGGGCGATCATGTGGGCCCAGATCATGACCGAGCGGGGGTTCTGGCTGGCAGTCCTTACCTGCGAGCTGGAGCGCGGGGGCCGGCCGATCCTCACCGCCCCGGCGGTCGTCCCCGAGTGGGCCATCACACGGCGCCGGGCGGGCTCCGAGCGCCGCCTCCTGGGCAAGGCCGGCGACCGGCCTACACTCGTCCAGACGCGCGCGCAGCGCCGCCCGGGCGGCGCTGCGCGCCCCTGAACAGCCTGCCTGAGCACCGTTCCTGAACGGTGTTACAGCCCTTCGTCATCAGGGGTCGAGGCCCGAGGCGGTCGACCTGATCCCGTCCTTTGGCGGTAAGGCGACGTATCCCAAGGCGATGAGTCAAGCTTGTTGCAGGAGCAGGACGCAGCGTCGAGAGGTTGTCGGTCTTGAGTGAGACTGTGTGCACATGAGCAGCAACGGCGAGGGTCTGGGCCCGTTGAACGAGGAGCCGAGGAACGTCCGTCCGCCGTTCGATCGATGGCCGCCCGAAGAGGACTTCGACCCGGACACCGAGCGCTGGCGCGCGGTGAAGCTTGACGATCGTCGCGCGGCTCTCTTGGAAGCCCTTGAGGGTGTTGACCTTGGTGACTACGACCGTCGAATTGTCGACTGGATCGCCGGTTGGGACATTCCCACTGTAGGAGCGGTTGTTTCTCTTGTTCTGCGGGCTCGGCAGGTTGATCGCTGAGGATCGTTCATCATTACCGGGCGGTCTCGACGCTGCGCCGGTCGAGCCTGATGGCGCTTCGTCTCGATCTTTGTGGACTGTGTCCCCGGACGAGGGTCCTTGGGCAGGCGGCAGTCAGCGACGGTTACCCGGCGTCGTCCCCGCGCCGTGCTGCTCCGTCACTGCCTGCTGGTTGCGGGGGAAAATCCGGATCTCCGATGCCTTCCCACTCGCGGGCTCGGTCAGCGAAGGTGGCGAGTGCGGCGATCGTCTCGGCGGACAGGCCGTGGGCGCGGATGGCGAGGTCGCGCACGGCGGGGTCGTGCAAGGCCGCGAGCAGCGCCAGATCCTCGCGCAGTGGCGCGGCGTCGACGAAGAAGTAGGCCAGCGGCATGCCGAAGGCGGCAGCGAGGGCCTCGAGGGCGCGGATGGTGGGGTTCTTGGCCTCGTTGTGGCGCAGCTGCCAGACGTGACTGGGAGAGATCGAGTACCCGGCCGCGGCGGCGCGGTCGGCGATCTCAGGATGGGTGTACTCGCGCCCGAGACCCCCGGCGGGCTTCACCGTGGCGAACAAGCGCTCGACCAGCTCCGGCACGTTCGGCGACCGCGACCGGGCCGCCCCGCCTGCACGGGCAGGAGCCAACCCCGCCGGGGCAGTGGATGGAGGTTCGGCAGGAGGGCAGCCCTGATCGGGTGATCTTGGGGCCACGGCGCCTCCCATGTTCTGTCGTCAACCGGATGCCAGATAGCAGCAGTGTCGACCATGATCACCCTGTTTGGCCGAACACCCCCCGATCAGGGTCACGTTTGGTAACTCCAGGAGCCGCCTACACAGTCGTGCTGATCCGAACGAGCGGTAGCATGGGCGCCGACTCACGGTCGGTAGTACCCGCGCGGCGCGACTCCAGCTCCGACCCCCGCCAGCACGGTCACCGCTGGCCAGACCACGTTTGCATGATCGTGGCGTTTCTGTCGAAAATGGGGATATCTGTTCAGCGTGACCGGTAGCGGCCGTCGTTGGCGGCGGCCCGGTGCCGGGTTGTGCGTGACTGGAGGGCGTCGTGGATCGGCCGCAGTGTGCGTTGCCCGGCTGCACGGAGATCGTGCCCGCCGTCGTCGAGGGTCGCCCGCCCCGGCGCTACTGCAGCCCCGAGCATCACGGTGAGCACCGCGCTGTGCGGCGTGGAGCGTCTGCGGGGGTAGCCGAGGTCGCGGCCGTCGCCCCGGCCGCATCGTCTGTTCCGACGCCGGTTGGTGGGGACGCGCCGGCGGGATCGTCGCCCCCTCGTTGTTCGAGCCTCGTGATGGCTGCGGATGCGCTGCGGAATCTGCCCTCGACACGAGGCCAGACTCACCAGCGGCGGTTCGCCACCGACGCCCAGCACCGTGCTGATCTCAAGCGGCTGCAGGCCGCCCGGGTCACCCGCGGCCGTCGCGTGCGGCGCCTCGTGGGGGTGGCCGCGGCGATGGGTGTGTTGGCCACCGGCGGCACGGTCGTGGTCAAGAACCTGCCCGCCGTGTTCGACCCCGATCATGTTCCGCGGGCCGTCGCTCAGGCCGACTGGGAAGCCCAGGCCAAGATCTCGCTGGCCTCGATCGATTCCCAGCTCACCACGATCACCGCGACCGAGGCAGTGTGGGACAGCCAGATCGCCGTGCTTTACCCCGGCGCGGTCCCGGCGGCGGTCAAGGCGATGCTGGATCGCAAGACTCTGCTTCAGCAGCAGCGCGCGGCGCTGCAGGGCCAGCTCGCCACCCTCGACCAGCTGGCAAGCACCCAAGACCAGCTGGCCGCCCTCGATCGGCAGATCGCTGAGATCACCACGATGCTCGACGCTCTGCCCGCCGGCCGGCTGACTCCCGACCAGCAGCTTGTCAGCGACTCGCTGACCCAGCGACGGGATCTGCTGCGCCAGCAGCGGTCCGCCGGCCAAGACGACCTCACCCGGCTCCGGCAAGGCGTGCAGTCCGCGGAGACCAGCCCGATCCCGGACCCGACCGACCAGACCAGCGCCCTGACCGCGCGGGTCTTGGACCTGCGCGAGCACCGCCCGACCCGGGCGCCGGGCGGGCAGCCACCGAGGCCTCCGATCACCAGCGACAGCGATCGCCGTGACGCCGCGGTCCTGGCCGACGGGGCCTCCTCACAAGCCCGTAAGCCGGTAACTCCGGTACGCCCGGTCACCGACACCGTCTCGGGGACCAGCGACGCCGTGACCGAACCGGTACGCAACCTGGCCGAGAGCACGTCCACCCCACGCCGCGCCAGCAGCACCGACAACTCCGGCTCCAACTCCGACTCCAGCTCATCCCGCTCCGGCTCTTCCGGGTCGGACTCCTCTGACTCCTCGGGGTCGGGCTCCTCGGGGTCGGGGTCGTCGGCGAAGAAGGCGTCGAGCGCGCCGAGCACATCTGACTCCTCCGGCTCCGGGAGTTCCGGATCGGGCAGGTCCAGCTCCTCGGGAGACTCGGGCTCCTCGGGAGACTCGGGGGGTAGCGGGATGTCCACGGCCGATGCGTACCGCATGGCGATGAACACCCCGCAGGGCCGGATGGCTTCTGGAATCGGGCGCATGTCCGGTGCCCCCATCGGCTGACGGCCCGGCCTCGGTGACCGGTCCGCGATGATCACGGAGGTGTCGAGCGCAGTGGTGTCGAGCGCAGTGGTGCCGAGCGTGGGAGCCTACGAGCCAGACCGCCAAGATGAGCTGATGGGCGACGCCGAGGCGGTCGGCGGGCGGGCGTTCGTCCATGAGGTGACCTACCTGGCCACAGAGCTCACCACTCGCGACTTCAGCTGGTCCGGGCACGGCCCGGAGCCTGCTGAGTATCGACAGGCGTGGCTCGATCACGCACAACAGATCATCGCTGATCGGCGGGCTCAGCTGCGGCCTCGACAGGGCTGACCCGGCCACCGGACGGGGGCCGCTATCTGGCGTCACTGCGGCCGACGTCCGCCGCCCGAAGGCGCCCGATCGCAGACAGTGCGGTCGGGGCCCCCTACTCGTCCGTACACATTCATCGACGTTCGGTAGCGAACTACTGGGAACGGACGCGTGCTCGAGCGCACGACACGGCTCTTCATCGGCGCTCAGCACCTCCGTAACGCGTCCAGCCGCAACGGCGAGCATCAATCCACGCGGTTCCGCCCATGGCACCGCCACGCTGGAGGACGAGCGAGATGGCAGGAACCCGCCTGAATCCCGAAGAACGGCGCGCACAGGCAGTTCAGCTGCTTCGCAAGCATGGGTTTCTCACATTTCGTCAACTTGCCGACGAGCTCGGGGTAGCAGAGCAGACGATCCGCCGTGACATTGAATTGCTCGTGAAGGGCTCCAGGGTGCGGGATGTCCGAGGTGGTGCTGTTCCCGCTGACAGTCACATGTTTGAACCTAACCTTGCGGGCCGGAGCGTCAAAGACGTTGCCGCGAAGGAGCGGATCGCCTCCGAGGTTGTTCGGCAACTTCGCGGGAGTGAGACTGTCTACCTCGATGAAGGTTTCACTCCAGAGCTTATCGCGCATGAAATGCCTGATCGACCAATGCGTGTAGCGACGTCGAGCCTTACTGTTGCGCACGCGCTCCGCGAGAAATCCAATATCGAGATCACCATCCTGGGGGGCACTCTGCGACCCGAGACACTGGCCACGTCGTCGTACTGGGCAATCGAGATGACCAGGCAGATGCGATTCGATGTCGCACTTGTCGGGGCCAACAGAATCTCCTACAGGCACGGCCTGACAACTCCCATCCACAACGTCTCAGTTGTCAAGCAGAACGTCGTTTCCGGGTCACAGCGAACCATCTTCTTCGGCGTGAGCTCCAAGTGGGAGGGCAGCCCGGACGAGCACTGGTTCGCGAACGTCGCGGATCTCAGCATGATAGTGACCGATCGAAATCTCCCAGAATCACGACTGGCCGAACTACGTCGAGTGAACGGACTGGTCGTGGCGACAGTCTGATCCTCCGAGTACGCCGCTCTCACACGATTCATGGTCAACTTCACATCACCGGTGTCACAGTCACTGATTTGACCTGGTCACAGCGCCGCGAGCTGGCCCTGGAGGCTCGCACGATTCGCAGCAAAAGACCCCTGTACGGGACTGTCGTCTCGTTTCATGATTGAGGCCCTGCCGGACCGGAGCGACCACGAAGGGCGTTCACAAGGGCGACCGGGCCTTGGCCTGACGCGCGTTCCGTCAGTGGTGTCACTTCTAATGGAGGCGAATATGCGGTTGCGCATGTCGTGTGCAGCAGTAGCTTTGTCGGCCACAGCCTTGTTGACGAGTCCTCCGCTGGCCAATGCGGACCCGGGCGGAGGCAGCTTTACGGGATGTCCTGTCCTGAGCGAGGGTCATTCGACCGGCCCGTGCGTGGAGCAGTTGCAGAACGATCTGAACGTCATCAACCCTGGATACAGCCTCACGGTTGATGGAATATTCGGTGCTTCCACGAGGGTGGCCGTCCTCGACGTGCAGGGCCGCAACCATCTCGGCGCTGACGGAATTGTCGGATTCCAGACGGCGAGTATCGTTACGTCGCAGTCGATGCGGCTGGGCTCGGTCGCGACACCAGGCGCCGGTGCGCTGCTGACCGCTCAGCAGCGGTGCGACATACTTGGCGACTACGTGCCCTACGGGAGCAACCGCTGCGTTCGTGATGGCACGGTCCCAGGAGGTCTTTCACCGCTCGACTGCCTCAAGGAGGAAGTCGGAGCCAAGGCGTACGAGGACGCTGTCTCGAATGGTCTCGATGAGGCGGCGGCACGCGACGCGGCGAAGAAGGCCGTGGAGAAAGCCGGAGTCGCACTGTCGGTGTATGGGATCACAAAGTGCATGTTCGTCGAGCTAGACCCTGGCGCGGTGAAGATGTATGAATCGGTGCCCATGCCCTAGGACGGCAGCATGCGACTTCCCGGCCGCGAACTCCAAAGGCCCGCGCTCCCGGCCACCGTCAGCACCGCGCCGAGTAGGGAGCAATCGTATGAACACGACAAATAACGTCGCATCGCGCGCTGGCCTGACAAGCGGAGGCGGAGATGACATCTGAGCTACCAGCCTGGTGGAACTGGTTTCTTGACTGGTTTAGATATGTCTTTATCCTGGTCGTCCTGGCCGTTCCCGTCGGGATCGTCGTACTTCTGTTCCGCGGCGGGGGCGATAGCCCTCCGTCGAACCTGAGCCGCACGTGTCGATCCTGCGCCGGAACTGGCATCACGCGCGGCATCGTTGGCCAGATTTGTCTGACGTGCGGCGGTAGCGGACGCAGCCCGTACTGAGGGCTGAGCTGCGGCTGTCGCGGGCCCCGTGTCGTCGCGCAGCTGATGTCGCGCAGCTGATGCGGCCGTCAAACATACGTTTGGTGACGGCGGCCTCGCCCAGAACCTACACAAGCGGTAAGTGGACCACGGCCAAGGGTGGGGTTGGCCGTCGGCGGCGAGCTGCGCCCATGGGGCTGCAGATGACGAGATGGAGGGCCGACGAGCGGATCACCCCGTTACCGTCTTGATCAAGCCCAGTAAGGGCTTGCAGGCCACCGGCCACGGTATGACACGTTGCCCCTGTTGATGATCTGGGGGGGTGTTGTCACCGCGGTCGGCGGGCCGCAGCCGCTTCACAACCCCGTAGAGACGCCCCCCGCTCGGCGAGCCCGATGCAGGGAGAGCCAGGGACATGCCGGGGGCGGGTCACACAGGTTCGTGGGTCAGTTGGCGGATCAAGATCGACTGACTGCCGGGCGAGCGCACTCCTGGTTGATGTCGTCCTATCGGCGGGGTGTGGGGTTGGGCCAGGATGGGCCGACTGATCATGCGGTGGGGAGCGAGCGAGTGAGCGATGCCGAAGGTGGGCTTGGGCAGCGGCTGCGCCGTCTGACCGACCGGCTGCCGTGGTGGGTGCGTCTGCTCGTCGGCCTCGCCGCGGTGGCGCTGGGCCTGTGGCTGATCGTGCGGCCGTTGACCTCGATCAACCTGTTCGTGCTGGTGATCGGGTTGACCCTTCTCGTGAACGGCCTCGCGCAGCTGGTGCACCCACACGTCGCCTGGCCGTCGCTCATCGCTGCTGCGGCCCTGGTCACCGCAGGGATTGTGGTGTTCGCCTTCCGGGGCTTCACGACGAGTGCGCTGGCAGTCATCGTCGCGGTCACGCTGATCGTGATCGGAGTCCTGCGCGCGGCCGCTGCATCCCGCGCGGCTGCGCAGGGCCGGGCAACGAGCCTGGTGCTGGCGGCAACGGCGGTCCTGGCTGGGACGATCGCACTGGCCTGGCCGGACGTCACCCTGCTGGTCACTGCGGTGGCCTTCGGCGGCTGGACGATCATCCTGGGCGTGCACCTGGTGTGGGACGCACTCGCTCGGTTCCACCACAAGGACGCGGCCGACGACGCGCCGGCGGAGCAGGGCTGGTTCGCGCGCTCGGCGCGGTTCTTGGGCGCACTCGTGACCCTGGTCCTGGTGCTGGTGATCGGAGTGGCCAGCGTCCGGCTTCATCAGGGCGCACCGGATCCGGACGACTTCTACGCCTCGCCCACGATCGTGCCGTCCGAGCCGGGTGTCCTACTGCGCGCGGAGCCGTTCACCCGGGCGATTCCCGCTGACTCACAGGCCTGGCGCATCCTCTATACGACCACCAAGGACGACGGGCAGCCCGCACTGGCCAGCGCGCTGGTGATTGCACCGCGCGAGCTGCCGTCCGGCCCGCTCCCCCTGATCGCCTGGACCCACGGCACTACCGGGTTCGCGCAGAACTGCGCGCCGAGCATGCTCGCCGATCCGCTGGTGGCCGGGGCGATGTTCACCGCCGGCGAGGTCGTCGCGCACGGCTGGGCGATGGTCGCCACCGACTACGTGGGCCTGGGCACCGAGGGACCGCACCCGTACCTGATCGGTCAGGGCGAGGGCCGCTCGGCGCTCGACTCGATCCGAGCCGCCCACCAGCTGAGGACCCTCACACTCTCCGATCAGACCGTCGTGTGGGGCCACTCGCAAGGCGGTCACGCAGCCCTGTGGGCCGGCGGGCTCGCGAGCATCTACGCGCCCGAGCTGGACGTCGTCGGTGTCGCCGCGCTCGCCCCGGCCAGCGACCTGGAAGGGCTCGTCGCGAACCTCCCCACCGTCACCGGCGGCATCCTGTTCGCCGCCTTCGCACTCGCCGGCTACGACGCCGCCTATGACGACGTCCGCGACGGCGACTACGTCGATCCCTCCGCGCAGACCCTGATGCGTGAGCTCTCCGAACGCTGCCTCGCCGACCCCCGCACCCTGGTGTCGGTCGTCGAGGCGCTCGCCATCGGCAACGACCGGGACGTGTTCTCCCGACCGCTCGTCAGCGGGCCGATGCTGGCACGGCTTCAGCAGAACACCCCACGGCTGCACATCGACGCACCCCTGCTGCTCGCCCAAGGGCTGACCGACCCGCTCGTGGTTCCCGCGGTCCAGCTCGACTACGTCAGGTCGCTGTGCGACGCCGGGCAAGAAGTCGACTATCTGACCGTGCCCGGCGAGGACCACGTCGGACTCGTCACCGCCGACTCGCCCCTCATCCCCCAACTCATCACATGGACCCGAGCGCGGCTGGCCGGCGACTCCCCCACCGGCGGATGTGATTTCCTCCCAACGACCTGACGACGACGTGCCCGTCCTGGCCGCGCTGCTTCAACCCACGCGGAGCCCGCTCCTCCCGACCAAGTTGGAAAGGGCTCGGTGGTGTGATCTGCGGCCGCGGCGCGCGCCCAGGATGCCGCGGCGGCGGTCGCGGTCGGGGTCGAGGATGTGCTGGGCGAGGATGCGGCCGGTCAGCTCGGCCTCGCGTTCGCAGCGCCACTCCGGTGAGCCGGGTTGGAACGGTTCCCCGCAGCGCCCGATGAGGGTGGTGATGGTGGCCGGGGTCAGGCGTAGCCCGTGGGCGAGCTCGGTGAGTGGTTGGGGGTTCGCCGGGGCGCCGTGAAGCTGGTGCTCGCAGATCATGTGACCGAACTCGTGACAGGCGACCACGGTGCGCGCGAACGGGCTGGTACGCCGATCGACCCAGATCAGGTCGTAGGCGGCCCGGCCTGCCACGGCAGGTCGGGGGCTCCACAGCCCCGCGGGGAGCCCGGCGATGCTGGGGTCGCTGATCTGGACCTCGATGTCGCGGCCGCGGACCGTCTGCATCTGCAGCCGTAGCTCCTCGAGGGTGTCGGGCAGCTCGGGGAGCACCCGGCGCAGCCGGCGCTGACAGCGCGCCAGCATCTGCTGGTCGGACTGGTCGGGCTCTGCGGTCTGTCGTTCGCCCGGGCCGGGGTACTGCTCGACGGTGCTGCTCACGAGGGCTCTCCTGGCTACTAGGCGTGGGCGTCAGTGGGTGTGGCGCGGGAGTGCGGGGCAGTCCGGTCGTCGCGGTAGAAGATGTCGGCAGCGGCGGCGACGGTGTGTCCCTGGGCGCGGGCGCGGTGGACCTGGGCGAGCCAGATGACTTCTTGCTCTTCGGTCGCGGCGCCGCCGAGGGCGCCGAGATCCGCGCTGAGGTTCTCGGTCGGGTCGTCGGCGACCATCCCGGCGACTCCGATCTCCAGACACACCGCGGTGGCGAACGCGCGGGCACCGCTGGAGCCCAACCCGAGCTGGCGCCCCATGCGCACCGCACGGTCGGCGTCGGCGGGCCGCACCCAGCGCTGGACCAGCCACATCCGGTCGCGGATCTCCACGACGGCCACGAACATGTCCGCCGGCCCACCCCCACCCGTCCCAGTCTGAGCCCCGGTGCCGATGCCGGTCCCGGTGAGGGTGGGGGTGGGGGTGGGGGTGCGTTCGAACAGCCATCGGTGCAGCTCGCGGACCTGCTGGTGCAGCAGGGCGGGGTCTTCCCCGCGCCCACGCAGCAGCGGACCGGCCCCGACGGCCAGACCGGCCGCGACGAGCAGCGCGAGACCGCCTTCGAGCACGGTGAACAGTGCCGGGTTGAGCCCGCCGCCGCGCACCAGCGCCACCACCACGAGCACGACACCGGTAAGTGCCCAGGCCAGGACCGCGCCGGCGAGGGCGATGATCGCGGTGAGGTCGCGGCGCAGGGTTCCCGGGGCCAGGCCGCGCAGCGTCGTGGTGCTGGCCTGGGCCAGCACCACGGCGGCGACGACGAAGTACAGGTAGAACCCCAGCAGCGAGACCAGCACACCGGTGCGCCCCAGCATCGGGAGGAACCCTTGCGGGACAACGCTGGCCGGCCCTGCCCAGACACCGACGACCCATCCAGCTACCGCGACCGCACCGGCACCGGCACCGGCCAGCCGGGGCCGGCACCGCACCCGCAGCTGTGTACAGGCCAGCAGAGCCGACCCGGTGATCAGCAGCAGGTTCGAGATCAGCACACTGAGCCCGAGCCGGCCGGTGAGCATGTCCAGGGTCGCGCCGAGCGCGGCGATCCGCAGCGTCATTCCCGCGGCC
This sequence comes from Pseudonocardia sp. N23, assembly GCF_002583555.1. Lineage (GTDB taxonomy): Bacteria > Actinomycetota > Actinomycetes > Mycobacteriales > Pseudonocardiaceae > Pseudonocardia. The sequence goes on from NZ_BEGX01000021.1 coordinate 42,944, forward strand.
AGCACCCCGATCCACGCCACGGTGCGCAGCCGGGTCCCGCGTCTCGAGCCGACCAGCACCGCGAGCCAGAGCAGCACCGCGAGGACCTTGACGGCCGTGTCGACCGCGGTGCCAGCAGCGGTACTCACCTCACCTCACCCGGGATCCACCCGGGGCCGGGGCGCCCGCTCACTTGCCGCGCCGCAGGATGCCGCGGCGGGTCTTCTCCTTCGCCTCCAGCTGCCCGATGAACTCCTCGACCGCCTGCAGCGACTCCTCGTCCTGCAGATCCCCCAGGCGGGCCCTGATCGCGAGCTCACGCGGGCGGCCCTCGTGGGCGGCGATCACGTCTTTGAGCTGGGCGTGGATGCCCGCGACGGTGTCCTTCTCATCAGCGCTGCCGTTGTCGGGGTCCAGCAGCAGGTAGGCCAGCAGTGCTGAGGCCTGCCCAGGCTCGGGCTCGGTCCGAGACAGGTACTCGAACGCGCGCGCCAGGCTGGCCACGACCGACCCGGAGGGATTGCCCCGTTCCCCCTTACGCAGCAGGTGCAGGTGCCCGACGGTGATGGCCGGACGCCCCTCCAGATGCGCCATCGCGCGCACGACCTGCCCACTCGTCCACGGACGACGTTCCCCCACCTCATTGGGTGGCTGCCGATAGGCGTCGAACACCACGTTCAGCCGGTCCGCGAAGGTCAGCCCCATCCCCGCTCCTCTCCGAGCATCTGTCACCGGGGGACCCGGCGCCCGCACCACACGGCTCGTCTCGCAACGAACTCACCAGCGCGCACCGTATAGCGGCGCCTGCGCCCAGCCTCACTCGGCACGTACCCGGGCTCGCCACTGTGATCACACCGTACAGACAGATCCGGTCCGTAGCTAGAAACAACACTCCGTAGCGCTTCTTCAATATGGCATCACAGTCGACACAAGTTTAATCTCTAGGCTACTGTCTCGCCCGGCGGAGATTCCGTCGAGCAGGTGTGCGGAAGCAGGATGGTGGTCGTGGGTCGGGGTCGGGGCAGTAGCCAGCGCGGCGGCGCCAGCCCTGCGTGGCAGGTAGCCCCCGGTGTCAGTCCTCCTCCGAACCCCACTGCCACCCCGCCGCCGCCACAGCCGCTGGCCCCGCCGAAGCAGCCGCTACTGCCGCCGTCGGAGTCGCGGCTCGAACTCCCCCCGCCACCGCCGCCGCCAGCACCGCCGCGGCCGCCGGCGCCGCCTCCTTCGACGTTGCCTCCTTCGACGTTGCCGCAGCCTCCGCGGGTGGTCCCGGTTCCCGGGAACCGTGTCCCCGGCGAGGCCGGGTCGGCGGCTGTGCCGCGTCCGGGACCCTCGGGGCCTGGACATGTCCCTGTCCCCGGGCCTGTGTCGGCGGGGCTGCGACCTGCTGGGCTGGTGACAGGAGCTCGCGGGGTACCGGCCCCGGCTGGGGCACAGTCGTTGCGGGGCTTGTTCGGCGCCGGGCAGGGCGGGGGTCCGATCACTCCGATGCACGGGGGCGCCCGGTTCGTCGAGTCCGGTGGCGCGGAGCTGTGGCTGCCCGACGCGACCGCTCCCGCGGTCCGATCGATCCCGCCCGCCCCGCCTGCGCGGCCCGGCCCCGCCAGGGTGCCGTTGGCGCCCCCGCCCGCATCTGGCGGGGTGGCGGCAGCATTCGCCCTGGCAGGGCGTGCTCGGCGTAGCCCCCGGCGCGGGCTCCGTCGCGGCCTCGCGACCATTCCGATCCCGACTGCCGGTGCCGCATCAGACCCTGGTCCTGCCGTTGGTCCTGCCGCTGGTCCGATCGGTGAGGGTGGGCGTGACGCGGTTGTGGCTCCGGTCGGTGAGGGCGAGGGAGCCGCCTTCGCCGCCCGGTTCGTTGCAGAGTTCCTGTCCTGGGACGAAGACGATCCGACTCGTCGCGCCCAGGTCCTTCGGACCCTGCTGCGAGACCCCAGGGGCACCACCCTGGGGTGGGCGGGCGCGGGCAGGCAGCGTGTGGAGCTGGTCCTTCCGGGGCGGACCCTGCGCACCGAGTGTGGTGGTCTGATCGTCGAGGTCACCGCGCGGGTGCTGAGCTTCCACCGCGTCTGTCCGCGTCCCGACATCCTCGCGTCTGCCACCGACGCCGACCCGGCGACGATGTCGTGCTGCCCGCCACCGAGTGCGGCGGGCTGGGCTGCGGGTGACTCGTCATGGACCCGCCTGGCCCCGCCTGTGGTCCGGCTGGCCACCGGCGAACTGAAAGTCGATCTGGCGTTGCAGCCCACTGCGTCCCCACGTGAGGAAAGCCCAGGCCGTCACGGAGGCACTCAGCAATGACCGATACGTCCGCGTCCTGGATTGAGGACCCGTCTCTGATGCCGTGGCGTTTCACCCTCGACGCGCCCACGAGCACGGTGACCCTCACCCCCACGGCCCCGACCCCGGCCGGTTCCACACCGACCGCGCCGCCGCCCGAGCCGTCGACCCCACCGCCGCCCGAGCCGTCGTCAGAACCGTCGGCAGTGCCGCCGACCGGATCGCCGTCGGAGCCGCCGTTGACCCCGCTGCCGACGGTGGTGGGTGTTCCGGCATCCCCGCCCGGGGCCGCAACCCATCCAGCGCCTGAACCTGCTGCTCCTGGTGAGCAGACCGCCCCCGCCAGCTCACCGCCCGAATCGGGGCCGGATCCGGCGCAGGCCACTGTCATCGCGCTTCGCCCGGTCCGGGCAACGCCTTCCGCCGCAGAGCAGGTCACGGCCGGACTGCCCGACCCCACACATGGTCCTGACCCCGGCTCCGGCTCTGGCTCGGGCACCGGCTCTGGGCCTGGTGCGGACACAGAGCCCGACGTCGGTACCGGCGGCGAGGCAGGGGCGCGGGCTGCGGCGGCTGAGCTGAGCGCGCCGCGGCCGCCGACGCTGCCCGCCGTCGTCACGGTCGCGCAGCCTGCCCGGGAACCCGCACCTGCCCGTCCACCCGCACCTGCCCGGGTACCCGCACCTGGTCCGGCTGTGTCTGTGCCGGCTGGTGGTGGGTCCGTGGTCGACCCGGTTGCGGCGGCCAACGCGCAGGCGCCCACGCTCCCGGTCGGGTTCGACACCTACCTGCGCGCGCAACTCGCCGCCGCACCGCCACCCCGCCGCGGGGTGCGCGGGTGGCTGTATTCGCTGTCCGGTGGCCGGGTCAACCCGGGCGCCTCCGCCCGTGAGCTGGCCGAACGTGACTACCTCGACCGGATCCGCACCCCGCTGGGCGGCTGGCACACCGTCACCGTGGCCAGCACCAAGGGTGGGGTCGGGAAGACCACCACCTCGGCGTTGCTGGGTCTGACCCTGGCCGAGCACCGCGCCGACCGGGTCATCGCGATGGACGCCAACCCCGACGCCGGAAACCTCGCCGACCGCCTACTGGGCCACCCGGCCACTGCGACCGTTCGCCAGCTACTCGACCGCCCTGACCTCGACCAACTCGTCTCGTTCACCGACGTCGCCCGGTTCGTCAACAACGCCGGCCGGCTGCAGCTGCTGGCCTCAGATCAGGACGCGGCGAAGTCCGAGGCGTTCAACCGCGACGAGTACCGCCGCGTCCTGGCGCTGCTGGTGCGGTTCTTCAACATCGTCATCACCGACTCGGGCACCGGACTCATCCACTCGGCGATGACCGGCGCGCTGGAGAGCACGCGCAGCCTCATCGTCACCGGCGCCCCGACCATCGACGCCGCCGGGCACATCGACAAGACCCTCGATTCGCTGGTCGCGCACGGGTTCGACGAGCTGGTCGCCGACGCGGTCATCGTGCTGAGCTGCGACCGTCGCGCCCACAGCGTCGACCCAGCCGCGTTGCGCTCACACTTCGAGAACCGCTGCCGCGCGGTCGTGGAGATCCCGCGTGACCCGCATCTGACCGAGGGCGGCCAGATCTACCTCGACGCGCTACGTCCCCGCACCCGCGCCGCGGCCCGTGAGCTCGCCGCACTCGTGGCCGACGCGTTCACCTGGGACTTCCCCACCCCCCGGGGATTCACCACCGGCCCGGGGCGGTAGCGGTGGGTGTGTCCGCGCTGGCCGCGGCCGCGGTGATCGCCGCCTCGACCCTCACCGGCCCCCTGCTCACCACCCCGCCGGTCCTACTCGCCTCCCCGACCGCCACCGGCCCGACCGCCACCACCATCACCACGGCGGCCGGGTGCGGGTGGCGCCAGACCGCCTCCGACCTCTACGCCGCGCTCACCCACGCCGGCGACGACGCCGCGGCGCGGCTACGCGCGAGCCTCGCCGCCGCCGGGGTCGGCACCCCCACATTCACCGCCACCTGCGGCACCGGAACCGGTGGCGGCAATGCCGGTGGCGGCAGTACAGGTAGTGGGGCCGGTGGTGTCGGGGCGGGGAGCTCGTGCCCGGTCGGGGACCGGCCGTACTTCGGCAAGGCCGACTGGTTGTGGAACCCGATCCCCACCGGTGCCCGGCTGGACCCGCAGTCCGCCGCGATGGCCGCCGCGCTGGCCTCGGGCGATCACATCCTCAACACCGGCGAGTTCGGCGTCGCGCTGGTCAACCCCGACCAGATCAGCGCCTCCACCCCACGCTCGACGGTGCCGCTGTCGCAGAACTGGGGCGGCAACCCACTGGCCGGGCTGAAGGTGCCGGTCCCGGCCAACCTGAAGATCCCACCCGGCTCCGACGGCCACGTCGCGATCGCCGACCCGAGCACCGACACGGTGGTCAACCTGTGGGTCACCAAGAAGACCAGCGCAGGGCTGGCCGCGAACTGGGGAGCGGCCACCGCACTCGACGGTGACGGCCGCGAACACAACGGCTCCTCCACCGGGGCGGGCATCGCCCGCTACGCCGCCGTCGTGCGCGCCTCGGAGATCGCCGCAGGCACGATCCCGCACGCGCTGTTCTTCTCCACCAACATGGTCAAACCCGGCGAGGTCCGCTACCCCGCCACC
>NZ_BEGX01000022.1 GCF_002583555.1 Pseudonocardia sp. N23
CCAGGTCGGCCACCGCCCGCTCGATCAGCTCGAACGCACGGCGCCGGTCGGCCGGATTACCCTTGCTGGACACATCGCTCCCGCCTCATTGCGGCCCCCTCTGGCTTGTCCCAATAGCTATGACCGACTTGTCGCGCGCGACGGGGTGGATCCGGACCTGCGGCGGCTTCACCTTCGCCGCAGGCCCGGCGTTCCTCGACCTCGCAGGATCCAGTCCCCGAGGTGCGGTAGTTCAGTGCCAACAGTCGTCGACACACCGTGGCCGGTCCGGACGACGGTGTCACCCGGCAGCGTCAACAGTCGGTCGCTGATCGAGTCAATGATCGAGTCGAATGACGAGAATGAGCGTCCGGTCACGCCGGGCCCGCCCTTGAACAGCGTGTCGCCGGAGAAGACGGTGCCCAGGTCCTGGGCATACAAGCAGGTGGAGCCAGGAGAATGACCTGGGGTAACAATAGCGCGCAGGGAAATACCTCCGACCCGGAATACGTCGCCGTCCGATAGCTCTCGATCGGGCTTGCGGTCAGGGTGCGTCATCATCCACAGAGGCGCCTCGGCCAAGTTGAGCAGGATCGGTGCGTCGAACCTGTCCGCGAGCGCTGGGCCCTGATTGACATGGTCGTTGTGACCATGAGTGCATATGACCGCCACGACACGGCGATCCGCGATCCCTTCCGCGATCGTCTCCACATCGTGCGAGGCGTCAATGACAATGACCTCCTTCTCGTCACCGATGATCCACACGTTGTTCATGACCGCCCACGTACCCCCATCGAGGGAGAACGTCCCCGACGTCACGACTTGGTCGATCGGCCCCGTGGGCTGGCTTTCAGGAAGCACCATCAGATCACCACCACCGAGCGCAGGCTCTCGTCGCGCTCCATCCTGTAGAACGACTCGACTACGTCGAGGTTGATCTCCTCAGACACGAACTCGTCGAGGGGGAGCCAGCCCTGCGGGCACTGATCGATGTAGGCCGGGGAGTCGCGCGAGGGCAGGCCGTCGCCGTACCACGACCACCTGCGCGCCCCACCACGGCCGAAAATATCGATCATCGGGACCTCGAACTCCATCTCAGGGGTGGGCACGCCAAACAGGACAGCAGTGCTGGCGGGGTCGCGGGCGTAAACGCCGTTCGGCGGGTTCAGGCGGCCCACGGCGTCGATGACGAGGGTCGGCGCCGTGGGCCGCCAGGGAGCGCCTTGGTCGCTCGAGGGGTCGACCCCACGAGAGTTGAAGGTGTCGGTCGTGCCGAAGCCCTTCACCTTCTCGAGCCTGGCGCGGTCCAGGTCGCCGGCGATGATCGTCGTGACGCCAGCGAGGTTCGCGCCGGCGAAGGCGGCGTCGTCGACACCGATGACCGCGACGGAGTTCATCGCGACCGACGCGCCCATGTCATAACCGATCGCCACGCGGACCTGCGGCGATTGAGCGACGCCTCCACCACCAAAATCGATGACGGACGACGGTCATGGGGCCTGCGTCACCGTGGCGCTTCTGATCTCCGCCGACGCCACACCGAGAGCCCCGGCGCCCCTCAGACCTTTTTGGTCTCCCAGAAGATCTTGTCGATCTGGGCGATGTAGTCGAGCAGCTCCTGGCCCGTCTTGGGGTCGTTGGAGCCCTTGGTGCCCGAGGCACCGGCGGCCTTGGTGGCCTTGTTGAACAGCTCGTGGAGCTCGGGGTACTTCTCGAAGTGCGGGGGCTTGAAGTAGTCGGTCCACAGCACCCACAGGTGGTGCTTGACGAGGTCGGAGCGCTGCTCCTTGATCTCGATGGCGCGGGCGCGGAAGGAGACGTCGTCGTTGCCCTGGTACTTCTCCTGGATCGCCTTGACCGACTCGGCCTCGATCCGTGCCTGGGCGGGGTCGTAGACGCCGCAGGGGAGGTCGCAGTGCGCGGTGGCCTCGAGCTGCGGGCGGAAGATCTTCATCGAGGAACCCCTCATTCTTCGTCGTCGGCGTGTCGCCAATAGTCATTGGCGGCCGCCACCGTGGCAAATTCCGCGGCGACGACATGGGCGACCTGCAAGAGCATCACAGCATCATTCGCATACACGTCGCGTAGACGTTGGCGGATCTCGGCGTTTGGCTGCGTTGATTTGATGACGAGTCGTGCCATCTTGAACGCGAGCTCGCGCCCTTCTTGCGGTGTGGCGGTTTTCAGGGATCCGCCTGGTATCAGTTCCACCAGTCGACCTTCCTTGTTCGAGGCGGCACATCGCGCAGAACTTCTGCATTGCTAGGCCGAGGACCCATGGCGAGCAGCCGGGACTGGGCCACGCGATCGCGGGCGGCGGGGGCGGGCAGGCGGAGCGGAGCGGCTAGGCCCACCCGCCCCGCCTGGAATGCCTAGCGGCGCGGGGTCAGCGCGTCGGCCCAGGCACAGTCCCGATCCCCTCCATCTCCTTCGTGAACGGGACGAACTCGTGGTTCATCACCGCTCGGGGGTCGAAGGACGGGTCGGCCATCACACCGTGGACGCGACGACGCTGCATGCCGAAGTTGCCCGCATCGTAAAGCGGGAAGACAGCGGCCTCACGCAGCCAGCGGTGGAAGGAGTACTTCTTGTCCAGCGAGTTGACGCCGACGACCTGCATACACTTGTACACACAGTCGAACATCAGTTCGGTGCTGAAGACCTTGTTCTGGGCACCGATCAGCTCGCCGTGGTAGCCGTGTGTGTCCAAGTAGTGAGCGGTCTTGAAGCAGTACGTACGCGCCGCGTCGATCTTGGCCGCGACGTCACCGAGGACGTAGCCGGGATACTGGAAGTTGATGATGGGCTGCGCGCCGCCCGCGGTGTAGGTCTTCGCAAAGTCGAGGGCCGCCTCGTAGGCCGACCTTGCGATAGCGACGGCGCCGATGCCCGCGACCGGTCCCGACCAAGCAAAGTTGCGGTTGATCAAAAAGTCCGCATTGCCAGCCGTACCTTCGATCAGATTCTCCGCCGGAATCCGAGCATTGTCGAAGATGATCTCCGCGTTCTGCGCGCTGCGCTGACCAGCACTGCTGATCATGTTGTAGGTGACCCCGGCGGTGCCACGCTCGACGATGACTGCCGACAGGCCGGACGTGCCACCTGCATTCGTGTCGGTCCGCACCACCACGAGGTTCAGGTTGGCGCCCTGCCCGTCCCAACCCGCGACATTGCAGGGCCAGTACTTGCGCCCGTTGAGGATGTATTCATTGCCGTCGCGGACGGCCGTCACAGCGATTCCGGCGCCGCCAGCGGCCGGGGCATCGAAGTTGGCAGTGCCGCCGGGCGATCCAGGCGGCTCGCTGGCGGCGTAACCGACGATGAAGTCGCCCGAGGTGTCGGTCGTGGCGCGAGTAATGAAGCGCTGCTTCTGGTCTTCCGTCCCGTAGTACCACACCGGCATCAGGCCGAGACCGTTGACGAGAAGGGTCGTTCCGAATCCCGGGTCGACCGCTTGAATCTCCTCGGCCGCGATCAGAAAGTCGACGTTGCTGAGTCCCCCGCCGCCGTACTCCTTCGGCATCATCCCGTACGCCATCCCACGCTTCACGGCCTCCTCGTAGGCAGGCTTCATGAGCTGGAACCCCTTGAGCGGGTCGGGCTCCTCGTCTGCGGCTGCCGTGATCGGGCCCAGGACCTCCAGCGCGAACTCGCGGGCGCCGGCCTGAATCTTTTGCTGCTCGGCGGTGAGTGTGAAGTCGAACGCCATTGTTGAAACAACCCCTCATCGAAATTTCGACAGCGGACCCAGACGGGAGCGCTGGGATGCCTCAGCAGGCAGACGCCACCGCCTGCCTCGGACGGATGTGCCCGGGCCCGACTGCCGAGCCGCTGAGCACCTGGGCAGCATGCCAACTGGCAAGGGACGGTGGAAGGTCATCGCAACGGATAGCGGCGTGGTGTCACGAATGACGGAGCCCGGTCGCCGGCCTCCGCCGCGGGCCCTTCCGAATCGGCCCGGACTGCCACGACAGAAGGCGGGCGGCCACGTTCGGCAACCGCTGCACGGAGGTGGTGTGATCCCTCGCAGCATCGGTCACGCAACCCTCCACAAATCGGCCGACAGACTCACCTCCTACCCCCGGGCAACCGAGTCAAGACCGAGCAACTGCCGGACAGCTGGGATGCTCCGGCGCGAGACGGGAATGTCCTCAGCTCGACCCGGGTCGGTGCTCAGGGCGATGACACCGTTACCCTTCTGATCGATACGTTGCACTCGGTCCGGATTGACCAAGAAGCTGCGATGTACTCGGAGGAAGCCATGCACGGCGAGCTGACGCTCGACGTTGTCGATTCCACGTGTTAGCGCGCGCAACCTGCCGCGGTCCGTGACCAGCCACACTGCGTGTCCCTGAGCCTCCGCGAACCGGATTTCGTGTGGGGCCAGCAGCAGCACGCACCGATCAGCCTCCGCCGCTACCCGCGTTGCTCGCTCTGCAGGCTGCTCGACGGGTGCGGCGGACATCGCGGCTCGATCCGACGACCTGGTAAGCATCCAGCCGGCCGGCCCATCTGCGCCTTCGATCAACTGCATCACGAACGACTCGCCCGCAAGCGGGAGCGGGGCTCCCGTCACGAGGTTGGTTCGCCAGTCAGGATTGGCAGTCGCCCCGGCAAGTCCCTCCCGCGCCATCGCGCGCAATGCCTGCAACGGCTCTTCAGCGGCACCGCTCCGGCGTCGGAGCTCATTGCAGCCGGCGACGACTGCACCGGCCAGGTCGAGTCCAATGACGACGTTGGACCCGCGAACTACAGCCCTGGCACATGCCCTCCTCACCGTCGCCGCATCCCGTTCTGCCCGGCGTGCCAAGTGCTCGCGGGCCGCGGCGAGCTCCTCGCGCAGCCGGTGCGCGACCGTCGTTATCGTTTCCTCGGACCGACTCGAGATGTTCAGCGCCGCGGCGGGCTCACCCAGGACCGGATCGGTGACGGCCGCACCGAGGCAGTTCCAATCGTGCATGTCCGCGCGCCAGTGTTCCGGACCTCGGACGGCGACGATGCCCTGCAAGATCAGCGCCATTCCCATCCCATTGGTCCCAGCGATCGCCTCGGTCCAGGAGAACTCAGGCTCCAGGTTGCTGTCGTTGGCTTCTCGACGGAGTCGGGCATCGCTCCACACTGCGAGGATCTGGCCGTGGCCGTCCGTCACTGTGGCGACGCAATCACCAACCTCACGCGCCACCGCCGAGGCAATCCCGCCGAGGTGGGCATATACACCGCGATAGCGGGTCGAGCAGGCTGATGCTGTGACCGGCGCCAGCGGACGCACCGGGTCGACGTTGTGTACGTCACGACATCGGCGCCACGAATCTAGGATATGCTGTGGCACGAACGACTCCGCGGCCTCGTCGTTTCCGTTGATGAAGTGTTTCCACGCACTGAGGGTGTTGGCGCGTCTAGGGCGCATGACGACACCGGTCTGATCAACTCCTGACACCGTGCTGCTCTGCACTGCAATGCTCCTTTGCGTCGCGCCACCGTTCGGTCAAATACCCCGGTCGATCGCTAGGCAGTGTCTGGGGCTGCGCCGTACCCTTCCATAGACTTAGTGAACTCGATGAATTCGCCATCAACGATCAGGTCTGCCGTGAAAGCAGGGTCGGCAATTACTCCCCATGCTCGACGTCGCTGCATGCCGACGTTGCCGCCGTCGTATAGTGGGAACCCAACGGCATCTCGGTACATTTTTTCGAGACCGAACCGCTTGTCGAGTGCATTTACTCCCACTACCCGCATGCAATCGCCGACGACCTGCTGCATGAGTTCAGTGCAGTAGACCTTGTTCATCGCCCCAAGCGCGTGGCCAGCGTCGCCGTGCTTGTCAAGATAATGCGCCGTCCGCCAGCACATTGACCGAGCAGCCTCGATTCGAGCGGCGACGTCGGCAACGAGGTGCCCGACGGCCTGATGATCAATGATCGGTGTCGAGCCGCCGCCGGTGTAGCTGCGGCTCCATTTGAGCGTGAACTCATATGCCGCACGGGCTACACCGAGGGCAGCTATCGCCGCGACCGGACCAGACCACGTGAACGCACGGTTGATGACAAAATCGCCATCCCCCTTGGCGAATAGGTTCTCCTCAGGAACACGAACATCATGAAATGTCATGGTCACGTTCTGACATGTCCGGTGCCCGAGCTTATCGACTACACGATACTCGATTCCTGCCACTCCGCGCGCGACGGCGATCACTGCAAGACCTTCTTTACCGCCTTTTCGGCGGTCCGTACGTACCACGCAAATGTTGACATCGGCCCCCTGCAAGTCCCAGCCTCCGGCGTTGCCGGACCAATGCTTCTCGCCGTTGATAATGTACTCGCCAGCCCCGGGGTCGTGCTCGGCAAGCAATTGGATTCCTGCTCGCGGGCTGGGATGGTCGAAATTTGCTGTACCGCCACGCTCACTGACGACCCAGCCAGCCAAGAAATCTTCGTGCCCGACAGCGGTCGCAGTTCCGATCCATCGCTCGCACAACTGCTCTGTCCCGAACCAAGCGAGAGGTAGCAGAGCCAATCCGTTGATGAGGATCGTCGTAGCGAACCCAGCGTCACCGGCTGCCAGCTCCTCGGTCGCGATCAGGAGGTCAACATTGGACTGCCCGCCTCCCCCATACTTGGCCGGCAGGAATCCAGTCGTCAGACCCATTCGTTGAGCCTGCTCAAAGGCTGGCTTCATGGCGCAGAACGCCTGCTGTGGATCCACGAGGCGGTCGGCATACTCGGCAGCGGGGCGCACAATTTCTCGAGCAAACTCGCGAACCTCATATTTGAGTCGGCGTTGGCGAGTGGTCAGATCGAAGTCAATGGCCATCTACTTCCCCCTCCCGTCGTGCGGCTGGCACCGGTCCTCGTCGGGTCACGGTCTGTGCGTTGGTTACGAGGTACCGCTCCGTCCGCGAAGATCCAAGGCCCCGCGAAGGCCGTCATCGTTGGCAGCGATGTCCTCGATCGTCGCGCGGTCGAGCACGTCGAAGTAGGAGTCGATGGCGCGCGCGAACACACTCCGGGCACCGCATACGCCCGCGATCTGACAGAACCGTGCCGCACCGAGGCACTCGACGACTGCGAAATCGTCTTCCATCGCTCGGATCACCTCGCCGACGCTGATGCTCGATGGATCCCGGACGAGTTGCACCCCACCGCCCCGGCCACGGCTGGTCTGGACCAGGTCAGCTGCTGCCATCCGCTGCACCACTTTGTCGAGATGGTTGCGAGACACGCGGTGGGCCGCCGCGATGTCGGCGATAGAGCCGCGACGTTGCGGCGCCACACGCAAGTACATCAAGACACGCAGCGCGTAGTCGGCGTGCTGTGTATGACGCATCGGCGCTCGTCTCGATCTCGGTGGTGGCGGCCGTCGGACTCGCGTAGTTGAGGCCCGTTGAATCGGTGGGCGAGATGCTACTTTGGATCGCGTCTCCGAGCAAGCAAGCCTCTGACCTGCGAGCATGCGATTCTGATCGCGTTTCGCCAGGGACCATCTCAGTCGAGGGGACACCACAAGCGAGTCGCTTACCGTGCCCTGCTGCCACGGTCCGCCCCGACGCGACGGGGACCCCAGAACGCAACCCGTGCGTTCTGCCATCGGGGAACTGGCGCGCTCCTTCCACAGCAAGGATTGGTGGGAGCTCCAAGCCACCTAGACGGGCTCGTGCTCCCGGGCACGGAGCGGCGTTCCCTGAGGTCATAGCGCCTCCACACGCCGCGGCATCGCCGAGTCGGCGTCGTCGACGTGCGGTCCGCCCTCGTCGGCGCGGCCGGTGACTGCGCAGGATCGAAGAACGAAGGCGCCGCAGTGCGGGCTCCTTGTGTGGTGATTCAACTAGCCCGGCCGAGGCGGCTGGGGCAAAGGGGGATCAGAAGATCGCTCTGACGAAGCGGCTCGAAGACGAAGCGGGCTCGAATCGGCGAGGCCGGTTCCGGTTATCGAGCGGGCTCCTTGATCAAGAATGTGCCTGGTTCTCATGGCTCCGTGCGATCGTCAACAAGACGATTGAATCCTCGATGGCCCGTAGGTCGTGGTGGGTGCCGGGGACGAGCAGTAGGTCGCCTGCCTGTCCGGTCGTGGACTCAGCCGAGCTGGTGAGGACGACGCGCCCCAGCAGAACTACGAGCGTCGCGTCGCCGGGATTCTCGTGCTCACCCAGACGGTGGCTGGCGGGGAGCGTGATCAACAGCTGGTGAAGCCCCTTGCCTTGGTGAACGGTCTGGACGTGACAACCTGTTGCGGTCTCCTTTGCCGCGGCGAGGTGCGTTATTGCGCGTCCGGTCAGCGATAGCGGCTGCTCAGAACTGGCTGGCATGGGTGGCTCCTCGATGAGCAGGATGGTCGTGCCTCGCTGTCCGTGGGCGCGAGCGAATCTCGAGCACGCTTCTGGTGAGCGCAAGATGCTGTGAACAGGGTGGCCCGGAGGCGAGCAGGCCGTCCACCTGGGGGATTTCCAAGCCGGCGTACGCCAGGTGCCCCCGGGATCGGCTTCCGCTGTCACGCCCGGCGAGCAGTGAGTCTGATCGAAGCTTCGAGCAGGGCCTGGCAATAGGATCTGAGCCGCCGGCACAGCCGTGGCGCGCAGACCCCCGGCGATCAGGGCGCCTCCTGGAGGAGGATATCACCGCGCCACCCACTGCCAGCCCCGGAGTTGTGACGGAGCCGCGTCGTGACGTTGGCGTATCCCCTTACCGGGTGATATCGATTTCCTATGGGGCCGACCGCCGGCGACGATTGCGCAACCCCGCGCCAGTTAATGACGATGCTTCGGTGTCTGCCATCCCAGATCCGGCGCGTGTTGACCGCAGCTTGCGTGACTTCGCCCTCACTCCGCGGGTCTTGCTAATCGTCGTTCTGGCGATGCCGATCGGCGCGCTCGGCGCTGTGGCCGCCTGGGCTCTGCTGCGACTGATCGGCCTGGTCACGCACCTGGTGTTCTTCCAGACCGTCGGCTTCTCGCTGGTCGGGCCCGGCTCCGACCCGCACCCGGCGTGGCTGGTGCTGGCCGCGCCGGTCGCGGGCGGGCTCGTGATCGGCCTGATGGCACGCTTCGGGTCCGAGAAGATCCGCGGCCACGGCATGCCCGAGGCCATCGAGGCGATCCTGATGCGGCGCAGCACCGTCGAGCCGCGGGTGGCCGTCCTCAAACCGATCTCGGCCGCGGTGAGCATCGGTACCGGCGGCCCGTTCGGCGCCGAGGGACCGATCATCATGACCGGCGGCGCGATCGGCTCCATCCTCGCCCAGCACCTGCACCTGTCGGCCGACGAACGCAAGGCGCTCATGGTCTCCGGCGCCGCGGCCGGCATGGCCGCCACCTTCAACTCACCACTGGCGTCGGTGCTGCTGGCCGTCGAGGTGCTCCTGTTCGAATGGCGCCCACGCAGCTTCCTGCCCGTCGTCGCCGCCGTTGCAGCGGCCACCCTGCTACGGGTCCCGCTCCTCGGCGAGGGCCCGATCTTCCCCATCGCCTTCGCAGACCTGAACGTGTCGCCGCTCGCGACGATCTTCTGCGTCGTCGCCGGTGTCCTTGGCGGCCTGCTGGCCGTCGCCGTCACCGCGCTGGTCTACATCTCCGAGGACACCTTCGCGCGGCTGCCGATCCACTGGATGTGGTGGCCCGCGATCGGAGGACTGATCATCGGGATCGGCGGCCTGATCGAACCCCGCGCCCTGGGCGTCGGCTACGACGTCATTGGCGAGCTGCTCAGTGGGCACGCCACCATGGGGCTGATCGTCGGCATCCTGACGGTGAAGAGCCTGATCTGGGGGCTCTCGCTCGGCTCCGGCACATCCGGCGGCGTACTGGCACCCGTTTTCATGATCGGGGCGTCGTTGGGGGCCTTGGAGGGTCACGTATTCCCCGCTGCCGCGCCGGGATTCTGGGCGATCGTGGGGCTCGCGGCCGTCGTCGGCGGGGTGATGCGCTCACCGCTGACGGGCGTCGTGTTCTCCCTGGAGCTGACCCACGTTTGGCCCATGCTGTTACCGCTGCTGGTCGCCTCAGCCGCCGCGTACGGGACGTCGGCGCTGTTGCTCCGGCGCTCGGTGCTGACAGAGAAGATCGCCCGCCGCGGCCACCACCTCTCGTGCGAGTACGACGTCGACCCGCTCGAGGTGCTGCGCGCCGACGAGGTCATGCACGCCCGGCCGTGGACCCTCGCCGCCGCTGACCTGCTGCCGCCCCCTGCCGATGTCTTCAGCGCAGAGGTGCCGCGCCGCGGCGGCGAGCCCGACGGCCAGCTCGCACCGCTGCAACCGCTCTTCCCCGTGATCGACGACGGCGGGACCCTCCTCGGGATCGTGCCGCGTCGGCTGCTTCGCCACCCACCCGAGGGCGCGGCCACGGTCGCCGAGATCATGATCGTCCCGCCACTCGTCGTCGGAGTGGGAGAGACGCTTCGGACGATCGCCTCCCGGTTCGCGCAGGCGGCGGTGGCAGCGGCGCCCGTCGTCGACCGCACGGACCCGACCCGACTCGTGGGGCTCATCACGGTCGAACAGCTTCTCGACGGGCACCTGCGCGAACACGCCGAGGAACACCACCGGGAGCGACCGCTGACTATGACTCGACGTCGCCGGCCCTCGAATTCCGGACCGGCCCTGCGATGACAACGAGCTGGACGACCTGACTCCGTGCCTTGTCCTCCTGCCGCTCCCGGCTCCTCGGAGGGACCGGGTCTGCACTCGGCGCTGAGCGCACACCCCGCCGGCCCTGGGTGCCCGGGTTCTCCTTGCATTCCCAGCCGCAGTTCGCCAGGTGTGTCGGTCGCGGCCGCGGCAGTGGGCTTGACGGGTCGGTGTTGGTGGCGGCGTCGCCAGCATGACCAGGCCCCGCGCAGGGTGTGGCTGGGTTGTGGATGAGGATGCCCGGCGGCGCCGAGTCTTGGGCCAGGGTGAAGCCGCCACCAAGTCTCTTGGGCGATCGCGGCAGTTACCGGGAGGTACGCGCGGCCGAGCAGATCGAGGCTGGGGGACCACTCTGGAGCACGCCCCGACAGATGCGACGCGCTGGTAACGGCACCGTCAGTCGATCAGTGCGGGGCATCGATGGCAGCCGAGAACCTGTCGCGCTCCGAAGTCGGTCGAAACTGGAAGCCTTCGAGATCCAGCCCTGCCGGATCGACACGTCCGGGTTAACCAGCGATCCACAGTTCATCGACCAGGTCCGCGACTTTGTCAGGACCTACCAGGCTCCCCCGGAGAAGGCGCTGGTCCTGGGGCGCCGAGCGCTGGTCCGGTGGCTCCGACCAGCACATGGATGCACAAGTACGTGCAGGCACTCGAACACGACATCCAGAACTAGGTCGCTCAGTGGAGCCGAGAACCCGCCCTTGACTACCTGGACCGAGAGCGTCGACCGCCTCTCGAACGCCTCGCTGCACATCTTGATCGCCTTCCATGCGCCGGACGACAGTGGGCCTGGCTCAGTTGGCTCAGTTGGCAGAACCCGCGCTGACCTCGACGCGTTCCCGCGCTAGGCCGAACTCTGCTGGCTGACAGGTGGTTTCGAGCACGGACATCCACATGTCCCCGTCAGGGTCGATCTGGTTACGTCGGCTGGTCATCAGCGAGAGCGGCACGTGCACAAAGCGCCGGCGCCAACGCGCGACGGCGGCCTCGGTGCGACCGGCCATCGCCGCGTGGACCGCTGCATGAGCCAGTCGCAGGCAGTAGACACTGTCGTAGGCGTTGGCAGCGACGCTGCGGATCGCGTAGCTCGGGTCGATGTACCGAATCGTGGGAGGCCGGCCGGACCTCGTGAGGTGGGCGATGATGCGGTCCTTGAGCACATCCGCGACGTTGCCCAGCTTGAGATTGCCCGACGCATCAGTGGCGCCACAATCCGGCTGTCGTAGACCATGGTCGGCTAGAAGATCTTGGCCTGCCCCCTCGGCGAGGACGATCACCACATGGCCCTTGGTGCGTACGTGCTGCTCGATGTGGGCCAGTAGACCGTCCTTTCCGCCGAGCGTGAACGGGATCTCAGGGACCAGAACGATGTCGGCGGTGCCGGCAGCCAATGCTGCGTAGCTGGCTATGAAGCCAGAGTGACGGCCCATCAGCTTGACGATTCCGACGCCGTTCGGAGTGGCGGCTGCCTCGATCGCAACCGCCGAGATGAATTCCGTCGCTCGCGCGAACGCGCTCTGGAATCCGAACGACTGATCGGTGAAGGGCAGGTCGTTGTCGATCGTCTTAGGGACGGCGATGACGGCGATGGTGAGGCCGCGCGCTCGGATCGCGGTGCTGATGGCGGTCGCGGCCCGCATCCCGCCGTCGCCACCGATGACGAACAGCATCCCGACGCCGCGCAACACGAGGCTGTCGACCATCTCGTCGGGGTCCTGTCCGCCGCGTGAGCTGCCCAGAATGGTTCCGCCGACGGTGTGGATGTTGCGAACGGTCTCCATCGTCAGGTCGACGGTGTCGTCGCGGTGTTCGGCAGTCAGTCCCCTGAGGCCGTTGCGGAAGCCGAGGATGCGCTTGACCCCGTAGTGCACGGCGAGTTCTTGGACGAGTCCACGGATGACGTTGTTGAGGCCGGGGCACAGACCCCCGCAGGTGACGACCCCAGCGACGACTTCTGCAGGGTCGAAGTAGATCTTGCGGCGCGGACCGGCGGCTTCGAAGCTCGGGGCCCGGTCCGACGGGAGACCGTGTTCGGCCAGCATCGAGACGGTGTCCTCGAGCAGCACCCGGTCGCCTTCCGCGACGTAGTGGGGCGAGGTCTGCTTGGTGGAGCGCATCTCGGACAACGGTGAGTCGTAAAGGCACTCGCCGAGGGCGCGGACGCGGAGGTCGCCCAGGTGCAGCGTCACCGAATCTCCTTGGTGTTCTTCGAACCGATGGGGTCAGTCGAAGGTGGTGTGCGTGATGTGGCGGATCTCGTTTCGGGAGATCACTAGTGACTCGGTGATGGTTGTGTCCCCGACGGTGCGCGGCCGGCCGAGCAGGGGCCCGCCGTTGACCCCGGTCGCGACAAAGAAGGCCTCACCTGAAACGAGTTCGTCGCGGTCATAGATGCGGTCGAGCGACATGCCTGCTGCGCGGATGGCGTCCGCTTCCTCATCGCGCTGCGGAGCCAGACGACCCACCATGCCGCCGCCGAGTGCTCGGACCGCTGCAGCTGTCATCACGCCCTCAGGTGTGCCTCCGACTCCGAGGAGGAGGTCGATGTCGAGGGTTGGCATCAATACCGCCAGGCTCCCACCGACGTCGCCCCCCGCTGGTGTCTGCACTGCCGCACCCGCTTGCAGCACGCGCGCGATCAGTTCCTTGTGCCTCGGCTTGTCCATGATGACGACGCGCAAGGCACTGACCTTCTTGCCCAGTGCCTCGGCAACCTTGGCCAAGGTGCGCTCGGGGGGATCATCGAGATCGATGGCATCCTTCGCGCGCGGTGGCACGACGATCTTGTCCATGTAGAAGCCGGGCCCTGGCGACCACAGCGTGCCAGCTGCGCCGAACGCGATCGTTGCCAGCGCCCCGGGCAGATCCCGTGCACAGAACGACGTCCCCTCAAGCGGGTCGACGGCGATGTCGAAATCGGGTCCGTGACCGTTGCCGACCACCTCGCCGTTGAACAGCATCGGGGCGTCGTCCTTCTCCCCCTCCCCGATGACGACGGTTCCCCGTCCCGGCGCGTCGGCGAGCACAGCCCGCATGGCCGCGGTCGCCGCCGCATCGGCCCCCTTCTGGTCGTTACGGCCGACCCAGGCGTAGCTGGCCACCGCGGCGCGACGGGTGGCAGCCAGCGCCACTGCTTCCAACGTGCCGATGTCGGCGGCCTGCATCTCGGGCTCCTGGGGGGACGTGTGTCGGACGGGGGACAGCCGCTTCGTCACTCGAGGTTCGCGTGCAGACGCCACAGCTCACGGGCTTCGCTGCCGCCTGCCTGCCAGAGCGTGTGGAACAGCGCGTCCGTGATCAGCAGCACTGACTGCTCGAACAGGCTGCCTGCGTACTGGATGGAAGCGGTGCCATCGAAGTCCTGCTTGTCGGCGGCAGGGACCATGAGCACCGCGGTCGCCAGCTTGGCCAGCGGAGAGTCGGCGGCCGTGGTCAGTGCGATCACGTCCGCACCCCGGTCGCAAGCCGTCTGCGCGGCGCGCACGACGCGGCCCGTGGTGCCCGAGCCCGAGGCCGCCACCAGGACGTCACCCGAGCCGATCGCGGGAGCGGTCACCTCACCGACGACATGGGTCGCGAGCCCGAGGTGCATGAAACGCATCGCGGCCATCTGCAAGGCGAGGCCGCTGCGTCCGGTACCGAGGGTGAACACCTTCGGCGCCCTGAGAAGCAAGGCCCCGGCCTGTGTCCAGGCTGCGGGCTGGACCGCAGCACTCACCCTGTCCACCTCGCCGATGACGACACGGGTGGCGTCGGAGAAATGACCAGGGTCAACCTTGGTCGAAGTCGACTGCGTCAACGAAGTTCCCTCTCGTGAGCATGATGGCGAGTCATCCCCGCCGCACGGACTCCAGGCTGCGCCGTGCCGCCTGGACCACGGCCTCGGTGGTGATACCGAACTCTTCGAACAGGGTCGTGAAGTCCGCCGAGGCACCGAAGTGCTCCAGCGACACGACCTCGCCGGCGTCGCCGGCGAATCGGTGCCACGGCTGCGCCACCCCGGCTTCCACGACCACCCGCGCCCGCACCGCCGGCGGCAGCACCGCGTCCCGGTAGGTCCGCTCCTGCCGGTCGAACCACTCGACGCACGGCATCGACACGACCCGGGTCGCGATCCCTTCGGCCTCGAGGATGGTCCTGGCCTCCACGGCCAGCTGGACCTCGGAACCGGTGCCGACCAGCACGACCTCGGGGCTGCCCGAGGAGGCCTCGGCGAGCACGTACGCCCCGCGGGCGACCCCCTCAGCGGACGTACCCTCCAGAGTCGGCACGTTCTGGCGGGTGAGCGCGAGCCCGGCCGGGCCGCCGGTGTCCTCCAGCACGGCCTTCCAGGCGTGCGCGGTCTCATTCGCGTCTGCCGGTCGCACAACGGACATGCCGGGGATCGCACGCAGCGAGGCGAGCTGCTCGACGGGCTGGTGGGTCGGACCGTCCTCACCGAGGCCGATCGAGTCGTGCGTCCACACGTATACGACCGGCAGCCGCATCAGGGCGGCCAGACGCACCGCCGGGCGCATGTAGTCGCTGAAGATGAGGAAGGTGCCGCCGTACGGCCTGGTGCCGCCGTGCAGCGCGATACCGTTGAGAATCGATCCCATCGCGTGCTCGCGGATACCGAAATGCAGCGTGCGACCGTACGGCTGGGCCGTCCAGGTCTCGGTGGAGATGTCGGCCGGGCCGAAGGAGTCCGCCCCCTTGATCGTTGTGTTGTTGCTCTCGGCCAGATCCGCCGAGCCACCCCACAGTTCGGGAAGTACCTCGCCGAGCTTGGCGAGCACCGCGGCCGAGGCCTTTCGTGTCGCGACCCCTCCGTCGGCAGGCTCCCAAGCGGGCAGGCCATCGGCCCACCCGGCCGGTAGGTTGCGGTCAACGAGGCGGTCCAGCAGCTCCTTGCGCGCCGGGTTGGCCTGCGCCCAGGCATCGAACTCGAGCTGCCACTTTTCATGGTCGGCCCGGCCGCGCTCGGCCACCGCTCGGGTGTGGCGCAGGACGTCGTCGTCGACCTGGAAGCTCATCTGTGGGTCGACGCCGACCGCGCGCTTGACCCTGGCGAGCTCCTCGGCTCCCAGCGCGGTGCCATGGACCTTGCCCGTGTTCATCGCGGTCGGCGCCGGGAAGCCAATCACGGTGCGCAGCACGATCAGCGTCGGGCGGGTGGTCTCGGCCTTGGACTGCTCGATCGCCGCAAGGAACGCGGTGACGTTCTCGCCACCGTCGACAGTGACGACATGCCAGCCGTAGGACTCGTAGCGCTTGGCGGTGTCCTCTGACAGGGCGATGCGGGTGTTGTCCTCGATCGAGATCTCGTTGCTGTCGTAGACCACCGTGAGGTTGCCCAGCTGCTGCGTGCCGGCCAGAGACGACGCCTCGGAGGTGACGCCCTCCTCGATGTCGCCGTCGGACGCGATCACGTAGATGTGGTGGTCGAACACGCTTCGACCCGGCTCGGCGTCCGGGTCGAACAACCCGCGCTCGCGACGGGCGGCCATCGCCATCCCGACCGCGTTGGCCAGGCCCTGACCGAGCGGGCCGGTGGTGGTCTCCACACCGTCGGTATGCCCGTACTCGGGGTGGCCCGGTGTCAGGGAGCCCCACCGGCGCAGGGCCATCAGGTCGTCGAGCTCCAGGCCGTAACCCGAGAGGAACAGCTGGATGTACAGGGTGAGGCTTGAATGCCCGGCAGAGAGCACGAACCGGTCCCGACCGAGCCACTTCGCGTCGCTGGGGTCGTGCCGCATGACGCGCTGGAACAATGCGTAGGCGACAGGTGCGAGGCTCATGGCGGTGCCGGGATGTCCGCTCCCGCAGTGCTCGACCGCATCTGCGGCCAGCACCCGCGCGGTATCGACCGCGCGTTGGTCCAAATCGGACCAGTTCTCGGGGGCGCTCCAGGTGGTCAGGCGAACCAGCTCGTCAGCAGTCTGGTGGGGTGGCATGGACGGGCACTCCCTGAGGTTTCCGGACGGGTGGGTCAGCGGGTGGCGCGCTTCTTGAGCTCGGCCGCCGCGGCGCCGGGGTCAGCGGC
>NZ_BEGX01000023.1 GCF_002583555.1 Pseudonocardia sp. N23
GACCACCCCGCGCGCCACCAGACCGCCAACTACACCCTCATCTGGGAAGAGCCCGAAAAGTTCGATGCTGCGGGCCTGAAGGAGCTGCGCCGTCAGTTCGCCGCGATGGAGCGCGCCGCTCGCGACGGCGATGAGGTCCGCATGTGGGAGCACGACCGCCGATTCCATCGAACGATCCTCGAGGCGACCGGGAACAAGCGTCTCGCGGAGTTCATTGACGGAATGCGTGACATGGTCGTTAAACGTGGAGTCTCGACTGCAGAGTCGTCTCGGACGATGCTTGACATCGTTGCGGAACACCTTGGGGTTCTGGAGCGGCTGGAAGCACGGGACCCGGAGGGAGCGGGCGACGCGATGTGCGCGCACATTCAGACCACGTCAGTATTGCTCCTGGCACAGGAGGCTGGGGACGGTGTCGATGTCGACCTAGGTTGGACCACCTCCGCCTGGGAGTCGCGAAAGCCGGTCTTAGGCGGCGACGGCGGTTGACGGAGTGGCATGCAACATGCCACTCTATGGCTTCCCTCGGTAGCTAAGCAGTACTTGTGCGTTCTTCTTCCCTAGCCCCCGAATTTCTGTCGAGGGCGAGACGGCTCGTTCGCCATTGTTGCATGAGGGGACCGGAATCTTAGGGAAATTCGGCACCCCGCCTTGAGCGACCGAGCTTTGAGATGATCGACCTGAATAGTATATTCGCAACCGCCGCGAGTTCATTTATCGAGCTTCGTCGGCAACGCGGGAAGAGACAGATGTTGCGCTGAGTGGGAATCAAGCAGCTTCTCTAGGCAGTACCTGTTGCATTCGAACATCGTTAGAGCGGTAGGAGAGAAATGGTCGACACAGGCTCGGTCGAAGAGACGATCTTCACGTGGGGTGCGCCACCCTTGAAGTTCGGGGCCGGCGCCACCGACGAGATCGGATTCGAGGCCTCTGGCTTCGGGATGACTCGGGTCCTCATTGTGACAGATCGGGGAGTTGCATCCATCGGAGTTCCACAGCGCATCTCCGACGGACTGAAGAGATATAATATTGAGTCGAACATCTTTGCTGATGTGCACATCGAGCCGACCGATCAATCTATCTCATCAGCCGTTGACTACGCTCGTCAAGAAGGGCCGTGGGACGGATTTATTGTCGTCGGCGGCGGGTCCGCAATTGATACCGCCAAGGCGATCAATCTATTGACGAGCTACCCTGGTGAGTTGATGGATTACATCAATAAACCTATCGGTAAGGCCAAGGTTCCGCCTGGACCTCTCAAGCCTCTCATCGCGGTTCCAACAACTGCGGGTACTGGTTCAGAGTCTACTGCTATGTGTGTCATGGACATCCTCTCGATGAGAGTCAAGACCGGGATCAGCCACTGGCGTCTGCGTCCCACCTTGGCGGTTGTCGATCCACTTCTGACGCTGACGCTGGCGCCGGAGGTTACCGCGGCATCCGGCATGGACATCGTATGTCATGCTCTCGAATCCTATACGGCGAAATACTACACGCAGTTTGATCGTAAAACCCCTGAAGCTCGTGTCACATACTGCGGTTCCAATCCTGTGTCGGATTTGTGGTGCGAGAAGTCGATGGCGCTGATTTCGCAGTCACTTCGCCTATCAGTACTTGATGGACACGACAACATTGAAGCGCGATCCAACATGATGCTCGCCGCGACATTCGCAGGCATGGGCTTCGGGAACGCAGGCGTTCACATCCCGCATGCTAATGCATATCCAATTGCTGGGATGGTGAAGGACTACTGCCCGGCTGGATACCCGCAGGAAGAAGCAATGGTGCCTCATGGGCAGGCCGTTTCTTTGACGGCTCCGGAAGCATTCCGCTTTTCGTTCGACAGCGCCCCCGAGCGTCATCTTCGCGCTGCTGAGCTGATGAACCCCGAAGCAGCTAGCGTCGGTGCGCCGGCCGAGCGGCTGCCGTCAGTACTGATTCAGCTGATGCGTGATATCGACATCCCTAACGGCCTTGGCGGTGTGGGGTACTCCGAGTCTGATGTCGCAGATCTCGTTCCTGGAACGATGAAGCAGCAGCGTTTGCTGTCGACATGCGCAAGGACTCCTACAGAGGAGGACATCGCCTCGATCCTGACGAAGTCAATCTCTAACTGGTAATGGTTCACCTCAGTGGATAAGTAGCTGGCCGGTTGAGGCTCTTCGAAGATTGCCCGGAGGTGTCGGTAAATGCTTACAGGGGTACACTTCAGCAGACCGTCTGCATTCTTGGTTCCCTTGTCAACTTGCACATGTCCTCGTGGCCTGACTGCTCGGGTGGTGAAAGGCTCGTGGCTCACTTCCAGTGACCGTGCGCCAGCCGTATGAGTGATGACATTACGCCTACTGTCGCTGCAGCCACCGCGTTGAAGGCTGAGCTCACGAAAGCAGTTCGCGGCGCAGTTCGTTTTGACTCTGCATCTCAGGCGATGTATTCGGCGGACGCTTCCAATTATCGGCATGTACCGATAGGTGTAGTCGAACCTCGTGACGCCGAGGATGCTGAAGCGGCAATGGCCGTGTGTCGTGAGTATGGTGTAGCGGTTTTGCCGGTTGGAGCTCGTACCTCCATCGGCGGACAGGCTGTGAACACCGCGGTTGTACTTGACTTCACCAAGCACATGAACCGCATCGTCGAGATCGATCCATCAGAGCGATCCGCCCGTGTTCAGCCAGGACTCGTCCTCGATACGCTTAGAGACGCGGTACGCGCTCATGGACTGACTTTCGGCCCCGATCCGTCAACGCACAATCGCTGCACCCTCGGCGGCATGATCGGCACGAACGCCTGCGGTTCACACTCGATGGCCTGGGGGAAGACGGTCGACAACGTCTTTGCGCTGGACGTGCTCACGTACCGCGGTGAAAGACTCAGTCTCGGACAAGGTGAGCCGGGGGTCGACGCGATCGGCATCCCCGGTGCGCTCCGAGATTTACGTGACAAGTTCGCCGACGATGTCAGGTTCAGTTTTCCGAACCTGACGAGACGAGTATCCGGCTATAATCTTGATCAGCTGTTGCCTGAGAATCAGTTCAATCTCGCCAAGGCCCTGGTCGGTACTGAAGGCACATGCGCGACAGTCCTGGAGGCCACCGTCCGACTCGTGGAGTCGCCGCCTCATCGTGCACTCGCGGTGCTGGGGTTCCCCGACGCCTACACCGCTGCCGACCATGTCATGGCTGTACGCGAGCATCGCCCGTTGGCGATCGAGGGCATGGACGCCGGCTTGATTGCTGCGTTGCGCGCATACAACCCGCTTGAGACCGCGAGCAAGCTCCTGCCCGACGGAGGTGGCTGGCTATACGTCGAGACCGGGGGCACGACCCGACGAGAGGCCGAGACCGCCGCTCGCGCGATTGCGGCGGCAATGAAGTCCTATGGCGCGACAAGCGTTGTCGTCGGCGATCCAGTCGTGATGAAGGCGCTATGGCGGATCCGGGAGGACGGCGCGGGGATTGTCACTCGAGGCCCGGACGGCGGTGAGGCATGGCCTGGCTGGGAGGATGCCGCTGTACCACCGGAGAACTTTGGCGCCTACCTGCGGGAGTTCGATGCTCTCCTATCGCGCCACAACCGTCGCGGTGCATACTACGGTCACTTCGGCGACGGCTGCTTGCACGTACGAGTCGACTTCGATCTGCTTACGACATCTGGCATCGCGGATTTCCGATCTTTCATGGTTGATGCGGCCGATCTCGTCGTCGCTCACGGTGGTTCTCTCTCAGGAGAACACGGCGACGGGCAAGCCCGCGCGGAGCTCCTTCCCCGGATGTACCCTCCGCAGATCATCGCTGCATTTGAGGAGTTCAAGGACATCTGGGACCCTGACAACCAGATGAACCCGCGGCGAGTCGTGCGACCCGCCAAGATGGATGACGACCTCCGCGTGTTCGTTGGAATGCCAACCCTAAAAAATGATCCCGAACTTGCTTTCACACATGATTGTGGCAGTTTTGCACGAGCCACTCGCCGGTGCCTGGGCGTCGGAAAGTGCATCACCGCTTCTGGGGGCGTGATGTGCCCGAGCTATCGAGCCACAGGTGAAGAAATGCACTCGACCCGGGGTCGTGCGCGCCTACTTTTCGAGATGGCTAACGGTGAATTGATCTCCGACGGTTGGCAGTCACCGGAGGTTGCGGAGGCCCTGGACTTATGTTTGTCGTGTAAGGGGTGCAAGCGCGACTGCCCAGTTGGCGTCGATATGGCCTCCTACAAGACTGAGTTTCTCGCTCAACGCTATAAGGGGAAGCTTCGTCCGGCATCCCATTACTCAATGGGCGCATTGCCTCGCTGGATGAGACTCGTCGGCCACCTCCCGGCGCCTATTGTTGATTTGCTCAACAGGGCTGCCCAAACTCCTCTTGCGGGAGTGGCTAAACGGGCTGGAGGAATTGCTTCGCAGCGCGCTATACCCCGTATAGCGCGCCAACCATTCACGACGATCGTACGCCAGCGGCGATCCAGTCGCAGACCTACTTCTACTGCTAACTCAGCGATGAATTATCGCAAATCACGCGGTCGGCTGCTGCTCTGGCCGGATACGTTCACCAACCACTTTGACCCGTCTATCGCCACCGACGCTGTAGCAGTATTGTCCGCATTAGGATACTCAGTCGAGGTCCCGCCAGCGGCCGTCTGCTGCGGACTCACGTGGACGTCGACCGGTCAAGTTGAGACCGCTCGAAAGGTGTTGCGGCGCAGTCTTCACACGATCAGCCCCTGGATCGCTGATGGCGTTCCTGTGGTAGGCCTGGAGCCGTCCTGTACCGCTGCGCTACGCGCAGATGCGCCGGAGCTCTTGCCTAACGTGCCGCTTGCGAGCTCCATTTCAGGGAGCATTTTTACATTCGCCGAAATTCTTGCTAAGCATATCGACGAGCTGCGTGCTGCCGTCGTTCTGCCAGGCCAAAAGGCTATTGTCCAGGTGCATTGCCATCAGCATGCCGAATTGGGTACTGAAGATGACGAAGCTGTATTCGCCGCGCTCGGTGTGGAGGCCGAAATTCTCGACTCGGGATGCTGCGGCCTAGCCGGTAATTTCGGGTTTGAGAAAGGTCATTATGACATCTCAATGGCATGCGCTGAGAGAGTTCTGCTTCCGGCGGTACGCGAAGCCGACGCTGATACAGAGGTTCTTGCTGATGGGTTCAGCTGTCGTACCCAGCTACGTGAAGCCGGGTCCCGCGATCCCCTTCATTTGGCTCAGCTTGCTGCCCGCGCCCTCGGCCTGAAGGGGCCCGTCAGTTTGTGACGCAGAGGCTCGAGTAGATCAACTCACAGCCTACGGGATAGAAAGTTCGATGTCGAAGATTCTCCGAATGTAATGCCGCCTACGACCGATTTAGCGCGACGCTTCGGCTTCACGAGTCCTCTCTCGCGTGGGGCCTCGTTGCGGGTCACCCGCCCGCGTGTGGCCGTGCTGTCCGCGGTGCACGACGATCCGCACGCCGACACCGCGTCGATCATCGGTGCCGTCCGCGCGGAGCTCGGTGAGGTCTCGCACCAGGCGGTCTACGACGTGCTGCGCGCGTTGACGGCGGCCGGCCTGGTGCGCTGCATCCAGCCGCCCGGTTCCCTGGCTCGCTACGAGTCGAGGGTCGGGGACAACCACCACCACGTCGTGTGCCGGTCCTGCGGCGTCATCGCCGACGTCGACTGTGCAGTGGGTGCCGCCCCCTGCCTGACCGCATCCGACAGCCACGGCTTCGCGATCGACGAGGCCGAGGTCGTCTATTGGGGCCTCTGCCCGGCGTGTGCCACCGCAGCCGCCGGCTGACCGACCTCTGATCCCCGGAAGGAATCCCGTGTCTGACAAACCCGACGCCGTAGTTGGAGAGATGAACACCGAGGAGGCCGGCGGCTGCCCCGTCGCGCACGGGAAGTTCGCGCACCCCACCGAGGGGGGGAGCAACCGTGACTGGTGGCCCAACCAGCTCAACCTCGGGATCCTGCGCAAGCACCCGGCCGTCGCCAACCCGATGGACGACGACTTCGACTACCGCGAGGCGTTCGCGACCCTCGACCTCGACGAGCTCGCCGCCGACGTCGACGCGGTCATCACGACGTCGCAGGACTGGTGGCCCGCCGACTTCGGCAGCTACGCGGGCCTGTTCATCCGTATGGCGTGGCACTCCGCCGGCACCTACCGGGTGGAGGACGGCCGCGGCGGCGCGGGCGCGGGCATGCAGCGCTTCGCCCCGCTGAACAGCTGGCCGGACAACGGCAACCTCGACAAGGCCCGTCGCCTGCTGTGGCCGGTCAAGAAGAAGTACGGCAAGAAGATCTCGTGGGCCGACCTCATGGTGTTCGCGGGCAACCGCTCCCTGGAGGTCTCCGGCTTCACGACGTTCGGCTTCGCCGGTGGTCGCGCCGACGTGTGGGAGCCCGACCAGGACGTCTACTGGGGCCCGGAGCGTGAGTGGCTCGGCGACGAGCGCTACACCGGCGACCGCGACCTGGAGAAGCCGCTCGGCGCGGTCCAGATGGGTCTCATCTACGTCAACCCGGAGGGCCCCAACGGCAACCCGGACCCGCTGGCCTCGGCCCGCGACATCCGCGAGACGTTCGCCCGCATGGCGATGAACGACGAGGAGACCGTCGCCCTCATCGCCGGTGGCCACACCCTGGGCAAGGGCCACGGCGCCGCGAACCCGGACGAGAACAACAACGTCGGCCCCGAGCCCGAGGCCGCCTCGATCGAGGAGCAGGGCCTGGGCTGGAAGCAGGGCTTCGGTTCCGGCAAGGGCCGCGACACGATCACGTCGGGCCTCGAGGTCACCTGGACCCAGACGCCGACGACCTGGAGCAACAAGTTCTTCGAGAACCTGTTCGGCTACGAGTACGAGGTCACCAAGACCCCCGCCGGCGCGTGGGCGTGGGTCGCGAAGGACGGCTCGGGCGACAACCAGATCCCCGACCCCGAGACCGGTGAGCTCAACCGGCCGATCATGATGCTGACCAGCGACCTCGCGCTGCGCGTCGACCCCGTCTACGAGCCCATCTCGCGTCGCTTCCTGGAGAACCCCCAGGAGTTCTACGACGCCTTCGCGCGTGCCTGGTACAAGCTGACGCACCGCGACATGGGCCCGATCCAGCGCTACCTCGGCCCGCTGGTGCCGCAGGAGGAGCTGCTCTGGCAGGACCCGGTGCCGGCGGCGAACGGCTACACCCTGTCCGACGCCGACGTCGCCGAGCTGAAGACGGCGATCCTCGGCACGGGTCTGTCGGTGTCGCAGCTGGTGTCGGCGGCGTGGGCGGCGGCCTCGTCGTTCCGCGTGTCGGACAAGCGCGGTGGCGCCAACGGCGGCCGTGTCCGCCTGCAGCCGCAGGCCGGCTGGGAGGTCAACGACCCGGACCAGCTCGCCCAGGTCGTCCGCGCCCTCGAGGGCGTGCAGTCCGCGTTCGGCAAGGACGTCTCGTTCGCCGACCTCGTCGTCCTCGGTGGCGTCGCGGCGGTCGAGAAGGCGGCGAAGGACGCGGGCCACGACGTGACCGTCCCGTTCACCCCGGGCCGCACCGACGCCACCCAGGAGCAGACCGACGTCGACTCGTTCTCCTACCTCGAGCCGACCTCCGACGGCTTCCGCAACTACCGCGGCAAGGGCCACCGCCTGCCGGCCGAGTACCTGCTGGTCGACCGGGCGAACCTGCTGAACCTGTCGGCGCCGGAGATGACCGTGCTCGTCGGCGGTCTGCGGGTGCTGGGCGCCAACACCGGCGGCTCGACGGCCGGCGTGCTCACCGACAACGTCGGCACCCTGACCAACGACTTCTTCGTGAACCTGCTGGACATGGACACGACGTGGTCGTCGGTCGCCGGTGACGACGACTCCTTCGAGGGTCGCGACGCCGCGGGTGCGGTCAAGTGGACCGGTACCCGCGCCGACCTGGTGTTCGGCTCGAACTCCGAGCTGCGCGCCGTCGCCGAGGTCTACGCCTCCGACGACGCGAAGGACAAGTTCGTCGCCGACTTCGTCGCCGCGTTCGCGAAGGTCATGGACTCCGACCGGTACGACGCGCGCTGACCTGCACTGAGCTCTTTCCATCCTGGTCGGAGGTGGGCGTGAGCTGTTACGGCGTGGCGTCACCGGAGTGAGTGAAGCTCCTGGTAGACGGGCGATTGACTAGATCAACTCGTCCTGACCAGGAGCTTCGGTTGCCTTCCCACCCTGCGGGACTGTCCGTGTCCAACCACGCCCTCACCACCCTCGCCGACGCCCTCCGCAGCCGCCGTGCCGAGGTCGGTACCCGATGGCGGCGTCTGTCCGCCGGTGACCAGGCTGTGCTCGTGCTGGCACACCTGCGCAAGGGCGAGGCCTACACCGAGCTCGCCGCCGAGTACGGCATCGGCACGACCACCGTGTTCCGCTACATCACCGAGGCGATCGAGGGCCTCGCCGCGCTCGCCCCGAGCCTGCAGAAGGCGATGGCGGTGATCGTGGCCAAGGCGTTCGTGATCCTCGACGGCACCCTGCTGTGTATCGCCCGAGTCGGGATGGGCTCGGGACGAGACCGGCCCCCTACTACTCGGGCAAACACAAGTGTCACGGAGTGAACGTGCAGGTCATCTCCGACCCGGCCGGGCGGCTGGTGTGGGCCTCGGCCGCGCTACCCGGCGCCCGCCATGACATGGGCGCCGCCCGCGACCACGGCATCCTCGACGCGCTGCGCGAGGCGCGGGTGAAGGTGATCGCCGACAACGGCTACCGCGGCTCCGAGTTCGAGGTTCCGCACCGAAGGCGCCCCAAGGACCCCGAGACGGGCAAGCAGCGCACGCTCTCCCGCAACCAGAACGAGGTGAACTCCGCGCACGCCCGTCAGCGCAGGCCGGGCGAGCGGGCCAATGCAGTGCTCAAGGCCTGGCGGGTCCTCCGCAAGATCCGCTGCTGCCCGCGCCGGGCCACCGACCTGGTCAAGGCCCTCCCCGTCCTCATCCACGCCGGCTGAACCCAAGTGGAAAGGGCTGACTGTCTCGAGCCTGACTTCGGTCACTTGCTTTAGTGCCTCAGTCTGCTGGCGAGCGGATCGCGTCGAGGGTGCTCTGCTTCTCGGTGGGGACGGCGGGCGGGAAGGTCTGTTGGGTGCCGATAACGGTGATGGTGGCCGAGCGCAGCGGGCGTAGCTGGCGGACGACGTTGCGGATGGCGAGTCCGGCGCGGTTCTGGACCTCGCGCGCAACCGCGAGGGCGGCGAACACAATAGTCAGGTGAGCCTCGATGGACTGGCGCTGGTGGTGGAACATCGGCCGAGCGCGAAGGTCGGTCTTGCTCATCCGGAAGGACTGCTCGACGTGCCGGAGGTCGTGGTAGTCACCGGTGATTTCGCTGGCGGAGGCCTGGCCTGCGGGGATGTTTGTGACGTAGCCCTTCAGCCCGACCAACCGCTGCGCCCGTGCCAAGGCGGCCTCGTCAAGGCTGCGGGAGCCGTTGGTGGTCTTGACGAACCTCGGCGTGCGTGCGGACTTCTCACCGGCGACTACCTCGCGGGTGGGGTTCTCCAGCAGCGTCAGGGTGCGGCGGTCGCGGACGGCCGCTTCGCGGAGTAGGCCCAGACCGCCCGCCAGGACGTGGTGGTGGGTGTCGGGGTCACAGACCGGTTCGGCCTTGACCTTCGGACTGTTCTCGCTGCGCCCTGTGCGCCGGTCACGCGGGGTGAAGTTGTCGATGATCTGCCCGTCGACGAATGCCTCGCCGTCCCAGTGGAAGTGCGACTCCAAGTCGACCGGGGCTTTGGTGACCCGGGAGCCGACAATGGACCTCAGCCCTGCCGCATCGAGCTCACGCAGGTTTCCCGTCGAGAGCATCCCGGTATCGGCAACCACCACCATTCCTCCCGGCTGGGCGGGCAGGCCGTGGCGGACCCGGAAGGCCTCGATGATCGGCAGGATCGTGGTGGCCTCAGCCTTGTTGCCCTCGAAGCAGCCGACTTCGAGTGGGAGCGGCCAGACCGCGAAGAATGGAGCCGGACTCAACTGCTCTCAACCCTAGTCCTACTGGGCCTGACACGCAGCAAGCTCCTGTCGCACCCGTCCACGAGGTACTTTCTACTTTTGGGGTCGCCCACTCCCCCAGTCCGCGATGGAATGATCAGGCGTCAAGACAGAACGTCTGCTACTAACTGCCGGAGACGATGACTCAAGCGCTCTGCTACTTGATGCAGGTGGGCTGAGTAGGTAGACAGCTGTCGTCGACTATCGAAGGATAGGCCCAATGCCAAAGGGGGAATGTCACTGCAGAGGTGTGGGGGAGTCACTGGAACGGCGATCGAGAAAGTGTTGGAGACAACGTCGTGGTAGGTTGCCCATCGTCTTGCTGCGGAAGCAGCTAACTCTACCCGCATGGACCGGACTTCAGGCGCTGCCAGATATAAGCACCGCAATGCTCTCGCACACGGATGCCCGCTCTGGTTTCGGAGTATCGAGTTCAGCAGGACCTTGCCTGAGGCTGTTGCCACCAGTGAAGGGCTACTGCCAACTAAAGGGAGTGAGCCCATGCTGGGCTTGCCTTCCATGGCGACTGACGCTCTGCACCCTGGACCCGGCGCGACGGAAGCGAGGCATATGGCTCGGTCGTCAATTAGGCCAGTCAGATGCGCATATCCACCTGTGATTCGAGCCAGTTCGGTAAGTAGGCTTAAGGAGGCCTGTTGGACTATGCCTATAGCGACATTCTGAACCCCAATAAGCCACAGCTGTGCGCCGATCTCATACGAGCGGTCGACTTTCTTAATTGCTCCAGCCGATTCCATCTCTTGCAGGAGTCTGTGCACTGTTGGTACCGGTAGCTGCGCTTTCCGAGCAATCTCCGAAAGCGTCTGCCGCGGACGGCCTCCTGAAAATGTCTCCAGCACGTCCATCACGCGTCGGACAACCGAGGTGCGCGCCGAGTCTTGGCGTTCCTGACATATCCGCGGTGCTGTGATGCGCTGAGACACGGCTCGGCTCCCTCAGGTAGGCACCAGAGGATCGGCAAGGACCTTTTCCAGCATAAGACTTGTTCTCGCAGAGTGAGAAGCTGTCTACGGGCAGCGACGGGACTGTCAGCAAGATCGTGTGTGAGGCGGTGATCCGGCAGGCTGGAGCAGTCGCTCCGGTCGGGAAGGATCACTGTTGAACGAGATCGAAGCGGCGGGCAGCCCCGCCGAGAAGCCCGAGGTGCCGGCGGCACAGTATCGCCGGGCCTGGACGTGCGGCTGGCCCACGAGTTGATCGAGCAGGCCCGCCGGAGCGGGGTGTCGTTGGTCGGCCCGGTCGGGCTGCTGACCGGCGTGACGCGCACGGTGTTGCAGGCTGCGCTGGACACCGAGATGACCGAGCACCTGGCCTGCGACGGGCTCAAGGGGCTGCCCGAGGCCATCAGCGAGGTCTGGCCGCTAGTACTGCAACGGCACTCGGTCAGAGTGGTGGTCGGTGGCCACGTCGGCGG
>NZ_BEGX01000024.1:0-38990 GCF_002583555.1 Pseudonocardia sp. N23
GGCCGCAAGTAAACCCGCACAACATCAGTTACACCGCTCAGTTGACAGTCCCGGCGCCGCGGCACCACAGGCGAAGCAGGGGGTGTGGGTGGGCTGCGCAGGGTCTCCCTCCACGGCCGAAGGGCCGGCCGGGGTGTCCGGCCGGCCCCTCGGGGTCGGTGTCGTGCTGCTGCGGTCAGCCGCGCGGGCGGCCGCAGGTGGTGCATGCGGCGGCGTCGGGTGCCAGGGTCGTGCCACAGGTGATGCAGCCGACCGGGGCGGGGTGGTCGACGACGACCGTGGTGGCTCCCGGGTCGAACGACGAGTCGGCCGGGGCGACCGGAGGAGCAGGGCGGTAGAGCGCGCCGTCCTGCTGCCAGGTCTGCTGCGGGCCGACGGCGGGGATGCCGACGGGCGGGCTCGTCGGGGCGACGGGTCCGGCCTGCCGGACCGGCTGACCCTGCGGAGCCGGGTGACCCGGCTGGGCCGTGTAGCCCTGCGGGGCCTGGTGACCCGGCTGGGCCGTGTAGCCCTGCGGGGCCTGGTAGCCCTGCGGGGCGGCGTAGCCCTGCGGCGCGTACCCGAGCTGACGGCCGTATCCGTTCTGTGCCGCGTACCCGTCGGACGGCGCCATGTTGTGCGGCACGTTCTGGGGCGCGTTCGGGTTCGGCTGCACGGGGTAGCCGTTGCCGGCCGGGGCCGGGCCACCGGGGCGGCGCTTGCGCGACACGAGCAGGATCGTCGTGGCACCGGCGATCAGGAGGACCGCGCCACCACCGATCAGCGACCACATCAGGATCGGCGGCATGCCCTCGGAGGCGGGCGGCGCGACGGGGGTGTCACCGAACTTGTCGCGAGCCTTGGCGGCGAGGGTCTTGAACTGGGTGGCCTGGGCGTGCTGCGGGTGGACCTGCAGGAGCTTGTCGAAGCCCGCGATGGCGTCGGTGTAGTGGCCGCCGTAGTAGGCGTCGAGGGCGGCGCGGAAGTTCTTGTCCTCCGGGCCCAGCTCGTTGCGGACACCGTTGCGCGACAGCAGCTCCGAGAGGCCCTGCGACGGCGCGATGAAGTTGAAGGCCTGCGACTCGCTGGCCGGCTTGAAGCTGTTGACGCCGATGACGCGGCCGTCCAGGCCGACGGTCGGGCCGCCGCTCATGCCGCCGGACAGGGCGGCGCTGGTCTCGTAGACGGGAACGGTGCCGAGGGTCTTCTTGGAGCTGACCTGGCCGTCCTTGTTGGACGGTTCGAGGCTGGCGTCGGTGACGGCGTCGGCGCTGGCCGGGTAGCCGATCGACAGCACCGGGGTGCCGATCTGGACGTCGGCGTCGGTGGCGAGCTCGACGCTCGGCAGGTCGGTGGTCTCGACCTTCAGCAGGGCGACGTCGCCCTGGTCGAGGGGCCGGTAGTCGACGACGCGGGCGGGCAGGGCG
Source organism: Pseudonocardia sp. N23 (assembly GCF_002583555.1). Classification (GTDB taxonomy): domain Bacteria; phylum Actinomycetota; class Actinomycetes; order Mycobacteriales; family Pseudonocardiaceae; genus Pseudonocardia. Next base: position 1,407 of record NZ_BEGX01000024.1, read on the forward strand.
TTGGCGTTGGTGTTCGAGCCGTTGATGACCGAGATCTGGGCGTCGATGGGCGAGCCCTTGGTGGCCCCCTCGACGGTCCAGTTGGCCATGCCGTACTGGTAGGCGGTGGCGAGGTCGACGCCGGGGATGGCGGCGACGACCTGCTGGGCGGCAGCCAGGACGAACTCGGACTTGATGCCGTTCGCGGTGCTGGTGTCGACGCAGTGGCCGGCGGTGGCGACGTAGCCGTTGGGGTTGACGCCGAAGCCGGTGCAGGTGGTGCTGAGCTGGTAGGGGGCGCCGTTGTTGAAGAACGTGCCGGACTCGTCGGCGACGTAGCCGGTGAAGGTGCTGGTCAGGTAGGTGATGGCGGGACGGACGGCGGCGGCGGTCTTCTCGGTGGCGGTTGCCGCCTGCGGTGACCCGGGTGGCGCCGACGTCTGCGCCACGGCGGGTGCGACGCCGATGAGGGCGGCCGCGACGGCGGCGGCGCCGACGGTGGCGACACGGGACAGGGTGCGCAGTGCCATGGCGGGGGTCCTTCCTCGACCGAGTCCGTGCGACCTGTTCCGGGTGCGGTGTCTCGGGGGCTGTCGTGCTGACACCGAGAACGATGCCGCTCGCAGGGGGCCGGTTCGAGGTTGGTTCCTGGCAGGTGCGGGGGCGCGTTGCCGCTGGTCGGGGGTGCGGTTTTCCACACCCCCGGCGGCGTGGGAGCAGGTCAGCCCGTCGCGAGCGCCACGGCGGGCGGGGTGCGGGCGGCGCGTGCGGCGGGGGCGAGCGAGAGCAGCAGCGCGGCGACGAGGACGGCCGGGACGATCACGAACAGGAGCCTGCCGGGAACGGCGAGGTCGCCTGCGACGCCGGTGGCGGTGGCGAGCTGCCACCACAGGACGCGGGCGGCGCCGAGCCCCAGCGGGACGCCGACGACGAGCGCCGGCAGCACGGTGGTGGCGGCCATGACGGCGAGGGTGGCGCGGACCTGGCCGGGGGTGGCGCCGAGCACGGACAGGACGGCGACCTCGCGCGCGTGCCTGCGCCCGGAGGTCAGCAGCGCGTGCGCGAGCCCGCTGCCCGCGACGACGGCGAGCACGAGCGCGAGCAGTTCGGGCAGGGTGACGAGGTCGGCGAGGTTGGCGACGGCGGTGGGCACGTCGCGTTGGAAGACCTCGAGGTTCCGGCTGAGCTCGGCGAACAGGGCGTCGGCGGCGCCGGGTACGGCGAGGACGGTGGCGTCGTAGAGGGGCTGTCCGGGCGCGACCTGGCGCATGACGTCAGGGGCGACGACGGCACCGTCGCCGATACCGCCGTGGTTCTGCGAGGTGATCACAGCCTTGCCGACGATCTGCAGCGTGACGGTGCCGCCCTGGATGCGGCGGACCTCGAGGGTGTCGCCGACGTCGAGGCCCAGCCTGGACGCGAGCCGCGGGCCGATGGCGACCTCACCGGGACCGGTCGGCATCCGGCCGCCGGCGACGGCGATGGGCATCCGTCCCTTGCGGACGTCGCGGCTGGTGACCTCGATCTGGTCGCCGTCGGCGAGCTCGGCGGTGCCCGCGGCGCCGACGTCGAGGGCGGCGACGCGGGGGTCGGCGACGAGGCGCGCGATGTCGGCCTCGCGTGCGTCGACGATCGTGAGGTCGGCGGCGTGCCCGTAGCGGGCGGGGGTGTCGACGAGGCGTTGCAGGCTGGCCCCGAACGAGATGGCGGCGACGACGCCGGCCATGGCGAGGGACGCGGCGATGACCGTGGCGACGGCGGGGACCCCGCCACGGCCGAGGCGGCCGTGCATCGCGAGCCGGGTGCCGAGCAGCGCGGCGGGCCAGCGTCGCAGCGGGTTGATCGCGGCGGCACGGACGGACGGCACGACCGTCGCCCTGCGGCGTCCGGCGATCGCCGCCGTGGCCGCCACGACGAGTGAGAACACGAGCGCGGTGCCGATCCCGCCGAGCAGGACGAGCGACCAGACCGGCCGGAACCCGGGTTCGGGTTCGAATCGCGCCTGGCTGCCGAGGGGTTCGAGCCAGCCGGCGGCGAGCGCGACACCGCCCGCGACGATCCCGGCGACCGCTGCGGCGCCGGCGGCGGCGAGGACGCGGGCGGCGGCGCGTTCGCTCGCACGCATGCCGAGTGCCGACTCGACACGTTGGGTGCCGCCGCGGACGCCGTGGTGGCGCACCATGCTCTGCCCGAGGACCTGCAACCCGCCGAGGGCGAGGACGACGACGAACACGACGAGCCCGCCGACGAGGACCTGCTCGGCAGCCCGGACCGACGGGTCGACGGTCGCGCTGGGCAGCTCGACGGTGCGTTGCGTGTACTGGGAGATCAGCGACGGCGAGATCTGGTCGACGACCGCCGCGGTGCGGGCGAACGCGGCGCCGAAGCGCTGGGCGGCGTCGGGGTCGGCGGCGAGCCGGACGTAGATCGAGTAGCCGATGATGTCGGGCAGGAACTTCGCGGCGAACGCGGGCCCGGCCTGGACGGGGGCGAGCGCCCCGCCCCACGCGGGCATCCGGCCGATCCCGACGACGCGCACCGTCGTGCTGGGGCCGGCGGGTGGGCCGAAGCCGACGTCGAACTTCGAGACCTGGTCGAGGGTCAGCATCCGCAGCGTGACGATGGACCCGACGCCCAGCCCGCTGCTCTGGGCGATGGATTCGCTGAGCAGGATCTCGTCGGCGGCGTCCCGGGCGGGCGCACGGCCCTCGACGACCACGGGGTCGAGGAGGTTCTCGTGCGCGGTCGTCGGGGCGCCGATGGAGACGAACCGGAGGGCGGGACCGTCGAGCTGGGCGATCCACGCCTCGTCGGTGCGGGCCTGTGCGACGCCGGGCAGCGATGGGACGGCCGCGGCGAGCTGGGGCTGGTCGGCGGCCACGAGGGTGCGGGCGTCGTCGAGATGGACGGCCTCGACGAGCCGCGGGTAGGCCGAGGCGGTGCGCCCGGCCAGCCCGACGCCGCCGAGCACGATGCCCGCGACCAGCCCGAACACCACGCCCATGAGCAGGGTCGCCCGCCAGCCGACGCGCACCTCGGCCCGGGCGACGGCGCGGATCGCGCCGAACGCGTCACCCATGCCGGGGCGGGGCCGCGGCGGCGCGGGCGGGGACGGTGACGGGCCCGGTCACTGTCGTGACGGGGGCGACCGTGTGCAGCGGCACCCGACCGCTGACGGTGGTGCCGCGGCCGGGCGCGGAGCTGAGCTCCAGGGTGCCGCCGATGGCGCCGAGCCGGTCGGCCATGTTCTGCATGCCGGCGCCCGCGGCCATGTTGTCGACGTCGCAGCCCGGCCCGGTGTCGACGACGGAGAAGCGCAGCTCGTCCTCGTCCTGCTCCAGGGCCACGACGACGCTCGCGTCGGGGGCGTGCTTGGCCGCGTTCTGCAGGGCCTCCAGGCAGCAGAAGTAGACGGCGGCCTCGAGCTGCTCGCCGTGGCGGCCCAGGCCCGTGGCGGTGACGGTGACGTCGAGGGGGTTGCGTTTGGCGGCGGCGCGCAGGGCCTCGCCGAGGCCCGAGTCGCGCAGCAGCGGCGGGTAGATGCCGTGGGCGAGGTGGCGCAGCTCCTGGATCGACTCGCGGACGCCGGCGTCGAGCTCGTCGATCAGCTCGAGGTAGGACGCGGCGGTCTCGCCGGACTCGGTCAGCCCGTCGCGGACGAGCCGCAGCCCGACGGCGAGGGCGACGAGGTGCTGCTGGGCGCCGTCGTGGAGGTCGCGCTCGATGCGGCGACGTTCGGCGTCGGCGGTGCGGACGAGTCGGCCGCGGGAGGCCTGCAGGTCGGCGTTGGACCGGCGCAGGTCGGCGAGGGTGGCCTGCAGGGCCTCGTCGAGGGCGCGGTTGCGCAGCACGATCGCGAGCCGGCGGGCGACCTCGGCGAGGGCGCGTTCGTCGGCGGCGGTGAACCGGTCGGAGTCCAGCGGCCGTTCGACGACGACGAGCGCGAGCACCCGGCCGCCGTGGACCGCGGGGGCCAGCCGCAGCTGGGTGGCGACGCCGGTGGCGTCCTGCTCGGCGAGCAGCCGGGGCAGCCACAGCCGCAGCCAGCCGGGTCCGGCGACACCGGCGCGTTCGAGGGTGGCCGTCTCGGTGGCGTCGAGCGGCGGTGGGGGTGGGGTCTCCTCGAACGGCTCGGGGACGACGAGGCCGCGGTGCAGGCCGGGGACATCGGGATCGCCCGTCCAGATCTGGACCGACGACAGCCGCCAGTCGCGGCGCATGGTCTCGGCGAGGCGGCGCAGCAGGTCGTCGACGGGCGTGCCACGGCCGGCGCGTTCGGCGAAGTCGGCGAGCAGCTCGTCGGGCGAGCGGCGGGTGCCCAGCAGCGACATGCGTGCCGAGCGCCCGGCGCGGCGCCCGAGGGGACCGGCGAGGGTGGCGACGAGCAGCATCCCGATCAGCGCAGGGTTGACGAGGTCCTGCTGCGCCCCGGACGGCAGCTTGCCCAGGATCAGCAGGGTGAGGACGAGCCCGGCGTCGACGGCGACGGCGAGCCCGGCGAAGTCGGCGGCGGCCACCAGCACCGACGTGCTGGCCCGGCGGGCGCGCGCGTTGAACCCGGCGACGACCGCGACGACGACCGGGGCGAACGCGAGCAGCGCGGACACCCACAGCGGCGGGCCGCCGCGCAGCAGCCCGACGCACACGGCGACCGATGCGATCCCGACCCCGACGACGAGGCCCGACAGCAGCAGCGAACGACGAGCGCGGCGGCCCGGGGCGGTGGAGGCGGCCCGGATCACGGCTGCTCCCCGAAGGCGTCGGTGCCCCCGCCGAGCAGCATGCCGTCGCGCATCCGCACGATCCGTTGCGCGCCACCGGCGACGTCGGCGCTGTGGGTGACCATCAGGATCGTCTGGCCGTCGTGGTGCAGGCGGGTGAACAGGTCGAGGACCTCGGCGGCGCCGTCGGAGTCGAGCGCGCCGGTCGGTTCGTCGGCCAGCAGGAGTGTGGGGCGGTTGGCCAGCGCGCGGGCGATGGCGACGCGCTGGCGCTGCCCGCCGGACAGGGCCGCGGGCCGCTCCCCCTGTTTCTCCAGCAGGCCGAGGGTGTCGAGGAGGTCGCGGGCGCGCTCGGTGGCCTCGGCGGGCCTCGCCCCGGCGACGAGCGCGGCGAGCGCGACGTTCTCCAGCGCGGACATGTGGTCGATGAGGTGGAAGAACTGGAAGACGAGACCGACGTGGCGACGGCGCAGGCGGGCCAGCCGGGATCCGCTGAGCTCCTCGGTGCGGACCCCGGCGAGCGTCACCGATCCCTCGTCGGCCCGGTCGAGGCCGGCGAGCAGGTGCAGCAGCGTCGACTTGCCGCTGCCCGACGGGCCCATGAGCGCGACGAACTCGCCGTGCCCGACGGTGAGGTCGACGCCGCGCAACGCCCGGACGGGTGCGGTCTCTGCCTCGTAGGTCTTGCGCAGGCCGCGGACGACCAGCTCGGGAGGGGCCGCCGGGCCGACCGCGGACGGGTCCGGCACGTCGTCGGGCAGGGGCGCGTCGACCGCCCGCGCCGTCGCCTCGAAGCTCGCACTCACCTGCATCACCGATTCCCGACCTGTCGCTGTTGGGCACACCGGCATCGCCACCTGCCGCGGGCGACGTCCGAATCGTCGGAACGGGCCCCGGATCCGTTACCCGGCGCCAGTTCCGACGTGCTGTCCGCTTTCGCGATCATTCCCTGGTCAGACCAGCTTGCCCACACGCAGGTACCGCTCGGACTCCTCCTTGTGCATCCGCTCGTCGTGCCCGATCTGGCGCAGCAGGTCGGCGAGGGAGGTGTGGGCGCCGTACTCGTCGGCGAACACCGAGCCGTGCAGCCGGGTCTCGAACTCGGGGTGCTCGGCGACGAACTCCGCGTACTCGTGCTCGGCGTGGTCCTCGAAGTCGGCGTTGAGGCGGTAGCTCCAGCGCGGCGCGAGCACGAACAGCAGCCAGGACGTGTGGTAGTAGCCGACGGCCATCAGCCACGGCAGGAACCGGTAGCGGAAGGCGTTCAGCGTCCGGCCGCGCTGCGCGACGAGCTCGGCCGTGATGAGCAGGTGCCACTCCTCGTTGTCCTGCTGCTCACGGTTCTCCTCGATGCGCTCGCGGATCCGGTACGCCACACCGACGTCGCGGTGGCGCCGGGTCAGCGCGCGGTAGGCAGCGTTCTCCCAGATCTGGTACGGGATGCGGGCGACGATCTCCAGGACCTGGAACTTCTCCATGGTGCGGCGGCGGCCGTAGAGCAGGTCCATCGTCGCGAACAGCATCTTCGCGACGAGGCTGTAGCGCCGCCGCGGCGCGGTCAGCGTGACGTCCTGCTCGCGGCGCAGCGCCCGGCGTCCGAGTCTCGGGGTCTCGGCTGCGGTGACGCGGCCGGGGCCGGCACCTGGCGGCGTCGCCGGCGCGCTCGCACCGGGCCGGGAGACGTGGCGCGGGGAGGGGAACTCGGGCAGGAACTCGACGGTCGGCATGCGGTCGACGTCGGGGCCGGTCTCGACGGCCGTGACGGCACGCAGGTCGCGGTGGGTGGCGTGGGGAAGGGTCGGGGCGCTCATGGCGGGCTCCTCGTCGGCTGCCCGGTCAGGCTCTGGCGCCGTCCCGGTGACGAGGTGAACCCTGCCCGCGGCGGGCGGGCGCTCCGATCATGCTGCCCGGCCGAACCCGGCACGCGCTCCCCCACCGTCCGGGGTGTGGCGGGCACCCCCACCGATGGCGGCGACCACCCCGTCGCGGGTCGTCCTGGCGTGCCCGGGGGTCGTGTTGTGTGCCGCTCCGGGCGGGTCGTAGGGTTGGCACGCGGTTGAGAACACAGTCCGCGTCACCTGTCCGGAGAGCCCGAGGAGCGACGGTGCGCATGAACGGTGAGACGGGCGGGCACTCCGACGAGGTCGGAGAGCCCACCGCCGAGGTGATCCGTTTCGACGCCGTCGAGCACGGCGACGGGGCGGTCGTCCTGCATGTCAGCGGCGAGGTCGACACGCTGACGGCGCCGATGCTGTCCGAACGCATCGCCGACCGGCTTCCGTCGGCGTCGCTGCTGGTCCTCGACCTGTCGTCGGTGACGTTCCTCGGTTCGGCGGGCCTGGCGGCACTGGTCGCGGCCAAGGACGAGGCGCAGCAGCAGGGCCGCAGGCTCACGCTGGTGTGCGGTTCCCGGATCGTGACGCGCGCGCTCGAGGCGACCGGCCTGCTCGGCCTGTTCGACACCGCCGACGGTGTGCCGGAGGCGTTGCGCCCCTCGGCCTGAGGGTCGGCGGCGCCGGGGAGGCGTCTGGGTGCCTGGTGGCCCCCGCGGTCTTCAACACCGACGTGGCCGAGCATCTCGGTCAGGCGGGTTCGATTCCCGTCCGCCTCCGCCATCCGGCCCACGTTCCCCCTGCGGGAGGCCGCCGTCCGGGTGAACAACGGGTGTCCCGGTGATCGACTTCGTCTCCGTTGCGGCGGGTCGGAACAGCGCGGACCGGGGCGGATGCCACAGTGAACCGATGGCGAGTGTGCTCTCCGACCGTGCAGGTCCGGACATGTCCGGGCTCGCGGGCGCCGATGCGGCGACGATCGCCGCGCGCGTCCGCGACGGGGACGCCACCGCCGCCGACGTCGTCGACGCCCATCTGACCCGGATCGACGCCGTCGACAACCGCGTCGGTGCGTTCTGCGTCGTCGATCCGCAGCGGGTGCGCGCGGAGGCCACGGGGATCGACGCCCGCTCCGACCGCTTCGCCCTCCCGCTGGCCGGTGTCCCGGTCGCGGTGGAGGACGACGTCGCGCTGGCCGGGGTTCCCACCGGTCACGGCCTGCCGGGAGGCGAGGCCGCTCTCCGCGACGACGCGCTCGTCCGCCGGCTGCGCGCCGCCGGGGCGATCGTGCTGGGCCGCACCAGGACCGCCGAGCTCGGTGTCTGCGGCTTCACCCGCATGGCCCCGGGCGCGGGCGACCCCGTCGACATCGCGCTGCCCGCGTCGAACCCGTGCGGCGCCGGGGCCGCGGCCGTCGCCGCCGGGATGACGGCGCTCGCCCTGGGCCGCGACGGCGGCGGCTCGGTCCGCCTCGCCGCGGCCTGGTGCGGGCAGGTCGGGCTCAAACCCGGCCACGGGACGCTGCCGCTGCCCGGCGGCGCGGAGGAACGCTGGTTCGGCCTGGCCGAGACCGGGCTCGTCGCGCGTACCGCCACGGACGTCGCGCTGCTGTTCGAAGCCCTGTCCGGCACCGTGATCGGCGATCTCGCGGCCGTCGGCATCCCGCGCCGCGTCGTGTTCTCGACGGCCAGCCCCGCCGGCCGCGGCCGGCTCGACCCCGCGCACCACGACGCCGTCCGCAAGGCTGTCCGCCGGTTCACCGAGCTGGGCGTGCAGACCGTCGACGCCGACCCGCCCTACCCGACGGGCCTCGAACGCGAGTGGACCCGCCGCTGGCGCGCGGGCGTCGCGCAGGAAGCCGCCGACCTGGGAGTCGACACCGCCGCGCTGGGCAGGCGGACGTCGGCGGTGGTGCGGCGCGGGCGTCGCGACCTGCGCCGGGAGCGGCTCGTCCCCGGCACCGTGCACACGTGGCGCGACCGGATGGCGGGCTGGCTCGACGGCGGCCGCTACGACGTCCTCGTCCTGCCCGCCGTCGGGTCGCGGGCGCCCGCGATGCGCGGCTCCCGCCCGGTGCCGGTGCCCTACACGCAGGCCTGGAACCTCGCCGGGCTCCCCGCGCTGGTCGTGCCGGTGCGGTGGGGTGCCGCGCGGGTGCCGGTGCAGCTGGTCGGCCGCCCGGGCAGCGAACCCCTCCTCATGGCGACCGCCGCCTGCCTCGAGACGCCGTGACGTCGGCGCCACGGCGTCGGCACCACGGCGTCGGCACCACGGCGTCGGCACCGCGGTGTCGGCACCACGGCGTCGGCACCGCGGTGTCGGCACGGGGCTCAGCGCTGGTGGCGCCACGGGCCGGTGATCGCGAACGTGACTCCCGGCTCCTGGATGTTGGCGAACAACGTCCGCCGGTCCGGCGAGTAGACCGGGCCGGTGAACTCGACGTCGCCGGCCTCGTTGCGCGCCAACGGGAACGTGCGGCCGTCGTCCGTGGCGCCGAAGAGGTGCTGCACGCCCGCGCCGTCCTCGGCGAGGATGACGCCACCGTAGGGCGAGACGCTGATGTTGTCGGGGCCGTCGAACGCGCCGTCGGCAGCCGGGCCGGGGTTGACCGCGAGGCGCAGGACCAGGGTGAGCGTGCCGCGCTCCGGGTCGAGGAACCACACCTGGCCGTCGTGCTGCACCGGGCTCTCCTCGCGGGCGAAGCTGGACACCACGTACGCGCCCGCACGGCCGCCGCGCTCGCCCCACCATGCGCCCTCGAGCTTCCGCGCCCGGGTGACGTCGCCGTTGCCGAGCTGGGAGCGGGTGGGGGTGGTGCGGCCGTCGCGGTCGGGCACCGGCGTCCACCCCGCCGCGTAGACGGTGCCGATCGCGGTGGCGCGCGACAGGTCGTCGACGTGCTTTCCCGCGCCGTCGGTGGCGCGCAGCGCGGCGAACGCGCCGTCGGTGGGGCCGATGCGGCGCAGCGCGCCCTTGCCACCCTTGTATCCGCGCGGCGGGGTCCAGCGGTAGAGCAGCCCGTTGGGCTTCGCGGAGTCCTCGGTCAGGTAGATCGCGCCGGAGCGCGGGTCGACCGCCGCGGCCTCGTGCTCGAACCTGCCCAGGGCCTTGACCGGCTGCGGGTCCCGGTTGGCGCGGCGGTCGAACGGATCGACCTCGAAGACGTAGCCGTGGTCCTTGGTGAAGCCGTCCTTGCCGGCGAGGGCGTCGATCTCCTCGCAGGTCAGCCACGTGTCCCACGGCGTCTGCCCGCCTGCGCAGTTGGTCGCGGTGCCGGCGACGCCGACCCACTCGCGCGACCGGCTGCCGTCACGGCCCACCTCGACGACCGTGCAGCCGCCCGCGGCCGCGGCGTCGTAGACCGTGCCGTCGACGTGCGGGACGGGCAGCTCGGTGCCCCACGGCTCGCGGATCTCGTGGTTGGTGACCAGCACGGTGCCGCCGCCGCGGGCCCGGAAGGCGCCGGTACCGTCATGGTTGCGGGGGGTGGGTTCGCCCGACTCCAGCGTGGTCCGGCCGGCCTCCGTGACGATCGAGTACCGGAATCCGGCGGGCAGCGCGAGCCGCTTCGCGGGATCGGCGACGAGCGGGCCGTAGCCGAGCGGCCTGCCCGGGGCCGCCGACGCGGGTATGGCCTGCAGGGCGTCGACGCTGCCGATGAGCAGCACGCCGGCGCCGACCGCCGCGGCGCGCTGCATGAAGTTCCGGCGGGACAGCTCGGTCATCTCGTCCTCGGTTCCTGATCCGCTCGTGGTGGGCGAACGGAACGCTCCAGGACGAAGTCGACGAACCGGTGAACACCGGATGGCCGCACGGCCCCCACATGAGTGGCGATGGTCGCCATGGCGACTGTTGCCACTCACGACCTGCCGTGGGTCACGTGAGCGCGATCCGACCGGTGCCCGCGGCCACCCGGCCGACCACAGCGGCGCGCAGGCCCTGCTCCTGAAGGGCCGCAACGGCATCGGCGGCAGCGGCCGGGTCGGCGCCGAACAGCAGGCCACCGGAGGTCTGGGCGTCGGCGAGCAGCAGCCGCTCGTGCTCGGACCGACCCCCCGCGTCGACGACGTCGGCGGTCCAGTCGCGGTTGCGCCGCGTCCCGCCGGGCACGACGCCCGACTCCAGCAGCTCCCACGCCCCGGCGATCACGGGCACGGCGTCGACGTCGATCCACGCGTCCACGCCGGATGCCGCGGCCATCTTCTTGAGGTGCCCGAGCAGCCCGAACCCGGTGACGTCGGTGCAGCCCGTGGCGCCGGCGGCGAGCGCGGCCGTCGACGCGACGGCGTTCGGTGTGGTCATCGACGCGACCGCGGCGGCGGCGACGTCCGCCGGGGCGACGCCCGACTTGACCGCCGACGACACGATCCCCACCCCGAGCGGCTTGGTGAGGACGAGCGCGTCGCCGTCGCGGAGCCCGGTGTTGGTGAGCACCCGGTCGGGGTGCACCTCCCCCACGACGGCGAGACCGTACTTCGGCTCGGGATCGTCGATCGAGTGACCCCCGACGACCGCGAACCCGCACTCCGCGCCCGCGTCGGCCCCGCCCGCGAGGACCTCGGCCAGCATCTCCTCGGGCAGGTCGTCCGACGGCCATGCCACGAGGTTCAGCGCGAACAGCGGCCGCCCGCCCATCGCGTAGACGTCGGACACCGCGTTGACCGCCGCGATCCGGCCCCAGGTGCGCGCGTCGTCGACGATCGGGGTGAAGAAGTCGGTGGTGGCGACGAGCGCGCGGTCGGCGTCGAGCCGCCACACCGCGGCGTCGTCGCCGGTCTCGGTGCCCACCAACAGGTCCGGGTGCGACGAGGGCGTGACGCGGGCGAGGACGTCGGCGAGCCGGCCGGGCGCGAGCTTGCACGCGCACCCGCCGCCGTGACTGAACTCCGTGAGACGTCGTGCGACGGGCATGCCTGCACAGTAGGCGGTGAATAGGGTGTCGGGGTGAGCGCCGATCACCGACGGCTCGTGCCGCGCACCGACGTCGTCCTCGCCGAGCCACGCGTCGCCGCGGCCGTCGAGCGGCTGGGCCGCGACCTGGTGAAGGGCGCCGTCGCTGCGGCGCAGCAGCAGGCGCGGCTCGGCGCGATCGCGCCGACCGCGGTGGCCGACACGGCGCTGGCCGCGCTGCCGTCGACGACGACGTCGCTGCGGCCCGTCCTCAACGCCACGGGCGTCCTGCTGCACACCAACATGGGCCGGGCGCCGCTGTCGGCGGCCGCGGTCGACGCGCTGGCCGTCGCGGCCGGGACCTGCGACGTCGAGCTCGACCTGACCACCGGCGGGCGCGGGCGCCGCGGCGCCACCACGGTCGACGCACTGCTCGCCGCCGTCCCCGGCGCGGCGGCGGCGCACCTGGTCAACAACGGAGCCGCCGCACTCGCCCTGGTCGCGACGGGCCTGGCCACCGGTCGCGAGATCGTCGTCGCGCGCGGGGAGCTCGTCGAGATCGGCGACGGGTTCCGCATCCCCGACCTCCTGGTGTCGACGGGTGCGCGGCTGCGCGAGGTCGGCACCACAAACCGCGTGCACCCCGCCGACTACGCCGCCGCGATCGGCCCCGACACGGGCCTGGTGCTCAAGGTGCACCCCTCGAACTTCACGATCAGCGGCTTCACCGCGTCGGTCGACGTCGCCGCGCTCGCGGAGATCGCGGGCGACGTACCCGTCGTCGCCGACATCGGGTCCGGGCTGCTCACACCGCACCCGTTGCTGCCCGACGAGCCCGACGCCGCCTCGGCCCTCGCCGCCGGTGCCACGCTGGTCACCGCGTCGGGCGACAAGCTGCTCGGCGGCCCGCAGGCCGGGCTCCTGCTGGGCGGCCCGGGCCGCGGCGCCGGCCTGGTGGCGACGCTGCGGCGGCACCCGCTGGCTCGGGCGCTGCGCGTCGACAAGCTGACCCTGGCCGCCATGGAAGCCACGCTCACCGGGCCTGCGACGCCCACCCGCGCTGCGCTCGACGCCGACCCCGCCGCGCTGCGCACCCGCGCCGCACGGCTCGCGGACCTGTTGCGCACCAGGGGGATCGAGGCCGCCGACGTCGCGTCGCGCGCCACCGTGGGCGGCGGCGGCGCCCCCGGGGTGACGCTGGAGAGCGCGGCGGTGTCGCTGCCCGAACGCTTCGCCGCGGCACTGCGGGCGGGCGACCCGGCCGTCGTCGGCCGCCTCGACCACGGCCGCTGCCTGCTCGACCTGCGCGCGCTGCCACCCTCGGCCGACGACCTGCTGGCCACCGCCGTCCTCACCGCCACGTTCCCCACGGCGCACGGGTGATCCGGTGCAGGTGATCGCCACCGCCGGGCACGTCGACCACGGCAAGTCGACCCTGGTCAGGGCCCTGACCGGGATGGAGCCCGACCGCTACGCCGAGGAACGCCGCCGCGGCATGACGATCGACCTCGGCTACGCCTGGACCACCCTTCCCGGCGGGTCGACCGTGGCGTTCGTCGACGTCCCCGGCCACGAACGCTTCGTCACGACGATGCTCGCCGGTGTCGGCCCGGTGCCCGCGGCGATGCTCGTCGTCGCCGCCGACGAGGGCTGGATGCCGCAGTCGGCCGAGCACCTCGACGCCCTCACCGCGCTCGGTGTGCAGCACGGGCTGCTCGTCATCAGCCGGTCCGACCTGCTCGATCCGTCGCTCGCGCTCGAGGAGGCCCGGGCCCGGCTCACCGGCACGGACCTCGCCGACGTGCCGGCCGTCGCCGTCTCCGCGGTCACGGGCGCCGGGATGGACGAGCTGCGCGCCGCGCTGGCCGACCTCGCCGCCGCCCTGCCCGTTCCCGATCCGGGTGCCGACGTGCGGCTGTGGATCGACCGGTCGTTCACCGTGCGCGGGGCGGGCACCGTCGTCACCGGGACGCTGCCCGCCGGGACCGTCCGCACCGGCGACGAGCTCGACCTCCTCGGCGCCGACGGACCGCGGCGCGTCACCGTCCGCGGGCTGCAGGCCCTCGGCGAGCCGCACGACAGGGTGTCCGGGGTCGCCAGGGTCGCGGTGAACCTGCGCGGGGTGGCGCGTGAGGCGGGCGGGCGCGGCGACCTCCTGGTGACGCCGGGTGCGTTCCTGGTCGGCGACGTCGTCGACGTGCGGCTGCGCGCCCCCCACGGCACTGCTGCCGACGCCGGGGGCCTGCCTGCCGGGCTGAGCCTCCACGCGGGCTCGGCCGCCGTGCCCGTACGGGTGCGGCCGCTGGGCGCCGACACCGCGAGGCTGCGCCTCGCACGGCCGCTGCCGTTGCGCATCGGCGACGTCGTCGTGCTGCGCGACCCCGGCAGGCGCCGCATCGCCGCCGGCGCCATGGTGCTCGACGTCGCTCCCCCGCCGTTGCGCCGTCGCGGCTCCGGCGCCCGGCGGGCCGCCGAGCTGGCGACCATGGACGCCGTACCCGACGCCGCCGCCGAGCTCGCCCGCCGCCGCGTCGTCCGCGCCGAGGAGCTCGTCGCCATGGGTGTGCCTCGCCCCCAGGTCACCGCTCTGGCCGTCCCTGCCGCCGCGGGGTGGCTCGTCGACCCCGCCGCCGCCCCGTCCGTCCTCGCGACGCTGGGGGCCGCCGTCGACGCCCACGACGCGGCCGACCCGCTCGCTCCCGGCCTGCCGACCGAGGCCGCGCGCCGCGCCGCCGACCTGCCCGACGCCCGGCTCCTCGACGCGCTGCTCGCCGCGGCCGACACACCCGGGCTCGTACACCACGACGGCCGGGTCTCCCGGTCGGTCGCGGCAGGGCTGCCCGCAGCCGTCCGCGCCGGGCTCGACGCGTTGCGCGCCGACCTCGAGGCCCACCCCTTCGCCGCGCCGGGCGCAGACCGGCTGGCCGAGCTCGGGCTGGGACCGAGGGAGATCGCCTCGCTGGTCCGCGCGGGCGAGCTGCTCCGGCTGGCCGACGGCGTGGTCCTGCTCGCCGGCGCCGACGACCGTGCCGTCGACGTCCTCTCCGGCCTCGGCGGCGACGCGCTCACCCTCAGCGAGGTGAGGCAGGCACTGGGCACGACCCGCCGCGTCGCCGTGCCCCTGATGGAGCACCTGGGCCGCACCGGACGCGCCGTGCGCACCGGGCCCGGAGGCCACCGCCTGCGCCGATGACGGCGCGGCGGTCCCGGCCCCTCGTCAGGAGTGGCACTCCCACCGGGCCGGCCCTACCGTCACCGCAATGCACGCCTCCCCTCCCGAGCCCGCCCCCGCCTCGCGGGCCGACGGACCCGACCAGATCGCGGTCTCCGTCGTTCGGCCGGAGCCGGGGACGGTGGTGGTGACGGTCGGCGGCGAGGTCGACATGCTGACCTCTCCGCAGCTGCGGACGGCGCTCCTGGAGCACATCGCCGACGACGCGGTCGAGCTCGTCGTCGTGGCGCTGGACGGCGTGACGTTCCTCGGCACGAGCGGGCTGGCCGCGCTGATCGAGGTCCGCGAGGCCGCCCACGCGGCCGGAACGGGCCTGCGGCTCGCGTGCACGGGCCGCCGGGTGCTGCGGCCGCTCTCCATCGCCGGGCTGCTGCCCATGTTCGACATCCACGACACCGTCGACGCCGCGCTGGCCCCCACTTGAACCATCCCGGCCGAGTGTGACGTAAGACACGTTCAGGGTGTTCCGGCGGGCGGGACACGACAATCCGGCGCAGACTACCTGCCGCGCCGATCATGTCGCCGGGCCCCTGAGCTGCGACGATGCCCGCCCCGTCGACGGCGCCCCACACGCCGCCGCCCGTCGTGGACCGCCGCCCGCCGCCGCCGCGTCATCGTCGCGGCCGTCTTCGCTCGTCCGTCGCGTTTGGAGCTCCGAGCCGTCGGGAAGAACGACGTCGGTCTCCCGGTACGCGGCCGGGACGGAGCGGAAAGAATGAGGTGGGCCCGCGATGAGCGACGTTTCACGACTCCCCGGCCCGATGGACCACGCGTGGCAGTGGCAGCGTCTCGGGTCGTGCCGCGGCATGGACAGCGGCGTCTTCTTCCACCCGGACGGCGAGCGCAACCCCTCCCGGTCCCGGCGCACCGCTCAGGCCAAGGAGGTCTGCCACCGCTGCCCCGTGCTCGAGCAGTGCCGGGAGTTCGCGATCGCCACCCGGGAACCGTTCGGCGTCTGGGGCGGTCTCGCCGAGGCCGAGCGTCGCGTGATCATCGAGCGGCGGGAACTCTCCGCCGCCAGCTGACGGTCACCGGTCACGTCCCGGCCGTCGGGGGCGGGACGGCACCGGTGAACCGGCGTCACGGCCGGGTCGCGTCATGCGACCCGGTCGCGTCGTGTCCCGGCCGTAGCCTGGCGGGGAGTCAGCCCTCGCACGGGACGATCGAGAGCCCCATGCAGCGGTAACGCAGCATCGGCAGCCCGTACACCTGGGCGATCCGTTCCATCGCGGCGACCAGCACCGCGCGCGACGGATCGTCCGGCGACGCCACGGGCGCGAGGCAGTAGACGCCGGGCTCCGGGTCGAACCCGACGAGCTCGCTCATCGCCGCCACCAGATCGCCCTCAGACGCCGTGGCGACGCCGCGCAGGCCCAGGCGGTGCACCCGCAGGCCCGGCAGCTCCGTGGCGTCGACGGCGGACATGCGCTCGTCCGGTCGCGGCTCGCGAGGAGCCGGCGCAGCCCACCCGGTGCGGTCCACGGAGTCCACGGAATCGGCGGGGTCGTCGTCTACCGGATCGTCGTAGTCCGGGTAGTCGAGGTAGCTGAACAGCGGCGTGGGCGCCGCGGCCGGACCCGGCTGAGCGGCCACGACGTCGTCGCACGCGACGAGCAGATCGGCCACGCCGACGCCCGACAGGATGCGGGCGAGATCGGACTCGGGTCGGCGAAGTTCGGTGAGGGTCTCGGCGATCGCGACTATCCGCGCCGGCCCCGTGCGCGGCCGCGACCGCCCCGGAAACGGGACGACCGGCCCGGACCCGCGCATCTCCGGTACCGCAGTCATTCCCTGGCATCCCCCTGCTCACGACATCCGGTGCCACGCTGCACCGAGCCCTCTGACACCGAAGTCAACACTCCGCGGAGCCCTCCCCTGCCGCCCTGGCAGGACCGAACGGCGAGCGGTCCGACATGATCCGTGAGCGGGGACGATGCGTCGTCGGCCGGTCGGCCGGTGCACTCCCTGAGGTCGGTCCCCACGGACGAGCGGCCCGTCTCCGCAGCGCCGGCCGCCTCGCCGGGCCGACACCGGACCCCACGGGCCTGGAGGACCGCTCGTGGCGCGACGACGACGTCCCGGCGTCCGGGAGACGACGCCGACCTTCCATTGAGGACGTGTCGGCTGCGTGTCGGGACCCGATGATTGATACCCACCTGCCCCGGGTAGCAAGATGCCGGAGAGACTTCCGTTCCGACCGGGCCCCCCGCCCGGGCCCCGCACAGCCCGCGAAGGGAGAAGCGCCCGCGTGTCCGACAGGGACTCCGCCGACCTCACCGACTCCGGTAGCCCCACGGTGGAGGTGCGCACCGCCGCGTCGGCGGCGCTGATCCCCACCATCCGGGCCGTCGCGTCCGATCTCGCCGCCCGCGCCGACTTCGACCTCGACGCCATCTCCGACCTGCGGATGGCCGTCGACGAGGCCTGCGCCACCCTGGTCGACGTCGCAGCGCCCGGCTCCGGCCTGCGCTGCCGCTTCCAGGTCCGCGACGACCGCATCGACGTCAGCGCCGAGGTCGAGGGAGCGGGCGCCGACTCCACCGTCGCCACCGACACCTTCGGCTGGCGCGTCCTCGAGACCCTCACCGACGACGTCTCCGTGAGCCACACCCCGGGACCCGACGGCCGCCCACTCGTCGGGATCGTCCTCGGCAAGAGCGCCGGCGCGACCGAGAGGTGAGCAGGACCGATCCGGAGTACGGCCACCTCGTCCCGCTGCTCGAGGAGTACGCGGGCCTGGCCGACGACGACCCCCGACGCGACGCGCTCCGCGACGAGCTGGTCCGCGGCTACCTCCCTGTCGCACAACACATCGCGCGCCGCTTCGCCCACCGTGGCGAGCCTCTCGACGATCTCACCCAGGTCGCGACGGTCGGTCTGATCAACGCCATCGACCGGTTCGATCCCGACAAGGGTTTCGACTTCTTCTCGTTCGCCGTGCCCACCATCAGCGGCGAGGTGCGCCGGCACTTCCGCGACCAGGGCTGGTCCATGCGGGTGCCACGGCGGCTCAAGGACCTGCACGTCACGCTCAACGGCGCCGTCTCCGAGCTGTCCCAGCAGCTCGGCCGCGCCCCCAAGCCCAGCGAGCTCGCCGAACACCTCGACATCCCCGTCACCGAGGTCCTCGAAGGCCTCGAAGCCGCCGACGCCTATCGCAGCTCCTCGCTCGACGAGATGCTCTCCTCCGAACAGGGCAGCGCCACCGTCGGCGAGCTCGTCGGCGCCGCCGATGCCGAGCTCGCCCGCGTCGACACCCGGCAGGCCCTGCGCCCCGCCCTCGCCGACCTGGGAGAACGCGAACGCACCATCGTCATGCTCCGGTTCTTCGGCAACATGACGCAGACCCAGATCGCCGACAAGGTCGGCATCTCCCAGATGCACGTCTCCCGGCTGCTCGCCCAGACCCTCGACCGGCTGCGCTCCGGCTTCGACCAGGACACCGCCCCCGACTGACCGACATTCCGCCCGGAGGAGACCCCGGTCACCGCCCAACGGTGCGTCCATCAGCCAAGATGGACTCCGGCCCGGGACGGTTCCCGGGCGGGACGGAGATCGCGGCGGTGCAGGCGGAGCAGATTCGGCACGTCCTCGTCGTCGGTGCGGGGCTCGGTGGCCTCCGCACCGTGGAGGCTTTGCGCAGCAACGGATATGATGGCCGCATCAGCCTCGTCGGCGCCGAACGACACCTCCCCTACGACCGCCCGCCGCTGTCCAAGCAGCTCCTCGCCGGGACCTGGGAGGCCGACCGCGTCACCCTCCGCGCCGCCGACGGCTACGACGACCTCGGCATCCGCACCTACCTCGGCACCCGGGCCGTCGGCTGGCAGCCCGGCCGCGTCGAGCTCGACGACGGCGCCACCCTCCACGCCGACGCTGTCGTCGTCGCCACCGGGGTCGTCGCCCGCACGCTCCCCGGCCTGCCCGACACCGCCCACACGCTGCGCACCCTCGACGACTCCCTCGCCCTGCGCACCGCACTGGACGAGGCCTCGTCGCTCGCGGTCGTCGGCGCCGGGTTCGTCGGCGCCGAGGTCGCGAGCGCCGCGCGCGACCGCGGCATCGACGTCACCGTCCTCGAAGCGCTCTCCGTCCCCTTCGCCCGCGCGCTCGGCGAACAGCTCGGCGGCCTCTGCGGGCGGCTCCTCGTCGAGTCCGGCGCCCGCCTGCGCACCGGCGTCGGCATCGAAGGGTTCGACGGCGACACCCTCCTGCTCGCCGACGGCGACCGCGTCACCGCCGACGTCACCCTCGTCGGCATCGGCGCCGAGCCGCAGCTGGGCTGGTTGTCCGGCAGCGGGATCGACGTCACCCGCGGCCTCGTGTGCGACGCCGCCGGCCGCGTGGAGGGCATCGACGGGCTGTGGGCCGTCGGCGACGTCGCCGCCTGGTGGGACGACGTCCTCGACCGGCCCGTCCGCCGCGAGCACTGGACCAGCACCGTCGAACAGGCCGCGATCGTCGGTGCCACCATCGCCGGCGGCGAACCGCCCGCCGCCGGGGTGCCCTACTTCTGGTCCGACCAGTTCGGACTCAAGGTTCAGCTGTTCGGGCGACCCGAACCCGCCACCCGGCACGTCGCCCTGCACGGAGACGGCCTCGACGGCGGACCTGTCAAAGGCACCGTCGTCGGGCTGCTCCGCGACGACACCCTCGTCGCCGTCGCAGGGTTCGGCGCCGCCCGCCGGGTCGCGCGCTATCGCGCGCTCGTCGGCGCAGGGGCGAGCGTCGCCGAGGTCGAGGAGATGGCCCGGTCGCTCGCCTGACCCCTACTTGAACAGCTTGCGCAGCACCGCCAGCGCCACGACCGCACCCACTCCGATCAGCGCATACTTGATCTTCGGGTCCGCGAGCTTCGCCTGGACCTGCTGCTTGCCCTGGTCGACGAAACGCTTCGGGTGCGCCCGCTCGGTCAGGGCGTCGAGGCTCTGGGCGAGCTCGTCGCGCGTCTTCTCGATCTCACGCTGAATGGCTTCGGGGTCGCGCGCCACGACTCCTCCTCGGATACGGGGTGGCCCGGCTGCGGTCTGCAATGCCTGCGAGGCAACACCGTAGATCACAGGCCCCGGCCGCGTCGGACGGGCTGCTGTGTCACCGAACCCGCATCGTCGCGTACCCGCGCCGCGCCGCCGCGAACCTGGAAGGATCGCCGACCATGAGCGAGCGACTCACCGAGGGCGACCCGGCCCCCGACTTCACCCTGTCCGACGCCGACGGCAAGCCCGTGTCGCTGGCCGACTACCGCGGCCGGAAGGTGATCGTCTACTTCTACCCCGCCGCGAGCACCCCCGGCTGCACCAAGCAGGCCTGCGACTTCCGCGACAACCTCGCCGAGCTCGGCGACGCGGGCCTCGACGTCGTCGGCATCTCCCCGGACAAGCCCGCCAAGCTCGCGAGGTTCCGCGACGCCGAGGGCCTCACCTTCCCGCTGCTGTCGGACCCCGAGCGCGAGACCCTGCAGGCCTGGGGCGCCTTCGGCGAGAAGAAGATGTACGGCAAGACCGTCACCGGCGTCATCCGCTCGACCTTCCTCGTCGACGAGGAGGGGAAGATCGAGAAGGCGATGTACAACGTCCGCGCCACCGGTCACGTCGCGAAGCTCCGCAAGGACCTCGCGGTGTGATCTTCGCGTACATTCTCGTTCCGTCTCGAACGGGTGTTCGTCACGATCAGCGAGTGCCCGGAGCGAGACGGTGGACCGACGAGGAGCTGATCGAGGCCGTTGCGGCGAGTGCGACGTTGGCGGAGGTGAGCCGGCGGCTCGGGGTTCGTGCAGGCACGTACGACGCCCTTCGTCGGCACATCGCGAGACTGGGGGTCGACGCGTCGCACCTGCCGAGAGCCGGCGGGGGCTCACCGAGAACCGGTCGTCGTTGTAGCGATGACGACCTTGCCCGGGTCGTCACGGGCTCCAGATCCATGAACGCCGTGCTGGAGACCGCTCCAACTGGACCACATCAACAGCGACCACATCGACCACCGCGTCGAGAATCTTCGTATCCTGTGTGCCAACTGCCACGCACTGACCGACACATGGTGCGGGCGGGGACGAGCCGGCGTAGCCCAACGGCAGAGGCCCGTGCCCTAGGAGCACGTCAGTGCGGGTTCGAATCCCGCCGCCGGCACCACGCATGACCAGCACGAACTGACCGGATTCCCACAAATGACGGAGGCTCCCTACAGGGGCTGCGGCTCCGGCTCCCGGACGTCCTGCGGGATCGGCCGCCGCGCCGCGACCACGACCCCCGCGAGCCCGATCAGCCCGCACACCACCGACGCCACGACCAGCGCCGGCGGCGGGGTCCCGGTCACGGCGTCGCCCAGGACGACGATCGCGACCGTCCCCGGCGCGATGCCGATCGCGGTGCCCAGCAGGTAGGGCCAGAACCGGACCGTCGACAGCCCGGACAGGTAGTTCAGCGCCGCGAACGGGACGGCCGGGACGAGCCGCAGCGACGTCACCGCCAGCAGCCCGTGATGGTCCAGCCGCAGCCGCACCCAGACCAACAGGCGCCCCCGCGCGTAGCGCTCCACCAGCCGCCCGCCTGTCGCCCGGACGATGGCGAAGGCGATGACGGCGGCGAGCGTCGTCGCCACCAGCGTGAGGACCATCCCGACGGCCCACCCGAACAGCGCCCCGGCGACGAGGGTGAACACCGTCCGCGGGATCGGCGTCACCGTCAGCCCGGCCTGCAGGGCCAGGAAGGCCAGCGGGGCCCAGGGACCCGCGGCGTCGACGGTCGCCCGCACGTCGGACATCCCCGGGACCCCGTAGACCCGCACGAGCAGCACCGCGGCGACCACGACGAGGGCGACGCCCAGAGCCGTGCCCACCGGGCGCCACCACCGCATGACCTCGACGGTACCGATCCGGATCGGCGGCCCGGCAACTCCGGTCGTGCCGTCACCTCCGGTTCATGCTTCCGCCATCCGGGAACGGCGGGCGCGGCATCGCCTCCGACGGCGCTAGCGTCCGGTTGTGACGACACCCGACGACGCCGGCCCCCTCGATCTCGACCCCGACGGCCTGGCGGTACGCCGCGCGGTCCTCGGCCCGACGCATGTCGACGCCGCACTCGCCCGCGCCGACGCCACGACCGCCGCGTTCCAGGAGCTGATCACCCGCTACGCGTGGGGCGGGATCTGGACGCGCCCCGGCCTCGACCGCCGCATGCGCAGCGCGATCACCCTCACCGCGCTGGTCGCGCACGGCCACCTCGGGGAGCTGGAGCTGCACCTGCGCGGCGCCCTGCGCAACGGGCTGAGCCGCGAGGAGATCGTCGAGGTCCTGCTGCAGTGCGCGATCTACTCGGGTGTGCCCGCCGCCAACGCGGCCTTCGGCGTCGCCCGCCGCGTCCTCGCCGACGACGACCCCGGCACCGGCCCGCAGGGTTGAGCCCGGGCAGCGCGCACCCTCACGGCTGTCCCGAGCCACTCGGACGACCGTGAGGGTGCGCCCGCGGGCCGCGGGACCGCGCCCGGGCTCCGGGATGCTCGGTCGCCGGCGCGGTCAGATCAGGGTGCGCAGATGCGGCAGCAGCGCGCGCATCGCGATGCCGCGGTGCGAGGCGGCGTCCTTCTCGTCGGGGGTGAGCTCGGCGGAGGTCCGCTGCTCGCCGTCGGGCACGAAGATCGGGTCGTAGCCGAAGCCGTTGCCGCCGCGGCGTTCGCGGACGAGGCGGCCACGCCACTCCCCCTGCACCACGAACTCCTCGCCGCCCGGCACGACCAGCGCGGCCGCGCACACGAACGCGGCGCCGCGGCGCTCGTCGGGGAGGTCGCCGATCTGGCCGAGGACGAGATCGAGGTTGGCCTCGTCGTCGCCGTGCTTGCCCGACCAGCGCGCGGAGAACACTCCCGGCATGCCGTTCAGTGCGTCGACGGCGAGCCCGGAGTCGTCGGCGACCGTGGCGAGCCCGGTGGCCGCGGCGGCGTCGCGGGCCTTGGCCAGGGCGTTCTCGCCGAACGTCGCGCCGGTCTCGGGAGCCTCGGGGAACTCCTCGACGTCACGCAGGCCCCAGACGGCGATGCCGCCGAGGTCGGAGGCGTCGAGCAGGCGGCGCAGCTCGGAGAGCTTGGCGGTGTTGCGGGTGGCGACGAGCAGCGCGGTCACGCCGACACCTCCGGCAGGGTGCCCGGGTACGGCGCGGCGAGCGCCTCGGCCTGCAGCGTCGCCAGGGTCGAGACGCCGGCGAGTGCGGAGTCGAGCATCGCGTCGAGGGTCGCGCGGGAGAACGTGGCACCCTCGCCGGTGCCCTGCACCTCGATCAGGGTGCCGGTGTTCGTGGCGACGACGTTGGTGTCGACCTCCGCCCGCGAGTCCTCCTCGTAGGGCAGGTCGAGCCGGACCCGGCCGTCGACGACACCGACGCTCACCGCGGCGACCTGGCACGAGATCGGCTTCGGGTCGGCGAGCTTGCCGTGGGCGGCGAGCCAGGTCACGGCGTCGACGAGCGCGACATAGGCGCCCGTGATGGCCGCGGTGCGGGTGCCGCCATCGGCCTGGATGACGTCGCAGTCCAGCGCGATGGTGTTCTCGCCCAGCGCCTTCAGGTCGATGCAGGCGCGCAGGGAGCGGCCGATGAGCCGGCTGATCTCGTGGGTGCGGCCCCCGATCCGGCCGCGGACCGACTCGCGGTCGCTGCGGGTGTTGGTGGCCGACGGGAGCATCGCGTACTCGGCGGTCAGCCAGCCCAGTCCGCTGCCCTTGCGCCAGCGCGGGACGCCGGTCGTCACACTCGCGGCGCACAGCACCTTGGTGTCGCCGAACTCGACGAGCACGGACCCGGCAGGGTGTTTCTGGAAGCCCCGGGTGATGCGCACGGGGCGCAGTTCGTCGTCGGTCCTGCCGTCTGCTCGCGTCACCGCGACAGCTTAGGCAGCGGGCCGCGGCCCGATACACGCACCTCATGCGTCGCCGGTCGGTGTTCGCCGGCCGACGCCCGTTCGCGGGACACGGGCACCACCGGCGACGCTCACGTCCCTGGACCGGTGATCGACCCACACGCGCTGCGGCCGCGACCGTCCGAGGCCATCTCCCCGACACGGCGGTCACCCGGGCCGGGCGGCCGGGTCGGTCAGATGTCGTAGGTCGCGTCGGGGCGGACGAGCTCGACGGGGCCGTCGTACACCTCGCGGGCCTCGGCGAGCAGGGCGTCGCCGTCGAACCAGACCGGCACATGGGTGAGCAGCAGCCGCCCGACCCCTGCGGCGGCGGCGTGCTGGCCCGCCTGGCGCCCCGACAGGTGCACCCCCGGCGGCGGCTCCTCCCACCACTGCGTGACGTGCGGCCACGTCGCCTCACAGAGCAGCACGTCGGCACCGCGGGCGGTCTCGACGAGACCCGCGCAGGGGCCGGTGTCACCGCTGTAGACGAGTGTGCGGCCGCCGTGTTCGAGGCGGATCGCGTAGGCCTCGCAGGGGTGGTCGACGGCGCCGAAGCGCAGGTCGACGTCACCGATCGCCGCGGTGCCACCGTCGGTCATCGTCGCGAAGGCGCAGACGTCGGTGAGGTCGGTCTCGGCGCGTTCGGCGGCGGAGGGGGCGTAGGCGGCGCCGAGCCGCTCGGGCGCCTCGGCCGGGGCATGGACGGGCAGCTTGCGAGCGGTGGCGTCGTAGGGCGGGAACGGGTGGTAGCGACGGTGCACGACCAGCGCGGAGGTGTCGGCGCAGTGGTCGGGGTGCAGGTGGGAGAGGACGACGCCGTCGAGTGCCCAGGGGTCGAGGTGGCGCTGGAGCGCACCGACGGTGCCGTTGCCGAG
The DNA here is from genome assembly GCF_002583555.1 of Pseudonocardia sp. N23. Lineage (GTDB taxonomy): Bacteria > Actinomycetota > Actinomycetes > Mycobacteriales > Pseudonocardiaceae > Pseudonocardia. Next base: position 25,822 of record NZ_BEGX01000024.1, read on the forward strand.
GTCGACGGCGATGCGGGTGCCGCCGGCGTCGACGAGGTAGCCGGAGGCGGGTGAGTGGGGGCCGGGTCCGCTGCCGGAGCAGCCGAGGACGGTGAGCCGCATACCGGACGTCACCGCGCGCGGGTACGGCGCAGCCACCACAGCCCGATCAGGGGCAGGACGAGCGGCACGAAGCCGTAGCCGCGCCCGTAGAGGGACCAGACGGTGTCGTCGGGGAAGTCGGTGGTGTCGAGCACGGTGATCGTCCCGACGGCGAGGACGCCGACGAGCTCGATGCCGACGGCGGCCCAGGCGAGCCTGCGGCGGCCGGGTCCGGTTCCGGCGAGGCCGATCGTCGCGAGGATGTAGACGACGCCCGCGAAGGCCGACAGCAGGTAGGCGACGGGGGCCTCGGAGAACTTCGTCGCGATCTGGACGGCGGCGCGGGCGGTGGCGGCGAGGGCGAAGATCGCGTAGACGGCGATGAGGACCCGGCCGGGCCCGCTGGAGGTGGGTGTGGCTGCGCGCTCAGACACTGCCGGCCGCCCAGAGCTCGGCGAGGCGCCACACGGCGACCCCGGTACCGATCGCGGCGACGGCGACGACGGCACCGCCCCACCGCGTGGTCGGCTCGGTCACGGCGAACTGCAGCCCGATGGGGAGCACACAGATCGAGACGACGAGGTAGATGAGGAAGGTGCCCTGCTCGGGGAGGGCGGTCCCGCCGCCGAGGACGCGGAAGGCGGCGATCGCGGCCTGGACGACGAGCAGGGCCTCGACGATGCCGACGCCGACGCGGGTGTCGCGCCCGGGGTGGCGGCCCTGCACGGCGCGGACGAGGCCGTACACGGCGAGCAGACCCGTCGCCACGTACACCACGATCACCAGCGCGCCGATCACGCGGCGAAACTACCCGAGCAGCCCGACGGTGCCGCGCGGCGCCCCGGCACCCGCTCAGAGACGCTGCAGGCCGGCCTGTCCGACGACCGGGCCGATCTCGGGGCCGAGGAACCGGCGGCCGAGGCGGCGGAAGGGTTCGGGGTCGCCGGTGGCGAGGAACTCGTGCGGCGCGGCGGGCGCGTCGGTCTCGGGGTCGCGCAGCAGGTCGTCGGCCATGAGGGTGCGGACGACGTCCTTGGCGGTCTCGTCGGCGCTGGAGACGAGGGTGACGTCGGGGCCGAGGACGATCTGGAGCAGCCCGGCGAGCAGCGGGTAGTGGGTGCAGCCGAGGACGACGGTGTCGACGCGGGCGCGTTGCAGCGGTTCGAGGTAGCTCTGGGCGATGCCGAGGATCTGGCGGCCGCTGGTGACGCCGCGTTCGACGAAGTCGACGAACCGCGGGCAGGCGACGGAGGTGACGGACAGGTCGCGGGCGGCGGCGAAGGCGTCGGCGTAGGCGCCGGAGGCGATGGTGGCCTCGGTGCCGATGACACCGACACGGCCGTTGCGGGTGGCGTGGACGGCCCGGCGCACCGCGGGGCGGAGGACCTCGACGACGGGCACGGGGTAGCGCTCACGCGCGTCGGCGAGGCAGGCGGCGGAGGCGGTGTTGCAGGCGATGACGAGGAGTTTCACACCGCGGTCGATGAGCTCGTCGCCGATGGCCAGTGCGTGGCGGCGGATCTCGGGGATGCGCAGCGGGCCGTAGGGGCCGTTGGCGGTGTCGCCGACGTAGACGACGCGTTCGGCCGGCAGCTGGTCGATGACCGCGCGGGCGACGGTGAGCCCACCGACGCCCGAGTCGAAGATGCCGATCGGGGCGTCACGGTCGCGGGAGGGCCCGATCACCCGTCGAGTCCCGTCGCCGGGGTGCGGGAGCCGCGGCTCGCGCTGTCGGCCCGCGAGACGACGAACGCGGCGAGCAGGCCGGCGAGAGCGCCGAACAGGTGCCCCTGCCAGGAGACCTCGGGGCGGCCGGGGATCACGCCGAGCAGGATGCTGCCCCAGACCGCGAAGAGCACGACGGCGACGGCGATCTGCGCGGGACTTCGTGCGAAGAAGCCGCGGACCAGCAGGTAGACCAGCCAGCCGAAGATGACGCCGGACATGCCGATCGTCGAGGTGTCCGACGGCCCGACCAGCCACACGCCGAGGCCGCTGAGGATCCAGATCAACGCGGTGACGGCGACGAACTGCCCGATCCCGCCGGCCATCACGAGGAAGCCGAGGACGAGGAACGGCACCGTGTTGGCGAACAGGTGGTCCCAGCCGCCGTGCAGCAGCGGCGCCCAGATGATGCCGGGCAGCCCGCTGACGCGGCGGGAGACGATGCCGTCGTCGTCGAGGTTCAGCGGGGTGAGCTGGTCGACGAGCTCGATGAGGTAGAGCGCGACGGTGAACGCGAGCATCGTGATCGCCGCGGGCACCGGCCTGGCCGGTAGCACGCGCGCCATCGGGCGCCGCGAGGGCGGAGCAGGGGTCGGGCCGAGCGGCGGCACGGTCGCGTCCATGCCGCCGAGAGTACGCGGAGCGACCGTCTCCCGGCCGCCGCTCACGGGACGCGCAGGCACGTCACGCCCAGAGGTGGCCTTCGATGCCCTCGGCGGCGTCGTCGAGGGTGCCGGAGTAGGCGCCGGTGGACAGGTACTTCCAGCCCGCGTCGGCGACGATGAGCACGATGTCGGCGCTCTCCCCCGCCCCCGCGGCCTTCTCGGCGACGGCGAGCGCGGCGTGCAGGATGCCGCCGGTGGAGATGCCGGCGAAGATGCCCTCCTTCTCCACCAGCTCCCGGGTGCGGCGCAGCGCGTCGTGCGAGCCGACGGAGTAGCGCGAGGTGAGGACCTCGGCGTCGTAGAGCTCGGGGACGAACCCCTCGTCGAGGTTGCGCAGGCCGTAGACGAGCTCGCCGTAGCGGGGCTCGGCGGCGACGATCTGGATGTCGGGCCGCTGCTCGCGCAGGAAGCGCCCGGTACCGACGAGCGTGCCGGTGGTCCCGAGGCCGGCGACGAAGTGCGTGATCGTCGGCAGGTCGCGCAGGATCTCCGGGCCGGTGGTCCGGTAGTGCGCGTCGGCGTTGGCCGGGTTGCCGTACTGGTAGAGCATGACCCAGTCGGGGTTGGCGGCCGACAGTTCCTTGGCCATGGCGACGGCCTGGTTCGACCCACCTGCCGCGGGCGAGGAGATGATCTCGGCGCCGTACATCTGCAGCAGCTGCCGGCGTTCGACGGAGGTGTTCTCCGGCATGACGCAGATCAGCTTGTAGCCCTTGAGCTTGCACGCCATGGCCAGCGAGATGCCGGTGTTGCCGGACGTGGGCTCCAGGACGGTGCAGCCGGGCGTGAGCAGCCCGTCGGCCTCGGCCTTCTGGATCATCGCCAGTGCCGGGCGGTCCTTGATGGAGCCCGTCGGGTTGCGGTCCTCGAGCTTCGCCCACAGCCGTACGTCGGGTGCGGGTGAGAGGTTCGGGAGCCCGACGAGGGGCGTGTCGCCGACCGCGTCGAGCAGCGAGTCGTACCGGGCCATGGCAGTCTCCCTCGGGCGTCGCGGGCCGAGCGGCGTACGGGAGGGTTACCCCGCCCGCACGCCGCCCACGCGGGCCAGCGTCAGCGCGCCCCGCCGGCGACGGCGGGCAGGATGGTGACGGTCGAGGTGTCCTTGACCGGGGCCTCGAGGCCACCGGCGAAGCGGACGTCCTCGTCGTCGACGTAGATGTTGACGAAGCGGTGCAGCGCGCCGTCGGTGATGAGGCGGCCCTTGATGCCGCTGTGGCGCGAGTCGAGGTCGTCGATCACCGCGGCGACGGTGCCACCGTTGGCCTCGACGGCCTTCTCTCCACCCGTGTGGGTGCGCAGGATGGTGGGGATGGAAACGGTGGCCATTCGGGTGCTCTCCTGGTCGGTCGTTCTCGTGATCGGACGTGCGTGGTCGGCAGACCCCGGAGGGGGTCGTCAGGCGTTGTCGGGGACGTCGTCCGCGCCTGTGTGCGCGAACATGTAAGTCTCCACGACCTCGACCTGTTCCTCGGTGACCACGCCGTCGACGATCCGGTACGACCGGAACTCGGTGTCACTGTCCTCGCGCGTGGACACCAGCACGTAGTGGGCGTCCGGCTCGGAGGCGTAGGAGATGTCCGTGCGCGACGGGTAGGCCTCCGTCGCGGTGTGCGAGTGGTAGATCACGACGGGCACCTCGTCGCGGGAGTCCATGTCCCGGTAGAGGCGCAGCAGGTCGCCGGAGTCGAACTCGTAGAACGTGGGCGACCGGGCCGCGTTCAGCATCGGGATGAACCGCTCCGGGCGATCGGATCCCTCGGGACCGGCGACGACACCGCACGCCTCGTCGGGATGGTCCCGACGTGCGTGGGCGACGATCTCGTCCACGAGGTCTCTCCGGATCACCAGCACGGCTCAAGGGTACGTTGCCGCCCCGGGCGCGGGCGAACGAGTCGGTCGCCGCTCACATTTCCCGGATCGCGGGAATGACATGCTCGCCCGGTGCCCGCACCCCGCCTGGAGATCACGTACTGCACGCAGTGCCGGTGGCTGCTGCGTGCCGGATGGACCGCACAGGAACTGTTGACGACGTTCCCCGCCGATCTCGGGGAGGTCGCGCTGGTGCCGGGGACGGGCGGGGTGTTCACCGTCCGCCTCGACGACGAGCTGTTGTGGGACCGGTCGGCCCGGGGCGGTTTCCCGGAGCTGCCCGAGCTGAAGCGGCTGGTCCGCGACCGGGTGGCGCCCGACCGCAGCCTGGGACACTCGGACCGGAAGGCCGGCGAGCAGACCTAGCGGACCTGCATCCGCGACTGCACGAGCGCGTCCTGGACGAACGTCAGCCAGTGGTAGACGCCCAGGTGGGCCGACCGCGGGTCGTCGTCGGGGAGGTCGTCGGGCATCTCCTCAGAGATGTCCAGGGCGGTGCCGAGGGCGAGGCGCACGTCGTTGAGCGCGGCGAGCCACGCGTCGGCCTGCTCGACGGTGAGCTCGATACGGCCCCCGGTCTCGGGGAGCGTGTCGAGCACGGCGACGGCGGCACCGTCCTTGGCGTCGATCAGGGCGGGCTCGTGCAGCGAGCGCAGCGCGCCGGCCAGTGCCGGGTCCTCGCGGCTGAACTCGGGCAGCAGCCGGGCGAGGACCTTGTCGTCGGGGACGGTGGCGGCGCCGGTGCGGATGCCGGTGAGCTCGGCCAGCTCGTCGGTGGGGGTCTCCGCGATGCGGGCGGCGAGCATGTCGCGGACCTCACCGACCAGCCCGCGCAGGACGACGGCCTCCTGCGGCTCCATCGTCGCGACCAGGCGGGCCTTCGCCCCGCGGCCGGACCGCTTCCAGCCGTTCACGTGCCCAGCCCTCTCGTGTCCGTCATGTGCGCTGCATGGTGGCCCAGAGGCCGGCGGCGTGCAGTTTCGCGACGTCGCCCTCGATCTTGTCCTTGTCGCCGGAGGAGACGGCGGCCTTGCCCTTGTGGTGCACGTCGAGCATGAGCGCGGTGGCCTTCGGCTCGGGATATCCGAACAGCTTCTGCAGCACGTACGTGACGTAGGACATGAGGTTGACCGGGTCGTTCCAGACGATCGCCTGCCACGGGGTGTCGGCCGTGGCTGCCTCGTCGACGTCCGGGGCCACCTGGCGGGTGGGTGCGGGTAGCGGCGCGGCCATGACCACATGGTGTCATCCGTGCACCGCCGCGCGCAGGCCACATAGGCTCTCGTTCCATGAGCGGGCTTCCCGGGTCGGTCAGTACGGCCCTGTTCACCGACCGTTACGAGCTGACGATGGTCGCGGCCGCGCTCGCAGACGGCACGGCCGGCCGGCGCTGTGCGTTCGAGGTGTTCGCGCGCCGGCTGCCCGACGGGCGTCGCTACGGCGTCGTCGCGGGCACCCGCAGGCTGATCGACGCGATCGCGGACTTCCGGTTCGGCGAGGCCGAGCTGGAGATGCTGGCGGGCGTCGTCGACCCGGCGGCGCTGGACTGGCTGGCCGGCTACCGGTTCACCGGCGACGTCGACGGCTACCCCGAGGGCGAGCTGTTCTTCCCGGGGTCGCCGATCCTGTCGGTGACCGGGACGTTCGCCGACGCGGTGGTGCTGGAGACGCTGGCGTTGTCGATCCTCAACCACGACAGCGCGGTGGCCGCGGCGGCCGCGCGGATGGTGTCGGCGGCGACCGACCGGCCGATCATCGAGATGGGCGGGCGGCGCACCCACGAGGAGGCCGCGGTCGCGGCGGCCCGGGCGACGTACCTGGCCGGGTTCGCGGCGACGTCGAACCTGGAGGCGGGCCGCCGCTACGGCATCCCGACAGCGGGCACGGCGGCGCACGCGTTCGTCCTGCTGCACGACGACGAGCTGTCCGCGTTCCGCAGCCAGGTCGCCTCGCTCGGGGCGAAGACGACGCTGCTCGTGGACACCTACGACATCCGGCAGGGCATCGAGAACGCGATCACGGCGGCCGGCCCGGGTCTCGACGCGATCCGCATCGACTCCGGCGACCTGGGCGTCATGGCCCACCAGGCCCGCGAGCAGCTGGACTCCCTCGGCGCGACCGGCACCCGCATCGTGCTGTCGGGCGACCTCGACGAGTACGCGATCGCGGCGCTGCGTGCCGAGCCTGTCGACTCCTACGGCGTCGGAACCTCGGTGGTGACGGGGTCGGGCGCGCCGACGGCGGGGCTCGTCTACAAGCTGGTTGAGGTCGACGGGCGACCTGTCGCGAAGCGCAGCACGTCGAAGGAGTCCAGGGGCGGACGCAAGTCGGCGGTGCGCAGGCACAAGCCGACGGGGACCGCCGTCGAGGAGGTCGTGCACCCGTGGGGCGCGCCGCCCGTCGTCGGTCCGCACGACCGCGTCGTGCCGGTACCGATGATGCGCGGCGGCGAACCCGTCCCGGACCTGGAGTCCCTCGAGCAGGGCCGCGAGCGGCTGCGTGCGGCGCTGGTCTCGGTCCCGTGGGAGGGCCTCAAGCTCTCCCGCGGCGAGCCCGCCGTCCCGACCGTGTTCGCCGCTGCCCCCGGAGGTTCCTGACGTGCGCGCCCTGATCGTCGTCGACGTGCAGAACGACTTCTGCGAGGGCGGCTCGCTGGCCGTCGTGGGTGGCTCGGCGGTGGCCGCCACGATCTCGACGCACATGCGCGAGACGGGGTACGACCACGTCGTCGCCACGCGCGACCACCACGTCGACCCGGGCCCGCACTTCAGCACCGAACCCGACTTCGTCGACACGTGGCCGGTGCACTGCCGCGCCGACACCCCCGGCGCGGCGTTCCACCCGGCGCTCGACGTCGCCCCCGTCGAGGCCGTCTTCGACAAGGGCTCGTTCGAGGCGGCCTACTCCGGGTTCGAGGGCAGTGAGCCACACGGCCTGGCGCTCGGGCCGTGGCTGCGGGCCGCCGGGATCGGCGAGGTGCACGTCGTGGGCCTGGCGACGGACCACTGCGTCCTCGCGACCGCGCTCGACGCCGTGGCCGGCGGCTTCACGACGACCGTGCTGCTGGAGCACTGCGCGGGCGTCGCCCCGGAGACCACGCGCGCGGCGCTGGAGAAGATGCGGCAGGCGGGCATCACCCTCGCCTGAGCCCTGTCGGTGTCACCCGCGACCTGGCGGTGCCGCTCGAGACCTGGCGGTGCCGCTCGCGTCAGCGTCGCAGGCGCATCCGGTCGAACCGGTGCGACAGCTCGACCGCGCCGCGGCCACCGCCGGCGGCGACGGAGTGGGCGCCGATCGCCTCGGCCAGCCCTACGCAGTGCAGCCCGTCGAACAGGCCGCACGCGTAGTGGACCGAGGTGTCGTCGACGTCGATCACCCCGACACCGACCCGGTACGTCCCCGGATAGACGACGTCGGTCAGGTGCCCGACCGACAGCGATCGCGGTGCCAGCAGGTCGAGCGTGCAGCTCACCGTCTGCGTGCCCTCGTGGCGGCCGAGGACGTCGAGGTGCAGCTCGGCGAGCACGTCGAGGTACCAGCCGGCCAGCGCCACGTTGCCGACGGTGCGGCCGGTGTCGAGGTCGCCGAAGCGGGCCCGCACGTCGACCGAGAAGGGGTAGGCGTCGGCGACCAGTCGGGCGGGGTCGCGGTCGACGTGGCGCGCCGGGATGCGGGTGCCCCCGATCGCGGCGAGCCGGTGCCGTACGTCGCCCGGCAGCTCGGCGGGCATCCCGTCGCGGCTGTGGACGCTCTCCGACTCGCCCAGCGCGACGCACTCGCCGTCGCGGAACAGGCCGTAGGTGCAGGTGAACGACGCCGGCGCGATCGTGGCGACGCCGGCCCCGATCACGTAGCCCGGCCCGGCGGGGACCTGCGCGAGCAGCTCGACGCGCGACGCCGTGAGCGGGGGCCGGACGACGGGCCGCTCCGTGCCGAACGCGCGGCCCTCGATCGCCCGGCGGGCCTGCTCGAACCACCGCAGCACCGATGTGCGGGAGACGTCGCCGCACGGGTCCAGCTCGTGGAACCGGGCCTTGCGGTCGAACCTCACCGGGTACAGCGACGGCTCCTGCCGCGGTGGCGCAAAAGCCGGAATCATCGCGTCGTCCACTCCTCGGCGTCCCACGGCGCTGTGTCGGGCCGATCGTGGCGGTCGCCCGCCGTGTGCCCTGTATACCCGGTCCACCTGACGAGCCGATCAGCCGTCCCGTGCGACTGCGAACCCCCCGGCCGCACCGCGCGGGGCCGTCGGTCGCGCCGGGTAGCCTCCCGGGGTGCCTTCCGCGCTGCCGTCGACCCGTGACCTCCCCGGCGTCGCCGAGCTGCTGGAGGCGGCCGTCGAGGCGCTCGGCGGGGCCCGCCGCGAAGGCCAGGACGCCATGGCGCAGGCCGTCCGCAAAGCCATCGCCGACCACGAGCACCTGGCCGTGCAGGCCGGTACCGGCACCGGCAAGTCGCTGGGCTATCTCGTCCCGGCGATCCGGCACGCGGTGGCCGCCGACTCGACGGTCGTGGTGTCGACGGCGACGATCGCGCTGCAGCGCCAGCTCGTCGACCGGGACCTGCCACGGCTGGCGAAGGCGCTCAAGCCGATGATCGGCCGGTTGCCGACGTTCGCGATCCTCAAGGGCCGGCGCAACTACCTGTGCCTGAACAAGCTCCACGGCGACGAGTCGATGCTCGACGACGGCGAGGAGCAGCTGTTCGACCCGTTCGCGATCTCGGCCATGGGGCGCAACGTCAAACGCGTCCACGAGTGGGCGTCCGACACCGAGACCGGCGACCGCGACGAGCTCGTCCCCGGCGTGCCCGACGCGGCGTGGCGGCAGGTGTCGGTCACCGCACGGGAGTGCCTGGGCGCGACCCGCTGCCCCGTCGGCGAGGACTGCTTCGCGGAGAAGGCCAAGGCGGAGGCGGGCCGAGCCGATGTCGTCGTCACCAACCACGCGCTGCTCGCGATCGACGCGATGGGCGAGGCGCAGGTGCTGCCCGAGCACGACGTCGTGATCATCGACGAGGCCCACGAGCTGGTCGACCGGGTCACCGGCGCCGCGACGGCCGAGCTCACCGCGGGCACCGTGGCGGCGGCCGCGCGGCGTTGCGGCAAGCTCGTCGACCAGACGGTCGCCGACCGGCTCGCCGAGGCAGGCGAGGGCCTGGCGATGACGTTGGAGGACCTGCCCGTCGGTCGCTGGGACTCGCTGCCGCAGGGCCTGTCCGGGGTGCTGTCGGTCATCCGGGACACGGCCGCCGCGTGCAAGCAGGGCCTCGGTGGGGAACGCCGCGAGGACCCCGAGGGCGCCGCGGCCCGCAAGATCGCGCTGGCGCTGGTCGACGAGGTGCTCGACGTCGCCGTCCGAGTGCTCGGGGTGTTCGCGGAGGACGATCCGGCGGCCCGCCGCGACGTCGTCTGGCTGGGCGAGCAGGGCCCCGAGGGGTCACGCACCCGGGTGCTGCGTGCCGCACCGCTGTGGGTCGGGGGCCTGCTGCGGGAGCGGCTGTTCGGCCGGTCCACCACGATCCTCACCTCCGCGACCCTGACCCTCGGTGGCTCGTTCGACGCGCTCGCCAGGCAGTGGGGCCTGCCACCGGAGGCCGTCGTCGCCGCCGCGGCGGCCGACCCGGTGCCCGACCCCGACACGCCGCGCTGGTCGGGTCTCGACGTCGGCTCCCCGTTCGCCCACGCGCGCAGCGGGATCCTCTACACCGCCCGGCACCTGCCCCCGCCGGGGCGCGACGGGCTGCCGCCCGCCTATCTCGACGAGATCGCCGAGCTGGTCGAGGCCGCGGGCGGGCGGACGCTGGGGCTGTTCTCGTCGATGCGCGCGGCAAAGCAGGCCACGGAGGCGTTGCGGGGCAGGCTGTCCACCGGTCTGCTGTGCCAGGGGGACGACTCGACGATGCTGCTGGTGAAGCGCTTCGCCGAGGACGAGCAGACCTCGCTGTTCGGGACGCTGTCGCTGTGGCAGGGCGTCGACGTCCCGGGGCCGTCTCTGTCGCTGGTGATCATCGACCGGATTCCGTTCCCGCGTCCCGACGACCCGCTGATCGGTGCCCGCCAGCGCGCCACCGACGCCCGCGGCGGCAACGGGTTCCTCACCGTGTCCGCCACCCACGCCGCGCTGCTGCTCGCCCAGGGCGCGGGCAGGCTGCTGCGCGGCATGGACGACCGCGGGGTCGTCGCCATCCTCGACCCGCGGATCGCCACGGCCCGCTACGGCGGCTTCCTGCGCGCCTCGCTGCCGCCGTTCTGGCAGACCCACGACCCCGAGAAGGTCCGCGCCGCCCTGACCCGCCTGCGCGACGCCTGACCCCCTCCACGACCCCACGAACGCAACCCCACTGCTGCGCCGAGGCGTCCGGACGACCGTGGAGGTTGCGCGCGGGGTGTCCGCTCCCCCGCGGGCGGGGCGGGTCAGGCCGGGGTGACGACGCAGGTCATGGTGCCGGGGTCGACCTCGGTGAACCCGGCGTCCCGCACGGCGACGGCGGCGCCGCGCTCGACGTCGGCGACGAGACCGGCCCACGACGAGCGGTCCGGGACCCGCACCGCGTAGCGCGGCACGTCGACGAGGCCGCGGACGGCGGCGTCGATCATCGAAGCGTGACCGACCTGCGCCGCCGCCTTGCCGACGGTCATCGCGACGGTCGGGTTCAGCCAGATCACCGGCACTCCGGTGGGCGCGGGGCCGGGTTCGTCGGCCGGGAGGTCGGTGCCACCGATCTGCAGCCGCGACACCGTCTTCGGGACCTCGTCGACCGGGCCGGGCAGCAGCGCCCGGGCCTCGGCGCCGTCGACGGAGACCGTCACCCCGGGCAGCTCCTGCACGGCCGCCCAGTGCGCGCCACGGGCGCGGCGGGCGATCTTGCGGATGCGGCCGTCGACCCAGGTGAGCACCTGGTCGTGCCATTCCCCGTCCTCCTGGGCGCGGGGATCGACACACACGGCGAGCGCCGCGCGGGCCGCCGCCTCCAGCACCGCGGTCCGGCGGGGTGCCTCACGTTCGATGCGCAGCACGACGGGCATCGCCCGCACGACGCCGTCGGCCTCCGGGGCGATCTCGCGGGCGCCGACGTAGCGGCGGACGACGGCGTCGAGGAGCGTCACGCGATGGGGACGCGCCGCAGTACGCCCTCGGCGGCGTCGGCGCGCTCGACCTCGTCGCGGGTGATGCCCAGGACGAACAGCACGACGTCGAGGTAGGGCTGCGACAGGGCGGCGTCGGCAACCTCGCGCAGCGCGGGCTTGGCGTTGAACGCGATGCCGAGCCCCGCGGTGGACAGCATGTCGATGTCGTTGGCGCCGTCGCCGACGGCGACGCACTGTTCGAGCGGAACTCCGAAGGACTCGGCGAACCTGCGCAGTGCAACGGCCTTGCCGGGGCGGTCGACGATGTCGCCGACGACCTTCCCGGTGAGCACGCCGTCGACGACCTCGAGCTCGTTGGCGGCCGCGAAGTCGAGGCCCAACTCGTCGACGAGACCGGAGATCACCTGGGTGAACCCGCCGGACACGACGCCGCAGCGGTAGCCGAGCCGCTTGAGGGTGCGGACGGTCGTACGGGCGCCGGGGGTCAGCTCGACCTCGGCGGCGACGTCGTCGAGGACCGTGGCGGGCAGCCCCTCGAGGACGGCGACGCGGCGGCGCAGCGAGGCGGCGAAGTCGAGCTCGCCGCGCATGGCCTCCTCGGTGACGCGCCGGACCTCGGCCTCGGCGGTGCTGCCCGCGCGGGCGGCGAGCATCTCGATGACCTCGCCCTGGATGAGGGTCGAGTCGACGTCGAACACGATGAGCCGCTTGCCCCGGCGGGCGAGGCCCGCGCGCTCGACGGCGACGTCGACACCGGCCTGGCGGGCGACGTCGACGAGCCGGGCGCGCAGCGTGCCGTGCGGGTAGCGGGTGGTGCCGCCCGGGTCCGGGGAGACGTGCAGCTCCAGGCCGGTGACCGGGTAGTCGGCGACGCGCCGGATGGAGTCGATGTTGGCGCCGACGGCGGCGAGCTCCTGCGCGACCGCGCCGAACGCGCGCGACGTGATGGGCCGGCCGAGGACGAGCACGACGTGGGTGGACGTCGGGCGCGGCGACGGGTCGTCCCCGTGGTGCAGCGACGTCTCGACGTGCATGTCGATGGAGTCCATCGCCTGCTCGACGGCTTCCTGCAGGCCCTCGGGGTCGCGGTCGGTCGCGACGAGCGCGGCGAGGGTGAGCCGGCCGCGGACGACGACCTGTTCGATGTCGATCAGGTCGACACCGTGCGCGGTGAGCGCGGCGAAGAGGACGGAGCTGACCCCGGGACGGTCGGGACCGGAGACCGTGACCAGGACGGTGTCCGACGCCGTGTGGGCGCCGGACACCGGTCCCGTCACGGGATCAGCGGGTGAGCCGGTGGTCACCGGTCTTTCGGGTCGTCGCCCGACATGCCTTCCTGGCCGGCGGCCGACGCGGCCACCTCCGACGGCGCGGCGTGCCCGCCGACGTGGGCCTCGGCCCTGAACCTCTCGACGAGGTGCGGGTAGTGCAGCTCGAACGCCGGGCGCTCGGAACGGATCCGGGGCAGCTCGGTGAAGTTGTGCCGCGGCGGCGGGCACGACGTGGCCCACTCCAGCGAGTTGCCGAAACCCCACGGGTCGTCGACGGTCACGACGCGGCCGTAGCGGTAGGACCGGAAGACGTTCCAGATGAACGGGAGCGTGGAAGCGCCCAGGACGAACGCGCCGATCGACGAGATCGAGTTGAGCACGGTGAAACCGTCGGACGGCAGGTAGTCGACGTAGCGACGCGGCATGCCCTCGTTGCCCAGCCAGTGCTGCACCAGGAACGTGGTGTGG
>NZ_BEGX01000024.1:39154-46601 GCF_002583555.1 Pseudonocardia sp. N23
CGCCACGACGAAGTAGCTGTCGGAGACGTGGAAGTCCAGCGGCGGCGACGCGAGCAGGATGCCGGTCAGGCCACCGAAGAGGAATGTTGCGAGGAAGCCGACGGCGAAGAGCATCGGCGTCTCGAACGTCAGCTTGCCCTTCCACATCGTGCCGATCCAGTTGACGAACTTGACGCCCGTCGGGATCGCGATGAGGAACGTGGTGAAGGAGAAGAACGCGAGCAGCACCGCGCCGGTGGCGTACATGTGGTGCGCCCACACCGCGACCGACAGGGCCGCGATGGAGATCGTCGCGTAGATGAGGCCCTTGTAACCGAACAGCGGCTTACGGCTGAAGACCGGGAAGATCTCCGAGACGATGCCGAAGAAGGGTAGGGCGACGATGTAGACCTCGGGATGGCCGAAGAACCAGAACAGGTGCTGCCACAGGATCGCGCCGCCGTTGGCGGGATCGAACACGTGGGCCCCGAGGTGCCGGTCGGCGGCCAGGCCGAGCAGGGCGGCGGTGAGCACCGGGAACGCGATGAGGATCAGGATCGCCGTCACGAAGATGTTCCACGTGAAGATCGGCATCCGGAACATCGTCATGCCGGGCGCGCGCATGCAGACGATCGTGGTGATGAAGTTGACGCCACCGAGGATCGTGCCGAGACCGGCGACGGCCAGGCCCATGATCCACAGGTCACCACCGGCACCGGGCGAGTGCACCGCGTCCGACAGCGGCGAGTAGGCGAACCAGCCGAAGTCGGCCGCGCCACCGGGCGTCAGGAAGCCGGCGAGCACCGTGAGGCCACCGAACAGGAACAGCCAGTACGAGAAGGCGTTGAGCCGCGGGAACGCGACGTCGGGCGCCCCGATCTGCAGCGGCACGATGTAGTTGGCGAAGCCGAACAGGATCGGCGTCGCGTACAGCAGCAGCATGATCGTGCCGTGCATCGTGAACAGCTGGTTGTACTGCTCCGGGGACAGGAACTGCATCCCCGGCACCGCCAGCTCGGCGCGCATCAGCAGCGCCATCGCACCACCGGCCAGGAAGAACCCGAACGACGTGACCATGTACAGGATCGCGATGTCCTTGGGGTCCGTCGTCCGCATCATCTTGAGCAGCGTGGATCCCTTGACCGTCCGACGCGCCGGGTACGGGCGCGACGAGATCGGTTTGGGGGCGACGGCTGTCACTGGTGCCTCCTGCACTGGCCTGTGGTGGGCAGGCCGGACTCTATATCGCGCGGATCGGCCCTCCGGCCCCCGGGTGAGGAGCCCGGCACGGGCGACCGCACCGCGCGCTCATTGTGCTCTACGGAGGGTAGAACGACCACCGCGGACCGCGTCACACTCGGTGGACGGGTGGGCAGGCGCGACGGCCGTCGGCGCCCGGCGGGGGGACCGCTCAGCGCAACGGGGCGAACAGGTCGAGGAACAGGTCCGGCGCGGCGGCCGGACTGGGCGCGGGATCGACGATGTAGAACTCCGTGCCCATGCCCATCGCGAACATCGGCTCGGGCATCGACAGCATGAAGTGGTCCGGACCCATCTGGCTGGCGTGCGCGCGCATCGAGGCACGCTTCTTGTCGACGTAGTCGACGGCGTCGACGCGGTGGGTGATCTCCGCCTCGGGCTTGCCGAAGTTCGGCGCCTCCATGTTCGGCGGCTCCCAGCCGTCGGGCAGGCCGCCCTCCTTTGCCAGGCCGGTCATGCCGCGGACCATCCAGTCGCGGTTGATCGTCCCCTGCGCGACGACGGGCACCGCGGCCAGCTCGGCGGCCCGCCTGCCGACCCGGTGGACCTGGATGTGGTCGGGGTGGCCGTAGCCGCCGTTGTCGTCGTACACGGTGAGGACGTCGGGCTCCTCCTCCTCGAGGATGAGCGCCAGCCGCTTGGCGGCGTGCTCGACCTTCGCCTGCCAGAAGCAGTAGGGCGCGTCGTTCGACGGCTCGCCCATCATCCCGGAGTCGACGTAGCCGAGGAACTCCACGCGGGCCGCACCGATGATCTTCGCCGACTCGAAGCACTCCGCCGAGCGGCGCACGGGCAGCTGCTCCCCCTCGGCGAGCACGCCGGGCACCGGCTCCCCGAGCTCGCCGCGGGTCGCGAACACGAGCACCACGCGGTGCCCTTCGGCGACGGCGCGCGCGAGCGTGCCTGCTGACCCGATCGACTCGTCGTCGGGATGGGCATGGAAGCTGACGATCGTCCCCACGGCGCGACCCTATCCGGGCGGTACGACATCCCTCGTGGGTGGCGTCGGGGTGCCGCCGTCAGCCCAGGATCCGGGTCAGCGCCGGGCCGATCTCCTTCAGCCGGCGGACCGTGCGGGAGGTGCCGCCGCCCTTGGCCGCCAGCGCAGCGGCGGCCACCTCGGCGTCGCGGCCGTCCTCCCCCGGCCCGAGCGGGACGAGGACGTGCAACCGGTCGATGCCGGCCAGCGCGGACGCCGGTTCGTCGCCTGCGGTGTGCAGGCAGTCCGAGAGCAGCACCACCATCCGCTCCTCGGCAACGGCCCCGGCCAGCCCCAGCGACGCCGCGCGCAGCGCCGCCGCGAGGTCGGTGGTGCCGTGCCCACGCAGCGCGACGAGCTCGCCGACGAGCTGGTCCGGCGGTTTGCGCCGGCCCTGGGCCTGCAGGACACGGACGTCGGCGCCGAAGGCGAGCACCCCGGGTTCGAGCCGGGATCCGCCGTCCTCGGAGGCGAGGACGACCCCGGCCGCGGCGACCGCGGCCAGGGCGACGGCCAGCCCCTGCATCGACCCGCTGATGTCGACGACCAGGCAGACCGCGCGGCGGTGCGCCGTCCAGTCGCGGGTGACGAGCTCGTCGGCGGCGGGGCGCCGGGAGATGCCGGGCTGCCAGCCGTCGAGGGTGCGGTCGAGGTCGAGGTCGCCCGATCCGCCGCGGACGGGTGCGATCCGGCGCGTCCCGCGGGCCTTGGCCGGGCCGACCTTGCCGAGCTGGATGAACACGCGCCCGGCGAGCCGTCGCGCCAGCGCTCGCAGCTGTGTGTCGGTGGCGACGGCCAGGTCGGCGAGCAGCGCGGCCGCGGCCTCCGGGTCCTCGGCGAGCGCATGGTCGAAGGCCTGCTCGTCGAGCTCGCCGAGCTCCGGGGAGACGTCGTCGAACATCTCGTGGCGCGCCCCGAGCTCCTGGCGTCCCAGCGTGCGCTGGCCGCGATTGCGGTGCGGGGGTTCCTTGCTGCGGCCCGCCGAGGGAGGCGGCGGGCCCTCAGCTTTTCCCGGCTCACCACCGCCGGAGTCGTCGGAGGACCGGTCCGGTGGGCGGGCCTCGTCCTCGGGCCACAGCTGGTCGAGCAGCTCGTCGATGACGGACTCCGGGGTGCGGTCGACGCCGTCGGCGATGCGGATGCGCCCCGACAGCGCGGCGTGGGCGGCGTCGCGGGCCGTCTCGCGGGCCGTCACGGCCTCGCCGCGCAGCTCCGACAGGCCGGTGAGCACGAGGGAGAGGTCGATCGCGCCGCGGACCGACGAACCCATCCGCAGGTCGCGGTGCTCGCGGGTGGCCCGGGCGAGCAGCACGGACAGGTCGGTGACCCAGCCCTTCACCCCGCTGACCGACGTCGTGATCGCGCGCTCGGCGTCCTCGTCCTGGTAGCCGAGGACGACCCGGCACATGCGGTCGGCGATGGCCTGGCTGACCCGGGCGGTGCCGATGGCGTCGAACGGGTTCATGGCGGCGATGAGCCGGAAGCCGGGCCCGGCGCGGACGGTGCCGAGTCGCGGGACGGCGATCTCACCCTCGGTGAGGACGGTGATCAGGACGTTGAGGGTCTCCTCGGGGACGCGGTTGAGCTCCTCGAGGTAGAGCAGTCCTCCGGCGTCGCCGAGGTCGGTGCCGCCGCGCATCGCCGTGAGCAGCGGTCCGTCGACGAAGCTGGCGGGCAGGTAGCCCTCGGCGAGGACCTGCGACGGGTCGAACGCACCGACCAGGCGGGCGGGCGTCAGCTCGGCGTTGCCCTCGACGAACACGACGTGGCGGCCGGCGTCGGCGGCGATGGAGCGCAGCAGCGTCGACTTGCCGGTGCCGGGCGGTCCCTCGATGACGACGTGGCGTCCGGTGGCGAGTGCGACGGTGAGGACCTCCCGCTCGCGCTGCAGCCCGACCACGGGCGTCGGCGTGCGGGAGTCGGGCGGGGTCAGGGTGGTCACGTGCGGGGCTACCTCCGGCGGCGCGGCCACCCGGAACGCCCCGTGGAGGGGACGTCCGGATGGCCGCGCGTCGTGGAACGTCGTCGGAACGGGACCTGCCCGTTCGGACAGGGGTCGGTCAGGCCGCGGGGTCGTGGATGATCACGCCGCGGATGTTCACGCCGTTGATCAGGTCGTCGTAGCCCTTGTTGACGTCCTCGAGGCTGTAGGTGTTGGTGATCAGCTCGTCGATCTTGAGCTGGCCCGACTGGTACATGGCGACCAGTCGCGGGATGTCCTTGAACGGGTCACCGGAACCGAACAGCGACCCCTGGATGCGCTTCTCGAACAGGGTGAGCAGCGCGCCCGGGATCTCGATGGTGTTCTTGGTCGGGTCGGCGAGCCCGGTGACGACGACCGTGCCGCCCTTGCGGATCCCGTTGAACGCGTTGGTGACGACCTCGGAGTCGACGATGCCGACCGTCACGATGGCCTTGTCGGCACCGACACCGTTGGTGAGCTGCTGGATCAGCTCGTGCGCCTCCTCGGCGGTGGCCGCGGAGTGGGTGGCGCCGACCTTCTCGGCCATCTCGCGCTTGTTCGCGAGCGGGTCGATGGCGACGACGTTGGCCGCGCCGGCCAGCGCCGCACCCTGCACGGCGTTGACGCCGATGCCGCCGACCCCGTAGATCGCGATCGTGTCGCCGACCTGGGTGTTGGCGGCGTTCGTCGCCGACCCGAAACCGGTCGGGACACCGCAGCCGATGAGGACGGCCTTGTCGAGCGGCACGTCGTCGGCGACCTTGATCGCCGAGTTCTCCGAGATCGTGGCGCGCTCGGAGAACGTGCCGATCATGCACATCCCGCCGAGGTCCTCGCCCTTGGAGTCGTGGAAGCGGTAGGTGCCGTCGGGCATGACGCCGTCGAGGATCGTGGCGCCGAGGTCGCACAGGTTGGTCTGGCCGCTCGCGCAGAAGCGGCAGTGCCCGCAGACGGGCAGGAACGAGCAGATGACGTGGTCACCGGGCTTGAGCCGGGTGACCCCGGGGCCGACCTCCTCGATGATCCCGGCGCCCTCGTGGCCGCCGACGATCGGGAAGCGCGGCACGATGTCTCCGTGGCGCAGGTGCTCGTCGGAGTGGCACAGGCCCGCCGCGACGTACTTGATGAGGACCTCGCCCGCCTTGGGCGGGTCGAGCGTGAGCTCCTCGATCTCGAACGGCTGACCGACTCCGCGAAGCACTGCGGCTTTGGTCTTCATTGACCCTCCTGCGTGGTTGTCCGGTGTTCCGGGGGACGCGACGATGGCCGGTGCGCGTCGTCACATCAGATGATGCGCATGGCCTTTCGTAACACCTTGGCCGCGTTGCCGGAAGATCGCTCGACGAGCGCGGACGTGGCATCCGCACGCATCCGATCCTTCTACGAATCGTTGACGCCCCGCCATCCACCAGTAGAGTTCGCAAATCCCGAACCGGCACAGGAGCCGTCGATGACAGAACTCTTCAACGCCGCCGAGTACCTGACCGACAGGAGAGTCATCGCCGGCGACGGCGACCGGGTCGCGGTCCATCACCCGCGCGGCACCCTCACCTACGCCGAGCTCGCCGACGAGGTCCGCCGCGTCGCCGCCGGGCTGGTCGGCATCGGGGTGCGCCCCGAGGAACGCGTCCTCATGTGCATGACCGACGACGTGGAGCTGTTCACCGCGATCCTGGCGACGATGTACGTCGGCGCGGTCGCGGTGCCGTCCTCGACGATGCTGACCGGGCCCGAGCTGGGCGTACTGGTGGCCGACTCGCGGGCCCGGGTACTGCTGGGCAGTACGGAGTTCACCGGCGCCGTGCACGCCGCGGCCGCGGGCGCCCCGGACCTGCGCCACGTCGTCCTCACCGGCGACACCGGCCCCGACCCCGCCGCGCTCGGCCCGAACGTCACTGCGCTGACCTGGCAGGACCTGCTCGACGCGGGCACCGGCACACCGGTCGGCGCCCCCTACCCGACGTGGGACGAGTCGCCCGCGCTGTGGCTCTACACCTCGGGGACGACGGGCAAGCCCAAGGGCGCCATGCACCGCCACCACGACATCCGCGTCGTCGCCGAGACCTACGGACAGCAGGTCCTGGGCATCGAGGGTGACGACGTCTGCCTGTCGGTCGCCAAGCTGTTCTTCGCCTATGGCATCGGCAACAGCATGTTCTTCCCGCTCTCGGTCGGGGCCTCGACGGTGCTGGAGCCGCAGCGCCCGTCCCCCGCGCTGTTCGCGCAGCGGGCCGGCGAGCACGGCGTGACCCTGTTCTTCGCCGTCCCGTCGTTCTGGGGCCCGCTCATCGCCGCGGACGCGCAGACCGTCGACCCGGCGGCGTTCGCGACGGTGCGCCGCGGCGCGTCGGCAGGAGAGGCGCTGCCGCCCAGGATGTTCCACGGGGTCCGCGACCGGTTCGGCTTCGAGGTCCTCGACGGCATCGGCTCCACCGAGGCGCTGCACATCTTCATCTCCAACCAGCCCGGCAGGGTCGTCCCGGGCAGCTCCGGCTACCCGGTGCCCGGCTACCGCGTGGAGCTGCGGCGCACCGACGGCACGATCGTCGACGGCACGGGCGAGTCCGGGATGCTCTACGTCGCCGGGGAGTCGCTGTGCACCGGCTACTGGTGCCGCACCGAGGTCAACCGCGCGGTGTTCCACGGGGAGTGGATGCGCACCGGCGACCAGTACGTCCGCAACGACGACGGCAGCTACACCTGCCTGGGCCGTACCGACGACGTGCTCAAGGTCGGCGGCATCTGGGTGAGCCCCGCGGAGGTCGAGTCACGGATCCTCGAGCACCCCGCGGTCGCGGAGGCGGTCGTCGTGGGCGTGCCCGACGCCGACGGCCTGGACAAGCCGGTCGCCTACGTCGTCGCGATGCCGGGGGTGACGGTCGACCCGGACGAGGTCGTCGAGTTCTGCCGGGCCGGGCTCGCGGCGTTCAAGCGGCCACGTGCGGTGGTACTCGTCGACGAGCTGCCCAAGACCGCCACCGGCAAGGTGCAGCGGTTCCGGCTGCGGGAGCGGGCGTCGGCACCTGCTCGCGACAACGTTCTACAGAACTAGCGCGCAACGTGCTCATGTTGTAGATTTTGAGGCATCCCACCGCGCCGAGGCGCAGGAGGCCCATCGCAATGACCACCACACAGGCGCAACCCGCGCCCCCCGCGGACGCGACGGACACCGCCGAGGTGCCCGTCGTCTCGTTCGACACCTGTCCCGACCAGTACCGGCACTGGACGATCGACCTGTCGCAGGCCGCGGAGACCGGGGTCGCCTA
>NZ_BEGX01000025.1 GCF_002583555.1 Pseudonocardia sp. N23
GGGAACGCGATGAGGATCAGGATCGCCGTCACGAAGATGTTCCACGTGAAGATCGGCATCCGGAACATCGTCATGCCGGGCGCGCGCATGCAGACGATCGTGGTGATGAAGTTGACGCC
>NZ_BEGX01000026.1 GCF_002583555.1 Pseudonocardia sp. N23
CCACGCCGACGCACTCCTCACCGAAGCCCGCCTCTACTCCAGCCCCAAGTACGAAGCCCTCGCCCTCGCCGCCCTCGGCCGCCCCGAGGACGCCGCACTCGTCGCCGCCCGCACCAGGTCCGACCTGGTCATCGGGCAGCTGGGCACGCCGGCACAGCGCAGTGCCGCGCTCGGCCGGATCGCCCAGTCGCTGCCGGTGGAGCTGCGGGAGAGGTTCGGCAGCACGGGACGCCTGGTGAGCGACCGCCCACGCACGTCCTGACCCGCACACGTCCGGTCCCGCGTGCGCGCGTGCCGGGACCGGGCGCACGAACGGCGCCGATCTCGACCTGAGGCCGGGTTCCTCCACGGCCGGGAGCAGTCCGATGTGGAACCCGGCGCGGCCTCGTCGGCGTCGGCGTGGGCGTCGCGTCGGCGTCGGCGTCGGCGTCGGCGTCGGCGGGATCAGCCGGTGATCGGGCCGTCTGCGGCACGAGCCGCGTGCAGGTCGATCTCCATGAGCAGGTGCGGGTGCCCGACATAGATCTCGGGGTCGCCGAGACGGCTCCAGCCGAGCCGGCGGAAGAACACCTCGTTGGGCATCTGGACGTGCGCAACCATCCGGGCGCCGCCGAGCCGGCCCGCGGTGGCGACGGCGAAGCGGACCAGCGGGGCGCCCAGGCCGGAGGCGCGGAACCCGGGCAGGACCGCGAGCCGGTCACCCTGCCAGTCGCCCTCCGGGTGGCCCGCCTCGAGCGGGTAGAGCCGCACGGTGCCGGCGGGGACGCCGCCGACGGTGCCCAGGACGTGGATCGTCGACGGGTCGTCGTCGTGGTCGTCGAGGTCCGACCCCGCGAACAGGCCTTGTTCCTCGACGAAGACGGCGCGGCGGATGTCCAGTACGCGGTCGAGGTCGTCGACGCTCAGCGCGACCTGGCACGAGGTGGGCGCCAGGTCCGGCGCGGCGCTCACGTCCCGACCGTCCCGGCTTCGACGGCCGCGCGCTGGCGG
The DNA here is from genome assembly GCF_002583555.1 of Pseudonocardia sp. N23. Classification (GTDB taxonomy): domain Bacteria; phylum Actinomycetota; class Actinomycetes; order Mycobacteriales; family Pseudonocardiaceae; genus Pseudonocardia. Next base: position 991 of record NZ_BEGX01000026.1, read on the forward strand.
GCGATCTCGGCGAGCCACTCGTCGCGGTCGGTGAAGGAGCCGGTGACCAGCAGGGTGCCGGTCGCGCCTTCGGTGACCTGCAGCTGGAAGGGGTCCTCGCCGGACCAGGGGTCGACGGCGATCTCGACGAGGATGCCCGAGGGCAGGTGCAGCTCCGGGCGGCGGCCGTCGGTGAGTTCCTCGGCGGTCGCGGGGCCGCCGACGACGACCCACGCCCGGCCCTCGGCGCGGGCCGCCTCGATCGCCGCCTCACGACGTCGGCGCTCGACGTCGGCGGAGATCTCGCGGTCGGCCATGCCGCAGGCGACCCCGATGAGCAGGTCGAGCGGGATGGCGCTGCCACCGGGCAGCGCGGCGGCGACGAGCGCCTCCGGCGACTCCTCGGCGGCGATGATGTCCTCGACCCCGGTGCAGCGCTTGCGCAGCTCCGCCACGACGGCCTGGACCGCGTTGATCGACCGCTGGTAGGAGCCGGGATCGGCGATCAGGGTGGGATAGAGCCGGTCCTCGGCACCGCGCCAACGGTTGCGGGCCATCGCGACGGTGGGCGAGAACGTGCCGGCGTCCGGCATCGGGAGCTCCCGGGTGCTGCTGGGTGGGTGGGACGGGAACGGCGACGGGCGGGCCGGGTCACGTGGACCCGGCCCGCCCGTCACCTGGGGGTTGCGCAGACGATGTCAGAGAGTCCAGGTCTGCATGACGAGCGCGCCCTCGCGGCGGGCCGTCAGGGTGCAGTCCAGGATGTCCAGCGGGTGGATCGGCTGGATGCCCTCGATCAGGTCGGTCTCCCGCATGCCGTAGAGCGCGGCCATGGCGAAGCGGCAGGCAAGAACCTTGCCGCCCTCCTTCATGAACGTCTGCAGCTGGTTGTTGTAGGCGAGGTGGCCGGGGAAGGCCTCCGAGCCGACGGTCGGGAAGCCGCGGGTCGCGGAGCCCATGAGCACGCCGGGGCCGTAGAGCACCAGGGAGGTGTCGAAGCCCTTACGGTTGATGCGGGTACAGGTCAGCATGTTGACCAGACCGACCGAGCCCTCGAAGGGCACGGTGTGCATGAAGATGTAGGCCTTCTCGCCGGCCTCGGCCTGGATGTCATCGAACAGCTTCTCGTCGTAGTCGACGATCGCGTCGCCGGCCTGCGCGCGGGTTCCGACAATCTGAGCCACAGTGCTCTCCTTCTTCTTGGGAGTGTTCCCGTTCGAAGTGCTGACAGTTGGAGTCACGAACTCGAACTGGTCGAGGGCCGACGACGCACCCTGGGGTGTCGCCGGGGAGGCCCACGTCTTGCGGTGGCTGCCCGGCATCGACTTCATGATCGTCGACCGCAGGGACCACGGCAGTACTGCGTAGATCGGGGCGAAGATCTTCATCCAGAAGATGTCCTTCGCGCCCTTGGGGGAGCGGGGGGCGACGGTGCCGTGGCGCTCAGCCATCTGCTTCTGTGAATCGACGAGCAGATAGTGCTCAGCGTTGTGGCGCAGCCACCCGAAGAAACCACCCGATGCCATGTCAGGTCAGCCCTTCTGAGCGTTCGCAACACCGTTGGTGGCGGCGACGACCATCGGCTCGTTGAGCGCGCCGATGGCCGGCGAGTAGACGTTCTCCGCGGTGGAGAGGTCCGTGAGGGTCAGCCCCGACTTGACGGCCTGGGCCAGGAAGTTCGCACGCTCCTTGATGCCCTCGCCGCCACCGAGCAGCTGGGCACCGATGAGGCGCAAGGTGCCGGGCTCCGCGAGGAGCTTCACCTTGACCATGTTCACGCCCGGGTAGTACCGGGCGCGAGAGATGCCCTGGGCCTCGCCCTTGACGTAGGCGATGCCCGCGGCGGTGGCGGACGTCTCGTTGAACGCGGTGCCACCGACGACCGACACTCCGGCCTGGGTGCTCCACGGGATACGGACGGCCTTGTAGACGCGGTCGCCGCCCGCGGCGTTGGTGCCGGCGGCGCGGCCCTCGGCGAAGGCGTGCGAGGTGGTGAGGCCCAGCAGCGGGGTGGCGCCCCCACCGTGGGCGACCTCGGCCACGTCGCCCGCGGCCCAGACGCCGGCCGCGGAGGTCTTCATGTGGTCGTCGACGACGATGCCGCCGCCGGGGCCCACGGTGATGCCGGCAGCCGCGGCGACCGAGGTGTCGGCGGCGCGGTTGGTGGCGACGACGACCAGGTCGGCGACGATCTCGCCGTCGGAGGTGCGGACGGCGCGGACGGCGCCGCCCTCGCCCACGAACTCCTCGACGGAGGTGTTGAGGTGCAGGTGCACGCCGGCCTCGGTCCAGCCGTCCTGGACGATCGCGGCGAAGTCGGGGTCGAGCAGGGTGGGCAGCACCTGCCCGGCGGCCTCGACGAGGTGGGTCTCGACGCCGCGCTTGGCCAGCGCCGTCACGATCTCGAGGCCGACGCCGCCGGCGTTGACCACGACCGCGCTCTTGGTGCGCGCGATGACGTCGTTCCACTCGGCGACGCTGCGGCCGCCGTTGACGTGGAAGACACCGGTGAGGTCGCTGCCGGGGACCGTGTCGCCCGTGCCGGAACCGGCGGCGATCACGAGGCTGTCGTAGGAGACCGTGGCGCCGTCGACGGTGATCGTCTTGGCCGCCGTGTCGATCGCGGTCACGTCGGCGCCGGAGTTCACGGTGACGCCGGCGTCGATGTAGCCCTGCTTGTCGGCGACGAGCAGCTTCTCGAAGTCCTCGACGTCGGCCGGGTCGGCCGGGGTGCCGGCGGAGCCGTACACGGCGTCGGCGGTCCGGATGTAGACCACGACCTCGGCCGACGGGTCGGCGAGCTTGGCGCCCCCCGCGGCCCCGAGGCCTGCCGCTCCTCCACCGATGATGACTGTCTTGCGCGGCACTCGGACCTCTTCCGGTTGCTGTCGGATGTCTGCCGAAATCGCCGGGTGGCATTTACTATCGGAGACGAAAAGCACCATACTCAATGGACAGGTGATGTCAATCACCGGGTAGTGGTGCGCCTACCTGCGGCGACACGCACTCCTCGGGCTTCGTACACACACAGTGACGACGGTGGCGCCGACAGCTGCCGCGTTCACCCGACGACCTCTCGCGCCGTGTCGAGCAGCTGCTCCTCCGCCCGGTCGAAACCGGCCGTGCGCGAGGTCGCCTCGTTCGCGAGTTCGTCCAGGTCGACGCGCAACCGCGACACCATGTCGGCCACCGCGGACTGGGCCGCACCGCCCTCGGCACGTCGTGACGCCACGATACTGACCGGGTCGAGTACCCCGGACAGGTCCTCCCCCGTGAGCCCCCAGCTACGGCCCGTGTGTGCCACCGCCGCCTCGTCGATCATCGCGCCGGTGATCTGACCACCGGGGATCCCCGCGCGGCTGGCCGCCCGCACCGTGTTGCCGACGACGACGTACGCCGTCCGGTAGTCGACCCCCAGGCGCTGCACGAGGTGCTCCGCAAGGTCGGTCGCCTGCGTGTAGCCGCGGTCGAGCTCCTCACGCATCCGCGTCGGGTTGACCTTCAGGGTGCGCACCACACCACTGGTCAGGCGGGTGATCCGCAGGCTCAGGTCGAGCGCGCGCGGCACCTCGCCGTAGGCGAAGATCAGGTTGTCGCTGCGCGCGGACGGGCTCTTCGTGACCGCGAGGAAGCCCGTCAGCCGTCCGATGAGGACACCGTTGGCGCCGCGGATGATCGACAACGCGTACGGGTTGCGCTTCTGCGGCATCAGGATGCTCGACCGGGTGTAGGCGTCGGCCAGGTCGACGAAGTCGAACTCGCTCGAGGAGAAGATCTCCAGGTCCTCGGCCAGCTTCGAGAAGTTCGACAGCAGGCTCGCGGCCGTCGCCAGGATGTGCACCAGGCCGTCGACCTGCCACATCGCGTCGCGGGTGTGCGGGATGACCCCACGGAAGCCCAGCGCCGACGCGACCGGGCCGCGGTCGTCGAGGAGCCGGGTGCCGTTGACGCACCCCGCACCGCCGGGCGAGGAGTCCACCCAGTCGAGCTCGTCGAGCAGCCGCCGCGCGTCGCGCACGGCCGGGTACACGAAGGACAGCAGGTAGTGGCCGAACGTCGACGGCTGCGCCTGCTGCAGGTAGGTCTGGTCGGGCAGGTACGTCGAGACGTGGTTCTCCGAGGTCGTCACCGCGTCGCGGGCGAACGCCACCGACTCCTCGACCAGCTCGGTCAGCTGGCGGCGCAGATGCAGCCGCAGCGCCACCCGCGCAGCCTCCCGCCGCGGCCGGCCGGCGTGCAGCCAGCCCGCGACGTCACCGATCCGGGACACGAAGTAGTGCTCGCGCGAGTTGTACGGCTCGCCGTGCGACGGGTCGTACGGGAAGTCCTCGGCCGCCACGTCGGTGACCTCGAGCAGGAGCGCCAGCAGCTCGCGGGCCGCCGCCTCCGGGACGATGTCGCGCCGGCGCAGGTCCAGCACGTGCGCGATGTCGGCGAGGTTCAGCCCGCGGTGCAGGAAGCTCGCATCCGCGTTCTCCAGGGCGAACCCCGACTCGATCAGCTCGGGGGCGGGACCGGTCTGCGGGAAGCCGAGAGCGCGTCCCGCGGGCCGGGTCGGGGTGGTCATGCTGGTCCTTTCAGCAGGGAGCCGAACGCGGGCAGGATCCCGCCGGTGTGCCACCACAGGACCGGGCCGTCCGCCGGGCGGTCGACCAGGTCGACCACCGCGGAGAAGGCCTCGGCCCCGTAGGTCTCGTCGAGCAGCAGGCCCTCGGCCCACAGCGCTTCACGCGCGTGCAGCCGTTCCCTGTCGGTCGCGGACCCGAAACCGGGGCCACGGGCGTCGACGAGGGTGAGCCGGGCCGGGTCGGGTGCGGGCGTGCCCAGCAGTGCCGCGCACCCTGCGGCGAGGTCGTCGACCTTCGCCCGGATCTCGTCCAGGGGCCGGCTCACCGACACGCCCAGGACCGGGACGTCGAGGCCCACCGCCGCGAGGCCCGCCATCAGCCCGGCGACGCTGCCACCGGACCCGACGGGAAGCGCGATCAGCCCAGGACGCACGTCCAGCGCGTCGAGCTGGGCGGCGACCTCGGCAGCACCCGCGGCGAACCCGACGGCGCCGAGCGGCGTCGACCCGCCACGGGGCACGCCGTAGGCGCCCCCGCCCAGCTGGGTGACACGCGTCGCGATCTGGTCGTCGACCTGCTCGCGGACCGTCCCGCCCGTCGGCACAAGCGTGGCGCCTGCCGCTGTGGCCAGTGCCAGGTTGGCCGAGCGCGGGTCACCCCAGACGTGCAGCTCACAGGCCAGCCCGGCGGCCCGCGCCGCCATCGCGGCGGCCGCGCAGAAGTTGGAGCCCGGACCGCCGCCGGTGACGAACACCCGCGCGCCCTGCTCCACCGCGGCGCCGATCAGGAACTCCAGCGGACGGGTCTTGTTGCCGGCGACACCGAAGCCCAGCAGATCGTCGCGCTTGACCAGGGTCGGCCCCAGGCCCAGCGCAGCCTCCAGACGGGGGGCGCGCACGAGCGGGGTCGGCGCGACGGCCAGCGGGAACCTCGCGAGACCCGCCCACGGCGGGGCCGTCGCAGCCCGGACGGCACCGGTCACACCCACTCCTCGGGCTCGTCGGCGCGGGCCGCCTCGGCCCGCTCCAGCACCACGTCGACCATCCGGGCGGCGGCGTCGACGGCGGGACCGGACCCCCAGGCGCGCACCTGGTCGGCCGTGGCCAGGCCGCGCGCGACGATGCCCGCCGACAGGTCGGCCCCCTCCTCGCGCAGAACCTCGTGCAACGCCTGCTGGGCCCGGTGCTTGCCGATCTCGGCCGACAGCCCTGCCAGCACGCGCTCGGACTCCAGACCCCCGCCGTAGCGGGTCACGTTGGCGGCCATGGCGCCGGTGTCGACCTCCAGGCCGTCGAGCAGCGCGCGACCGAGCCGCAGCGCCGTCGCCGTCAGCTGGGAGACCTCGGGCAGCGCGATCCACTCCGCCTTCCAGGACCTGCCGTCGCGCTCGTGGCCCGCGACGAGGCCCTCCACGAGTACCGCCGACGACGAGCGCGCTAGCCGGGCGAGCGTGTCGAGGTGCTCGGAGCCCTCGGGGTTGCGCTTGTGCGGCATGGTGATAGACGAGACCGCCCCCGACGGGGCCGCCTCGGCCAGCTCCCCGATCTCGGGGCGGGCCAGCTCGTAGACCTCGGTGCCGATGCGCGCCAGCGTCCCGCAGATCATCGCGAGCACCGTGCCGAACTCGGCGACGCGGTCGCGCGAGGTCAGCCACGAGATGCCCGGGTCGCCCAGGCCGAGCTCGGCGCAGAAGCGGGCGCGCAGCTCGGGCCCGTCGGCACCGAAGAACGCCAGCGCCCCGACCGCTCCCCCGAGCTGCCCGACGGCCCACCGCGGCCGGCCCTCACGCAGCCGGTCCAGGTGGCGGCGGACCTCGTCGGCCCACGAGGCGACCTTGAACCCGAACGTGATCGGGGCTCCCGGCTGGCCGTGCGTGCGGCCGGCCATGACGTCGTCGCGGTGGCGGTGCGCCAGCTCCAGCAGCGACGTCTCGATCGCCCGCAGGTCGCGCCACGCGATGGCCGCGACGTCACGCATGACGAGCCCGAACCACGTGTCGGACACGTCCTGGACGGTCGCGCCCATGTAGACGTGCTCGCGCGCCTCTTCGGGCAGTACCCGCAGCAGGCCGCGGATCAGGCCCAGCGTGGAGTGCGAGGTGGCCCGGGTCTGCTCGGCGACGTAGTCGAGGTCGAGCGACTCGACCTTCGCGGCGGCCGTGATCGCGGCGGCGGACGCCTCGGGCACGATCCCCAGCGAGGCCTGTGCCCTGGCCAGCGCGCCCAGCTCGTCGAGCCAGGTCTGCAGCATGGCCTTCTCGTCGAAGATCGCCGCCGTCTCCTGCGTCCCCCACAGGTGCGCGTAGAGGGTGGACGAACTCAGACGGGTGCCCACGGCGGGTCCTCCTGTGCGGCGAGCAGGGCGAGTGCCTCTCGGATGTGTTCCAGCGACGCGCCCCACGGGACGCTGACCCACCCCGGGCCCGACTCGACGTGCTCCTCCTGGAGGCAGCACTTGGTGAGCACCATGCCGTCGGTGGGTGGGTCGCGCTCGAGGGTGCGTTTGGGGCAGAAGTCGACCCGCGGCGGGTCCTCGCCGTAGAACCACTCGTGGATCTGGCGGGACCGCTCGCACCCGAGCAGCGTCCAGTCGGCCTTCTCGGGGTGCTCGTCGAGGTAGGAGACCGTGGCACCGGGCACCTCGCCCCCGGATCCCCTGCACGGCAACAGGTAGTGCGCGTCGGGCATGCGCGTCGCGAGGTCGGCCAGGTCGGTCAGCTCACCGACGAGGTCCATCGGCGGCAGGTTCTCGGTGACCGCGAGGATGCGGGTCGCCTGGTCGAGCAGCTTGGCCGGCTCGGGCGGGACGACCTCCCGCACGCCGACGCGCAGCGCCGTCGGTTCGAGCACGAAGCTGATGTGCGCGTAGCGGCCCTGGATCACCGCGACCCGCGCCTGCGGGGCCTTCTCCCGCGCGCAGCGCACCAGGTCAGACGGGATGCCGGTGTCGACCGACTCGTCGACGACGAACGCGCACTCGTCGGGCCGCGCGAGCATCGTGACGGCCGTGACCGGCGAGAACAGCTCACCCTGCATGTCGTGCTCGACGTGCAGCAGCGCGACCTGCGCGAAGTCGCCGTGCTTGCGTGCGATGACGAACCGGGTGCGGCGGTAGGCGTCGCGGCCGAGCAGGTACTCGCGCAACGCCTCCTCGGTGAGGGGGACGCCGTCGGGGATCGGGGTGACCGACACCCCGCGGTAGCGGTTCGGGATGAGGTTGGGGCCGGTGAAGCCCGGCACCGGCGACGTCGCGCCCTCCTCCTCGCGTGCGTCCCCGCCGGTTCGTGCGGCGGGCGCGGCGGTACCGGTGCGGTCGTGCGGGGCGGTGCGGGACAGCGGGAGCCTCCGGATGTCGGCCGCCGTCACGCCGTGTCCGATCCGGCCTCGTCGCGGCGGACGACGGCAGCGGTGTCCGAGCGAAGCCCCAGCCGCAGCGTCTCCGCGGACAGGACGTCGCCCAGGGCCACGTTACCGAGGTTGACGTCCGGGCCGAAGCGACGCACGAACCACGCCTGCTGCGACGCCTTGGGCGCCTCGAACACGATGCGCTCCACGCCGACCGCGGCCGCGACGGCCTCCACGACGTCGGGCCGGACCCGGCCGGCGGCGTCGAACGTACCGACGGTGCCGCTCTGCCTGCCTTCGGTGACGACCAGCGTGGCGCCCGCGGCGAGGTCGGACTCGGCCTCACCGGGCCAGGTCCGCGCGGCCAGCACCTCACCGGGGGCCTTGTCGCCCACCTCGGCGAGGACGGTGAAGTCACGCGTCGCGCGCCGGATCAGCCGGGCCTTCTCGTGCAGGCTCATGTCGACGGTGCCGCGGGAGACCTCGACGCGGGTGAAGCCCGTCTCGCGGGCCCAGACGAGGCACTCCTCGGCCCGGCCCTGCGCCCAGGCGATCTCGAGGAGGGTGCCGCCGAGGCACACGGCGATGTCGTGCTCGACGAGCAGCGCGATCTTCTCCGCGAGCGTCGAGTCGACGTACCCGGTGCCCCAGCCGACCTTCCAGATGTCGATGTGGGCGGCGGCGGACGCCAGCAGGTCCCGGGTGGCCTGGACGCCTGCCCCGGGATCGATGACGTGCGTCAGCCCGACCGCTCGCGGTTTGACCGAGCGGGGCGGGAGTTCGAGGAAATCAGGTGGTGGGAGCACGTTCGGGTTGCGATCCGTCCGTCAGCTGCGCACGAGTTCGATCACAGTCGCGAGGCTGGAGGCCACATCGGCGGCGGCGCCCTGACCCGCGATGCGCCGGCCGACGATGTCGACGGCCAGGCTGAACGCGCGCTCGGCGCGGTCCGGGAACACCCACTGGTGGGTGGCGGCGAAGTCGAGCCACTCGGCGGGGCCGATCACGGCCTCGTCGGTGTAGTCGAGCTCGTGCCAGGTCACCGCGAGCTCGAGGAGGGCCAGCATGGCCTCGGGATCGGTGTCGACAGCGAGCAGCAGATCGTGATGATCGGGGTAACGTGCGGCGGCCGGGCACTCGCCCCGGCACGTCATCACCTGGACGGGCGCGTGAGCGACGGTTGTCATCGACAGCTCCCCTTGTTCGATTCCGGCGTGTGACGGCGGCCACCATGCACCATGCCGGTTGCACCGGTGTTGCAGCAGTTCCGAGGAGGTGGGACGTGGGAGTCCCTGAGCGTACCGTCCATGCGAGATGGGCAGGTGGGCTGCGGTCCGTGGTCGATGCGGGCGGCTTCGAGGTCGTGTCCGACGAGCCCGCCGAGGTACCCGGCGGGACCGGGACCGGGCCGCAGCCGACCGAGCTCTTCCTGGCGTCGGTGGCGTCGTGTTTCACCACCGCCGTGGCCTACAGCGCGGCCAAGCGCGACATCGCCCTCTCCGGGCTGCGCGTCGACGTCACGGGCCACTACAACGGCCCGAGCTTCGACGCGCTGCGCATCGACGTGCACGCCGACAAGCCCCGGGGCGCCGAGCTCGACAAGCTCGTCGAGGCGGCGAAGCGCGTCTGCTACGTCACCCGCACCCTCGCCGCACCGCCCGAGATGACCTACGTGGTCAACCCGGACGACGCGTCGTCGGACACCGGCTCGGAGACCGCCGTGGCGGAGCCCGCCGGCTGAGCCGATGCACGTGCGCGCGCCGCGACGGCGCGCAGCGGCAGCCCCAGAGCCGTGGCCGCCGCCACCACGTCCTCGTGTTCGGCCTTGACGCCCCACGGCCCCCGCTTCACCCGCACCGGGTGGCCCCCGACGTCGGTGACCGACGTCGACCGCGGCAGCGCAACCCGCTCGACGACGACCCGGCGCACGCCCAGCGTCCCGGTCTCGGCGAAGACGATCCGCTCGCACTCCGCCGCCGCCCCCGGCGCCGCGAGGACGTGGACCGTGTGGGCAGGCCTGGACTTCTTCATCACGACGGGCGCCACCCACGCGTCGGCCGCGCCCGCGACCAGCAGCCGCTCGATGAGATGGCCGAGCACCTCGCCGGTCACGTCGTCCACGTTGGTCTCGAGGTGAACCATGCGCTCGACGGTCGCGCCGGTGTCGGCCACCCGGCCGGGTGGGACCGGGATCCCGTTGCGCCGCAGCGCCGCCCGGTCCCGCGACACCGCGATCCGGAACGCCGCCATCGCCGCCGAGAACCCCGAGTCGATGTTGACGACCGTCATCCCCGCCGCGCACGACGACATCATCGCGAGCAGCGCCGTGACCCCGTGCAGCGTCGCGCCGTAGCCGACCGACGTCGGCACCGCGATCACCGGGGCCCCGACCAGCCCGCCGACGACGCTCGGCAGCGCACCCTCCATGCCCGCGACGCACACGACGGCGTCGGCACCAGCGATGTCGTCGGCGACCGCGAGGAGCCGGTGCAGGCCCGCGACCCCGACGTCGGCGAAGCGACGCACCGTGAGCCCGACGGCGTCGGCCACCGCAGCGGCCTCGGCGGCGACGGGGCCGTCGGACGTCCCGGCCGAGACGACCGCGACGACGAACCCGCGCGGCGCCGCCGGCCGCCACAGCAGCAGCCGCCCGGCAGCGACGTACTCCCCCTGCGACCCCTCGTCCCCACCGGCGACCTCGCGCAGAACCGCCGCGGCGACGTCGGACTCGACGCGGGTCACGAGCACCGGGCCGTCGTTGGCCGCGAGCAGGCTGGCGACGACCCCGGCGATCTCGGCGACGGTCTTCCCGGGGCCGAACACCACCTCGGGCAGGCCCTGGCGCGCCTCCCGGTCGGTGTCGGGCCGGGAGTGGCCGAGGTCGTCGAAGCCGCCGGTCATGCGGACCCGGCCACTACGGGCAGGCCCAGCAGGACGTTCATCCGGCCGCTGCGGAACGGCTGCAGGTCGAGCGCGCAGAACGTGAACCCGGCGCCGCGGACGGCCTCGTCGACCGCGGCGCGCAGCGTCGACACCCGCTCGTACTCCTGCGCCGGGACCTCCAGTCGCGCGACGGTGCCGTCGGCGTGCGCGCGGACCCGGCACGTCGGGACGCCCAGTGCGCGCAGGGCCTCCTCGGCGGCCTCGATCCGCGCGAGCACCTCCGCGGTCACGGGGTCCCCGTAGGCGACCCGCGACGACAGGCACGCCGCCGCCGGCTTCTCGGCCGTCTCCAGCCCCAGCAACGCGCTGACGTCGCGGACGTCGGCCTTGGTCAGCCCGGCGTCGACCAGTGGGGCGATCGCGCCGCGCAGGGCCGCGGCCCGCTGGCCGGGCCGGTGGTCGCCCAGGTCGTCGAGGTTGGTGCCCAGCGCGATCGCCGCGCCGGACAGCTCGGCGAGCGGGACGAGCGCGTCGAGCAGCGCCGACTTGCAGTGGAAGCAGCGGTCGCCGGCGTTGGCGACGTACCCGGGCCGGTCGAGCTCGTCGGTGGCCACCTCGACGTGGGTGATGCCGTGCGCGCGGGCGAAGGCGCGGGCGGCACGCCGTTCCCGATCGGGCAGGCTCGCCGACACAGCCGTCACGGCCACGGCGGCATCCCCGAGCTCGGCGGCGGCGACGGCGGCGACGAGGGCCGAGTCGGCCCCGCCGGAGTAGGCGACGAGGACCTTCGGCTCGGCCCGCAGCCGCGCGCGGAGGACCTCGAGCCGGGCCGTGACGCCGCCCGTGGATGACACCTCGGACATGGGCACACCTCCTGCCGTCACTGTAATGACCGGCGATCACCCGGCCCGGTCCGCGCACGCCGCGCGACACCACCCCGTCGCGCAGAGTGGTCACGGTCACTGCCAGTAGGCTCCGCGGACCTGAGGTGCCGGGCGACGGTCGCACCCCTTCTCACGGCGCTCGCGTCCGGAGGGGGGCGACGCGCGGGTAGCCTCGAGTCGACGAGGGGGGGTGACCTGCGGTTGGACGATCTGGACCCGCGTGACCGTGTGCGCTCTCCGGACGAACCTCGCAGTCACCCCACCCCCTCGCCGTGGCCCCGCCGCGCCGAGCGTGAGCAGGTCAGGAGCCAGCAGCTCTGGGGACGTGCCGACAGTGCCCGTCCCCCCGGGCCCGGTGACGCTCCGCGACCGAACGGGACGGGGCCCAGGGCTCCCCGTCCGAGCCGGCCCGACGCCGCCGGCCGCCCGCCGCGCCCGGCCCCGGACGGCCCGCGCCCGGCCGACGGCCCCCGACCCCCCGACGCGCCCCGACCATTCGACACACCCCGGCCATCCGATGGTCCCAGGCCTTCCGACGGTCCCAGGCCTTCCGACGGTCCCAGGCCTTCCGAC
>NZ_BEGX01000027.1 GCF_002583555.1 Pseudonocardia sp. N23
ACCGACACCCATCCTGACCAGCCAGTCCCAGACCAGCCAGATCCAGACTCACAGCTGCTTCTGTCCACTCGGGATCTCCAGACGATGGGGTTGACCGGATTCCGTCCACACAGTAGGAATCCGCCGGTCATGCCGGCGAGCCGCGGAACGCGGACCGTTGTCCAGCCCGCGCGGGACTGCCGGATGACGGCTACTCGTGATCTCGCCCGCGCTGGCCGGACAGGGTCTCGCGCTGAATGGATCGAACACCGTTTCACTGCCTGTCTACCGTCGTTCCTCCGACAAGACTGCCGCCACAGTGCGGCACCCACGCCCGACGAGGAGGTCCAGCCGTGGCTTTTGTCATCGGGGAGCCGTGCATCGACGTGATGGATCGCTCCTGCATGGAGGAGTGCCCGGTCGACTGCATCTATGAGGGCAATCGAATGCTCTACATCCACCCCGTGGAATGCATCGACTGCGGCGCCTGCCAGGATGCCTGTCCGATGGAGGCGATCGTGCCCGACCGGCGAATGCCGGACACCTGGGCGCCCTTCCGGGATGCCGCGCGCGGGGTGTTCACCGACCAGGGGCTCGGCGGCGGAGCGTCCGCCGTGGGCACCGTCCGTGATCCCGAAGTCGTGGTCGCCTGGGTCCGCGACGCCTGATCGGCCTGTTGCCCGAATCGGCTCGGGCACCGTCGACCTGTCACCTCCTCCGGCAGATCGACCCGCGACCTCCCACCATTACGATCAAAGGAGATCTGATGACCACATCTGACGTCTCACCGGCGGCAGTCGGTGGCGGCACCTGCCCGGTGTCGCATCGAGCGGCCTCGTTCAACCCGTTCGTCGAGCCGTACCTCTCCGACCCCTACTCGTTCCTCGCCGGCGTAAGGGCCGAGGAGCCCGTCTTCTACAGCCCGGAGATCGACTACTACGTCGTCACCAAGTTCGACGACGTCCGCATGGTCTTCCGCGACCCCCGCACCTTCTCCGCCGAGATCGCCCTCGAGCCGCTGACCCCTCTGTTCCCCTCGTCGATCCAGAAGGTCATCGACGTCGGCTACGTGCCGGGGCCGGTCCTCGTCAACGAGGACGGTCCGATCCACATGAAGCGCCGGAAGGCCATCGGCGAGAAGTTCGAGACCCAGCGCGTTGAGGCGCTCGAGCCGCGCATCCGGGCGATCGTCACCGAGTACCTCGACAAGTTCGTCACTACCGGCAGTGCCGATCTGATCGATGACTTCGTCTGGGAGATCCCAGCTCTCGTGATCTTCATGTTCATGGGCGTCCCGGACGAGGAGGCGCCGCTGGTCAAGCAGTTCGCGGCCCGCCGCACCCTGTTCACCTGGGGGCGCCCCACCGAGGACGAGCAGAACAAGCTCGTCGACGAGGTCGGCGTCTACTGGAACTACTGCAAGGCCCACGTCGGCAGGCTGCTGGAGAAGCCCGGCGACGACTTCATGTCCGACGTCATCCGGGTTCACCAGGAGGACCCGGAGCTGATCGACGAGACCTACCTCTACAACACGATGCTCAACTTTCTCTTCGCCGGTCACGAGACCACGACCGGGGCATCGGGCAACGGCTTCCGTGCGCTGCTGGAAAACCGGGACGCCTGGGCCCAGCTCTGCGCCGACCCCTCTCTCATCCCCAACGCCGTGGAAGAGCTCCTGCGCTACAGCTCGTCGGTGATCGCGTGGCGGCGGCGCGCCAAAGCGGCTACCACGATCGGGGAGGTCGACATCCCCGAGGGCGCGAACGTGCTGCTCGTGACGGGATCAGGCAACCACGACGAGGCCAAGTTCGAGGACGGCGAGAAGCTCGACATCCACCGCGACAACGCCTACCAGCACCTCGCCTTCGGCTTCGGCACCCACATGTGTCTCGGCGCGCCGCTCGCCCGCCTGGAGATGCGGATCATTCTCGAAGAGCTGACCCGGCGCCTGCCGCACATCCGGCTCGTCGAGGGCCAGGAGTTCCAGTACAGCCCCAACACCTCCTTCCGTGGCCCCGCACACGTGCTCGTCGAGTGGGACCCGGAGGCCAACCCGGTCCCGACGGACCGTCCCTGAGAGGTCATCTCGTGCATCGTCTGACCGTCTGCTACGGCCGACCCCAGGATCCGGCCGCCTTCGACGCCCACTACCGCGACGTGCACCGGCCTTTGGCGGAGAAGATCCCCGGCCTGCAGAGCGTGCGGCTGGGCGCCTGCGAGGGCATCCCGGCCCCTGATGGAACCTCTACGGAAGCGCCCTACTACCTGGTCGCTGAGCTGGAGTTCGCCGACGCGGCCACCCTGGCGGCGGCGTTGTCGTCTCCGGAGGGAGCCGCAGCCGCGGGCGACCTGGAGAACTTCGCCACCGGAGGAGTCAGCCTGTTCGTGCAGCGCGACCTCGTCTGAGCCCGTGGATCGGACGTGACTCTCGATGGCGGGGGCTGTGGCGGCCTCGATCCGCAGCCCCGTCGTCGAGTTCGGCTGGCCCGGCCCGGATCAGCCGGCGTAGACACCGACCACCCGCACCTGACCTCACGCGATGGAGTCCCGATGACCGCCCCTACCCGAAGCCTGCCGGTCGGCGTGCCGGAGAGCGATTTCGATCCCTACACCGATGAAGCGCTCCTGGACCCGTGGCCGGGCTACCGCCAGTTGCGTGAGGCTGGGCCGACAGTGTGGCTGAGCAAGTACGAGATGTTCGCCATGACGCGCCACTCCTCGGTGCGCCGGGTTCTCGAGGACTGGCAGACGTTCTCCTCGGCGTACGGCGTGATGATGAACGACGAGATGAACAAGGTGTTGCGGGGCAACACGCTGTGCAGCGACGGTGAGCAGCACGATGCCCAGCGTCGCGTAGTGATCCGGCCGCTGCGGCCGCTCTCGCTGCGTGCACTGCACGACCAGATCACTGCCGAGGCCGAGCAGCTCGTCGACCGGCTCGTGGCCAAGGGGAGCTTCGACGCCGCGACCGAGCTGGCCCACCACCTGCCGCTGACGGTGGTCTCGAACCTCATCGGTCTCCCGGAGGACGGCCGTGAGCAGATGCTGGTGTGGGCGTCGGAGATGTTCAACTGCTTCGGCCCGGCGAACGAGCGCACCGTGTCGGCGTTCCCAGTGCTGCAGCAGATGGTGAGTTACGCCTCGACCCAGGCGGTGCGGGGCAAGCTCAAGCCGGGCAGCTGGGCAGAGGCGATCCACGACGCCGCGGACCGTGGGGAGATCTCTCCCGAGGCCGTCCCGGTCATGATGATCGACTACATGGGTCCGAGCCTGGACACCACGATCTTCGCGATCTCCAGCGCCGTCGAGCTGTTCGCGCGTCATCCCGACCAGTGGGACCTGGTGCGTCAGGACCCGTCGCTGGTGGCGGGTGCGGTCGAGGAGGTCATCCGGCTCGAAGCGCCGATCCAGGACTTCTCCCGCTACGCCGTGTCCGACTACGACCTCGACGGGGTGATCGTGCCGGCGGGCTCGCGCGCGATCGTGTTCTACGGGGCGGCGAACCGAGACGAGCGAGAGTACTCGGACCCCGACCACTTCGACATACGCCGCACCGCTCGCACCCACATGAGCTTCGGCGCCGGGCCGCATCAGTGCGTCGGGATGAACTTGGCTCGTCTGGAGATCTCCGCTCTGTTCATGGCGCTGGCCAAGCGGGTGCGCAGGTTCGAAGTCACATCGTCACAGAGGGCCCTGCACAACATCCTTCGTGGCTTCACCCAGCTGGAGGTCTCCGTCTCGTGAGCGAGACCCTTTCGATGGACTCCGTCCGCGAGGCGGATGGCCCCGAGCAGGATCTCGACCTGGTCGTCGAGCAGGTCGAGACGGTCGCAGACGAAGTGGTAGCGGTCACACTCCGGCGGGCCGACGGAGAGGCGTTGCCGGCGTGGTCGCCAGGGGCGCATCTCGACGTCCGCCTCGGCCCGGACATCGTGCGGCAGTACTCACTGTGCGGGAATCCGGACGACCGGGACCGGTGGCGGATCGCCGTGCTCCGCGAGGTGAACGGTCGCGGTGGTTCCGAGCGAGTGCACGCCCTGCGCTCGGGCGACGCGGTGGCGGGGCGAGGCCCCCGCAACAATTTCAAGCTCGATCCTGCGCCGCGGTACCTGTTCATCGCCGGCGGTATCGGCATCACCCCCATCCTCGCCATGATCACCGAGGCGGAACGGGCCGGAGCGCGTTGGCAACTGCTGTACGGCGGCCGGACCCGCTCATCGATGGCTTTCCGCGAGGAGCTGTCGCTCGAGTATCCCGACCGGGTGACGACCCACCCGGAGGACGAGTCGGGGCTGCTCGACCTCCGAGAGGCCCTCGGCACACCGATCGTGGACACGCTGGTCTACTGCTGCGGGCCCGAGCCGCTGCTCGCCGCGGTCGAGGCTGCATGCGTGCCCTGGCCGGAGAACGCCCTGCGGATCGAGCGGTTCACCCCCAAGGTGATCGATCCCGACGTCACATCCGCCGACACCGCGATCGAGGTCGAGTTCCGCGCCTCGGGCATCACGCTTCGGGTCGCGGCCTGCAGCAGCATTCTGAGCGCGGCCGAGGAGGCTGGCCTGCCAGTCGTCTCCTCCTGCCAGGAGGGCATCTGCGGCACCTGCGAGACTGCGGTGGTGGAAGGTGAGCCCGACCACCGCGACTCGGTGCTGTCCCCCGCCGAACAGGCCTCCGGCGAGGTCATGATGATCTGCTGCTCATGGGCCAAGTCATCGAGGCTGGTGCTGGATCTGTGAGCACCACACGCAGCATCGACGACGCCCCTGCTGCGCGCGATCCGGGCGAGCACCGCAGTGGTGTTGCTCATCGGCGAAGTGGACAAGCCCGACGTCGCGGTGGAAGGGCCTGTTCCGCACGCCCCTGGCATCGGACTCAGCCCGGGAAGGCGAGACATTGGCTCACGTCAAAGCCAGGCGTGGAACGCTCGCACTCAGCCGCCAGGTGATCGAGCCCGCGTCGCACTCAGTCGCCGGACGATGCGGTGATCAGTTCCCACGCTCAGCCCTCCGCGCCCCGGCGAAGCGCCGTGCGGAATCGACGCTGGTACACGGCCGGAGACATCTGAATTTCTCGGGCGAAGACCCGCCTGAGGCTCTCGTAGCTGGGAAAGCCGGCCAGCGCTGCCGCTGCAGTAGCGGTGTGGCCCTGGTTGAGCAGGGACTTGGCGATGTCGAAGCGGATCGATTCGACGTATCGAGCGGGCGTGGTCGCCAGCTCCTCCCGGAAGAGCCGAGTGAGATGCCGCTGGCTCAGGTTGAGCCTGCCTGCGAGCGCTGCCAGAGAATGATCGCCCGCCGGATCGGCCGTCACGATGTCGATGATGTGGCGCAGCGCCGGCGTTCGCGGAGGGGCGACCGTCAGCGGCACTGAGAACTGCGACTGCCCGCCGGTGCGTTGCAGGTAGACGACCAGCATTCGAGCGACATCCCGAGTCAGTTCAGCGCCGTGGTCTTCCTCCACCAGCGCGAGCGCGAGGTCGATTCCCGCAGTGACTCCTGCGGAGGTGTAGGTGGTTCCGTCTCGTGTGTAGATCGAATCAGGCTCAACGGCGATGCCCGGATAACGGGCAGCGAGCTTGTCGGCGGCCTTCCAGTGCGTCGTCGCCCGCTTGCCGTCCAGTCGGCCGGCGGCGGCGAGTATGAAGGCCCCCGTACATATTGAGGCGACCCGTCGAGACCGAGCAGCCAAGTCCGTCGTGGCGTCAGAGAGGTCCCGCGGGACCGGCGTCCGGGGGAAGATGTCGCCGCCGGCAACCAGCAGGGTGTCCGCGTCCGTCACATCGCCTGGGCTGAGGTCGACGACGAGCTTGATACCGACAGAGGTGACCACGTCCTCGCCACTCGCGGAGACGAGACCGACGTGGTAGCTGGCCCCCAGGCGGTTGGCCTCTGCGAACACTTCTGCCGGGCCGGAGACGTCAAGGAGCTTGACGCCGTCGTAGACCAAGATCACGACCCTGCGCTGTCCCGATGTTGTCCTGGGCTTGTCGAGGTCCGGAATCGGGTACTTCATGGCCGCTGTCGCGCGGCGCGGTCGCCCTGTCTCGGCGCACCGTGGTGTGCAGGCAGAGACACTGCCAGCACACCACGACTAGGAAGCGACACCGCCATGACAGACATCATCGCAGGAGTCGAGGTCCCGGACACGAAGGCGGTCGCCGAAGCGACCCGCCTCGTGACGGAAATGGTGAATCCGCTGCTCTTCCACCACTCTCGCCGCGTCTTCCTCCTGGGCTCCCTTCACGCCAGCAGGCTCGGGCTGCAGCCGGACCCGGAGCTGCTCTACCTCGCTGCGATGTTCCATGACGCAGGACTTCTCACGCCGTTCTCCGAGGCGCCGCAGAGATTCGAGGTCGACGGGGCCGACCACGCCCGCCGTTTCCTCCTCGCCCAAGGCTTCTCGGCGCAGGCCGCTGACACGGTGTGGGCCGCTGTCGCGCTGCACACCACGCCCGAGATTCCTGGACGCATGGGACCGGAGATCGCCGTCACGAACCTCGGCGTGCTCACCGACGTCATCGGGATCGGTCTGGACGCGCTCTCCCAGGATGCCGTCGACGAGATCACGACCGCCCACCCCCGCGGCGACTTCACGCAGGGGTTCCTCCAGGCCGTCTACGACGGGCTCAGGGACCGGCCCGACACCACCTACGGCACCATCAACGCCGACGTTCTGGAACACTTCGTTCCGGACTTCAAGCGCGGGAGCATGGTCGAGCGAATCACCAACTCGCCCTGGGTGGCCTGTCGTTGAAGTCGGGTTCCGAGCAGCCGACGCCCGATCCGACAGCTCGGCGCTGGCCGACGCCGAGCAGGCCCGCGTTCGCGGTGCTCACGTTCGCCACAGGAGGGCTCATGGCGTCCGCGAGCGCACCGTAGCCGGCATCGCAGAGCGGCCCTGGGGCCTACTGACAACCGCTGACGTCAACCTCGCCCTCGTCACGATCCTCGCTGCCGGTGCCGCGATCCGTTCCATGTCCAGAATCAGGTGGTTCGCGTCCGGGCGGAGGCGGAGCCGGGGCGGCAGTGTGCTGGATCGTTGATGAGTCATCCGTACCCAAGGACACACAGAGAGAAGGCTCCGATGAACGCCGCCGAGTCAAACGCACCCGCAGGACGGATGAAGGCCCTGCGCGCCCACGCTCGGGGTGGCGCCGAGCAGTTGGTGTACGAAGACGCTCCCGTGCCGGACGCCCCGACCGGATCGGACGTCTGCGTCCGGGTGAAAGCGGCAGCCATCACCTTCGATGAGCTGACCTGGAACGAGACCTGGGAGGTCGACGGCGTCGACCGGACGCCGACCATCCCTTCGCACGAGTTCGCCGGAGTTGTCGTAGCGGTCGGTCCCGAGGCGGGAGAGTTCGCAGTCGGCGACGAGGTCTTCGGGCTTGTCCCGTTCGACCGCAACGGCGCGGCTGCGGAGTATGTGTTGGTGCCCTCGACCAGCCTCGCCGTGAAGCCGGCCGGCGTCTCCGACGTGGTGGCCGCCGCAGCAGTGCTGCCGGGGCTCACTGCGATCGAGGCTCTGGAGGAGCCCCTGGGGCTCGTGTCAGGGCAGCGGCTACTCGTGCGCGGCGGGACCGGCGCGGTAGCTTCCTTCCTGACCCAGTTCGCCCATCGCATGGGACTTTCGGTCACTGTCACCGTGCGGTCCTTGGCCTCGGTCGACCGCGCGAAGCAACACGGAGCGGACGAGGTTCTTGTCGCCGACGAACCAGCAGGCATCGCCGCGGGGAGCTTCGATGCTTCGATCGACGCGGTCGGGGCCGGGACACCCGACTGGTTGTACCGGGCGGTTCGACCTGGTGGTCGGGTCATCACGCTCCAGGAGGCCCCCGACGCCGACCTCGCGCAGAAGTGTGGAGTCGACGCAGCCTTCTTCCTCGTCGAGGCTCGCGCTGATGCCCTCAGCCGCCTAGGCGCCGACCTGGCAGCGGGAGACCTCGAAGTCGCGGTCGCCAAGGTCTATCCGCTGGCTGAGGGCCGTGCCGCATACGCCGGCAGGGGTCAGTCGGAGAAGCCCGGAAAGACAGTCCTGGACGTCGCGGCGCGCGAGTCATGAAGCACACGACCAGGTTCGACGTCGGCTGAGCTGACCCGGACATGATGCGCCCGGACCCAGCGGTATCGAGTTGCGCGGCGGGGCATTCGGTTCTCCGGATGCCCCGCCGACGGGCTGACACCTGTGGAGATCCACGCTCATCAGTCGCCGGAAGGCGGTCAAGTCCGCTGGCGTGGCGCAACTCGGTCCGGGTGAGGCTCTCCGGTTCGGATCATGCCGTCATCAGCTCCGAGGCCGCCACCTCCCCCGGTGTCGGCGGGGTGGCGAGCAGGGTCATGGCGCCCTCGGAGAGGTAGCGCCGGCCGGCGGAGCAGGTCGTCGGGGTCGGGGGACACCTCGACGACCTCGGTGCGGTGGACAGCGAGATGCCGGGTGTCCAGGGGGACTTTCGTAGGAGGTGGAACTGCCGGTAGCGGTCAGTTCCGCGGGAGGCGTTCGCGTTGAGGTGCCACGGTGTAGCGGGGATCGCGTGCGGACTGCTGGCCGGCATGAAAGATGCCGAACCGCGTGCACGCCGAACCGGCCAGCAGCACGGTCCCCGCCAGGAACGATGCCGCCCGGCTCCGATGCCCGGCCGCGGGCGCCGAGAACCGCTCCGGTCGCGGTGAGCGCGCGGGCAGCGGTCCGGAAGCGACCCGCAGTGCCCTGACGCATCGGTTCCGCGGACAAGCCCATCGCCGACTCCATCCGGGCGCTCATCGCGAGGTCCAGCATCGCACCGCCCACGGCCATCCGCCGGGCAGCGCGGGCGTGGGTGACCGGCGTTCTCAGCATGCCCATGCCACCGGCGGCCGCCGCCGCGCTGCCGACGAACACGAACGGCATGTCACGGCGCCCCTCGTGCCACGACGGCGTCGCGGTGTCGGTGAGCAGCACCGCGGTGTAGGAGGCGACCGCGGGACCGAGCAACGCCGCCACGACGCCCGCAGCGCGTCCCAGCCCGGGAAGGACCCGCCCGGAGCCCAGCCTCCCCGGGAGCAACCTGCGGAACTCCGCCGCGGCGGCCAGCCCGGCCATCGGCGCGTACGCGACGAGGATCCAGCTGCCCACGCTCATCGG
This sequence comes from Pseudonocardia sp. N23, assembly GCF_002583555.1. Lineage (GTDB taxonomy): Bacteria > Actinomycetota > Actinomycetes > Mycobacteriales > Pseudonocardiaceae > Pseudonocardia. The sequence continues at coordinate 9,100 of NZ_BEGX01000027.1, forward strand.
CGAGGTCACCTTGGCGACCCGCAACATGTGGTGGAACCTCGCGGGCCTGCCCAGGTCGTGCACCAGTGCGGCGAAGCTGCCGAGGATCGCGGCCAGCGCGGTGACCCGGGCCGGGCGGCGCAGGGCGCCGTTGCCCGACAGGTCGGCGCCGGCCGCCAGCAGCGACGACGCGCCGGCGAGACCGCCGAGGAACAGGTAGGCCGGGATGTCGGGGCCCCATGGGGATGGCTTGACGATCGGGCGGCCGTAGTAGGACGTGAACTCTGCCTCGGGCACCATCGCCCGTTCGCGGTGCCCGCGCCGGCGGCCCGTCCTCACCGGCGTGGCGTTCACCTGCGCACCTCCCCGGCGAACGCGGCGATCGCGCCGGCCAGCAGCGTCACGGCCGCCAGGCCGGCGCGGCGCCACATCTGGGGCAGGTCTCTGGTGGTCGCGACGGGGTCGGGTGGCAGGCCGTAGACCTCGGGCTCATCGAGCAGCAGGAAGAACGCTCCGGTGCCACCGACCCCGTCTTCCGGGTCGTGGCCGTATAGCCGGGCGTCGGTGACACCCGCATCGTGCAGCGTGTCCGCTCGCCGGCGGGCCCGCTCCCGCAGCTCGTCGAGGTCGCCGAACTGGATGGACTGTGTCGGGCATGCCTTCGCGCAGGCCGGTTCCAGGTCCCCCTTGAGACGGTCGTAGCACAGCGTGCACTTCTGGGCCACCCCCACCGCGGCGTCGTCGGGGCGCTCGATGACCCCGTAGGGACACGCCGGCACGCAGTAGCCGCAGCCGTTGCAGATGTCGTCCTGTACCACCACGGTGCCGAACTCGGTGCGAAACAGCGACCCGGTCGGGCACACGTCCAGGCACGCCGCGTGCGTGCAGTGCTTGCACACGTCGGACTCCATCAGCCACCGGAACGGCACCCGTTCCTGGGCCGGGGCCGCACCGGGCAACGCCATTGCGGGCATCCCTAGCCCGACCGGTGCCGCGGCGGGATCCGGCCCGCCCGCGAGCGCCAGCACGTCGAGCCCGGCGTGATCCAGCGACGGCGGCATCTGGCCGAGCTGCTTGCGCTGCTCGACGAACGCGACGTGCCGCCACGTCGAGGCGCCGAGCCCGACGCTGTTGTCATAGGAGTGACCCGTCAGCGCCATGCCGTCCTCGGGTATCGCGTTCCACTCCTTGCACGCCACCTCGCAGGCCTTGCAGCCGATGCAGACGCTGGTGTCGGTGAAGAAGCCCTTACGCGCGGGCGGGTGAGGGTAGCCGGCGGCGGTGGCCGGGTCCTGCGTTCCGAACTGGCGGTTGCTCATCGGGTCAGGCCTCCGTACCGGTGGACTCGCTGATGCCGGCGCGGCGCCGGTACTCCTCGACGTACTTCAGCAGGGCCGGGCCCTGGGGCCTGCGGCCCGCCCGGATGTCGCAGCTGGCGGCCTTCGTCTCCTGGATGTGCACGTTCGGGTCCAGCGCGATCGACATCAGCTCGTTCGCGGCGTCACCGGTGCTCAGACCGTTCGCACCCCAGTGATAGGGCAGGCCGATCTGGTGCAGTTGCCGGCCCCCGACCCGCAGCGGGCTCATCCGCTCGGTCACCAGCACCCGGGCCTCGATCGCCGAACGGGGCGAGACAATGGTGGCCCAGCCCAGGTGCTCGAGCCCTCGCTGTGCCGCGAGCTCGGGGCTGACCTCGCAGAAGAACTCCGGCTGCAGCTCGGAGAGGTGGTGCAGGAACCGGCTCATCCCGCCGGCCGTGTGGTGCTCGGTGAGCCGGTAGGTGGTGAACACATACGGGTACACCTCGCTGCCTGGGCGGGTACCCGACGGCGAGTATCGGTTGTCCGTGCGGGAGTAGGTCTCGCGTGCCGGGTTGGACCGGTGGGCGTAGAGCACGTTGTCGAACGGCGACTCCTCCGGCTCGTAATGCGCGGGCAGGGTCGGTGCCGGCAGTGGCGCAGTGGCTCTCGGTATATCTGGCCGTCTGGCGGCGTGCCTTGAAAATGACGTGCCCTCTGCCCTGCCGGCACCGGTCCCGAGCATCGGGTGGCTTGATCAGGAGCTTGGCCGCGCACGCGTGCCTCATCACAGATTCGCCCCGTCGGTGCTTCCCCGGGTCCGGCTCACTCGACAAGGGAGCAGGCCCTGACCACCACCACCGGCCCGGTCCTCGACGCCGTCATCGGCGTCGACACCCACTGTGACACCCACACCGCCGCGTTGACCGATCCGATCGGACGCCACCTCGACACCCTGGTCATCACTGCCGACGCAGCCGGCTACCGACAGCTGATGGCCTGGGCCAGCAAACACACGCCCGGGCCTCGGCGGCTCTGGGCGATCGAAGGCGCCCGCAGCCACGGCGCAGGCCTGAGCCGAGCATTGCGCGCAGCCGAGGCGGTGATCGTCGAGGTCGACAGGCCGACCCGCCGGGCACGACGCCACGGCAAGAGCGACTGGGTGTGATCACCTGACCTGGCCCCACTTCGGCCGGTTGTCGTCACGAATTCCGGCCCCGGAGGTGGCGACATGTCCGTTGCCGGGGTGGGCGCGGTGTGTCGTCACGAATGTTGGCCCCACCCCGGTTCAGATTCCCGGTGTTGATGTTGTCGGCGCCGGGGGTCAGTCAGGATGGGGTCGCGGGTGGAGCTGTTCGAGAAGATCCGGCGAGAACGGCGGGTCGAGGGTCTGTCGATCAGGGAGCTCGCTGAGCGCCATCAGGTCCACCGGCGGACGGTGCGCCAGGCGCTGGCCAGCGCCGTCCCGCCGCCGCGGAAGCCGTACTCGCCGCGGCCACGTCCGGCGATCGAGCCGTGGACCGCGATCATCGACGGCTGGCTGCTGGCCGATCGGGACGCCCCGCGCAAGCAGCGCCACACCGCGCGGCGGATCTGGCAGCGGCTGGTCGCTGAGCACGGCGCGACGTGTTCGGAGGTGACGGTCAGCCGCTATGTCGCGCGGCGGCGCCGCGAGCTGGGGGTTGACCGGGATCGAGGTGATGATCCCGCAGACACACCTGCCCGGCGCCGAGGCCGAGGTCGACTTCGGCGAGTTCCACGCGGTGCTCGACGGGGCCGCGGTGAAGTGCTGGATGTTCGTGATGCGGCTGTCGAACTCGGGCCGGGCGTTCCACGCCGCGTTCGCCACCCAGGCCCAGGAGGCGTTCCTCGACGGCCACGTGCGGGCGTTCACGCACTTCGGCGGGGTGCCCGCGTTGCTGCGCTACGACAACCTCAAACCGGCGGTGGTCCGGGTCTGCAAGGGCCGCGACCGCGACGAGTCCGAGCGGTTCATCGCGCTGCGCCCGGCCGGGCAAGGACGGAGCGCACGAGAAGGGCGGGGTCGAGGGCGAGATCGGCCGCTTCCGCCGCCGCCACCTGGTCCCGGTCCCGCACCTACGCTCGCTGGCCGAGCTCACCACGCTGCTGGCCGCCGCCGACGACCTCGACGACGCCCGGGTGATCAGCGGGCGACCGGTCACCGTCGCGGCGGCGTTCGCTGCCGAGGCGCCGACGCTGATGCCGCTGCCCGACGAGCCGTTCGACTGCGCGCGGCTGCTCTCAGCGCGGGTCGATGCGAAGGCCCGGGTCTCGGTCCGGCAGATCAACTACTCCGTCCCGGCCCGGTTCGCCGGGCGGCGCCTGGCGGTCCGGCTGGGCGCGAGCACGGTCGAGGTCCTCGACGGGGCAACGGTGGTGGCCCGCCATGACCGCGGCGTCGGGAGGTTCTTCGACGTCCTGGCCCTGGACCACTACCTCGAGGTCCTCAAGACCAAGCCCGGCGCGCTGCCCGGCGCCACCGCGCTGGCCCAGGCCCGGCGATCGGGGGTCTTCACCTCCAGCCATCAGTCCTACTGGGACGCGGCCCGCGCAGCCAAGGGCGACACCACCGGGACCCGGTGGCTGATCGAGGTACTGCTGGCCCACCGCGCCCACCCCACCCAGGCGCTGATCGCGGCCATGGACCGAGCCGTGGCCACCGGCGCTTTGGACCCGCACCTGGTGATCATCGACGCCCGCCGCGGGGCCACCCCGATCGCGCCCGTGGTCCCCATCGGCGCGCTGGCCCGCTACGACCGCCCCACCCCGACCCTCCTCGACTACGACGACCTGCTCACCGGAAGCGGCACATGACCAGCACCACCGACAAGACCAGCACCAACATGACCCGCACGAACGCCCGCACCGGCGCCAGCTCGCACAGCCGGCCCGCGACCAGCGGCGATCCCACCGCCGACGCTGCTGCGCAGGCCTCGATCGGCGCAGCCACCCGCGAGCTGAACCTGCCCACCGTCCGCACCGAAGCCGCCCGCCTGGCCGATATCGCCCAGCGCGAACGCCACACCCACCTGGCCTACCTCGCCGAAGTCCTCGCCGCCGAGGTCGACGACCGCACCGAACGCCGCCGCGCCCGCCGCATCGCCGACGCCCGCTTCCCCCGCCTCAAACGCCTCGCCGAGTTCAACATCGACGCCGTCCCCACCATCCCCGCCGCCACCCTCGGCCACCTCGCCGCCGGGCACTACATGAACGCCGGCGAACCCGTCGTTCTCCTCGGCGACTCCGGCACCGGCAAGTCCCACCTGCTCATCGGGCTCGGCCTCGCAGCCTGCCAACAAGGCCGCCGCGTCCGCTACGTCACCACCGCACACCTGGTCAACGAACTCGTCGAAGCCGCCGACGAACGCGTCCTGTCCCGCGTCGTCGCCCGCTACGGCCGGCTCGACCTGCTCTGCCTCGACGAACTCGGCTACGTCCAGATCGACCCCCGCGGCGCGGAACTGCTCTTCCAAATCATCACCGAACGCGAAGAACGCGCCTCTATCGCGATCGCCACCAACCTTCCCTTCTCCGAATGGGGCACCGTCTTCCCCGACCCGCGACTCGTCGCGGCCATCGTCGACCGCGTCACCTTCAACGCCCACATCCTCGAGACCGGGACCCAGTCCTACCGACTCCGAACCAGCCGCACCACCACTCGCTGCAAGCGCGGCACCTGACCACCCACACCCCGATGACGAACCCCAACCGGGGCCAACATTCGCGCCGACTGGTGGGGCCAGATCACTTGACGAGACCCAAGCGACGCCCTGGACGCGGTGCACACTGCCCGTTCAGCCCTGGCCGCCGACCGGGTCCACGATCCCCGCGCCGACGGAGCCCGCGAGGCTGCACGGCTGCTGCTGGTCGAGCGCGACCGCGCAGTGCGCCACCGCACGGCAGTCATCGACCAGCTCCGTGACCTGGTCCTCACCGCCGACGACGCACTCCGCGCTCGCCTACGAGGCCGCTCGATCGCAAAACTTCTCGACGCTTGCCACAGCCTGCGCCAGCACGGCGGCGACGACCTCGAGACACATGTCCGAATCCAGTCGCTGCAGCGACTGGCTCGTTGCGCCCGCGCACTGACCGCCGACGTTCGCGTGATCGAAGACGACCTCCGGCAGCTGGTCGAGGAGCATGTTCGGGTGCTTCTGGCCGAGCCCGGCGTCGACACCGTGACAGTCGCTCAAATCTGGGTCAGCTGGTCTCACCCCGGACGAATTCGCTCCGAAGCCGCCCTCGCCGGCGCGAGCCCGCTCGAAGCGAGCAGCGGTCAACGCACCCGACATCGCCTCAACCGAGGCGGCGATCGCCATCTCAACCGGGCCCTACACCACGTCACCCTGACTCGTCTCGCGACCGACCCGGTCACCCGCGACTACGTCAACCGGCGCGTTGCCCAGGGCAAGACCCCGCGCGAGGCTCGACGCTGTCTCAAGCGCTACCTCGCCCGCCGTCTCTGGCGGGTGCTCGAACACCATCAAGCACCGGCGCCGACGCCTTGACACACCATAGGAGCGTCATTTTGGGAGGACGTCGCGGGCGAAGTAGGCGGTGGCCCGGCGCAGGATCTCGTTCTCCTGCTCGAGCTGCTTCGCGCGCTTTCGTAGCTCGCGGTTCTCCGCTTCCAGGTCCGTTGCGGTGGCGCCGGGCCGCGGCTGGGTGGTGTCGGTGGTGAACCCGTCGTCGCGGTCGGCGATCTTGAGCCATCGCTGCAGGCAGGACTCGGAGATCCCGAAGCTCTTGGCCACCGAGGCGATGGACTGTTCGCCCTGGCGGGCCACGGCGATCACGTCGCGGCGGAACTCCTTCGGGAACGACTTGGGCACGGTGACGATCCTTCCAGCGAGGAGCGCGTCCTCACAGGCCAGGAGTCAACCGAACCCTGGGCAGCCCCTTTCGCAGTCGGCCAGGTCACCTGCATGCGTTCGGCGGCGCGGGCGATCGACCAGCCCTGGTCCACGACCAGGCTTGCCAGGCGTAATCGGCCGAGTTCGGACAGCGGGGCGTTAGCGTGGACCACGAAGACCTCCTGAGGTCGGTGCGGATGCCGTCAGACAGCTCCACACCAACCACAGGAGGTCTTCCCCATTCAAGATCAATCAGATCGTGTCGTCACACGGCCTCGACCAACGGCCCCGGGCAGTACAACTAGCGGCTGGCCCGCCGTTCCTCGGCTCGGCCAGGTCGGTGTACTCCAGCAGGTTCTTCCCGCCTCGGTCTGCTGAGGAGGTCGAGGACCTCGGCCGGGCTGCTCCACCGGCGGCGGTGGAAAGATCGTCGCGGACCAGGAGACTCGAGTCACGCGACCCCGCTGAACCCGGCGCACCCCACCAGTCCCCCTGGTAGAGGGCATTTTCGTCTATCCAGGCCCGGACACGCCGGACCCATCACGAAGAGTCAGGGCCAGGGCGACCAGTTCGCGCCGCAGCACCTTGCCGGTGTGCGTGGTGGGGAACTCGTCGACGACGAGCACCCGGTCAGGGGTCTTGGAGCCGCGCAGCCGCTCCAAGACCCACTGGCGCAGCTCCTCCTCCTCGACCCGCGCAGCGGGACGCAGCCGCACGAAGGCCCCGATGACCTGGCCCCACTCCGCGTCGGGAACGCCGGCGACGACGGCCTCGAGGACCGCCGGGTGCCGGCTGAGGACGTCCTCGATCTCGGCCGGGGCGATGTTCTCGCCACCGCGGATGATCGTGTCGTCGGAGCGTCCGCGGACGAAGATGAAGCCGCCGTCGTCGATGTAGCCACGGTCGCGAGTCGGGAACCAGCCGTCAGCCTGGATCTTGCTGCCCTCCTCGAGGTACTCCCCCGCCACCTGCGGCCCGCGGACGACGATGTCACCCACCACACCGGGGGGGCACACGGTCGCCTCGTCGTCGTGCACCTCGATCTCCACGGAGGGCAGCGCGCGACCGACCGAGCCCAGTCGGGCACGGACGGCAGGGTCGTCGGACGCGACGGCCTCACGGTGGTCGTCGGGGCCCAGGACGGCGATCGAGGAGGCGGTCTCGGTCAGCCCGTAGGCGTTGACGAAGCCGGTCTCCGGGAAGATCCCGAGTGCCTTCTCGATGACTTCGGCGGCGATCTTTGCCCCGCCGTAGGACACCGACCGCAGCGACGTGGGCCCGGGCACGCCGCGGGTCTCCAGCTCGCCGACGATCCGGGACAGCATCGTCGGGACGACCATGGCGTGGGTGATCCGCTGCCGCTCGACCACGTCGAGCCAGTCACCGGGGGTGAATGCGTCGAGGTAGACGACCCGCCGGCCGGCGTACAGGTTCGACAGGCAGTTTGCCACCGCAGCGATGTGGTAGGGCGGGACGCTCACCAGCGTCGCGTCGGACTCCTCGACCGAGGCGAACTCCACCGAGCCGAACAGGTAGGCGGTGAGGTTGCTGTGCCGCAGGACTGCGCTCTTGGGCGCCGCCGTGGTGCCGCTGGTCATCAGCATGACCGCGACGGACTCCGAGTCGATCTCATGGGCCCGCAGCGGTGGAGCGTCGGCGGCCGGGAGCGAGACGAGCTCCTTGATGCCGATCGTCTGCACGCCGGGGACCCGCTCCGGAGCGTCGGTCACTACGAGCGGCCGCCCCTGCCGGCTCATGATCTCCATGAGCTGTTCCTCGCCGAGCCGGTAGTTCAGCGGGAGGAACGGCACGCCGGCGAGCGAGGCGGCGAAGAGCGCGACCGGGAACGCCGCGCCGTTGGGCCCGAGGTAGAGCAGCCGATCGGCACCGGTCGAGGCGAGGTACACCGCGCCCGCGGTCGCCTTGGCCCGCAGCGTCGTCCCGGTGAGGCCGTTCCCCCGGTTGCCGATCAAGGTACGGTCGGCCATCCCGTCGGCGACCATGTCGAGGATCATCGCGAGGGTCACCGAGAGCCCCCGTATCTCTTCGTCGGGCGGATCTCGATCATGTCAGTGCTCCTCAGGTGCAGTCGCAGGTCGTGTGGCGCTGGATCGCACATCACCGCGTGAGCGCGTAGGTCTTGAGCAGACCGCGGCTGATGATCGCCTTCCGGATCCCGCTGGTGCCCTCGCCGATGAGCAGGAACGGCGCCTCGCGCGTGAGCCGCTCGATCTCGTACGCCCCAGGTCCTTCAGCCCATCGGCGATCTCCTGCGGGTAGATGTCGCCGTGTGCCTGCGCGCGCGGGACGACCTCCTCGTCGGCGAAGCACGTGAGCGTCGACAGGGTCTCCCGCTGGATGGCGATCAGGTCGGCGGTCTGCGCCAAGCCGGTCACGGGTTCTCCTCGGAGGATCTCGTCGCGAAAAGCGGTAAAGGCCATCGCTGCGGCGATGACGTCGTGAGCTCGACGGATGACCGGCGCGTCGATCGTCCGGCCGTCCACCGGGGGACACCCGCCCCGTATGCCGCCGCGGCATCCACGATGCGCTGCGCCGAGCAGGCGAGGCAGAGAGCCCGCGCTGCCTCCCGGGACGAAGGGCGACCGGGTCAGTCGACCGGCTCGGTGTGGGCGGGTCCTCGATCCGCACCTTCCGGGGTCGCAGGCACATCGCCGGCGCCGGACCCGTGCGAACGCATCGGACGACTCGGACCAGGCCGCTGACCGGGAGCGGTCCCTCGGACCACGAGGGACGAGCCGTCCTCGCCATGGGGGTACTTCACGCCACGCATCTCGCCGGATTCCGCCACCACCATCACCTCGTGGGCGTTCACCCGGATGCTGACGACATCGCCGCGCCCGTGACCCGACTGCCCGCACGATGTGCCGAAGATGTCGGGCGTCGTGAATCCTCCTGGGGACGCCGGACCGGATGACCGCTGCGGGGTCGGCGAACGAGGGGGCTTGCGCCGGCCCAGATGCAGGACGCACGACGCATCACGTCGGAGGCCTCCATCGGCCCCTGCACCGTCCGGTCGCGCCACGATGTCGGTCGGCGCACGATGGTCATTCCGCCGCTGCGTGACCGGCACGTCCCTCTCCTCCTACTGCTGTCCCGTGGACCCCCACCGGGTGGTGACAGGAGAAGCTGCGGGAGCGCTCGGGAACGGAGACCAGGGCGGGAACCTCGACTGCGCAGTCGGGCTGCTGATTGGCGCACCGGGGCTGGAACGGGCATCCGACGAGCGGGAGCGCAAGGTTCGGTGGCCGCCCGGCGAGGCTGGGCCGCCGTACGTGCGGCGGATCGTCCAGCCGGGGAACGGAGTCCAGCAGCGCCCGGGTGTAGGGGTGCTGCATCTGGGCGAACAGATCCGCCGTCTGCGCCATCTCGACGATCTCGCCGGCGTACATCACCGCCACCCGGTCCGCCCGTCCGGCCACGACGCCCAGATCGTGGGTGATGAGCAGGATCGCCATGCGGAAGCGCTCCTGCAGGCTCTCCATCAGATCGAGGACCTGCTTCTGCACAGTGACGTCCAACGCCGTGGTCGGCTCGTCGGCGATGAGGACCTTCGGATCACACGACAGCGCGATCGCGATCGCCACCCGCTGCCGCATTCCCCCGGACAGCTCGTGCGGGTACTGGCCCAAGCGCTGCCGCGCGGCGGAGACGCCGACCTGGTTGAGCAGATCCATCGCACGGTCGGCGGCCTCCCGCTGGGCCAGGCCCAGATGATGCCGGATCGGGTCGATGATCTGCTTTCCGATGGTGCGCACCGGGTTCAGCGACGTCATCGGGTTCTGGAAGATCATCGCGATCTCCACGCCGCGCCACCCGTTCCCGGCTCGGGGGTCGGCGCGCACGTCTTTCCCCTGGTAACGAATCGAACCCGACACGCGCGCGCCGTCCGGCAGGATGTTCAAGATCGTGCGGCCCAGCATCGACTTGCCCGAGCCGGACTCCCCCACCAGGCCCACCGTCTCGTTCGAGTACAGGTCCAGCGAGACACCCCGGACCGCGCTCAGTGGCCCGGCTGCGGTGGGCAGTCTGGTCCAGACGTCGTCGAGGGACAGCACGGGCGCCCCGCCGGTGGGCTCGGATCCCGCAGGAGATGTGCTCACGCCCGTCCCCCGATCGCCGCCACGGCCTCGCTCGGGAAGTGACACGCAGCGAAGTTCCCCTTCTGCCCGTACGGTCGGAGCACCGGTTCCTCGTCGGCGCACAACTGCTCCGCCCGCGGGCATCTCGTCCTGAACCGGCACCCCGAGGGGGGATCGATCGGTGAGGGTACGTCCCCGATCGCGGGTGTATGGGGGATCGGGACGCCCGGGTCGGGCTCCGGCACGGCAGCAAGCAGGACCGACGTGTACGGGTGGGCCGGCGAGCTGTAGACCGCGCTGGCCGGGCCTATCTCCACGATCTTGCCCAGGTACATGACCGCCACCCGGTCACTGATGCTGCGCACCACTGCCAGGTCGTGGGCGATGAACAGCAGGGACAGGCCGAACTTCTCCTTCATGTCCTCCAGCAGGTTGGTGATCTGAGCCTGGATCGACACGTCCAGCGCGGCGACGGGCTCGTCGCAGACGATGATCCGGGGGTTCATCACCAGCGCCCGGGCGATGCACACCCGCTGACACTGCCCACCGGAGAGCTCGCGCGGACGCCGGTCGCCGAAGGTGTCCGGATCAAGACCCACTGCCTCCATCGCCTCGCGCACGCGTTCCAGCCGCTGTGCGCGCGTGCCCGACCTCCAGATCGAGAGTCCCTCCCCGACCAGGTGCTTGACCTTGCGCCGAGGGTTCAGCGCGCTCACCGGGTCCTGGAAGATGATCTGGATATCGGTCCGGGCCCGCCGCAGCTCCGCGACCGACAACGCCCGTAGATCCTGGCCACCGTACCGGATCGTCCCAGCCGTCGGTTCGACCAGCCGCAGCACCGCACGAGCCGCCGACGACTTCCCGCAGCCGGATTCCCCGACGATCCCGAGGGTCTCCCCCGGGGCCAGGTCGAAGCTGACATCGGACACCGCCTGTACAGCGCCACCATCGGTGTGGTAAGTGAGCTCGAGGTGCTCGACGCCGAGCAGCACCGTCGAGGCCTCCCGCAGGTGCTCGATGCCGGTCACGAGTCTCGCGCCGGTCACCGCTGCAGACGTACCAGTCATGATCTGCCGACTTCTCTCAGGTGTCGATGAAGATGGGGTCAGCCGGCCGCGGGCCCGCTGCCCTCGATGCGACGGCGCACGTGCTCCCCGACGACGTTGAGCGCCATGACGGTCAGGACGAATACGGTCGCCGGGATCGCGACCTGCTCCGGATGCAGGCTCAGCGAGCTCCGCGCATCAGAGATCATCCCACCCCAACTGGGTGCCGGTGGAGGGATGCCCAGGCCAAGGAAGCTCAACGACCCCTCGGCCACGATCGCCGTGGCGACCACGACGAAGAAGTAGGAGGAGACTGTCAGCAGCACGTTGGGCAACAGCTCACGCCCCAGCAACCGCGGTGTGCCGGCGCCCAGCGCCCGGGCGGCGAGGATGAACTCCCGACTCCGGTACGCCAACGTCGACCCGCGGGTGAGCCGCGCGAACGTCGGCGTCAACAGGACGGCCAACGCCACCACGATCGTGGAGATCGTCGGCTGCAGCGCAGCGGCCAGCGCAAGGAGCAGCACCAGCGGCGGGAACGCCAGCATGCTGTCGATCAGCAGCGACAGGACGCGGTCGACCTTGCCGCGCCAGAACCCTGCCGCCATCCCGATGGCCGTTCCGACCGCCATCGCCAGCAGGACGGACAGCAGCCCCACGGCCAGGGACTGGCGGGCCCCGAAGATCAGCCGCGACAGCTGGCTGCGGCCACTGTTGTCGGTTCCCAGTGGTTCCGGAAAGCTCCAGTCCGGAGGCGTGAATGGTCGCCCGACGAATTCTGCGGGATCCGCGATCGGCAGAAGATTCGCGAACAACGCGACCGCAGCCAAGACGGAAAGCCAAGCGACCGCAGCCCAGTACAGGACCCGAGCACGGCGGAGGCGCCGCCACAGCGAAGGACGCCGTCCGTCCGCACGCGCCACCGGATCGGGAACAGCCGCGGCCTCGATCCCCGCCGCGAGCGGGGGGTCCTGCAATTGATTCCCTGTCATGACTCAGGCTTTCCTCGTCCGCAGCCGGGGATCCAGAACGTGATAGAGCCCGTCGATCAGCGCGTTGATCAGCACGTAGGCCACGGCGATCAGCAGCACCACCGCCTGTACGACCATGAAGTCCTTGCTGCTGATCGACTCGAAGAGATACGAGCCCATTCCCGGCAACCCGAAGATGCGCTCGATGATCACCGCGCCACCCAACAGGCGCCCGACGCTCAACCCTGCCAGCGTCAGGAGAGTGAACGACGAGGGCTTCAGTGCGTACTTCCACAGCACGGTGCGACTCGGCAGCCCGGCGGCACGAGCAGCCAGGATGTGGTCCTCCTGCAGCGTGGACACCATGTCCGCGCGCAACAGCCGGGTGAACACCGCTATCTCGGGTAACGCCATGGTCAGCGCCGGCAAGAAGATGTACTGCAGGTTCTCGCCGAGCCCGTTGGAAAGCTTCCTGTAGCCGGTCACCGGGAACAACCCCAACTTCACGCTGAGGTAGTACGACAGGAACAGGCCCAGCACGAAGACCGGAGTTGCGATGACCAGCGACGTCACGAACGTGGTCGTCTGATCCAACGGCCCACGACGCCGCCACGCCGTGTACACACCCAGCGGCACCGCCACGACCAACGCCATCCCCAGCGCCAGCACCATCAGTTCCAGCGTGACCGGCAGCCGAGTTGCCAGCGCGTCGGTCACGGTCTCGCGAGTGCGGAACGACGACCCCAGATCCCCGGTGACCACATTGCCGATCCACGCGCCGTACCGTTCCAGCAGGGGTCTGTCGAGCCCCGTCTGTCGATTGAACTCAGCGACCTGGTCCGGCGTCGCGGACTCACCGATCACAGCAAAGGCCGGCTCGCCAGGGATGAAGTCGACCAACAACGCGGTCGAGAAACTCACCAGGACCAGCACCAACACGATGTGCAGCAGGCGGCTGCCCACCGCTCGCCCCTGGGCCGACAGTCGCCGCGAGCGCTGAGCCGTGGCCGAGGACGTCACCACTGGCCGACCTCCACCGGGCTACCAGCGATCATCTGAAATCCCCTCACACGACGGCGCACGGTGCGACCGGCCGGCGGTGGCCTCCACAACGGACAGCGCAGAGACCTCACGCGGTCGATCCCGGCCGCCGGGGCGACGGGTCCTCCCGGGGGTCTACGAACTCCGCGCTCGCTCACGTCAGCTCTCATCCCCTCGCCAGGCCCGCTCGCCCAGCTGACATCTGACGACGTCGAACTGCGTGAGCCAGGTCCTATCGTGCAACATAAGGAAGGTAACGGGTTCAACCTAGGAAGACAACTGAAGTGTGCTGGCGCGGCGCCCTCCGGCCGAACATCACGCAGCCCTACAGGTCGACCCGAGCCGGTGGTCCCCGGAGCGGCTCAGGACGAGCCGACATCGCGCAGGGTCGACGATCAGCGACGGCACTCCGAGGCATGGAGCCGCCGGCCACTCGCTCCCTGACCTGAGCTCCATCCGTCCGCGTCCGTCCACAGCCGTTCCCCGGCACGCCACCGGCAGAGCCATGCGGAGGGTGCTCGAACAAGCCACCGATCCGCTCGCCGGAACGGGCGGGCGCGCCCGTGGCCCCGTGATCGGGCCGTGCACACCGGCTGCCTCATCGCCATACCCGTGTCGGCTCCACAGGCTCCGGCTCCGGCTCCGGGGCAACGCCAGACCGGACGTTCCCAGTGCCGGGCCGTCGGCGTCCGGCGCCCTGAACGGCGCCCACTGCTAGCGGCGTGCCGGCCCGACCGTCATCGGTTCCGCCATCGCGGCTCTCGCTTCTCGGCGAATGCCTGCACGCCTTCGATCATGTCTTCGCTGACCAAGAGCTCGTCGACGGCTGCGGAGCGGTGCTGCACAGCCGCACGGATGTCCGCGATGGCCTGCGTCTCCTGCATCACCTGCAACGACACCCGTACGGACGTCGGCGAGACGGCCAGGATCTCCGCGGCGAGCTCGCGTGCGGCAGCGAGAGCGCCTCCGGCGGGCGCGATCCGATTGACCAGCCCATGCGAAAGCGCCTCCTGGGCACCCAGCCGCTGGCCGGTGAGGATCATCTCGTTCGCCAGCTTCGTGGGCGCCATGCGCGGGAGGCGGATCAGGCCACCCATACCGGCGATCAGGCCCACCTTGACTTCGGTCAGCGCGAATGTCGCGGTCACGTCGGCGACGACGAGGTGGCACGTCAGCGCGATCTCGGTACCGCCACCCATCGCGAACCCGTTGACCGCTGCGATCACCGGCTTCGGGAGCGACGGACGGTCCGTCAGACCACCGAAGCCGCCCTCCGGGACCCAGACCCGATTGCCCCGGGCCTGCCATCTCAGGTCGTTCCCCGCGCAGAACGCCTTGTCCCCGGCGCCGGTCAGGATGGCCACCCACAGCCCCGGGTCGGCGAAGAACGCGTCGAACACCTCGTCGAGCTCGTCGTTCGCGGGTGGATGCAACGCGTTCCGTTGTTCCGGGCGGTTGATGACGATCTCCAGCACGCGACCGTCACGGCGGACGGTCAGGTGCTCGTAGTGCTCCCTGAAGGCCGGAACACGCGCGGGGTACAAGTGCGACATCCGGACGTCACTGACCGCAAGTCGGTTCCCGCGCGGTGTCCATTTCGCGAACACGCGCTGCCCGATGGGTTCACCGGACGACAGCATCTCGAGGACTTCCTCGTCGTCCGAGCACGTCTGCGCGAGGAACCGGCCGCCGTCGTGTTCCAACCGACCGACGACGACCCCTGCACGGCTCCCGTCGCGGTCGTACGTGACGGTGTAGGTCTCGATCGTCGCCCAGCCGTTCGCCCGAAGGACCTGTGCCGGTGCCGGCAACCGGTCGATCTGCTGTTGCAGGGAGGCGCTGTCGTCGACGCGCCACGGCACAGGCCGGGTGGAGTAGACGCCGGCCGAGTACTTGCTCAGTGCGCCGCCGTTCGCGCCGACGAACCCGAAGCTGCCGGGCGCTGTGCGAGCTCGTTCGACCGTTTCGGCGATCGCGTGCATCGCGTAGTTGTTCCCCGCACCTCCGAAGAACGGCAGGCCGCCGGTGACCGTGAGCCCACGCAGATCCTCGGCGGCAAGGCCCAGGCCGTCGATGGCTGTGTTGAACACGGCGATCGGGAAGCAACTGTAGAAGTCGAACGTCGCCAGGTCGTCGACGCCGACGCCGGCCATCTCCAGAGCATGACGGGCAGCCGACACCGACGCAGGGCTCTCGCTAAGATCAGCGCGGTCGAGGAGGTTCCGTTCCCGCAGATCCGCATGCCCGTGCAAGAAGACCCACTTCTCCTGCGGGACGCCCAGCGCCCGCGCAGTGGTGATCGATGTGATGAGGACCGCCGCTGCCTGGTTGACCTTCTCCCGTGCCACCACATAGCGGGTGTACGGGTAGGCGATCAGCCGGTTCGCCTCGGTGGGGACGACCAACTCGGCCGCAGTACGTTCGATGGGGGCCGAGGCGTGCGGATTCCTGGCCGCGACCCGGGTGAACGGGGCGAACAGCTCACCCATCGACCGGGCGTATTCCGCCCGCGAGCTGCCGAGCCGGGCGCGCCGCGCGTTCTCGAACAATGCGTAGAGCACCGGTGCACCGGTCAACCCGTGGTCCACCGCGTACGACGACCGCGCGCCGGAGAGCCCGTAGCCACGGTCCTCGAGATCGCCATCGACGTGCTCGGAGAAATCCGGCTTGTCCGCAGCGGCGGACAGGTGCCGCGTCGTCGAGGTGGCCTCCGCGCCGACCAGCAGGACCGCCTCGGCCCTGCCGCCGGCGATCTCCCCGGCGAACTCGTTGACGAGGTGCTGGGGGGACTGACCGCCGCCGACCTCCAGGACGGCACGTCGCGGCGCCGCCCCGACACGGTGGGCAACCGACCTGGGGAAGTTGTCCGATCGGCCCAGAGTCGTCGGCAGGCCTGGAAGGGATATCTCGGTCTGGCGGACTCCCGCGACCGTGTCCAGCGCTTCGGCGACGACGGCGGGATCAGCCCCGGAGTCGACGAGCGCCGCCTCCGCCGCCGCCGCCGCCAACTCCACCGGGGAGAGACCACGGTAGTCCGGTCGGTCGATGCGCTCCGAGAACTGGCCAACGCCGATGACGACGGGAGTGCGCGGGTCGAGGTCGTCGTTCACGAGTGCTCCGGAAGGGGGTGTGTACGGGACGGACGGCGGTGAGTGCGTGGTGCGACCTCGGCGAGGCGCTCGAGACGTCGGCGCGCAGCGCGGTGCTGGGTGCGGCGGAGAAGGACGGCAGCCTCGACGAGGTCGAGGACGAGCTGTTCCGCATCACCACGAGCACGCCGGAAGCCTCGTTCCCCGGTGGCCTGCCCGGGCGGCTCGTGGTGGGTTCTCCGTGGGATCAGGCTGCTGCGAGCCGAGGGATGCAGCCTGATCCCGCTTCTACGATCGGGCGGTCCCCAGGCGGCCATCGACCGACGCCGGTCAGCCGGCCAGCGCGAGATCCGACAGGAAGACGCCTCCCGGGTAGGCGTCCGTGAGGCCGGTGGCACCGTCGGCAATGATCCAGTTGCTGCTGTCGGGCAGGGTCACCCCGGACCAGAGTGCGGGCAGATCCTTGGCGATGACGGCCTGCGCGGCACGCATGGCGACGGCGCGTTCCTCCTGGTTGACGGCCGCCTTGGCGTTGTCGAGAGCAGCGTCCAGCTCGGGGCTGCTGTACTTCGCGGCATTCAGCGACGATGTGCTGCTGAAGCAGTCGACGTACGCCTGCACGTACTGCCCGGCGAAGTCACGGGGGCACTGCCACAGCGCGACGTCGTACTCACCGGCGAACACCTTGCCCGGATAGTCGCCCGACTGCACCTGGTCGATCCGGTAGTTCAGGTTGTCGAACCGGCTGTATGCGGTCTGCAGCGCCTCGGCCTCACGAAGGCTGGCGGGAGTGACCAGGTGCCGGATGACGACAGGGCCCCCGTTCTGCGCCGCGACCTCGTCGATCAGCTTCTGCGCTGCGCCCGGGTCGAAGGCCGGCACGGTGGCCGACACGTCGTAGTACGGCGAGTCCTCGGGGAGGAGGGTGCGGGTTCCGATGACCGTGCCGGCGCCCCGGTAGAGGACCTCGTTCAGCGTCTTCGAGTCCAGGCCCAGCTGCAGGGCCTCCCGGACCCGGCGGTCAGCCAGCGGTCCGCTGGCGTTGTTCTCCAACCAGATCCAGGAGATGTCGGCCGACTCCCGGGGCACCGCTGTGAGCCCGGTCTCGACCGCGGCCACGATGTCCGACGGCTGGAACATCAGCGCCGCCTGCACCTGCCCGGCGCTGACCGCGTTCGTGATCGCCGCGGGATCGGAGTTG
>NZ_BEGX01000028.1:0-175307 GCF_002583555.1 Pseudonocardia sp. N23
CCGGTGCTGTGTTGCCTGCCAGGGCCTGCCGTGCTGTGGAGATTCGGAGGGGAGATCCGGTAGCCGCCGGACTCCCCTCCCCCACACCCCTTGCGGACGTGGGTGTCTGGGACATGCGGTGGGCATCGGCGCGCCACCGCCGCGCCGTCTCGCGGACGACTCCGAAGCGGCGCATCAACTCCGACGCATCCGTCCCCGCCGCAGCGGCTTGCCGACCTGCGGCGGCGCGTTCGCGCTGCCCGTCCGGCGGCAGCAGACTGGCCCGCACGTCCTGTAGCTCGACACCGCGGCGGCGGCGCAGGCTGGAGCGTTCTGCTGGTGTGGTGCCGCCGGCGATCCCGTCCGGGAGCGCGCGCAGCGCGTAGTCCAGGCATTGGGCGAGGACGGGGCAGCCTGCGCACACCCGCTTCGCCGCGGTGACCTGCCGGTCGAACGCCGTGCCTCGGTCGGTCTCGGGGAAGAACAGGTCTGGGTCGACCTGCACGCACAGCGCATCGGCGTGCCAGTTGCGAACCTCGTGGTGTGCGGCGGTCATCCGACCGCTCCCGAACCCGCAGGCGCCTGGTGCGTCAGGGCGGGAGTGGTCGAGTCGTCGACCGTCGACAGGAACGACGCCACAGCCTCCGGCAACCCCTGACCCGCCGGTGTCGCGACGAACATCACCAGCGCGACCAGCGAGAACACCACTGCGCCCGCCGGCACCCGGCACTTCGCGCAGATCACCGCACCGACGATCGCGAACAGAATCAACACGCCAACGCTGCTCATGCCGTCGTCCCAGCGTCAGCGACCCACGTGCCGGCGTCGACGACCGTTCGCTCGGCCACTGCGGCCTCAACCATCGCATCGACGGCCTTCGCCGGCACGATCAGCCTGCCGCGGATTCGCACCGCCGGGAACTCACCGGCGGCGATCGCCCGGTAGACCGTCATCGTCGACATTCCGAAGATCTCTGCAACCTCGGCAACGCTGTAGAACCGTGGCGCACCCGTCGCTCCTTGGCTCGCCATCTTGAGACCTCGCATCGTCGCTCCGTTTCTATACATGTTGGGTACATGTACTACATAAGGTAGGTACGAGAGGGAGCCCTGTCAACGCCCGCCATCTCGTGCTCCCCAAGGTTGCTGGAGTGCGCGGGGTCGACGACAGATGACGCGGGGTGACGCGAGATGACGCGGAGGGCGGATCAGGGTTGATTCCTGCAGCTCAAGGCGTCATCGTGATCATTAAGGCGAACGGGGGGACGATGCTGAGCCAACTGGCGCAAGCACGTGCCGAACGAGGCTGGAAGAAGGCGCGCCTGCTGCACGAGTTGCGAAACGCTGCCGCACGCCGCGGCGAGACCCTCCCCAAGGACGAGAGCCTGAGCCGCAGAGTCGCGATCTGGGAGAACCAAGGCGGAGCGGTCGGCGACTTCTATCGCGACCTCCTTTGCGAGGTCTACGACCAATCCGCAGCCGAGCTCGGCATCACCGACACCGCGGCGCTCCCATCTCAGCCATCAGCCGAGAACGTCTCAATGGCGGCGATCCCTCAGTTCAGCAGGCTCGACCCTGGACTCGTCGAGCTGCTGCGCGGCCAGACACAGAGCATTCGCCTGCTCGATCGACGCCTCGGCGGACAGTCGATCTTCCAACAGGCGAGAGCACACGTCGACAACGTCGAGCAGCTGGTCAGGTATGCGCTTCCGGGCGACCATCGAGACGCAGCCGCCGGTGAGCTCAGCCAGGCTGCAGCCCTCGCCGGCTGGCAGGCTCTCGACCTCGGGGACTTGGGTGAGGCGTGGAGACTCCACGAGATCGCGACTGCGGCGGCGAGAGAGAGTGGGGACGTCGCCGCGCTCGCATATGCGCGCGCCCAGCAGGCCTACGTACTCCTCGATGGCGACCGACCGGCCGATGCCCACACTCTCATCCTCGCCGCGCGGGAACGCCTCGACGGACCGGCGCCTCGCCATCTCCTCGCCTGGCTGCACGCCGCCGAAGGCGAGGCGCTCGCAGCACTCGGGCTACGCGACGCCGCCCTTCGAGCGCTCGACACTTCCGACGCCGCACTGCCCGACGATGTCGACGACGCGCTGCCGTATCTGATGCTCGACGCCGGCCATCTCACGCGATGGCGCGGCCACTGCCTCGCCCGGCTCGGCGAGACGTCGGCGATCGAGGACCTTGTGACCGCGCTCGACGCCATGGGCGAAGGCAACTACGGGCGCGCCGAGGTCAGCCTGCGCGTCGACCTCGCCCTCGCGCACAGCGCACGCGGGGACCTCACCGAGTCGCAGCGCCATGCTCAGCGCGCGGCCGAGCTCGCCGGCCGGACGGGGTCTGCCCGGCAAAGGCGAAGGATCGCTGAACTACTGACCGCCTGAGTCGCCACGACTGCCGCTGAGGGCGAGGACATACAGCAGCCCCACGAGGGACCCCGAGTTCACGATGCGCCCCTTGGCAATCAGCTCCGGGACGTCCGCCAGGGTGACCCACTCGAAGCGACCCTCGTTGACCTCGGTCGCCTCCCCGATCCGCTCCGCTCCGCGGGCGAGGAACACGTGATGGGCATTGCGGACCATGCCGATCATCGGCTCGAACGTCACGAGATGGTCGACCGACCGAACCCGATAGCCGGTCTCCTCTTCCACCTCGCGCACGGCGGTCTCGGCGGGAGTCTCCTCGGGGTCGAGCAGGCCGCCGGGCAACTCCCAGTTCCACACGTCAGGCACGAACCGGTGCCGCCAGGCGAGGAGCACACGCTCGCCTGCGTCGTCCAGTACGACCGTCATTGCAGCCGCCGGGAGAACGACCGTGTGGTGTTCGAAGCGCTCGCCCGACGGCATGGAGATGTCGGCAAGGCCGACCGTCACCCACTCGTTCTCATAGACCGGTTGCTCGCTGTGCACGATCCACCGCTGCGCCTCGTCTTCCGGCCGTGTCATGTAGGAGACGGTATCCGGCCAGATCGACATCATGGCCGACCCCACCGAACACGACCTGATAGCTACCGCGGCGCCCGAAAGGCACCTGCGCCTTGGCGCACAACAACAACACCCTCGTCGACGAGTCGCTGATAGGCCTTCCTGACAGTGTTCCGCGAGACGCCGTACTCAGCAACGAGGGCAGCCTCGCTAGGGAGCACATCATCTGCTCCGAACTCTCCTCCGTCGATGCGCTGCATCAACGCTGCGGCGATCCGCTCGTACGCAGTCGAGGGAGTCGACGGACCAGCGCCGACGACGCGGCGGCCTTGTCCCGGAAGGACTTCGATCCGCCCCTCGTCGACCAACAGTGCAAGCGCCGCCCGGACCGTCCCACGCGCCACCTGGTGGCGCTCGCAGAGCGCGAGCTCCGAGGGCAGCATCTCGCCCGGTCGCAGCTCATCGCGCTCGATCGACTGGCGCAGCTCGTCGGCGATCTTGCGGTAGGTGCCGCGGGCTGCCACGTCGAGACTGCTCCTGTCGAAGGCGATGACGAGCCCGAAGGCTAACCCCACCACGCCTCACCCGTGGCGCACCTCGGCCGCGTCGGTCATCCCCAACGCAGGATCGCGAGCACGTCGCTGGAGCCGGGTCGGCAAACCTCGAGCTCATAGCCGCCGCTCCCGTCGGTCGTTCCGCCGCCGAAGTCGATCGCGGCGATGCTGGCCGCGTGTGACTCGAAGGAGTCCGGATCCTCGATCGAGGCTCGAACCGTGCGCGGCCGGCTTCTGACGCCTTCGTCGCTGACCAGCGTCACAGACCAGTACGAGCCTCCGACATCCGACCTCGGAGCCGGCGCGATAGGCGCCGCCGGCTCAGCCAGGGCTGCGAGCGCGCGGACGCGAAGCCGCCGCTGCCCGTCGTTCACCAACAGCCCCCAGGACTTGGCCAGCGCGACAGCGCGGCGCGCCGTCGACAGCGAGACGTCGTGAGCGTCTGCGATCTCTTGAGCTGTAGGAGCTACAGCCCCGACCGCCAGCTCGCCGTCCTGGACCTGCTTGGCCAACGCGGCCGTGACGATCTCGTAGGGGTGCGTCGGGTTGGCCCTTGCCCATGCCGCCGTGTCAGCAGCCGTCGGCCGCTGGGGCATCCGCGCCGTCAGGCTGACGGCTGCCCGCTGATCCGCCTCCGACACCCACGCCGCGTAGGTGCGAAGCGTCGTGATCCCGCCGCCGCTGTGCCCGAGGCGACCGGCCACCGTACGAATGTCCACGCCCGCGGCGATGAGCTCCGTTGCGGTGTAGTGCCTCAGCTTGTGCAGGTTCGTGTCGATCCCGAGCCGACTCACTAGGCGGTCGTATCGCTGTCCATAGCTATCCGGGATCAGGAAGGTCGACCCATCCGGCGCACCGGAGAAGACGAAGGAGTCCGGATCGAGAATCAAGCCCAGCGAGGCCGCTCGATCGACACGTCGCTGATAGTGCTCCTGGAGCACCGCGACGGTCTCCTTGTCGAGTGCCATCCGCCGTTGTTGATGGTTCTTCAGTTCGGCTTCGACGAGTCGACCGTGCTCCTTGCGGATCGCGTGCTCCAGCCAGAGCGTCTCTCGCCCGGGCTCCAGGTCCACAGAGGACCAGCGGACCGCACAGATCTCACCCCGTCGCGCGCCGGTCGTCATGGCCACCCAGAGCGTTGCGCCCCAGTCCGCGTCGCGCCACGCCTCGTTGAGGATTCGCGCGGCCTGCGCCGGCGACGGCGGTCGCGGCTTTCCCGCCGGCGCCGCAGGCGGCTCGCCCTGCCCGACCGGGCTAGCTCCGACCCACCGCCAGCGCACGGCCTTCCGGTAGGCGCCAGACAAGATGAAGTGCATATGCCGGACGGTCGACGCCTCGAGCGGACTGCACGTGTGTGGACGACATCGATCGTCGCACTCGTGATCGCGATCAACGCGATGGTCGATCAGCGGCCGACCGTCGCAGTGCTTCCGGCAACGACGCAGGTCCGCATAGAACGAGTCGAGCGTGTCGGCGTCGAGAGCGCCGACCTTGAGGCGGCCGAGCTTGGGCGAGATGTGGTTGCGCACGTATCCGCGGTAGAGGTCCAGAGTGTTGGGCGCGCCGTCGAACTGGTCGAGGTACTTCGTAAGGAGCTGGTCGATCGTCGAGCTCGTGCGCGGATTGCGCCGCTCTGCGACCTCACCGAGCATCCGCAGACGCGCAGCCTCGGCCTTCGCCGCCGCGTCTGGACCTGCCTTGATCGTCTCTCGAAGGTAGTGGCGACGCCCGCTGACCGAGTCGATCCCGGCGTAGACCGACACTCGCAGCGCACCGCTGGGCAGGGACTCGATATTGCCCTTCGCCCGCCCCTGAAGTGCCGAAGATCGTCGCGCCACGGCATGATCGTAGCGCGCTCGCACCACGTTTGATCCCACGAGGACTGCTCGGGGCGGGCCAGCAGCCCAAGGAACTGCTGGTCAGGCGTGGAGCCGGAGGTCGGGATTGAACCGACGACCTACCGCTTACAAGGCGGTTGCTCTACCACTGAGCTACACCGGCAAGTGCTGGAAACCCCCGAATCGTAGTGGCCACCCCGACTCCCCCGCGCGCCGCTACCCCTGCCGCGCGATGACGCGGCGACGCCGTCGAGGAAGCATTCGAGGCCGAAGTCGAAAGTCGTCGGCGACGTCCTCGCCGAAGTCGGTGGCGGTCACGTCGAAGGCTCCGGACTCGACGACGGCGGCGAGCGCGGGACGGCGCGGGGGTCGACGACGCGGGCCAGGACGGCGCCGTAGCGGGCGCCGAAGGCGGCGGGGTCGAGGCCGTTGTCGGCGAGGGCGCCGAGGGCGGCGTCGAACCAGGCGAGGTTGTGCGGGTCGACGGGCGGGCCGGTGCGCGGAAGCGTCGCAGCCCAGAGGTGTGCGCGATACATCGCGGTGACCCCCGCGCCCAGCCCCGACGGCGGGTCGGCACGGATCGCGGGCTTCGACGTCATGACCCAGGCACGCCGGGTGCGGGAGGTCATCGTGCTGACCGGCCAGTACGCGGCTGTCGACGCGCAGCGGACCGGCCGGGAGAACCGGCGATGATCGGCAGGCTGCTGCGCCTGGGCCCGGCGCGGTGCGGCGGCGCGGACCTGCTCGACCGGTTCGATCTTCCCGACGCGGCGGACCGGCGCGTCGTCACGTACTCCGGTGGGATGCGGCGGCGCCTCTACCTGGCGATGGCATGGTCGACCGCAGCGTCCGGCTGGCCAGGCGCAACGTCGACACGATGATCATGTCGGTGGTGCTACCGCTGCTGATGACGGCCTTGTACGTCTACGTGTTCGGCGGGGCGATCGACACCGGCGCGCCTAAGTCACGTACGTGGTGCCGGGCACGATCCTGCTGTGCGCGGGGTACGGCGCCGCGTCGACGGCAATGGCGGTGGCGGTGGCGGTGGCCGACGACACGGACAGCGGCATGATCGACCGGCTGCGGTCGATGCCGTTGCAGGTGTCGGCGACCTGACGGGCCACGTCGCGGCGAGTGTGGCGCGCAACGCGGTCGCGACGACCGTCGTCGTGCCGGCGGCACTCGCGATGGGGTTCCGGCCGACGGCGACGTCGCTCGACTGGCTGCTCGCGGCCGGGCTGGTGCTGCTGTACGTGCTGGCGCTGTCGTGGCCGGCCGCGGGCCTCGGGGCGCTGGCGCGCAGCGTCGAGTCGGCCGGCGCGCTCAGCTTCGTGATGTTGTTCCTGCTCAGTCTGAGCAGCGCGTTCGTTCCGGCGGAGACCATTCCCGCGGTGCTGCGCGCGATCGGCGACCACCAGCCGGTCACGCCGATCATCCGCGGGCTGCTGACGGGGAACGCCGATCGGGTCGGCGGGCTGGATCGGGCCGGTGTGGGCTGTCGGGCGGCTCGTGTCGTCGTTCGTGTTCGCGGTCTCGTGCTACCGCCGACGCACCCGCCGGTGAGCAGGCCCCTACCCTGGCCGACGTGCCCGTGACCGTCGTCCCCCGCCGCTGACCGTGGTCGGCTCGCACGATGGCGCCGCCGACCGGCTCACCCGCAGGTTGCGGGGTGCGCTGCGGCGCGACGCCCGCCGGCTGCTCTCGGCCGGCCCGCCGACCGTGCCGATGCTCGAGGTCGGCCCGAAGGTCCCCGACGACGCTCGCGTGCAGGAGGTCCTCGACCTCTGCATGCGGGTGGGCGAGGTGCTGCTGTCGAGCGGGGAGAGCGTCGACGAGGTCACCGAGACGATGCTGCGGCTGGCCCGGGTGGGTGGGCTGTCGGCGGTCGAGGTGGACATCACGTTCACGTCGGTGACGATGTGCTGCCACCGCGGCAAGGTCGCGGCGCCGGTGACGTCGATGCGGCTCGTGCGCTACCGCTCGCTCGACCTCACCCGGCTGGCCGCGGTGCGGCAGCTGGTCGCCGAGGTGGAGGCGGGGAACGCGGACGTCCGCACGGCGGCGAAGGCGCTGTCGGCGGTGACCTCGGCCCCACACCCCTACCCCCGCTGGGTGGCGACGGCCGGCTGGGCGCTGCTCGCGGGAACGCTCGCGATCCTGCTGGGCGGCGCCCCGGTGACGGCGGCGCTGGCGTTCGTGGTGACGGCGTT
Organism: Pseudonocardia sp. N23; assembly: GCF_002583555.1. Lineage (GTDB taxonomy): Bacteria > Actinomycetota > Actinomycetes > Mycobacteriales > Pseudonocardiaceae > Pseudonocardia. The sequence goes on from NZ_BEGX01000028.1 coordinate 7,511, forward strand.
GATCGACCGGACGGGCCGGCTGCTCAGCCGCTGGGGGCTGCCGACGTTCTTCCTGCAGGTCGTCGGCGGGCTGTTCGCGACGTTGTCGACGGTGGGGCTGCTCGCGGCCGGGGTGTTCCCGGACGGGGCACGGCCGTCCCTGGTGGTGGCGGCGGGCATCACGGTGCTGCTGTCGGGGTTGTCGGTGGTCAGCACGGTGCAGGACGCCATCACGGGCTACTACGTCACGGCGGCCGGCCGCGGCGTGGAGATCGCGCTGCTGTCGGCCGGGTTGCTGACGGGCGTCGTCATCGGGCTGAAGCTCGGGTTCGAGGTGGGCGTCGCCCTGGAGGTGTCGGGCGACGTGTCGGTGTCGGTCGGCCGGTTCTGGCTGTCGCTGCTGCTCGGCGCGGTGGCGGCGGCGGCGTACGCGCTGGCGGGGTACGCGCCGTTGCGGACGCTGCCACTGGCGGGTGTCGCGGGGGCGGCAGGCTGGGGGATGTACTGGCTGCTCTCGCAGGTCGCGGACACGGGGCCGATCGCCGCTACGGGAATCGCGGCCGTCGTCATCGGGGTGTTCTCCGGTGTCCTGAAGCGGACGACGAAGGTGCCGACGCTCGTCGTCACCCTTGCGGGAATCACCCCGCTGCTGCCCGGTCTGACGGCCTACCGCGGCTTCTACCAGCTTGCGGTGCAAGGGGTTGCCGAAGGCCTGGTGACGGTGACGCTCGCGCTGGCCATCGGGCTGGCGCTGGCGGCAGGGGTGGCGCTGGGCGAGTTCGTCGTGCGGCCCCGCACGAGAGAGCCGGTGCCAGCCGTCACGAACGACGCACCGGACGCCGAGCCCCAGTAATCTCCCGGTACCGGGTCCGCGGCACCCCCCGCCGCGCCCGTCTGGAGGGTGATTTGGCCACCGAGACAGCCGACGGCACCGAGCTTCCGGGCGCAGAGTTCGTCGTCGTCGCGAACCGGCTTCCGGTGGACCTGGAGAAGCTGCCCGACGGGACCACCCGCTGGAAGCGCAGCCCGGGTGGGCTGGTCACGGCACTGGAACCGATGCTGCGCAGCCGCGAGGGCGCATGGGTCGGCTGGCCGGGCCTGGCCGACGCCGAGGTCGAGCCGCTCGTCGAGGACGGCCTGCAGCTGCACCCGGTGATGCTCACCTCGGAGGAGGTCACCGACTACTACGAGGGCTTCTCCAACGGCTGTCTGTGGCCGCTCTACCACGACGTCGTCGCCCCGCCCGCGTTCCACCGGCACTGGTGGCGCGCCTACGTGCGGGTCAACCAGCGCTTCGCCGAGGCCGTCGCCGAAGTGGCCGCGCAGGGCGCGACCATCTGGATCCAGGACTACCAGCTGCAGCTGCTGCCCAAGGCGTTGCGCGAGCTGCGTCCCGACCTGCGGATCGGCTTCTTCCTCCACATCCCGTTCCCGCCCACCGAGCTGTTCCTGCAGCTGCCGTGGCGACGCGAGATCGTCGAGGGGCTCCTCGGCGCCGACCTCGTCGGCTTCCACACCGCGGGCGGCGCCCGCAACTTCCGTTCGCTCGCGACGAGGCTGACCGACGCGAAGCCCGGCCACAACCGGCTCGAGGTCGAGCTGGGCGACCGGCACATCCGCGTCGGCGCGTTCCCGATCTCGATCGACTCCGAGGCCCTGGACAAGACGGCGCGCAGCGAGGCCGTGCAGAAGCGGGCCGCGGAGATCCGCGCCGACCTGGGCGAACCGCGGCGCGTCCTGCTCGGTGTCGACCGCCTCGACTACACCAAGGGCATCGACGTCCGGCTCAAGGCGTTCCACGAGCTGCTGTCGGAGGGCACGCTCGACGCCGAGGACGTCGTCATGATCCAGCTGGCGACGCCGAGCCGCGAGCGGGTCGAGCACTACCAGCAGATGCGCAACGACATCGAGCAGACGGTCGGGCGGATCAACGGCGAGTACTCCCGCGTCGGCCACCCCGCGGTGCACTACCTGCACCAGGCCCTGCCGCGCGACGAGCTGGCCGCCTTCTTCCTCGCGGCCGACGTCATGCTGGTGACGCCGTTGCGCGACGGCATGAACCTCGTCGCCAAGGAGTACGTGGCCTGCCGGTCCGACCTCGGCGGCGCGCTCGTGCTGTCGGAGTTCGCGGGCGCCGCGGTCGAGATGACCCAGGCCTACCTGGTCAACCCGCACGACACCGACGGCATCAAGGCCACCATCGCCGAGGCCGTCAACGCGCCGGAGGCCGAGAACCGCAAACGGATGAAGGCGTTGCGCCGCCAGGTGATGTCGCACGACGTCGACCGCTGGGCGAGGTCGTTCCTCTCCGCGCTGGGGCTGCCGGAACCCACCGATGACTGACGACGCAGCCCTGGCCGCGGCGCTCGCCCGCGTCGCGGGGGTGCCGCGGCTGCTCGTCGCGCTCGACTTCGACGGGGTGCTCGCCCCGATCGTAAACGTGCCGTCCGCGGCCCGGCCGCTACCCGCCTCGGCGGCGGCCCTCACCGGGCTGGCCGCCCTGCCGTCGACGACCGTCGCGCTCGTCTCGGGCCGCGGCCTCGACGACCTGCGCGCGGTGTCGGGGTTCGGGCCGCCGCTGGTGCTGGTCGGCAGCCACGGCGGCGAGTTCTCCGACGCCGCGGACGGCTTCCTCGACGACGAGCAGCGTCGCCGCCGCGCGGACCTGCTCGCCGAGCTCGAGACGCTGATCGACGGCGAGCCCGGGGTGGCGCTGGAGCGCAAGCCCGCCGGCGCGGCGGTGCACGTCCGCAACGCGGCGCCCGACGTCGCCGACCGGGTGCTCGCGGCCGTCCGGACCGGTCCCGCGGTGGCGCCGGGCATCGACGCGATCGAGGGCAAGGCCGTCATCGACCTCGCGGTGGTCGAGGTCAGCAAGGGCAGCGCGATCGATGTGCTGCGCGCCCGTACCGGCGCCGACGCCGTCATCTTCGCGGGCGACGACGTCACCGACGAGACCGGCTTCGCCCGGCTCGGGGACGGAGACGTCGGCATCAAGGTGGGCGAGGGCCCGACGAGGGCGGGGTTCCGGGTGGCCGACCCCGCGGCGGTGTCCGACGTGCTCGGCCTGCTGCGCGACGCACGCGCGTAGCGGCTACCAGCCGGAGAAGAAACGCGACTCGCGTGGTCCCTTGCTGGTGGCGCCGACGACGAGCTCGGTGGGCAGCACGACCTGGCGGGGCCGGTTGCGCTCGCCGCGTTCGAGCAGCAGCTCGCCCGCGACCTGCCCCTTCTCCCGCACCGGCTGCCGGATGGTGGTGAGCCCGGCACGCTCGGCCTCGGGGACGCCGTCGAACCCGGTGATCGTGAGGTCCTCGGGGACGGCGAGACCGCGCGCGGCTGCGTGGCGCAGCGCGCCGAGGGCCAGTATGTCGGAGGTGCAGGCCAGCGCCGTGATGCCGGGGTTCGCCGAGAGGAGCTCGGCGGCGGCGGCCTCGCCGGCGTCGACGGAGTGCACGAAGCGCTCGTGGACGGGTACGTCGGCCCAGTCGACGCCCACCTCGCCGAGCCCTTCTCGCAGGCCGCCGAGCCGGGCGCGCTGCACGGGGTAGGTGGTCTGCATCTGGCGGGCGAGGTCGGCGCTGCCGTCGTGGGCGTCCGGTCCCAGGCGCATGCAGAGCACCCCGATGCGGCGGTGCCCCAGCCCGGTGAGGTGCCGGGCCATGCCGAGCATGGCGGCGCGGTCGTCGATGCCGACGCGGTCGACGCCGTCGATCCCGATGGGCTGGTCGCACACGACGGTCGGCACCGGGCGTTCGAGGACGGCGAGGAAGTGCGGGTCGTCCTCGCGCACGGAGTAGACGACGAACCCGTCGACGCCCGCCTGGTGCACCGTGGTGACGTCGGGCTGCGACGGGCTGACGGGGATGAGCAGCAGCCCCTGGCCGGCCTGCTCGCACGCGAGGGCGAGGCCTTCGAGGAAGCCGGTGGCCACCGGGTCGCGGAACGCGTAGGAGAGGGCCTCGGTGAGCAGGAGCCCGACGGCACCCGCGCGGCGGGTGCGCAGCGAGCGGGCAACGGGGTCGGGCCCGGGGTAGCCCAGCCGGCGGGCGGCCTCCAGGACGCGGGTCCGCAGCGTCGCCGAGAGCTGGTCCGGCCGGTTGTAGGCGTTGGACACCGTGGTCCTGGACACCCCCAGCTCGGCGGCGAGGGATGCCAGCGTGGCAGGCCTGCGCGCGTTGGGCTGGGACATTCTCCGAACCTAACCAGGCGCGTGGCACAACAACAGCCCGGGGGCCGTGGGCGTCATCGCATTCGGGTCCGGACGATCCTTGCCGCCCCGGGGAGCTCCCACTGTAGAGTGAATTGACAACGGTTTTCAATACAGATATGCGCACTCGTTGATACGGAGCCCCGACATGACTCTGCGCCGCGTCGCCACCACCCTCGGTGGCGCACTCCTCGCCGCGGCCGTGCTCGCCGCCTGCGGCAGCAGCAGCACCACCCCTGCCGCCCCGGCGACGACCACCGATGCCGGTGGCAAGGTCGCCGTCGTCGCGTCCACCGACGTCTACGGCGCCGTCGTGCGCGCGATCGGTGGCGACCGGGTCGACGTCACCTCGATCATCGACGACCCCGCCAAGGACCCCCACGAGTACGAGACCACCCCCGCCGACGCGCTCGCGGTGGGCAAGGCCGCGATCGTCGTCGTCAACGGCGGGCACTACGACGACTTCGCCACCAAGCTCGTCGACGCCGCCGGGACCACCCCGCAGACCATCGACGTCACGGTGCTCTCCGGCCTCGAGGCGCAGGTGCCCGCGGGCGAGGAGTTCAACGAGCACGTCTGGTACGACCTGCCGACGATGAAGAAGCTCGCGACCACCCTGGCCACCGACCTCGGCAAGGTCGACGCGGCCGGCGCCGCGGCCTACACCGCCAACGCCGCCGCCTTCTCGACGAAGCTCGACGGTCTCATCGCGAAGCTCGACGCGATCAAGGCCGCGCACGGCGGGGCCGCCGCCGCGATCACCGAGCCCGTCCCGCTCTACATGATCGACGCCGCCGGGCTGCAGAACGTCACCCCCGAGGCGTTCTCCGAGGCCGTCGAGGAGGGCAACGACCCGCCCGCCGCCGTCCTGCAGCAGACCCTGTCGGTGTTCGGCGGCGGCGTCGCGAAGGTCCTCGTCGCCAACGCCCAGACCGAGAGCCCGGCCACCCAGCAGGTCGAACAGGCCGCCACCGCGGCGGGTGTGCCCGTCGTCGAGGTGACCGAGACGCTGCCCGCGGGCGTGACCGACTACGTTTCGTGGCAGTCCCAGCAGATCGACGCGCTCACCACGGCGCTCGGATGACCCTTCTCCGGGAAGGTGCGATGACCGGCCTGCACACCGCCGACCGCCGCGAGCCCGCGGCCGTCGAGCTGCGGGGTGCCACCGTCCGGTTCGGCACTCGCACTCTCTGGGAGGGGCTCGACCTCGAGATCCCCGGTGGGGAGTTCGTCGCCGTCCTGGGCCCCAACGGATCCGGGAAGACCACGCTGCTGCGCGTCCTGCTCGGGCTGCAGCCGGTGACGGCCGGCGAGGTGCTGGTCGACGGGCGGCCCGTACGCCGCGGCGGCGAGGGCATCGGCTACATCCCGCAGCAGAAGGCCCTCGCCGAGGACGTCCCGCTGCGGGCGAGCGACCTCGTCGGTCTCGGCCTGGACGGCCACCACTTCGGCCTCGGCCTGCGCGGGCGCCGCGAGCGGTCCCGCCGGGTCGATGCCGCGCTGGCCGCGGTCGGTGCCACCGGGTACGCGGGCTCGCCCGTGGGCAGGCTCTCCGGCGGCGAGCAGCAGCGGCTGCGGGTGGCGCAGGCACTCGTCGGCGATCCGCGGGTGCTGCTGTGCGACGAGCCACTCCTCTCCCTCGACCTGGCGCACCAGCGCACCGTCAGCCACCTCATCGACGAGCGGCGCCGTACCGCGGGAACAGCTGTGCTGTTCGTGACCCACGAGATCAACCCGATCCTGCCGCTCGTCGACCGGGTGCTCTACCTGGTCGACGGCCGGTTCCGGTTCGGCACCCCCGACGAGGTGATGACGTCGGAGACGCTGTCCGAGCTGTACCGGACCGAGGTCGAGGTGCTGCGGGTCCGGGAGCGGCTCGTCGTCGTCGGCGTGGACGACTGCAGCCACCACCACGACGCCGTCGTCCCGGCGGGCGGAGCGGCCACACCGTGAACGACGTGCTCGACAAGCTCTTCACCTTCGACGGGACCGCCGAACTGCTGGCGCAGCCGTTCGTGCGCAACGCACTGCTCGCCGCGGCGCTGCTCGGGCTCGTCGCGGGCGTGCTCGCACCGCTGATCGTGGCACGCGGCATGGGCTTCGCCGTGCACGGCACCTCGGAGCTGGCGTTCACCGGCGGCGCCGCGGCGCTGCTGCTCGGGGTCAGCGTGAGCATCGGGGCCGTCGCCGGCTCGGTCGTGGCGGGACTGGTGTTCGGGCTGCTGGGGCTGCGCCAACGCGAACGCGACTCCGTGATCGGTGTCGTCCTCGCGTTCGGGCTGGGCCTCGGCGTGCTGCTGCTGGCCCTCTACCCGGGGCGGGCGTCCAACAAGTTCGGCCTGCTCACGGGCTCGATCGTGTCCGTCGACTCCACGAACCTGTGGGTTCTCGTCGTCGTGACGGCGTTGGTGCTGATGACGATGGCCGTCGTCTACCGGCCGCTGCTGTTCGCCAGCACCGACCCCGACGTCGCCGTCGCCCGTGGCGTGCCGGTCCGGCTGCTGTCACCACTGTTCGCGGTGCTCATCGCGCTCGTCACCGCACTCGCCGTCCCGATCGTCGGCGCGATCCTCGTCCTGTCGGTGACGATCATTCCCGGTGCCGCCGCGGCCCGCGTCACCGCGAGCCCCCTGGTGGCGACGATCCTCGCCGTCGTCATCGCCGAGGTCGCGCTCGTCGGCGGCACGATCCTGTCGCTCGCACCCGGCCTGCCCATCTCGGGCTACGTCGCGACGATCGCGTTCCTCGGCTACATCACCTGCCGGCTCGTCGGCCGGGCCCGCGGCCAGGTCCGCACCGGCTGACGCGACAAGGACCGGCGGCCGGGCGCACGACCTCATCCACACCCTGCGGGCGCTGGTCTCCCGGCGCGGCTCAGCCGATGCGGCGGCGGCGTGCGACCTCGGCCAGCACGACACCCGCGGCGACCGACGCGTTGAGCGACTCGACGTCACGGGCCAGTGGGATCGAGACCGTCACGTCGCAGGTCTCGCGGACCAGCCGCGACAGACCCTTGCCCTCCGAGCCCACGACCAGCACGAGCGGATCGGTGGCGAGGTCGAAGTCGTCGATCGAGACGTCGCCGTCGGCCGCGAGGCCCGCGATCATCATCCCGGTGCCGGCGTACTCCTGCAGCGTGCGAGTCAGGTTGGTCGCCCGCGCCACTCGCAGCCGCGCCGCCGTGCCCGCCGACGTCCGCCACGCCACCGCCGTCATCCCCGCGGCCCGCCGCTGCGGGACGACGACACCGTGCCCGCCGAACGCACTGGCCGAGCGCACGATCGCACCGAGGTTGCGCGGGTCGGTGACGCCGTCGAGCGCCGTGATCAGCGCGGGGGCGCCCGAGTCGGCCGCGAGCTCGAGCAGCTCGTCGGGGTGCGAGTACTCGTACGGCGGCACGACCAGGGCGACGCCCTGGTGCAGCGCCCCGCCCGCCATGCGGTCGAGATCGTTGCGCGGGACCTCCAGGATCGAGATCCCCGCATCGGCCGCCAGGTGCACGGCCTCCTTGATCCGCTCGTCCGTCGTCGCGCCCACGGCGACGTGCAGCGCCGTCGCCGGGACACCTGCCCGCAGGCACTCGACGACCGGGTTGCGCCCCAGCACCGTCTCCGGGGTCTCGCCGTCGCCCGCGCGCCTGCTGCGGTTGCCGCCGCCGCCCTGCCGGCCCGCGACCTTGGCCTGCGCCTTCGCGTCGCGCGCCGCCTTGCGCGCCGCCGGATGCCCGGGACGTGCCGACGCCGGCGGCGTCGGACCCTTGCCCGTCAGGCCGCGACGACGCTGGCCGCCGGACCCCACGACAGCACCCTTCTTGGTGCCGTCCTTACGGGTCGCGCCGCGTCGCCTCGAGTTGCCCGCCATCTACCTGCTACCTCGCTGAACTGTCACTGAAGATCCTTGAGCGACCAGGTCGGCCCGTCGGGGCCGTCCTCGACCGCGATACCCGCGCCGGTCAACCGGTCGCGTACCTCGTCGGCGGCGGCGAAGTCCCGCGCCGCGCGGGCCTCCTGCCGCTTCACCAGCAGATCGTCGACCAGGGCGCCCAGCGCCGTGATCGCCGCGGTGTCCGACCCACCGGCCGCCCACCGCTCGTCGAGCGGATCGAGCCCGAGGACGCCGGTCATCGCGCGCACCGACTCCGCGGCCGCACGGGCCGCATCGCGGTCCCCCGCGTCGAGCGCCGTGTTGCCCTCGCGCACCGTGTTGTGCAGGACCGCCATCGCGCCGGGCGTGCCGAGGTCGTCGTCGAGGGCGGCCGCGAAGTCGGCCGGCACCTCCGACGCGACACCCGGCGTGCCGATGCGCTCGGCGACCCGGCCCACGAACGACTCGATCCGCCGGTACGCCGACACCGACTCGGCCAGCGCCGCGTCCGAGTACTCGATCGACGACCGGTAGTGCGGTCCGACCAGGTAGTAGCGCAGCTCGACGCCGCGGACCCGCTCCAGCATCGCCGGGATCGACAGCGTGTTGCCCAACGACTTGGACATCTTCTCGCCGCCCATGGTCACCCAGGCGTTGTGCAGCCAGTAACGGGCGAACCCGTCGCCCGCCGCGCGCGACTGCGCCTGCTCGTTCTCGTGATGCGGGAAGACGAGGTCGAGACCACCGCCGTGGATGTCGAACTCGGCGCCGAGGTAGGCCGTGGCCATTGCCGAGCACTCCAGGTGCCAGCCCGGACGCCCTGCGCCCCAAGGGGTCGGCCACGACGGCTCGCCCGGCTTGACACCCTTCCAGAGCGTGAAGTCGAGAGGGTCGCGCTTCGCGCCGCAGTCGCCCTCACCCTGGGCGACGTCGTCGACGCGTTGCCCCGACAGTGCCCCGTACTCCGGGAACGACCGCACCGAGAAGTAGACGTCGCCGCCCGCGGCGTAGGCGTGCCCGCCCGCGATCAGCCGCTCGATCAGCTCGACCATCTGCGTGACGTGGCCCGTGGCCCGCGGCTCGACCGACGCGGGCAGGCAGCCCAGCGCGTCGTACGCCGTGGAGAAGGCGCGCTCGTGCGTCGCCGCCCACTCCCACCACGGACGGCCGGCGTCGGCGGCCTTGCGGAGGATCTTGTCGTCGATGTCGGTCACGTTGCGCACCAACAGGACGTCGTGGCCCGTGTGGGTCAGCCAGCGGCGCAGGACGTCGTAGTTGAGGCTGCTGCGGACGTGGCCGATGTGCGGCACGCCCTGGACCGTCGCCCCACAGACATACATCGACACGGTCCCGGCCCGCAGCGGAACGAAGTCACGCTGCTCCCTGGTCGCGGTGTCGTGCAGTCGCAGGCTCACCCCACACAGACTACGGGTGACCAGGTCGGCATCCGTCGTCGGCCCGGGTCCCATTCGTCCAAGACGGCACCCCCTCCACGCGGCACGCTGGGTGCATGGCCGAGATCTTCCAGCTGACCCCGAAGCTCGTCGTCCCCGACGGCGCCGCCGCCCTCGCCTTCTACACCGAGGCGCTCGGCGCGGCAGTCGAGGAGAGCTACACCGTCGACGGGCGCATCGTGCACGCCTCGCTGACCGTCGGAGCCCTGCGGTTCGAGCTCAAGGACGCGGGCGACGGCGACCCCGCACCGACGCCGGGGCAACACCCACCGGTGCTGATGTCGTTGGGCGTCACCGACGCCGACGCCGTGACCGACCGGCTGCTCGCCGCGGGCGCGACCGTCGTGTACCCGGTGTCCGACCACGACTACGGCTCCCGCGGCGGCCGGGTCGTCGACCCTTTCGGGCACCACTGGATGGTGTCGGCGCCGGCCGGGACGCTCACCCCCGACGAGGTCCAGGCACGACTGGATGCGCTGCCCTGACGCGCCGTGCCGTTGCGCCCCGAGCGCTACGGCTTCCGCCGAGTTCGACAACAGACCCGCCGATCATGCTCGACAGCGGTCCTACGTCGAACTCGGCGGGGATGGAGCAGGTCAGGGCGCCGGGACGATCAACGCCGTCGCGATCGCCGCGATGCCCTCGCCGCGGCCGGTGAGCCCCAGGCCGTCGGTCGTCGTACCCGACACCGCGACCGGGGCCCCGACGACGCCGGACAGCACCCGCTCCGCCTCGGCCCGCCGGGTCCCGATCTTCGGCGCGTTCCCGATCACCTGGACCGCCGCGTTGCCGACGACCCAGCCGTCGCGCTCCAGCAGCCTGCGCACCTCGGCGAGCAGCTGGACACCACCCGCCCCCGCCCACTCCGGGCGGCCGGTGCCGAACACCGCTCCGAGGTCGCCCAGGCCGGCAGCCGAGAGCAGCGCGTCGCACAGCGCGTGGGAGGCGACGTCGCCGTCGGAGTGCCCGGCACAACCGTCGACACCTTCCCACCACAGGCCCGCCATCCAGCACTGACGGCCCGCATCGACGGGATGGACGTCGGTCCCGACGCCGACCCGGGGGATCGCAGCGATCATCGCGCGACCGTACCCGCCGCCTCCCCCGTCACCAGGAACTCCGCCAGACGGTGGTCCCAGGGTGTCGTCACCTTCAGGGCCGCGGGATCCCCCGGGACGGTGTGGACGGTCTCGCCGAGCGCCTCGACGAGGCCGGCGTCGTCGGTCGCGGCCGCCCCCGCCGCCGCCGCTGTGCGGTGCGCGCGCAGCAACAGCTCCGGCGCGAACCCCTGCGGCGTCTGGACAGCACGCAACACCGAGCGGTCGACCGTGCCCACGACGTCGCCGTCCGCGTCGACACGCTTGACGGTGTCGGCGACGGGCAGGACGGGGATCACGGCGCGATGGCCCGCCCGAACCGCGGCGACGACGGCCGCGACCAGGGCGGGAGGCGTCAGCGGGCGGGCGGCGTCGTGCACGAGCACGACCTCGACACCCTCGCCCGGGACCGTCGACGAGGACCCGTCACCAACGGGTGGCCCCGGTCGTTCATCCCCAGTGTGGACGTCGTTCGGATCTCCGACGCCGTGCAGTGCGCCGAGTGCGCGCAGCACGGACTGCGTCCTGTCGGCTCCGCCCGGGAGCACGGTGACAGGACGTCCGTCGAGAAGCGCGACCGCACGGTCGACCAGCTCGGCCGGGGCGGCCACCACGACGTGATCGACCACACCGGACTCGAGCAGCCCGTCGACCGCACGGACCAGCATCGGCACACCGCCGACCGGCACGAACGCCTTCGGCTCGCCGGCACCAAGTCGTTGACCAGAGCCCGCAGCGGGGACCACCGCGACGACGCTCACGACGTGTGCCGGGAAGTATGGGACGTTCGAACCGGACGTACGGGTCAGGCCGGAGCGGCCGTCGCCAGCACCTCGTCGAGCAGGACCTCGGCCCGCTCCTCATCGGTGCCCTCGGCGAGCGCGAGCTCGCTCACGAGGATCTGGCGGGCCTTGGCCAGCATTCGCTTCTCACCCGCGGACAGGCCGCGGTCCTTCTCACGACGCCACAGATCACGCACCACCTCGGCCACCTTGTTCACATCGCCTGAGGCGAGCTTCTCGAGGTTGGCCTTGTACCGCCGCGACCAGTTGGTCGGCTCCTCGGTGTGCGGCGCACGAAGCACCTCGAACACCTTGTCGAGGCCTTCCTGGCCCACGACATCGCGGACGCCGACGACCTCGGCGTTCTCCGCGGGAACACGCACCGTGAGATCACCCTGGGCAACCTTGAGGACGAGGTACTTGCGCTCCTCGCCCTTGATCGTCCGGGTCTCGATGGCCTCGATGAGAGCGGCACCGTGGTGCGGGTAGACGACGGTCTCTCCGACCTTGAAAACCATGTGTCCTCTGCCCCTTTCGCTGAACCCAGGTTAACACGGTCGGACTCCTCCTCGCCCGGCGGGATGCACCGTCGTCGCAGGTCACAAGCTTGACATCACGCAACAAACGTGCCTCGACCGCTTCGTGACGACGTCTGCGCCTGGTGTGACCACCGCCCCTGACGCCGCCTCCGGGCGCGGTGCGGGGGCCCCGACGGGACAGTGACGGGAGAGTCCCGGACGTGTGACCGGAGGCGCGTTGCCAGGCCCCACACCCGCGCGACTACGATTCCGGCTGGTCACCCCGGACCCCGGGGAAGGCCCCACCGCCACGAAAGGACCTGGAGACCCGTGAGCCGCAGCGAGCGCATCCGTCCCATGCGCGCAGCCCTGGTCACCGGCGCCCTGATCGGCGCGCTCGCCCTCGCCGGGTGCGGTGCGGGCAAGATCTCGCAGACCGCCGACCAGCAGGCCGCCGTCTCCGGGGCCAACCTGACGACCCAGCACATCGAGATCCGCAACGCCGAGATCGAGTTCCCCGTCGGCGGCTCGCAGCGTCTCGCCGCCTACACCGCGGGAGCGTCGGCGCCGGTCACGATGTCGATCGCCAACGACGACGACCTCCCGGACCGCCTGGTCTCGGCGAGCAGCCCGATCGCCGGCACCGTCCGCATCACCGGCGACACCCAGATCGCCCCGCACGGCGCGCTCAGCGCGAGCACCACCCCCGGTGGCGTCGTCGGCAACCTCGGCTCGCCGATCGAGATCACCCTCGAGGGCCTGCGCCAGGACATCGGCCCCGGCCTCGGCTACCCGCTCACGCTGGTGTTCGAGCGGGCCGGCTCCGTGACCGTCGAGCTGCCGATGGGCAACGCCGACAACCTCGTGCCCGGTGAGAGCGGCTCCGCCGGCTCCGGCGGGACGGGTGGCTCCGGCGGGAGCGGCGGGCACTGACCGGCCGCTCGCGCGCCGCACGAACGGGTTTCCTCTGCTCGGAGTGCGGCCACCAGGTCGCGCAGTGGGTGGGCCGCTGCCCGGCCTGTCAGGCGTGGGGAACCCTTGCGCAGCAGTCGGTCCCGACCGGCCGGACCCACCGTGTCGCGGCCGGGGCACCGTCGGCACCGGCCCGCCGGATCGCCGACGTCGAGCTCGACACCGCCCGGGCCCGCCCGACGGGTGTCGACGAGCTCGACCGCGTCCTCGGCGGCGGGCTCGTCCCGGGCGCGGTGGTGCTGCTGGCCGGGGAGCCCGGCGTCGGCAAGTCGACGCTGCTGCTCGAGGTCGCCGCAAAGGCTGCCCGGACGGGCCGCGTCCTCTACGTCACCGGTGAGGAGTCGGCAGGCCAGGTGCGGCTGCGCGCGGAGCGCACCGGCGGCGTGCACGACGAGCTCTACCTCGCCGCCGAGTCCGACCTCGGCGCGATCCTCGGACACCTCGACGCGCTGAAGCCCGGACTGCTGATCGTCGACTCGATCCAGACGATGTCCACATCGGACGTCGACGGCAACGCAGGCGGCGTCACCCAGGTCCGGGCCGTCACCGTCGGGCTCACCGCAACCGCCAAGGAACGCGGCCTGCCCGTGATCCTCGTCGGGCACGTCACCAAGGACGGCTCGATCGCCGGGCCCCGCGTGCTCGAACACCTCGTCGACGTCGTGCTCTCGTTCGAGGGCGACAAGCAGTCGACGCTGCGCATGGTCCGCGGCGTGAAGAACCGCTTCGGCCCCGCCGACGAGGTCGGCTGCTTCGAGCTGCGCGACGAGGGCATCGTCGGGCTCGCCGACCCCTCGGGGCTGTTCCTCGCCCGCTTCGGCGCCACCAGCGACTCCGTCGTCCCCGGCACCGCGGTCACGGTCGTCATGGACGGCCGCAGACCCATGCTGGCCGAGGTGCAGGCGCTCGTCGCCGGGTCCAACATCCCCAGCCCCCGACGAGCCGTCTCCGGGCTCGACAGCGCCCGGGTCTCGATGCTGCTGGCCGTGCTGGAACGCCGGGTGGGCGTCAAGCTGCACGACTCCGAGGTCTACACCGCCACCGTCGGCGGCATGAAGATCCTCGAACCGGCTGCCGACCTCGCGCTGGCGCTGGCCGTCGTCTCCGCGAAGCGCGACCTCGCGCTGCCGCCCGACATGGTGCTGATCGGGGAGATCGGGCTCGCGGGCGAGGTGCGCCGGGTCAGCGGTGTCCGGCGCCGCCTCGCCGAGGCCGCCAGGCTCGGCTTCACCCAGGCGCTCGTGCCGCCCGACAGTGACGCGAAGTCCGTCGGCATGAAGGTCCAGGAGGTCGCCGACCTCGGCCAGGTCGTGCGCAGGCTGCGCCGCGACTGACCGTCCGCAGGCCTCGGGATCGGGGACTCAGGGCGTCAGCAGGAACGGCGTCGGCGGGCTGATGAGGTCGTCGATGCGCGTCAGCAGCCGGTAGGCGCCGGCCGGGACGACCGTGCGCGCCGTGGCGCAGCCGGGCGTCGAGGTGCGGCCCTGCCACGTCACCGAGAACGACACCGGCTGGCCCGGCACCAGCGTGCGCAGGTCCGGCTTGGACGGGTTCATGCAGTCGTTGCTCGACCACAGCCGGTTCACGCCGTCACCACTCCAGACGACGATCTCCAGCCGGCTCCCGTCGAGGTCACGCACGCACGGCTGACCACTCGTGTTGGTGACGACGACCCCCACCACCGGGCGGTCGCCCACCTTGTGGTCGGACCGGTCGATCGTGGCGCCGACGCTGAGCATCTCGTTGGTGCACGGGACCGGGCCGGTCGGCGGGACCGTCGCGGGCGGCGGCGCATCGACCGCGGCCGGGTCCGGGGTCCCCTCGACGCGGACCTCGTCGGTGGCCGGTGCGGTCGTCGGCGCGCCCACGGACGGCACCACCTGGGTGCCCGGGCCCGTCGTGACACCGGGGAGGCCGGGCCCGAGGGGGGCCGACGGGTCGAGCGGGACCGACGGGACACCGAACGCCGTCGGATCGCCGGGCGTCGACGATGCCGCCACCGTCGACGGCACCGCCTCGGTGGACAGCGCGGCCTGGTTGGCGGCGAGCGTCGTCGGCTCGTCGCTCGTCGCCTCCGACTTCCCGTGCACCACGGCGGCGATGGTCAGACCCAGCAACGCGAAGAGGACCACGACAGATGCGAGAGCCACCCAGCGACGACGCCAGTAGACGGTCGCGGGCAGCGGTCCGGACGGCTCCCACATGTGACGGAGAGTAGATCGATGATTACCATTCGCTGCCGACGTCGGCCCGGCGTGGCGCGGCGCCACCCTCCAAGACCACTCGGGCGAATGACGCAGTTGCACACGCAGCCGCGTCACGCTTGACTCACGCGTGATGCGCATGCGGCTCCAGTCCTTCTGACCGAGCCCCCGCGTCGTGAACTTCGACGAGATCCGGTCCCCCGCGGTCAGCCAGCGGCTGCTCGGCACCAGCGAGATCACCCTGATCCACCACACCGACTGCGGCATGCCCACCTTCACCGACGACGACTTCGAGAGGTCGATCCAGGAGGAGACCGGCCTCAAGCCGGCATGGTCCGCCGAGGCATTGGGCGTCCTCGACGAGGACGTCCGCCAGTCGGTCGCCCGCATCACCGCGAGCCCGTTCGTCCGCCGCAAGGACCCGGTGCGCAGCTTCGTGTTCGACGTCGCGACCGGGAAGCTCGACGAGGTCGCCTGACCCGTAGGACGCCGCCTCCGGCGGACGGTGGCACGATGCGCTCGTGCCGCTGTCCGCCGCATCCCCGCTGTCCCCGGTGCTGCTCCCCTGGTACGCCGCGACGGCGCGGGACCTGCCGTGGCGCCGCCCCGGGACCACGTCGTGGGGCGTCATGGTCAGCGAGTTCATGCTGCAGCAGACGCCCGTCGCACGCGTCGAGCCGGTGTGGCTGCGCTGGATGTCCGACTGGCCCGTCCCGTCGGCGCTGGCCGCCGCGCCCCGCGCGGACGTGTTGCGCGCCTGGGGAAAGCTCGGCTACCCGCGTCGGGCGCTGCGCCTCCACGAGGCCGCCCGGGTCATCGCGGGCCAGCACGGCGACGTCGTCCCGTCGGATGTGGATGCTCTGGAGGCGTTGCCCGGCGTCGGCTCCTACACGGCGCGGGCCGTGGCCGCGTTCGGCTACGGGCGGCGCTGCCCCGTCGTCGACACCAATGTCCGGCGGGTCGTGGCCCGGGCCGTCCACGGCTCGGGCGACGCCGGGCCCGCACGGGTCAAGGCGGACATGGCCGACGTCGAGGCACTGCTGCCCCCGGGCGAGGCCGAGGCCGCGACGTTCTCGATCGCGATGATGGAGCTCGGTGCCGTCGTCTGCACGGCCCGCACCCCGCACTGCGCGGTCTGCCCGATCCGCGACCGCTGCGCCTGGCTCGCCGCCGGCGCCCCCGCCTACGACGGCCCGCGCCGCGCCCCGCAGGCCTTCGCCGGCACCGACCGGCAGGTCCGCGGGCGGCTCCTCGACGTCCTGCGCGGCGCCGTCGAACCCGTCGACCGGGCCGCGCTCGACCGCGTCTGGGACGACCCCGGCCAGCGCGACCGCTGCCTCGACTCGCTGCTCGTCGACGGGCTCGCCGAGCAGCTCGACGACGGCCGATTCGCCCTGCCGGCCTGACCCGTGCAGACCGTCCGGTTCCGGCTCGCCGACGATGCCGCCGACGAACTGACCGGTCTGCGGGCACTGCTCGTCATCGCCGGGCTGCCGGTGCCGATGGGCCGGCCCGCGGTCACCGTCGCCGCGGCGACGACCATCCCCGCAGGCACCCGCGCCGCGCTCGCCACCGCGGTGCGCGTGCTCGCCCTGCCGACGCTGTGGCTGACGAACCTCGCCGCCGTCGCGGGCCGCGACGACGAGCTGGTGCTGGCCGCCGTCGTCGACACCGAGCTGCTCGCGGTCCACGACGCGGTGCACGAAGTGCTGGCGGGCAAGGTCCGCGGGCCGGTCGCCACCCACCTGCCCGGGTCCTGGGTACCGCACTGCCGGCTGGCGACGCGCGACCCCGCCGCGGCGTTCGCGACCCTGCACCCCCTGCGCCCCGTCCGCGCCGCGGTCACGGGGCTGGAGCTGGCCGACACCCGCACCGGCGAGGCCACCCCACTCTGAGGGGCCCGAACTGCAGGAACGGGGGCCTCCTTGCAGGAGCCAGGAGCCGCGAGGTCAGGCCGGGTTGCGCAGGGCGCCCGTTGTCGCCAGGAAGTCCTCCACGGCGACGCGGAACGGCTCCTCCGAGGCATGCACCAGGTGTCCGGTTCCCGGCAGGGTCACGAGCCGTGCGTATGGCTCGAACCTGTTGCCGCGCAACGACTCCACCATGCGTTCCGGCTGTCCCCGGGGCACGACGCCATCGGCGGCGCACACCAGCAGGACCGGGGCCCGGACGCCGGCGAGCACGTCCCAGTACGAGCGGCGCGCCCATTCCGCGGCGATCTCCACCGCGTTGTCGACGCGGCAGAGCAGGTGATAGCCGTCGGCGCGTTCCTCGACGCACTCGGCCATGTAGTCGCCGAACTCCGGGCGCGGGTGTCCGAAGGTCGCGCGGACCTCGGCGAGGGATGCGAAGGGCTGGGCCATCGCGCCGAACCAGGCGCGGGCGTCGGCGGCGGCGGTGTCGGGCACCCCGGTGAGGTCGACGGCCATGTCCTCGACGACGACGGCAGCCACCAGCTCGGGGCGGCTCGCTGCGAGCGCGAGGGCGTGCAGTCCGCCCATCGAGTGACCGACGACGACGGCCGGGCCGGCACCGAGCTGTTCGACGACCTCGGCGGCGTCGGCGGCGAGACGTTCGGTGGTCCAGGGTCCGGCGGCCTGCGAGCGGCCGTGCCCGCGGGCGTCGAGTCCGACGACCCGGCCCCTCCTCGTGAGGCTGCGGGCGACGGGCCACCACGTCGTCGCCCGGCCCATGAGCCCGTGCAGCAGCAGGATCGGCGTGCCACTCCCACCGAACTCGACGACGGCGAGGTACACGCCGTCGGAGGTCCGCACCGAACGACGCACCCGCGCAAACTAACCTGAAGTGCATGACCGTCGTGAAGATCAACGCGATCGAGGTACCCGAGGGCTCCGGTCCGGAGCTGGAGAAGCGGTTCGGCGCGCGCAAGCACGCGGTGGACAACCAGCCCGGCTTCATCTCCTTCGAGCTGATGCGGCCGGTGTCGGGCGACACCCGCTACTTCGTGGTGACGAAGTGGGAGTCCGACGAGGCGTTCGAGGCCTGGCGCAACGGCCCGGCGATGCAGGCGCACGGCGGCGGGGCGCAGGCGCCGACGGCGTCGGGGCAGCCGGTGTCGACGGGTGCGTCGCTGCTGGAGTTCGAGGTCGTCGACCTGGACGCCGACTGAGCTCCGATCTGGCGCGGGCCACCGGGCTCCTGGAAGAGGCCGGTGCGCTGCTCGTCTGCGCAGGCGCCGGGATGGGCGTCGACTCCGGTCTCCCGGACTTCCGTGGTACCGAGGGGTTCTGGCGTGCCTACCCACCGTACGAGGCGTTGGGGCTGCGGTTCGAGGAGCTGGCCGACCCGGTCCACTTCGCCGACGACCCGGCACTCGCGTGGGGGTTCTACGGCCATCGGCTGTCGCTCTACCGGGCGACGACGCCGCACCGGGGCTTCGCGGTGCTGCGGCGCTGGGCAGGCCGGATGCCGACGCGGGTGTTCACCTCGAACGTCGACGGCCAGTTCCAGCGGGCAGGATTCGAGGCCTCGACGGTGGCGGAGTGCCACGGTTCGATCCATCACCTGCAGTGCCTGGCCGGGTGCGGGCAGCCGGTCTGGGCGGCCGACCGGGTCGACGTCGGCATCGACCCGGTGACGATGCGCGCGCACGGCCCGTTGCCGGTGTGCCCGGCGTGCGGCGGGCTCGCGAGGCCGAACATCCTCATGTTCGGCGACTGGTCGTGGGACCCCTCGTTCGCGCGACCGCGGCTGACGGCTCATGCGGCGTGGTCGCGGGAGAACCGCGGACGGCTCGTCGTGGTCGAGGTCGGCGCGGGCACGGCGGTACCGACGGTGCGCAGGCAGGCGGAGCTGGCGTCGGCGGCGACGGGTGCGCTGGTCAGGATCAACGTCCGCGAGCCCGACGTCCGGCACGGCCGGGGCGTCGGGCTCGCGATGCCTGCTGCCGAGGCGCTGGACGCCCTGGACGGCGCGCTGGCTCGTGACTGGCAGTAGCCGCTCCGGCGACTACTGCCAGTCACAGGCCAGGCTCGAGGACGACGGCGTTGCCTGCGGCCAGGGCGGGGGCCAGCTCCCAGATCGCCATCAGGATCGGGAAGTTCCACGAGATGATGATCTGTCCGTCGACTGCCCCTCGGCCGGAGCGACGTACTCGCCGCCGATCCAGTGCTCGTACCGGGGCTTGACGCTGACGATGCCGTCCGCGTCACCAGGAGCCGCGTACTTGGCCGTTCGAGGGTCCTCCCACTCGTCGGGTCCAGGGGATGGCGACGCCAGGAACCTCGGGCTTGCAGCCGCGTTGCACCGCAGTTGCGGACCTGATCTTTCGGTGAGCCTCGTAGCTGCGGATCACGATCAGGGTTGCCTGACCTGGGTCGACGGACGACGATGAGGGTGGCGCCGACCACCGCCGACGATGCCGCGGGGAGCCACCGACGAGATGACTGATCCGGTCGAGAGGGCCATGGTCCTGGCCCGGACGTACGACGCCGTCATGAGCGGTGAGCGCGCGCCGGTCGCGCCGCGCAGCATCGTGTCGGAGTCGTGGGCCCGTTCGCTCGACGCCCGCGTCGACCCCGACCGGGGTGCCGCCACCCACGACCTGGATCGCGCCGACGTCGAGGACATGCGCTCGGCGAACCCCCTGTCCCCCGCCATGGCGCTGCTGCGGGAGACACTGCTGGGCATCGCCGACGAGGCCCGGCACATGATGATCGTGACCGACGAGCACGGCCACATCCTGTGGCGCGACGACAGCCGTGACGTGCTGCGACAGGGCGACCGGGCCGGTCTCGTCGAGGGCACGCGGTGGAGCGAGGAGACCGTCGGCACCAACGCGATGGGCACTGCCCTGGCCGCGGACTCGGCCGTCACCATCCACTCGGCCGAGCACCTCGCCCGGGCCTTCCACTGCTGGACGTGCGCCGCCGCGCCGATCCACGACCCGGAGGACGGACGGCTCATCGGGGTCGTCGACGTCACCGGGCCGATCGCGTCGTTCCACCCGGCGACGCTCGCGCTCGTCGTGGCGGCAGCCCGGCTCGCGGAGAACCACCTGGCGACGCTGGTCGCGGCCCGCGACGAACGGATGCGCGCCCGCAACCTCGGCCACCTCACCCGGCTGCGCGACGAGCCCGGCGCGCTCCTCACCCCCCAGGGGAGGGTCCTCGCGGCCCATCCCGCCGGATGGCTACCCGACAGGGTGGACCTCCCCGACCTTCCGGGTGGGTCGCTGTCGCTCGGCGAGCAGGGCGAGGCGGTGCTCGAGCCCCTGACGGAGGGCTGGCTGCTGCGGCTGCGCCGTCCCGGGCACCGGATGCCACCCACCCTGGGCCTGCCGTTCCTGGGCGCCGACCGGCCGGGCGCCCTGTTCGGCGACCGTCGGGTGCGGCTCACCCAGCGCCACGCCGAGCTGCTCACGTTGCTCGCCCTGCATCCCGCCGGCCGCTCCGCCGACCAGCTGGCCGCCGACCTCCACGGCGACACCGGGAAGGCCGTCACGGTGCGGGCGGAGATGCACCGGTTGCGCGTAGCGCTGGACGCCGGCGTCGTCCGCACCCAGCCGTACCGCCTGCAGGCCCGCGTCGACGCCGACTTCCTGCACGTCCGCGACGCGTTGGCCGCCGGTGAGCTGCGCCGGGCCGCCGAGCTCTACCGGGGGCCGCTGCTGCCGTCCTCGGAGGCCCCGGGGGTACGCGACGAGCGTGAGCAGCTGGCCGCGGCGGTCCGGCAGGCCGTGCTGACCGGTGGCGACGTCGAGGCGCTGTGGACGTTCTCGACGACGCCGGAGGGCACCGCCGACTCCGAGGCCGCCCAGCAGCTGCTGGCCGACCTCCCGTCGTCCGATCCGCGCCGGGCCGTGGTGCGGGCACGGCTCAACATGCTGCGCTGACCGGAGGGCACCCCGGCGGAATGCCGGAAGCCGGTCCGGACCGCGGTCCGGACCGGCTTCGCGGTCCTACGGGTGACGCTGTCCGGCGACGTCAGTCGTCGGTCTTCGCCATGTCGACGGGCGGGGCGTCGGGAACGAGCGCCGCCGGGCGGGCCTCACCGCGGAAGGTGAAGTGCGCCTTGTCGTCAGCGGCGCGCGAGCCCTCGGGGGCGTCGGCGTCGAGACCCTCGACGTCGACGATCACGATCTGGCCCGGCTCGATCTCGCCGAACAGGATCTTCTCCGAGAGCTGGTCCTCGATCTCGCGCTGGATGGTCCGGCGCAGCGGCCGGGCACCGAGCACGGGGTCGAAGCCCCGGCGGGCGAGCAGCTCCTTGGCCGCGGGTGTGAGCTCGATGCCCATGTCCTTGTTGGCCAGCTGCGCCTCCACCCGCGTCACCATCAGGTCGACCATCGTGATGATCTGCTCCTGGGTGAGCTGGTGGAACACGACGATGTCGTCGATACGGTTGAGGAACTCCGGCCTGAAGTGCTTCTTCAGCTCGTCGTTGACCTTCGTCTTCATCCGCTCGTAGTTCGACTGCTCGTCGTTGCCCTGGGCGAACCCGAGACCGACCGCCTTCGAGATGTCCTGGGTACCCAGGTTCGAGGTGAAGATGATGACGGTGTTCTTGAAGTCCACCGTCCGGCCCTGACCGTCGGTCAGGCGTCCGTCCTCCAGCACCTGCAGGAGCGTGTTGTAGATCTCCTGGTGGGCCTTCTCGATCTCGTCGAACAGCACGACCGAGAACGGCTTGCGCCGCACCTTCTCGGTGAGCTGGCCGCCCTCCTCGTAGCCCACGTACCCGGGAGGGGCACCGAAGAGCCGCGAGGCGGTGTAGCGGTCGTGGAACTCGCCCATGTCGATCTGGATGAGCGCGTCGTCCTCGCCGAACAGGAAGTTCGCCAGCGCCTTCGACAGCTCGGTCTTACCGACGCCGGACGGGCCGGCGAAGATGAACGAGCCCGAGGGGCGCTTCGGGTCCTTCAGGCCGGCCCGCGTACGGCGGATGGCCTGCGAGACGGACTTGACAGCCTCCTCCTGCCCGATGATCCGCTTGTGCAGCTCGTCCTCCATGCGGAGCAGACGGGTCGTCTCCTCCTCGGTGAGCTTGAACACGGGGATACCGGTCCAGTTGGCGAGGACCTCGGCGATCTGCTCGTCGTCGACCTCGGCGACGACGTCGAGGTCGCCCGACTTCCACTGCTTCTCCCGCTCGCCCTTCTGGCCGAGCAGCTGCTTCTCGGTGTCGCGCAGGGACGCGGCACGCTCGAAGTCCTGCGCGTCGATCGCGGACTCCTTGTCGCGACGCACGCCGGCGATCTTCTCGTCGAACTCGCGGAGGTCCGGCGGCGCCGTCATGCGACGGATGCGCATCCGGGCCCCGGCCTCGTCGATCAGGTCGATCGCCTTGTCGGGAAGGAAGCGGTCGGAGATGTAGCGGTCGGCCAGCGTGGCCGCGGCCACGAGCGCCGGGTCGGTGATCGTGACCCGGTGGTGCGACTCGTAGCGGTCGCGCAGACCCTTGAGGATCTCGATGGTGTGCGTGACACTCGGCTCGCCCACCTGGATCGGCTGGAAACGACGCTCCAGCGCGGGGTCCTTCTCGACGTACTTGCGGTACTCGTCGAGCGTGGTGGCACCGATCGTCTGCAGCTCGCCGCGGGCCAGCATCGGCTTGAGGATGCTCGCCGCGTCGATCGCGCCCTCGGCGGCACCCGCCCCGACGAGGGTGTGGATCTCGTCGATGAACAGGATGATGTCGCCGCGGGTGCGGATCTCCTTGAGCACCTTCTTGAGACGCTCCTCGAAGTCACCGCGGTAGCGGGAACCGGCGACGAGCGAGCCCAGGTCGAGCGTGTAGAGCTGCTTGTCCTTGAGCGTCTCGGGCACCTCGCCCTTGACGATGCCCTGGGCCAGGCCCTCGACGACGGCGGTCTTGCCGACGCCGGGCTCGCCGATCAGGACGGGGTTGTTCTTGGTCCTCCGGGAGAGGACCTGCATGACCCGCTCGATCTCCTTCTCCCGGCCGATGACCGGGTCCAGCTTGCCCTCACGGGCCTGCTGGGTGAGGTTGCGACCGAACTGGTCGAGAACGAGGGAGGACGAAGGGGTGCCCTCGCCGCGGCCTGCTGAGGCCTCGGCGGGCTCCTTGCCCTGGTAGCCGGAGAGCAGCTGGAGAACCTGCTGGCGGACCCGGTTGAGGTCGGCCCCCAGCTTGACCAGCACCTGCGCCGCGACGCCCTCGCCCTCGCGGATCAGGCCGAGCAGGATGTGCTCGGTGCCGATGTAGTTGTGGCCGAGCTGCAGCGCCTCGCGGAGCGACAGCTCCAGGACCTTCTTCGCCCGAGGCGTGAACGGGATGTGCCCCGACGGTGCCTGCTGCCCCTGGCCGATGATCTCCTCGACCTGCTGGCGGACACCCTCCAGAGCGATCCCGAGCGACTCGAGCGCCTTGGCGGCGACACCCTCACCCTCGTGGATCAGGCCAAGGAGGATGTGCTCGGTCCCGATGTAGTTGTGGTTGAGCATCCTGGCCTCTTCCTGCGCCAGGACGACAACACGCCTTGCTCTGTCGGTGAACCTCTCGAACATTCGCACTCCTTGCCTGCTGCGTCCACACGTGCGACGCGCCCAGCATCCCTGTGACACTGCGCCGCGGACGCCCCATACCACTGTATCGGTCGCAACGGCCTCACCGCCTCCGTCCGCCGCGATGTCCGCGCCGATGAGGCGATGTCGACACAACGCCGGCCGGTCCCGTCCGGATTCCCGGGGGCGTTCCCGGCACTGTTCCCGGCGCCCGGACCGGCACTGCGGTCAGCGCCCCTGGGCGGCGGCCTCCTCGGCTGCGCGCTCCTCCTGCTTGTAGACGCGGAAGCCCTCCTCGTCGCGGCCACGGCGCCAGTAGCCGGACACGGACAGCGCGTCGCGGGGCACACGGCGCTCGTCGAGCAGGTGCCTGCGCAGTCCCTTCACCGCGGCCGCCTCACCGTGGACGAATGCGTGCACGTCGCCCACGGGGAACGCCAGCGCGGCAACCGCGTCGAGCAATTGGGCGGCCGCGGCCTCGCCCGGGTCGCCGCCCGCGGGAAGGTCGGCCCGGTGCAGCCAGGTGACCCGCAGGTCGGCCTCGGTGGGCAGGTCCTGATGGTCGTCGGCGGTGTCGACCTGCAGGACCGCGAGCGCGGGCACCCCGCGTGGGAGCCGCTCGGCGGCCGCACCGATCGCGGGGAGCGCGGCGTCGTCGCCGACGAACAGGTGCCAGCCGGCGGCCGGGTTCGGCGCGTAGGCGCCCCCGGGGCCGAGCAGGCGCAGCACGTCGCCCGGGCGGGCGGCGGCGGCCCACGGCCCCGCGATGCCGGTGTCGCCGTGGTGCACGAAGTCGATCGTCAGCTCACCTGTCGTGTGGTCGAGGGCGCGAACGGTGTACGTGCGGGTACGCGGCCACTGGTCGCGCGGGAGCTCGCGGCGGATCTCCTCGACGTCGAACGGCTCGGGGTACTCGACCCCGGGCGGGGAGAACAGGAGCTTGACGTAACGGTCGGTGTGGTCGGTCCCGGGGAACTCCGCGAGACCTGGACCGCCCGCGATCACGCGGATCATGTGCGGGCCGATCCGTTCGGTTCTCAGTACCTCGAGGCTCATGGCCGAGCGGGGCATCTCGTCTCCCTCCGTCGTCGCATGCGCCGTGAGGGCGGACGCGTCGGCCCAGACAGCTATGCAGGCCACCCTAACCCCGATCGGCGGATGCGGCCGCCGTACCACGTGGGGGCCGTCACGGGAACGCACGGAGAACGGGCCACAGAACACGAGCGGGGCCGATCGCATCCGATCGGCCCCGCTCGGTCCGGCACATTCGCCGGCTTCAGTTCTCCTGGTGATATGCCTCGAGCACCTCGGCCGGGATGCGGCCACGGTCCGAGACCTTCATCCCACGCTTCCGAGCCCAATCCCGAATTGCCTGGTTCTGCTCGCGATCGACGGACTGGCGTCGATTCGCCGGTGCCGAGCCGGCTGCGGCACGTCGCCGTCCACCGGC
Organism: Pseudonocardia sp. N23; assembly: GCF_002583555.1. Classification (GTDB taxonomy): domain Bacteria; phylum Actinomycetota; class Actinomycetes; order Mycobacteriales; family Pseudonocardiaceae; genus Pseudonocardia. The sequence goes on from NZ_BEGX01000028.1 coordinate 32,527, forward strand.
CCGCCGGGCGGCTGCGACATAGGACGCCAGCGCGTCCCGCAGCTTTCCGGCATTCGACTCGGACAAGTCGATCTCGTAGACCTTGCCGTCGATCCCGAACTCAACGGTCTCGTCCGCCGCCTTACCGTCCAGGTCGTCGATCAGTCTGATCTCACGGATCTGCGCCACCGCCGCAGCCTCCATTCTCGCAACATATGCGTCCCTGCAACTGTGGCGTCGCCACCAATGCGGGACTCTATCCGTATTCCGCGGACGGTGTCGAGCCGAGTCACCCGGTACCGGAACCGAGAAACCAGTTCCGGCGACGAACGTCACTCGGCCCGAACGAGCGGGAAGAGAATTGTCTCGCGAATGCCGAGGCCGGTGAGCGTCATGAGCAGTCGGTCGAGGCCCATGCCCATGCCTCCGGTCGGAGGCATGCCGTACTCCATGGCCCGCAGGAAGTCCTCGTCGAGCTGCATCGCCTCGGGGTCGCCGGCCGCAGCCAGCAACGACTGCCGGTACAGCCTTTCGCGCTGTTCCACGGGATCGACGAGTTCGGAGTACGCCGTCGCGAGCTCCGTTCCGAAAATGATGAGGTCCCACGCTTCGGCCAACCGCGGATCGTCGCGGTGCTGCCGGGTGAGTGGTCTGACCTCCACCGGGTAGTCGCGGACGAACGTGGGCTCCACGAGGGTGTGCTCGACGAGCTTCTCGAAAAGTTCCAGAACGATCTCGCCGGCCGCCCAGGAATCCTTCAGCTCGATGTCGTGATCGGCCGCGATCCTACGCAGTGTTTCGGCCGGGGTGTCGATGGTCACCTCTTGGCCCACCGCCTCGGCCACGGAGGCGTGAAGGGTGACACTGCGCCACGGCTTGCCCAGATCGTGCTCGGTTCCGTCGGCGTGCGTGACGACCGTGGAACCGAAGACGGCGCGCGCGCTTTCGAGGATGAGGTCCCGAACGAGTTCGGCCATGTCGTCATAGGTCGCATAGGCCTGGTAGGCCTCGAGCATCGCGAACTCCGGGGAGTGCGTGGAGTCGATCCCCTCGTTGCGGAAAACGCGATTGAGCTCGAAGACCCGCTCGATGCCGCCGACGACCGCGCGCTTGAGGAACAACTCCGGCGCGATCCGCAGGTACAGATCCTGGCTCAGCGCATTCGAGCTCGTGACGAACGGCCGGGCCGTCGCGCCGCCGTGCAGCACCTGCAGCATCGGCGTCTCGACCTCGATGTAGTCCCGCTCCTCGAAGACGCGCCGCAGCGTGCGCAGAACCGTCGAGCGGGCCCGGACCATCTCGCGGGCCCTGGGCCGCACGATCAGGTCGACGTAGCGCTGCCGGACCCGCGTCTCCTCGGACAGCTCACGGTGCGCCACCGGGAGGGGGCGGACGGCCTTGGCCAGCATCCGCCACGACGTCGCCGACACCGACAGCTCACCGCGGCGGCTGGTGATGACCTCACCCTCGACGAGGACGATGTCGCCGAGGTCGACGACGGCCTTCCAGCTCGCGAGCGTCTCCTCACCGACATCGGCCAGGCTGAGCATCGCCTGCAGCTCGGTGCCGTCGCCCTCGCGCAGCGTCGCGAAGCAGAGCTTGCCGGTGTTGCGCTGGAACATCACCCGGCCGGCGACGGCGACCCGGTCGCCCGTCGCCGTGTCCGGCGGGAGGTCGGGGTGGGAGTCGCGGACCTCACGCAGCGTGTGCGTGCGGCCGGCCTCGACGGGATACGGGTCGATGCCCTGTTCGAGCAGCTCCGCCCGCTTGGCCCGGCGCACCCGGAGCTGCTCGGGGAGATCTGCGTCGGGGGGCGTGGAGTGCTCGTCGGTCACGCCGAGAAAGGTTAGCCACGTGCCCCGGCCGTCCTGTCATCGGTGCACGCACCTGCCGTCGTCGACGACGAAACCGCGCGCACCCTCAGTTCTGTCCCGCGGCGCCCGGACCACCGTGGGGTCGCACCCGGAGAGCGGCGCGCAATCTCAGTGCTCCGTTCCGGCGCCGGAGCTGCCGTGAGGTCTCGCCCGGGGCAGTGAGCGGCTCACCTCGCGGCGGCGTCGCTCGCGCGCAGGTTCCGCAGGTAGGTCAGGCGCAACCCCAGCAGGGTCAGGTCGGGGACGAACTCCGTGACCGTCCGCGACACCCCGTCCATCAGCGGGGCGAGCCCGCCCGTCGCCAGGACGGTCACCGGGCCCGCCTTGGGACCCATCTCGGCGACGATGGCGTCGACCAGGCCGTCGACCTGCCCGGCGAACCCGAAGATCACCCCGGACTGCAGGCACTCGACGGTGTTCTTGCCGATGACCGAGCGCGGCCGCACCAGCTCGACGGTCCGCAACGCCGCGGCGCGGGTCGCGAGCGCCTCCATCGAGATCTCGATGCCGGGGGCCAGCGCGCCGCCGAGGAACTCGCCGCGGGCGGAGACGACGTCGATGTTCGTCGACGTCCCGAAGTCGACGACGACGCAGGCCGTCCCGAAGATGCGGTGCGCCGCAAGGGTGTTGACGACGCGGTCGGCGCCGACCTCGCGCGGGTTGTCGACGAGCAGCGGCACCCCCGTGCGCACGCCGGGGCCGACGATGACCGTCGGCATCTGCTCGCCGCGCCGGTCGAGCATGAGGCGCAGCTCGCGCAGCAGCGACGGGACCGTCGACAGCGCGGCGATCCCGGTGACGTCGCCGGCCCGCTCGCCCAGCAGGCCGCGGATCGCGACGTCGAGCTCGTCGGCCGTCATCCGGGCGTCGGTGCGCATCCGCCAGTCGCGGACGAGGGAGGGCCGCGGGTCGGGCTCGGTCCCGTCGTCGGCGGGTGCCGGGGTGTCGCGGTAGAGACCCAGGGCGATCTGGGTGTTCCCGACGTCGATGCAGAGCAGCACCGGCGTCAGGCCGACCGGATCCGGGTGACCGAGCCCGACGTCAGGCCCGACCCGGCAGGCGCGTGTCCCGGGTCGTCGCCGACCTCGACGACGCGGTTGCGGGCGTCGACGAACACGACGCGCGGGTCGTAGGCCTTCACCTCGGCCTCGTCGAGCTGGCCGTAGGAGATCAGGATGACCATGTCGCCGGGGTGGACGAGGTGGGCGGCCGCACCGTTGATGCCGATGACCCCCGAGCCGCGCTCACCGGGGATCACGTAGGTCTCCAGCCGCGCGCCGTTGGTGATGTCGACGATCGCGACCTGCTCGCCCTCGAGCAGGTCGGCGGCCTCCATCAGGTCGAGGTCGACGGTGACCGATCCGACGTAGTGCAGGTCGGCCTGGGTGACCGTCGCACGGTGGATCTTGGACTTCATCATCGTGCGGAACATGATGGCCTCCGAGCTACAGCTGGACCGGGACGTTGTCGATCAGGCGGGTGGTGCCGAGCCGGGCGGCGACGAGCAGCCGCGCGCGGCCGGCCTCCGGGGTCGGGCCGAGCTCCGGGTCGCGCAGCTCCAGATACTCGACGGTCAGGGCAGGCTCGGCCGCGAGGACCCCGCGGGCCCGCGCGAGCACCGCGTCGGCACCGCGGGCCGACACCGACGCACCCTCGGTGAGCGCCCGCTGCAGGAGCGGAGCGAGGGCGCGCTGCTCGTCGGACAGGTAGACGTTGCGCGACGAGAGCGCCAGCCCGTCGGGCTCTCGGACCGTCGGCACGCCGACGATGGAGAGCGGGAAGTTCAGGTCGCGCACCATCTTCTGCAGCAGCACGAGCTGCTGGAAGTCCTTCTCCCCGAACAGGGCGACCTCGGGCGCGACGATCTGGAACAGCTTGCCGACGACCGTCAGCACGCCCTCGAAGTGTCCCGGCCGGACGGCGCCCTCGAGCTCGTCGGCGAGCGGGCCCGGCACGATCCGGGTCTGCGCGCCGGGCGGGTACATGTCGTCGACCGACGGGACGAACGCCAGCTCGACGCCCTCCTCGCGCAGCACCTCGAGGTCGGCCTCCAGCGGCCGCGGGTAGCGCGTGAGGTCCTCGTCCGGGCCGAACTGCAGCGGGTTCACGAAGATCGACACGGCGGTGACGGTCGCCCCGGGCAGCAGCCGGGCGTGCCGGATCAGCTCGCGGTGGCCGTCGTGGAGGGCGCCCATCGTCGGCACCAGGACGACGCGTCGGCCCCCACCCCGCAGCGCGCGGCTGACGGCGTTCATGTCGGCGGGCACCCGGTGCACGGTGAGCTCACCGGTGCGGTACCCGCCCGCGGTCCGGGCGGCGGTCATCGGTCCTCCTGCAGGGTGGTGAGCACGTCGGCGGCGGCCGGCTCCGGCAGGAGCCCGGCGGCCAGGGCCCGGCGGGCGGTGCGCCCCGCGAGGGTCCGGTAGGTGCGTGCGACGTCGGGGTCGGCCGCGTCGAGGACACGCAGGTGGGTGGCGACGGTGCCGGCGTCGCCGCGCGCCACCGGGCCGGTGAGAGCGCGGTCGCCGTGGCGCAGCGAGTTGTCCAGCGCGGCCGACAGCAACGGCCCGAGGAGCCGTTCCGCGGGCCGGATACCGGCCTTCTCCAGCAGGTCCGCGGCATCGCGCACGAGCGTGACCAGGTGGTTCGCCCCGTGGGCGAGCGCCGCGTGATAGAGCGGGCGGACGGCCTCCGGCACCCGGACGGGCTCGGCCGTCATCTCGACGACCAGCGCCTCCCCGACGCTCCAGGCGGCCTCGTCGGGCTCGGGCGCGGTGACGCCGAAGCAGCACGACGTCAGCCGCTGCACGTCCTCGACGCGGCCGGTGAACGTCATCGCCGGGTGCAGCGCGAGCGGCAGGACGCCGTGCTCCGACGCCGGGTCCAGCACGGCGACCCCGTGCGCGCCGGAGGTGTGCACGACGATCTGACCGGGCCGGAACGACCCGGCGGCGGCGAGGCCGCGGACCAGACCGGGCAGCACGTCGTCGGGGACGGCGAGCAGCGCGAGATCGACGCCCGCGACGACGTCGTCGGGCGGGCGGAGCGGCACATCGGGGAGCAACGTCGCGGCACGCTGCACCGACGCCCGGGAGACCCCGGACGTGGCGACGACGTGGTGTCCCGCGGCGGCCAGGGCGGCACCGATCACGGAACCCACCCGGCCTGCGGAGACCACTCCGACGGCCAGCCGCGCAGGCCTGCCTGCACTCATCACTTGCTCCTTGCCCGTTCCAGTCCCGTTGCCGGGTACCGGACGAGGTGTCGGCCACTGCTGACGACGAGCACAGGTTAGACGGACGGCGCTGCCGCGATCAGGGCCGCGTGAGCTGCTTCACCAGCGGCGTACGCCACGTCCCGTCCGGGAATCAGGGACGGCGCCCCGGCGGCGGGGGCTGGTTCGGCCGCGGCCCGTACCCGGGAGGTGGGCCGTACCCGGGCGGCGGGCCGTGGCCCGGAGGGGGGCCGAAGCCGGGCGGGGGCGGACCCGGGCGGAGACCACCCGGTGCGCGCGGGGGTCCGGGCGGGTACAGCGGCCTCGGCGGCAGCGGGCCCGGCGGGCCGGGAGCGGCCGGCGCGGTCGGCGGGCGGGGCACCACGAGCCTGCCCGCGGGCCCGGGCGGTGCGGCCATGACCGTCGGCGGCTCCCAGCCGGGCGGGGGCTGCTGCTTCCACGCCGCGCTCAGCGCGTCGGGCATGCCCAGGGCCTTGGCGCGGGACTTCTTGAGCAGGAGAAGCATCTCGTCGTGGCGCTGCTGGGCGCTGTCGCGCACCGCGCCGCGCGCGATGCGGGCCCGCATGAACGCCATCTCCGTGACGGCCGCCTGGTACTCGGCGACCGCACGGGACGCCTGCCGCCCCGAGCGGTTGCGCACCGCGCGCCGCCAGCCCCGCCGCCCGGTCAGGCTGGCCAGCAGCTCGACCTCGCTCGGCGCGATCCAGCCCGCCGCGGCGAACCCGGGCAGCTGCTCGACGACCGTCCGCTGCTCCCGGCGGCGCTGCCACACGACGAGCACGACCATGCCGACGAAGATCGGCACCATCACCGCGACGTAGACCGTGATGAACGTCGAGCTGCCGCCGAGGGTGGCCGAGCCGTTCCACAACGCGTGCAGGGCGACCGCGCACAGGTAGCCGCACAGCACCCAGCCGACGCGGGCCGCGATCGACCGTGAGGCCGCCGCCAGCCCCACGGCGATGCCGGTCATGGCCGTGAACAGCGGGTGCGCGAACGGGGAGAACACGCCGCGCAGCAGGAGCACGGTGAGCACGCTGCTCTGGGTGCCCATGCCCTCGGCGAACGCCCGTCCGATGTAGAGGATGTTCTCGGTGAACGCGAAGCCGGCGGCGACGAGCCCGGCGTAGACGACCCCGTCGACGATGCCGTCGATCTCGCGGCGCATGAACACCAGCAGACCGACGAGGAACAGGCCCTTCACGGCCTCCTCGACGAACGGCGCGATCATCGTGGCGCCCAGCAGGTCGCCGCTGCCCTTGCCGAGCAGGCCGTCGGCCGCGACGGCCGCGCTGCTGTTGATCAGCAGTGCGGACAGGGCGGCGAAGCCCGCGCCCCACAGGAACGCCAGCAACAGCAGCCGCGGCGGTTCGGGCTCCCATCGGTCGATCCACAGGAAGGTGGCGACGACCGGGCCGACCGGCAGCAGCGCGCAGACCGCGCCGGCGATGACCGCGCCCACCCCGATCGTGGAGCCCAGGATGCCGATGACGACGAGGGCGCAGATCGCGAGAACGACGAGCCCGACGATCGGCGCGAGGACCACTCTGCGGTGCCGGGTCCTGGTCGGGATCGCGACCGTGTGCGCCTGCGTCATGGGCCCCCAGCCTACGGGGCGGCCCCGACGGGCCGCGGAGGGTCCGGGCCGTCAGCGGCCCGGCAGTGCGCCGCCGGACCCGGTGTTTCCGCGGTCCGGCCCGTCGGCCCCCGGGTCGTCGGGGGTGCGGCAGCAACGTTCCAGCCACAGCCCGCCGCCCAGCAGCACGAGCGCGGAGACCGCACCGACAGCGGCGGCGCGGGCGTCGGAACCCGCGGCGTCGACCTCTCCGACATTCGGCAGCACGTACACGAGCAGGCCGAGCCACAGCCCCGCGACGACGGCGCCGCCCATCGCCGACGCCTGCGCGACGACGACGGCACGGGCCGCGACCAGCGGCTGCACGGGCCGGGTGCCGGGGCGGCGCTCGATGCGGGCGCGCAGCATGGTCCCGGCGATCACCTCGGCCACGCCGAGCACCGCGAGCGTCGCGCCCGCGAGCAGCGGGAACGTCGGCAGCGAGCCGTAGGTGAGCCGGACGACCAGGTGCGCGACGACCGCAGCAGCCAGCCCGGCCACCAGGAGGTCGCGGGGGCGCACGGGGTTCATCGCCGATCCCCGGTCACAGCCGAGCCCGGTTCATTGTCGGGCCCGGCTCATCGCGGCGCCCGGTCGCCGGGCCGCGGGGACACACCCAGTACCAGGTCGTCGCGGCGGCGCATCGCGGCGGCGTCGTCCGGTGGCAGCGCGTCGAGCAGCGCCCGGACCGGGCCGCGGCCGGCGAGCACCGCCGCGGGGTCGATGTCGAGCCACGGGACGAGGACCGTCGCCCGTTCCGGTGTGCCCGGGTGCGGCAGCACCAGCTCGGGGTCGGTGCTCACGACGTCGCGGCCGTCGTCGGTGACCGCGACGACGTCGACGTCGAGCGTCCGCGGGCCCCAGTGCTGCTCGCGGACGCGGTGCGCGGCCTGCTCGAGGCGCTGTCCCCGGCGCAGCCAGGCCCACGCGTCGGCGGCCGGGTCGTCGACGACGAGCACCGCGTTGAGGAAGTCGGGCTGCTCAACCCCGCCCCACGGCGCCGTCTCGTACACCGGCGACACAGCCACGAGGACGTCGGCCATGTCGTCGACGACCGTGCGCAGGTGGGCGATCCGGTCGCCGAGGTTGGAGCCCAGGCTGAGCACCGCGCGGGTCACGCCGGCACGATCCGTCCCCGCCCCTGCGACTTGCGCGACCGCCGGGCGACGACCGCGACGTCGGCGAAGTCGAGCGGGATCGGCGCCTGCGGCTTGTGGATGGTGACCTCGACGGCGTTCAGCCGCGGCTCGTCGGTCATCAGCGCGTCGGCGACGCGGGCGGCGACCGTCTCGATCAGGTTGCACGCCTCCCCGCCGACGACCGTGGCCGCGCGCTGGGCCAGCGCCCCGTAGTCGAGGGTGTCGGCGAGGTCGTCGGACGCGGCGGCCTGCTCGAGAGCCATCCAGCAGACGACGTCGACCACGAAGTCCTGGCCGTCGCGGCGTTCGTGGTCGAACACCCCGTGGTTGCCACGGACCCGCAGCCCCCGCAGCTCGATGCGATCGGTCATCGTCCCGTCAACCTTCCCGCGCGGTCGGGTGCCGCGCCGAGGCGCCACCCGCAGGCGACGGCGATCGCGTCGACCGACGACGCGACGTCGTGCACACGCACGCCCCACGCGCCGGCCTGCGCGGCCAGCGCGGTGACCGCGGCGCCCGCGACCTCACGGCCACCGGGCGGGCGGATGCCCGCGTCGTCGGCGAGCAGCGTGCCGAGGAACCGCTTGCGCGACGCTCCGACCAGCACCGGGAACCCCAGGTCGACGAGCACGTCGAGGCGGTGCAGCAGTGCCCAGTTGTGGTCGCCGGTCTTGGCGAAGCCCAGCCCCGGGTCGAGCACGATCCGCGACGGGTCGACCCCCGCCAGCACGGCGGCGTCGACGCGGCCGACGAGCTCGTCGCGCACCTCGGCGACGACGTCGTCGTAGGTCGCGAGATCGGCCATCCGGTCGCTGTGCCCGCGCCAGTGCATGAGGATCCACGGCACCCGGGCGTGGGCGACGACCGCGGCCATCCGCCCGTCGGCGAGGCCGCCCGACACGTCGTTGACGACGACCGCCCCCGCGTCGAGCGCAGCCTCGGCGACGTCGGCGCGGGTGGTGTCGATGCTGACGGGCACGCCCTCGGCGGTGAGCGCCCGGACAACGGGCAGCACCCGGGCACGTTCCTCGTCGGCGCCGACCCGGTGCGCGCCGGGCCGGGTGGACTCGCCGCCGATGTCGACGAGGTCGGCACCCGCATCACGCAGGGCGACCCCGTGGGCGACCGCGGCGTCCGTGTCGAGGAAGCGGCCACCGTCGGAGAAGGAGTCCGGGGTGACGTTGAGGATGCCCAGGACCGCGCACCGGCCGGGCCGCGGCAGGTCGCGCGCCACGGGTCACCCGCTCCGGATCAGCGACAACGCCTCGGCCCTGGACGTCGACGAGGTCGCGAAGATGCCGCGGACGGCCGACGTCGTCGTCCGTGCCCCGGGCTTGCGGACCCCGCGCATCGCCATGCACAGGTGCTCGGCGTCCATCACGACGATCACGCCGCGCGGCTCGAGCTTGCGCACGAGCGCGTCGGCGACCTGCCCGGTGAGCCGCTCCTGCACCTGCGGGCGTCGCGCGTAGTTCTCGACGACGCGGGCGATCTTGGACAGCCCGGTGACACGGCCGGTGACGTTCGGGATGTACCCGACGTGCGCGACACCGTGGAACGGCACCAGGTGGTGCTCGCACGTCGAGAACAACGGGATGTCGCGCACCAGGATGAGCTCCTGGTGGTGCTCGTCGAACGTCTTGTCCAGCACGGCGTCCGGGTCGGTGTAGAGACCCGCGAACAGCTCTCCGTAGGCGCGCGCGACCCGGGCGGGGGTCTCACGCAGCCCCTCGCGATCGGGGTCCTCGCCGACGGCGATCAGCAGTTCGCGGACCGCCGCCTCGGCGCGCACATGATCGATGCCGCGGTGCCCGTTGGCCGAAACCGGGGCACCCGCGGTGGGGGTGGCCACCGTCAGGACCCCTGCCCCGGACGCTCCCCGGTCCCGTCGACCGGTCGCGTCCCGTTGGTGGGCCCGGCGGTCCCGTCCGGCGGGGTCGGGCTGTCGGCGTCGGGGCCGTGCCCGTCGGTCTGGTGCCCGTCGGTCCGGTATGCATCGGTCTGGTGTCCGTTTCCGGACGGGCCCGTGGCGTCGGTGGGCTGCTGCCACTGCGGCGGCGGCCAGGACTGGCCGGCCGGGGTGGTGGCGGGCCGCCAGTCGGCCGGGGCGCCGTAGTTGGGCAGGACCGCGTTGGGCGGCTGCCCGGGCGCCTGCTGCTGCGGCCGCGGCGGGTGGTGCCCACCGACCGCCGGCCGGCCCGGCTCGAGCGGAACCTGGTGCGTCCGGTCCTGCCAGCCCTGCTGGGCCTGCGGGAAACCACCGCCCGGGTAGGGCTGCTGGCCGCCTGGGGCGCCCCCGTTGGGGCCCGGCGCCGGGACGCCGTTGCCGCCACCGCCGGGGTACGAACCGACCGGGGCCGGCTCGAGGGCGGGACGGGTGTCGGGCGGCCACGGCTCGCCGCGCTCGCGGGCGCGCTCGGCCGGGGTCTGGATCGGCGGCTTGTCCGACGGAGTGCGGCCGCCGAAGTCGTTGAACGCGGTGATGCGCGGCCGCTTCTCGACCCGGTCGAAGATGCGCTCGAGGTCCTTACGGGTGAGCGTCTCCTTCTCCAGGAGCTCGAAGACCAGCGCGTCGAGGATGTCGCGGTAGGTGTTGAGGATCTCCCACGCCTCGTTGTGCGCCGCCTCGATGAGCTTGCGCACCTCCTCGTCGATCTCGTGCGCGACCTCGAGGGAGTAGTCGGCCTGGTTGCCCATCGACCGCCCCAGGAACGGGTCACCCTGCTCGCGGCCGTACCGGACGGCGCCGAGCTTGGCGCTCATGCCGTACTCGGTGACCATCGCGCGGGCGATCTTCGTGGCCTGGTCGATGTCGGAGGACGCACCCGTCGTCGGCTCGTGGAAGACCAGCTCCTCGGCGCTGCGCCCGCCCATGGCGAACACGAGGCGGCCGATCATCTCCGACCGGGTCATGAGGCCCTTGTCGTCCTCCGGGACGACGAGCGCGTGCCCACCGGTGCGGCCACGCGGCAGGATCGTGAGCTTGTAGACCGGCTCCAGGTCGGGCATCGCCCACGCGGCGAGCGCGTGCCCGCCCTCGTGGTAGGCGGTGATCTTCCTCTCCTGCTCGGAGATGATCTTGCCCTTGCGCCGCGGGCCACCGACGACGCGGTCGACCGACTCCTCGAGCGCCTCCTCGGTGATCTGCGTGCCGTTCTCGCGCGCGGTGAGCAGGGCGGCCTCGTTGATCACGTTGGCCAGGTCCGCGCCGGACATGCCGACCGTCCGCTTGGCCAGCCCGTCGAACGAGACGTTGGGCGCGAACGGCTTGCCCTTGGAGTGCACGGCGAGGATCGCGCGGCGACCCGCGAGGTCGGGGGCACCGACCGGGATCTGCCGGTCGAACCGGCCGGGACGCAGCAGCGCCGGGTCGAGGATGTCGGGCCGGTTCGTCGCGGCGATCAGGATGATGCCGCCGCGCGCGTCGAAGCCGTCCATCTCGACGAGCAGCTGGTTGAGCGTCTGCTCCCGCTCGTCGTGACCGCCGCCGAGGCCGGCACCGCGCTGGCGCCCGACCGCGTCGATCTCGTCGACGAAGATGATGCAGGGGCTGTTCTGCTTGGCCTGCTCGAACAGGTCACGCACACGCGAGGCGCCGACACCGACGAACATCTCGACGAAGTCCGAACCCGAGATCGTGTAGAACGGCACGCCCGCCTCGCCGGCGACCGCACGCGCGAGCAGCGTCTTGCCGGTGCCGGGAGGGCCGTAGAGCAGCACGCCCTTGGGGATCTTCGCGCCCAGTGCCTGGTAGCGGCCCGGGTTCTGCAGGAAGTCCTTGATCTCGTACAGCTCTTCGACTGCCTCGTCGGCACCCGCGACGTCGCCGAACGTCGTCTTCGGCATGTCCTTGTTGAGCTGCTTGGCCTTCGACTTGCCGAAGGACATGACGCGGTTCCCGCCGCCCTGGGCGTTGTTCATCATCCAGAACAGGATGAGCAGCACCAGCCCCAGCGGGATCAGGTAGATCAGCATCGACATCAGGAACGAGTCCTGACGGACGACCGTGTTGTACGTCGGGTTGTTCCCCGCCTGGCGCAGCGCGTCGAACACCGCGTTCGCCGACGTCGCCGGGTACTGGCTGATGATCTGCGTCGTCGAGGTGCCGGGCAGCGGGTTGGCCAGCGTCAGCCGGAGACGCTGCTCCTTGTCCTCGATCACTGCGTCCTTGACGTTCCCGCTGGTGATCTGCGCTATCGCGGTGGACGTCGGCTCCTGCGTGTACCCGCGGGTGTCGTCGAAGAGCGTGGAGAAGGCGAAGTAGACCAGGATCACGACGAGGACCCAGATCAACGGGTTGCGGAGCAGGCGCTTGCGATCCATGCAGCATCGGCCTTGCGGCCTTCACCCTCCCTGGACGGAACATTCCCCGGTCACGCCCGGCACGCGTCACGGATCGACGTCGCGGACTCGCACCGGCCCCGGATCAGCCAGGATAGCCGCCCGGCCCGCCGACCGCGTCACCGCTGCTCAGCTGTGCCATCCGGCCACGGTCGGACGGCCCCGGGTCGGTCTCCTCCACCCGGACCGGCACGTGAACCGTCAACGGTCGCCACCCCGCCCGTGTTCCCGGGGACGGTCGGCGCAAGGATCGGCCCCGAACGGGTATCCCGCGACCGCCTGCGGTCGTTGGGGAACCGACGAGCGAGGAGCCGGGGTGGGCGAGCCATGCCCCGGCAGCGGGGGGAACGCATGGGTGCACGGTCCGGGCTCCGGCTGCGCGGGGTGCTGACGGCTGCCGCCGTCACCGCCGCCGCGGTGATCGTCGGGGCGGTGCTGCCCGCCACGGCCCAGCCCGCCCACGCGGCCCCGGCCGCGGTGCTCGCCCCCGCCGCACCCGTCGCACCGGTGTGGGCACCGGAGTCGTCGGCCGCGATCCACCCCGGCGTGCTCCTGTCGTCGACGGGCGGCGGTGGCCAGTGCACCGCGAACTTCGTGTTCACCGCGGGCGGGCGCACCTACCTCGGCCAGGCCGCGCACTGCACCGCCACCGGCGAGGCCACCGACACCAACGGCTGCACGTCGACGACGCTCCCGCTGGGCACCGAGGTCGACATCGCGGGCGGCCGGAAGGGCACGCTGGCCTACAGCTCGTGGGTGGCCATGCAGGCCGCCGGTGAGAAGGACCGCGGTGCCTGCGCCGCCAACGACTTCGCGCTCGTCGAGATCTCGCCGGCCGACGTCGCGGCGGTCAACCCGACGATGCCGTTCTTCGGCGGTCCCGCAGGGTTGTCGCGGACCGGGCTGCCCAAGGGTGCGCAGACCTACACCTACGGCAACTCCCCGCTGCGCGGCGGCGTGAACGCGTTGAGCCCCAAGGGCGGGGTCAGCAACGGCGACACCGACGGCGGCTGGGGCCACGAGGTCTACACCGTGAACCCGGGCGTCCCGGGCGACTCGGGATCGGGCTACCTCGATGCGAACGGCGGCGCCGCCGCGATCCTGTCGACGCTCAACCTCGCGCCGCTGCCCGTGAGCAACGGCGTGGCCGACCTCCCCCGTGCCCTCGCCTACGCGAGCGCCCACGGTGGTCTGGGGACGATCTCGCTGGTGCCGGGCACGCGGGCGTTCACCCCGAACCCGCCCGGTGTGCCCGCCACGGCCGTGGCCGTCCCCGCGGGCCCACCGCTCGGCGGCTGAGCCCGCGGGGCGGGGCTCAGGCGTAGACGGCCGGGGCCAGCGTCCCGATGAACGGCAGGTCGCGGTAGCGCTCGCCGTAGTCCAGGCCGTACCCGACGACGAACTCGTTGGGGATGTCGAACCCGACGTACTTCACCGGGACGTCGACCTTCACCGCGTCGGGCTTGCGCAGCAGCGTGCACACCTCCAGCGACGCCGGCCGGCGTGACTCGAGGTTCTTCAGCAGCCATGACAGGGTCAGGCCCGAGTCGATGATGTCCTCGACGATCAGGACGTCGCGGCCCGCGATGTCACGGTCGAGGTCCTTGAGGATGCGCACCACGCCCGACGACGACGTCGAGGAGCCGTACGAGCTGACCGCCATGAACTCCAGCTGCACCGGACGCGGCAGTGCGCGTGCGAAGTCGGTCATGAACATGACGGCGCCCTTGAGGACGCCGACGAGAATCAGATCGGTCTCCCGGCCCGCGACGACGTCGCCGTAGTCGCGGCCGACCTCCTCGGCGAGCTCGGCGATCTTGTCGCGGATCTGTTCTTCGGTGACCAGGACGGACGCGATGTCGCCGTCGTACACGGGGTGTGGCCTCCTCGGGGCCGGCAAGCGGCCTTCGGTCGGTGGGGTCGTGTCCCCCGGCCCGGCGTCAGCCCGGGCCCACCTGCGGTCCGGGCGGCGGCTCGGCCCGGCGCACGACGAGCCTGCCATCTCGGCGGACGAGGTCCAAGCCGCCCGGGAGGGCGACCCCGCCCTGACCACGCCAGCTGCCGACGAGATCGTCGGCGGACCGCAGGTGCAGGTCGGTGAGATCGTTCACACCCGCGTCGTGCAGCCAGGCGCGCAGCACGCGGCGGCGCACCGCGGGCGCCACCTCGGCGAGCGGTGCGGCGTGCAGGTCCGGCCCGTCGGCGGCGGCCTCGCGGGCCCGGTCCGCGAGCGCGTCGAGGGCCTCGCCGTCGTCGCGCAGCTGAGCGGCGGTGCGGGCCAGCGCCTCGGCGACGCCGCCCGCGAGGACGTCCTCCAGCAGCGGCAGCACCTCGTGGCGCAGGCGGACGCGGGTGAAGCGCGGGTCGTCGTTGTGCGGGTCGTTCCACACCCGCACCCCCAGCTCCGCGCAGGCCGCCCGGGTGACCCCGCGGCGGACGTCGAGCAGCGGGCGCACCCAGGGCGCATCCCAGGTCCGCATGCCGGCGATCGAGCGCGGCCCCGACCCCCGGCCGAGGCCGAGCAGGACCGTCTCGGCCTGGTCGTCGAGGGTGTGGGCGAGCAGCACCGGGCTGTGCGGGTCGGGCCGCGCGGCGCGCAGGGCGGCGTAGCGGGCGCGCCGGGCCGCGGCCTCCGTGCCACCGGGTCCGTCGACGACGACGGCGTGCACGGTCGCTGTTACGCCGTGGCCGGCCAGCGCCGCCGCCACGGCGGCGGAGCGGGCCGCGGAGCCGTCCTGCAGGGCGTGGTCGACGATCGCGGCGTGCACGCGGCCGGGCAGCTCCGCCGCGGCGGCGAGGGTGAGCGCGAGCGAGTCGGCACCCCCGGAACAGCCGACGACGACCGGCGCGGCCGCGACGTCGGCGGGCAGGGCGGCGAGCGCGCGGCGGACGGCGAGGCGCAGCCGCACGACGGCCGCCCCGGCCCGGGTCGCGGTCATGTCGTGCTCAGCCCACGCGGCGCAGCCACGCGGCCGGGTCGGCCAGCTCCGCCCGGGTGGGCAGCGTCTCCGGCGACTCCCACACGCGGTTGAACCCGTCCATTCCGATGGCCAGCACCACGTAGGAGGTGAACGCCGACCCCACCGCGTACTGCTTCATCTTCGCCTCGACGCCCAGCAGCGCCCGCAGCAGCCGGTCGAGCAGCCCGCCTCCGCGGCGGCGGACCGTGAACCGCTGTCGGATCGTCGTGACGCTGGGGACGACGTCGGGGCCGACCGCGTCCATGACGTGGTCGGCGTGGCCCTCCAGGAGTGTCGTGAGGGCGAGCAGCCGGTCGAGGACGGCGCGCTGCTCCGGCCCCTGCAGCAGCTCGATGATCGCGAGCGCGTCGCCGCGCGTCTCCCGCATCCGCTTCGCGACCTCGGGCAGCCGGGCGAGGACGTCGGAACCGTCGGTGTCGGCCAGCGACAGGAACTGCGACACCTGGCCCGCGAAGTGGTCCCGCAGCCACGGCACGGCGGTGAACTGCAGCCGGTGCGTCGCCTCGTGCAGGCAGACCCACAGCCCGAAGTCGGTGGACGGCACGTCGAGCGCCCGGTGGGCGGCGTGCACGTTCGGGGCGACGAGCAGCAGCCGGCCCGCGTGGTCGGAGCCGCCGAACGGGTCGTACTGGCCCAGGACACGCCCGCCGAGGTAGGCGAGCACCGAACCGACCTGCAGGGCCGCCGTGGTGCCGGTGACGGCCTTGGCGACCTTGGGCGTCCGTGGCAGGGCGGCGCCGGCGGTGAGGGCGGCCATGCCGTCGACGGCCGCGGCGGCCCACGCGGGCCGGTCGACGACGTCGGCGGGCAACAGCGGCAGCCCCTCGCCCAGGCCGGTCACCGTGCGGACGTGACCCTCCGCGACAGCCGCGTCGGCGCGCAGCCGCACGACCAGCTCCCGGGCCTCCGCGCGGGACGCCTGCGGGCCCGACGACATCAGCCGGGCCGCGGTGCGCTTGGCGAGATCCCAGTTCACCGGCAGACCGGAGTCGGCGGGCGCGGACGTTTGCGTCAGGGCTGGTGGCACACGTCCGAGGCTACGCACCCGGCGCGCCCGAGGCCGGGTCCAGCAGGGTCAGCGGCAGCCGCAGCGGCTCAGCGCCGCCGCGATCGTGTCCAGCCGCGGGCGGACGTCGGCGGGGTTGGGGCCGTTGGACATGAACGCGAACACCAGCAGCCGGCCGTCGGCCGTCGTGACCACGCCCGCGAGGCTGCTCACCCCCGTCAGCGTACCCGTCTTGGCCCGCACCACCCCGCGTCCCGACGACGACGTCCCCGCGCCGAACCGGTCCTCCAGGGTGCCGTCGCCCCCGGCGACGGGCAGGCCGCCCAGGATCGGGCGCAGGAACTCCGTGTCGTGTGCCGACTGCGGCGGCGTGCTCGCGACCGCGAGGATCGCACCGAGCAGCCGCGGCGGGACGCGGTCGGCAGTCGACAGCCCGCTGCCGTCGACGAGCACCGCGCCCTTGGGGTCGATACCGGCCTGGCTCAGCGCCGCCAGCACCTGCGCGGCCGCCCCGGTGAACGACGGCTCGCCGCCGCGGGCGATCGCGACCTCGCGCGCGAGGATCTCGGCGAGCACGTTGTCCGACGTCTCCAGCAGGTGCTCGACGAGGTCGGAGATCGACGCCGACGACACCGTGCCGAGCACCTTCGCGTTGGGTGGTGCCGTGCCGGTGGCGACATTCGACGCGTCGACGCCCAGCTCCTTCGCCAGCGCCTCGCCCGCCTGCTGGGCGGGGTCGTTCACCCGGGTACCGTCCTGCGCGCCCGGGTCGACGCGGCCGCCGTCGAGCATCAGCGGCTCGATGGGCGTCACGAACCCGCCGGCGACGTCCGCCGGGTCCCAGCCCTGCGCCAGCCCCGGGCCCGTGTAGCGGCTCGTGTCGACGACGACCGAGGTCACCTTCTGCGTGCCGAGGGACCGCTTCACCGCGGCGGCGAGGTCGGTCAGCCGGGCCGGCTGCGGGTACACCGAGTCCTTGCCGGCGGGCAGGGCCGTCAACGTCGGGTCGCCCCCGCCGACGAGCACGACCGAGCCGGGCGTGGGTCCGGCGACGACGCGCGTGTACAGGTGCTCGGTGCCGGCGAGGCTGAGCAGCGCGGCCGCCGACGTCAACAGCTTCGCCGTCGAGCCCGGGACGAGTGCGGCGTCAGGCGTCTGCTGCCACAGCGGCGTACCGGTGGCCGGGTCGACCACGACCCCGCCGAAGGTGCCCAGCGCCACGCCGCGCGTCACGGGATCGAGTGCCCCTGCCAGGCCCGAGCTCGACGGCAGCGGCGCGGTGGCCGCCAGCCCGCCCAGAGCCGGGACCGGCACCGGCATGGCGACGGCCTCCTGCGCGCCCGCACTCCCCAGCAGCGACGGGGCCGACAGCGCGACGACGGAACCCGTCGCCGCTGCCGTCACCAGCACGGTGAGCACCACCACGGTGCGACGGAGGCCACGACCCGGGACTCGGAACGTATCGCCGATCTTACGTCCGAAACCCACCCGTTCCTCCTACCTGCACGATCGTGCCGGGACGTGACCCGTACCCCCGGAGGGTCCACGCCGGCGGGCGGTCCCCCACACTAGAGGTAGGCGCCGGGGCCGGTCGCCCGACCGGCGTCGGCTCCCGACAGCCGCCACCGACCCATCAGGAGCAACGAACCGTGGACTTCGACGTCACCATCGAGATCCCCAAGGGCGGCCGGAACAAGTACGAGGTGGACCACGAGACGGGCCGCATCCGACTCGACCGGACCCTGTTCACCGCGACGCAGTACCCGGCCGACTACGGATTCATCGAGGACAGCCTCGGTGAGGACGGCGACCCTCTCGACGCGCTGGTCCTCGTGCAGGAGCCGACGTTCCCGGGCTGCCTGATCCGCGCCCGCACGATCGGCATGTTCCGGATGAAGGACGAGAAGGGCGGCGACGACAAGGTCCTCTGCGTCCCCGCCGACGACCCCCGCCAGGAGCACCTGCGCGACATCCACCACCTGCCCGAGTTCGACCGCGCGGAGATCCAGCACTTCTTCGAGATCTACAAGACGCTGGAGCCCGGCAAGAGCGTCGAGGGTGCCACCTGGGTGGGCCGCACCGACGCCGAGGCCGAGATCCACGCGTCCTGGAAGCGCGCCCGGGAGGCCGGCGAGGCGCACGGCGCCCGTTCGATCGGCTAGGAGGACTTCGCACCCACCGGGGTGCCGGCCGCGTCAGCGTCGCCCGGCGGCACCCGGGGGTGTCCTCGCGGCCCGGAACCGCTCGAAGTCGGTGGTGAACCGTGCCAGCAGGCCGGCGAACCGGTCGCGTTCCTCACCCGGCCAGTGCGCGAGCAACCGCGCGATGCCCTCGTCGCGAAGCCGCCGGTTCTCGACGAGGACCCGCTCCCCCTCGGCCGTCGCGACGAGCAGCACGGCCCGCCCGTCGGCGGGGTCCGACACGCGCTGCACGAGCCCGAGCTTGACGAGCTGGGCGATCTGCCTGCTCACCGTCGACGGGTCCGAGTGCACCACCTCGGCCAGTGCGCTCGACCGGTACGGGCCGCCGTCGACGAGGTGCACGAGCAGGACGTACGTCGCGCGGTCGACGCCGTCGGGATGCTCGATGTGGTGCTGGGCGTAGGCCCGCTCGATGAGCCGCACGAGGCGCACCAGCTCGTTGCCGATGCGCCCGGCACCGCCGAGATCGAGCTCGTCGTCCCCGGACCCGGGCTCCTCGCCCGGCGACACCTCGAACTCCGACACCTCGTGGCTCAGACGCGCTCGAACACCGCGGCCAGGCCCTGCCCGCCGCCGATGCACATCGTCTCCAGCCCGTAGCGGGCGTCGCGGCGCACCATCTCGCGGGTGAGGGTGGCGAGGATTCGCCCGCCCGTGGCGCCGACGGGATGTCCCAGCGAGATGCCCGACCCGTTGACGTTGACGCGGTCGAAGTCGGCCGGCGTCAGCTTCCACTCACGGGTGCAGGCCAGGACCTGCGCGGCGAACGCCTCGTTCAGCTCGATGAGGTCGATGTCACCGAGCGCCAGCTCGGCCTGCGCGAGCGCCTTCGCGACGGCCGGGACCGGGCCGATCCCCATCGTCGCCGGAGCGACCCCGCCGAGTCCCCAGGACACCAGCCGCACCAGCGGGCGCAGCCCCAGCTCCTCGGCCCGCTCGGGGCTGGTGACGATGCAGACCGCGGCGCCGTCGTTCTGCCCCGAGGCGTTCCCGGCGGTGACCGTCGCGTCCGGGTCGTCGCGGCCCAGGATCGGCCGCAGCGTCGCCAGGGTCTCGACGTTCGAGTCGGCGCGGATGTGCTCGTCGGTGTCGACGACCGTGTCACCCTTGCGGCCCTTGATCGTCACCGGGACGATCTCGTCGGCGAACCGGCCCTCGCGCTGCGCCGCGGCGGCCCGCTGGTGGGAGCGGACCGAGAGCTCGTCCTGCTCCTCGCGCGGGATGGCGTACTCGCGGCGCAGGTTCTCCGCCGTCTCCAGCATCCCGCCGGGCACCGGGAAGTTGACCCCGCCCGCGGTGACCCGGCCACGGGAGAGCGCGTCGTGCAGCATCACGCCCGGACCCGCCTTGGCACCCCAGCGCATGCCCGTCGAGTAGAACGGCGCGCCCGACATCGACTCCGCCCCGCCCGCCAGTACGACCTCCGCGGCCCCGGACGACACCTGCATGGCCGCGTAGATCACCGCCTGCAGGCCCGAACCGCAGCGGCGGTCGATCTGGATGCCGCCCGCGGTGATCGGCAGCCCGGCGTCGAGGGCGGCGACCCGCCCGATCGCGGGCGCGTCCATCGTCGGGTAGCAGTGGCCGAGGACGACGTCGTCGACCGCGGAGCCGGGCAGCCCGGTGCGGTCCAGCAGCGCCGCCAGGACCGTCGCGGCCAGCTGATGGGCGGGCACGTCGCGCAGCGCCCCACCGAACCCTCCCACCGGGGTCCGCAGGGGCTCGCAGATCACGGCGTCGCGCATGGATCCCCCTCGGGGTTCTCTGGTCCTGCTCGCCGGGCCGGCCGGACGCTCAGAGGTACTGGCGGGTCAGCCACTCGGCGACCAGTGCGGGCCGCGCCGAACCCTCGATCTCGACCGTCACCTTGGTGGTGATCTGCACGCCGCCCTCGACGTCGCCCACCTCGGCCAGCTCGACGACGCCACGCACCTTGCTGCCCACGGGAACCGGCGACGTGAAGCGGACGCGGTTCAGGCCGTAGTTGACGCCCATCTTCGTGCCCTCGACGGAGTACACGTCCTTGAGCAGGCTCGGCAGCAGCGACAGCGTCAGGAACCCGTGGGCGATCGTCGTGCCGAAGGGCCCCTTCGCCGCCTTGTCGACGTCGACATGGATCCACTGGTGATCATCGGTCGCGTCGGCGAAGCCGTCGATCCTGCTCTGGTCGACGGTGAACCATCCGCTCTCGCCGATGGTCTCCCCGACGGCCGCACGCAGCTCGTCAACACCGTTGAAGACGCGCATCCCACTCCCTCGCTCCGCTGCCGCCGGCCACCCGGCCGGCGCGGATCACATTGCCACACCGGTCGTCCGACCGGACATCGCGCGGAACGCGGTGAGCGCCACAGGCCGCAGTCGCCACCACGGTTCGCGATGGCACGGCCGGGGGCACTAATGTGCGGCCTGCGACAGGGGCGTAGGGGCCGGGAGCCGCGGGGGCGGGCATCCGGTCCCGTCGAGGAGACGGTGGGTGCCATGCGACGACCGCACGGGTGCGCCCGGGCGTCCTGCGCACCGTCTCCGGGTCCGCGATGACCGAACCCCTCCACGAAGGCGTCCCCTTCAGCTCGCCCGCCGCGCTCGCCGTCCAGCTCGCGCCCCGGCTGCGCAGCGCGATCGACGCCGCCGGGCCAGTCGTCGTCGTCCTCGACCGGCCCGAACGCGACGCGGTGCACGCCGAGCTCGGCGCCGCCGCCGACGACGTCGAGTTCCTCGACCCGGCCGACGTCTACCGGGTGCCCGCCTTCACCGTCGCGGTCCGCTGGGCCCGGCTCGCGCGGCGGACCGCTCCCGGCGGGTACGCGACGGTCGTCGCCCAGCACGTCGACGCCCCTGTCGGCGACGGTCCCGGCTACTGGGCCCGGCTCGACGCCGCGCTCGACATCGCGCTCCCCGGGCTGCCGGTGGAGGTGCTGTGCCCCTTCCCCGACACCGTCGAGGAACGGCTGCTGCGCAGCGCCACCCACCGGACGCTGCTCTCGTCCGGACACTCGGTGCGCAGCGACGGCTACCGCATGCCGCTCGACGTCGTCGCCGAGTTCCCGCCCCCACCCCCGCCGGAGCTCGGCCCGCCCACCCACATCCAGGAGTTCGCGCTCGACGGCCTCGCCGTACTACGCCGCGCCGTCGCGACCCTGTCCACCGGCGCCGGGCTGTCGACCGAGCGGGTCGCCGACTTCGTGCTCGCCGTCAACGAGATCGCCAGCAACAGCGTCGAGCACGGCCCCGGATCCGGCACGCTGCGGTTGTGGAGCCTCGACGGTCAGGTCGTCGCCGAGGTGCGGGACGCCGGCCGGATGCAGGTCCCGTTCCCCGGCCTGGTCGCGCCGTCGCCGACGGGCGCGCGGGGCCGCGGGCTGTGGCTCGCCTCGGAGCTCTCCGACGTGCTGCAGGTGTGGAGCGACGGGTCCGGCACCGTCATTCGGGTGACCATGACGCTCTGAACCGCCGATGGTCCCGGTCGCGGCGGCACACTGACCCGATGGACCCCGTCGCGCGCTTCGGCGCCCTCGTGGGCCGCGGCGAGCCCGATCTCGACGTCGGCGCGCTCGCCATCGCCGCGGGCGCCCACCCCGGCCTCGATCCCGACCGCTGGATCGCCGAGCTCGACCGCCTCGCCGCCGCCGTCCCCGCCGACTCGGGGCTGTCCGGCCTGCTGGAGCTGCTGTTCGAGGTCGAAGGTTTCCGCGGCAACACCGAGGACTACTACGACCCGCGCAACTCCCTGCTGCCGCACGTCCTGAAGCGGCGCACCGGCATCCCGATCACCCTGGCCGTCGTCGCGATCGAGGTGGGCCGCAGGGTGGGGGTGGAGCTGCAGGGTGTCGGCATGCCCGGGCACTTCCTGGTCCGGGACACGGCATCCGGCGCACACGTCGACGTCTTCGCCGGCGGCAGGCTGCTCGACGACACCGACTGCGAACAGCTCTTCCGCGCGGCCACGGGTGCCGACCGGTCCGTGGAGTTCACCACCGACCTGCTGCCGCGGGTGAACAACCGCCAGATCCTGATCCGGATGCTCCAGAACCTGCGCGGCGTCTACGCCCGCCGCCGCCGGCCCGTCGACCTCGAATGGGTGCTGCGGATGCAGCTCACCGTGCCCGGCCCCGCCGAGACCGCTGTCCCGCTGCTCACCGAGCTCGCCGGCGCACTCGGCGAACAGGCCCGCTGGCCCGAGGCCGCCCGGATCCTGCGCAAGGCCGCCGAGGACCCCGACGCCCCCCTCGACGCCCAGCAGCGCGACGCGTTGCGCGACACCGCACGCTCCCAGCTGGCCAACCTGAACTGACGATGGCCGGCGGACGACGGCCCGGATCCACCGAGGTGGGGCTGCTCTCGTCCGGCCGACGTGGCGTGAGCGCTCGCCTACCGTGGGGGACGTGGCTTCATCGCGGCGTCTCCGGGCACTGATCACCAACGACGACGGCATCGACTCCCCCGGACTGTGGGCGCTCGCCGCCGCGGTCCGCGACGCGGGTCTCGACGTCGTCGTCGCCGCCCCGCACGTCGACGCGAGTGGGGTCGGCGCCTCCGTGATCTCGGTGCGCGACGACGACGGCGTACGCGTCCACCCTCGGACCCTGCCGGGGCTCGACGGCGTACCCGCCTTCGCCGTCGAGGGGCACCCCGCCTACATCGTCTACGCCGCGGGCCGTGGCTGGCTGCGCCCCGCACCCGACATCGTCGTCTCCGGGATCAACCTGGGCGCCAACGTCGGCCGGTCGGTGCTGCACTCCGGGACCGTCGGCGCCGCGCTGACCGCCAGCCTGCAGGGCTGGTACGGCCTCGCGGTGTCGCTCGACTCCGGCTGGGAGCCGCCCGAGGCCCCGCACTGGGACGCTGCGACGACCCTCGTGCCCGAGCTGCTCGACCTGCTGCTCGCGCGCGACCCCGGAACCGTCCTGTCGCTCAACGCCCCCGACGTCGAGGCCGGCGCCCTGCGAGAGTTGCGGGAGGCACACCTGGCAGAGTTCGGGAACGCGCAGGTCGTCGTCGAACACCGGGAGGGCGACCCGCACGGGACGCTGCTGTCGTCGTTGCGCGACACGGCCGAGGAGCCCGCCCCGGACAGCGACATCGCCCTGCTCGCCGCAGGGCACCCGACCGTCACGGAACTGCGGACCGTCACCGGGGTGCCCGGATTGCTGGGCCGGATGGCGACATCAAACGCTCGCCGAGGGTAGTCACGTGTCACTTTGAGTGATTGACTCCCCCGGATCGTGAACGTGGTGTGGCGCAGGGCACCATCTGCGGATGGACGCAGGGTGGAGCCGATCTGAATGGGCGACGCACTTCTCGCGGACGGTCGCCGAAGAGATCCGACTGGGCATCCGATCGGGCGTACTGACCTGGGCCGAGGCCGACGAGCTCCTCGCCCGCCTGCGCGTCGTCGTCGACCAGGCGCTGGAACCGATCGCCTGACCGCTCACGCGGGGTGATCGGCGCGGCGTCCGAGGTCGTGCCGCGACGGCAGGTTCATCACGACGGCCCGACGTGCCGTCACGCCACCGCGTGAGCGCACCCGCGCCCGTTCGTGGGCATGCCCGTGACGATCCGGCCATGGCCGGCGCCCACGCGCCGACCACCGGGCACGATCCGGTTGTCCTCTTTCACGCCCGGGCCACGGTTGGCCGGTACGGGCGCTCGGCGTCCACCGCCGTCCGGGCCGGGATGGGCCTCGCCCTCGGGGCCCTGCGTGCGAGTCGAATCCCGGCCGGCGGCGCGATCAGTGCTCGTCGCGGCCGGTGATCTTCAGCTCGAGGTCGTCGGCCACGTTCGCGACGTGGCGGAAGGGGCGGTCGAAGCTTTCCAGGTTGGCGTCGCCCAGGGGGACGGAGTGCCGGAAGACCGCTACGCCGTCGGTCGACGCCACGCCGCCGACGACCGAGACGCTCGCCAGCGACAGCAGCTCGGCCAGGTCGACCTCGGCGATCCGGCAGATCGGCGAGGAGATCTGGGCCCAGGTGTGCCCGTCGTCGCCGATCACCTGTCGCACCACGACGAGCTGGGTTCGGTCGCCCGTCGTCGGCAGGTTGAACCACAGCTCGTCGTCCTGCTGGCGCATGATCTCGTAACGCACGCGCACGTAGGAGACGAGATCGTCCCAGCTGGCCACGGTGGCTCCTCCCGGTCGTCGACGCGACCGTACCGCGACCGCCCTACAGCCCGAGCTGGCGGGCGATCAGCATCTTCTGCACCTCCGAGGTGCCTTCACCGATCTCGAGGATCTTGGCGTCGCGATAGAAGCGGCCGACGGGGAACTCGTTCATGAACCCGTAGCCGCCGAAGATCTGGGTCCCGTCGCGGGAGTTGTCCATCGCGGCGTTGGACGACACCAGCTTCGCGATCGCCGCCTCCTTCTTGAACGGCTTGCCCGCCTGCATCTTCGCCGCCGCCGCGTACCAGGCGAGCCGCGACGTGTGCGCCCGCGTCTCCATCTCGGCGATCTTGAACTGGATCGCCTGGTAGCTGCCGATCGGGTTGCCGAACGCCTCGCGTTCGTGGGCGTAGCGCACCGACTCGTCGACGCAGCCCTGCGCGAGACCGGTGCCGAGCGCGGCGATCGCGATGCGGCCCTCGTCGAGGATCGAGAGGAACTGGGCGTAGCCGCGGCCGCGTTCGCCGAGCAGGTTCGTCGCTGGGACGCGGCAGTCGTCGAACGACAGCTCGTGGGTGTCGGAGGCGTTCCACCCGACCTTGGAGTACTTGGGCGCCACCGTGAAGCCGGGGGTACCCGAGGGCACGAGGATCGCGGAGATCTCCTTCCTGCCGCCCTCGCGTTCCCCGGTGATCGCGGTGACGGTGACGACCGAGGTGATGTCGGTGCCGGAGTTGGTGATGAACGACTTCGAGCCGTTGATGACCCACTCGTCGCCGTCGAGGCGGGCGGTGGTGCGGGTGGCGCCGGCGTCGGAACCGCCGCCGGGCTCGGTCAGGCCGAAAGCGCCGAGCTTCTCCCCGGTCACGAGCTCCGGCAGCCAGCGGGCCTTCTGCTCGTCGGTGCCGAACCGGTAGATCGGCATGAGGCCCAGCGAGACCCCGGCCTCCAGCGTGATCGCGACCGACGAGTCGACGCGGCCCAGCTCCTCCAGCGCGATGCACAGCGCGGTGTAGTCGCCGCCCATGCCGCCGTGTTCCTCCGAGACGGGAAGCCCGAACAGGCCCATCCGTCCCATCTTCGCGACCAGGTCGTACGGGAACTCCTCACGCTCGTAGAAGCCGCCGATGACCGGGGCGACCTCCTTGCGCGCGAAGTCCTCGACCGTGTGCCGCAGGGCTTCCTGCTCGTCGTCCAGATCGAGATTCACTGGTCCTCCTGGGTGCTGACCTGCAACAAGACCGCGTCCTTGGCGACGGTGGCGCCTGCCCGGGCCCGCAGCTCGCGGACCACCCCGTCGATCGGCGCGGTGAGCACGTGCTCCATCTTCATCGCCTCGACGACCACCAGCCGCTGACCAGCGGTGACGGTGTCGCCCTCGGCCACGTCGACGACCGTGACGGTGCCGGGCATCGGGCTGACGACGGGCCCGCCCGCGGCGGTGGCGTCGGCGCGGGCAGCCCCCAGCCGGCCCTGCTCGCGCACGGCCCACGCGTACCCGTCACGCCCGATCCAGAGCGTCCCGTCGTGCGCGCGCGCGACGACGTAGTGCCGGGCAAGACCACCCTGTGAGTGGCGATGGTCGCTGTGGCGACCATCGCCACTCACGACCGCCGTACTCGTCCGCGTCTCCGGTGCGTCACCGATCGTCAACGACGCGTCGGCCGCGCGGCCGTGGGCGCGGACCTCGACCGGGTCGTGGCCGGAGACCAGCAGGGTGCGCGTCGTCGGGGCCGCGCCGCCGAGGCGCCAGCCGCCCGGGATGTCGAACGGGTCGACCACGGGGCCCGTGGGCTCGAGGTCGAGCAGCCCCACCCCGGTCGCGACGCCGAGCACGTCGGCGGGCAGGTCCGCGCGGGTCCAGTCGTCGAGGCGGCGGCCGACGAGCCCGGTGTCGAGACGCGCGGCGCGGACGTCGTCGTCGGCGAGCAGGGCGCGCAGGAAGCCGATGTTGGTGCCCAGCCCGAGCAACGTCGTGTTCGCCAGCGCGGTGTCGAGACGGCGGATCGCCTCGTCGCGGTCGGCGCCGTGAGCGATCACCTTGGCGAGCATGGGGTCGTAGTCGGATCCGACGACCCCGCCCGCCTCGATGCCGGCGTCGACCCTGACGCCGTCGCCCGTCGGCTCCCGGAAGGCGAGCACGCGGCCGCCCGTCGGGAGGAACCCGGCGGCGGGATCTTCGGCGTAGACGCGGACCTCGATCGCGTGGCCGGTCAGCACGACGTCGTCCTGCGTGAGCGGCAGGTGCTCGCCCGCTGCGACGCGCAGCTGCAGCTCGACGAGGTCCAGCCCGGTGACCAGCTCCGTGACCGGGTGCTCGACCTGCAGCCGGGTGTTCATCTCCATGAAGAAGAACTCGTCGGGCCGGTCGCCGCCCACGATGAACTCGACCGTCCCGGCGCCGGTGTAGCCGACCGAGCGGGCGGCCTCGACCGCCGCCGCGCCCATCCGCTCCCGCTGCTCGGAGGTGAGCAGCGCCGACGGTGCCTCCTCGACGATCTTCTGGTGCCGGCGCTGCAGCGAGCACTCCCGCTCGCCCAGGTGCACCACGGTCCCGTGAGCGTCGGCCATGACCTGGATCTCGATGTGGCGAGGTGTGGTGACCAGGCGCTCGACGAGCAGGGTGTCGTCGCCGAACGCGCCCTTGGCGACGCGCCGGGCGCCGACGATGGCCTCGGCCAGGTCCTCGGCCCGGTGGACCTCGACCATGCCCTTCCCGCCGCCGCCCGCCGAGGGCTTGAGCAGCACGGGGTAGCCGATCTGCTCCACGGCGAGAGCGAGGTCGTCGTCGGAGAGGCCGGAGCCGTCGGAACCGGGGACGACGGGCACGCCCGCCTTCGCGACGGTCTGCTTGGCGCGGATCTTGTCGCCCATCGCCTCGATCGCCGACGCGGGCGGGCCGACGAACACGATCCCCGCGTCCTCGCAGGCTGCGGCGAACGCGGTGTTCTCGCTCAGGAAGCCGTAGCCGGGGTGGATCGCCTCCGCGCCGGCCGTCCGGGCTGCCTCGATGACGCGCTCGACCGACAGGTAGCTCTCGGCGGCGGCCGCCGGGCCCAGCCGCACCGCGAGGTCGGCGGCCGCGACGTGCGGGGACCCTGCGTCGGCGTCGGAGTAGACCGCGACCGACCGGATGCCCAACCGGCGCAGGGTGCGGATGACCCGAAGCGCGATCTCGCCGCGGTTGGCGACCATCACCGTGCTGAACACGAGGCCTCCTGAGGGTGCGCACATTCTGCGGGAACGCTCGTCTGCACGGCGCTCACATCCGGAAGACGCCGAACGCAGGATCCCCGAGGGGCGCGTTGGCGGCGACGGAGAGGGACAGGCCCAGCACCCGGCGGGTGTCGGCGGGGTCGATGACGCCGTCGTCCCACAGCCGGGCCGAGGAGTAGTAGGGGTGGCCCTGCGCCTCGTACCGGGCGCGGATGGCATCGGGATCGGCGTTGCCGACCGTCCCGAGGACCGTCGCGGCCTGCTCGCCGCCCATCACCGAGATGCGGGCGTTGGGCCACATGAACAGGAACCGCGGCGAGTAGGCCCGCCCGCACATCGCGTAGTTCCCGGCGCCGAAGGACCCGCCGATGACGACGGTCAGCTTCGGCACCCGCGTCGACGCCACGGCGGTGACCATCTTCGCGCCGTTCTTGGCGATGCCGCCCGCCTCGTACGCAGCGCCGACCATGAAGCCGGAGATGTTCTGCAGGAACACCAACGGGATGCCGCGCTGGTCGCACAGCTCGACGAAGTGCGCGCCCTTGACCGCCGAC
This sequence comes from Pseudonocardia sp. N23, assembly GCF_002583555.1. GTDB lineage: Bacteria > Actinomycetota > Actinomycetes > Mycobacteriales > Pseudonocardiaceae > Pseudonocardia. Next base: position 60,768 of record NZ_BEGX01000028.1, read on the forward strand.
TCGGAGAAGAGGATGCCGTTGTTGGCGATGATCCCGACCGGGTGGCCGTGGATGTGGGCGAAGCCGGTGACGAGCGTTGTGCCGTACTCGGCCTTGAACTCGTGGAACCGCGACCCGTCGACGATGCGGGCGATGACCTCGCGTACGTCGTAGGGGGTGCGGGAGTCGGCCGGGACGACGCCGTACAGCTCGGCGGGGTCGACCACCGGCTCCTCCGTGGGCAGGACGGACCAGGGCCGCGGGGCGCGCGGGCCCAGTGTGGCGACGATCGAGCGGACGATGGCCAGGGCGTGCGCGTCGTCGTCGGCAAGATGGTCGGTGACGCCCGACACCCGCGAGTGCAGGGCACCGCCGCCGAGCTCCTCGGCGGTGACGACCTCGCCGGTCGCGGCCTTCACCAGCGGCGGACCGCCGAGGAAGATCGTGCCCTGGTCGCGGACGATGACGGCCTCGTCGCTCATCGCGGGGACGTAGGCGCCACCGGCGGTGCAGGAGCCCATGACCGCGGCGATCTGCGGGATCCCGAGGCCCGACATCGTGGCCTGGTTGTAGAAGATGCGGCCGAAGTGCTCGCGGTCGGGGAAGACCTCGTCCTGCTGCGGGAGGAAGGCACCGCCGGAGTCGACGAGGTACACACAGGGCAGCCGGTTGTGCAGGGCCACCTCCTGCGCGCGCAGGTGCTTCTTGACCGTCATCGGGTAGTACGTGCCGCCCTTGACGGTGGCGTCGTTCGCGACGACCACGCACTCACGCCCGGACACCCGGCCGACACCGGTGATCATCCCGGCGCCGGGGGCGTCGCCGTCGTAGAGGCCGTGGGCGGCCAGCGGGGACAGCTCCAGGAAGGGCGACGACGGGTCGAGCAGGGCGTCGACGCGGTCGCGCGGGAGGAGCTTGCCGCGGGCGACGTGACGTTCCCGGCTGCGGGCGGGGCCGCCGAGGCGCGCGGTGGCGAGCGTGGCGTTGAGGTCGGCGACCAGGTCGCGGTGCGCGGAGGCGTTGCGCGCGAACGTGTCGCTGCCGGCATCCGCCGACGTGCCGAGCACGGGGGCGTCGGTCAGGCTCGTCATCGACCCTCCAGGCAGGTTAGCGATCGTTAACAGGTTAGCGAACGTTAACGCCCGGCGCCAGGGCCCGGGCCGAACGAGCGAGCAACGCCACGGCGCGCCGGATGCGGTCGGGGGACTGCGCCGCGTAGCCGATGACCAGGCCGGGCGGGCCGGGGGCGATCCGGTGGTCCGAGAGCGGCTGCACCAGGACCCCGTCGGCGGCGGCCGCGTCGGCGAGCGCCCGGTCGTCGACCTGGTTCGCGAAGGTCACCATCAGGTGCAGCCCCGCGGCGATGCCGTGCACCGTCACCTCGGGCAGGTGCTCGCGCAAGGCGTCGAGCATCGCGTCGCGCCGGGCCCGCACCCGTACCCGCACCCGGCGCAGGTGCCGTTCCAGCGCCCCCGAGGCCAGCAGGTGCGCGAACACGAGCTGCGGCAGGGCGGGTGCGCCCAGATCAGCCATCCACCGCTCGTGGACGACCTCGTCGCGAAGCCGTGCGGGCACCACCAGCCAGCCCAGCCGCAGGCCGGGCGCGAGGGTCTTGGACACGCTGCCCGCGTGCGCGACGAGCTCGGGCGCCAGGCACTGCAGCGCCGGGACGGGCGGGCGGTCGTAGCGGAACTCGGCGTCGTAGTCGTCCTCGACCACGAGTCCGCCGTCCGCGGCCCAGTCGAGCAGGGCCCGACGACGCGCCGGGGCGAGCACGACACCGGTCGGGAACTGGTGGGCCGGGGTGAGCAGCACCGTCGGCACCCCAGCGCGGCGCAACGCCTCGACGTCGAGACCCGAGTCGTCGACGGGCACCGCGACCGGCGCCATCCCCCAGTGCGCCATCTGCTCGCGGGCGCCCTTCGAACCGGGGTCCTCCACCCCGACGGCCGGCGTATCGGCGCGCACGAGGACCCGCGACAGCACGGCCAGCGCCTGCGCCACCCCGGCGACGACGACGATCTCGTCGGGCGCCGCGACGACCCCGCGGGTGCGTCGCAGCCACGCGGAGATCTCCCTTCGCAGCAACGGGTGGCCACGCGGGTCGGGGTAGCCGAGGTCCGCCGCGGTGGTGCCGTCGAGGACCTCGCGCTCGGCCCGCAGCCACGCCGCGCGGGGGAAGGCGGAGAGGTCCGGCAGGCCGGGCGAGAGGTCGAGCGGGGCCTGCGCGCGGCGCTCGGTGCCGGCGTCGGCGGGTGCGGGCCGGGGCGCGGTGGCGACGACGGTCCCGCGGGCACCGCCTGTCACGAACAGGCCCTCGTCGGCGAGGCGCCGGTAGGCCTCGACGACGACGCCGCGCGAGAGCCCGAGGTCGGCGGCGAGCGTACGGGACGCCGGCAGCGTCGCGCCGACGCCGAGCGACCCGTCGGCCACGGCGGCCCGCAGGGCGTCGGTCAGCCAGCCCGCGAGGCCACCGCGCGGCACGCCGGTGGCGTCGAGCTGCAGGAAGTCCGATCCGGCTGCCACCACACCCACCCTCGTGAGTGGCGATGGCCGCTATGGCGGCTATTCCGACTCACAGCATCTTGGACCTTTTGATGACCACGACCTTGGCCCTGTTCGCAGGACCATAGCGGCGCCGACGATCGACGGCATGAGAACGGGAACCGCACTCGCCGTCGGCGGGCTGGGGATGGTCTTCGTCGGCGGCGGCGTCGCGGTCTCCGGCCTGCTGCGCGACGCGCCGATGCTGACGACCCAGGCCCTCCGATACGCGGCTGCGTTCGTGATCCTGCTGGTGGCGGCCAGGTTGTCGGGGCGGCGGATCGTCGTGCCGCGCGGGCGCGAGTGGCTGTGGCTCGGCGGGGTCGCGAGCACCGGGCTGGTGCTGTTCAACGTCGCGCTCGTCAGGGGTTCGGCGCACGCGGAGCCGGCGGTGCTCGGCGTCGCCGTCGCGAGCGTCCCGGTGCTGCTCGCGCTCGGCGGTCGCGGCGACCGGCGCGTCGTCCTCTGCGGAGCGGTCCTGGTGACGGCCGGCGCGGCGCTCGTCGAGGGTGGCGGCCGTACCGACGCACAGGGGCTGGGCTGGGCGCTCGTCGTACTGGCCTGCGAGGCGGGGTTCACGCTGCTCGCGGTACCCGTCCTCGGCCGGCACGGACCGTGGGGCGTCTCGGTGCACACCTGCTGGATGGCGGCGGTCGGGCTGGGGGTCGGCGGGCTCGTCACCGAAGGACCTCCCGCCGTGACGACGCTGCGTCCCGAGCACCTGGCCGCCATGGCCTACCTGGCCGTCGGCGTCACGGCCGTCGCGTTCGTGCTCTGGTACTCCGCGGTCGCCACACTGGGGGCAGGACGCGCCGGGCTGCTCACCGGGATCGCGCCCGTCGCCGCGACGCTGATCGGGACGGCGCTCGGGGAGCCGTTCCCCGACCCGCGGGTGTGGCTGGGACTGGCGCTGGTCGGTGCCGGGCTGGCCGTGGGGATGCGCCGGTCGCGCCGGCCGGTCCCGCCGGGCCGCACGGAGGCTCCCGCACGGACCTGAACGGCGGATCCACGGTTCGACGACCCGGGATTCGGGAACCCGGGGACCAGCGCGCCGCGTCGAGGCGCCACGGAGAAGGAGGCCGACATGGCTCCGAGGTTGAGCCACACCTCGTGCGTTAGCGGTCGCTAACCGACTACGCTGCGCCGATGGCCGTTCCGACGGGTGCCGCTACCGGTCGGCGCGAGCAGATTCTCACCGTCGCGGCCCGGCTGTTCGCCAAGCACGGGTTCCACGGGGTGAGCATCGCCGACCTCGGCGCGGCCGTCGGCGTCAGCGGTCCGGCGCTCTACCGGCACTTTCCCGGCAAGGAGGCGTTGCTCGCGGAGATGCTCGTCGGGATCAGCGAGCACCTGTTGGCCGGGGGCCGGGAGCGGGCCGAGGCCGGCGGCACCGCACGGGAGACGTTGGCCGCGCTCGTCGACTTCCAGCTCGACTTCGCGCTCACCTCGCCCGAGCTCATCGTCGTGCAGGACCGTGATCTCGCGAACCTGCCGCCCGAGCCGCGGCGCAAGGTCCGCCTGTTGCAGCGCACCTACGTCGAGATCTGGGTGGAGGTGCTGCGGGAGATCACCCCGGGGTTGTCGCCGGAGGCCGCGCGGATCGCTGCGCACGGCGCGTTCGGACTGCTCAACTCCACCCCGCACAGCGCGGCCTACGGCAGCGCCCGGGAGGTCGCGGCGCGGCTGCGCGGCATGGCGTGGACGGCGTTGACGACGCTCGACCCGTCCTGACGGCGTCGCGCGGGTGAGCACGCGGCGCCGCGGGCGTCGGGGCGCAGGAGCCGGCTCGGCCCAGGGCTGAGCCGCCCGCAGCCTCACGGCTGCCGTTCGGGCCTGCGACGACCGTCAGGGGGCGGCCGTGAGGTCGCGCGCGACCTCACGGCTGTCGACGGGCCGGGGGACGAGGCCGGGGTCGCGGTGGGTCCGGTCGAGCAGCAGGCGCAGGCCGTTGAGACAGACGACGACCGTCGACAGCTCGTGGCCCGCGACACCGAGGACCAGCGGCAGGGTGCCGATCAGGTCCCATGCGACCAGCCCCGCGATGACGGCACCGGCGAACGCCAGGTTGACCCGGGCGACACGGGTGGCTCTGCGCGACAACGTGACCAGTGCCGGGAGGCCACCCATCGGGTCGCGGAGCAGCACGCCGTCGCCGGCCTGGACGCTCAGCGCGCTGGCACCGTGCCCGACGGCCAGCCCGACGTCGGCGACGGCGAGCAGGGGCGCGTCGTTGACGCCGTCGCCCGCGGCGAGGACGGTGCGGCCGTCGCGCTGCCGGTCCTCGACCACGTCGGCCTTCCCGTCGGGCAGCAGTCCCGAGTGCACCTCGGTGATGCCGAGCCGGGTGGCGACGGCACGAGCGGGACGTTCGGCGTCGCCGGTGAGCAGCACGGGCGTCCGGCCGGTCAGCGCGGCGAGTGACGCGACCGCCTCGTGTGCGCCGGGGCGGAGGTCGTCGGCGAGCCCCAGCGTCCCGCGGACCTCGCCGTCGACCCGTACGACGACGACGGTCGCCTCGGTCTCCGTGGAGCCGGGCGACGGGCGGCCGACCGTCACCACCTGGCCGTCGACGATCGCCCGGACCCCGATCCCCGGCTCGGCCGCGAACCCGGTCGCCGACGGGACCCGCAGTCGCCTGCGCGACGCCTCCTCCCGGATCGCGCGTCCGAGCGCGTGCTCGCTCCCGGCTTCCGCCGCGGCGGCGAGCGCGACGAGCCCGTCCGGGTCGACCGCCCGCACCTCGACCACGCGGGGCCGGCCCGAGGTCAGGGTGCCCGTCTTGTCGAGGACAACGGTGTCGACGGCCGCGAGGGCCTCGACGACTCCTGCGTCGCGCAGCAGCGCGCCCCGGCGGGCGGCGACGGCGATCGTGGCGAGCAGCGGCGGCATCGTCGCGAGCACGACGGCGCAGGGCGAGGCGACGATCATGAACGTCATGGCGCGCAGCAGGGTCGGCTCGAACGCGGCACCGAACAGCAGCGGGACGCCGAGCAGCGCGAGCGTCACGACCACGACGCCGACCGAGTAGGGCTGCTCGATCCGCTCGATCAGCAGCTGGCGGCGTGACGCCGACTCCGTGGCCCGTTCGACGCGGTCGCGGATGCCCGCGACGACCCAGTCCCCGGGGTCGCGGGCGACCCGCACGCGCAGCACGCCGGTGCCGTTGACCGTGCCGGCGTGCACCGTCGAACCGATCTCGGCGGGGCGGGGCAGCGGCTCCCCGGTCAGTGAGGCGGTGTCGATCTCGCTCGCCCCGTCGACGACGTCACCGTCAGCGGGGACGTGTTCGCCGGGGCGGACGAGGACGAGGTCGCCGATCCGCAGGTCACGGGCCGCGACGGTCGTCTCGGCGTCTCCGTCGAGCAGTACCGCCGTCTCCGGTGCGAGGTCGAGGAGGGCCTCGATGCCGCGGCGGGTGCGGGTGGTCATGACTGCTTCGAGCGCCCCCGACGTCGCGAAGATGACGACGAGCAGGCCTCCGTCCAGCGGCTGTCCGATCGCCGCTGCGGCGAGGGCGGCGACGACCATGAGCAGGTCGACGTCGAGCGTGCCGTGGCGCAGCGCGCGCACGCCCGACCAGCCCGGTTCCCACCCGCCGGCGACGTAGCAGACGACCCAGGCCGCGACGGTCAGCGCGGTGGGCGCGCCGAGCAGCTGCGCGGGGACGGCCACCGCGAATGCGGCGAGGGACAGCAGGGCGTAGCGGACCTCGGGAAGCACCCGCACACCCTATCTGCGTATACACGCAGATGCGTAATCAGAAGATGACAGTCACAGGAGCCCGGCGCGGCCCAGCCGCTCCTCGTAGAGGTCCATCGCCTCCTCCTCGTTGCTCGCCTCGGCCTCGGCCTGCTCCCACAGCTCTCCGATGTCGACGGACGACCGCGCCAACCGCTCGGCCCACGCCGCGGCGTCCCGGCGCCAGTAGCCGATCACGCCGTACGACTGGGCGGGCAGCGTCAGCTCGTGGCGCAGGTACTTGCGGACAGCCCGCGTCGCGGCGGCCTCGCCCGCGACGTAGACATACCCCGGCCCGTCGGGCAGCTCCACCTCCCGCGCGATCCGCTCCAGCTCGGACCCGCCGTGCACGACCTCTGGGTTGTGCACCCAGGTGACCTCGGCGCCGGGGAGAGCCTGTTCGTCGGCGGCAGACGGGACCTCCGCGACGACGATCGTGCGCATCCCCGCAGGCGCCTCCTCGACGATGCGCGCCGCCGCGGGCAGGCCCGTGGTGTCGACGAGCAGCACCTGCCAGCCGGCGTCCTCCGGCCGGACCATCCAGCTGTTCTGGTAGGTCAGCGAGAGCTGGTCTCCCGGCTTCCCGCGGCGTGCCCACGACGACGCCGCCCCACCCTCGTGGACGATCACGTCGAACGTGACGCGGTCGCCCTCGACGCGGCGCACCGTGTACCAGTGTCCACGCTCCACATCGGACTCGGCGGCGCTCGATCCGTCGGCCGGGAACGTGAGCACGCACCCTTCGTCGGACACACCCAGCGACTCGAACCCGGACACCTCCACCACCACGCGCACGATGCTCGGCGACAGGGCCTCGACGGCGACGACGTCGGCGGGCCGCGCGTCCGGCTGGTCCCTCATCAGCTCTCCTCTGTCCTGTCGAGTACATCCTCCACCGCTGCCCGCAGCGCCGGACCCAGCTCCGCCACGGGTCCGGGCGCCAGCATCTCGGCGTGCGTGGCGTCGACGACGACCACCTGGAGGGGATCGTCGTAGAACGGCTGCCAGTCCTGGGGCGCAGCCGGGGTGGCGTCGCGGCCGGCCTTGAAGAACACCAGACGTGACGACGACCGGTGCGACGGGCCGTCGTAGCGGGCCGCGGAGATCCGCCGGATCCGGGCTGCGGCCTCGCCGATGTGCTCGTCGGACACTCCGGCGAGCAGCCCCGGCCGCCCGTCGACCAGCTCACGGACCGCGGCCGGCCCGAAGTCGTCCCCGGAGAGGTCGGAGAGGTCGGAGAGGTCGTAGCCGGTGAACAGCAGCAGCTCGTGGAGGGCGTCGTCCTCGCTGAGCTCCTCGACGTCCGGTGCGGACGCCTCGGGGAACCCGTCGATCATGACGACGAGCGGCGTCGGCCCCACCCTCGCTGCGACCTCGTGGGCGAGCACCGTGCCCAGCGACCAACCGAGCAGGACGTACGGTCCCTGCGCGCGCAGCTCACGGATCATGGCGGCGTAGCGGTCGGCCAGCTCGGCGATCGACGCCGTGCCGTCGCCGGTGTCCTGCAGCGCGAACACCGGGACGTCCGGCGGCAGGTGCGGCAGCAGCCGGGCGTAGGTCCAGCCGATGCCGATCGCAGGCGGCAGGCAGAACACGGCGGGTCCCTCGTCGGGGCCGGTGCGCAGCCGCAGGACGGCGTCGAAGGGTTCCGCCGACGTCAGGGTCGCCGCGAGGGCCGCGGGTGTCGGCGCCTGGAAGACGGTGGCGACGGAGACGTCCGCGTCCAGCTCGGCCCGGATCCGTGCGACCAGCCGGGTGGCCAGCAGCGAGTGCCCGCCGAGGTCGAAGAAGCCGTCGTCGACACCGACCCGGTCGACCTCGAGGACCTGCGCGAACAGTGCGCACAGCGCGATCTCCGACGCGGTCGACGGCTCACGCTCGGCGACCGTCGTCGTCTCGGGTTCGGGCAGCGCGCGGCGGTCGACCTTGCCGTGGCGGGTGAGCGGCAGCGTGTCGAGGACGACGACCGCCGCGGGCGTCATGTACCCGGGCAGCCGGGCCGCGACGTGCGCCCGGACGGCCATGTCGAGGTCCGCCGTGTTGCCGGGGTCGGCGGGGATGACGTAGGCGAGCAGCCGCCGCGCCTGGCCCGCACCCCGCATGACGACGACCGCGCGCCCGACCCGCGGATGGCCGCCGATCACGGCCTCCACCTCGCCGAGCTCGATGCGGTGCCCGCGGATCTTGACCTGGTCGTCGGCGCGGCCGTGCAGCGTGAGCCGCCCGTCGACACCGATCCGGGCCAGGTCGCCGGTGCGGTAGATCCGGGCGCCGTCCTCTCCGCACGGGTCGGCGACGAACCGTGCGGCCGTCTGTGCGGGCGCGTCGCGGTAGCCGCGGGCCAGCCCCGGCCCGGACAGGTACAGCTCGCCGAGGACACCGGCCGGGACGGGACGCAGCCGGTCGTCGAGGACGGCGACGCCGAAGCCCGCCACCGGCCCCTCGCCCTGCTCCCAGTCGAGTCGCCAGCGGTAGGCGTTGACGGTGGTCTCGCTGGGCCCGTACAGGTCGACGAAGTACGTCTCGCCGCCGGCGAAGCGCTCCCGGATGCGGTCGGTGATGGGCTCGCCGCCCACGGCGATGATCGACGGCCGGTGGCCCGGCCGGTCCCAGATGCCGCTGCTCAGCAGCGCGTCGACGTAGGACGGGGTGAGGTCGATGGCGTCGATGCGCTCGCGTTCGACGAGCGCCATCAGCGCCTCGGGGTCGCGCATCGTCGCCGAGTCGGCGACGACGAGCTCGCAGCCCTCCAGCATCCACAGCAGCGGGTCCCAGGAGGCGTCGAAGGAGAACTCGGCCGAGTGCATGACCCGCGGCAGCGGCCGCGGGACGCCGTGGGCGTCGTCGACGGCGAGCCGGTCGTGATGGGTCGCGGCCAGCCGGGCGAGCGCGTCGTGGCTGACCAGCACCCCCTTGGGCACCCCCGTCGAGCCCGAGGTGAACACCAGGTACGCGGGGTGGTCGCGGTACAGCGGAGCGACGCGGTCGGCGTCGGTGACCGGGTGCGCGGGCAGGCCTGCGACGTCCGTGGTGTCGACGTCGACCCTGCGCACCGACGCGGGCAGCCCGTCCGCGGGAACCGACGAGTGGGTGACGACGGCGACGGTGCCGGCCAGCAGCACCGTCTTGCGGTCCGCGGGCACCGTCGGGTCGACGGCCACGAACGCCGCGCCCGCGACCTGCACGGCGAGCAGCATGGTCACGAGGTCGGCGCCGCGGGGAAGCACCACGCCGACGACGTCCTCGGGGCCGCAGCCGAGGCCCGCCAGATGCCGGGCCCAGCGTGCGATGTCGGAGGTGACGCGCGTCGAGTCGCGCCGGTCGTCGCCCGCGGTGAGACACATGGCGGCGGGCCGGGCGGCGAGCCCGGCGACCAGCTCCGGGACCGTCGGAGCCGGGAGCAGCGGCGGCGTGGTGAGCCGCTCCCCCTCGTCGTCGGCCAGGACGGACAGGTCGTCGACCACGACCTCGGGGTCGGCCGCGACCTGCTCCAGCAGCCGGACGAGCCGGTCGCCCAACGCCTGTGCCGAAGCCCGATCGAACAGGTCGGCGTTGTACTCCACCGCGCAGCGCAGCCGGCCGTCCCGAGCCGTCGCGAAGTCGAAGGTCAGGTCGAACTGGGCCGACGTCCGCTCCCCCGCCAGGTCGGCCACCTCGGTGCCGGCAAGCGTCCATGCGCCGCCGCCCGCGGTCCCGTGGGTGACCATGACCTGGAACAACGGGTTGCGCGACGGGTCGCGGCGCGGGTCGAGGTGAGCGACGAGCCGGTCGAACGGCAGCGCCGAATGCTCGAACGCCGCCAGCCCGTTCTCCCGGACCCGCCCGGCGACCTGCCGGAACGTCGGAGCGCCCGCCAGGTCGGCGCGCAGCACGACGGTGTTGACGAAGCAGCCGACGAGCCCGTCGAGCGCCGCGTCGTCGCGGCCGGCGACAGGGGTGCCGATCGCGACGTCGTCGCCGGCCCCGAGCCGCGACAGCAGGGCCGCGACCGCCGAGGTGAGCACCAGCAGGTCGCTGGAGGACTCGTCGCGGGCCAGGGTCCGCAGCCGCTGCGCGGTCGCGGCTCCGACCTCGATGTCGACGCTGCCGCCACGCCCGCTGGGTGTCGCGGGGCGCGGGGTGGCGGTGGGCAGCTCGATCCGGTCGGGCAGGTCGGCGAGCGCTGTGGACCAGTGGTCGAGGACGGCGGTCATCGGCCCGGCGAGGAGGGCTTCCTCCCAGAGGGCGTAGTCGGCGTACTGCACGGGCAGCGGCGCCCAGGCCGGGGTGCGGCCGTCGCGGCGCGCGGCGTACGCCTGCGCCCACTCGTCGAGCAGGATCGGGGCCGACCACTCGTCCACGGCGACGTGGTGCACGACCAGTGCGACGACGTGGCTCTGCGGCGCCTCCCGGATCACGGTGAGCCGCAACGGCGGCTCGTGGTCCAGGTCGAAGTCGTGGCCGACGGCGCCGGTGAGCAACGCGGTGAGCCGCTCGGTGTCGGCCGGGTCGAGGTCGACGACGGGCCCGCCGACGGCCGCTGCCACGGCCGCGGGCTCCAGAACGTGCTGCGCCGGACCGTCGGGGCCGTCGCCGAACACCGTCCGCAGGGCCTCGTGCCGGGTGGCGACGTCGACGATCCCGGCGCGCAGCGCCTCCACATCGAGCGGACCGGTGACCCGGAAGACGAACGGGACCGTCGCCGTCGCGCCGAGCTGCTGCTCGAACCGGAACCGCTGCTGGACCGACGACAGCGGCACCCGCTCGGGGCGCTCCCCCGCGGTCAACGGCGGACGCGTCGGCGTGGCCGGCCCGCCGATCCTCGCCGCCAGGGCCGCGACGGTCGGGGCGTCGAAGATCGCCCGCATCGGCAGGTCGTCGCCCAGCTCGGCGCGGATGCGGCCCATGAGGCGCACAGCGAGCAGGGAGTGGCCGCCGAGGGTGAAGAACGAGTCGTCGACGCCGACCTCGGGCAGGTCGAGCAGCTCGGCGAACAGGGCGGCGAGCTGTCGCTCGGTCGCCGTCGTCGGCGCGGCGCTGCCGGTCGTCGGGGCTGCCGGGTCGGGCAGGGCCGTGCGGTCGACCTTCCCGTTGGCGGTCAACGGGAACGCGTCGAGCGCAGTGACCGTCGTCGGCACCATGTGCTCGGGCAGGAACCGGGCCGCGAACGCCCGGACGTCGTCACTCGGCGATCCGACCACATAGGACGCGAGGGCGCCGTTGCGGACGACCGTGACGGCCTGGCGCACGTCGGGGTGCCGGGCCAGGACGGTGTCGACCTCCTCCAGCTCGACGCGCATCCCGCGGACCTTCACCTGGTGGTCCGTGCGCCCGACGAACTCCAGCTCACCCGCGGCGCTCCAGCGGCCGAGGTCGCCGGTGCGGTAGAGCCGCTCGCCGGGGGTCCAGGGGTCGGCGACGAACCGCGCCGCCGTCATCACCGGGTCCCCGACGTAGCCACGGCCCAGCGGGAGCCCGCCGGTGTAGATCTCGCCGACCGCGCCGACGGGCGCGGGCCGCAGGTTCCGGTCGAGGACGAGCACCCGGGTGTCCGGGTTGGGCACGCCGATGGAGACCGACTCGCGCCGGTCCGTGCCGCGGTAGAAGCGGTGCGACACACCGATCGTGGCCTCGGCCGGGCCGTAGCCGTGGTACATCACCGAGTCGGGGAAGGCCGCGCGGAACCGGTCGAACAGCGCCGGCGTCAGGACCTCGCCGCCGCACCACACGTGCCGCAACGACGCGGGCGCCGTCCCCAGCTGCAGCATGACGTCGAGCATCGAGCTGACGAGGTAGGCGAACGAGACGCGCTCGCGGGCGATGAGGTCGAGCAGGTACTCGGGGTCGCGCTCGCCCTGCGGCTCGGCGATCACCAGCGTCGCGCCGGTGGTGAGCGGCAGGAAGATCTCGTTGACGGAGATGTCGAAGCCCATGGGCGCCTTGAACAACGCCGCGTCGCCGGGCCCGAACCCGAGCATGTCCCGCTGCCAGGCCAGCCGCGCACAGATCGCGTCGTGCCTGATCACGGCACCCTTGGGCACCCCGGTGGACCCCGACGTGAAGATGACGTAGGCGGCGTTCGCGCCCCGAACCCCCTGTGAGTGGCGGTACCGGCCATAGCCAGTACCGCCACTCACGACGTGTTCGACGCCCGCCGAGCGACACATGTTCTCGATGCGTTCGGAAGGCCACTCCGGCTGCAGCGCGACGAACACACCGCCCGCCCGCAGGACCGCGCACAGCGCGACGACCAGGTCGACCGACCGCTCCAGCTTCACGCCGACGGTCACCTCCGGCCCGACACCCTGCTCGACCAGCGACGACGCCAGTGCGGCGACTCGGACGTCGAACTCCGCGTAGGTCAGCCGCTCACCGGACGGGGCGACGATCGCGACCGCGTCCGGGGCCGCCGCCACCTGGGCGGCGACCATGCCCCACAACGACTCCGGGAGCTCACGGCCCGACGTCGTGGCGTTGCGGCCGTCGATCAGCGTCTGCTCGGCGTCGGTGAGGACGTCGACATGGCCGGACGGCGTCGTCGGGTCGGCGACCGTCGCGTCGAGCACCGTGCACAGTCGGTCGAGCAACGCCTGCGCGTCGGCCTCGGTGAGCAGGTCCGGGCGGTAGCGGACGGCGAAGTGCCAGCCGTCCCCGTCGGGCTGGATCACCAGCGCCACCGGGTAGTGGGTGGCGTCGCGGCCGTCGACGGCGGTGGTGGTCAGCCCGCCCGCAGCCTGGGCCTCGGTGACCGCCTCGGCGTCGACGGGGTAGGACTCGAACACGGCGAGGGTGTCGAACAGCTCGCCGACGCCCGCGATCTGCTGGATCGCGCCGAGGCCGAGCCAGGTGTGGTCGGCCAGCGCGATCTGGGTGGCCTGGACGCGCCGGGCCAGGTCGACGAGCGGCTCAGCCGGCCGCGTCGTCACGCGGACGGGAACGGTGTCGATGAACAGCCCGACGATCGACTCGGCGCCGTCGAGCGTCGGCGGCCGGCCGGAGACGGTGGCGCCGAAGACGACGTCGTCACGGCCGAGGACGCGCCCGAGCACGAGGCCCCACGCGGCCTGCACGACCGAGTTGACGGTCAGCCCGGCGTCCCGCGCGAAGGCGGACAACGAGCCCCCGCGCGCGGCCCCGACCTCCTCGGGCGGCACCGGCGCACCACCGACGGCGGCGAGGCGCGTCGGCTCCTCCAGCCCGGCCAGGGCCTCCGTCCATGCCGCGCGGGCGGCCTCCGCGTCCTGCGACGCCAGCCACGACAGGTGGTCGTGGTAGGAGCGGACAGGCGGGAGGTCGGTGCCCGCGTAGAGCGCGAACAGGTCCGCGACCAGCAGCGGCATCGACCAGCCGTCGAGCAGGATGTGGTGGTTCGACAGCACCAGCCGGTGCGTGCCGTCGGGTCTGCGGGCCAGCAGGACCCGCATCAGCGGCGGCGACGCCATGTCGAACGGGCGCGCCCGCTCGGCGTCCTCCCGCGCGGCGAGGTCCGCGTCGGACGCGACGTCGACGACCGTCACCGGGACGTCGGCGAACCCGGGGATCACCTGGACACCGTCGTCGGCGAGGAACGCGGCACTCAGCCCGGGGTGGCGGGCCAGCAGCGCCCGCAGCGCCCGGCGCAGCCGCTCGGGGTCGAGGTCGCCGTCCAGGTCGAGCGAGGTCTGCACGACGTAGGCGTCGCGCTCGTCGAGCTGGGCGTGGACGAGCATCCCGGACTGCAGCGGCGAGAGCGGCCACACGTCGGCCAGGCCCGGGTAGCGCGCGGACCAGCGGTCGACGTCGGCCTGCGTGACGTCGAGGAGCGGGAGGTCGGCGGCCGTGAGCGTGGCGGCGTCGGGGTCTGCGGCGTGGGCGACGATGGCGGCCATCGCGGCGCGCCAGGCGTCGGCGATCGCGCGGACCCGGTCCTCGGTGAGCAGCCCGGTCGGGAAGGCGAACGCGGCGCGCAGCACCGGACCGCCCGCGCCGTCGACCGTGGCCGCGTTGATCTCCAGCGCCGACGACGCCGGGTGCGTGGGGTCGGCGTCGCCTGCGAGGCCCGAGACCTCCGGCGCCGGGCCCCAGTCGGTTTCCGACGCGGGTGCCCCGCCGTCGAACCGTCCGAGGTAGTTGAAGCCGATCTGCGGGCCGGCGTATCCGGCCAGCTCGGGACCGGTGCGCGAGTTGAGGTGGCGCAGCAGGCCGTAGCCGATGCCGTGGTCGGGCACCGAGCGCAGATGCTGCTTCACCCGGGCGACGACGTCGCCGATCGGGCCGCCGGCGTCGAGCCGGACGGGGTGGACGCTGGTGAACCAGCCGACGGTGCCGGACAGGTCGGCGCCGCGGACGGCCTGCTCCTCGCGGCCGTGCCCCTCCAGCGAGACGAGGACGGAGTCCCCCCCGCGCACGCCCGCGACCGCGGTGGCGAGGCCCGCGAGCAGCAGGTCGGTGATGCCGGTGCGCAGCGTCTCGGGCGCGGAGGTGAGCAGGGCGGCGGTGACGTCGGCGGGCAGCTCGACCTCGACCTCGGACACGGTGCCGACGACGTCGACGGCCGGGTCGAGCGCACGGTCGCCGAGCAGCGGCTCGTCGGCGTCCAGGACACGGCGCCACCAGCTCAGCTCGGCCTCTCGCGCCGGCGCGACCGCGGCGTCGACGAGCCCGCGGGCCCACGCGCGCAACGACGTCCCACGCGGGGTCAGCGGGTCGCCGCGGTAGGCGGCGGCGAGGTCGTCTCCGATCAGCCGCCAGGACACCCCGTCGACGACGAGGTGGTGCGCGACGACCAGGAGCCTGTCGTCGGACCACGCGACCTGCAGCATCACGCCGTTCGCCGGGTCGAGCGCGCCCACGGAGTCGGCGAACACGGTCTCGTCGACGGCCGGAACGCGGCGGACCAGGGCGGCCGCGTCGACCGTGCCGGGGGCGGTGATCTCGTGCCGCCGGTCGCCGTCGACGGAGTGCAGCCGGGAACGCAGCGCGTCGTGGTGGTCGAGCAGGGTGCCGACGGCCGCGACGAGCCTGTCGTGGTCGAGCTGCGGGACCACGAGCATCGTGGCCTGGGAGAACCGGTCGAACGAGGGCACGTTGTCGACGAGCCAGGTGACGATCGGGGTGAGCGGGACGTCGCCGGTCGGGGTGTCGTCGACAGGACGGGTGTCCTCACCTCGTCCGGACAGGACGGCGGCGAGAGCGGCGACGGTGCGGGCCTCGAACACGTCGCGCGGAGCGAAGCGGTATCCGGCGGCGCGGGCGCGCGCGACGAGCTGCATGGAGACGATCGAGTCGCCGCCGAGGGCGAAGAACGAGTCCTCGACGCCGACGGTCTCCACGCCGAGCACGTCGGCGAACAGCGCGCAGAGCGCCTCCTCGACCGGTCCCTGCGGCGCCCGGCTCGCGACGATCTCCCGCGCGGGGTCGGGCAGCGCCTTGCGGTCGACCTTGCCGTTGGCGGTCAGGGGGAACGCGTCCAGCACGGTGACCGTCGCGGGCACCATGTGCTCGGGCAGGAACCGGGTGGCGAACTCCCTGGGGTCGTCGTCGACGGAACCGACCACATAGGACGCGAGTGCGTTGTCCCGCACCACCGTGACCGCCTGCCGCACACCGGGGTGCCGGGTCAGGACCGTGTCGATCTCCTCCAGCTCGACGCGCATCCCGCGGATCTTGACCTGGTGGTCGGCCCGCCCGACGAACTCCAGCTCGCCCGCGTCGTTCCAGCGGCCCAGGTCGCCGGTGCGGTAGAGCCGCTCACCGGGCGTCCACGGGTCGGCGACGAAGCGGGACGCCGTCATGACGGGGTCGCCGACGTATCCACGGCCGAGCGGGAGCCCGCCGGTGTACAGCTCGCCGACGACGCCCACCGGTGCCGGCCGAAGGTTGGGGTCGAGGACCAGGACCCGGGTGTCGGGATTGGGGACGCCGATCGACACGGACTCGCGACGGTCGTCGCCCCGGTAGAAGCGGTGCGACACACCGATCGTCGCCTCGGCCGGGCCGTACCCGTGGTACATCACCGAGTCGGGGAAGGCGGCGCGGAAGCGGTCGAACAGGCCCGGGGTGAGCACCTCGCCGCCGCACCACACGTGCGTCAGGGAGGCGGGCGGGGTGCCCAGCTCCAGCATGACGTCGAGCATCGAGCTGACCAGGTAGGCGAACGTCACGCGCTCGCGGGTGATCAGGTCGAGCAGGTACTGCGGGTCGCGCTCGCCGTCGGGCTCGGCGATCACCAGCCGGCCGCCCGTCGCGAGCGGCAGGAAGATCTCGTTGACGGAGATGTCGAAGCCCATGGGCGCCTTGAACAGCGCCGCGTCGCCGGGGCCGTAGCCGAGCATGTCGCGCTGCCAGTCGAGCCGCGCGCAGATCGCGGAGTGCCTGATCACGGCACCCTTGGGCACGCCGGTGGACCCGGACGTGAAGATCACGTAGGCGGCGTTGTCGCCGCGCACGGCCCCGTCGGGCACGAACCCGTCGACGGCGTCCACCCGCACCTGTGAGTGGCGATACTCGCTGCAGCGAGTATCGCCACTCACGACCACCGAGACACCCGCCGAGACGCACATGCCCTCGATCCGCTCGGCGGGCCACTCGGGCTGCAGCGGGACGAACGCCCCGCCCGCGCGCAGCACGGCGCACAGCGCGACGACGAGGTCGACCGACCGCGGCAGCAGTACCCCCACCGCGACCTCGGGTCCGACACCGAGCGACCGCAGCCGCGACGCCAGCGCCGCGACCCGTGCGTCGAACTCGCCGTAGGTCAGTGTCTCGTCGGGGCCGACCACCGCGATCGCCTCGGGAGCGGCGGCGACCTGCTCGGCCACCATGCCCCACAACGAGTCCCGCAGCGCCCGGCCGGACGCCGTCGCGTTGCGCGACCCGATCAACGCCGTCTCGCGCGCGTTCAGCACGTCGACTCGTCCACACTGGACGGTCGGGTCGGACGCCAACGCGACGAGCACCCGGACGACGCGGTCGAGCAGCCGCTCGGCCTGTGCGGCTGCGGAGGCGACGTACTTCAGGCCCAGGTGCAGCCGGTCGCCCGGGATCGCGACGAGGACGATCGGGTAGTGGGTGGCGTCGCGGCCGTCGACACCGACGGTGCGCAGCCCGGTGGACTGCTCGGCCTTGCCGAGGCTCTCGTCGTCGACGGGGTAGGACTCGAAGACGGTGAGCGTGTCGAACAGCTCGCCCCGCCCGACGACGGACTGGATCGCGCCCAGGCCCAGCCACGAGTGGTCCGACAGCGCGGCCTGCTCGGCCTGCACCCGCCCGACGAGGTCGGCCAGCGGCTCGGCGGCGCGCAGCCGGACCCGCACCGGGACCGTGTCGATGAACAGCCCGACCATCGCGTCCGACCCGGCCAGCGCGGCGGGCCGTCCGGACACCGTGGCGCCGAAGACGACGTCGTCGCGGCCGGTCAGCCGGCCGAGCACCACACCCCAGGCGGCCTGGACGATCGAGTTGAGGGTGACGCCGCGCTCGCGGGCCACCTCCGTCAACCGGGCGGTGAGCAACGGGTCGAGGTCGATGCCGCGCTGCTCGGGGACGGCCGCCCCCGGCGAGTCCGGCACGAGCCGGGTGGGCTCCTCGACGCCGTCGAGCGCCTGCGCCCACGCCGCGCGGGACGCATCGCGGTCCTGCGCGCCCAGCCACGCGAGGTGGTCGCGGAACGGGCGCACCTCGGGCAGCTGCGGGGCCGCGCCGGGCTCGCCGAGGCCGCCGAAGAGCGCGAAGAGGTCGGCCACCACGATCGGCGACGACCAGCCGTCGAGCACGATGTGGTGGTTGGTGATGAGCAGCCGGTGCCGCTGCTCGTCCCCCGAGTCGGGCAGCTGCATCAGCGTGAACCGCAGCAGCGGCGGCGACGCCACGTCGAACCGGGCGACCCGGTCGGCCTCGACGATCCGCGTGACCTCGGCGGCGGGGTCGGCGTCGCGGCGCAGGTCGATCTCGGCGAACGGGATGTCGACGTCGTCGAGCACGACCTGCACGGCCCCGTCGCCGTCGGTGACGAACGCGGTGCGCAGGTTCTCGTGCCGGGCGAGCAGCCCGCGCCCGGCGGCGCGGAGGCGGTCGTGGTCGAGCGGCCCGACCAGCTCCAGCTCGCTCTGGACCGTGTAGAGGTCGATGTCGGCGTCGTCGAACGACGCGTGGAACAGCAGGCCCTCCTGCAACGGGGTGAGCGGCCAGACGTCGGTGGCGGTCGGGTGGGTCGTGCGCAGCCGGCGCAGCGTCTCGGGGTCGGTCACCAGCGTCGCGGTGGACTCGACGGCAGCCTCCCGGCCCGCAACGACGGCGGCGAGCGCGGCGACGGTCCGGTGCTCGAACACGTCGCGCGGGGAGAACGCGAGCCCGGCGGCGCGGGCGCGGCCGACCAGCTGCATCGAGACGATGGAGTCGCCGCCGAGGGCGAAGAACGAGTCGTCGACGCCGATCTCGTCGACCCCGAGCGCGGTGGCGAACAGGGCCGCGAGCTGCTCCTCCAGCGGGGTCGACGGCGCCCGGCCGCTGCCGCCGGTCGCGGCGGGGACGGGCAGCGCGCGCCGGTCGATCTTGCCCGCGGTGGTGCGCGGCAGCTCGTCGAGCACGACGATCGCCGACGGGACCATGTGCTCGGGGAGCCGCATCGACAGGTGTTCGTGCAGCTCGTCGGGGGTGACCGCACCCGTCGCGAACCCGACGAGACGGCGCGGCCCGTCCGCGGCGACGATCACGGCCGCCGCACCGACCGCGGGGTGGGCGGCGAGCACGGACTCGATCTCGCCCAGCTCGATGCGGAAGCCGCGGATCTTGACCTGGTCGTCGGAGCGGCCGAGGTAGTCGAGCCGGCCGTCGTCTGTCCAGCGGACGAGGTCGCCGGTGCGGTAGAGCCGGCCCTGCGGCGCGGCGACGAAACGGGCCGCGGTCAGGCCTGGCTGGTTCAGGTATCCCCGCGCCAGCTGCGGGCCCGACAGGTACAGCTCACCCACGGCGCCGGGCGCGACGGGGCGCAGCGCGGCGTCGAGGACGTGGACCGTCGTCGCGGCCATCGGCCGGCCGATCGTCGGGACGGTTCCTTCGGTGATGAGCGCACACGTGGCGTCGACGGTGTACTCGGTGGGGCCATAGCAGTTGTAGGCGACGAGACCGGGCTGCTCGGCGAGCTGCTGCCACAGCGTCGTGCCGACGGCCTCGGCGCCGACGGTGACGACGCCAGGATGCCACTGCCCGGCGGCGAACAGGCCGCGCTCGACGACCTGGGCCATGTGCACCGGGACGAGGTCGATGAAGTCGATGCGGGCGTCGCGGATGCGGGCGACGAGCGCGTCGGGGTCGGCGACCTCGTCGTCGGTGGCGACGTGCAGCTCGTGCCCGACGAGCATCCACAGCAGGGGGTCGATCGCGCCGTCGAAGGTGAACGACGCCGTCGACAGGGCGCGGCCGAGCGGGAGGTGGCCGAGCGGTTCGTGCAGGTGGGCGGCCAGCAGGTTCGCCAGGCCACCGTGGGTGGCGACGACGCCCTTGGGCACGCCGGTGGTGCCGGAGGTGTAGATGACGTAGGCGGCGTTGCGGGAGTCGACGGCGACCGGTTCGTCAAGGGCGGGCGCGTCCCGGCGCGGCTCCGGCACGGTGCCGCCCACGACGGCGACCGGGGCCGCGTCGTCGAGGATCGTGCGGGTGCGCTCGGCGGGGTGCAGCGGGTTGAGCGGCAGGTACGCCGCGCCGGAGTACCAGATCCCCAGCATCGCGACGAACGTCGCGGCGCTGCGGGTCGCGGTGAACGCGACCGTCCGGTCCGGGCCGGCACCCGCCTCCACCAGCGCGTGTGCGAGACGGCGGGCGCGCAGGTCGAGCTCGGCGAGGGTGAGGGTCTCGTCGGCGGCGACGACGGCGAGGCCGTCGGGGTTGCGGGCGACACGGCGGCGGAACGTGTCGACGACGGTCTCGGCGTCGAGCGGCTGCGGGGGCCGGGTGCGCCACCGCGCGAGCAGAGCGTGCTCGCCGGAGGTCAGCAGGTCGAGGTCACCGAGGGTCGCGTCGGGGCCCGCGACGAACGCCTCGACGGCGCGCGCCAGGCGGTCCGCCCACCCCTGCGCGACGGCCTCTCCGATGACGTCGGGACGGACCTCCAGGAACAGCACGAGGCCGCCGTCGGGGCCGGGTCCGGCGGTGAGGCCGAGGGGGAAGTTGGTCGCGTCGACTCCCGTGACGTCGGAGACGCGCAGCTCGGCGGCCTGCTCGGCGTCGCCGATCGCGTCGACGTCGACGGGGTAGGACTCGAAGACGTAGAGGGTGTCGAACAGCTCGCCGACGCCCGCGACGCGCTGGATGTCGGCCAGCCCGACGTGCTGGTGGTCCATCAGCGCGGCCTGCTCGGCCTGCAGCCGGGACAGGAACGCGGCGACGGTCTCGCCCGCGCGGATCCGGACCCGCACCGGCACGGTGTTGACGAACAGCCCGACCATGTCGGCGACGCCGGGCAGGTCGGCGGGACGCCCCGAGACGACGGAGCCGAAGAGCACGTCGTCGCGGCCCAGCGCGGTCGCGAGCACGAGCCCCCACGCGCCCTGCAGCACCGTGTTGGGGGTGAGGCCGTGGGCTTGGGCAAAGGCGGTGACCGAGGAAGGGACGGTCACCGGCACCTTCACCGGCAGCGCCGCGGTCAGCGAGGCCTCGGGCGGGGCGATGCGCGTCGGCTCCGGCGGGTCGGCGAGCGCGGCGGCCCAGGCGGCCTCGCCCGCGGCGGGGTCGAGGGCCTTGAGCCGGGCGAGGTGGTCCTTGAACGGCCGGACCGGTGGCAGGGACTCCCCCGCGTAGCGGGCGATGATCTCGCGGACCACCATCGGGACCGACCAGCCGTCGAGCAGGATGTGGTGGTGTGTCAGCACCAGTTGGTGCACGTCAGGGGCGGTCCGCAGCAGCATGAACCGCATCAGCGGCGGGGCCTGCATGTCGAAGCGGGTGCGCCGGTCGGCGGCGAGCAGCTCGGCGATCTCGGCCGGGTCGGCGCCGGTGAGGTCGCGCTCCTCCCACGGCGCGGTGACCTCGCGCAGCACGACGGCCATCGGCTCGCCGCTGTCGTGGACGAACGCCGCCCGCAGGTTGGGGTGGCGGCCGATGACGTGGTCGGCGGCGGCGCGCAGCCGCGCGGCGTCGAGCGCGCCGGTCAGCTCGATCGCCGTCTGGACGGTGTAGACGTCCACCGCGGTCTCGTCGAACAGCGCGTGGAAGAGCATTCCCTGCTGCAGTGACGAGAGCGGCAGGACGTCCTCGATACGCGACGCCATCAGAAACCCCACTTCGATCCGAGCAGGTCGAGCTGCTCCTGGCTGACCGAGACGAGCGAGACGTCCGACGGGGTCAGTCCGCCGGCATCACCCGCCTCGACGTGACGGGCGAGCGCGGTCAGCGCCTCGACCCAGTGGGCGGCAAGGGATTCGACGACGGCGGTGTCGACGACCCCGGGCGGGTGGGCCCAGGTGGCGCGCAGGAGGCCGCCGTCGGTCATGGCGTTGACCTCGAGCGGCCAGGTCGCCGGGGCGGTGGCGTCGGAGGTGCCGCCGAGGGCGCCGAACTCGGGCGCGGGTGTCCACGGCTCGCTCGTCCCCGGGGCGCTCCCCATGCGGCCCAGGTAGTTGAAGGCGATCTGCGGGCGCGGGAGGCCTGCCAGCTCGTTCTGCAGCAGCCCGAAGCCGATCCCCCGGTCGGGCAGCGACCGCAGGTGTTCCTTGACCCGCTTGACCAGGGTCCCGGCCGCGGGGCCGCCGGCGAAGGCGTCGTCGACGTCGAGGCCGGTGAGGTCGAGCCGCGCCGGGTGGACGCTGGTGAACCAGCCGACCGTGCGGGAGAGGTCGGCTCCGTCGACGACGTCGTCCTCGCGGCCGTGCCCCTCCAGCCCGACGAGGACGTGCTCGCCACCGCGGACCTTCGCGGTCGCGAGTGCGAGCCCGCTGAGCAGGACGTCGTCGACGCCGCCGTGGAACGCCTCCGGGACGGTGGTGAGCACGGCGTCGGTGACGTCGGCGGGGACCTCGACGACGACCTCGCGCATCGTGGCGACGACGTCGACCTCTGGGTCGAGCTCGCGGGTGCCGAGCGCGGGTTCGGGATCGGCCAGCACCTCGCGCCACAGCGGCAGCTCGGCGGACCGGTCGAGCGCGGTGAGCCCGAGGGCCCAGGTGCGCAGCGACGTCGGCACCGGCGCGAGCGGCTCGCCGCGGTAGGCCGCGGCGAGGTCGGGGCCGAGGATGCGCCACGACACCCCGTCGACGACCGCGTGGTGCACCAGCACGAAGAGCCTGCTGCCGCGGTCGCCACCGTCGAGCCAGACGACCTGGATCGGGACGCCGTCCTCGACGTCGAGCCGGTCGGCGGCCGCGTTCCAGGTGTCGACGACCCAGCTGTCCGCCCAGGTCGCGCCCTCGGGGAGGGCTTCGCGACGCAGCACCCGTTCCACCGGGAGCGATCCCGGCGCCGGCACCACGAGGTGGTCGCCCGCCAGCCGGGCGCGCAGGGCGCCGTGATGGTCGACGACGGTCGCGACCGCGTGCCGCAGCGCCGCACCCGTGACGCTCGCGGGCAGGGTGAGCACCGTCGACTGGGAGAAGCGGCGGTGGTCGCCGCCGCGTTCGAGCATCTCGGCGAGGATCGGGGTGGCCGGGACCTCGCCGACACCGTCGTCGTGCCGGACCGCGGCGGCCCCGGTGAGGGTCGCGACGGCCGCCAGCCCGGCCGGGGTGCGGCGCTCGAACACGGCGCGCGGGGTGATCGCGATGCCGTCCTCGCGGGCGGTGGAGACGAGCTGGATCGACATGATCGAGTCGCCGCCGAGGGCGAAGAACGAGTCGTCCGGCCCGACCGTCGGCAGGCCCAGGACCTCGGCGAACGCCCGGCACAGCCGCGCCTCGACCTCGGTCGCGGGCGTCCGGTCGCCGGTGAGTCCGGCGAAGTCGGGTGCGGGCAGGGCGCGGACGTCGAGCTTGCCGTTGACGGTCAAGGGCAGCGCGTCGAGGACGACGACGGCGGCCGGGACCATGTGGGCGGGCAGCGTCCGGCTCAGGGACTCGCGGAGTTCAGCCGGGTCGAGGCCGCCGACCACGTAGCCCACCAGCTGCGGCTCACCGCGGTCGGTGCGGGCCATGACCGCGGCCTGCGACACCGCCGGGTCGGCCAGCAGCGCCGCCTCGATCTCGCCCAGCTCGATGCGGAACCCGCGGATCGTGACCTGGGAGTCGCTGCGCCCCACGAAGTCCAGCTCGCCGTCGCGGGTCCAGCGCGCGACGTCGCCGCTGCGGTAGAGCCGCGCCCCGGGCGGGCCGAACGGGTCGGCGACGAACCGGCCCGCCGACAGCCCGGCCCGGCCGAGGTAGCCGCGGGCCAGCTGCGGCCCGCCGACGTAGACCTCCCCGGCGACGCCCGGCGGGACCGGCGCGAGCCCGTCGTCGAGAACATGGACCCGCAGCCCGGGGAGCCCCACGCCGACCGGGCTGTGCCTGGTGAGAGCGTCGTGTGCCGTGAGCAGCCGGTGCGTGACGTGCACCGTCGTCTCGGTGATGCCGTACATGTTGACCATGTCCGGGCCGACGGGGTGGCGGGCGAACCAGGCGGCGAGCTTGGTCGGGTCGAGAGCCTCGCCACCGAAGACGACGGTGCGCAGCGTCGCGCAGGGGTCGTCGTCGCGCAGGGCGTCGGCGGCGGCGAGGGGGTGGAACGCCGACGGTGTCTGGCTGAGCACTGTGACGCCCTGGGCCGCGACGAGGTCGAGCATCTCGCCGGGCGAGCGCGTGACCTCGATCGGGACGACGACGAGCCGGCCGCCGTGCAGCAGCGGGCCCCACAGCTCCCAGACCGAGAAGTCGAACGCGTAGGAGTGGAACAGCGTCCAGACGTCGGTCTCGTCGTGGGTGAACAGCTCGCCGGTGGCGTCGAACAGCGCCGTGACCGCGCTGTGTGGGACGGCGACGCCCTTCGGGACACCCGTCGACCCGGACGTGTAGATCACGTACGCGGGGGCGTCGGGGCGCAGGGGGCGGACCGGCACGGCCGCGCCGGCCTCGTCGCTCGGCCGGTCGAGGTGCAGGACCGGTACGTCGCCGATCGTCGTGTCCCCCACGGTGACCAGCAGCTTCGGCGACGCGTCGGCGACCGTGAACGCGAGGCGCTCCGCCGGGTAGGCCGGGTCGAGGGGCAGGTACGCCGCGCCCGTGCGGATCGCCGCGAGAACGGCGACGACCATGTCGACCGACCGCGGCAGCGCCAGCGCGACGACGTCCTCGGTGCCGATGCCGCGGGCCGCGATCCGGCCGGCGAGCGCCGCCGCGCGGGCGTCGAGCGACGCGTACGTGAGCTGCTCGTCGCCGCAGGTCAGAGCCACCCGGTCGGGGTGCGCGACGACCTGGGCGGCGAACCGCTCGGACAGGAGGCGGCCTGCGGCCGGTGCCGCCTCGGCCCGCGCCGGGCGGACGTCCGCGGCGCCCGGCTCGACGGCGGCGGCCTCCGCGGCGCCGAGTCCTCGGGCCCACGGGCCGAGGATCGTCGCCCGTTCGTCGCCGACGAGGACGTCGACGTCGTGCAGCGCGGTGTCCGGCGCGGTCGCGAGCACGTCGAGAACCTGCAGGAGCCGGTCGCGCAGGCCCTCGGCCGTCGTCCGGTCGAAGCGGTCGTGCGCGAAGAGGATCGAGCCCTCGATGCCGGTGTCCACGTCCGCGAACTCGACGGTCAGGTCGAACTTGGCCGCCGGCTCGCCGACGGACAGGGGCTCCAGCGTCAGCCCGCCGAGCGCCGGCGCCGGCTGGGGCCGCGAGTGCACGACCATCGTCTGGAACAGCGGATGCCGCGACGGCGACCGTTCGGGGTCGATGACCTCGACGAGCCGCTCGAAGGGCACGTCGGCGTGCGCGAACGCGTCCAGTGCCACGTCACGGGTCCGGCCGACCGCGACCCGCAGCGACGGGTCACCGGTCAGGTCGTTGCGCAGCACCAGGGTGTTGACGAACAGCCCGACCAGCTCGTCGAGGGCTGCGTCGGAACGGCCCGCGACCGGGGTCCCGAGCGGCACGTCGGTGCCCGCGCCCATGCGCGACAGCAGGACCGCGACGGCGGTCTGCAGCACCATGAACTCGGTGGCGCCCTCGGCGGCGGCCAGCGCGCGCAGCGCGGCCGTCGTCCCCTCGTCCAGCGAGAACGAGACCTTGCCGCCGCGGTACGACGGGACGGCCGGACGTTCCCGGTCGGCGGGCAGCGCGACCTCGTCGGGGAGACCGGCCAGCGTCGTGCGCCAGTGCTCGACGTCGGCGGGCCGGGCCGCCTGCCACAGCGTGAAGTCGGCGTACTGCACCGGCAACGGCGCGAGGGCACGCCCGGCGTAGGCGGCGGCGAGGTCGCCGAACAGCACCCCGGCGGACCATTCGTCGGCCGCGATGTGGTGCACCACCAGCACGAGGACGTGCTCGTCGGGCCCGGTGCGCAGCAGCCGGACGTGCAGCGGCGCCTCGGTGTCGATCGCGAACCGGTACCCGGCGGCCTCGGCCACGATCGCGTCGACGGCGTCGACGGCGACGTCCTCGACCTCGAACGACGGCACGAAGGCGGGCAGGACCTGCTGGTGAGGGACGCCGCGGACGTCGGGGAAGACCGTCCGCAGGGTCTCGTGCCGCTCCACGACGGCGCCGAGTGCGGCCCGCAGGGCATCGACGTCGAGGGGGCCGCGGAGCCGGGCGGGGAACGCGATGTCGTAGACGGCGCTCGGGCCGTCCATGCGGTGCAGGAACCAGAGCCGCTGCTGGGCGGGTGAGAGCGGGACGATGTCCGGGCGCTCGACCCGCCCCAACCGCGCACGGGAGGGAACGACGGGCAGCCGCCGGGCCAGCGCGGCGGGCGTGCGGTCGTCGAACACCGCGCGGACCGGCCAGTCGACGTCGAGGTCGGCGCGCAGCCGCGACGTGAGGCGCGTCGCCAGCAGTGAGTCGCCGCCCAGGTCGAAGAAGTCCTGGTCGGGGCCGACGGCGGCGAGGCCGAGGACCGCGGCGAACGCGGCGCAGACCGCCTCCTCCTCCGGGGTCGAGGGCGACCGGCCGGCCTCCCCGCCGAGGTCCGGCTCCGGAAGGGCGCGACGGTCGAGCTTGCCGTTCGCGGTCAGCGGCAGCGCGGCGAGGACGACGACGGCGACCGGGACCATGTGGCTCGGCAGCCGGTCGGCGACGAACCGCCGGACCTCGGCGGGGTCGAGCACGGCGTGGCTGCCGACGGCATCACCGGCCGGCACGGTCGCACCGTCGCGGACGCCGGGAACGACGTAGCCGACGAGCTGCGTGCCGCCGTCCGCCGAGGACCGCGCGATCGTCGCCGCCCGGGCGACGTCCGGATGCTCGGCGAGCGCCGCGGTGATCTCGCCCAGCTCGATGCGGAAGCCTCGGATCTTGACCTGGTCGTCGGCGCGGCCGAGGTACTCCAGCGTCGGGGTGCCGTCGGGCAGCCGGGTCCAGCGGGCCCGGTCGCCGGACCGGTAGAGCCGGGCCCCGGGCGCGCCCCACGGGTCGGCGACGAACCGCGACGCGGTCAGGCCTGCGCGCTGCCAGTACCCGCGGGCCAGCTGGGCGCCGCCGACGTACAGCTCGCCGGGGACGTCCTCGGGCACCGGGCGCAGCGCGTCGTCGAGAAGGTGTGTGGACAGGCCCGGCAACCCGGTGCCGACGACGCTCGCGTGACCGGTGAGCGCGTCCGGGTCGAGGCGCAGGTGCGTGACGTGCACCGTCGTCTCGGTGATGCCGTACATGTTGACCAGCGCGGTGTCACGGTGCGCGGCCCAGCCGGCGAGGTCGGCCGGGTCGAGCGCCTCCCCGCCGAACACGACGGTCCGCACCGCGAGCTCGGCGTCGCCGGTCTCGGCAGCGAGCTGGTCGAACGCCGACGGGGTCTGGCTCAGCACCGTGACGCCCTCGCGGACGAGCAGGTCGCGGAACCGGTCGGGCGCGCGGCTGACGTCGAACGGGACGACGACGAGCCGGCCGCCGTGCAGCAGCGGCCCCCAGATCTCCCACACCGAGAAGTCGAACGCCGCGGAGTGGAACAGCGTCCAGACGTCGGTCTCGTCGAACCCGACGCGGCCGCGGGTCACGTCGAACAGGGCCGTGACGGCGCGGTGCGCGACGGCAACGCCCTTCGGGGTGCCGGTCGAGCCGGAGGTGTAGATCAGGTAGGCCGTGTTGTCGGGGCCTGCCGCGTCGCGCAGCGGCGCGGCGGAGCGCTCGTCGGGGCGGACCACCGGCAGATCCGCAGGTGCCGCGCCGTCGGTGATCACGACCGCCGGGCGGGCGTCGTCGAGCACGAAGGCGATGCGCTCGGCGGGGTACCCGGGGTCGATCGGGACGTAGGCCGCGCCTGCGGCGTGCACCGCGAGCAGTGCGACGACCAGGTCGGCCGAACGCGGCAGCAGCACGGCGACGCGGTCCTCCGGCCCGGCCCCGGCCTCCTGCAGCCGGGCGGCCAGCCCGCGGACACGATCGGCCAGTTCGGCGTAGGTGAGCTGCGTGTCCCCGCTGGTCAGGGCGATCGCGGACGGGGTGCGGGCGGCCTGGGCGGCGAACCGTTCGTGCAGCGTGCCGGGCAGCCCCGGGAACGGCAGGTCCCCCGGCTCGGCGGCGAGGGTCCGGTCGGTGGGCGCTCCGGCCTGGCTGAGTAGTTGCTCCAGCTCGCCCGGCAGCAGCGCGCCGGCCGTCGCGAGCGGTGCGTCCGGGTGGTCGACGAGGTGCTCCAGCAGCGCGACCAGCCGCGCGCCGATCGTGGCGGCGCGCTCGTCGTCGACCAGGTCGGGGCGGTGGTGCAGCGTGAACGCGAGGCCCTGGTGGTCGGTCGCGATGAGCGCGACCGGGTAGTGCGAGGCGTCGGTCGAACCGGCGTCGCGCACGGTCAGCCCGGCCGCCGACTCCGCCTTGCCCAGCGCGGCGACGTCGACGGGGTAGCTCTCGAACACCATGAGGGTGTCGAAGAGGTCGGCGGCACCGGTGTCGGCCAAGGCGACGTGCTCGTGGTCGAGCAGCCGGGTCCGCGCGTCGGCGACGGCGCGCAGCAGCTGCCGCGGGGTCGTCGCGGCGGCGGGCCGGACCCGGACGGGCACGGTGTTGATGAACAGCCCGACCATCGACTCGACGCCCGGCAGCTCCGGTGGTCGCCCGGAGACGGTCGTGCCGAACACGACGTCCGAGGTGCCGACGAGCCGACCCAGTAACGTCCCCCACAGGGCGGTGACCAGCGAGTTCATCGTGACGCCGGTGTCGCGGACGAGCGCAGCGGCCCGCTCGCCGAGGCCGGCGGGCAGCGCGATCTGCGTGCGGTGCGGGTACACCGGGGCCAGGCCGCGGGCGTCGGGAACGAGCAGCGCCGGCTCGTCGACGCCTGCCAGCTCGGCGCGCCACGCCTCGCGGGCCGCGGCACGGTCGAGGGTCGCGAGCCGGCGCAGGTGGTCCCGGTAGGGCGGCGCCGCGGGCAGCGAACGGGCGTCGCCGTCGGCGGCGTAGAGCTGCAGCAGGTCGCCGTAGACGATCGGCGACGACCACCCGTCGAGCACGATGTGGTGGTTCGTGACGAGCAGCCGGTGCCGGTCGGGGCCGAGCTGCGTGAGGGTGAACCGGATGAGCGGGGCGTCGGCGAGGTCGAAACGGTCTCCTGCGTCGCTGTCGCTCCACTGTGGCTTTGCCGACGCGAGGACGACCTGCAGCGGTTCCCCGTCGTCACCCTCGACGAACGCCGTGCGCAGCACCGGGTGCCGGGCGACGAGCGCGTCGGCGGCGCGGTGCAGCCGGTCGACGTCGAGCGGGCCGTCGAGGTCGAGGACGGTCTGCGCGGTGTAGACGTCGGTCGCGTCCAGGGCCGCGTGGAAGTACAGGCCGTGCTGCAGCGGGGTCAGCGGGAGGATGTCGTCGAGGCGGCCGTAGCGGCGCTCCAGCTCGTCGATCCGCGGCTGCGACACCACGGCGGGCGCGGCGTCGGACGGGGTGAGCCCGCCCGCTCCCGGCGCCGCGGCGGCCCGGACCAGGTCGGTGAGCGCGGAGGTCCAGGTCGCGGCGATGGCCTCGACGGCGGCCCGGTCGAGGACGTCGGCCGGGAACGTCCAGGTCGTCGTGAGGGACAGGCCGTCGGGGCCCGGGGCGGCGACGGCGTTGACGTCGAGCGCGACCGTCACCGGCAGGCCGGGGTCGACGGGCAGGTCGACGCCCTCGGGCGCAGCGGCCCAGACGGCCGGGTCGGACGCGGCGTCGAACCGGCCGAGGTAGTTGAGCCGGACCTGCGGACGGTTCCCGTCGAGCCGCAGCGGCCCGAAACCGACGCCGTCGCGCGGGGCCGCGCGCAGCTGCTCCTTGACGCGCTTGAGCACGTCGAGGGGGTCGACGAGACCGGTGGCGTCGAGCCGGACGGGATGGACGTCGGTGAACCAGCCGACGGTCCGGTCGAGACCCGCGTCCAGGCCGCGGCCGTGCCGTTCCCGTTCGACGAGCAGCGGGCCACCGCCGCGGGCGACGGTCAGCGCGGCGTAGAGCAGGTCGTCGACACCCGCGCGGAACGCGGCGGGGGCTGGGCCGAGCAGGGCCGCGGTGACGTCGGCGGGCAGGGTCGTGGTGATCTCGGCGAGTCCGGCGGCGCGGTCGCGCGCCGGATCGACGCGTCGTGTGCCCAGCAGCGGCTCGTCGGTGTCCAGGACGGAACGCCAGTACGGCCGCTCGGCCTCGTCGGCCTCCAGCTCGGTCGCCCAGCGCCGCATCGAGGTACCGACGGGCGCGAGGGCCGGCGCGCGCCCGGCCTGCACGGCCGCAAGGGCCTCGGCCAGGTCGGGCAGCACGATCCGCCACGACACCCCGTCGACGACGAGGTGGTGCGCGACGATCCGCACCCGGCCCGGCTCGGCGCCGCGGTCCTCGTGCTCGACGCGCAGCATCCGGCCGGCCTCGGGGTCGAGGTCGCCGTGGCGCACCAGGTCGCCCGCTCGCACGGAACCCGGCGCGGGCACGTGCAGCGCCCAGCCGTCGTCATCGTTCACCAGCGTCGCGCGCAGGACATCGTGACGATCCAGGACCGCCTGCAGCGCCGCCTCGATCTCCGCGGTCGTCGCGGGCGGGCTGACCAGGGCGACGCCCTGCGCGAAGCCGCGCGGGACCGGGCCGTGGGCGAGCAGGTCGCGCGCGAGGGGGGTGAGCGGAACGCGGCCGGTGCCGTCGTCCGTCACGGTCTCGACGGCCGCGCGACCCGCCGCCGCGGCGACGAGGCCGGCGACGGTACGGCGTTCGAACACGTCGCGCGGGGTGATCGCGAACCCGGCGGCGCGGGCACGGGCGACGAGCTGCAACGACACGATGCTGTCGCCGCCGATGCGGAAGAAGTCGTCGGCGGGGCCGACCGCGGGGAGCCCGAGCAGCTCGGCGACGAGCGCGCCGAGCGTCGCCTCCTCGGGAGTGGCGGCGGACGCCTGCTCGATGACGACGGTCGGCGTGGGCAGCGCGCGGTGGTCGACCTTGCCGTGCGGGGTCAGCGGGAAGGCGTCGACCGCGGTGACGGCGGCCGGGACGAGGTGCGCGGGAAGCCTGTGCGAGAGCTCTTCCCGCAGGTCCACAGTGGTTGCACCGGTGACCCAGGCCAGCAGCCGGGTCCCGTCCCCACGCACGACGGCCCCGGTGACGCCGGGCTCGGCCAGCAGCGCGGCCTCGACCTCGCCGGGCTCGATGCGATAGCCGCGGATCTTCAGCTGGTCGTCGCTGCGGCCGTGCAGGGTGAGCCCGCCCGCCGGGGTGCGGCGGGCCAGGTCGCCGGTGCGGTAGAGCCGCGACCCGGGCGGGCCGTAGGGGTCGGCGACGAACCGCGCGGCGGTCGCGGCCGGGTCGCCGTGGTAACCGCGGGCGACGCCGGGCCCGGCGAGGTACAGCTCGCCGACGACACCGGTCGGCGCGGGACGCAGCTCGTCGTCGAGGACGATCGAGCGCACCCCGGCGACAGGGCCTTCCGTTCCGGGGCGATCCAGCCGCCAGCGGTACGCGTCGACGGTCGCCTCGGTCGGCCCGTACAGGTCGACGACGGCGGTCTCGTCCTGGTCGGCGAACCGCGCACGCAGCCGCGGGGTGACGGCGTCGCCGCCGACGCCGAGCAGCACCGGCCTTCTCGTCGCCGCGTCCCAGTAGCCCAGCTCGACGATGCGGTCGAGGTAGGCCGGGGTGAGCTCCAGGAAGTCGATCTCCCTGTCCGACACCAGGTCCAGCAGCGCCTCGGGGTCGCGCATGGTCGCGCTGTCGACGAGCACCAGCTCGTGTCCCGCGAGCATCCACACCAGCGGGTCCCACGAGGCGTCGAAGGTCAGCTCGGCGGCGTGGGCGACCCGCAGTCGTTCCCGCCCGGCCCGTTCGACGGCCAGCACCATGACGTCGGCGCGGTGCGCGGCGAGCAGGTTCGTCAGCCCGCGGTGGGTGACGGCGACGCCCTTGGGCACGCCCGTCGACCCGGAGGTGTGGATGACGTAGGCGAGCTGGTCGGGATGCAGTGCCACGTCGAGGGGCGCGTCGTCGTAGCCGTCGAGATCCGCAGGCCACCCCACCTCCGTCACGACGAGGTCCGCCGCGGCCAGCAGCTGCTCCTGGCGCGGGGCGGGTGCGTTCGGGTCGACGACGACCGGCGCCGCTCCGGCTGCCTGGACCGCCAGGATCGCGACGACCAGGTCGGCCGAGCGCGGCAGGACCAGGCCGACCGTGCGCTCGGGCTCCGCGCCGTGGGTCGCGAGGTGGCGGGCGAGCCGGTTCACCCGGGCGCGCAGCTCGCCGAAGGTCAGCGTGGTCGTGCCGTCGGTCAGCGCCGGGGCGTCGGCGGGCGGGAGTGCGAGGGCGTCGGGGACCGTCAGCGGGCCCTCGGCCGCAGCGGCGGCCCCGGCGAGCAACCGCGACGGCTCGTCGGGCAGGAGCACGTCGACGTCGCCGACGGGCCGGTCCGGGGCGTCGACGAGCCGCTGCACGACCAGCGCGAGCCGCCGCGCCAGCAACGCCGCACCGTCCGCGCTGAACAGGGCGGAGCTGTACTCCAGCGCGCACGTGAGGCTGCCGTCGCGGGCCTCGGTGACGTCGACGGTCAGGTCGAAGCGCGCGGTGCCCGGGTCGGCGGAGAGCACCGTCGCGGTCAGGCCGGGCAGCCGCAGCGGCGCCGGGTCGCCCGCGGTGTGGGTGACCATCACCTGGAACAGCGGGTGCCGGGCGAGCGAGCGCTCCGGGTCCAGCAGCTCGACGAGCCGCTCGAAGGGCAGGTCCTGGTTCTCGAACGCGGCGAGGTCGGCGGCGCGGACCCGGTCGAGCAGCTGCCGGAACGTCGGCGCGCCCGCGAGGTCGACCCGCAGCACCAGGGTGTTGACGAAGCAGCCGACGAGGTCGTCGAGCGCGCCGTCGGTGCGCCCGGCGACCGGGCTGCCGAGCGGGATGTCCTCGCCCGCGCCGAGCCGGTGCAGCAGCACCGCGACCGCGGCCCGCTCGACCATCGACGGGCTCACCCCGGCCTCGCGGGCCAGGGTGCGCAGCCGGCCGGCGACGTCCGCGGCGACGGAGGCCTGCACGGTCGCACCGGCATAGGTCGCGACGGCGGGCCGCGGGCCGTCGACGGGCAGCGTCAGCTCCGCGGGCAGCCCGGCGAGCGCGGAGGTCCAGAACGCGGCCTGCGCGGGCTCGACGTCGGCGAGCAGGTCGCGCTGCCACAGCGCGTAGTCGGCGTACTGCAGCGGCAGCGGCGCCCACGCGGGGGCGACGCCGTCGAGACGGGCGCGGTAGGCCGTCTCCAGGTCGCGCAGCAGCGGCTCGCCGGACCACTCGTCGGCGGCGATGTGGTGAAACACCAGGGCCAGCACGGCCGACGACGGTCCGGTGTGCACGAGCGTCGCGCGCAGCGGCGGCTCGGCGGCGAGGTCGAAGGGGTGTGCGGCGAGGTCGTCGAGGTCCTCTTCCGAAAGCCGCAATGCGGGCCATGCGGCGGGATCGGACAGCACCACCTGCCGGGCCACGCCGTCGGTCTCCGCGATCACCGTGCGGACGGCCTCGTGCCGGCCGACGACGTCGGTCACCGCCGCGGCCAGCGCGTCGACGTCCAACGATCCGTCGAGGTGCACGAGCAGCGGGACGTTGTGGTCGGCCGAGGGGCCCTCGAGCCGGTGCAGGAACCACAGCCGCTGCTGCGCGAACGACAGCGGCAGCTCGGCGGGCCGCGGACCCGCGGCGGGGGTCGGGTGGGACGGGCCGTGCCCGTCGGCGGCGAGCGCGGCCAGGGCCGCAGGGGTGCGGGCGTCGAACACCGCGCGCACCGGCAGGTCGGCGCCCAGCGCCGAGCGAATGCGGGAGATCAGCCGGGTCGCGGACAGCGAGTGCCCGCCGAGGTCGAAGAACGACTCCTCGGGGCCGACCTCGTCGAGGTCCAGGACCTGCGCGAACAGCCCGCAGACAATCTCCTCGGCGGGGGTCGCGGCCTTGCGCACGGGCGCGCGTTCCACGGTCGGGGCGGGCAGCGCCGACCGGTCGAGCTTGCCGTTGGTGGTCAGCGGCAACGCGTCGAGCACGACGACTACCTCCGGGACCAGGTGCTCGGGCAGGCTCTGCGTCATCGCCGCGCGGACCCGCTCGGGCAGCCCGGCGACGTCGACGCCCGGGTCGGGCACCACATAACCGAGCAGCCGGTTTCCTTCTGCGCGAGCGGCCGCGCGGGCGACGCCGGGCTGCTCGGCCAGCACCGCCTCGACCTCGCCGAGCTCGATGCGGTAGCCGCGGATCTTGACCTGGTCGTCGGATCGCCCCAGGTAGGAGATGGTGCCGTCGGCCTCGAGGCGGGCCAGGTCGCCGGTGCGGTACATCCGTGCGCCCGCGACGAGGGGGTGCGCGACGAACCGCGCCGCCGTCAGGCGGGGGCGGCGCAGGTATCCGCGGGCCAGCTGGGAGCCGCCCAGGTACAGCTCCCCCACGACGCCGGGCGGGACGAGCCCGAGGCCCGCGTCGAGGATCAGGACGTCGGTGCCGTCGCCGGGGGTGCCGATCGAGAGCGGCCCGTCGGGGTGGCCCGGGGTGACCTCCCACAGGATGCAGCCGACCGTCGTCTCGGTGGGTCCGTACTCGTTGACGACCTGCATCCCGGCGAGCGCCGCGGCACCCAGCTCGGTGAGCATGTCGCCGCGCAGCTCCTCGCCGCCGACGATCAGCGTCCGCGACCCGGGGTAGCCGGAGTGCGCGAGCAGCGCGAGGTGGCTCGGCGTGACCTTGAGGAAGTCGGGGCCGCCCGCCGCCCAGTCCTCGTCGCCGTCGAGGCCAGGGACGGGGTCGACGAACCCGCCCGCCAGCAGTGTGCCCAGCAGCGGGGTGAGGGTGAGGTCGAACGAGACGGGTGAGTGCAGCAGGGCCGGCCCGCTCAGGCCCGGATAGGTGTCGACGGCCCAGCGCAGGTAGTGCGTCAGCGCCGCGTGCGCGACGTGGACGCCCTTGGGCCGGCCCGTCGAGCCGGACGTGTAGATGACGTAGGCGGCGTGGTCGGGGCGCAGGACGACGTCGGGAGGGGTCGACGGGTACGACGCGAGAACAGGGTCGGCCGGATCGAGTCGTGAGTGGCTCACGGGGTCTTCCGCAGGGTCTTGCACAGGGCCGCCGATCACCAGCGCGACCTCGGCGTCGTCGAGCATGTAGGCGATGCGCTCGGCGGGGTTGTCCGGGTCGAGCGGGACGAACCCGGCACCGGCCGTGAGCACCCCGAGGATCGCGACGAGCAGCTCGGGCGAGCGCGGCAGCAGCAGCCCGACCCGCTGCTCCACCCCGATGCCGAGGGTCACGAGATGGTGCGCGAGGCGGTTGGCGGCGGCGTCGAGCTGCGCGTAGGTCATCCCCGGCGTCGCGGGCGCGTCGGGCGTGTCCCGGACGCGGGCCGCGAACAGCTCGGGGTAGGTGGCGGGCGGGATCGCGGTCGGGGTGCGATGGACGAGCGTCGCGCGCTCGGCGTCGGTGAGGACGTCGACCGACGCGACCCGCGCTCCCGGGTCGGCGACGAGGGCTTGCGCGAGCGTCGTGAAACGGCCGGCGATCTCCGCGGCGCCCTCCACGGGGACGACGTCCGGCCGGTACTGCAGGGTCAGCCGCAGCCCGCCCTCGTCGACCGCGACCAGCGAGAGCGGGTAGTGCGTCGCGTCGCCCGCGGGCACCGAGGTGACCCGCAGCCCGGCGCGGGCCTGCAGGTCGTCGAGGGCGTCCACATCGACGGGGTAGGACTCGAACACGGTGAGGGTGTCGAACAGCTCCCCCACCCCGGCCAGGCCCTGCACCTGCGACAACGGCAGGAACTGGTGGCCCAGCAGCCGCGACTGCTCGTCCTGGACGGTGCGCAGCAGGCCCCCGAGCGTCGCCGACGGCTCCGGCCGCACCCGCACGGGCAGCGTGTTGATGAACAGCCCGACCATCGACCCGACGCCCTCGAGCTCCGGCGGGCGACCCGACACGGTCGCCCCGAACACGACGTCGTCGCGCCCGGTCAGCCGGGCGAGCAACAGCCCCCACAGGGTCTGGACGACGGTGTTGAGGGTGACCCCGTGCGCGCGGGCGAGGGCGTCGAGACCGGCGGGCACCTCGACGGGGACCTCGGCGGAGCGGACCGGCGGGCGGCCCTGCGCGGCGGGGACGATCCGCGTCGGCTCGGTGATCCCGGCCAGGGCGGACCGCCAGGCGGCGAGCCCGGCGTCGTGGTCCTGCGCGGCGACCCAGGCGAGGTGGTCGCGGAACGGGCGGACCGGCGGCAGCGTCTCACCCGCGTAGGCGGCGAGGAGGTCGGCAGCCACGAGCGGGCCCGACCAGCCGTCGAGCACGAGATGGTGGTTGGACATCAGGAGGCGGTGGCGCTCAGGACCGGTGCGGGCGACGGTGAACCGGACCAGCGGCGGCGCGGCGAGGTCGAACCGGGTGGCCGCGTCCGTGGCGACGACCTCGTCCCACTGCGCACCGTCGTCGACAAGGGTGAAGGGGGCGCTCGCGCGGGCGAGGACGACCTGGACGTGCTCGCCGGTGCGGCGGGTGCGGAAACCCGTCCGCAGCGCGGTGTGCCGGGCGACGACCGCGTCGGCGGCCGCGCGCAGCCGCTCGACGTCGAGGTCACCGGCGATGTCGAGCACCAGCTGCGACACGTAGACGTCGGGTCCGGCCTGGTCGAGCAGCGCGTGGAACAGCAGTCCCGACTGCAGTGGCGCGAGCGGCAGGACGTCCTCGATCTTCTTCGTGCTCATGCTGGTGGAGTCACCTTCGGGTCGATCGTGGGTGTCGATCACGGGCATGCCGGACCCGTGTGGTCGCGGATCAGCGACCACACGGGTCCCGGGGAAACGGTCAGGCGCCTGCCTGCGCCGCCTTCGACAGCAGCGGGGCGATCTGCTCCAGAACGGCGACGTTGCCCAGCGCGGACGGTAGGAAGACCTGCCCGATCTGCGCCGTGTCCAGCTCGACGACGGCCTTCTTCTGGAACGCGTTCATGCTGGTGAAGACGCGGTTCGAGTCGAAGAACGCCTTGTCCTCGGGGGTCCCGAAGCCGGTGACGACGACGTTCGCGTCGAGCATGTTCAGCTGCTCGAGCGACAGGTAGTCGTCCTGCAGCGTGATCTGGCCGGAGGCGATCGGGTCGAGCGAGGCGGTGCGCTTCATGCCGAGGCTGGTGAAGAACTGGACGGCCTGGTCGGTGTCCTTGTAGCGGACCAGCGGGTAGTCCTTGGACAGGTAGCTCAGCGAGAACGTCTTGCCCGCGATGGCCGGGTTGGCTGCCTTGATCGCGGCGATCTCGGCCTCGGTGTCGGTGACGACCTTGTCGGCCTCGGCGGACTTGCCCATCGCCTTGCCGACGTAGCGGGTGAAGTCCTGCCAGGAGTAGCTGAACCGCTCCTTCTCCGACGTCAGGGTCGGCGCGATCGCGGCGAGCGCGTCGTAACCGGCCTGGTCGGTGGTGTCCATCGCGATGATCAGGTCGGGCTTGAGCGAGGCGACCTGCTCGATCGGGGTGCCGGCGTCGTCGGCGAGGGTGACGCTGTTCGCCCTCTTGAGCTCCGCGTCGAGCCACGGGTAGGTGTCGAGGCCGGACGAGGTGGCGATCGGCGTGACCCCCAGCGAGATCGCCGCCTCGGCGTCGATCTTGCCGAGCGCGATGATCCGCGTCGGGGCGGCCGGGACCGTCGTGGTGCCGAACTTGTGCGTGATCGTGACCGGGAACGAGTCCCCGGCCGCCGCGGCGGGTGCCGAGGTCGTTGCGGGGGCGCCCCCGGTGGACCCGCCGCCACAGGCGGCAACGGCGAGCGTCGCCACGGCGATCGCCGCACCGGCGATCGTGCGGCGGACCCGTCTGGCGGGTCGGCTGAGCTTGGTGGACACGGGAATGTTCTCCTCGGGAATCGGTCAGTCCTCGAACTCCAGTTCGAGCTCGTCGAGCTCGGACCGGGACAGGGATTCGAGTGCCGGGCCCGGGGTGGGCGCGGCACCCGCACCGGCGGGTGGCCGGGCGGCGATGTCGCGGACGGCCCTGACCCAGCCGTCGGCGATCCGGACGACGTCGTCGGGTGCCGGGCCGCCGGCACGCCACCGCAGCGACGCGGCGAGCACGGGACCGGTCGGGCGGTCGTGGACCGCGACGTCGACGGACAGGTCGTGCGAGAGCGGGACGGCGGCGCCGGCGTGCACCGCGTCGGTGTCGGCGGGGACGACGTTCCAGGGCGCGTCGTCGGGCTCGCCGTAGCGGCCGAGGTAGTTGAGCAGGGCCCCCGACTTCTCCGCGGGCCCTGCGTCGTCCGGCACCCACCCTGTGGCCGGGTCGACGACGAGCCGCGACAGGGTCGTGAACCAGCCGACGGTCGCGGAGACGTCCAGGCCCGCCCGGTCGGTGCGGCCGTGGGCCTCGACGTCGAACCTGACGGCGGTGTCGCGCTCCCACGGCCGCAGCCGGCGGCGGTGCTCGCCCAGCGCCGTCGCGAAGCCGAGGAACAGCACGTCGCGGACCGTGCGCCCGCCCAGGTCGGGCAGCGGCGTCTCGAGGTGGTGCACGCCGGTGCCGGCGGCCCGGGGGCCGTCGACGTCGAGCGGGTCGGGACCCGGCGCCGGGTCCTTCCGACTGTGTTCCGGGGTGCGCGCCCAACGGGAGAACGACGTGCGCTCGGCCGTGACCCGCGGCGCCCGTCCCTGCGTCGCCGCGGCGTACCGCTCGGCCAGCTCCGGGACGAGGATCCGCCAGGAGACGGCGTCGACCGCGAGATGGTGGGCGACCAGCACGAGGCGGTCGCCGACGACGCGTGCGGCGAGCATGCGTCCGTCGTGTGTGGACAGTGCGTCGATCGCGTCCTCGTGGGCTCCGGCCAGGTCGGCGCGGTCGTCGGCCGTGACAGGCTGTGCGTGGCCCGCTTCCATGAGGGCATCGGGCCGGACCCGCACCCGCAGCATCGGGTGCGCCTCGACGAGCCCGGTCAGCGCCACGTCGAGTGCCGTCCGGTCGACGTCGTCGGGCAGCCGCAGCACGACCGACTGTGTCAGCCGCGAGTCGGGACCGTCCTCGTCGAGCAGGTCGCGCATGATCGGCGTCGGCGGGAAGGGCTCGGTGCCGTCGTCGGACGCCGTCGGGGCCTCTGTGGTGCGGGCGCGGCCGGCGATCCCGGCCGGGGTGCGGGCTTCGAACACGTCCTGCACGCGCACGGCGAAGCCGTTCTCGCGCACCAGGCTGACCAGCTGGATCGAGACGATGCTGTCCCCGCCGAGGGTGAAGAAGTCGGCGTCCGCGGCGACCGGCGGAGCGCCGAGGACCTCGCCGACGAGCCGGCAGAGCAGCTCCTCCAGCGGGGTCGCCGGCTGCTGTCCTCCCGCGGCGGTCCGAGCCGGGACGAGTGCCGCCCGGTCGAGCTTGCCGTTCGCGGTGCGCGGCAACGCGTCCAGCACCGTGACCGTGGCCGGGACCATGTGGGCCGGCAGCGTCGTCGTCAGCTGGTTCCTGACGGACGCAGCGTCGGCGGTGCCGGTCACGAAGGAGGCGAGGGCCCCGTCCACGACGATCGTCGCCGCCGCCGTGACGCCCGGCTGCGCGGTGAGCGCCGCGTCGATCTCACCGGGCTCGATGCGGAAGCCGCGCAGCTTGACCTGGTCGTCGGAGCGGCCCCCGAGCAGCAGCGTGCCGTCGCCGGCCCAGCGGCCCAGGTCGCCCGTGCGGTAGAGCCGGTCGCCGGGGGCGCCGTGCGGGTCGGCGACGAACCGCGCCGCGGTCAGGCCCGGTCGCCCGAGGTAGCCGCGGGCGAGCTGCGGCCCGCCCAGGTACAGCTCACCCGTGACGCCGGTCGGCACGGGCCGCAGCCGCTCGTCGAGCAGCAGTGCGCGGGTGCCCGGGGTGGGGCCGGCGGTGCCGTCGGCGTCGCGGCGCCACAGGTAGGTGTCGACGGTCGCCTCGGTGGGCCCGTACAGGTCGGCGACGATGACGTCGTCGCGCGCGGCGAAGCGCTCCCGCAGCGCGGGGGTGATCTTCTCCCCGCCCATGGCGATGACCAGCGGCTGATGGCCGAGGTCGCCGAGCTGTTCCAGGTGTGTCGGGGTGAGGTCCACGTAGTCGAGGCGATGGCGCTGGATGCCGCCGAGCAGCAGCTCGGGCTCGCGGATCTCGTCGTCGCCGAACAGCACGAGCTCGTGGCCGTCGAGCATCCACAGCAGCGGGTCCCAGGAGGCGTCGAACCCGAACGACGCGGTGTGCCCGACCCGGAGCCGCCGCCCGCCCGCCCGCTCCCGCGCGGCCGCGATGACGCCGCCGGGCCCGGTGTGCGCGGCGTACAGCGCGGCGAGCCCCGCATGCGTCCCGACGACGCCCTTGGGCGTCCCCGTCGAGCCGGACGTGTAGATCACGTACGCCTGTGAGTGGCGATGGTCGCCATGGCGACCATCGCCACTCA
Organism: Pseudonocardia sp. N23; assembly: GCF_002583555.1. Taxonomy (GTDB): domain Bacteria; phylum Actinomycetota; class Actinomycetes; order Mycobacteriales; family Pseudonocardiaceae; genus Pseudonocardia. The sequence goes on from NZ_BEGX01000028.1 coordinate 100,891, forward strand.
TGACCTCGGTGAGGGCCGCGTCCTCGGTCGGGAGTGCAGGGAGTGCGTCGAGGACCACGGCCGGGTGGGCGTCGTCGAGCAGGAACGCGATCCGCTCGGCCGGCAGACCCGGGTCGACGACGACGGGCGCCGCGCCGGCGAGCTGCACCCCGAACAGGGCCGCGACCAGGTCGGCGCCGCGTGGCATGCGGAGCGCGACGACGTCCTCGGCCCCGATGCCGCGGCCGCGCAGGTGCGCCGCGACACGCGATGCGCGCGACCCCAGCTCGCGCCAGGTCAGCGTCTCGCCGGTGGCGGCGAGGGTGAGCGCGGGAACGTCCGGCATGTCGGCGACGCGGGCGGCGACGAGCTCGGGGACGGTCGGCCCGGCCGTCGTCGGGTCGGTGCCCACGGCTCGTGGGTCCCCGGCCAGCAGGACGTCGAGGTCACCGACGCGCCGCGCCGGGTCGGCGACGACCTGCGCCAGGAGCGCGGTCAGCCGCTCGGCCAGCGCGCGGGCCCCGGCGTCGTCGAACACGTCGGCGCTGTACTCGACGGCCACGCGCAGCCCGTCAGTGTCGTCGGTGAACTCGACGGTCAGGTCGAACTTCGCGACGCCCAGGTCGACCGGCACGGACTCGACGGCGACGCCGGGCAGGTCGAGCGCGCCCGCGGTCGGGTCACCCGCGACATGGGTGACCATCGTCTGGAACAGCGGATGCCGGCGCAGGTCGCGGTCGGGGGCGAGCAGCTCGACGAGCCGCTCGAACGGCAGGTCCTGGTGCTCGAACGCGGCCAGGTCGGCATCCCGGACGCGGCCGACGAGCTCGGCGAACGTCGGGTCCCCGGACAGGTCGGCCCGCAGCACCAGCGTGTTGACGAACAGGCCGACGACGTCGTCGAGCGCGGCGTCGGTGCGTCCGGCGACCGGGCTGCCGAGCGGGATGTCGGTCCCGGCGCCGAGCCGGTGCAGCAGCGCCGCGACGGCGGCCCGCTCGACCATGAACGCGCTGGCCCCGGCCTCGCGGGCCAGCCGGCGCAGGCCGGTGCGGACGTCGTCGTCGACGGTGGACGTGACCGTGCCACCCGCGTACCCGGGGGCGGCCGAGCGCACCCTGTCGCGGGGCAGGTCGAGCTCGGGCGGCAGGCCGTCGAGCGTCGTCGTCCAGAAGCGGACCAGCTCCGCGGCGCGGCTCGCCGGGTCGGACTCCTCGCCCAGCGCGTCGCGCTGCCACAGCGTGTGGTCGACGTACTGCACGGGCAACGGCGCGAACCGCGGCTCCTCGCCGGCGGCGCGGGCCCGGTAGGCGGTCGCGAGGTCGCGCAGCAGCGGCGCGGCCGACCAGGCGTCGGCGGCGATGTGGTGCACGACCAGGGTGAGGACGTGCTCGTCGTCGGCGACCCGCTCCAGCGTGGCGTGCACGGGTGCGTCGGTCTCGATCGCGAAGGTGCGCGCGGGGTCGCCCTGTTCGCGGGCCAGCCGCGGCCGGCTCCCCCGGTCGTCCAGTACCACGGCGTGCGGCACCCCCCGGATCTCGGGGAACACCGTGCGCAGGGCCTCGTGGCGCTCGACGACATCGTCGAAGGCGGCGGCCAGCGCGGACACGTCCAGCGGGCCGCGCAACGTCGCGACGAACGGGATCGTGTACGCCGTGCTCGGGCCTTCGAGGCGGTGCAGGAACCACAGCCGCTGCTGTGCCGACGAGAGCGGCACCTGCGCGGGCCGGGGCTGCGGGCGCACCGGGGGCCGGGCCGGGCGACCGGTGGCGGCCTCGACCGCCCGGCCGAGCGCGGCGACGGTCGGGTGGTCGAACACGGTCCGGACGCCGAGGTCGACGTCGAAGACCGTGCGCAGCCGGGACACGACGCGCGTTGCCGAGAGCGAGTCCCCACCCAGGTCGAAGAAGGAGCCGTCGGCCCCGATCCCGTCCAGGTCGAGGACCTGCGCGAACACGCCTGCGACCAGTTCCTCGACGATGCCCTCGGGCGCACGGCCCCGGCCCTCGAGAACCGGCGCGGGCAGGGCGGCGCGGTCGAGCTTGCCGTTGACGGTGGTCGGGATGACGTCGAGCACGACAACCGCCGACGGCACCATGTACTCCGGCAGCGCGGCTGCGGCGTACTCGAGCACTCGTGAGTGGCGGTGGTCGCTGTAGCCACCATCGCCACTCACAGGGTCGGTCGGCCTCGCGGGAGCGGGGTCGGTGGGCTCCGCGGGAGCGGGGTCGGTGAGCACCACATAGGCGATCAGGCGCCCGTCCCGGGGCACGACGACCGCGCGGGCCACGCCCGGCGCCCTCGCGAGGACCGCCGCGATCTCGCCCGGCTCGATCCGGAACCCGCGGATCTTGACCTGGTCGTCGGACCGGCCCTCGTAGACCAGCTCGCCGTCCACCCACGCGACCACGTCACCGGTGCGGTACAGCCGGCCCCACGGCGACGCGACGAACCGCGACGCCGTGAGCCCCGGCCGGTTCAGGTAGCCGCGGGCGAGCTGGACGCCGCCGAGGTACAGCTCGCCGGGGACGCCGTCGGGCACGGGGCGAAGCGCGTCGTCGAGGACGTGGAGCTGCGTGTTCCAGACCGCACGCCCGATCGGGACGGTGTCGGTGTCGGTCGCGGTGGCCTCGTGGAACGTGACGTCGACGGCGGCCTCGGTCGGGCCGTAGAGGTTGTGCAGCCCGGCCCCGTTCACCGCGCGGAACGCCTGCGCGGTCCGCGCGGGCAGGGCCTCGCCCGAGCAGAACACCCGCCGCAGCCCGGTCAGCGCAGCCACGTCGGCACCGGCGAGGAAGGCATCCAGCATGGACGGCACGAAATGCACCGTCGTCACGCCCGAGGACGCGATCACGTAAGCCAGGTACGCCGGGTCGCGCTGCCCGCCCGGGTCGGCGACGACCAGCCCGGCCCCGACCACGAGCGGCCAGCAGAACTCCCACACCGACACGTCGAAGCTCGCCGAGGTCTTGAGCAGCACCCGGTCGGTGTCGTCGAGCGGGTGTGCGCCCTGCATCCACGCGATCCGGTTCGCGATCGCCGCGTGCTCGATCACGACGCCCTTGGGCCGGCCTGTGGAACCGGACGTGTAGATCACGTACGCCGCGTCGCCGCGCCGGGCGAGCGAGCGAGGGAGCTCCGGGGCGCCCTCGGCCGCGACCTCGTCGAGCACGACGAACTCGACCGGCGAGTTCGACACCACGGCTGATCCGGGGCCCTGTTCCGAGCCCTGGTGTCGAACTCGGCGCAGGTCGGCCGTGGTCAGGACCACGGCGGGCGCGGCGTCGTCGATCATGAACGTGATGCGGTCGGCGGGGTGCTCGGGGTCCAGTGGCAGGTACGCCGATCCCGCCCGCAGCACGGCGTGCAGCGCGACGACGAGGTCGACCGACCGCGGCAGCAGCAGCCCGACGATGTCCCCGCGCCCGATCCCGCGGCCCGCGAGCCATCCGGCGAGGCGCGCGACCCGCGCGTCGAACTCGGCGTAGGTCAGCTCCTGTTCGCCCGCGACCAGCGCGATCGCCGACGGGGTCTGCGCCGACTGCGCCACGACCTGCGCGGGCAGCGTCGCCTCGTCGACGGTGACGTCGTCGCCCCGGCGCGCCAGGATCCGGGTGCGCTCGGCGGCGCCCAGGACGTCGAGCGTCGCGACCCGGGCCTGAGGCGCGGCCACGACCTGCTCGACGACCGACAGAAGACGTTCGCCCAGCTCGGCGGCCCGGGCCGCCCCGAGGCCGCGGTGGCGCAGGTCGATGCGCAGCCGCTCGCCGGGCAGCACCATGACGGTGACGGGATAGTGCGTGGCGTCGTGCGCGTCGGCGGCCACGATCCGCAGCCCCGCACCCGCACCGGTGTCGACCGGGTAGGACTCGACGACGGTCAGCGTGTCGAACAGCTCCCCGGCTCCGGCGATGCGCTGGGTGTCGGCGAGGCCGAGGTGCTGGTGCTCGAGCAGCGCGACCTGTTCGGCCTGGACCCGCGCGAGCAGGTCGGCGACCGTCTCGGCGGGGTGCAGGCGCACCCGGACGGGCACGGTGTTGACGAACAGTCCGATCGTGGCCTCGGCGCCCGGGAGGTCGGCGGGGCGACCGGAGACGGTCGTGCCGAACACGACGTCGTCGCGGCCGGTCAGCGCGCCGAGCAGCGCACCCCACACGACCTGCACGAAAGTGCCCAGCGTGACCCCGTGCTCGCGGGTCGTGGCATGCAGTCGCGCGGTCGCCGCGGCGTCGAGCTCGACGGTGTGGGTGTCGGGGAGGTCGACCGAGCCGGCGTCGGGGACGAGCCGCGTCGGCTCCTCGATCCCGGACAGGGCGGCGCGCCAGGCGTCCTCGGCGGCGGCCCGGTCGCGGCCGGCGAGGTGGACGAGCAGGTCGCGGTGCGGGCGGGCGGCGGGCAGCGCCGCGCCGTCGTGCAGCGCCAGCAGCTCGCGCACGACGATCGGCAGCGACCAGCCGTCGAGGGCGACGTGATGGTGCGTGACGACGAGCCGGTGCCGGTCAGGGCCGGTGCGCGCCAGCAGGATCCGCAGCAGCGGCGGGGTGGCGAGGTCGAACGGCTCGGCGCGGTCGGCGGCGGCTGCCGCGTCGAGGTCCGCGTCGGTCTCCACGAACCGCGGCGGTGCGGTGGCGAGCACGACGGCGACGTCGTCCCCGGCGGGGAACACCGTGCGCAGCGCGGGATGGCGGCGGACCAGCTCGTCGGCGGCCGCGCGCAGGTCGGCGGGCCGCAGCGGGCCGTCGAGGTCGAGCGCGAGCTGCACGATGTACGGGTCGACACCTTCGCCCGCATGGAACACGAGCCCCTGCTGCAACGGCGTGAGCGGCAGCACGTCGACGAGCTCGGGGTAGCGGGCCTCCCAGCGCCGCACCGACTCCGGGGTCGCCGCGACGAGCGGCAGGTCCGACGGGCTGCGCCCGGCCAGCGCCGGGTCGGCGACGGTCGCGGCGAGGGCGCGCAGCGCGTCCGTCCACAGTGCCGCGAACCGACGGACGGCGGCCTCGTCGAGCAGGCCGGTGGCGAACGTCCAGCCGGCGCGCAGCGTGGGGCCGTCCGGACCGTCCTCCGCGAGCGCGACGACGTCGACGACCGCCGCCGCGGGCTGCCCGGGGTCGACGGTGCCGCGCAGCGCGGCGGCGGGGCTCCAGTCGCCGTGCGCGACAGGCCGGGGCATCCGGCCGAGGTAGGTGAACCCGATCTGCGGTTCGGCGCCCGGAACATCGAGCAGGCCGAAGCCGATCCCGTTGCGCGGCAACGCCCGCATCGTGTCCTTGACGGCCCGCAGCGCGGCGACGGTCCCGGCCGCGCCGTCGAACCCGGTACGCGGGTCGGCGGGCAGCCGGGCGGGGAACAGGCTGGTGAACCAGCCGACGGTGCGCGACAGGTCGACGCCCGCGACGACGTCCTCCTCGCGGCCGTGCCCCTCGACGGCGACGAGCAGGTCGGAGACCTCGACGCCGCGCTCACGGCGCCAGCGGGTCGCGGCCAGTGCCAGCGCGGTGAGCAGCACGTGGTCGACACCGGCGTGCTGGGCAGCCGGCAGCGCACCGAGCAGCGCGGCCGCGTCGGGACCGTCGACCGTGACCTCGACGGTCGCGGTGGCCGTGTCGGTCGCCGGATCGAGTGGGCGGTCGCCGAGCAGCGGATCGGGTCCGGCGACGACGTCGCGCCACACGTCGCGCTCGTCCTCGGCGGAGGCCGCAGCGAGGCCCGCGGCCCAGTGCCGCATCGACGTCGGGACGGGCGGCAGGGCCTCACCGCGGGCGGCGCGGGCGAGGTCGTCGAGCAGGATCCGCCACGACACCCCGTCGACGACGAGATGGTGCGCCACGACGACGAGCCACGCCCGGTCACCCTCGACGAGATGGGTGACGGCGAGCATCACTCCGGCGGCGGGGTCGAGCCGGTCGGCCGCGTCCTCCACCGCCCGGTCGAGGTCGGCCCGGTCGAGGTCGGCCCGGTCGAGGTCGGCGCCGTCCTCGACAGCCACCGCGACCTGCGCCGACGGTGCGACCACGAGGCGGTCACCGTCGAGCCGGGACCGCAGGACGTCGTGATGGTCGACGAGGGCCTGCACCGCCGCGGCGGCGACCGCCGGGTCGGAGGGAACGTGCAGCACCGCGGCCTGGCCGAAGCGGGTGAACGTCCCGCCCCGGGCGAGCAGCCGGCGCTGGACCGGGGTGGGCTCGATCGGGCCGACCGGGTCGAGCTGCGGCCCCGCGTCGGCGACCGCGGTGCGGGCGACGGCCGCCAGGCCCGCCACGGTGCGCCGCTCGAACACCTCACGCGGTGTGACGGTGACGCCGGCCGCGCGGGCGGCGGCCACGAGCTGGATCGACAGGATGCTGTCGCCGCCGAGGACGAAGAACGAGTCGTCGGCGCCGATCGCCTCGACCCCCAGCACCTGCGCGAACGCAGCGGCGAGGGCCTCCTCGACCGGTCCGTGTGGTGCGCGGCTCCTGCCGGAGACCGTCGGCGTGGGCAGGGCGGCGCGGTCGAGCTTGCCGTTGACGGTGGTCGGGATGTCGTCGAGCACGACGACCGCCGACGGCATCATGTACTCGGGCAGCACGGCCGCGGCGTACTCGAGCACCTGTGAGTGGCGATGGTCGCTGTGGCGACCATCGCCACTCACGACCTCGGTGGGCTCGTCGGATGCGGCGTCGGTGAGTACCACGTACGCGATCAGGCGGCCGTGGCGCGGGACGACGACCGCGCGCGCCACACCGGGCGCCCCGGTGAGGACCGCCGCGATCTCGCCGGGCTCGATGCGGAACCCGCGGATCTTGACCTGGTCGTCGGACCGGCCCTGGTAGACGAGCTCACCGTCGACCCACGCGACGACGTCACCCGTGCGGTAGAGCCGGCCCCACGGTGAGGCGACGAAGCGCGACGCGGTGAGTCCGGGTCGCCCGGCGTAGCCCCGGGCCAGCTGGACGCCGCCGAGGTACAGCTCGCCGGGGACGCCGTCGGGGACGAGGCGCAGTGCGTCGTCAAGGACGTAGGTCCGGGTGTTCCACACCGGGCGCCCGATCGGCACCACGTCGGTGTCGGCGGCGGTGACCTCGTGGAACGTCACGTCGACCGCGGCCTCGGTCGGGCCGTAGAGGTTGTGCAACACCGCGCCGCTCACGGCCCGGAACGCCTGTGCCGTCGGCGCGGGCAGGGCCTCCCCGGAACAGAACACCCGGCGTAGCCCGGTCAGCGCGGCGACGTCCGCACCCGCCAGGAAGGCGTCCAGCATGGACGGGACGAAGTGCGCCGTCGTCACGCGCCCGGTCTCGACGAGACAGGCAAGGTACGACGGGTCGCGCTGGCCGTCGGGCTCGGCGACGACCAGGCCCGCCCCGACCGCGAGCGGCCAGCAGAACTCCCACACCGACACGTCGAAGCTGGCCGACGTCTTGAGCAGCACCCGGTCGGACCCGTCCAGCGGGTACGCGGCCTGCATCCAGGCGATCCGGTTCCCGATCGCCGCGTGCTCCACCACCACGCCCTTGGGGCGTCCGGTCGAGCCGGACGTATAGATGACGTAGGCGGCGTCGCCGGGGCGGGCGCGAGCCCGGTCGAGCCCGGCGGTCGCGGCGACCACGGCTGCGACCTCGGCGTCGTCGAGAGCCACGAACTCGACCGGCGAGTTCGGAACCACGGCTGATCCGGGGCCCTCGTTCGAGCCCCGGTGTCGAACTCGGCGCAGGTCGCCGCGCGTCGTCAGGACCGCGGCCGGCGCGGCGTCGTCGATCATGAACGCGATGCGGTCGGCGGGGTGGTCGGGGTCCAGCGGCAGGTACGCGGCGCCCGCCCGCAGGACGGCGTGCAGGGCGACCACGAGATCGACCGACCGCGGGAGCAGCAGGCCCACCACGTCCCCGGCACCGACACCGCGGCCCGCCAGCCAGCCCGCGAGCCGGGCGACCCGGGCGTCGAGCTCGGCGTAGGTGAGCTCCCGCGTGCCCGACACGAGCGCGACGGCAGACGGGGTCAGTGCCGCCTGGGCAGCGACCTGCTCGGGCAGCGTCGCCGCGGGGACGGCCACGACGTCACCGGTGCGCGCCAGGATCGCCGCCCGCTCGTCCCCGGAGAGGACGTCCAGTGTGGACAGCCGTGCGTCGGGGTCGGCGACGGCCGCGGCGAGCAGCCGGTGCAGCCGGGCGACGATCCGGTCGACGTCGGCGGCGGTGTAGCGGTCGACGTCGTACTCGACCAGCAGGTCGAGGCCGGGGTCGCCGGCACGCTCGAGGACGTTGACGAGCACGTCGAACTTCGCGGCTCCCGCGCCGACGAGCACCCGCTCCACGTCGAACCCGGCGAGCTCTCCCGGGGCGGGGGCGGGCTGGTAGGACAGCATGACCTGGAACAGCGGGTGCAGCGCCGCGGTGCGGTCGGGCAGCACGGCGTCGACGACGCGGTCGAACGGCGCGTCCTCGTGGTCGAAGGCGGCGAGGTCGGCGGCACGGACGCGGCCGAGGACCTCGCGGAACGTCGGGTCGCCGTGCAGGTCGGTGCGCAGCGCGAGCGTCCCGACGAAGAAACCGACGACGTCGTCGAGACTCTCCTCGGCACGGCCCGCGACGGGCGTCCCGAGCACGACGTCCGGCCCGGCCCCCAGCGTCGACAACAACACCGACAGCGCGGCCTGGAACACCATGAACGGGCTGGTCCCGGTCGCGACGGCGACCTCGCGCACCCGCTCCGGCAGCCCGGCGGGCACCGGCAGGACCGTCATCTCACCGCGGTGGCGCGGAGCGTCCGGGCGCGGGACGGGCGACGGGAACGTCATCTCCTCGGGGACGCCGCGCAACGCGTCGGCCCAGAAGGCACGCAGGTCGTCGGCGCGGGCGTCGTAGGACGCGCGCTGCCAGCGGGCGTGGTCGGCGTAGCGCACCGGCAGCGGCGTCCACCGTGGGGCGTCGCCGCCGAGGCGGGCGGTGTACGCCGTCGCGAGGTCGCGCAGCAGCGGGCGGGTCGACCAGTCGTCGGTGGCGATGTGGTGCAGCAGCAGGACCAGCAGGTGCTCGTCGCCGTCGGTGACCAGCGTGGCGCGCAGCGGCGGCTCGACGGCGAGGTCGAACGTGTGCCGGACGGCGTCGCGGGCCGCATCGAGCGCGGTTCCGGCCGCCACCCGCGAGACCCGCAGGGGTGTCCCCACCGGCAGGACGGTCTGGGAGGGACCGGCGCCGACGACCGTGCGCAGCGGCTCGTGCCGGGCGACCACGTCGTCGACGGCCGCGGTCAGAGCGGCGACGCGGGCCTCGTCCAGGCTGCCGCGCAGCCGCAGCACCGTCGGCAGGTTGTAGGTGGTGCTCGGGCCCTCCAGCTCGTGGAGGAACCACAGGCGCTGCTGGGCGAACGAGAGCGGGGCCGGGCCGGCGTCGTCGGGGGCGCGGCGCAGCGGCGGCCGGGCCGGCGCACCCCCGGGCAGGGCAGCGGCGAGCCGGGCGGCCGTCGGGGCCTCGAACAGCGCGCGGACGCCGAGCTCGACGCCGAGCCGGGCCCGCACCCGCGCGGCGACCCGGGTGGCGAGCAGCGAGTGCCCGCCGATGGCGAAGAAGTCGTCGTCGGGGCCGACGGCGTCGACGCCCAGGACCTCCGCGAACACCGCGCACAGCAGCTCCTCGCGCGGCCCGCGCGGCGCCCGGGCGGCGGTCGGGCAGGCGAGATCGGGTGCGGGCAGGGCGCGGCGGTCCAGCTTGCCGTTGGACGTGACGGGGAGCGCGGGGAGCGGAACGATCGCGACGGGGACGAGATGCTCGGGCACCGTCTGCGCCAGTGCGCGACGCAGTCCGGCCGGGTCGAGGGTCGCCGGCACGACGTAGCCGACGAGCGCGTTCTCCCCGGGCCGCACCTCGCGGGCGACGACGGCGGCGTGCGCGACGCCCGCCAGCGCCCCGAGCGCGGCGGCGACCTCACCCGGCTCGATGCGGAAGCCGCGGATCTTGACCTGGTCGTCGGCGCGGCCCCGGTACTCCAGGGCGCCGGTGTCGTCACGGCGCACCAGGTCGCCGGTCCGGTAGAGGCGGGACCCGGGCGGCCCGAACGGGTCGGCGACGAACCGCCCCGCCGACAGGCCCGGCTGCCCGCTGTAGCCGCGGGCGAGCTGGGTGCCGCCGAGGTAGAGCTCGCCGACGACGCCGACGGGCACCGGTTCCAGCCGCTCGTCCAGGACGTGGGTCCGGGTGTTGTGGACGGGCCGCCCGATGCGCACGTCCTCACCGGCGACGGTGTGGGCGGTGCTGTAGACGGTGGTCTCGGTGGGGCCGAAGAAGTTGCGGACCTCGCGACCCCGGTCCTGCAACGCCGTCGCCAGCCCGGCGGGCAGGGCCTCGCCGGCGAGGACGAACGTGGGCGCGGTGGGGAGGTCGCCGGCGTCGAGGAGGGCGGCGACGGCCGTCGGGACGCCGGACACGAGCGTGGGGTCGGTGGCCGAGCCTGCGGCGAGGACGTCGCGGACGATCTCGACCCGGCCGCCGCACAGGAGCGGCGCGAACAGCTCGAAGACGGACACGTCGAAGCTCAGCGACGTCGAGAACACGGTGCGTGCCAGGCGCTCCGGGCCGAGCTCGGCGATCGCCCAGCTCGCGAGCGCGGCGGCGTTGCGGTGCGGCACCCGGACGCCCTTGGGCGAGCCGGTCGAGCCGGAGGTGTGGATCGTGTACGCGGCGTTCGCGGGGTGGAGCGGGCGGACGCGGGCCGGGGCGTCGCGATCGGCACCGGTCGGGACCTCGATGACCGGCACACCCGAGTCGGCCCAGACTCGTGAGTGGTGATGGTCGCCATGACGACCATCACCACTCACAGCGGCACTCACGCCGGCGTCCGCCAGGAGGGTCGCGACGCGGGCGGCGGGATGGGCCGGGTCGATCGGCAGGTACGCGGCGCCGGACTTCAGGACGCCCAGAACGGCGACGACCAGGTCGTCGGTGCGGGGCAGGGCGATCGCGACGGTGTCCTCGGTGCCGAAGCCGCGCTCCGCCAACGCGCGGGCCAGCGTGTTGGCGCGGGCGTCGAGCTGCGCGTAGGTCCACTCGGTGTCGCCGAACCGCAGCGCGGGGGCCGACGGGGTTCGTGCGACCTGGGCCTCGAACAGGTCGGGGAGCGTGGCGTCGACAGCGGTGTCGGCGCCCGAGGCCAGGTCGAGGAGGAGTGAGCGCTCGCCCGGAGCCAGCAGGGGGAGGTCGGCGACGGGCGTGTCGGGGTCGGTCAGGGCGGCGTCGAGCAGCCGGGCGTAGCGGTCGAGGAACGTGTCGGCCTCGGCGGCGGACCAGGTGTCGAGCCGGTGCGCGGCCTCGGCGACGTACTCGTCGCCGTCGCGGACCAGCGACAACGAGAGCCCGAACTCGGCGGCACCCGACGAGATGCGCCGCGGGTGCAGCGTCACGCCATCGAGCGACGGGCGCAGGTCCGAGCGGACCGCGAACAGGGCGTCGAACAGCGGGGCGGGGCCGGAGTGCCGGGCGGGCCGGACGGTCTCGACGACGAGGTCGATCGGGACGCCCTGGTGCTCGTAGGCGGCGAGCGCGTCGTCGCGGACACGGCGGAGGAGCTCACGGAACGTCGGACCGTCGTGCACGTCGACGTCGAGGACGATCGTGTTGAGGAAGCAGCCCACGACGGGCCGGTCCTCCGGCTCGGGCCGGTGCAGCGCAGGGGATCCGACAGCGACGTGATCGGCGCCGTGGCGCAGCCGCGCGAGCAGTGCACCGAAGGCGGCGAGCCCGGCCATGAACGCGGTCGCGCCCTCCACCCGGGCCATCTCGGTCATCCGGGCGGCCAGGCCCGGCAGCGGACGGATCGCGACACCACCGCGGCCCGCACCCGCGGCGGGCCCGTCGACGGGGGCGACCCGGTCACGCCAGAACGCCAGGTCGTCGGCCCAGAACTCCGGGTCGCGCTGGTGGCGGGCCCGGCGTGCCAGCTCGTGGTGCGGCACCGGGACCGGGTCCCCCAGTGAGCCGCCCGCGTACGCCGTGGACAGCTCGCCGAGGAACAGCTCCCAGGCGGCGTCGTCGAACGCGATGTGGTGCCCGACCAGCACGAGCGTCGCGCCCACGAGCGCGACCCGCAGCGGCGGCTCGGTCGCGAGATCGAACGGGCGGCGCGCGAGGGCGGTCGCGACGGCGTCGACGGGGCCGACCTCGACGAGCAGCCGCGGCGCCGGTCCGGCGGCACGCACCGGGTCGCCCCCGGGGCCCGGGCGGTAGAGCGTCCGCAGCACGTCGTGGCGATCCACGACCGCGTCGACCGCCGCCGCGAGGGCGGGCACGTCCAGTGGTCCGGCGACGTCGAAAGCCAGGCACAGGTTGTCGACTACACCCGTCGGGTCCAGCTGCTGGGAGAACCACATGCGCCGCTCGGCGGCGGACAGCTCCCCCTCGGGGGCGAGGTCGTGCTCCACGGTCGTCGGGGCGAGACCGCGTGCGGCGAGGAGCCGGCGCAGCAGGGCCTGACGATCGGTCGTTGCCGTCACGTGCTCAACCGCTCCACGACGTCGCGCTTGCTGATCTTCCCGACGGCCGTCAGCGGCAGCTCGTCGACGATGACGAGCCGGTCGGGGTGCTTGAACCTGGCGAGCCCCTGCTCCCCCAGGAACGCCTTGAGCGCCTTGAGCTTCGGCGGCCCGTCGGGGCCGGGCACGACGACGGCGCAGACGATCTCGCCGAGGGTCTCGTCGGGCAGCCCGACGACGGCGGCCGCGGCGACCGCGGGGTGGACGAGCAGGTACTCCTCCAGCTCACCGGCGGACACGTTCTCCCCGCCGCGGTTGATGACGTCCTTGACCCGGCCCTCGACGACGAGGTGCCCGCTCGGCAGGACGCGCACGACGTCGCCGGAGCGGTACCAGCCGTCGGGGGTGAACGCCGTCGCGTTGTACTCGGGGACGCGGTAGTAACCCTGCAGGGTGTACGGCCCCCTGGTGAGGAGCTCACCGACCTCCACGTCGTTCCCGTCGGGGTCGACGACCCGGATCTCGTCGTCGGCACACAGGGGCCGGCCCTGGCTGATCTCGACGATCTCGGCCGGGTCGTCGAGACGGGTGTAGTTGAGCAGGCCCTCGGCCATCCCGAACACCTGCTGGACCTGCGCGCCGAGCGCGTCGGGGATCCGGCGGGCCAGCGCCGCGTCGAGCTTCGCCCCGCCGACCTGCAGCAGCCGCAGCGACGACAGGTCGGCGCCCGCGTACGGCGCGGCCTCGGCCCACAGCCGGGCCAGCGGCGGGACGAGCGCGGTGACGGTGATCCGCTCGCGTTCGATCAGCGGCAGGGCGACGTCGGGGCTCGGCGCCGGGCACATGACGACGGTGCCGCCGACCCCCAGGACGCCGAGGATGCCGGGGCAGGCGAGCGGGAAGTTGTGCGCCGCGGGGAGGGCGACGAGGTAGCGGTCGTCGGCGGTCAGCGCGCAGACCTCGGCGCTGGCGCGGGCGTTGAGCGCGTAGTCGTCGTGGGTGCGCGGGATGAGCTTGGGCTTGCCGGTGGTGCCGCCGGAGATCAGCAGGACCGCGATGCCGGCCGGGTCGACGAACGGGGTCTCGGCCGCCGCCGGAGCGGTCACCGAGCCGAGCGCGGTGAACGGGCCGGGGTCGCCGTCGACGAGGACGTGCTCGATCCCGGGCACGAGCTCGACGATCTCGGCGGCCAGCGTCCGGTGGTCGAAGCCCTGGAAGGAGTCGGCGACGACGTAGCCGACCGCCTCCGACAGCGCCGCGAGGTGCTCGATCTCGGTGCGCCGGTGCGCAGGCAGCGCCATCACCGGGACGGCGCCGATGCGGGCCAGGGCGAACGTGAGGACGACGAGCTCGGCGGTGTTGGGCAGCTGCAGCACGAGCCGGTCGCCGGCGCCGATGCCGAGCGCCACCAGCCCGGCGGCCCGCTCGTCGACGCGCTTGTCGAGCTCGGCGTAGGAGAGCCGCAGCTCCCCGTCGACCACTGCGAGGGCGTCGCGGTGGGACGCGGCCCAGGTGCGCAGCAGCTCACCGAGGGTCTCGCCGCGCCAGTAGCCGGCCTCGCGGTAGCGGGCGGCGAGCTCGGAGGGCCACGGCGTGAAGCCGACCGCGAGGTCGCTCATTCGCCCGCCCCCGCCAGCATCGCGGCGACCTCGTCGTCGGACAGCTCTGCGACCTCCAGCCACACGTGGGCCACCGCGTCGAGCCGGTCGGGCTCGTCCTCGGCGTCGACCATCGCGGCGGCCAGCCCGGCGACGGTCGGCGCGCCGAACAGCGACCGCACCGACACCGACCGGGTGTCGAGGGCATCGCGCAGTGCGGCCACGATCGACGTGGCCAGCACGGAGTCGCCGCCGATGGCGAAGAACTCGTCGTGCACGCCGACCTGCTCGACGCCCAGCACGTCCCGCCACACCGCGGCGATGACCCGCTCGACGGGTGTCCGGGCGAGCTCCGCGGCGGCCGGCTCGCGCCCGAGCGCCTGCGACGCGAGCTCCCGGACGGCCTTGCGGTCGATCTTGTTGTTGCCGGTCAGCGGCAGCACGTCGAGGACGACGACCTCCTCCGGCACCATGTGCGACGGCAGGGTGTCGCGAACGGCCTCGCGGACCGCGTCGGCGTCGAGACCCGCCCCGGCGACGGCGGCGGCGAGCGTCGAGGTACCCGCGACGACGGCAGCCGCACCCGTCACTCCGGTGACCGCGGCCAGCGCCGCCTCGACCTCGCCGAGCTCGACCCGGAAGCCGCGGATCTTGACCTGGTTGTCGTTGCGGCCCAGGAACTCGAGTGTGCCGTCACCGCGGTAGCGGGCGAGGTCGCCGGTGCGGTACCAGTTCCGGCCCTGGTGGGAGACGAACCGGTCGGCGGTCCGGGCGGTGTCGCCGCGGTAGCCGCGGGCGACGCCGTCGCCGCCGATCCACAGCTCGCCGGGTACCCAGTCCGGGCAGTCGCGGCCGAGCTGGTCGACGACGCGGCAGACCACGTTGGACAGCGGGGTGCCGTAGGGGACGCAGCGCCAGTCGTCGGGGACGTCCGCGTCGACGACCTCGCACACCGTCGAGTGGATCGCGGTCTCCGTGGTACCGCCGAGGCCCACGAACCGGGCGCCGGGCACCGCGGCGGCGAGCCGACCGGGCAGGTCGACGCCCACCCGGTCGCCGCCGAGCAGCACCAGCCGCAGGCTCTCACCCAGCGGGACCCCCGACGCCAGGACCATGTCGAGCAACGGCGGGACGCAGTTGAGGACCGTGACGCCGTGCTCGGCGATCGTCGGCCCCCAGGACTCGACGTCGCGACGGTCGTCGCCGGGTGTGGTGACGACGGCGCCGCCGACCGACAGTGGTGCGAACAGGTCGAACACCGACAGGTCGAAGTCGAGCCCGGACAGCGCGAGGGTGCGGTCTGCCGGTCCGATGCCGAAGCGGCCGACGAGGTCGTCGATCGTGGTCATCGCCGCGCGGTGCGGCACCTCGACCCCCTTCGGCTCGCCCGTCGAGCCGGAGGTGAACAGCACGTAGGCGAGGTCCTCCTCCGCGCCGTCGACGGGTGCGGCGAGCGGGCGTGCGGCGGGCACGAACGACTCGTCCACGACGACGGTGTACCCGGCGACGGCCGCGATCCGGGCGGCGCGGGCAGGCGGCTGGGCGGCGTCGACCGGCACGTACACCCCGCCGGCGGCGAGCACGCCGAGGACGGCTGCGACCTGGCCTGCACCCTTGGGCAGCGTGACGGCCACCGGGTCACCGGAGGTGACGCCGCGGTCGACGAGTGCGGCGGCGATGCGCAGCGCCTCGTCGGCCAGCTCGCCGTAGGTGAGGGTGCGCGCGCCGAGGATCGCGACGGCCGCCGGGTCGGCGGCGGCGTGGGCGAAGAAGCCCTCGTGCAGACGCCGGTGGCTGCGGGGCGCGGCGGTGTCGTTGACGGCCGCGCGGGCGCCGAGGGCGGCCTGCGGGACGAGCCCGTCGACCGGCGCGGTCCAGGCCCCCGGGTCGTGGGCGAGCCGGGACACCAGCGCGGCGAAGGCGTCGAACATCGCGTCGACGACGCCGTCGGCCAGCTCGCCGACGCGGGCGTCCCAGTTGACGAGCAGCCCGCCGGCCAGCTCGGTGACCTGCGCGTCGAGGACGACCTGCGGGCCCTGGGAGATGATCCAGACCGGGTCGCCGAACTGCTCGTGCACGGCCGCGCCGAACAGGTCGCCCAGGGCGAGCGCGCTGGTGAACACGACGGGGGCGACGACCTGCTCGCCGCTGCTGCGGGTGAGGTCGCGCAGCACCTCGACGCCGGTGTAGTCGGCGTGGGCGGCGTCGGCGTGCATGCGGGCCTGGACCCGGCGGGCGCGCTCGACGAAGGTCAGCTCCTCGGTGAGGTCGACCTCCAGCAGCACCGACCCGGTGAAGTCGCCGACGACGTGCACGACGTCGGGGTGCACCGGCTCGCGGTCGAAGAGCGGCACGTTGAGCAGGAACCGCGGCTGCGAGCTCCAGGCGCCGATCATCTCGGCGAACGCGGTGGCGACGACCATCGCCGGGGTGAGGCCGTGCACGCGGGCGGCGTCGGTCAGCGCGGAACGCTCGGCCGCCGGCAGTACGACCGACCGCCGGGTGCTGCGGGTGCTCCACGGACGGTCGACGACACCGGCGGGCGTCGGCGCGGCCGGCAGCTCCGGGGCGCCCGGCAGCGTCGGGAGCCGGTCGCGCCACCACGCGGCGGCCCGCTCGCGGGCCTCGGCGCGCAGCTTCGGACGGGCGGCCCGGTAGCGGGCGTAGTCGTACTCCAGCGACGGGAGGTCCGCGGCCGCGTCGTCGCCGTCGGCGCTGTAGAGCGCGGCGAGGTCGGACAGCATGATCCGGTAGCTGACGGCATCGGCGGCGACCATGTCGACGTCGACGTGCAGCCGGGTGCGGCCGCCGGGCAGCAGGCTCAGCGCGGTCGCGAAGACCTCGCCGGACTCGATGTCCAGCAGCTGATGGGAGTTGACGTCGCGGACCTCCTCGAGGCGCCGCTCGCGCTCGTCGTCGGAGACCGAGCGCAGGTCGTGCACGGTGAGCCCGCGCCAGCCCGACGCCGGGGCGATGTGCTGGCGGCCGTTGTCGGTGACGACGGCGCGCAGCATGCCGTGCCGTGCGACGAGCCGCTCCAGGGCGGTGGCCAGGCGCTCGGCGTCGACGTCGGCGCCGTCGAACTCCGTGTACAGGTGCGCGGCCACGCCACCGAGGCGCTGCGCGGGTGAGCGGCCGATCCAGTAGGCGTGCTGCAGCGTGGCGAGCGGGAAGTCCTCGGACGCCGGTTCGGCGGGCACGACGGGGGCCGGGACGACGACCTCGGCCCGCCGCGACGACAGCAGCTTCGACCAGCCGTCGAGGGTCGGGGTCTCGGCCAGCTCCGCGAAGTTGACCTCGACGCCCGCACGCCGCCAGCTCGCGACGAGCTGCATCAGCGCGATCGACTCCAGGCCCAGCTCGAAGAGGTTGGCGTCGGCGGCGATCGTCTCGGCGTCCTCCTCGGTCAGCTCCGCAGCGGTCGCCCGCAGCCCCTCGACGGTCAGATCGGGTCCGGTCACCTGCGCAGGTCCTTCCTGATGGGTGGCCGCCGGGACCAGGAACCGCGAGATGCTGCGCAGCTTCTCGTTGGTCTCCTCGAACTCCCGCTCCGGTGTGGACGGTGCGACGATCCCCGCGCCCGCCCGCAGCCAGGTCCGGCCGTCCTGGGAGAACACGGTGCGCAGCACCAGTGCCGCGTCGAGCGTGCCGTCGCAGCCGACCGACAGGACGGCGCCGCTGTAGAGGCCGCGGGGGTACTCCTCGTGCTCGGCGATCAGCTCGAACGCCGGGGCCTTGGGGATGCCGGACGCGGTGATCGCGGGGAAGAGCGCGGCGAGCGCGTGCCAGGCGTTGCGGCCGTCGGCGAGGCGTCCGGTGACGCGGGAGGCGAGGTGCTGCACGCTGCCCCGCTCCTGGACGTTCATGAACTCCTCGACGAACACGCTGTCGGCGCGGCAGACGCCGGCGAGCTCGTCCTGGGCGAGCCGCACCGAGATGGCGTGCTCGAAGATCTCCTTCGGATCGCCCAGCAGCTCGACGCGGCGGGCCAGGTCGGCGACGGGGTCACCCAGGAGGGCGCGGGTGCCGGCGAGCGGCTGGGTCGAGACGCGACCGTCGGCGCCGACCTCGACGACCGTCTCCGGGCTGAAGCCGGTGGCCGCGAGCCCGCCGAGGTCGAACAGGAACGAGCGGGCGGGGGTGTTGCCGCGGCGGCCCGCGACGTAGCTGTCGACGAGGTCGATCTCGTCGGGCACCGGGACGACCCGCGACAGGATGACCTTCTGCAGCCGGTCGTCGCGGATGTCACGGACGGCGGCGGTCACCGCGGCCCGGTAGGCCTCACCACCGGTCGCCGCGACGTCGATGGCTCCACCGGGGGGACGGGTCGGGGCGGTCGCGGCGAGGGCGGCGGCCAGGGCGTCGAGCCCGGCGTCGTCGGTCGCGGCGAGCTCGGCACCGGCCGGGTCGAGACGGACCTCGCGCTCCGGCACGACGAGGTGCAGGACGGGTCGGTCACCGGCCATCGCGGTGTTCCCGCTGACGACGGTGTGCAGCTCGTACGCAGCCCAGCCGACGGCCCGCCACTGTCCGAAGGGCAGGGTCGTGAGCAGTCGCGAGACCTGCTGGAGCGGTTCGTCGCCGACCGGCTCGACCACGGTCGTCGATCCGGTCCGGAGCCGGATCCCCCGGGCGTCCATCGTCAGTTCGGCGCGCGCGCCGGACGCGAACGTCCATCGCCTGGACTGCTCGTAGACGACGTAGGGACCGGTCGCGGCGCGGGCGAGGGCCGCCGCCGCGAGGAGCGGATCGGCGACCGGGCCCACGGTCCGGCGGACGGGATCGAGGGCAGGGGTCATCGCGGCGGGTCCTTGTCGGGTTGCGGGGTGCGGGACGGATCGCGGTCAGGCGCTGGCGGCGCGCTCGCGTTCGTCGCGCTCCATCTGCTCGACCAGGCTCTTGGGCCGCATGTCGGTCCAGTTCGCCTCGATGTGGTCGAGGCACTCCTGCCGTGACGCCTCGCCGAAGACGACCGTCCACCCGGCGGGGACGACCGCGAACGTGGGCCACAGGGAGTACTGGCCCTCGTCGTTGATCAGGGCGTAGAACACGCCCTCGTCGTCGTCGAACGGATTGCCGGACATCTGGTGACCCCTTCGTGCGTGTCAGGCTCGCCTGGCCTGATCTAAGGTGAGCCTAACTAACTCGCTTGCTGACTCCGTTGAGCCTTTCGAGTGATTCGACCGGTACCGACCGTGAGGAGGGTCAAGCCCTCACGAACTCGAGGACCAGCGCGTTCACTGCATCCGGCCGCTCCAGGTATCCGAAGTGGCCACAGTCCGCCAGCTCCACGTAACGAGCGCCGGGAATCGCGTCCGCGACCTCCCGCGACAGGTGCGGCGGCAGCACCATGTCGTCCGCGAAGCCGACGACCAGCGTCGGTACCCGGACGCCGCGGTACGCGGCCAGCCGGTCGTCGTCGGCCAGCTCCAGCTGCGCCCGCACCCCCGGCCCCACCCGGGAGCCGGAGAACTCGAACAGGTCCAGCCAGTCCTGCACCGCGACCGGGTCGGCCAGCGTCCGCCGCGAGAGGTTCTGCTGCGCCGTGATCGCCGCGTGGTAGCGCGGCGGCAGCTCGATCCCCGCGTCGTGCAACGCCCGCTCGCCCTCGGACAGCGTGCGCTGCAACGGGTCCGGCCGGCCGTGCGCGGCGAGCAGCACCGCCTGGCCCACCAGGTCCGGCCGGGCCAGCGCGAGCTCGGCCACGATGCGCGCCCCCAGCGACGTCCCGACGACCCGCGCCGGCGCCCCGAGCAGCTCGACCAGGGCGGCGACGTCGCCCGCCATGTCGTCGAGCGTCATCCCGCCCGCGCACTCGTCCGACGGTGGGATGCCCCGGTTGTCCAGCGTCGCGACCCGGTGGCCGGCCGCGGTGAACGCCGGTACCTGATGCAGGTTCCAGACCCGGCCGGGACTGCCGGTGCCCATCACCAGCACCATCAGGGCGCCGTCGTCGGGGCCGTGGACCGTGTAGGACACCCGGACCCCGCCCGGGCGTTCCAGGAACGGCATCAGACCACCCGTCCCGCGTCGAGCCGGACCACCCGGGGCAACCGGTCGATCGTCGCCTCCCGGTGGGCGATGACGATGAGGGTCCGCTCCTGGCGCAGCCGGTCGACCGCCTCCTCGATCCGCGACGCCGTCGCCGGGTCGAGGTTCGCCGTCGCCTCGTCCAGGACGAGTACCGCCGGGTCGACCAGCGCCGCCCGGATCAACCCGACCAGCTGCTGCTCACCCGCCGACAGCTGGTCGCCCCGCACCCCGACGTCGGTGTCCAGCCCGTCGTCGAGGCCGTCGACCCATTCCCCCAGGCCCAGCGCCTCGACCGCGCCCAGCATCGCCACCCGGTCCGGGTCGCCCGGGGCGAGCGCCAGGTTGTCGGCGATCGTCCCGGTGATCATGTGCACCTGCTGCGGCACGAGCACGACGCGACGTCGCAGCTCCGCGGTGTCGACCTGCCCGATGTCGACACCGGCGAACCGCACCGCGCCGAGGTCGGGCTGGTAGAGCCCGGTGATCAGCTTGGCCAGCGTCGTCTTGCCGGAGCCGGTCTCGCCCACCAGGCCGACCCGGTCCCCGTGCGGGATGACGACGTCCACCCCGTGCAGCACGTCGGTGTCGGCCAGGTAGGAGTAGCGCAGCCCGTCGACCTCGATCGCCCCCCGCGCGGGGAGCGTCGCCGCCGACGTGGGCGGCTCGACGTGCGTGGCACCCAGCAGGTCGTGCAGCCGGGCCAGCCCGATCCGCGCGGCCTGGTAGTCGCCCACCAGTTGCGACATCGCGACGACGCTCTGGAACAGGTTGGCCGTGGCCAGCACGAACGTCACCAGCGTGCCCAGCCCGATGCGATCGGTGCCGACGAGCCACACGCCCAGCGCCAGCAGTGCCGCCGTCGCGATGCCCTCGAGCAGCGCGACGACCTCCAGCCGGTTGAGCACCGCGACCGTGCGGCTCGACGCCCCCACGACCGCGTCGTTGTCCCGGTCGAGGCGACGCCGCCACACCGCCATCCCGCCGGTGGCCTGCAGCGTCTCGCGGGCCGACAACGTCTCGGTGAACGTCGCCGCGAGCGTCGCCTCCGCCGCGGCCTGCCCGCCGAACGCCGGGCCCGCCGCCTTCTCGAACCACTTCATCACCAGGTACGCCGCCGGCAGGAACAGGACCAGCAGCATCAGCGTCAGCAGCCACGAGTAGAACGCGAGCACGACCGTCGTCGCCACCAGGGTGATGACCACGCCGAGCAGGTTCGGCAGGTCGCCGCGCACGAACTGCGCCAGGTCGGCGATCTCGCCCGTCGTTCGGCGCAGCAGGTCACCGGTGCGGTGCGCCTCGATGAACCGCAGCGGCGCGTTCGCCAGCCGCTCGACGGCGGTGTCGCGCATCTCGCGCACCACCCGTTCACCGGCGCGCGTCAGCAACAGCTCCGACGTCCGCAGCAGCAGCAGGCGGCCGACGATCAGGCCGACCAGCAGCCCGACGGCCCACCACAGGCCGGCCCGGTCGCCCGCCACGACGGCGTCGACACCCCGGCCGATGGCCGGGGCGATCAGCACGACCGCGAGGGTGCTGCCGATCGTCACCACCAGCGCGAGGCCGATCGCCCAGCGGTGCGGGCGCAGGTAGGGCCATGTGCGGCCCAGGATGTGCCGCGTCGACGGCTCGTCGGTGAGGACCCTGACCTCAGCCACGTACTGCCGCCTTCTCCAGGTTCACGACGACGTCGGCGGCGGCGACGGCCGCGGGCCGGTGCGTCACGAACAGGACCGTCGTGTCGGGGAGGAACTCGCGCAGCCCCGCGAGGATGCGTTTCTCGGTGGCCGGGTCGACCGCCGACGTCACGTCGTCGAGGACGAGGACCCGGGGCCGGCCGATCAGGGCCCGCGCCAGCGCCAGCCGCTGCACCTGGCCGCCCGACAGCGTCGTGCCGCGCTCACCGAGAACGGTGCCGAAGCCCTCCGGCAGCGCCTCGACGAATCGGTCGGCGGCCGCCGCGGCGCACGCGGCGGCGACGACGTCGGCCGGCACGTCCCGGCCCAGCAGCAGGTTCTCGGTGACGGTTCCCGACAGCACGACGGGCCGCTGCGGCACCGTGGCGATACGCGCCCGGACATCGGTGAGGGCCGCCGTACGCAGGTCGACCCCGCCGAACGTCACCGACCCGGCGTCGGGGTCGTCGAGCCGGCCCAGGAGCCGCGCCAGCACCGACTTGCCCGACCCGGTCGCCCCGGTCACCGCCACGAACGCGCCTGCCGGGGCGGTCAGGTCGACCGGCCCCAGCACCCGCCGGTCGCCGCGATGCGCGACCACACCGTGGACCTCCAGCGCGCCCAGCTCCGGCAGCGCGACCGGATCCACCGGCTCGGTGACCCGCGGCTCCGCGTCGGCCACCGCCGCGATCCGGCCCGCCGACACCCGCGCCTGACCTCGGTTGGACATCATGTCGACCGCCACCCCCGCGGCGATCGCCATCGTCGTCATCCACGAGGTGAACGCGACCAGCCCGCCGACGGTGAGGCTGCCGTCGATGACGGAGAACCCGCCGACCAGCAGCCCGGCCGCGATCGCGAACCGCGGCAGCGACGGCGGGATCGCCGACCACCATGACGAGATCCGGGCGACGCCCATCGTGTGCTCGGTGACCAGCCCCGACACCCGGTGGTGGCGACGCACCAGTGCCCGCTCACCACCGAGGCCACGCACCGCCGCGCTGGCCGAGAGCAGGTCCTCGACGGCGTCGGCACGGTCGCTGTGGGCCTGCGACAACGTCTCGTTGGCGCGGGCGAACCGGCGCGGGAACAGGATGTTCGCCGCCACCAGCAACGGCACCGTGACGAGGGTGACGCCGAGCAGCCGCACGTCGAGCACCGCGAGCGCCGGCAGCACGACCGCGACGGTCACCCCGATCCGCACCCACGCCGCGAGGCCCTGCACCCAGTCCCGGACCATGTCGACGTCGCGGGTCAGCCGGATCGCGAGGTCACCGTGGCCGAACCCGGCCTCGGCCATCCCCGCCCGGTCGAGCACCGCGATGCGGTCGATCAACGTGCGCCGCACCGCCTGTGCGGTGCGGAAGGCCGCGAGTCCCATCCACCACTGGCCGCCGACACCCGCGCCGAACATGACGAGCGCGAACACGGCCACGGCGCCCGACCACATCAGCGCGGTCCCGAGGTCGCCGGAGGTGATGCCGTCGTCGATGGCGTACTGCGTCGCCCAGGGCATCGCGAGCATGGCCAGCTGCTGGACCAGCGCCGCGACGATGCCCAGCGCGAACAGCCCCCGCTGCTCGCGGAGGCGGGCGCGCAGCAACCCGTCGGCCACGGCCCGGTCCGTCTCGACGACCGTCGTGGACCCGGCGGCGTCGGGCGCCTCCGGGACCTGCGGGGACGCCCCGGTCTCAGCGTGTGCCACGGCCCTCACCAGCGGACTCGACGGAACGCGCGCGGGTACCGCGCGCCACGGGCACGATCAGCGGCGTCCCCGTCTCGGGGTCCGGGATCACCCGGCACGGCAGGTCGAACACCTCGCCGATCAGCTCCTCGGTGACGATCTCGGAGGGGTCGCCCTGCGCGGCGACACGGCCGTCGCGCATGACGATCAGATGGGTGGCATAGCGGCACGCGAGGTTGAGCTCGTGCAGCACGAGCACGAGGGTGTGTCCCTCGTCCTCGTGCAGCTGCGCGCACAGGTCGAGCACCTCGACCTGATGGGCGATGTCGAGGAACGTCGTGGGCTCGTCGAGCAACAGGATCGACGTCTCCTGGGCGAGCACCATCGCGAGCCACACCCGCTGGCGCTGCCCGCCCGACAGCTCGTCGACGAACCGGTCGGCCAGGTCCAGGGTGTTCGTGCGCCGCATTGCAGCGACGACGACGTGCTCGTCGTCGGCCGACCACTGGCGCAGCAGCTTCTGGTGGGGGTAGCGGCCACGGGCCACGAGGTCGCCGACGGTGATCCCGCCGGGCGCGATCGACGTCTGCGGCAGCAGCCCCAGCCGGCGGGCGACCTCCTTGGTGGAGTGCGACGAGATCGCGGCGCCGTCGAGGTAGACCGTGCCCACCCGTGGCTTGATCATCCGCGAGAGCGCCTTGAGCATCGTCGACTTTCCGCAGGCGTTCGGCCCCACGACGACGGTGAACGACCCGTCCGGGATCGTCACGGCGAGGTCGGTGGCGACGACGCGCTCGTCGTAGGCCAGCGTCAGGTCCTCGGCGCACAGCCGGTCCATCAGGAGCGTCCCTTCCGCCATTCGCGGCCCAGCAGGACCGCGAGGTAGAGCCCACCGATGGCGCCCGTCGTGAGTCCGACGGGCAGCTGGGTCGGGGCGATGAGCCGTTGACCGGCGAGGTCGGCGGCGGTGAGCAGCGCTGCGCCGGTGAGCGCCGCGGGGAGCAGCCCGGCTCCGGTCGAGCCGGTGAGCCGGCGGGCCACCTGCGGTGCGGCGAGGGCGACGAAGCCGACCGGACCGGCCGCCGCTGTGGCGACGGCCGTCAGCCCGACGGCGGTGAGCAGCAGGGCGAGCCGGCTGCGCTCGACCGGCACGCCACGCGCGGCCGCGGCCTCGTCGCCCATCTCGAGCATCATCATCCGCTTGCCGAGCACGACCGCGATCGGCAGCAGCGCCGCGATGGCGGTCCACACCGGGACGACGTGCTGCCAGCCGCGGGCGTTGAGGCTGCCGACGAGCCAGAGCTGCGCGTTCTGCGCGTCGCGCAGGGTGGCCCGGCTGAGCAGGAACGCGTTGACCGACGCCAGCATCGCGCTCACCCCGATGCCGATCAGGATCAGCCGGAAACCGGAGACGCCGCGCTTGAACGCGAGCATGTACACGACCAGCGAGGTGACGACACCGCCCGCGATCGCGCCACCCGCGGTGCCGGACATCGTGTCGCGGAAGACGAGGATGACGAGCAGCGCACCCGTCGCCGACCCGGTGGTGAAGCCGATGATGTCGGGGCTGCCGAGCGGGTTGCGCGACAGGCTCTGGAAGATCGCGCCGCTCACGCCCAGCGCGACGCCGACGGCGATCCCGACGAGGATCCGCGGCATCCGGAAGCGGTTGACGATCAGCTCCAGGCCGGGCGGCCCGTCGCCGAACACGGTCCGCACGACCTCGCCGACGGTCGCCGGGTAGTCGCCCGTGACGAGCATCAGCACGGCGACGACCAGCACCACGACGACCAGCACCCCGCCGACGACGAGCGAGCGCGGGTGGGCCCGCACCGAGAGCCGGCCCGAGCGCGAGCGCAGGACGCGGCCGGTGAGCAGGGCGGGCGCGGGTGGCGGCTTCGTGACGGTCACAGCTGCGCGATCCGCCGTCGACGGCACAGGGCGATGAAGACGGGCGCCCCGACGAACGCCATGACGATCCCCACTTCCAGTTCGCCCGGCCGCACGAGGACGCGGCCGACCACATCGGCCCCGACGACGAGAACCGGTGCGAGGACCACCGTGTACGGCAGCACCCACCGGTGGTCCGGGCCGGTGATCATGCGGGCCACGTGCGGGACGGTCAGGCCGACGAACCCGATCGGCCCGGCCGCGGCTGTCGCGGCGCCGCACAGCAGGGCGACGGCGATCGCCCCGGTCAACCGGGTCGCACCGACGCGGGCGCCCAGCGCCCGGCCGGTGTCGTCGCCGAGGGCCAGCGCGTTGAGCGGACCGGTCAGCGCGAACGCCACGATGACCCCCACCAGGATGAACGGACCGACCTGTTCGACGATCGTGAGGTCGCGGCCGGTGAGCGACCCGATCGCCCAGAACCGGAACCGGTCGAACGCCCGGGCGTCGAGCAGCAGCGTGCCCGCGACGAACGCACCCAGCACCGCGCTGATCGCCGCGCCGGCGAGCACCATGCGCTCCGGAGTGGCCGACCGTCCCGTCGACCCCAGCAGGTAGACCGCGACCGACGCGACCCCGGCACCGATCAGCGCGAACCACACGTACCCGCCGGCGCTGGTGATGCCGAAGAAGGAGATCGCGGCCACGACGGCCGTCGACGCGCCGATCTCGACGCCGAGGAGCCCGGGGTCGGCCAGCGGGTTGCGGGTCAGGGCCTGCATGAGCGCCCCCGCCAGGCCGAGTGCGACACCGACCATCAGCCCGACGACGGTCCGCGGGAACCGCAGGTCACGGACGATGTAGGCGGCCTCGCTGCCGTCGTCGTGCCACAGCAGGCCCCACACCGAGCCCAGCTCGAGCGAGCGGGCACCGACGGCGAGGCTGAGCCCGCAGACGAGGACGAGCACCAGGACGGTCAGCAGCAGGCCACCGGCGCGGGTGGACAGCCGGCCGCGCCGGATCGGCGTGCCGTCGACGGGTGCCGCGACCGGAGCCGGGGCAGGAGCCGTCCCGGGGGTCACCGACAACCCTCCACTGACAGACCTCCTGCGTCACCGCGTGATCACCACTCGGTGATGAGGGAAGCCTAAGTTGCCTTGCTGATCGGATCAACAGCCCCCGTGGCCGATCCACGATGTGGGAGGAACCCGTACTCCAGGACATTCGCCACGTCCGCACGGCTCGTCAGATGATCCGGGCCGGGTACAGTGACGACGTGCATGACGGCATAGCAGGCTTCGAGATGCCCGACCCGGACGATGTCCGGCGGGCGGCCGATGCCCTGCGCATGCTCGCCGACCCCACCCGGATCAAGATCCTGTGGGCCCTGCTCCAGGGCGAGACCAACGTGGCCTGCCTCGCCGAGCTCGTCGGGTCGCAGCCCGCCGCGGTGAGCCAGCACCTCGCGAAGCTCCGCCTCGCGGGGCTCGTCGAGGGTCGCCGAGAGGGCACGTTCGTGTACTACACAGCGCCCGACGAGCGCGTCCGCAGGCTGCTCAGCGAGGCCATCGGCCAGCCGATCGCCACCACCTGAGCGGTTTCACCCCCAGCACCCTCCTTCCCGCGGTCGCGCGCGCCCGGCCGCCGGGTGCAGGATGTGCGCTTCCCGTCGTTCCCGCCGTCGCGAACGAAGCCACCACGCGAGCGAGGACACGATGACGGCCGACACCTCTGTTCCCGACACAGTCGTCCCCGGATCCCTCGTCCCGGGAGAGGCGCAGGCCGTCGCGGCGGGCGTCGTCTCCGAGGCCGAGCACGAGGCGCTGCGCGGCGACATCCGCAGGCTCTCGACGATGCTCGGGCGCACCGTCGCCGACCAGGCGGGCGAGGAGCTCCTCGAGCTCACCGAGACCGTCCGGAGGCTGGCCCGCACCGCCGTCACCACCGGTGGCGCCACCGACGACGAGATCGCCCGGCTGCTCTCGGGCCTGGACGCGCCGACGACCGTCACCCTCGCCCGCGTCTTCTCCCAGTACTTCCAGCTCGCGAACATCGCCGAGCAGCTGCACCGGGCCCGGGAGCTGCGCACACTGCGCGACGACGAGCACCGCCCGCTGCGGGCCCTGATGCGCCGGCTCGCCACCGAGGCCGACCGCGGCGCCGTCGAGGACGCACTCGCCCGCGCGGAGCTCGCGCCGGTGTTCACCGCGCACCCCACCGAGTCGTCGCGGCAGTCGGTGCTGCGCATCCTGCGCCGCATCGCCGAGCTGCTCGCCGAGGGCGCCGGCGACGACGAGCTCCACGCCATGGTCGACGCCCTCTGGCAGACCGACGAGATCCGCCCCGGCGCCCCCACCGTCGCCGACGAGGCCCGCGCCATCGGCTGGTACCTCGAACAGCTCGGCCGCAGGGCCGTGCCCGACCTCGTCGCTGAGCTGGAGGCCCAGGCCCGTGCCGCCGGGTTCACCGTGCCGTCCGGCGCCCGCCCGATCGCGCTCGGCACCTGGGTCGGTGGCGACCGCGACGGCAACCCCAACGTCACCCCCGAGGTGTCGGCCGAGGTCATGCGCCTCTACGCCGACCGGGCGCTGCGCATCCACCGCGAGCAGGTCGACGCCCTCGTGCACGAGCTCAGCGTCTCCACGCGCGTCGTCGAGGTCTCGTCCGAGCTGACCGAGTCGCTGGCGCTGGACCACGAGGCACTGCCCGACGTCCACGACCGCTTCATCCGGCTCAACGCCTTCGAGCCCTACCGGCTCAAGGTCAGCTACGTCCTCGCCCGCCTCGACAACACCGCCGCGCGTATCGAGGACGGCACCCCGCACGTCCCCGGCCGCGACTACCGCGACGCCGCCGGCTACGTCGCCGACCTGGAGGTCATGGACCGGTCGCTGCGGGCCAACCTCGGCGAGCGCATCGCCGCGGGCCGGCTCGCCCGCGTGCTGCGCACCGCGAAGGCGCTCGGCCTCGTGCTCGCCGCACTGGACGTCCGCGAGCACGCCGCCGCCCACCACGAGGCACTGACCGCGCTCTACGGGCGGCTCGTCGACCCCGTCATCCCCTACGCCGACCTCGACCGGCCGGCGCGCACAGCGCTGCTGGTCAAGGAGCTGGGGCTGGGCCGCCCGCTGGCACCCCGCCACGGCACCCTGCCCGAACCGGCCGACCGGGTCATGGCGACGTTCGACATGCTCCACGACGCCCAGCACCGCTACGGCGTCGACGCCGCACACACCTACATCATCTCGATGTGCCAGGGCATCGACGACGTGCTCGCCGTCGCCGTGCTGGCCCGCGAGGCCGGGATGATCGACCTCACGTCGGCGGACGGGAGCTCGTCGCTCGACATCGTCCCGCTGTTCGAGACCGTCGAGGAGCTGTCGCGGGCCGGTGAGCTGCTCGACGCCCTGCTCTCCGTGCCCGGGTACCGCCGCCACGTCACGCAGCGCGGCGACGTGCAGGAGGTCATGCTCGGCTACTCCGACTCCAACAAGGGCGCGGGCATCACCACCTCGCAGTGGCAGATCCACCGGGCGCAGCGCCAGCTCCGCGACGTCGCCGCCGGCCACGGGGTCCGGCTGCGGCTGTTCCACGGCCGCGGGGGGTCGGTCGGGCGCGGCGGTGGCCCCGCGGGCGAGGCGGTCGCGGCGTCGCCGTTCGGCACCGTCGACGCGACGCTGAAGCTCACCGAGCAGGGCGAGGTCATCTCCGACAAGTACTCGCTGCCCGAGCTGGCCCACGACAACCTGGAGATCCTGCTCGCGTCGATGCTGGAGTCGACGCTGCTGCACCAGGCCGCGCGCTGGCCGTCGGACGTGCACGCCCGCTGGGACGAGGTCATGGGGTGCCTGTCCGGCGCCGCCCAGACCGCCTACCGCGAGCTCGTCGACGCCCCCGGCCTGCCGGAGTTCTTCACCACCGCCACCCCCGTCGACGAGCTGGGCCGGCTCAACGTCGGCTCCCGGCCGTCGAAGCGGCCCGGCCAAGGGGCCCGGCGCCTCGACGACCTGCGCGCCATCCCGTGGGTGTTCGGCTGGACCCAGACCCGCATGGTCGTACCCGGCTGGTTCGGGTTGGGCACGGGCCTGCGCGCCGCCCGCGACGCCGGCTACGGTCCGGTCCTCGACGAGATGCGGCGCTGGGGGTTCTTCGCGAACCTGCTCGGCAACGTCGAGATGACGCTGGCCAAGACCGACATGCGGATCGCGCGGCGCTACGTCGACGTCCTCGTCGCCGACGAGCACCGCCCCCTCTTCGACGTCATCCGGGAGGAGCACGAGCGCACCCTCGGCGAGGTGCTGCGCTGGACCGGGTCGACGACCCTGCTGCACCGCCACCCCGTCCTGCGCAACACCCTCGCGGTGCGGTCGAGCTACCTCGAACCGCTGCACCACCTGCAGGTGCAGCTCCTCGCGCAGCGCCGGTCGATCGAGGAGCCCGGCCCCGACCTGCGCCGCGCCCTGCTGCTGACGATCAACGGCATCGCCGCGGGGCTGCGCAACACCGGCTGACGCCGTGAGTGGCAACCGCTCGTCACAGGCCCGGCAGTGCGGCGCTGCCCCTGCGCGACTGCAGGAACGGCACTGTCCCGCAGCCCGGTTGCGGGAAAATGCCGTTCCTGCAGTCCGGGGGCACGGCCACCCGAGCGCAGCGGCGCGGCGTCGGCAAGGATCGGCGACGTGACCGTGATCGACCTCAACTCCGACGTCGGTGAGTCCTTCGGGCGCTGGCGTCTCGGCGACGACGAGGCGATGCTCGCGCTGGTGACCTCGGCGAACGTGGCCTGCGGCTTCCACGCCGGCGACCCGTCGACGCTACGGGCGACGACCACCGTCGCCGC
Source organism: Pseudonocardia sp. N23 (assembly GCF_002583555.1). Taxonomy (GTDB): domain Bacteria; phylum Actinomycetota; class Actinomycetes; order Mycobacteriales; family Pseudonocardiaceae; genus Pseudonocardia. The sequence continues at coordinate 131,030 of NZ_BEGX01000028.1, forward strand.
CCGCGGCGGTATCGTCGTCGGCGCACAGGTCGGCTACCGCGACCTCGCCGGGTTCGGTCGCCGGTTCGTCGACGTCGCCCCCAGCGAGCTGGCCGACGATGTCGTCTACCAGCTCGGCGCCCTCGACGGGATGTGCCGGGTCGCGGGTACTCGGGTCCGCTACGTGAAGCCGCACGGCGCGCTCTACAACACCGCGGTCCACCACGAGGGACAGGCGGGCGCGATCGTCGCGGCGGTCCGCGACTACGACTCCGGCCTGCCGATCCTCGGGCTGCCCGGGTCGGCGTTGCTGCGGGCGGCGGAGGCGGCGGGGCTGCGGGCGGTCCCTGAGGTGTTCGCCGACCGCGGCTACACCCCCGACGCGACCCTCGTCCCGCGCTCCGAGCCGGGTGCGGTGCTCGAGGATCCTCTGGAGGTCGCGCAGCGGGTGTTGCGGATCGTCACCGACGGCCTGGTGCGTGGCGTCGACGGCACCGACGTGCGGGTACGGGGCGACTCGGTGTGCGTGCACAGCGACTCCCCCGGCGCGGTCGAGATGGCGTCGGCGGTGCGCGCTGTGCTCGACGGCGCCGGCATCGACGTGGCGGCATTCGCATGATCCGCGCCGCTGCCTCCCTGCCTGCCGGCCGAACCCGCGCCGAGCTCGACATGAGACTGGTTCCGGGCGCGGGAAGACCAGTCCCCTGTCGAGCTCGGCGGGCTGGTCGTCGGTGCTCATGAGGGCGCTGACGTGCGGGGACGCTGCGGTGCTGTTCGAGGTCGAGACCCTCGACGAGGCCGTCGCGCTCGCCGCTGCCGTGCGGGCCGCGGAGCTGCCGGTGGTGGTCGACGTCGTCCCCGCGGCGCGGACCGTCCTCGTCGTCACCGATCCGGGTGCCGACCTCGGGGCGTTGCGCCACACCGTCTCCGAGCTCCCGGTCGCGGAGGCCGCCGTGACCGCCGACGCCGATCCGGTCGAGATCCACGTCGTCTACGACGGCCCCGACCTCGACGAGGTCGCCTCGCTCACCGGCCTCGGGGTCGACGAGGTCGTCGCCGCCCATACCGCGACGCCGTGGCGGGTCGCGTTCGCCGGGTTCGCGCCCGGATTCCCCTACCTCGTGGGCGGCGACCCGCGGCTGCAGGTCCCGCGTCGTGACGAGCCGCGCACGAGCGTCCCGGCCGGGTCGGTGGGGCTGGCCGGGCAGTTCTCCGGCATCTACCCGCGCGCCACCCCGGGCGGCTGGCAGCTGCTGGGCCGCACCGCCGCGACGTTGTGGGACACCGACCGCCACCCGCCGGCGCTGCTCGCGCCGGGTGACCGGGTGCGGTTCGTGAGGGTCGACCGATGAACGCGCCCCGGCGGGCGGATCATGAACACAGGACCCTGACCGTGCTGGCGACGGGACCGCGGGCGCTGCTGCAGGACGGCGGTCGTCCGGGGCTCGCGTCGATCGGGGTGGGCCGCTCGGGCGCCGCCGACCGTGGGGCGTGGGCGTTGGGCAACCGGCTCGTCGCCAACGACGGGGGCGGGGCGTCGGTCGAGGTGCTGCTCGGCGGCCTGCGGGTGAGGGCGGAGCGGGACGTCCTCGTCGCGCTCACGGGCGCCCCGGCACCGGCCACGATCGACGGGAGACCGATGGGGCACAACACCCTCCTTCCGCTGCCGGCCGGTGCGGAGCTCGCGCTGGGCACCCCCGACCGCGGACTGCGGACCTACCTCGCGGTGCGGGGCGGGATCGTCGTCGACGAGGTGCTGGGGTCCCGCAGCACCGACACGCTGTCCGGCATCGGGCCGCCCCCGCTGGAGGCGGGCGCGACGCTGCCGGTCGGGCCGTCGCCGCGGGCGTTCCCGCTGGTCGACGTGGCGCCGGTGGCGCTGCCGTCGGACGGACCGGTGACGTTGCGCGTCGTCGCCGGTCCCCGCGACGACCGGCTCGCCGACGCAGGAGCCCTCGTCGCGACGACCTGGACCGCATCCGACCGCAGCGACCGCGTCGGGCTGAGGCTGACGGGCGAGCCGCTGCGCCGGCGCGACGACGCGGAGCTGCCCAGCGAGGGGGTGGTCCGCGGTGCGATCCAGCTGCCCCCGGGCGGCGAGCCGGTGCTGTTCCTCGCCGACCATCCCCTCACCGGCGGCTACCCGGTGGTCGGCGTGGTGCGTGACGCCGACGTCGACCGCGCCGCCCAGGTCCGCCCCGGCCAGTCCGTCCGCTTCCGCCTCGCCTGAGCCCGGCTGCACCCCATCGCTGCCCGCGCAGCAGTGAGGTCGCGCGCGGACGGGTCAGGACGGGCGGACGATCTCCTGCAGCACCCAGCCGTTGCCGTCGGGGTCGGTGAAGTAGACGAAGTTGCCCCAGGGCTGGGCGTCGACGTCGGAGCACTCGATGCCGCGCCCGCGCAGGTGGTCGAGGGCGTCGGCGGCGCTGGGGACGACGACCTGGATGCCTTCGAGGCTGCCGGGCGTCATCTCGGTGAGGCCCTTGCCGATCGTGAACGAGCACGCCGAGCCCTGCGGGGTGATCTGGACGAACCGCACGTCCTCGCTCATCACGTGGTCGTGGTCGAGGGTGAAGCCGACGGTGTCGACGTAGAACTGCTTCGCGCGCTCGACGTCCGCGACCGGGAGGTGGATGAGCTCGATGCGCCAGTCGGTGATCGGCATGATGCCGTCCTCTCGTCGGTGATCCGGCTGTTCCCGAATCCGCTGAGCACGACCCTACTGAGACTTGTGGACGGATCCTGGCCACAAGGTGCGACCGCTTGACCTTTCCCCCGGGTCAAGGTCGACGCTTGCGTCATGGACGAGGACCTCCTGACGATCGGGGCCTTCTCACGGGCGACCCTGCTGTCGCCGAAGGCGCTGCGCGGCTACCACGACTCGGGGCTGCTCGTGCCTGCCGTCGTCGACGCGCGGACCGGCTACCGCGGCTACAGCCGGGTGCAGCTCGGCGACGCCGGCGTGATCCGGGCGCTGCGGCAGCTGGACGTGCCGTTGCCCGAGATCGCGCGGGTGCTGGCGGCGCGCGACCCCGTCGAGACCAGGGCGGTGCTCGCCCACCACCGCGACCGGATGCGGGCGCAGCTGGCCCGTACCGAGCAGATCCTCGGTGAGGTCGACTCGCTGCTCACCGACCCGTCGACGCTGACCCGCCACGCCGTCGTCGAACGCGACGAGCCCGCCCTGCCGGTGATCGCCCGCAGCGGCTCGTGCCGCGAGGAGGAGTTCTCCGGGGTCATCGGCGACGCCTTCCCGCGGCTGGTGGCGTTGCTGGCCGGGCAGGGCGTCGAGCCGGCGGGGCCGCTCGGGGCACTGTTCCCGGCCGAGTTCTCCGACGATCCCGCCGACGTCACCGTCTACCTGCCGCTGCCCGCCGGCGTGACGGTCGCCGGCGGCGACGGGTGCTCGGCGCAGCTGCTCCCGGCCGCCCGGCTGGCGGTCGTGACGTTCGTCGGCCCCTACACCGAGCTGTCGGAGGGGTACCGCTCGCTGGGCGCGTGGCTGGCCGGCGCCCGGGTGCCCGTCGCCGGCCCGGTCCGGGAGTCCTACCTGGTCGGGCCGGGTGACGGAGAGCCCGAGTCCGCATATCGCACCGAGATCGGCTGGCCGTTGGGCCGGCCGGAGAGGACGGAGTCATGACGTTGCAGATGGGTGGGGTCACGTTCGACTGCGAGAGCCCGCTGAAGCTGGCCGGGTTCTGGTCGGAGGCCACGGGCCGGCCGGTGGACGCGATGTCGAACGACGAGTACGCCATGGTCGGCCGGGAGAACCCCGGAGCGTTGCCGCCGATGATGTTCCTGCGCGTTCCGGAGGGGAAGACCGCGAAGAACCGTTGCCATCTCGACCTGCACAGCTCTGACCGGGAGGCCGAGGTGCTGCGACTGGTGGAGCTGGGCGCCGAGCGCGTCGAGGACCACGAGCTGGCCGAGTTCGGCCTGACGTGGACGGTGCTGCGCGACCCCTCGGGCAACGAGTTCTGCATCGCCCAGGACTGACCTGTGGGCAGCGGGGTCGGCTCACGAACGAGGCGGGGCCGCTCACCAGCGGGACGGAGTCGCGAGTCGGGTCGGGCCGGTGCGCCCGCGCAGGGTGACCGCGTCGCCGAGGCTCCAGTGCGCGGCCTCCGCCGGGTCCGCGGCGGCGACCGTGGCGCCCGCCGCGAGCACCCGCCCCTCGGTCGACTTGGCCAGCTCGGTGAGCCGGGCCGCCTCGTTCACCGGGTCGCCGATCACCGTGTACTCGTAGCGGCGCGGGTCGCCGACGTTGCCCGCCACCGCGTCCCCGGCAGACACCCCGATGCCTGTCTCGCACCCCGGCAGCTGCGCGCGAAGCCGCTCCGCGAGGGTGCGGGCGGCGCACAGCGCGCGCCCGTCGGGGTCGTCGAGTGACGCGGGGGCACCGAAGACGGCGAGCGCGGCGTCACCCTCGAACTTGTTGATCCAGCCGCCGCAGCTCTCCACGACCTCGACGACGATCCCGAAGAACCGGTTGAGCAGGGCGACGACCTCGGTCGGAGGCCGGCGCGCGGCCAGCTCCGTCGACCCGACGAGGTCGACGAACAGCACCGCGACGTGCCGCACCTCCCCGCCGAGCTCGACCTCACCGGCCGCCGCGGCCAGCGATGCGACGTCACGCCCGACCTGCCGGCCGAACAGGTCACGCAGCCGCTCCCGCTCGCCCAGCCCCTCGGCCATCGTGTTGAAGCCGGCCTGCAGCAGGCCCAGCTCGGTGCCGTCGTAGACGGGGACGCGGGCGTCGAGGTCGCCGCCCTCGACGCGGTGCAGCGCGCGGCGGACCGCGGTGACCGGGTCGGCGACGGCCCGTGCGGCACCGACCGTCGTCAGGAAACCGGCGAACAGGGCGACGAGCCCGACCGCGATCATGATCGTCGCGAGCTGGGTCGCGGGAACGTCCTGGAAGACCAGCGCCGAGACCGCCGACAGGATCAGCCCGACGACCGGCACAGCGGTGCCCAAGGCCCAGAACAGCACCGAGCGCACCAGGACCCCGAACCGCATCCGTCGCCGCGGCGGCCGGGCGGCCAGCACCCGGGCGGCGGCGGGACGCAGGATGCGTTCGGCGAACAGGTAGGAGAGCGCGGTCGTGGTGATGCCGCCGATGAGGATCGTCTCGCCGACGGTGAGCGCGAGCCGCCACGAGTACTGCAGGTTGACCAGCACGAACAGCACCATCGCGCCGAACCACAGCACGGCCTGGACGGTCGCGAGCCGCAGCGGGCCGTAGAGGACGAGGCGGCGCTCGTCGTCGTCGCGGCGCACGCGCAGCAGCAGCCCGCCCCACACGAGCCCGATCGGCAGCGACACCAGCAGGTACCCGGCCAGGATCAGCAGGTTGACGACGCGGATGCGCCCGACGTCGTCGACATCGCCGGTGGGCAGCACCCACGCGGCCAGCACGACGACGATCGCGGTCCCGGTCAGGTTCGCGGTCGCGACGACGACGCCGAGCAGCAGCCGGACCGGCCGGCCGACGACCGACCGCCCGGGCTTCATGGCGCCGGAGTGTAAGGGGCTCAGGCGGTGCGCACCGTCGCCCGCAGGTGTTCGACCTTGCCCGCGACGCCCAGGTCCCAGCCGTCCGCGGTTCGGCGGGTGCGCAGTGAGACCCGCGACGGCAGCCGCAGCGGCTTGCGGAACTCGACGTCGTAGGCCATCGCGTCGTCGAGTCGGCCCTGCATCGATGCCAGCGCCCGCGCGGCCGTCCACATGCCGTGGGCGATCGCCGTCGGGAAACCGAAGGCCTTGGCGCTCAACGGGTGCAGGTGGATCGGGTTGACGTCGCCGCTGACGGCGGCGTAGCGGCGGCCGGTGTCGGCGGGGACGAGCCACTGCGCGGCGGCCGGTTCGCCGGACACGTCGGGCAGCTCCTCGGCCGCGGCCGCGATCGCACCGGCAGGGGCCGTCGCACCTCGGGCGAGGTAGGTGCTCCGACCGGACCAGACGGGCGCACCCTCGACCGCCACGTCGGTGACCAGGTCGACCTGCGCCCCCTTCGGGTGTGGGACGAACCTCTCGGCGTGCACCGCGATCCGCAGCAGCTCACCGGCGTCGACCGCCCGGGTGGCGACGATCCTGTTGCGCACGTGGACGAGTCCGGGCAGCGGCAACGGGAACGTCCGGCGGGCCATGAGCTCGACCTGCAACGCGAACCCGAGCACGTGCGGGTAGGTCAGCGGCAGCGTGTCCGACAGGGCGAACCCGCAGACCCGGGCGTAGTCGGCGACGTGCCCGCGGTCGACGAGGACGTCGTCGCGCACGACCTCGTCGGCGGGCAGCGTGGTGCCGCGGCCGGGCAGCACCGCCCCGACGGCAGCCTTGGCGTACAACGGCGCGAGCGACATCAGGCCCCCAGGATCGACTGGCCGCACACCCGCACGACCTGCCCGTTCACCGCGCCCGACGAGGCCTGGCCCAGCCAGCCGATCGTCTCGGCGACGTCGACGGGCAGCCCGCCCTGGCGCAGGCTGTTGACCCGGCGGCCCGCCTCGCGCGTCCCGACGGGCATCTTGGCGGTCATCTCGGTCTCGATGAACCCAGGCGCCACGGCGTTGATCGTCGCGCCGTGCTCGGCGAACCGGGGCGCGAGGGCCCGGACCATGCCGATGATCCCGGCCTTGGACGCCGCGTAGTTGGTCTGGCCGCGGTTGCCCGCGATCCCGCTCTGCGACGAGACGCAGACGATGCGGGCGTCGGGGCCGAGCAGGTCGGGCGCGGCGAGCAGGGCCTCGTTGATCGTGAGCTGGGCGCCCAGGTTCACGCCGAGCACCGAGTTCCAGCGCTCGTCGTCCATGTTGGCCAGCAGCTTGTCGCGGGTGATCCCGGCGTTGTGGACGACGAGGTCCACCCGGCCGTGCCGCTCCTGCAGGAAGCCGGTCAGCCGGGACGCGGCGTCCGGCGCCGTGATGTCGAGCTGCAGCGCCGTGCCGCCGGTGCGGTTGGCCACGGCCGCAAGGCCTTCACCGGCGGCCGGGACGTCGACGGCGACGATCGTCGCGCCGTCGCGGGCCAGGGTGTCGGCGATGGCGGCGCCGATCCCGCGCGCGGCCCCGGTGACGACGGCGATCCGCCCGGCCAAGGGGCGCACCGGGTCGATCGGGTCGTCCATACCCGCGGGGTCGACGGGTTCGCCCGCCGGGACGCCGAGGTGCACGACCTGCCCGTCCACGTAGGCCGAGCGCGCGGACAGGAAGAACCGCACGCTGGAGTCGACGGTCGCGGGCGCGGCGTCCGGGTCGACGATCAACAGGTTCGCCGTCGCCCCCGCCCGCAGCTCCTTGCCGATCGACCGCACGAGCCCGTCGAGGGCCTGTGCCACGGCAGCGCCTTCGGCGCCCTGTGAGTGGCGATAGTCGCTGTGGCGACTATCGCCACTCACGGGGCCCAGGAGCAGGAGCCGGCCGGACGGGGCGAGCTTGCGTACAGCGGGGGTCAGGATGCGCTGGGCCGCGGCGAGGTCCGCGAGCGTCGTGATCTCCGTGAGGTCGACGACGACGGCCGCGAGCTTGTCCTCGCCCGGCTCCGTGACGACCGGCGCGCCTTCCTCCTCGATCAGCGCCGTGATCGGCGTGACGAACCGCCCGGCGCCGACCGCCGCGACGAGCGCCGGGCCGTCGAGCAGCGGCTGGCCGGGCTCGTAGCGGCGCAGGACCGGGATGCGCGGGGCACCCAGGCGCCGGGCGAGACCCGTGTTGGACCAGTTCCGCAGGGTGTCCGTGGGCATCAGGCACCTTCCAGGATCGCGACGACGCCCTGGCCGCCCGCGGCGCAGATCGAGATGAGGCCGCGGCTGCCGGGGCCCTTCTCGTGCAACAGCTTCGCCAGCGTCGCGACGATCCGGCCGCCGGTCGCGGCGAACGGGTGCCCCGCGGCGAGCGAGGAGCCGGTGACGTTGAGACGGGACCGGTCGATCGCGCCGAGCGGGGCGTCGAGACCCAGGCGCTCCTTGGCGAACGCGGGGTCCTCCCATGCCTTGGTCGTCGCCAGCACGGTGGAGGCGAAGGCCTCGTGAATCTCGTAGAAGTCGAAGTCCTGCAACGTGAGACCGGTGCGCTCCAGCAGCCGCGGGACGGCGAACACCGGTGCGGTGAGCAGCCCGTCGCGGCCGTGGACGTAGTCGACGGCGGCGGTCTCGGCGTCGACGACGTGGGCCAGGACCGGGAGCCGGTGCGCGGCGGCCCACTCGTCGGACCCGAGCAGGACGAGCGCGGCGCCGTCGGTGAGCGGCGTCGAGTTGCCGGCGGTCATCGTGGCGTCCTCGCCCTTACCGAAGACCGCCTTGAGCTTCGCCAAGGCCTCGACCGACGAGTCGGGCCGGAGGTTGTCGTCGCGGGTCAGGCCCAGGTACGGGGTGACCAGGTCGTCGAAGAAGCCGCGCTCGTAGGCGGCGGCGAGGTTGCGGTGCGAGGCGGCGGCGAGCTCGTCCTGGGCCTCGCGCGAGACACCCCACTCCTTGGCGGTGATCGCGGCGTGCTCGCCCATCGAGAGCCCGGTGCGCGGCTCGGCGTTGCGCGGGATCTCGGGCACGATCTGCCCCGGCCGCAGCTTGCCGACGAGCTTGACGCGGTCGCCGAGGGTGCGCGCCGAGTTGAGCGCGACGAGCACCTTGCGCAGGTCCTCGTTGACGGCGATCGGCGCGTCGGAGGCGGTGTCGACGCCGCCCGCGACGCCGGACTCGATCTGCCCGAGCGCGATCTTGTTCGCGACAGCCATCGTGGCCTGTAGGCCGGTGCCGCAGGCCTGCGCGATGTCGTAGGCGGGCGTCGACGGCGCGAGCCGGCTGCCGAGGACGGCCTCGCGGGTGAGGTTGAAGTCGCGAGAGTGCTTGAGGACGGCCCCGGCGACGACCTCGCCGAGCCGTTCACCGGACAGGCCGAAGCGGGCGACGAGCCCGTCGAGGGTCGCGGTGAGCATGTCGAGGTTGGAGGCCCGTGCGTAGCGCTTGTGGGCGCGGGCGAACGGGATGCGGTTGCCGCCGATGACGGCGGCGCGCCTGGCAGGCATGTGGTTCTCCTCTGATGCTGGGGTGCCCCGGCGTACCCGTCGGTAGCTGATACTCAAAGTACACGGTACTGTCGGTCCCGTGAAGTCAGTCCGCGACCGCCGCGACAGCCGCTGGGACACCCACCGCGAACAGCGGCGGGCCGAGCTCGTCGCGGCCGCCATCGAGGCGGTCCGGACACACGGCGCGGGCGTCGGCATGGACGACGTCGCCGCAGCGGCCGGAACGTCGAAAACCGTGGTGTACCGGCACTTCCAGGACCGGACGGGCCTCTACGTCGCGGTGTGCGAGGCCGTCGCCGCGACGCTGGTGACGCGCATCCGCGCCGCCGTCGACACGGCCCGCGAGGAGACCGGCAGCCCGCACGCCATGGTCGCCGCCGGCATCGACGCCTACCTGTGGCTGATCGAGAACGACCGCGAGGTGTACCGGTTCGTGGTACACCGCCCCCTGCTCGACACCGGTACGACGGACCCTGTGACGGATCTGACGACGGTCATCGGCGACCACGTCGCCCTCGTGATCGACGCGGCGGTGCACGACGAGAGAGCCGCCCGCTCCTGGGGCCACGGCATCGTCGGCCTGGTCCGCGGCGCCGCCGACGACTGGCTCGCCCGCCCCGACGGAACGACCCGCGCCGAGCTCACTGCCCGGCTGACCGATCTCGCGTGGACCGGGCTCGCCGGCCTGCGCACCCCGGAGGTGACCCCGTGACCGCACCCGTCGATCCCCGCCTGACCGCCCTGCGCACCCTGCTCGACGGCCGCTGGGCCGACGTCCGCGCGGAGGTCCGTGAGCAGATGGGCCGCTTCCGGCCCGTCGAGCCCGGGCTCTCGACCGAGGACTACCGCGCCCGCGTGCTGGAGCTGATGCACGAGCTGGCCGCCACCAAGCGCCCGCACGCCGGGTTCGCGCCCGAGTACGGCGGCGAGGGCGACATCGGCGGGACCGTCGTCAGCTTCCAGGCGCTCGGCTACGGCGACCTCTCGCTGCTGGTCAAGGCCGGGGTGCAGTGGGGTCTGTTCGGTGGTGCGGTGCAGGTGCTGGGCACTTCACGTCATCACGACGAGTACCTGCGCCGGATCATGGACGGCGAGCTGCTGGGCTGCTTCGCGATGACCGAGACCGGGCACGGCTCCGACGTCCAGCACCTGCGCACGACCGCGACCTACGACCCGGACACCCACGAGTTCGTGATCGACACCCCGGAGCCGGGGGCGCGCAAGGACTACATCGGCAACGCCGCGCGCGACGGCCGGATGGCGGTGGTCTTCGCCCAGTTGGTGACCGCCGGGGAAACCCATGGCGTGCACGCCTTCCTCATGCCCATCCGTGACGACGCCGGCACCTCCATGCCGGGCGTCACCATCTCGGACTGCGGCGAGAAGGCCGGGCTCAACGGCGTCGACAACGGGCGCCTGGTGTTCGACCACGTCCGCGTCCCGCGCGAGGCGCTGCTCAACCGGTTCGCCGACGTCGCCGAGGACGGCACCTACTCCAGCTCGATCGAGAACGAGAACCGCCGCTTCTTCACCATGCTCGGCACGCTCGTCCGCGGCCGGATCAGCGTCGCGGGCGGGGCGGGCAGCGCCGCGCAGAAGGCGCTCGCGCTCGCGATCCGCTACGGCGCGCAACGTCGCCAGTTCTCCGACCCGACGACGGGCGAGGAGGTCGCGCTCCTGGACTACCGCGCCCACCAGCGCAAGCTGCTCCCCGCCCTCTCCACGACCTACGCCCTGCACTTCGCGCAGGAGGACCTCGTCGCGGAGATGCACCGCATCCAGGCGCCGGGCGCCGTCGTCACCGATGAGAAGGCCCAGCGCGACCTGGAGTACCGGGCGGCTGGCCTCAAGGCCGTCGCGACCTGGCACGCGACCGCGACGATCCAGGCCTGCCGCGAGGCCTGCGGTGGCGCCGGATACCTCGCCGAGAACCTGTTGCCGCAGCTCAAGGCCGACTCCGACGTCTTCACGACGTTCGAGGGCGACAACACCGTCCTGCTCCAGCTGCTGGCCAAGGGCCTGCTGTCGGATTACGGCCACCGCGTCGGGTCACTGGGCCCGGTCGGGACGGCCCGGTTCGCTGCAGGGGTCGCGGCGGAGGCGGTCGCGGAGAAGACCGGGCTGAACAAGCTGCCGCACCGGCTGACGAAGATCGACCCGCGCGACGCCGCCACGCAGCGGGCGCTGCTGCACGACCGCGCCGAGCACCTGCTGGCGAGCCTCGCGCGCAGGCTGCGACCGGCCCTCCGTCCCGGAAATGATCAGTTCGGCATCTTCAACGACGCGCAGGACCACCTCCTGCACGCCTCCCGAGCGCACGTCGAGGCCACGGTGTACGACGCGATCGCCACCGCGGTGGAACAGGTCTCCGACGCCCCGGCCCGCGACCTGCTCGCCCAGGTCCGCGACCTGCACGCGCTGTCGGTCATCGAGGCCGACCGGGCGTGGTTCCTGGAACACGGGCGGCTCACCGTCGCCGAGTCGCGCGCCGTCACGGCAGGGGTCAACGACCTCTGCGCGAGCCTGCGCCCGCACGCCCGGCTGCTCGTCGACGCCTTCGCGATCCCGGAGAACTGGCTGGACTGCCCCCTGCTGCACGTGTCCTGACGCTCCGCCGAGTTCGACCTCAGCCTGCTTCGATCATGCTCGGGAGCAGGCTGGCGTCGACACTCGGCGGCGGGTTCGACGGGCCGCCGTCAGGGCTGCGCGGCGAGGAACTGGCGCTCGAGCTCGGGGTAGAGCAAGCGCTGGTCGTCGGACAGCGCGGACTTCACCTGCCGGCTGAAGTCGTCGACGGAGACCTCTGCCGCACCCGCCTCCAGCCCGTCGAGGGCAGCGGTGGCAACGGTCGCAGCCTCGACCTTCGGGCTGTCGACGCCGATCGTGAGGTCGGTGTCGACGAAGCCGACGTGCACGCCGACGACCTCGGTCTTCTGCTGCCGCAGCTCGATGCGGGCCGCGTTCGTCCAGGCCCAGACGGCCGCCTTCGAGCCGGCGTAGGTCGACAGCGCGGGCGGTGCCACCCAGGAGACGACCGAGAGCATCGTGACGACGGCGCCGCCGCCGTTGACGGCGAGCACCGGCGCGAAGGCCTGCGTCAGCCCGACGACGCCCAGGTAGTTGGTCTCGATCTCGCGGCGGGCCTGGTCGAGCGGCGCTGTGAGCGGCGTGCTGAACCCGGCGACACCGGCGTTGTTGACCAGCAGCGTGACGTCCCTCAGCTCGGCGGCGACAGCCGCGATCCTGCCGGGGTCGGTGACGTCGAGCCGCACGGGCACGATTCGCGGGTCGGTCACCTCGACGCTCGACTCGTCGCGGGCCCCGGCGTAGACCTTGCTCGCGCCGCGGGCCAACAGCTCGGCGACGAACGACCTGCCGATGCCCCGGTTGGCACCGGTCACCAGTGCGACTGCTCCCGTGATCTCCATGGAACGACTCCTCATCGTGTGCGAGCTCTCGTAGTACGTGAACGTCGTCGGAGAACTAAATATGACCGGTCATCTTGACTTCGACACACGGAGCCCGTGCCCGGGGCGCTCACCCGAGCAGGACACCGAACGTGACGTCGAACCACTCCCCCAGCACCGCCGGCTCCCCCGAGGTCTTCACCCGCGCGATCGCACCCTCGAACCCGTCGAGCACGTAGCGGGCGAGCACCTGCGGGTCCGGCCCGGGACGCAGGTCCCCCACCTGCCGGGCCTCGGCGAGCGCCGCCGCGACCGCGGCCGTCCACTGGTCGAGCCCCGCAGCCACCTGCGCCCGCAGCTGCGCGTTCGTCGCGGGAACGCCGGTGCTGAAGTTCCCCAGCAGGCAGCCGTGCGGGCCGTACTCGCGGGTACGGCGTTCAGCCACGGACTGCAGATGCTCCCGCAGCCGCTGCAGCGGCGGGCCGCTGCGCACGTAGAGCTCGTCGAGGCCGCTGTCGGCCACGTAGCGCCGGGTGATCTCGACCGCCAGCTCCTCCTTGCCGGAGAAGTGGTTGTAGAACGACCCCTTGGGCACGTGCGCGGCGTCCACCAGGTCCTGGATGCTCGCGCCCTGGAAGCCCTTCTCGAGGAACACGCCTGTGGCGTTCTCGACGATCCGCGACCTCACACTGACCTGTGGCACGTCTCCAATATGACCGATCGTCTTGGCCCTGTCAACTCAGCCCTTCGACGTGAGCACCCGCGGGCCCGACTCGGTCACCGCGATCGTGTGCTCGACGTGCGCGGCGCGGCTGCCGTCGGCGGTGCGCAGCGTCCAGCCGTCCTCGTCGTGGCGGTAGCGGTCGGTCCCACCGGCGATGAGCATCGGCTCGATCGCGAACACCAGCCCGGGTTCCAGGCGCATCCCGCGGCCGCGCTTGCCCTCGTTGGGGACGTGCGGGGCCTCGTGCATCTGCCGGCCGACGCCGTGCCCGCCGTGGTCGGCGAGCATCCCGTAGCGAGCCGCGCGGGCCACGGCCTGGATGGCGTGCCCGACGTCCCCGAGGCGGTTCCCGGCAAGGGCCGCGTCGATCCCCGCCAGCAGCGACCGCTCCGCGGTGTCGATCAGGGCGAGGTCCCCCGGGTCGGCGGCGCCCACGACGAAGCTGATCGCCGAGTCGGCGCACCAGTCGTCGAGATGCACCGCGAGGTCGATGCTGACGAGGTCGCCGTCGGCCAGCACCTGCGGGCCCGGCACGCCGTGCACGACGGCGTCGTTGACGCTGATGCACGTCACGGCCGGGTACGGCGTCGGGGCGAAGCGCGGGTGGTAGTTCAGGAAGGTCGGCCGCGCCCCGGCGCCGGCGACCAGCTCGCTTGCGGCGGCGTCGAGGTCGGACACCCGCACACCGGGGACGGCCTGCGCGCGGACTGCGGCCAGCACGTCGGCGACGACCGCGCCCGCCGCGGCGATCGCGTCGATCTCCGACGGCGTCTTCAACTCGACCACTGCACACACCTTCCGCGCGGACGCGACGACGACCCGGCATTGCTACCACGCCGCCGCGTCCCGCCGTGCAGCATCGGACCGACCCAGCCCCACCGGGCGCAACACCGGTGCGGTCCCGAGGGCGCGGAGACCGGTCCGCGGCGAGCTCAGCGTCACATCTGCAGGACGACCTTGCCCATCGCGTGCCCGGACTCGACCGCGGCCAGGGCCTGCGGGGCCTCGTCCAGGGGGCGGACGTCGACGACGTGCGGCGAGAGCGAGCCGTCGGCGACGAGCGCCGCGACCTCGGAGTAGACGGCCGTCGTGCGGCGGCGTTCGACGTCCCGGCCGCCCAGCTCCTTGACCAGGGACTTGTCGGCGATGCTGATCAGGTTCGCCCGGTCCTTCACCAGTTCTGCGATCTCGCGCAGGGCGTCGCCACCGACCATGTCGAACACCGCGTCGACGCCGTCGGGCAGCAGCTCGCGGACGCGGTCGGCCACCCCCGGGCCGTAGCCGACGAGCGTCGCCCCCAATGACTCGACGAGCTCGCGCTTGCCCTCGCTCGCCGTGCCGACGACGGCGACCCCGCCGTTGCGGGCGAGCTGGGCCGCGGCCACCCCGACGCCGCCGCCGATGCCGTTGACCAGCAGCGTCGCCCCCTCCGGCAGGCCCAGGGAGACGACGCCGTCGTAGGCGGTGCAGACGGCGACGGGCAGCGCAGCGGCATCGGTCCACGACACGTGCGTCGGCTTCGGGGCCGACGACTCGGCCCACAACAGGCTGTACTCGCCGTACCCGCCGGCGCCGGGTGCGGTGGAGCCGAACACCTCGTCGCCGACCGCGAAGCCCTCGACGTCCTGCCCGACCCCGCGCACGATCCCCGACACCTCGCGTCCCAGGACGGCGGGGAACTCCGTCGGTACCGGGCCGGGTCCACCGCGCCGCGACTTCCAGTCGGCGGGGTTGATCCCCGCGGCACGGACCTCGACGAGCAGCTCCGCCGGCCCGGGCGTAGGGATCGGCAGGTCGAGGAACAGCTGGTTCTCCGGGCCGCCGACGGCACTGAAGCCGTAGGCACGGAAGGTCTCGGTCGTCGCCATGTCCCTGTCCTACCCCGTCCGGCGTCGCGGGGCTTGGCGGCGGGCGCACGAAACCCGGGCGCACCCTCGCGGTCGCCGTCCCGGCGTCGGACAGCAGTGGGTTGCGGCCCGGTCGTGGCTCTCAGCGGGGCGGGCGGAGGTCGTGCAGGTGGTGCTCGACGTCGTGCAGGAAGTACCTGGCGACGGTGGCGACGGTGACGACGCTGCCGTTGCTGCGGCGGGCGGGCCCGGGCCGGTCGAGCACCCGGGTCCAGTCCTTGCCGTCGGGAACGATCCCGTCCGCTGCCGTCATGGTGCCCAGCGTGCCTGGTCGAGCACCGATGCCGGGTCGGGCATCGCCGCGATCTCGGTGCGGACCTCCCGCGCGGCCTCGTGCAGACTCCCGTCGGTGACCAGCCTGGTCAGCGTCGCGGCGGTGATCGACCGTGCCGCGACCGAGAGGCCCGCACCGCGGCGGACGACGAGATCGGCGTTGAACCGGCGGTCGCCGGGGCCGGGGACGAGCAGCTGCGGCGTCCCCGTGGCGAGCGCGGTGAGGACGGTGCCCGCCCCGCCGTGGTGCACCACCGCCGCGGCGTGTGGGAGGGCGGCCGAGAGCGGCACCCAGCCGACGGTGCGGACGTTGGGCGGCAACGCCTTCCGGGTCAGCCGGTCGGTGGGGCGGACGAGCACGATCTCGGCGTCGACGTCGGGTGCCGCGGCGACGACGGCCACCATCGGGTCACCCCCGCCCGGTCCGGCGACGGTGGAGCGGCTGACCAGGATCCGCGGCCGGGCGGTGGGTTCGGTGAGCCAGTCGGGCAGGCCGGCGCCGTCGTCGGGGACCGCGCGCATCGGCCGCCCGCCCCTGACGCCGACGACGCTCGGCGGCGCGATCGTGAGGATGTCGGCGGGCGGGGGCAGCTCGTCGAGCAGGCCGTGGCGGCGCAGCGCCCGGCGGAACAGCGGGCTGCGGACGACCGCCGCGACCAGCGACGGCCCGTCGAAGAGCGAGTTCTCCTGCAGCACCGCGGGCACGCCGAGCCGGGCGGCGGCCAGCGCCCCGGCGGGGGCGAGCGGCTCGTGCACGACGACCTCGGGCGCGAACGCGCGCGCGACGGCCACGACCGGGTCGGCGAGCCCCTCGTTGACGGCACCGAACAGCAGCCCGACCACGTCGGTCCCCGCTGTCCCGGCCAGCTCGCGGCGGGCGAGGCCGGGGTGGGCGAGCATCGTCCGGGCCGCGCAGCGACGCAGCGACACGTCCTGGGCGACGTCGACGGCGGGCAGGCCACCGAGGTCGCGGCCGACGGCGTCGCCACCCGAGGCGATCACGACCTCGTGGCCCAGCTCGGCCAACGCGTGCGCCGCCGGGAGCATCGGCAGCAGGTGCCCGACCAGCGGCGCCGCGACGACCAGGATCCGCACCTCAGCCCCGCAGGCCGGCCAGCCGTCCGACGGCCTCGGTGAGCACCTCGTCGCGCTTGCAGAACGCGAACCGCACCAGCGGCCGCGTCGCCTCGACCCCCTCGGGCGACGACGCGAACACCGACACGGGGACGGCCGCGACGCCGCAGAGCGACGGCAGGTCGTAGGCCAGCTTGTAGCCGTCCTCGAAGCCGAGGGGGCGCCCGTCGACGACGATGAAGTACGTCCCGCGCGGCTGGTGGACGGTGAACCCGGCCGCCTTCAGGCCCGCGGACAGCAGCTCGCGTTTGCCGCGCAGCGACGTCGCGATCTCGTCGTAGAAGCTGTCGGGCAGCGCGAGCGCGGCGGCGACGGCCGGCTGCTGCGGGGCGCCCGCGGTGTAGGTGAGGAACTGCTTGACCGCGCGGGTGGCCGCGACCAGCTCCGACGGGCCGTGGATCCAGCCGATCTTCCAGCCCGTCACCGAGAACGTCTTACCGGCCGACGAGATCGTCAGGGTCCGCTCGGCCATCCCGGGCAGGGTCGCGATCGGGATGTGCGGCACGTCGAAGGTCATGTGCTCGTAGACCTCGTCGGAGACGACGATCGCGTCGTGCTCGGCGGCGAGGTCGGCGATCAGCTGCAGCTGCTCCCGGTCGAACACCGCGCCCGTCGGGTTGTGCGGGGAGTTGAGCAGGATCATCCGGGTGCGCGAGGAGAACGCGGCGCGCAGCTCGTCGGGGTCGAAGACGAAGTCCGGGGCGCGCAGCGGGACGGGCCGGAACGTCGCGCCGGAGAGCGCGACCATCGCCGGGTAGGAGTCGTAGAACGGCTCGAAGGCGATCACCTCGTCGCCCGTCGAGCACAGCGACAGGACCGCCGACGCGATCGCCTCGGTCGCACCCACGGTGACGAGCACGTCGGCGGGGTCGACGTCGAGGCCGTAGAACCGCTCCTGGTGGGACGCGACGGCCGTGCGCAGCGTGGGGACTCCCGGGCCGGGCGGGTACTGGTTGAGCCCACCCATGATGTTGGTGCAGGTGTCGGACAGCAGGCTCGCGGGACCGTCGGTGTCGGGGAAGCCCTGGCCGAGGTTGATCGCGCCGGTGTCGACGGCGAGCTGGGTGATCTCGGCGAAGATCGTCGAGGTGAAGGGCGTCATGCGCTCGACCAGCATGGTCACCGACATTAGTCGGCGCCGCCGCGACGGGCGATGGCACGCAGGAGACCGGGCGCGAGACGCGACACCAGCAGCCCCACATGGGCCTCCGCGGTGACGGGCGCCAGCGCCAGGTCCTTCTCGACGGCACGCACCAGCTTCGCCGCCACCCGGTCCGGGGTGTAGTTGCGACGCCGGTAGGCCTCGGTCGCCGCCTCCCGGCTGCGTCGCTCCGTCTCCGGGTCCTGCCCGGCGAACCGGGACGTCGCGGTGATGTTGGTGTGCACGAAGCCCGGGCACAGCGCGGTGACGCCGATGCCGTCGCCGGCGAGCTCGGCGCGCAGGCTCTGCGACAGCGCCAGCACGGCGGCCTTGGTCGTCGCGTAGGCGCTCATCGAGCGGTGCGGCAGGAACGCCGCCGCCGACGCCACGTTGACGATCGACCCGCCCTCCCCGCGCTCCTGCATCATCGGCACGAACGCCTTGCAGCCGTGCACGACGCCCCACAGGTTGACGTCGACGATCCGCCGCCACTCCTGCTCGGTCGTCGCGGTGAAGGGTCCGGCCATCCCGATCCCGGCGTTGTTGACGACGACGTCGGGCACCCCGTGCTCGCGCGCGACATCGGCGGCGAACTTCTCCATCGCGCCTGCGTCGGCCACGTCCAGCTCGTACGCGGCGCCGTTCGTGGACGCGGCTGTGTCGGACGCGGCGGCGAGGTCGACGTCCGCACCGACGACGAACGCCCCGCGCGCCGCGAACGCCTTCGCCGTCTCCCGGCCGATCCCGCTGCCCGCCCCGGTCACGACGACGACCTTCCGCGCCCGGGCCGGCTCCGGGCCGCCACCGTCGACGTGCGCCTCGATGTCGCGCACCGCACGGGCGACGACGTCGGGCCGGGTCCGCGGCAGCCAGTGCGGCCCGGCGACCTCCCGCACCCACAGCCGGTCGGCGAAGGTCTCGGCCGACCGTGCCAGCGACGGGCCGACGTAGGCGTCGTCGCGGGGGGCGAGCACCTGCGTCGGCACCTGCGTGACGCGGCGCTGCGGCGAGCGCACCCGGTCCCCGATGTTGGCGCGGTAGAGCTCCAGCCCGTTGACCGCGGTCCTGGTCGTCGGACGCGCGATCTTCTCGCGACCGGCCAGCACCGCACCGAAGATCCCGCTGCGCCACGCCAGGACGGGCACGACCGGGAGCCGGAAGAACGAGATGTACCAGGACTTCCGGGCCTGCCGGCGCCGGTCGCGGGCCGACGCGGTGCGGAACCAGCGGCCGATGTGGTCCAGGCACGGCCCCGAGATCGACGTGTACGACGCGAGCCGGTCGCGGAAGTCCGGGTCCGTCACGAGGTGCCACGACTGCACGGAGCCCCAGTCGTGTGCGAGCAGGTGCACGGGCCGGTCGGGGCTCACGGCGTCGATCACGGCGGCGAGGTCGGCGGCCAGCCGGTCGACCCGGTAGGCGTCGCGGCGCCGCGGCGCCTCCGACTCCCCCGCGCCCCGCACGTCGTAGGTGACGACGTGGTGGTCGACGGCGAGGTCGGCGACGACGTCGTCCCACACGTGCTGGTCGTCGGGGTAGCCGTGCACGGCGACGACCGTCGGCATGGAGGCGTCGCCGTGCTCCCGCACCGCGAGCCGCAGACCGTCGGACGTCCGGATCTCGTCGACCATGCCCGTCACCCTAGGGATCGACGCGGGGGAAGTGCGGCCTCCAGCTCGGCGATCAGGTCGGCGGGCTCCTCGATGCCGACCGAGAGCCGGACCAGGCCGTGGGTGATCCCCAGCTCGGCGAGGGCCTCGGGCGTCAGGGACCGGTGCGTGGTCGTCGCCGGGTGGACCAGGGTGGTGGCGACGTCGGCGAGGCTCGGGGAGAGCGGGATCGCCGAGCCGAGGCCGCGGATGAGGTCGTCGACACCCGCGCGACCGGCGGCCAGCTCGAACGACAGCATGCCGCCGACGCCGTCTGGCAGCATCCGGGCGGCCACCTCGGCGTGCGGGTGGCCGGGCAGCGACGGGTGGTGCACGTGCGTGACCGCCGGGTGCGACGCCAGGAACTCGGCGACGGCCAGCCCGCCGCGGGTGTGCGCGGCCATCCGCAGCGGCAGGGTCTTCAGCCCGATCAGCGCCATCCAGGCGTCGAACGGTCCGAGGGTGCCGCCGTAGTGCACGACCGACGCCCGGATGCGACCGATCAGCTCGGCGTCGCCCGCGACGATGCCGCCCATCGCGGCGGAGTGCCCGCCGAGGTACTTCGGGATGCTGTGCCACACCAGGCCGGCGCCGTGCTCGATCGGCCGGAACAGCGCCGGGGTGGCGAACGTCGAGTCGACGACGACCGTGACGCCGGCCTGCTCGCCGATCTCGACGAGCGCGGGCAGGTCGGGCACCCGCATCGTGGGGTTGGTCAGGGCCTCGACGAGCAGCAGCTTCGTCCGCGGGGTGATCGCGCGGCGGACCTCGCCGGCGTCGGCGGCGTCGACGAGGGTCGTCTCGATGCCGAGCCGCGGCAGCTCCAGGTCGAGCAGGGTCCGGGTGCCGCCGTAGGCGTTGCGGTCGGCGACGACGTGGTCGCCGGACTCCAGGAGGCCGAAGACGATCCCGGTGATCGCGGCCATGCCCGACGCCGTGGACACCGCGTCGGCGGCACCCTCGAGGTCGGCGACTGCCCGCTCGAGCACCTGGCCGTTGTAGTGGCCGAAACGGTAGTAGACCTGGCCCTGCTCCTCGTCGTCGAGAACGCGGTGCAGCGCGGCGAGGTCCGGGTAGGTGTGGACGGTCGACTGGACGAGCGCGGGCGTCAGCGGCAGCGCGGCCCCCGGCGCGATGTGGGTGCCGGCGCGGGCGGCGAGGGTCGTCGGGTGCGGCCTGCTCGTCATGCTGTCGTCCACTCCAGGGTGTCGGGGTGCGGCTCTCGGGTCAGATGATGCCGGTCCTCACGAGAAGTTTCTCCCGAGGGCCGGACCCCCCGGGGACCCGAGTGCAGCCGGTCACATCCCGGGCATCCGGGAACCTTCACCCGTTCCGGGGTGTTGCACCTTTCCGTGACCGACACCTCCCGAACCGCCGTTCCGGGACGGTTGCGCCTCGCGCTGCTGCTCGGCGCCTTCGTCGCCCTGGGCCCGCTCACCATCGACATGTACCTGCCGGCCCTGCCGCAGATCAGCTCCGAGCTGAACGCGTCCGACAGCCTCGTCCAGCTCACCCTCACCGGCACTCTCGCCGGCCTCGCCCTCGGCCAGCTGTTCATCGGACCGCTGTCCGACGCGATCGGCCGCCGCCGTCCGCTCTTCGCCGGCGCGCTGCTGCACCTCGTCGCATCGCTGCTCGTGCTGATCGCACCGAACATCGAGATCCTCGGCGTGCTCCGGGTCCTGCAGGGCATCGGCACCGCAGCCGGCGCCGTCGTCGCGCTGGCGATCGTGCGCGACCTCTACGTCGGCCGCGACGCGGCGAACCTGCTGTCGCGGCTGATGCTCGTGATGGGCGCGGCACCCGTGCTCGCGCCGACCATCGGCGGCGGCATCCTGCACTTCACCGACTGGCGTGGCGTGTTCGTCGTGCTCGCCGTCTATGCCGCACTGCTGCTGCCGCTGGCCTGGAAGGTGCTGCCGGAGACGCTGCCGGTCGAGCGCAGGCGCAGTGCCCGGATCGGCGAGACCTTCCGGACCTACGGCGGCCTGCTGCGCGACCGGGTGTTCGTCGGCCTGGTGCTCGTCGCCGGCTTCACGATGGCCGCCCTGTTCGGCTACGTGTCGGGTGCGTCGTTCGTCTACCAGGAGCAGTTCGGGCTCGGCCAGCAGATGTTCGGGCTGGTGTTCGGGGCCGGCGCGATCTGGCTGATCGCGGGTACGCAGTTCAACCCGGTCCTGCTGCGCCGCTGGGACCCGCGCCAGATCCTCAGCGGTGCGGCCGTCGCCGGTTCGGTGGCGGGTGTCGTCCTGATCGCCGTCGGCGCGACGGGAGTCGGCGGGCTCGTCGGCATCCTGGTCCCGATGTGGGCGGTGCTGGCCGCGGCGGGCGTCATGCTGCCCAACGCGCCCGCGGTCGCGTTGTCGAAGCACGGCGAGGCCGCGGGTACCGCAGCGGCCCTGCTGGGTGCGGTGCAGTTCGGGGTCGGGGCCGCGGTGTCGCCGCTGGTCGGCGCCCTGGGCAACGACGCGCTCGCGATGACGACGGTCGTCGCCGGCGGGATGTTCGTCGCCCTGCTGGTGCTGGTGGTGGTCGTGCGGCCGTGGGGGCTGCCCGACCTGGAGGACGGGCAGGCACCTGCCCGGTCCGAGGCCGCGCCCGCCGTGGCCACCGCCGACGAGATCGCGGTAGCGGACGCCGCGGCCGCCGGCGGCCGGACCGCCTGAGCCCAGCCGGCGGTCAGCTCCGGGCCACGGGTTCCCGGAGCTGCTCCATCGCCCACAGGGCCCAGGTGTGGACGGCCTCGAACTGCCGCAGCCCGTACTCGGCGGCGAGCTGGCCGAACCCCTCCGGACCCGGCTCGACCGGGCCCGCCTGCTCGCGGATGGCGCGTAGCACCTCGGCCTGCTCGCCGGTCGACACGGCGATGCGCTCCAGGACGACGACCGCGTCGGCCGGGTCGAGCGCCGACAGCATGAACATGCGCAGGACCTGCTCGTTGCGGACCTTGCCCTGTCGCGTGGGCGGGGACATCAGCCAGGTGCGCAGCTCGGTGCGTCCGGCATCGGTGACGGTGTAGGTCTTGCTGCCGCGTGCGCCTTCGGCGGTGACCTCGACGAGCCCGCGCTCCGCGAGCTTGCCCAGCTCGGGGTAGATGCTCGTGTGCCCGGCCTGCCAGGCGTAGCGGCCGAGGTCGGTCTCGAACGCCTTGGTCAGCTCGTAGCCGGACCGCGGCTCGACGGCGAGGAGTCCGAGCAGCGCGTGCGTCAACGACATGCCGCAACCATACATGTCAAAAATGACATGTCGAAACTTTCAGCTCGACCCTTGACATGTCATTTCTGACAGATCAGTGTCTTCCCAGTACCCGGCCCGTCGACACAGGGCCACCGAGGAGGACACGATGACCGACACCACCACCGCAGCCGGCGTCACCCTCGAGGGCTACCTGGCCCCCGTCGCGGACGAGATCGAGGCGCACGACCTGCCCGTCGAGGGCACCCTGCCGCCCGGGCTCACCGGCCGCTACTTCCGCAACGGCCCCAACCCGCGCCCCGGCGAGAGCACCCGGCACTGGTTCACCGGCCACGGCATGCTCCACGGCATCCGGCTCGACCGGGGCCGCGCCGAGTGGTACCGCAACCGCTGGGTCCGAACCAAGGCCCTGCAGGGCATCCCGATGATCGGTGCGGACGGCACGTTCGACCGCAGCGTCGGCGTCGCCAACACCCACGTGGTCGAACACGCCGGCCGCATCATGGCGCTCGTCGAGAGCAGCTTCCCGACCGTCGTCACCCCCGACCTCGACACCGTCGGCCCCTGCGACTTCGACGGCCGCCTCACCACCGCGATGACCGCCCACCCCAAGACCGACCCCATCACCGGTGACCTGCACTTCTTCGGCTACGGCGTCATGCCGCCGCTCGTCACCTACCACCGGGTCTCGGCCGCCGGGGAGCTCGTCACCAGCGCCGAGATCGAGGTCCCGGGCCCGACGATGATGCACGACTTCGCCATCACCGACCGGCACGCCGTCTTCCTCGACCTGCCCATGACCTTCTCCTTCGAGCGGCTCGCCACCGGCATGCCCTACGGCTTCGACGAGTCCTACGGCGCCCGCATCGGCGTGATGCCACTCGCCACCCCCGGCGTCGTGACCTGGTACGACGTCGAGCCCGGCTACGTCTTCCACGTCGGCAACGCGCACACCGACGCCTCCGGGAAGGTCGTCGTCGACGGGGCGCGCTACTCCCCGGCCGACACCGTCGCCATGTGGGACGACCTCGGCACCGACCCCTCGGGGCTGGCCGCCGACGCCGCCGCCACCGGCGCCGCCCGCTACCACCGCTGGGTCCTCGACCCCGCCACCGGCCGGGCCACCGAGACCCCCCTCGACGACCGCGCCGTCGAGTTCCCCACCGTCGACGACGCCCTCGTCGGCCGCGACGCCCGCTACCGCTACGCCGTCAGCCAGGAGCGCGGCCGCGCCGCGATCGTGAAGATCGACATCGCCGCCGGCACCGTCACCGAGCACTCCCTCGGCACCGGGTCCGTGGCCGGCGAAGCCGTCTTCGTCCCCTCCGCCGCCGCGGACCGCGCCGAGGACGACGGCTGGCTGCTCACCATCACCACGACCCGCGACGGGGCAGCCTCGAACCTGCTGGTCCTCGACGCGACCGACGTCACCGCCGCGCCCGTCGCCACCGTCACCCTGCCCCGCGGCGTGCCCGCCGGGTTCCACGGCTCGTGGATCGACGACGCTGCCCTGACCGGCGAGGAGAACTGAGATGACCGCCCCCTGCTCGACCGGGAGAACACCGTGACCCCCGCGTCAGCTCCACGGTCTGGGGAGCGGCCCTGCTCGCCGAGGCCCTGATCCGCATCCCGCTCGTCCACCTGCTGCCGGTCGGCGTCATGGTCGGGCTCGGCGAGGCGATGCCGTTCGTGACGATCGGCCTGTTGATGGCCTGGAAGGTCTGGTACGTCCGGCGCGCCGAGGCCCGGGCCCGCAAGGCGTCCTGACCGCGCCCCGAAGTGCCGTTCCTGCATGTGGGCCCTCGGATCGGCGGCGTCAGGGTAGCCTGACGACGGGCGTCAGGATGACTTGACGCATTCGGGAGGCGACATGAGCAAGGAGAAGGGGCCGTGGCGCGACGGCCGACGCGCGTGGGAGCGGCTCGCGTTCTGGTACCCCGACGGCAGACCCGTCCGCGACGATCCGGAGCGCGACCCGCTCACCGCCCTCGCCGACGTCGGGCTCGTCCGCCGGCTGCTCGACGAGACCGAGCTCGAGGCCGTGCGCAGCGCCCGGCGGCGGGGACTGTCGTGGGCCGAGATCGCGACGAAGCTGGGCGTCAGCAGACAGTCGGCCTGGGAACGCTGGCGTGACCTGGACACCTCCGAGCCCACCCCTGCGCCCGCACCCGAGCCCGCCGGCCGCAGCGAGTTCCTCGACCGGGCAGCCCGGGCCGCGCGCCGGCAACGGTTCGTGCGGGTGCCGCACGTCGTCGGCAAGACCGTCGAGGAGGCCCACCACATGCTCGACGACCACGGCCTGCTCGCCGTCTCCGCCGACCCCGACGGCCCGCCGCCCGCCGTCCTCGAGCTGGGGCAGCTCGTCGTGTCCGGGCAGAACCCCGACCACGGCGCCAAGGTGCCGGTCGGCACCGCGGTGAAGCTCTGGACCGAGCGTGGCGGCGGCTCCGGCGTCCGCGAGCCCCGCCGCCCGAGGCCCACGCCGCTGGCCGAGCGCGAGCTGCCCGACGAGGCACTGGGCTCGCAGCAGGCCGTCGGCTGACCCGCTCGCGCAGGCGTCAGCGGCGGGTGACCAGGCAGACGACGTGGCCGTCCGGGTCGGTGAGGACGGCCTGCCGCTCGCCCCAGGGCTGGTCGGCGGGGGCGTCGAGCACCCCGCAGCCCGCGGACACGGCGGCGTCGGTGGTGGCGTCGACGTCGTCGACCGCGAAGCTCAACGCCACCCCGGCCGCGCTGGGCTGCGACGGACGCTCGTGCAGCATCAGCTCGGTGCCACCGGGAACGGGCAGGAACACGACGTCGGTCGTGCGGGTGCCCACCGGCAGCGCGAGGACATCGCGGTAGAAGCGCAGCGCGGTGTCGAGGTCGGCGACCGAGACGATCGCCCTGGCGAGGCCTGAGGTGCTCACGCCGCCAGTGTGGTCCCGGGGTTCGTGTCGGGAGCGCCGGGGACGGTCTCCACCGCGCGCTCGCGGTAGGTGGAGAACGGCAGGAACGCCTGGGTGAGGGGGCCGATCGCCAGCGCGTAGAGCACCGTCCCGATGCCGACGGTGCCGCCGAGCAACCAGCCCGTCCCGAGTACGACGATCTCGATCCCGGTGCGCACCAGCCGGATCGACCAGCCCGTGCGGGCCGAGATGCCCGTCATCAGGCCGTCGCGGGGCCCGGGGCCGAGGCGGGCACCGATGTAGAGCGCGGACGCGATGCCGTTGAGGACGACGCCGCCGACCATCATCGCGATCCGCCAGGCCAGGCCGGTCGGGTGCGGGAGCAGGGCCAATGCGGCGTCGACGGCGAAGGCGATGACGACGACGTTGGCCACCGTGCCGACGCCCGGCCGCTGCCGCAGCGGGACCCAGATCAGCAGCACGATGACGCCGGTGATGGCCGTGATCGTGCCGAAGCTCAGCGGGAACTTGGTGGTCAGGCCCTGGTGCAGGACGTCCCACGGGTTCAGGCCGAGGGCCGCCTTGACCTGCATCGCCATGCTGGTGCCGTAGAGCGCGAGGCCGAGGAAGAGCTGCGGGAGCCTGCGGATCGGGGATCGCGTGACGGGCAGGGGTCGCAGGTCCGGGCGTTGCACCCTCCGATCGTGCGCCTCGGTGGCCTGCCCTGCCAGAGCCAATCCCGCGTGAGTGGCCTGTCCCGTGCCGGGCCGAACTGCAGGAACGGCCCTTCCCGCAGTCCGGTTGCAGCACAGTGCCGTTCCTGCAGAATCCCCCCGCACCGCCGGGCGCGGCGCGGCCCCACTTCTTGACCTGAAGTCAGGTACAGCTCCTACGGTCGGCGCCCATGGACATCAGCACGTGGAACGCCCTGCGGACCGCCTCGACCGATCCCGGCACCCGGCACGCCCCGGCGTGCGTCACGGCCCGGCGGATCGCCGCGTTCGCGCTGCCCCATCGTCGACGGCTGGGATGGTTCGTGGCGCTGAGCGTCGTCGGCGCGATGCTGGCCGTGGCGACGCCGGTGCTGGCCGGGCGGGTCGTCGACGCCATCGTGGGTCGCGATCCGGCGGGCGTCGTCGGCGGGCTGGCGGCGCTGATCGCGGTGATCGCCCTGGCCGAGGCGGGGCTCGGGCTGGTCACGCGCAAGCTGTCGTCGTCGATCGGCGAGGACCTCATCCTGCAGCTGCGGACCACGGTGTTCGACCACGTGCAACGGATGCCGGTGGCGTTCTTCACCCGCACCCGCACGGGCGCGCTGGTCAGCCGCCTGGACAACGACGTACTGGGCGCGCAGCGGGCGTTCAGCGACACGCTGTCGGGCGTCGTCGGGAACGTGGTGACGCTGGCGCTGACGCTCGTCGTCATGCTGCAGATCTCCTGGCAGGTGACGGTGCTGGCGCTGGTGCTGCTGCCGGTGTTCGTACTGCCGGCGCGGCTGATGGGCAGGCGGCTGGCCGCTCTGCAGCGTGAGGGCGCCGACCACAACGCCGCCATGACCGCGCAGATGACCGAGCGGTTCTCGGCACCGGGAGCGACGCTGGTGAAGCTGTTCGGCCGCCCCGCCGACGAGTCCGCCGACTTCGCGGCCCGCGCGAGCCGGGTGCGCGACATCGGGGTGCGGACGGCGATGGTGCACTGGGTGTTCGTGACGGCGCTGACCGTCGTGTCCGCGCTGGCGTTGGCGCTGGTCTACGGCGTGGGCGGGACGCTGGCGATCGCGGGCACGCTGGAGGCGGGGGCGGTCGTGTCGCTGGCGCTGCTGCTGACCCGCCTCTACGCCCCGCTGACCGCGCTGGCCGGTGCCCGCGTCGAGGTGATGACCGCGCTGGTGAGCTTCGAGCGGGTGTTCGAGGTGCTGGACCTGCCGCCGCTGATCGTCGACGCCCCCGACGCCCGCCCGGTGCCGGCGGGCCTTGTGTCGGTCGAGTTCGACCACGTGCGGTTCGGCTACCCGGCGGCGTCGCAGGTGTCGCTGGCGTCGCTGGAGGACGTGGCGACGCTGGACACCCGCGGCGGTGTCGAGGTGCTCCACGACGTCTCGTTCCGCGCCGAGCCGGGCCAGTTGGTGGCGGTGGTGGGCTCGTCGGGTGCGGGCAAGTCGACGATCGGGTCGCTGCTGCCGCGGCTCTACGACGTGGACTCCGGCGCGGTCCGGCTCGCGGGCATCGACGTGCGGGAGCTGAGCTCGGAGTCGGTGCGCGCGACGGTCGGCGTCGTGACCCAGGACGGGCACCTGTTCCACGACACGATCCGGGCGAACCTGCTGTTCGCCGCGCCCGGAGCGGACGACGCACAGCTCTGGGAGGCGCTGCGCCGGGCCCGGCTCGAGGGTCTGGTGGCGGGCCTGCCGGACGGGCTGGACACCGTCGTCGGCGAGCGCGGGTACCGGCTCTCGGGCGGCGAACGGCAGCGGCTCACGATCGCGCGCCTGCTGCTGGCCCGCCCGCGGGTCGTGGTGCTCGACGAGGCGACCGCACACCTGGACTCCACGTCCGAGGCGCAGGTGCAGGAGGCGCTCGGCGAGGCCCTCGACGAGCGGACGGCGATCGTGATCGCGCACCGCCTGTCGACGGTCCGTTCGGCCGACCGGATCCTCGTCGTGGAGGACGGCCGGATCGTCGAGACGGGAACCCACGACGCCCTGCTCGCCGCGGGCGGCCGCTACGCCGACCTGCACCGCACGCAGTTCAGCGACGCCGCGCCGGCGCCCGTGACCGCCGCCTGACCCGCGCCCCGAGGGGCCCGCACACAGGGTCGGGCTACTCACACGGTCACTCCTTGAAGTCCTCCGGGGAGACGTCGTCGATGAACTCACGGAACTCCTGGATCTGCTCCTCCGGGGGCGAGTCACCGCCGTCGGGGAAGAGAGCGGAGATCGGCTGGCCGACCTCGTCGAGGATCGCCTCGGCCATCCCGATCGGCAACGAGTCCCGCACGGCGAGCGACAGCGCGTCGCTCGGCCGGGCCGGGACCCGGGTGTCGCCGTCGAACACGACGTCGGCGCTGAAGGTGCCGCTGGAGAGCTCCGTGATCTCGACGCCCTCGATCCGCCGCCCCAGCCCCTCGACGATCGGCACGATCATGTCCTGGGTCAGCGGCGGCTGGGCATCGCTGCGGACGCCGAACGCGATGACCTCCGCCTGCGGCCCGCGGAGGAACACCGGGACGCAGCGGTCGCCGTCGACCTCCCCGAGCAGCAGCACCGGCTGTCTGCTCGGCGCGTGCACCACCAGTCGCAGTACCCGCATCGCACGCATGGTCACCCCCGGTGGGAGGCGCCGGACCGGTCGTCGGCGCCCGGATCGCACAGTGTCGTGCACCGGGGCCGCCGCGGCCAGCGGATGGATCATTCTGAGACCGCGGGCCATCCCAGCTTCTCGGGCAGGATGGTGACGTGACCCTGGGGACGGACGGCGCCGACATCGCCGCGGTGTGGGAGCGCCCGCCGGGCGCTGGACGCGGTGGAACCACGTGCGCGCGGTGACGTCGACGGTCGCGACGGTCCTGCTGGTCGTCGGCTGACGCACCTAAGCTGATCAGGTACGGACGGGAGGGGGCATCGATGACGCGGGCAGCGGCCGGATCGGTGCGCGACGCCGCCGACTCGGCCTACCGCGCTGCCGCCGACGCATTCCTCGCCCTCGACGAGGCCGAGCTGTCGGCCTGGGAGGCCGCCGACGCGCTGGTCGCGCTGGAACCCCGCCGCGAGGCCGCGATCCGCGCCGACGTCGACTCCTCGTGCAGGTCCGCGAACGCCGCGGTCGTCGACTGGATCACCGCGGTCGACACGCACCAGACGGCGATCCGCGACCCACAGGCCAACCACGCGGCGCTGGCCGCGGCCGCCCGGGACTTCACGACGGTGCGGGCCTCGCTGGAACGCGCCACCCCGATGGCGCGGCGCTACCGCGAACGCAACGAGGACGCCGTCTCCAGGCTGGCCGCGGTGGCCGGGAAGCGCGACGTCGCCGCGCGGGCGGCGTTCGTCGCCGTCGACGAGGCGTCAGCCGCCGTCGAGCGGGCCCGCGCGGCGGGTCTGGCCCCCGCGGAGCTCGACGTCGCGCTCGGCACGGTCCGCGACCAGGTCGCTGCCGCCGGGGCCGCCGGCATCGGTCCCGCGGCCGTCTCGGCGTGGGGTGCGGCCGAGACCGCGGCGCGCGAGGTCGTCGGTGCGGCGGAGCGCGCCGAGCGGGTGCGCACCGACCTGCCCAAGCGGGTGCGGTCGCTGGCGACCCGGGCGGCGGGCATCGAGGGACGCGCGGAGTCGTTGCCCGACAAGCTGTCCAACCTCCGGCGCAGCTACTCGCTCGCGTGCTCGGCCGGGCTGGAACGAGCGGGCGACGACGTCGCCGGAGCCCTGACCACCGGCCGCCGTGCGCTCGCCACCGCGGAGACCGCGATGGGTGCCGACGACTGGGCCCGCGCGACCCGCGAGGTCGACACCGCGCGGAGCTCGCTCGACGACGCCGAGAAGGTCCTCAGCGCCGTCGCCGACCGGCTGCGGATGCTCGACGAGGTCCGCGCCGACCCGAAGGGCCGCCTCGACAAGGCGCGGTTCACCCTGCGTGACGCGCAGCGGCTCGTCGTGGCCACCGGGCCGCGCGTCGCGACCGAGATCCCGACGCTCGACGCGCTCGCCGGCCGGCTCGACCGCGCGCCGCAGCTGCTCGACGCCACCCACCCCGACTACTGGTCCTACCTGCAGGAGCTCGACGCGGTGACCCGCGACGCGCAGGCCACGGTCACCCGCGTCCGGGAGCGGATAGCAACGGGCTGAGCCGGTCCTCGACGCTCAGCCCTCGCCGCGCATCTCCCCGAGCCGGCGTTCGACCGAGTCGGGCGGTGCACCCGGCGTCGCCGCCCCGCGCCCGCGGGCCGAGGCTGCGGCGACCTCGGCGTCGGCACCCGCCCGGTACGACAGCGCTTCCGCCTCCTCGCGGGTGCGGGCGAGCAGGGCAGCCGGGTCGTCGTCGACACCCGGGGTGGCGGCGAGGACGGCCGCCGCACGTTCCTGTGCCTCGGCTGCCGACAGCGTCGCCAGCACCGTGGCCTTCTCGGCCTCCATCCGGTCGAGGTCGTCGCGCAGCCGGGCCGTCATCTCCCGCATCTGGACGAGCTGGTTCGCGATCTGGTCCCGGTGCGCGGTGAGGCCCTCGATCTGCTCGGCCAGCCCGGCCTGGCGCACCAGCAGCCGCCGGGCCTCGTCCTCACGGCCGGCGCGCAGCTGCTCACGGGCGGCGTCGTCGAGGTCGGTGATCTCACTGCGGTAGCGGGCCACCAGCAGCTCGAGGCGGCGACGGCCCGTGGCCACCTCGGCCATCCCCAGCCGCGCCGCGGCGTACTCGTCGGCGCGGCGGGCGACGGCGTCCTCCAGCTGACGACGGGGGTCGGCGGGCGGCGTCGGTTCCGGCTCACGCCCGCCACCGAAGATCCGTCTCAGCACCATCCCGGGTCCCCTCGCCGCACGCCGGGTCAGCCCACGTTGACGCCGTAGTCCCGCGCGATCCCCGCCAGCCCGGACGCGTAGCCCTGACCGACGGCACGGAACTTCCAGTCGCCGTTGTGCCGGTAGACCTCGCCGAAGATCATCGCGGTCTCGGTGGAGGCGTCCTCGGTGAGGTCGTAACGGGCGATCTCGACGCCGTTCTCCTGGTTCACCACACGGATGAACGCGTTCGAGACCTGGCCGAAGTTCTGCAGGCGGGCGTCGGCGTCGTAGATGCTGACGGGGAACACGATCTTGGACACGTCGTCGGCCATCTTCGACAGGTCGATCTTGATCGCCTCGTCGTCGCCGTCGCCGTCACCTGTGAGGTTGTCGCCGGTGTGCTCGATCGTGCCGTCGGGGCTCGTGAGGTTGTTGAAGAACACGAAGTGATCGTCGGACAGCACGCGCCCGGACGCGCCACAGGCCAGCGCGGACGCGTCGAGGTCGAAGTCGTGTCCGGTGGTCACCCGGGCGTCCCAGCCGAGGCCGATCAGCACGGCCGTCAGGCCAGGAGCCTCCTTGGAGAGGCTGACGTTTCCACCCTTGGCAAGACTCACACTCACGAACCGATCCACCTTCCGCTAGCCGGACATCCCACACCGAGTATTCCCTATCGGACGCCGCTCATGAGGCGACGGACGAGCGGGGTGACCGCCAGCAGCAGCAGGCCCACACCGATCGCGACAGCACCGAGTATGCCGAAGTACGGGACCTCGTCGTCGGCGTTGTAGTACCCGGCCAGCGTGCCCGACAGGGCCGTTCCCAGCGCGATGGACAGGAAGAACAGCGCCACCATCTGCGTCCGGTACGACTCGGGGGCGAGCTTCGTCGACACCGACAGCCCGACGGGCGAGAGCAGCAGCTCGCCGATCGTGAACACGAACAGGATGCCGACGATGCCCAGCAGCGGCGCGCTGTTCGGCCCGCCGCCCGCCATCGGCAGGAACAGCAGGAACCCCACGCCGACGATCGCGACGCCGAGGGCGAACTTGACGGGTGTCGACGGCGCCCGGTTGCCCAGCTTCGTCCAGACGACGGTGAACACGCCGGACAGGATGATGATGAAGACGGGGTTGATCGACTGCACCCACGCCACCGGCATCTCCCAGCCGAACAGGTTGCGGTTGAGCCGGGTGTCGGAGTAGATCGTCAGCACCGTGAACTGCTGCTGGTACAGCGACCAGAACGCGGCGCTCGCGATGAACAGCGGGATGAACGCCAGTACCCGCTTGCGCTCGACCTGGTTCACCTTGCGGCTGGTGAGCAGCAGGGCGAAGTAGGCGATCGCGGCCACGATCGTCACGCCGATGACGATGAGGTCCAGCCGGTCGGCCGCAAGCGCACCGGTCAGCGCCAGCACCACGATGACGACGGCCACCGCGACGGCCGCGGCGATCGCGATCGTCCGTTCCCGCGCGGACAGCGGCGACGGCACCTCACGCGCCGAGTCGGGCAGGTGCCGGCGGCCGAAGGCGTACTGGACCAGGCCCAGCGCCATGCCGACCGCCGCCAGGCCGAAGCCCCAGTGGAACCCGGCGGTGTCCTGCAGCAGCCCGGTGAGCAGCGGCCCGACCAGCGCGCCCAGGTTGATGCCGAGGTAGAAGAGCGAGAACCCGGCGTCGCGACGTGGGTCGTCGGTCTCGTAGAGGGTGCCGACGAGGCTGGTCGCCGTCGCCTTGACCCCACCACTGCCGACGGCGATCAGCACCAGACCGACGCCCACTCCCAGCAGGCCGGGCAGCGCCGACAGCGCGATGTGCCCGAGCATGACGACGACCGCGGCGTAGAACAGCACCCGCTCCGGGCCGGCGACCCTGTCCGCGATCCAGGCGCCGAGGATCGTCGACAGGTAGACCAGACCGCCGTAGGCGCCGACGATGCCGGCCGCGACGCCCCGGTCGACGCCGAGGCCGCCCTCCGCGACGGAGTAGTACAGGTAGATGAGGAGGATGCCCTGCATCCCGTAGAACGAGAACCGTTCCCACATCTCAACGCCGAACAGGCTGGCCAGGGTGCGAGGTTGCCCGAAGAAGGTCCGTTCCGGACGTGTCGGGCGTTCGGCGACGTCGCTCACGTGATCACAGTGCACCCGGATGCGCACGATCCGCTACGGCTGTGCCTGTGCGCCACCCACGTCGTTGCAGGATCGGCACTTTCCCGCAACCGGGCTGCAGGAAGATGCCGTTCCTGCACGTGTCGCCCGCCCCGAACGCGAACGAACGGCCCAGTCGCGCGACTGAGTTGCAGCACTGTGCCGTTCGTTCGGATCAGCGGGCCTCAGCCCAGCAGGGGCATGACCTTCTCCCCGAAGTCGTGCACGCCCTGCTCGAAGTCGTCGAAGGTGAACATCATTCCCTTGACGCCCTCCATCCCGGCGACCTGGTCGATCTGGCGCGCGACCGTCTCGTGCGAGCCGACGAGCGTCGCCATGTTGAAGTTGATCGCGCCCTCGGGCAGCGTGATCGTCCGGGCGGTGCCGGAGCCGTCGGCGGAGACGTCCTTGCCGCCCTCGTCGGACATGTAGCCGAGCGCGGCGGCGTCGGCGCCCGCGATGTAGGAGGCCCACTTGGCCTGGGCCTCCTCGTCGGTGTCGGCCATGATCGCCATGAACAGCGGCAGGGAACCGACGTCGCGGCCCGCCTCCTCGGCGAACCGGGCGAGGCGCTGGGTGGGCTCGCGGTAGGTCTCGGGGTCGTTGACGCCGGGGTTGAGGATGAAGTTGTAGTCGCCGTGCTCGGCGCAGAACCGCATGCCGCGCTCGGACTGGCCCGCGCACACGATGTCGACGTGGGCGGACGGGCGCGGCGAGAGCACGCAGTCGGTCATCGTGAAGTACTCGCCGTCGAGGTCGCAGCGGCCCGTCTCCCACAGGTCGCGCAGCACCTTCACGTACTCGGTCGAGTAGTCGTAGCGGTGACCGAAGTACTCGTCGCCGGGCCACAGGCCCATCTGCTCGTACTCCCCCGACGCCCAGCCCGAGACGATGTTGATGCCGAACCGGCCGGGGGCGATGGAGTCGATCGTCGACGCCATCCGGGCCACCAGCGCCGGCGGCAGGGTGAGTACCGCCGTGGAGGCGTAGAGCTTGATCCGGTCGGTGACGGCCGCCAGGCCCGCCATCAGCGTGAACGACTCCAGGTTGTGGTCCCAGAACTCGGTCTTCCCGCCGAAGCCGCGCAGCTTGATCATCGACAGCGCGAACGCGAAGCCCTGCCGTTCGGCCTCCTGCACGACGCGCTTGTTGAGGTCGAACGTCGGCATGTACTGAGGGGCGTTCTCCGAGATCAGCCAGCCGTTGTTGCCGATCGGGATGAAGACACCGAAGTCCATGTCAGCTGCCTTTCCTCGATTCGCGCAGTGCGGGGACGACTTCCTTGGCGAGCAGTTCGATCGAGCCGAGCGCGTCCTGCATCGGCATCCCGGCCCAGTCGGTCCGGAACAGGAAGTGGTCGACGCCCAGCTCACGCCACGGGAGCAGCGCGTCGAGACAGTCCTGCGGGGTGCCGATCACGAACCGGTCCGACGACAGCTCGTCGTAGGCGGTGCGGAAGGACTCCTTGTCGGGCATGACCTTGTCCTGGCCCCAGTCCGCGTAGACGGCGTACTTCGCGGCGAGGTGCGGGCCGGCCAGCTCGACGGCCTTCTCCCTGGTCGGGGCGCAGAAGACCTCGCGCATCAGGGGCAGCTCGGTGACGGGTCCGCGGTCGGCCGCCGCGCGTTCGTCGCCGAAGATCTCCAGCTGCCGACGGACGGTCGTCGCCGTGGCGTGCGGGTTGATCATCCAGGTGTCGGAGAGCCGGGCGGCGCGGCGGACGGCCTTGTCGCTGTTGGCGGCCATCCAGATCGGGGGCTTCCCGAGGGGCAGCATGGTGGCTCGGACGCCGTCGAGGCGGCACCACGGCAGGTCGGCGTGGACCTCCTCGCCCGCCCACAGCGCCTCGACGATCCGCAGGTTCTCCTCGAACCGGTGGACCCGGCCGGTCTTCCCGATGCCGAACGCGTCGTACTCGAGGTCGCGGTAGCCCAGGCCCACACCGAAGATCAGCTTCCCGCCGCAGACGATGTCGAGGCTCGCGTAGTTCTCGGCGGTGTCGACGGGGTTGTGCAGGGCGAGCAGGTGGATCCCGATGCCGACGCGCATGTCCCCGGCCTCGGCGGCGAGCCGGGCCAGCCAGGGCAGCGGCTGGATGTGCGCCAACGACTCCGCGAGATGGTGCTGGCCCGCGAAGACGGAGTCGTAGCCGAGGTCGCGGGCCGCCCGGACCAGCGTCAGCTGGTCGTCCAGGGTGGCCCGCGCGTCCTGGCCCGCCGGTCGCTGGTGGGTGAGGAAGATGCCCGCGGAGCAGCCGTCAGCCACGGAGCGCCTCCGCGAAGTCGCGGGCGGGCGTGTCGTCCCCGAGCCCGAGAACCGCCTCGCGGACCCGATCCGCCACAGCGGAGTCGACGACCAGCGCCATCGACTCGGCGAACTTGGCGGCGATCTCGTCGTTGGAGAGCGGGCGCTCGTCGTGGCCCCGGTTCACCTGCTCGCGACGGGTCAGCACGCGGCCGTCGGCGAGCTCGATCTCGACGTAGCCGGAGTAGGCGCGCGGGAATGCGCTCTCGTCGTCGGGGGTGACGGTGACCTTGCGGGCGAGGTCGAGGATCTCCCGGTCGGCCAACACCTCGTCGGCCAGCTCGGCCAGCCCGAAACGCCCGCGTGCGAGCGCCGCGGACACGACGAACGGGAGGCTGAACTTGGCGTCGTAGTCGCTGCGGGGCTCCCACTTCGCCTCGGGCGGCTCGCAGACGACCTTGCCCGGCACGGGATGGATGCGGCAGCGGATCGCGGCGATGTCGCCCGTCGCCAGGTCGTGCTCCGCGCGCAGGTCCAGCACCGCGTCGGCGAAGGCGTGGATGAAGTGGCAGATCGGGTAGGGCTTGACCGCGGTGCGCATCAGCTCCCACGTGGTGCCGAGTCCCTCGGCGACGGCGCCCGGATCGGTGTCGCGTCCGGCCAGGTGGGTGTTGTAGAGGCCGAACCGGCCCTCGTAGACCGCAGGCGGGCCGACCCAGCCGAAGCGGGCGAAGCTCGCCGCGGTGAGCCCGCACATCGCGGCCCAGCCCGGGTGCTGACGCTTGGTCCACGACCCGTCCTGCAGGAACTCCATGATCCCCGCGGCCATGGAGCCGACGGTGCCCTGCGCGGCGACGAGCCCGTCTGCGTCGAGGCCCGCGAGCTTGCCCGCGGCGACGGCGGCGCCGAACGCGCCCGCAACGCCGGTGGGGTGGTAGCCGACGTCGTGGAACCCGGGGGATCCGCCCATCCCCACCCGCGCCGAGACCTCGACGGCCAGCACGTACGCGGTGAGCAGGTCCCGGGTGGTCGCGCCGGCTGTCGTCGCCGCGGAGAGCGCCGCGGGCAGGGCGGCCGCCGTCACGTGGGTGACGGCCGGGATGTGGGTGTCGTCGAAGTCCAGGCCGTGGATGAGCACACCGTTGAGGACCGCGGCGTCACGCGGGTCGAGGCGGTCGGGCATGCCGATGACGGGATGGTCGCCCCTGGTCAGCGCGGACAGCGCGTCGCGGGCGACGGCGGGATATCCGTAGGCCGTCGACGCGAACGCGAGACCCACGGCGTCGAGGACGAGATGACGGGCACGGTCGAGGACCTCGGCCGGGATGTCGGCGTACTCCAACGCTGCGCCGAACTCCGCGACCCGTCCGGACATCGTCGTGCGGACCGGGCTCTCGATGCTCACAGCAGTACCTCCGAGTCGATTTCTCGCGTCAGTCGGGTGTGGTGCCGCTCACGCCCGACGATACGTCGGACAATTTGCGGACGGAAGGGACGGCGAGGTGGTGCGCCGTCTGTTGCTGGAAGACCCGGGCCGCGCGCAACGCGACCGCTTCGCCGTGCGGCGGGGCCATGAGCTGCGCGGACACCGGCAGGCCGTCGGGGGCGAACCCCGTGGGCAGCGCGAGGCCCGGCGCCCCCGTGAGGTTGCCGAGCATCGTCGAGCGCGACTGGGCCGCGTAGAGCGGGAACTCCTCCCCGTCGACGACGACCGTCCCGTCGGGCAGCCGCGGCGCGGTCGACGGGCACGTCGGGACGACGATCAGGTCCGCGCCGGCGAAGACGTCGTCGAGCTCGCGCTGCAGCCGCACCCGGAACTGCTGGGCCAGCAGGTAGTCGACGGCCGGGATCGCGATGCCCTGGGAGATGCGCGAGACCAGCACGGGGTCGTACTCCGACCAACGGTCGGCGTTGACCCGGTGCACGCTCGCAGCCTCGGCGAACACGATCCGATAGCCGATCGCGAGCACCTCCGACGCCGACGGGATCGTGGCCTCGACGATCTCCGCACCCGCGTCGGCGAGGGACGCGACCAGCGCGTCGATGCCCGCGCGAACCGCGGCGTCGCACATCTCGGTGAGGTAGCCGCCGACGACGGCGACCCTGATGCCGCGCAGGTCGTCGCCGAGCTCCGGCATGAACGGTGGCAGCTCACCGGCGCGCGGGTCGACGCCGTCGGGCCCGCGCAGCAGCCCGAACAGCAGTTCCGCGTCGCGGGCGCTGCGGCACAACGGCCCGACCGTCTCGACGGTCCACGACAGCGGCAGGACGCCGGTCCGCGGGATCGCGCCCATCGTCGGCTTGAGGCCGGTGAGCCCGCACCACGCCGACGGCAGCCGGACCGAGCCGCCGACGTCTGTCCCCAGCCCGAACGGCACCGCCCGCGCCGCGACGGCCGCCGCCGTGCCCATCGACGAGCCGCCCGCCCAGCGCCGCGGGTCCCACGGGTTGCGGGTGGCGCCGAAGCGCGGCGGGTTGGGGCCGCCGACGGCGAACTCCGTCGTCGCGTCCTTGCTGATCGCGATCGCGCCCGCCGACTCCAGCCGGCGCACGACCTCGGCGCTGCGGACGGCGGGCGCGTCGGAGGAGACCCAGGAGCCGCCGGTCGTCGGCACACCCTCGACGTCGATGACGTCCTTCACCGCGAACGGCACGCCCTCCAGCGGACGGGCGGTGCCGTCGGCCCAGCGGCGCGCGGAGTCGGCCGCGGCGGCGGTGGCGCGGTCGTCGAGGAAGGCGATGGTGCAGTTCAGGGCCTCGTGGACCTCTTTCAGACGCGCGAGCGAGTCCGCGACCGTCTCCCGTGGGTCGGCGCCCCCGCGGAAGGCGTCGAGCAGGTCGTGGACATCATCAGAGCTCATCGGCCGCGCAGCCACGCGTCGCCGTGTGCGGGGTCCATCGGCCAGCCGTCGTCGAGCGGGGCGTCGGCGCGCAACCGGGCCGCGGCGGGCTCGCCGGCCTCGACGGCAGCGCGCACGTCGGCGATCTGCGCGTCGTCGAGGTGGTAGCCCAGGCGCTCGGCGAGCGCTGCCAGCGCGACGATGTCCGGCAGGCTCACCTGATCACGGCCTTGCCCGACAGCAACGACTTGGCGACGACGGTGCGCAGCACGTCGTTGGTGCCCTCGCCGATCGACATCAGCGGGGCGTCGCGGTAGAGCCGCTCGACCTCGAACTCGGTGGAGTAGCCGTAGCCGCCGTGGATGCGCATCGAGTCGGCGGCCAGCTCCATCGCGGCCTCCGACGCGGCGATCTTGGCCATCCCCGACTCGGTGTCCATGCGGACGCCCTCGTCCATCCGCGACGCGGCCCAGTACGTCATCAACCGGGCGGACTGGAGCTTGACCGCCATCTCCGCCAACCGCAGCTGGACGGCCTGGAAGTCGCCGATCGGGCCGCCGAACGCGGTGCGCTCGCGGGCGTAGTTCAACGCCTCGTCGTAGGCCCGCTGGGCGACTCCGACGCTGCGCGCCGCGATGTTGATCCGGCCGGTCTCCAACGCGGACAACGCCTGCTGCAGCCCGCGCCCCTCGACGCCGCCGAGCAGCTGGGACTCGGGGACGCGGACGTCGGTGAGGACGACCTCGCACGACTCGGTGCCCTTGTAGCCGAGCTTGCCGATGTCGGCGGTGACCTCGAAGCCCTCGGAGTCGGCCTCCACCAGCAGGATCGACATGCCCTTGTGGGCGGGCGTCGCCGACGGGTCGGTCTTGACCAGTACCGGAAGCGGGTCCGCGTAGCGCGCGTTGGTGATCCACATCTTGGTGCCGTTGACGATGTAGGAGTCACCGTCCTTCTTGGCGACGGTCGTGATGCCCTGCAGGTCCGTGCCCGCGCCGGGCTCGGTGAGCGCGATACCGGTCCGCCGCTCACCGGTCGCGAGCTCGGGCAGGTACTTCCGCTTCTGCTCCTCGGTGCCGTGGTGGGCGAGCATCCAGC
The DNA here is from genome assembly GCF_002583555.1 of Pseudonocardia sp. N23. GTDB lineage: Bacteria > Actinomycetota > Actinomycetes > Mycobacteriales > Pseudonocardiaceae > Pseudonocardia. Next base: position 170,170 of record NZ_BEGX01000028.1, read on the forward strand.
TGGAGACGGAGTGGCTGCCGAGGATGCCCGCGATGCCCATCCAGCCGCGCGAGATCTCCTCGAACGTCAGCGCGAAGCTGACGTTGTCGGCGCCGAGGCCGCCGTACTCCTCCGGGATCACCAGACCGAACAGGCCCAGCTCGCGCATCCCGGCGACGATCTCCGTCGGGTAGCGGCCCTCCCGCTCCCACTCGCGCGCGACCGGCACGATCTCCCGGTCGACGAAGTCGCGCAACGTCTGCCGGAACAGCCGCTGCTCGTCGTTGAGCCCGAAGTCCATGTCAGTCCTTCCCCACGTCCGTCCGAGAACCGAGCGCTCCCGATCGCCGCAGGGCGGCGATCCGGTCGTCGTCGTAGCCGAGGCCGCGCAGGACGGACCCGGTGTGCTCGCCCATCGCCGGGGCCGCGCGGGTCGGGGCGCGGTCGTCGCCGGGCGGGCCGACCCGCACCGCGGACCGCAGCGTCCGGACCGTCCCGTAGCGCGGGTGCTCGGTCTCGGCGATCAGGTCGCGTTCGAGGGTGTGCGGGTCGGTCAGCGCGTCGTCGACCTCGTTGATCGGTGCGCACGGGATCGACGCCGCGTAGAGGTCGACCAGCCACTCCGCGGCGGTCCGGCCGGCGAAGATCTCCTCCAGCAGCGGGATGATCACGTCGCGGTGCCGGGCCCGGTCGGCGAACGTCGCGAACCGCGGGTCGCCGGCAAGCTCCGGACGACCGATGACGACGGTGAGCCGCTGCCAGAACTTCTCCTTCGCGCAGCCGACCACGAGCCAGCCGTCGGAGGCCTCGAAGGCCTGGAACGGGATGAGCGACGGGTGTGCGGAGTGCCGGGTGCGGACGGGCTCGAACCCCGCGGTCATGTGCCAGGTCGCCGGGTACGTCAGCAGGCTGACGGCCGTGTCGTAGAGGCTGACGTCGCAGTCGGTGCCGACGCCGTCGCGGCGCGCCGCGTGGATGCCCGCGAGGAGCGAGATGGCCGCGACGTACCCGCCCGAGTAGTCGACGAGTGAGAGTCCCGTCTTCTGCGGCGGCCCGCCCGGCTCACCGGTCAGCGACATCCAGCCGCCGAGGGCCTGCAGGACGTAGTCGTAGCCCGGCTCGCGCGACCGCGGCCCGGTCATCCCGAAGCCGGTCAGCGAGCAGCACACGATGCGCGGGTTGACCTCTACCAGGTCGGCGTAGCGGATGCCGAGCTTCGCGGGCACGTCGCCGCGCAGGTTGGAGTAGACGGCGTCGGCACCACGCACCAGGTCGTGGAACACCTCGCGGCCCTCGGGGGTGCGGATGTCGAGGGTGATCGACGACTTGTCCCGGTTGAACGACTCGAAGAACAGCGAGCCGCCGTCCTCGGCGTAGGGCGGGACGTGCCGGCCGACGTCGCCCCCGACACTCGGGTCCTCGATCTTGACGATGTCCGCGCCCAGCTCGGCGAGGTGCATCGAGCCGAAGGGACCTGCACCGTACTGCTCGAGGGAGACGATCCGGACGTCCTCCAACGGCCTCATCGCGACCCACCTCCTCGTCGGTACGACACCACCGCCACGCTAAAACGTCAGACGTTTGACGGTCAACCGCTCACCAGCGACGGATAGGGTCATCGGCCGTGCCCGCCGACGACCCCGCTCGCGCCGCCCGGCTGCAGGTCCGCCGCGACCGGCCCGCCTACCAGCAGGTCGCCGACGAGCTGCGCACCCAGATCGTCGGCGGACTGCTCCCTGCCGGGGCACGGCTGCCCAACGAGGCCGAGCTGAGCCGGTCCTTCGCGGTCAGCCGCAGCACCGTGCGCGAGGCGCTGCGGTCACTGGCGAGCCAGCACCTCGTCGAGACCCGGCGCGGTGTGCAGGGCGGCTCGTTCGTCGCCGCCCCCGATCCGCAACGGCTCGTCGCCGCGCTCGCCGAGTCACTCGGCCTCCTCGTCCGCACCCCGCGGCTCGGGCTCGCCGACCTCCTCGAGGCCCGGCTGCTCCTCGAACCCGCCGCGGCCCGGCTCGCCGCGCAACGCGCCGACCCCGGCACCGTCGAGGCGGTCCGGACCGCCGCACGGGCGCCGCACGACCCGCGCGACCCCAGCGGCTTCGTGCCGCACCTCGACTTCCACACGACGATCCTCATGGCCACCGGGAACCTCATGTTCACGCTCATGGGCCGGCCGGTGTCCGACGTGCTGCGCACCAGCCTCGACCGCGCCGCCGTCGACCAGGGGGAATGGGCCGCCGTCGACGCCGACCACGCCGCCATCGCGGAGCACATCGCAAAGGGCCGGGCGGACGAGGCGGAGTCCGCCATGCGGCAGCACCTCGAGTCGTTGCGTCCGCTCTACGAGCGCGCCGGCCGGTGGGACGACACCGCGACGAGCGGATGATCCTGCACCACAAGCGGTCAGTCGACCGTTCGTCGCGCCGCCACGCACACCTGTGACCGCTCGTCGCAGTACACCCATGCGCTGACGTGCTGTCACTGCCGGTCGTCGCACTCATCGGCGTGGTTGCTGCGGATCTCATCACGGAGTGGTTACTTTCGTATAGCCGCTCGGTGCACACGCCGAGCGACGCGCCTGGTCGGCCGTCTCCACCTGCCCGCCGACACTCCCCCAGGTGCCCGCGCTTCCCGGGGCAGGTACGGACGAGGTCGCTCCCCATCCTCTTCGCCCGTATGACGGCAAGGACCGCTACATGGCTACGCACCGTGCTGTCGCTCTGCTCGACAAACCCGGCGCTACCCGTACTGCTCGCCCCGCCGCCGAACTGATCGCCGAGTTCGGCGTCGAACTGCCGTCGGTCCCGTCCGACCGTCCGCGCCACGGCAGTGCCCTGCCGTTGCCGCGCACCGATGTCGACGCCGCACACCCCCTGATCCCCACCCAGGCGAGCCGCCGGCCCGACTGGTTCACCACCGGGTGGAGCGCCCCGGTCGTCGAGACCACCGACGACGCTCTGCAGGCCGACCGCACGACCGACGAGGTCCGTGCCCGCGTCGCCGCACTGCTCGCCGAGTTCCCCCCGACGCGCGACACCGAGCTCGTCGGCGGCGCACTGTTCGACGCCTCCGACCGCGCCCCGCTCACCGTCGCCACCCCCACCGACGTCACCGCCACCGACGTCACCGCCACCGGCACCGTCCCCGCCGACGAGATCGCGGATCGGACCGACGTCGAGCAGGACCCTGCGACCGACGCCGACGACGCCCCGACCGCCGCCGACCTGCGCGCCATCGCCACCGACCGCACCGGCGCCCGCCGCGTCTCCGCCGCCCCCGCCGGGCTCGCCGGCGCCACCGCGGCCTTCGCCGTCGAGCAGGCCCGCCGCGCCCGGCTCGGCCGCGTTCCGCACCAGGGTGTGGTCGCCGCCGCGTCGGCCACCGTCCTCGGGGCCACCGCCGCGGTCGTCGCCGTCACCGGCGGCTTCAACGCCCACGACAGCGCCGCGGACCTCAGCGCCACCGTCGACCAGGCCACGCAGCGCATCGAGCTGGCCAAGCCGGCCGAGGTCGTCCCGCCGGTCCAGCTCGGTGGCAACTACGACTCCGCGGCCAAGAAGGTCGCCGAGGCCGCCGACAAGCACCGCGCCGACGCCACCCAGATCATCGCCGCCGCCCGGGCGCCGCAGCACCGCACCGGCAACGCCGGCGGCGCCGACGCCGGTGGGGGCAACGGCGGCGGGGCGTCCGTGCCGGCCGTCGCGGGCAGCGGCAAGGGCGCCACCGCCCTGCGTGCCGCGCTCACCCAGCAGGGCAAGCCGTACGTCTGGGGCGCCGCCGGGCCGTCGGCCTACGACTGCTCCGGCCTCGTCATGTGGGCCTTCAAGCAGGCAGGCGTGAGCCTGCCGCACTCGTCGTCGGCGCAGTCGACGATGGGCACCGCGGTCAGCAAGGACCAGCTCCAGCCCGGCGACCTGGTGTTCTTCTACTCCCCGGTCAGCCACGTCGGCATCTACGTGGGCAACGGCAACATCGTCCACGCGTCGACGGCGGGCCAGCCGGTCAAGATCTCGAAGATCGCCAACATGCCGTTCCACAACGCGCGCCGCCTCTGAGCCACGGGCTCACACTCGGCACGGCACCGGCTCGCGACCGACCGGTGCCGGTTCGCGACCGGTGTCGACGTAGGCGTCCCGGGCCGGGGTCACCGGTGCGGGGCCGTTCGTCGCGCGATCTTCCGCCGTTCGTCGTGCCCCACGACATCACCCGGTCGTGACGCGCGATCTTCACCCGTGCGCCGCCGTGCGCACACTACCGATGGTCGACGACACGCGTGCGTCCTCCTGTTCGTCACTCGATCGTGGCTATAAGGTCCGAGACGTCGCCCGGGGTAGTCACCGGGTGGCGCGCCCGATCGGCTGTCCACACCGCCCCGCCGATCGCTCCCCGGGTGCCCGCGAGATCAGGGGTGGAGCCGGGCAGCGTCGCGCGGGGGACAGCGAGGACGCCTCCATGAGCCAGCGCGTGGCCGACGCGACCACCGACGCCGTGCCCGTCCGCCAGGTCGCCGACGTCATCCTGTCGTTCGGCCTCGAGCTGCCCGCGATTCCCGGCCCTCGCCGACCTGTCCACGACGCACCCCGCCGGCCGGGCCGTCGCGGCTCGGGCGCGCACCGTCTCGCCGACGCTCCCGCCCGTCCACACGTGCAGGACCACACCGAGACCGGGACCGGGGCCAGCCGCACCGTCGCCGTCGCGCCGGAGGTGCTCGCCAAGGCCCGCCGGCTGGCGTTCGGCCCGCCGCTGCCGCCGGTCCCGGTGCAGCGCACCGGAACCCCGGCCCACGGCTTCGCACCCGACGCGATCAACGACCCGGTCGACGACTCCGGCGACGACCCGTGGGCCCCGGCAACCTCCGCGACGACCGCCGTGCCCGCGCCCCGCCGGGCCGGCGCGGCTCCGCACACCACCGTCCTGCCGCGTCAGACCCGCCGCCCCGCCGACGACGGCCCCTGGTCGCCCGAGGGTGCGAGCGGCGCGACCCGGTTCGTCGCAGGCCTCGGCCGGTCGGCCGAGGAGCCCGAGCCGGAACCCGAGACCGACCCCCTCGGCCTCGATGCCACGGCACTCACCGCGGCGGCCGACGCGACGACGGTCCACCGCCTGGTCGACGGCGACGGCGACGGCGACGGCGACGGCGACGGCGACGGCGACGGCGACGG
>NZ_BEGX01000028.1:175387-195003 GCF_002583555.1 Pseudonocardia sp. N23
CCGACCACGCTCACGCCCCTCGTCACGCGCGACGAGGCCGAGCCCGAGCTCGGACCCGGCCTGCGCACCCGCGGAGGTGGGCCGCGTCCGGCCGCCGGCCTCGGCAACGCGCGCCGCGGCCGGTCGACCCGCCAGCTCGCCGTCGTCACCGCGTCGGTGGCGTCGGTGGCGATCGTGGGTGCCGCCGCGGCGGCGGTGGTCTCGCTGTCGAGCGGGCCGTCGACGGCCGAGAACGCCTCCGCGGACCTCGACCTCGCCCACCAGGCCGGACCGCCTCCGGTGCCCGGCACGCCGACCACGCAGCACCAGCCGACGACGCAGACCCCACCGACGACTCCCGCCACGCAGGGCAACGGGCCCACCGCGTCCGACCGCGGCGGCAGCGGAACCGGAACCTCCACCCGGACCACGACCACCCGCCCCGCGACCGCCCGCGCCGTCCCCGTCGTCGGCGCCGCCGGCACGTCCGGCGCCGCGGCGCAGGCCGCGCTGCAGCAGGTCGGCAAGCCCTACAAGTGGGGTTCCACCGGTCCGTCGGCGTTCGACTGCTCGGGGCTCGTGTTCTACGCGTTCCAGCAGATCGGCGTGACACTGCCGCGCACGGCTGCGGCGATGTCGCAGGTCGGAACCCCGGTCACGAAGGCCCAGCTCGAGCCGGGTGACCTGGTGTTCTTCTACTCACCCATCAGCCACGTCGCGATCTACATCGGCGACGGCGAGGTCGTGAACGCGACGACCGACGGCGAGCCCGTGCAGGTGTCCCTGCTCAGCGACTTCCCCATGACGAGCGCACGCCGGGTCTGACCCGGGATCAGAGCTCCGCGGGACCCTCCTGCGGGTGGACGCCGAGCTGGTCGGCGACCAGGCCCATCACATCCTGCACCGCGATCGTGTCGGCCAGGGGCATGACCGCGCTCTCGGTGCGGCCGTCGCGCACGCAGACGCTGACCTCCTCCAGCTCGTGGAAGTAGCCGCCGCCGGTGGCGGGCGCGAGGAACTCTTCGGGGTCCTTCCCCGCACGATGCAGGACGACCCGGTCGGGATGGTGGAACCGCGGGGGGACGTCGATCCAGCCGTCGGTGCCCACCACCCGCGCCTGCCCCGGCGTCAGGCACTGGAGGCTGGTGAACAGCGACGCCGTCCGGCCGCCGGGGAAGGTGAGCAGCACGGATTCCTCGGTGTCGACGCCGGACGGTGCGAGCAGCCCGCGCGCGAGGACCGAGTCGGGCTCGCCGAGGACCATCTGCGCGAGAGAGATCGGGTAGACGGTCAGGTCGAACAGCGCGCCGCCCCCGACCGCGGGGTCGTAGAACCGGTCCGACGGGTCGTACGGCTGGCGGACGCCGAGATCGGCCTGCACGGCCCGGACCTCACCGATGGCGCCGTCGGCGATCAGCTCCCGGAGGCGGACGATCGCGGGCTGGAACCGCGTCCACATCGCCTCCATGGCGAACACCCCGGCAGCGCGTGCCGCGGCGACGACCTCGCGGGTCGCCGCCGGGGTGACGGTGAACGCCTTCTCGACGAGCACCGCCTTGCCCGCGGCGATCGCGGCGAGGGCGATGGCCCGGTGCTGCGGGTGCGGCGTCGCGATGTAGACGACGTCGACCTCCGGGTCGGCGAACAGCGCGCCGTAGGAGTCGTGCGTGCGGGCGATACCGTGCTCCGTCGCGAAGTCCGACGCACGTTGCGCCGACCGGGACGCGACGCCGACGGCCTCGGCGCCCTCCAGGTGGGCGAAGTCGCGCACCACCTTGCCCGCGATACGTCCCGGACCGACGATGCCCCACCTGACCGTGTCGACTGCCATGGTCGACATCCTGGCCCGATCGCCTGGTCGGGGCGAGTACTGCTCCACAGCTGTGGACGATCCTGTGGACAACTCGAACGAGTGTTCGACTAGTCGGCATCACCGAGACGCCACGTCGCCACCGTCTCGTAACGTGGCGTTCCACCGGGCCCCTTCCCCAGCCGGCTCCACACCAAACCCATCCAGGTGAAGGTTTCTTCCGGGCCGTTGCGCAGCAAGGGGTCGAGCTCCTCGACCGCGTCGCGGACCGACGCGGGCGGCCTCGCCGCCGCGAGCGTGAGGTGTGGCCGGAACTCCTTGTGTTCCAACGGGATCCGGGCTCGGGCGACCCCGGCCGCGAGGACGGCGGCGAGCCCGTGCAGTCGCTCACCGTCACCGCCGACACCCGCCCAGAGGATCCGATCGCCGAACCGGCCCGCGCCGTCGACCACCAGCCGCAGCGGGGCACCGCCCCGGGCGGCGGTGCCGAGCTGTCCCGCCAGGTCGTCGCGACGGTCGTCGGGGACCTCGCCGAGGAACGCGAGGGTGACGTGCCACCGCTCCGGAGCGACCCAGCGCAGCTCCGGACGGGTGACGCGGACCGGTGCGACGGCGGCGTCGAGCGCCCGGATCGTCGCCACCGACGGCAGCAGCGCCACGAAGAGCCGCATCAGCCACCCCGCCGGGCGCAGACGACCGCCGAGGTCGACATGGGACCGGGCGAGACCATGATCGCCGCGTTCTCAGGCCGACCGCGGCGGGCTCACGCGCCGGGGTGGCAGCGGGACCCGCATCAGGTCCGCGGCGACGACGGTGGGCCCGTCGAACACCTCGGCGGCCTCCGCGGCGAACGCGGCCGGGTCGCGGTAGCGCTGCGAGAAGTGGGTGAGCACCAGGGTGTCGACGCCCGCGCGGGCCGCCACCTGCGCCGCCTCCCGCGCGGTCAGGTGACCGAAGCGGTGCGCGAGATCGGCGTCGGCGTGCAGGAACGTCGACTCGATGACCAGCATGTCGACGCCCGCCGCCAGCGCCTCGACGCCCTCGCACAGCCGGGTGTCCATGACGAATGCGAACGACTGCCCCGGCCGCGGCGCGCTGACGTCCTCGACCCGCACGGTGCGCCCGCCGACGTCGAGCGCGCCGTCGCGGGCCAGCCGCGACACGTCGGGACCGGTCACGCCGGCCGCGGCGAGCCGCTCGGGCAGCATGCTCCGGCCGTCGGGCTCGTCGAGCCGGTAGCCGAACGACTCGACGGGATGGTCGAGCCGCCGAGCCGAGAGCGTGCCGAAGCGACCGGTGGCCAGCGGGCCGTCCGCCGACACCGGCTCCTCGCGCAGGTCGGCCACCTCGTGGAACGGCGTGGCGTGACGCAGCCGCTCGAACCAGTGCGCACCCGACGCCGGGTAGTGCGCGACGACGGGGTGCGCCACCTTGTCCAGCGAGAGCCGCTGGACGACTCCGGGAACGCCGAGGCAGTGGTCACCGTGGAAGTGAGTCAGGCACATCCGGGTGATGGCGCTCGATGCGACACCGGCGAACAACAGCTGCCGCTGGGTGCCCTCGCCGGGGTCGAACAGCAGCCCCTCCCGGTCCCAGCGCAGCAGGTAGCCGTTGTGGTTGCGGTGGCGTGTCGGCGCCTGGCTGGCCGTCCCGAGGACGACGAGCTCGCGGGCCGGCACGGGGCGAGCCTAGAGAGGCGCCGAACGGCCGTTCCGCGGGAGGGTGTTCGCGCGTAGTGTCGCGCCGCGATGGCAACGGCGACATCGACTTCCGCGCGGCTCGACGCGCTCGTGGGGGCGGCGGCAGGCTCGGGCGGTCCCGGTGCGGCGGTCGCGGTGACCCACGCCGACAGCGTGCTCTACGAAGGCTGTTTCGGGCTCGCCGACGTCGAGTGGCGCCAGCCCGTCACGCCGGAGACGATGTTCGGGCTCGGGTCGGTGACCAAGCCCGCGACGGCGCTCGCCGTGATGCTGACGTCGCGGGCGGGAATGCTCGACCTGGACTCGACCGTCGCCGAGCACCTGCCCTCCGTGGGTGGCCCCGGTGCGTCGGCGACGATCCGGCAGCTGCTCACCCACACCTCCGGCATCCCGAACTTCCTCGCCCTGCGCGGCTTCCGGGAGCGGATCGAGCCGCTGGTGCGCACGTCCGACGACATGCTCGCCGCCTTCGCCGCCGAGCCACTCGACTTCGAGGCAGGCACCCGCTGGGCCTACTCCGACTCCGGGTACCGGCTCCTCGACGTCATCCTGTCCGCGGTGACGGCCACCCCGTTCGACCGGGCGCTCGCCGACCTCGTGCTGCGCCCCGCCGGGATGGCGACGGCGTGCATCCCCGCCGACGACGCCGTCGTCCCGAACCGGGCCCGCGGCTATCTCCGGGACAACGGCGTCGTGCGCGTCGTCCCGCCGACGCGGACCGTGGTCAGCGGCGGCGCGGGCGGGCTGGTCGCGTCGTTGCGCGACATGGTGGCCTTCGACCGGGCGGTGCGCCGCAACCGGCTCGTCGACGAAGGCACCGACCGGAGCATGCTCGCGCCCGTCCGGCTGCAGTCCGGGCACAGCGAGGGCTACGGGCTCGGATGGGTGCTCAGCACGTTCCGCGGGGCGCAGGCCGCCGGGCACACCGGCGGGATCGGCGGCTTCTCGTCGATGTACGCGCGGTTCCCCCGTCTCGACGCCGGGGTGATCGTGCTGAGCAACGACGCCGGGTTCCCCGCGAGCCTGCTCGCCCACGAGGTGGCGGCCGTGGCGCTCGACCTCCCCGGCCCGGACGCCACCGACGGCTGCGGGCCGGCCCCGGCGCTGTGTGCGGGCCGCTACTCCGACGGCTGGTCCGAGGCCGAGCTGGTCGTCGACGGCGACACGCTGGTGCTGCGCGGCGAGGCGGGCGACCGCCGGATGCGCCACCGCGCGGGGCCGACGTGGTTCGACCCCGGCGATCCCGACGTCACGCTCGCGCTGGACCGGGTCGGGGCGACGGAGTCGGCGATCACCGTGCGGTACCCGTTCAGCTGGTGGACGGGCTACCGGGACCGGGCGGCGTCCTCCACCGCGTCGACGATGCCCGTGTAGCCGGTGCAGCGGCAGATGTTGCCCGACATCTCGGCGCGGATGGTCTCGCGGTCTGGGTCGGCGACGGTGTCGAGCAGGTTCACCGCCGTCATCAGCATGCCGGGGGTGCAGAAGCCGCACTGCAGGCCGTGATGGTCGGCGAACGCCTGCTGGAGCGGGTGCAGGGTCCCGTCCTCGCCCTCGAGGCCCTCGACCGTGCTGACGGTGCACTCCCGCGCCTGCACCGCGAACATCAGGCAGGAGCGGACGGGCTCGTCGTCGACGAGGACCGTGCACGCCCCGCATACCCCGTGCTCGCAGCCGACGTGGGTCCCGGTACGCCCGCACTGCTCGCGCAGCACGTCGGCGAGGGTGTGGCGGGGCTCGACGGCGAGATCGAACCGCTCGCCGTCGACGATCATCGTGATGTCCACACTCACCCCTGGATTCCGGCCGAGGCGAGTGCGCGCCTGGCCATCTCGATCGCGAGGCCGCGCCGGAAGTCGGCGCTGCCGTGCAGGTCGCCGGTCGGGGTGAGCTCGTCCCCGAGCGTCTCCGCCCCGGTCGAGCGTGCCCGGATCGGCACCGGCCCGACCCCTCCGACGACGATCCTGAGGTCGCCGTCGACCTCGGCGACGACGACGGTGACCAGCGCGAAGTCGCCGTGCCGGCGGGCGAACTCGGCGAACCCCCAGCGCGTCGGGACGGGGAAGTCGATGCCGGTGACCATCTCGTCGGGATCGAGCGTCGTCATCAGCGGACCGGCGAAGAGATCCTCGGCGGCGACCCAACGGTCACCGTCCGCTCCGGCAACGGTCACGGTCGCGCCGGTGGCGACGGCGACGACGGGCAGCTCGGCGGCCGGGTCGGCGTGGGCGATGCTGCCGCCCGCGGTGCCACGGGTGCGGATCGCGGTGTGCCCGATGTGCCGGGCGGCCTCGGCGAGCAGCGGGTGCGCTGTCTGCTCAGCCAGCGTCCTGTGCCGGACGAGCGCGCCGACGTGCACGGACCCGTCGTCGCACTCGAGGTCCGACAGGCCCTCGACCTTGTTGACGTCGACGAGCACCGCCGGGCGCGCCATCCGCAGCGCCATCACGGGCACGAGGCTCTGCCCGCCTGCCAGGATCTTGCCCTCGCCGTCGGCCTCGGCGAGCGCGGCGAGGACGTCGTCGACCGACGTCGGCCGGACGTACTCGAACGGCGCGCACTTCATCGTGACCTCCCCTGTGAGTGGCAATAGTCGCTATAGCGACTATTGCCACTCACAACCCTCGAAATACCGGCTTCCGCTTCTCCAGTCGTGCCGCACGGCCCTCGGCGAAGTCCTCGCTCGTCCAGCAGGTCTCGAACGCCTTCTGCAAGGCGGCGTCGGTCCCGGGGTCGAGGTCCGGCTCGAACACCGTGTTCAGAACCTGCTTGGAGTACGCCAGCGTCAGCGGAGCGAGGTCGGCCATCTGCTCGGCCCAGGCGATCGCGTCGTCGAGGTCGCCGAGGCGGTCGACCAACCCCAGCGCGTGGGCACGTGAGGCGTCGATCCTGTCCAGGCCCAGCAGGGCGGCGCGGGCGGCGCCGTTGCCCGCGAGCAGGGCGAACCGGCGGATCGTCCAGGGGTCGACGGCGAGTGCGTTGCCCGCGGTGGGGATCGCGAAGGCGGCGGTCGGGGCGGCGACACGGACGTCGCAGGCGATCGCGATCTGGGTGCCCGCGCCGATCGCGGGCCCGTTGACCGCGGCGACCACGGGGATCGGCGACGCGGCCAGCGTGTGCAGCATCCCGTAGAGCGCGTCGCGGAAGGTGTCGCCGTAGACGGCGTCGAGGTCGGCACCCGAGCAGAACGACGTCCCCTCCCCGGTGACGACGAGCGAGCGGGCGCCGTCGGCGACCGCGCTGGTCGCCGCCTCACGGATGAGATCACACAGTTCGATCGTCAACGCGTTGCGCTTGGCCTGCCGCTGCAGGGTGATCACGGCCGTCCGGCCGCGGTGGGACAGGTCCAGCAGCTCACTCACGATCGGGGCCTCCGTCTTCGTCGACAACACCGCGATCCTCTGCGGCCCGCCGCGCCGCCGTCCAGACCACCGACGGTGACAACGGCAACTCGTCGATCTTCACGCCCAGCGCGTCCGACACCGCCCCGGCGAGCACGGCGTTGGGGCCCAGCGTGCCGCCCTCGCCGACGCCGCGGACGCCCAGCGGGTTCGCCGCGGGCCGTTCGACGTGCCCGATCGTCATCTCCGGGATCTCCGCCGACGTCGGCATCAGGTAGTCGAGCAGGGTGCCCGTCGACAGGTTGCCGTCGTCGTCGTAGACGAGGTGCTCGTACAGGGCGCCGCCGATGCCCTGCGCGATCGAGCCGGCGATCTGGCCGTCGACGATCTGCGGGTGCATGGCGCGGCCGGCGTCCTCGACGCAGGCCCAGCGCAGGATGCTGATCGAACCGGTGGTGCGGTCGACCTCGACGGCCGCGACCTGCGCGCCCGCGGCGAACGCGCCGCGGATCGGGTCGTAGAACTCGGTGGCCTCCAGGCCGGGCTCGATGCCCTCGGGCAGCCGGTTGGACTCCAGGTAGGCGACGCGGGCGACCTCGGGGAGGCCGATCGTCACATCGGGCGACCCGGCGACCGCGATCACGCCGTTCTCGATGAGAAGGTCGGAAGGGTCGGCCTCCAGCAGGCCCGCGGCCAGGCGCAGGACCTTCGTGCGTGCCGCGAGCGCCGACCGGTGTGCCGCCCCGCCCCCGATCACCGCCTGCCGCGACGAGAACGCCCCGAACCCCCACAGCGACGCGTCGGTGTCGCCGATCCGGACGTCGACGTCGTCGTAGCCCACGCCCAGCGCGTCGGCGACGATCTGGGCGACCGTCGTCTCCAGGCCCTGCCCCTGCGACGTGACTCCGGAGAACACGGTGACCCGGCCGTCGGGGTTGATCCGGACGGTGCAGGCGTCGTGACCGGTCCGGAACGGCATCCGCGGCCCCGCCGACGCGGCGCGGCCCAGCCCGGTCAGCTCGTTGTAGCAGGCGAACCCGATGCCGATCTGCGGCTCGTCGGTGCCCCGGCGGCGCTGCTGCTCCTCGACCAGGTCGTCGTACCCGACGGCGTCGAGCGCCTTGGTCAGGCACTCGTCGTAGTGCCCGGAGTCGTCGACGAGCCGCGACGGCATCTTGTACGGGATGTCCTCGGGTCGGATGACGTTGCGCCGCCGGATGTCGACTCCGGTCATCCCCAGCCGCGCTGCGGCGTCGTCGAGCATCGTCTCCATCGCGAACACGCTCGCGGGCCGCGCGACGCCGCGGTACGGCCCGGACGGCGCGGTGTTGGTGGCGACGCCGCGCACCGTGGCGCGGTAGTGCGTCAGCTTGTAGGGGCCGGTGAGCAGGCCGCCCGCCATCAGCGGCTCGATGCCCGCCGTCCACGGGTAGACCGAGTAGGCGCCGACGTTGCAGGTGACGTCGGCATCGAGCGCGAGCAGGGTGCCGTCTTCCGAGAAGCCGGCAGTGAGCAGGTAGCGGTGGTCGCGCGCGTGCGTGGCCGCGGCGAGGTGCTCGACCCGGTCCTCCACCCACTTCACCGGCGTCCCCGGCATCTCGAGGGCGATCGCGCACAGCGCGACGTCCTCGGGGTAGAGCACGGCCTTGACCCCGAACCCGCCGCCGACGTCGGGCGCGACGACCCGCACGTTGCCCTCCGAGAGCCCCAGCAGCTCGGCGATCATGTTGCGCACCAGGTGCGGGACCTGGGTGCCCGACCAGAACGTCAGCCGCCGGTCGGCGGGGTCGAACAGGGCGACCCCGGCACGGCACTCCATGGGGTTGCCGGCGTGGCGGTTGGTGGTGAGCTCTCGCCGCACTGTCAAGAAAGCGCTCGCGAGCGTCGCATCCACGTCCCCGGCGTCGAACGTCCGCTCCAGCAGAACGTTGTCGGGCGCCTCGTCGTGGACCGGGCTCTCGGGAGGAAGCCACGCGCAGACGGTCGGCGGGAGGGGCGCGTAGTCCACCTCCACCAGTTCGGCACCGTCCTCGGCCCGGTAGCGGTCCGTCGCGACGACGGCCGCCACCGGCTCCCCCTGGAACCGCACCTTCCCCTCGGCCAGCGCGGGCTGACCCGTCTCCACATAGGACGGCAGCGCGCTCTGCGCCCGCAGCACGATCCCGCCCAGGTCGGCCTGGGTGAACACGCGGTACCCGGCATCACGTGCCGGACCGGCGTCGAGCGTCGTGATCCGCGCGTGCGCGATCGGGCTGCGCACGAACGCGACGTGGCGCATCCGTGGCAGCTGCAGGTCACCGACGAACCGGCCGCGCCCGGTGACCAGGCGGCGGTCCTCCTTGCGCGGCGGCGAGGTTCCGAGGGAGCTCACGGCATCGCGTACCCGCCGTTGACCGAGACGACCTGACCCGTCGTCCACGACGACAGCGGCGAGGCCAGCAGCAGGACCATCGGCGTCACGTCGTCGGGCGTCCCGAGCCGGCGCAGCGGGTACATCGAGAGGATCCTGCGCATCTGCTCGTCGTCGGCGCCGCCGGAGTGGGCGTCGATGTTGTCGGTGCGCACCAGCGCCAGCGAGACGGCGTTGGCCCGGATTCCGTTGCGCGCCAACTCCTTCGCGAGGGAGCGGGTGAGGCCGACCGTCGTCGAGCGGGCGGTGGCGGTGACCAGCAGCCCCGACTCGCCGACGCGACCCGAGTCCCCCATCAGGTTCACGATCGCGCCCGAGCGCCGCTCCGCCATGCACGTCGCGACGGCGTGGGTGACCTGCAGCGTCCCGGTGACGGTGACGTCGACCTGCGGGGCCCAGTCGGCGGGCGTCGACTCCAGGAAGCGCTGCTTGCGGGTCGCCGCGGAGTTGTTGACCAGCACCCCGATCGGTCCGACCTCCGCCTCGACGCGCTCGACCATCGTCGTGACCGCCGCCTCGTCGCGCAGGTCGGCACGGACGGCGATCGCCTTCACCCCCAGCTCGCCCGCCTCGGCGGCCGCCTTCTCCGCGCCGTCGGCCGAGGAGTGGAAGTGGAACGCGACGTTCGCGCCCTCGGTGGCGAAGGCCAGCCCGATCGCGCGGCCGAGTCCCTGACCGGCGCCGGTGACCAGCACCGTCGTGCCGGCGAGTCCGAGATCCATGCTGTGCCTCTCCTCTAGAGGGAACGGAACCGGCGGTCCCCGTCGATCGTCACGACGCGACCGAACCGCAGTCCGGGGAAGTGGGCACCGACGACCAGGTCCGGCCCGTCCCGGACCTCGTCGGCGATGGCGTTGCGGGCGGCGCTCGCGGCGACGGGGTCGACGTCGAACACCGCCTGCCAGTCGGGCTCGGCCAGCTCGACGACCGAGTGCACGACGTCGCCGAGCAGCAGCGCGCGCTGCCCGTCGTCGCCCGAGAGCACGTAGACCGTCGAGCCCGGGGTGTGGCCGGGCGTGTGCCGGGCGTCGAGACCCGGGGCGATCGTGTCGTCGGCGTCGAAGGGCGCCAACCGGTCGCGCAGCGGCGCGAGCTTGCGGACGGCGCCGGGCGCGGCCTCGTCGGACTCGACGAAGTGCGCCCAGTCGGCGGCGTGCACGCGGTAGGTCGCGTTGGGGAAGACGATCTCGCCCTTGCGGGTCGCCCAGCCGACGTGGTCGAAGTGCAGGTGGGTGAACAGCACGTCGGTGACGTCCTCGGGCGCGACGCCGTGGCCGCGCAACGAGTCCAGGAAGTCCCCGCCGGTGTAGCTGTCGTTGCTGATCCCGCCGACCCCGACGTCGACGAGCACGACCCGGTCGCCGGTGCGGATCAGGAAGCCACCGAGGTCGAAGTGCAACCGGCCGTCGGCCTCGACCTGGCCCGGGTGACACGCCCACGGGTCGTCCACACCGGGCCGGGTCAGTGCGTCCGACCTCTCGTGGCCGACCCCGTCGAGGACGGGCTGGACGTCGATCGAACCGATCTTCACGAGGACTCCCCTGTGAGTCGTTGCTGCAGGGCCGAACCGGTGCGGGGTATGTCGTCGGTGACGACGAGCTCGGCGGGAACCTTGTACGACGACAGCCGGTCCCGGCACACGGCGAGCACCTTCTCGGCGTCGAACGACGACGCGTCCCGCGGCACGACGACGCCTCCCTCGGTCCACCCGAAGCTAGCTAACGCTCGTTAGTGCCGCAAGTCCTGCCCCCCTCGGGCGATCGTGACCGCGAAGTCCGCGTACTGCTCTGCGACCTCCGCCGCGTCCAACGGGCCGTCGTCGGAGAACCAGCGCGCCACCGACACGCACATCTCCCGGATCGCGAACGACGCCAGCCGCGGTGACTCGACGGCGAACACCCCGGCGTCGACACCCTCCGTGATCAGTGCACGGACCGCATGCTCGTGCTCGCGACGGCGCTGCTGCAGCTCCGTGCGGTGCGGCTCCTCGATGCTCCCGGTGTCCCGGTTGACGACGAGCGCCTCCCGCCGGTGCGTCGCGTGCCGGAACGCGTACACCCGCGTGGCCCGGCGCAGCCGCTCGACCGGGTCCTCGACGCCCTCGACGGCCTCCCGGAAGTCGGCCAGCACCGCCGCCGTCGTCCGGTCCACGATCACGAGCAGCAGGTCGTGCTTGGAGCGCATGTGGTTGTACAGGCTGGGCGTGCGGATCCCCAGCGCCTCGGCGATCTGGGAGAGCGCCGTCCCGTGGTACCCGCGCTCGGCGAAGAGCGTCAACGCCGCATCGACGACGGCCTCGCTCGTCACCGTCGCCCGCGCCGTCGTCACGTCGACAACGGTAAACGCTCCCCGGGACCGACGGCGGCGCAGCAACCCTCTACCGAGCTCGACGCCAGGCCGGCTCTCCGTGTCCACGAACCAGGCCGTCGTCGGGCCCGGCGCATCTGCGAGGCGGCGCACCGCCCGATCGACGTGCTCGTCTGCACCGCGGGGATCATCCGGCCGGCGAGCCTGCTCGACACGACCGACGACGACAGGGCCGCGATGCTCGGCGTCCGTGCGAGGCGTTCGGGAGGCCGGCCGCCGGAGCAGGCAGGACCCTAGGCACACGCGCGCGCGGGTCCGGGCGACCCGGACACGACGATGACCGCGTACGTGACCCGGTGCGGTCACGACGCGGTCGTCCTTGCCGGCCGGGAGTCCCGGCCGCCGTGCGGGTCAGACCTGGCCGGGTACCTTCAGGCCGAGCATCGCGAGCAGCTCGCGGCAGTCGTCGGCGTCGGCGGACTGGGCGGCGACGACACGCGCTGCCTGCCGGTCCTGGGCCTCGAAGCTGTCGCGCTGGGCGTTCTGGGAGTCCGCCCACTCGCCGGTGACTCGGTTGGTGTGACCGCGCAGTGCTGACATAGACGTCCTTCGGGGCGGGGCCGCCGGATCGACGGCCGATGAACCAGACGGCAACCCGGGCCGGCGGACCGGCACACAAGGGGCGTTGCCCGCCCAACCTGACCTGCCCAATCTAGCCCTGATCAGGCCCTCGTGCCGGATTCGGACGTTCGGACCGGCCGAACGGTCGGCCGGTCCAGGCGGCGTCGGCCGATCTCCGGGGCCTCACCCGTCGATGGCCCGGCCGACCGCGGCGACCCCCTCCGGACCGGGCGGGACGACGCTCCGGCGCCGACGAAGCCATGCGCGAGCGCGCCGCCGTAGCGGTGGCCGTGCCCGGCAGGGAGGTCGCGCGCGCCGGGGACGCTGCCGGTGACCTGCCAGAACGACACCAGCGGCAGTCAGGGCCCGGGCCCGGCAGGGGCGACGAGCAGTCCGCGGCGACCAGCGGCCGACGGGGTCGTCGGCGTTGAGGACGGTCGTGGCGTGCGGCGGGGCGGGGTCGTCGACGCGTCACGCGGCGGGCGCATAGTTGACGAGTGACCCCCACGTCCGCCGACGTCGCCGCCGCGGCGACCCGGATCGCCCCGCACGTCCGTCGCACCCCGTTGTTCGCCGCCGAGGTCGACGGCCGCCCGGTGCTGCTGAAGCTGGAGCACCTGCAGCGCAGCGGGTCGTTCAAGATGCGCGGTGCGACGAACGCACTGCTGTCGGGCGAACGGCCCGACCGCGTGGTGACGGCGTCGGGCGGCAACCACGGCCTCGGGGTCGCGACGGCGGCGGCGCGGCTCGGGATCCCGGCGACGGTGTTCGTGCCGCTGCCCGCGCCGGAGGCCAAGGCGCGCCGGATCGAGGCGGCCGGGGCGAAGCTGGTCCGGCACGGCGCGACCTACGCCGAGGCGGCCGCCGCGGCGCACGCGGAGCCGGGCCGCTACCTGCACGCCTACGACCAGCCTGAGGTCGTCGCCGGTCAGGGCACGGTCGCGGCGGAGATCGTCGCGGCGGCCCCGGACGTCGACGCGATCGTCGTCGCCGCGGGCGGTGGCGGGCTCGCGGCAGGGACGACGCTGGGCGCGGCAGGGCGCCGCACGGTCACCGTCGAGCCGGAGCGCTGCCGGGCGGTGCACGCGGCGTTGACGACGGGCGAGCCGGTCGACGTCGGGATCGACTCGGTCGCGGCCTCGGCGCTGGGGGCGACGCGGATCGGCGACCTCGCGTTCGGTCTGCTCACCGCGGCCGACGCGGTGCCGCTGCTGGTGTCGGACGCGGAGATCGTCGCGGCGCGGGACCTGCTGTGGGAGGAGTTCCGGCTGCGTGTGGAACCCGCCGCGGCGGCGCCGTTCGCGGCCTGGCTCGCCGGCCGGATCCCTGCGGAGCGTCCGTGCCTGGTGCTGTGCGGGGCCAACGACTGACCGGCCGGCCCCGCACGCCTCACTCGGTGTTCGCCGCCCGGTAGGCCTCGGCGGTGAGCAGGTCGCCGAGGGCGGTGACCTCGACGGCGAAGAGCCAGCCCGCTCCGTAGGGGTCGGTGCCGACGACGGCGGCGTCGTCGACGAGCGCGGTGTTGACCTCGGCGATGGTGCCGGTGGCCGGGCTGTAGAGCTCGGACACGGACTTGGTGGACTCGATCTCGCCGCAGGGCTCGCCGGCGGTGACGGCGGCGCCGACCTCGGGAAGGTCGACGTAGACGATCTCGCCGAGCGCCTCGACGGCGATGGCGGAGATGCCGACGCGGACGGGGCCGGCCGGGGCGTCGGACCCGGGGGCGACGTCGATCCACTCGTGTTCGGCGGTGTAGCCCAGCGAGTCGGGGAGCGCGATCTCGGACAAGGCGGTTCCTCTCGGGAGCGGCCGCCGGGCCTTGGGGAGCGGGGCCGGCCGGCGCGGACGTGCGAGTGCGGCGGCATCCTACGAGACGTCCGCGCACGCCGTCCGGAGAGGACGGGATGCGGCCGCAGCGGTCCGGGCTGCACGGATCGCAGCGGTACCCGCTGCGCCGAATGCCACACCTCGGTTCCCCACATGAGGTGACGACGCCGCAACGTCAACCCTTCGGACGTCTCGTCTTCGCCTCGAAGTCGTCCACGATAGGCGGAAGGCGTTTATGATGCTGTACGGCTCGAGCGACGGAGGACACATGGTGGCCACCCCGGACATCCGCGGTGACAAGTCCGATGTCGTCGCGAGCTGGGAACCCATCGTCGGCGCCATCGGTCCGAAGGTCCGCGAGGTCCGCCAGCTCCTGGGTCTGTCGCTGCAGCAGCTCGCCGGCCGGTCCGAGGTCTCCGCGGCCGCGATCCACAAGGTCGAGCGCGGCGACATGGTTCCCACGATCACCACGCTGCTCAAACTGTCGTCCGCGCTCGGTCGCCCGATCGGGTTCTTCGTCGACGACGCCGACTGGGCCGGCCCCGTGGGCGTCCACATCCGCGGCACCGATCGTCCCCCCGCGCCGCTCGACTGGGCTCCCGAGGTCGCCGGGGTGAACGCGAGCGCCATCGCGGTCCCCAACGAGCGGCTGCGCGGCAGCGGGGTGTGGGCCGAGATCGAGCCCGGTGGCGCCAGCGGCGACGGCCGGTCCGTCCGCTCCGGCGAGGAGCTGGTGCTCGTCGTCTCGGGTGTGCTGGCCGTCGACATCGCCGGCGAGCGCTACCGCCTCGAAGCGGGCGACTCGCTGCATTTCCCGGCCGACCGGCCGCATTCCTGGCAGAACCCCGGCCCCGACGCCGTCACGGCGGTGTGGTGGCTGCTGCGCAGCTGACCCGCGGCTGCGAGAGCACTAGCAGAAGGCACGATACGTACGTGAAGCAGGACGAATCCCTCGACGAGCTCGTCGAGTCGGTGCTGACGAACCCCGGTCTGAAGGCCAAGGCCGACATCGCTGTCGTCGGCGAGGTCCTCGGCGACACCGACTGGGTCGCCGGGCCAGGTGACGACGGCGCCGTCCTGCCGCTCGCGCCGACGGTCGACTCCACCGCCGGCGTCGTGGTGTGCGGCGAGGCGATCCTCCCGGCGTTCGTGAAGGCCGACCCGCGCGGCGCCGGGTTCGCCGCGGTGCTGGCCAACGTCAACGACATCGCCGCGATGGGCGCCGAGCCGATGGGCATCGTCGACACCATCGCGACGTCGCCGGAAGCGGCGCAGCTCGCACTCGCCGGAATGCGCACCGCAGCCGCCCTGCTCGACGTGCCGATCGTCGGCGGCCACCTGACCGCGCACGACGGCGAGCCGTCGATCTCCGCGTTCGCGGTCGGTTCGGTCACCGACCCGGCGCTCGCGCTGTCGGTCACGCGCGCGGAGCCGGGTCAGTCCCTGGTCGTCGCCGCGGCCACGACAGGCACGCTCAACCCGAGCTTCCCGTTCTTCCGTGCGTTCGAGGACCGCGGCGAGCGCTGCGCCGGCGACGTCCGGCTGATGCCGAGGCTGGCCCGCGAGGGTGTCGTCGCCGCCGCCAAGGACATCTCGATGGCGGGGCTGGTGGGATCGCTCGCGATGCTGCTGGAGGCCCGCGGGCTGGGCGTGACCGTCGACGTCGACGCCGTCCCCGCGCCCGAGGGTGTGCCGTTGACGCGCTGGTTCAACTGCTTCCCGAGCTTCGGGTTCCTGCTGTGCGTGCCCGCGGGCCGCGAGCAGGAGTGTCTCGACGCCTTCGCCGAGCGCGACCTGGCGGCGGCCGTCGTCGGCACTCTGGACGATTCGGGCGAACTGGCCCTTCGTCGCGGTGACCAGCGGCAACTCGTCCTGCGGCTCGACGAGTTCCTCGTCACCGGACTGCCCCGGTAGGCCTCGCCGCGGGTCTACGTTGACCCGGTGAAGATCCTCGTCCTCGGCGCCGGTGCCGTCGGCGGTTACTTCGGTGGCCGGTTGGCTTCCGCGGGACGCGACGTCACCTTCCTCGTCCGGCCGCCCCGCGCGGCACTGCTCGCCGAGAACGGGCTGCACGTGCGCAGCGCGTACGGCGACGTCGACGTCCCCGCACCCTCGACGGTCACGGCCGACGCCGTCGAGGGGCCCTACGACCTGGTGATCCTGAGCGCCAAGGGCTACGACCTCGACTCGGCGACCGACGCGATCGCGCCCGCCGTCGGCCCCGGCACCGCCGTCCTCCCGCTGCTCAACGGCATGCGCCACCTCGACCTCCTGGAGGCCCGCTTCGGGGCGGGCTCCGTCCTCGGCGGGATGTGCCTGATCTCGACGGTGCTGCGCCCCGACGGTTCCGTCGACCACCTCGGCGAGCCGCACTCGCTGGTGCACGGTGAACGGGCCGGTGGCCGATCGGCGCGGTCGGCCGCGGTGCAGGAGGCTCTGGCCGGCGCGGGTTTCGACGCGGTCGAGTCCGACGACGTCCTGCAGGACATGTGGGAGAAGTGGGTCTTCCTCGCGACGGCCGCGGGCACGACGGCGCTGATGCGGGCCGCGATCGGCGACGTCGTCGCCGCGGGCGGGACCCCGCTGATCGAGCGGCTGCTCGACGAGGTCGCCGGGATCGCCGAGGAGCAGGGCCGGGCGCCGCGACCGCCCGCGCTCGCGCAGATCCACGGGACGCTCACCCAGGCCGGGTCACCGATGACGGCGTCGATGTTGCGCGACATGGAGTCCGGCGCGCGGATCGAGGCCGACCACGTGCTCGGCGACCTGCTGGCCCGCGCCGGCGACCGCCCGGTCGACGTGCTGCGCACCGTGTTCGTCGCCGCGAAGTCCTATGAGGCCCGCCGGACTCGTGAGCGGCCGTAGCCGCTCCGCCGACCATCGCCGCTCACGGGAGCTCGCGGACCAGTTCGATCGCGCGGGCGAGGGTCGTCAGGCGGGCGTCGAGGTCGTCGCCCGCCGGGTAGAGCCGGACGGTGTCGACACCCGCGTCGTGCCACACGCGTAGTCGCGCGCGGACCATGTCCTCGGTGCCGATGAGTGTCGTGGCCAGCACCATGTCGTCGGTGACGAGCGCGGCGGCACCGTCACGGTCACCCGCCTGCCAGCGTTCCCGGACCGCGGCGGCGACGTCGGCCCAGCCCTGCCGTCCGTAGGCGGCGTTGTAGAAGTTCGTCGACGCCGATCCCATGCCGCCCAGGCTGAACGCCAGCCCGCGCCTGCGGTCGTCGACGATCGTGGCCAGCTCGCCCTCGTCGGCGGCGAAGCACACTTCGGCGCCCTGGCAGACGTCGAGATCGGCGCGGGTGCGCCCGGCCACGGCCAGGCCGGCGTCGAGGTGGGCGAAGTAGGCGTCGGGGGCGCCCTCGGGGACGAAGCTGGTGCCGAGCCAGCCGTCGGCGAGCTCGCCGGTCAGCTCCAGCATCCGTGGCGACATCGTCGCGAGGTACAGGGGGACGTCGGGGTTGGCTGCGGCCGAGAGCCGCATCGGGCGGGACTCGCCGGGCAGCGGGATCGTGTACGCGCGACCGTCGTGGCGGATCCGGTCACCGGCGAGCGCGCTGCGCACGATCTCGACGGTCTCGCGCAGCCTGGTCAGCGGCCGGGCGAACGCCACCCCGTGCAGGCCTTCCAGCACCTGCGGCCCGGAGGCGCCGAGCCCGAGCAGGAACCGGCCGCCGCTCATGTCCGCCAACGTCGACGCCGCCTGCGCGACCGCCACCGGTGAGCGGGTGCCGACCTGCAGCACCCCCGATCCCAGCAGCATCCGGTCGGTGCGGGCGGCGAGGAACCCGAGGGCGGACACGGCGTCGGAACCCCAGGCCTCGGCGACCCAGCAGACGTCGAGCCCCAGCTTCTCCGCCTCGACGACGAACTCGACGGTCTCGCGCCAGCTCCCGCCCGAGGCCTCGATGGTCGTCGCGGTGCGCATCAGCCGCAGATCGCCTCGGCCCGCTCCTTGATCCCCGACAGGGTCCGGGAGATGCCGGCCTCGAACTCGCGGAGCCGGCCGAACACGATCTGCTGCTCCTTGTCAGGCATCTTCTCGATCGCGGGTGTGAGCCCGGAGCGCCCGGGCCCGAGCTGCGCCCGGTAGGTCAGCCAGGTGCCTCCGTCGACACGTTCGAGGGAGAACCGCCACACGGCCGCCGGGTCGTCGGGGTCGCCCACCGCCCAGGCCAGGGCGGTCGGCGCGGCGCACTCGACGATCGTCGACGTCGTGGACCAGGTGCCGATCGCAGTGTGCTCGCTGTGCCCGACGAAGCGCGCACCCACTTCCGGAGTGGTGGCACCGTCGCACCATTCGATCGCCTGCAGCTCGTCGCTGAGTGCCGGCAGCCCCTCGAGCGCGGTGACGACGCCCCAGACATGCTCGGCCGAGGAGTCGATCCAGATCGTGAGCTCGACGGTCGGCGCGTCGGCGTACCTGGCCCCGGTCCACTCCATGACGGACAACGGTATCCGCCGACGCCGTCCCCGACCAGGGCCGATGCGCACGTCGACGCCACGGCCACGCCCTCTCGACGCGACGGCCCCGGACGTGGGCACACAGAGTCCGCAGGGGTGGACGACCGAGGGGGCCGGACGACGCATCGCCCGGCCCCCTCGAACTCTCGGGACGTCAGTCCGCCAGGACCGCGAGCCCCGGCAGCGTCTTGCCCTCCAGGTACTCCAGCGACGCACCGCCGCCGGTGGAGATGTGGGAGAACCCGTCGTCGGGCAGGCCCAGGACCCGCACCGCGGCAGCCGAGTCACCGCCGCCGACGACGCTGAACGCGCCCGCGGAGGTGGCGTCGACGATCGCCTGCGCGACACCGCGGGTGCCCTCGGCGAACGCGGCCATCTCGAACACGCCCATCGGGCCGTTCCAGAAGATCGTCTTCGCGCCGTCGAGCGCCTTGGTGAAGACGGCGACCGACTCGGGGCCGACGTCGAGGCCCAGCCAGCCGTCGGGGATCGCGTCGACCGGGACGACCCGGGTCTGTGCGTCGGCGGAGAACGAGTCGGCGACCACGACGTCGACGGGCAGCACGATCTTGCCCGACTCGAGCAGCGCCTTCGCGTTGTCGATCTGTTCCTCCTGCAGCAGCGAGGCGCCCACCGAGTGCCCCTGCGCCGCGAGGAAGGTGAAGCACATCCCGCCGCCGACGACGAGCGCGTCGACCTTGGGCAGCAGGGCCTCGATGACGGCGATCTTGTCGGAGACCTTGGAGCCGCCGAGCACGACCGCGTACGGCCGGACGGGGTCCTCCGACAGCCGGGCCAGCACGTCGGCCTCCGCCGCGACGAGCGCGCCGGTGTAGGAGGGCAGCCGCGTCGCGACGTCGTAGACCGACGCCTGCTTGCGGTGCACCACGCCGAAGCCGTCGGACACGAACGCGCCGTTCTCCCCGGTCAGGGCGACGAGCTCGTCGGCGAAGGCGCCGCGCTCGGCATCGTCCTTGCTGGTCTCGCGGGTGTCGAAGCGGATGTTCTCCAGCAGGACGACACCGCCGTCGGCGATCGCCGGCACCTCACCCGGCGTCGCGAGCACGACGGACCTGCCCAGCAGCTCCGCCAGCCGCACCGCGACGGGCGCGAGCGAGAACTGCGGGTCCGGACCGTCCTTCGGACGGCCCAGA
>NZ_BEGX01000028.1:195013-226028 GCF_002583555.1 Pseudonocardia sp. N23
CGACGCGGGCGCCGGCGTCGGCCAGCGTCGAGATCGTCGGCACGGAGGAGCGGATACGGCCGTCGTCGGTGATGCGGTCGCCGTCGAGCGGGACGTTCAGGTCCGAGCGGACCAGGACGGTGCGGCCCCGGACACCCTCCTCGACCAGGTCGGCGAGCGACCTCACAGCTTGGAGCCGACGAGCGCGGTGATGTCGGCGAGCCGGTTGGAGTAGCCCCACTCGTTGTCGTACCAGCCGACGATCTTCACCAGGTTGCCCGACACCTTGGTCAGGCCGGCGTCGAAGATGCAGGAGTGCGGGTCGGTCACGATGTCCGACGACACGATCGGGTCCTCGGTGTACTTCAGGACGCCCTTGAGCGGGCCCTCGGCCGCGGCCTTCATCGCGGCGTTGACCTCCTCGGCGGTGGTCTCGCGGCCGACGTTCGCGGTGAGGTCGGTCGCCGAGCCCGTGGGGATCGGTACCCGCAGCGCGTAGCCGTCGAGCTTGCCCTTGAGGTGCGGCAGCACCAGCGAGATCGCCTTCGCGGCACCGGTCGAGGTGGGGACGATGTTCAGCGCGGCGGCGCGGGCCCGGCGCAGGTCGGCGTGCGGGCCGTCCTGCAGGTTCTGGTCCTGGGTGTAGGCGTGGATCGTGGTCATCAGGCCACGCTCGATGCCCAGCAGGTCGTCGAGGACCTTCGCCATCGGGGCGAGGCAGTTCGTGGTGCAGGAGGCGTTGGAGACGACGACCTGCGAGCCGTCGTAGTCGCCGTCGTTGACGCCCTTGACGATCGTGATGTCCTCGCCGGTGGCCGGCGCGGAGATGACGACCTTCTTGGCCCCGGCGTCGAGGTGCTTGTTCGCGCCCTCGCGCTTGGTGAAGATGCCGGTGGACTCGACGACCACGTCGACGCCCAGGTCCTTCCACGGAAGGTTGGCGGGGTCGCGCTCCGAGAGCACCTTGAGCGGCTTGCCGTCGACGATGATGTCCTCGCCGGAGGTGCTGACCTCGTAGGGCAGCCGGCCCAGGATCGAGTCGTACTTCAGCAGGTGCGCGAGCGTCGCGGTGTCGGTGAGGTCGTTCACCGCGACGATCTCGATGTCATTGGTCCCGGCGGTGCGCTGGGCGTCGACCGCCCGCCAGAAGTTGCGGCCGATGCGACCGAAGCCGTTCACGCCAACACGAAGCGTCACGCTCACTCCATCCCTGAACTGGCGGCCGCACCCTGCGGCCGAGAGAATTCCGTCCGACCGGGGCGTCGACGACGCCCCTGGCCGTCGTGCTCAGTGGTAGCGCCACCAGGCGGCGTGCAGGTCGATCGCACGCTGCGCCGTGAGGGGACCGAGGTCGCCCTGGACAGTGCCGTCCGCGGAGCCTTCGTCGTAGCCCGGCAGCACCATTGCGGCAGCCGAGAAGTCCTGGCCGACGGTGTAGCCGTTGGTGACGACGATCGTCGCCAGCCCCGCCCCGGCCGCCGCAGCGGTACCGACGGCGGAGTCCTCGAGCGCGACCGCGGACGAGGCGTCGAGCCCCAGGCCCTGCAGCGCGAGGAGGTAGGCCTCGGGGTCGGGCTTGAGCCGGGTGACCTCGTCGCCGGTGATCATGACCTCGACGACGTCGCCGATCAGGTGCCGCACCAGCGGGACCGCCCAGTCGCGACGGCCCGTGGTGGCGACGGCGATGCGGATGCCCGCCTCGACGAGGCCGTCGACGAACTCGGTCAGGCCGGGCCGCGGGTCGAACGCACCCGCGTTGACGCGCTCGACGAACAGCGCCGTCTTGGTCTTGTGGATCTCCAGCGCGACGCGGTCGGCCTCGTCGGGGTCCCAGCCGCGGTCCTTGAGGTCGGCGGCGACACGGCGGTGCCCGCCGGTGATGCGCAGCAACGACCCGTAGTGCTCGACGTCCCAGTCGAGGTCGATCCCGTGGCGGTCGAAGGCCTCGTTGAAGGCGGGACGGTGGCCGTCGCGCTCGGTGTCGGCGAGGGTCCCGTCGACGTCGAAGATCACCGCCTGCAGCCGGCCCGACCCGACGGTGGGCGTCCCCGCTGCGGCGTCGTCCGATCCCTGCACCAGTACCCGCTTTCCGCGCACGTCGTGGACGCACGGCCCGTCCGGCGGAGCGCATGCCCCGCCACCTGCGAGGAGTGTTCGTGCCGTCCCGAAACGGCCCATCCCCCGGGCGGGGGGCCATTCGGGTTGTCCGACGGGGGTCTCCCCCGACATGCCCCCAGGTTTCCCCCGTGCAGGGGAGGTGACTTGACCGCGAGGGCGGGACTCTGCTCGCTCCGGATGTGCGAGCACTGAGGCCGTCGCCCCCGTCAGGCCGGTTCGCCCCGCGCGATCACCGGCCACGAGCGCCCGCTCATCCAGGCCACGGCAAGCGGCGGGAACAGCGGCGATCCGGAGGTGCGGTCGATGGAAGCACTACAGCGGCGGACCAGGCGGATGTTCGCGTCCGGCAAGGGGATCCTGGCCCTCGACACCGCCCCTGACCAGCTCAGCAGGAGGTTCGGCACGGCCGGCGCGACCGACGCGCCTGCCGACGCCGCCGCCTATCGCGACATGGTGCTCAGCACGCCCGACCTGACCTCGACCACCAGCGCCGTCGTCCTGCCCGCGTCCGCGTTCGGCGCCGCGTTCGGCGCCGCGGCCGGGGCCCCCCGGCTCAGGGCCGTCGGCTCCGACGCCGGCCCGCGCGGCCGCGCCCTGCTCGACCGGGTCGCCGCGTCCGGGGTGCTGCTGGGCGCGCGCGCCGACACCGGCGCCGAGTCGCTGTCCTGCCATCACGACGAGCTCGTCACCTCCGGCCTCGACGGCCTGTCCGACCGGCTGCGCCGGCTGCAGGCCCTCGGCGCGGGCTTCGCCGTCTGGGCCATGTCGTCGGGCTCGGCGATCGACTACGGCGCGCTGCGCACGCTCACGGTCAACAGCCAGGCCGCCGCCCGCTTCGCCTACACCTGCCAGACCGTGGGCGTCGTCCCCGTGATCCGCGTCGGCACCCGGATGCGCGACGGCACGCCCGCCCAGCGCAGCGCCGCCCGCGCGGCCGCCCTGCTGAGCGTGTGCGGCCACCTCGAGGACATCGAGGTCGACCTCCCGTCGGTCGTGCTCAGCACCGAGGCCGAGTGCGTGCACGACGCCGACCCCGTCACCGGTGGTCCGCTGGTCGCACTGCCCGACCGGCTCGGCGGCGTCGCCCTCACCGCGGGCGACAACGCCCTCTCCACGGCCGTCGCGGCCGTCACCGCCGTCTGCGAGGCCGACCCACCGTGGCCGGTCACGTTCTACCTCGGCCGGGAGGTGACCCGCCCGGCCCTGCTGGCCTGGCGGGGGCGGACCGGCTCCGTGCGCGCGGGGCACCAGGCCCTGCGCGACGGACTCACCACGGCCTGCGCCGCACTGGGCGGGCAGTCCCTCGCGGCTGTCCCCGGTCCGTAGCCGGGACCACTGTGGTGCACGCAACACCCCTGCAACGACGCAGGTCACTCTGCACACAACGACCCGTTTCGGGGCCGGCTCGCCGAGCCGGGGAACGCGGACCGACCCGGGCCCACGCCCGGACGCCGGTCACCAAGGAAGAAGGACACGTATGTCGAGGACCGCAGTCGTCGCACTCGGGGGGAACGCCTTCACCCGCGAGGACCAGAAGGGCACCTTCGAGGAGCTCTCGGACAACGCCCGCACCATGGCCCGGACGGTGCACGCGCTGCGCCGCAGCGGCTGGAACGTCGTGATCGTGCACGGCAACGGCCCGCAGGTGGGCAATCTGGCCATCCAGCAGGAGGAGGGCTCCGCGGTCGTCCCGGCGCTGCCCCTGTCCGCGCTCGGCGCGATGACGCAGGGCCAGCTGGGCAGCCTGATCTCGATCTCGCTGCGTCAGACCGCGCAGGCCGGCGAGGACATCGACGTCGCCACGATCGTCACCCACGTCGCCGTCGCATCGGACGACCCGGCGTTCAGCGACCCGCGCAAGCCGATCGGCCCCTTCTTCCACGGCGACGCCGTGAACGAGATGGTCGAGACCCGCGGCTGGACGATGATCGAGGACTCGGGCCGCGGCCACCGCCGCGTCGTCGCCTCGCCGAAGCCGCAGGCGATCCTCGAGGCCGCCTCGATCCGCACGCTGGCCAACTCCGGCGTGGTCGTCATCGCCGCCGGCGGTGGCGGGGTACCGGTCGTCGACGACGGCAACGGCCTCGCGGGCGTCGACGCCGTCATCGACAAGGACTACGCCGCGCAGCAGCTGGCCAACCAGCTCGGCGCCGACGCCCTGGTCCTCGTCACCGGCGTGAAGAACGTGATGGTCGACTTCGGCAAGCCGTCGCAGCGGGCCATCGAGGAGGTCGGCGTCGACGAGGTCGAGGGCCACCTGACCGACGGCCAGTTCCCCGAGGGCTCCATGGGCCCGAAGGTCCGGGCCGGCATCGCGTTCCTGCGCAACGGCGGCCAGACGGTCGTCGTGACCACCCCGGAGTTCGCCGCCGACGCCCTCGCCGACGACGAGGCTGCCCGCGTGGGCACCCGCATCGTCGCCGCGGACGCCGCCGTCGAGGCGTGATCCCCTTCACCTCACCGTTTCGAGGCGAATGAAGAAGGGGCCCGCACCATTCGGTGCGGGCCCCTTCTCGGTATTACGTGCGGATCAGTACAGCGCGCCCGTGGTGGGGAGCAGGATCACCGGGAGGAAGAAGGTGTACAGCGCGGTCAGCAGGAGAATCGCGCCGAGGGCCTTCGCGGGGAGCTTGCCGTACACGGTCGCAGTGACCGACAGGAACGCGACGACCCAGACGATCAGGGTCGACTGGAAGAAGATGCTGCCGGAGAAGACCGGCAGCCAGGCGAGCGGAACCAGCGCAACCGGGATCGCCAGGTTGGCGATCGGACGCAGGTCCATACCCAGGAAGGCCGCCAGGCCGACCGAGGTGAAGAACAGGCCGTAGAACCCGACCAGACCACCGATGAGCAGCGGAGCGTTGGCTGCCGCTGCGGCGTCCGCGGCGGCAGCAGAGGGCCACACACCCGCGGCAGCCGGGACCGTGCTGCGGGTGACGATGTAGAGCGCCGACAGCAGGTCGACGATACCCGCGGCCGTGGCGATCGCACCGACGGTCTTCAGCGGGTTGGAACCCGCGTCGTCCGCCTTTGCGCCCCAGCCGAGGAAGAACGCCGAAATGACGAAAAGCGCGGAGCCGGTCACGGTGAACACGAGAATGATGGGCGGCATGGCCTCCCCTTCGAGACGAGGGTGTCCTGAATGTTCGCTGAACGTGTCGGATCGTAAACGGGAGCCGTACTATAGTCCACAAATGCAACACTGCGTTACTGAACTGTGACGGCCTGGTCAGCGCCTCGGGACCGACCGACAGAACGTCCTGCCGCCGCAGATTGATCGCAATTCCTCGTAAGTGTGGTGATCCGGATTACCCCCACACCCTCAGTGCTCGACAAGCCTCAGGAGACCCATATGGGTGACATCACTGCTCCATCTGCCCGATTGGTCGCTCCGGCGCGTGGTCTTCTCGCTCTCGATCAGCCCGGGGCGAGCACGGTCGGGATGCTGCGCGAGGCCGGGGTCCCCCTCGCGGGCGGCACGGTCCAGGAATTCCATGACGTCGTCCTGACAACTCCGGGCCTCGACCGCGCCGTCAGCGGCATCCTGCTCGACCCCGCGACACTGCACAGAGTGACCGGTTCCCGGGGGACTCCGGGCCTCCGCCGCGTCCGCGTTCCCATCGGCGTGCGAATGGGCGACGAGAACCTGCGTGGCTTCGACGTCGCCGGCTCGGTCGACGGGCTCGCCGACGAGATCGCCCACCACCGCGACGCCGGCGCGAGCTTCGCGCGGTGGCGCATCGTCGCGATGCCCGAGACCGCGACCAATGAGCTCCGGGCCCGCGCACGGCTCGTCGCCGGCTGGGCCGCCACCTGTACGGCGGCCGGTGTCACACCGTTCGTCGACGTCGTCGCGATCCCCGGTCCGCGCGACGGTGTGCACGAGGCCTCGACCGTTCACACCGCGGTCGTGCGAACCGTGCTCGACGCGCTCCGAACCGAGGGCGTGCACCTCGACGAGGTCGTCCTCGGCTCCAGCATCGTGAACCCCGGCCGCCGCGCCTCCGACGTCGCGACCGCCGAGGACGTCGCCAGGGCCACCCTGCGCGGCCTGAACGCCGCGGGGGCCGCCGATCTCGCCGGTGTCGTGTTCACCCCCGGCGGCCGCCCCGACCGGCTCACGGCGCACCTCGCGGCCGTCCAGTGGCTCGGACCGCGCATGCCCGTCGGCTGGTGCCTCGGGCGCAGCATGCTGTCGGTCGTCGCCAAGGCCTGGGGTGGCAAGCCCGAACGGGTCCTCGACGCCCACACCGAGCTGCTCACCCGGTTCTCCTCGATCGGTGCGGTGGTCCGCTCCGGGATCGGCGAGGACACCCGCCGCGTCGCGGGCTGACCGGACCCCGGCCCGAGCCCCTGCAACGACGAACGCCCCGGACGGGACCCGTCCGGGGCGTTCGTACGTCGGGAGCGGTCAGCGACCGGCCTCGATCAGGTGGTGCAACAGCAGGAGCTGGGTGATCGCGAGCGGCTCGCTGCGCTCCTCGCCCCCGATGACGCCCAGGCGCTCCGGCGCACCGCTCGCCGGCTCCCCGATGGACGCCCAGATCGCCTTCTCCACCGCGATGCTCTCCTCCGCGTCCACGTAGCCGTGGACGTGCAGGGAGTCGACCGGGCGGCCGTCGGTGTCGCGCTCCAGCTTGAGGTGCATGGCCCGGTGCACGCCCGGCTGCATGACCTCGCTCAGGTCGGGATGGTGGATCGTCGGGCGCAGCAGCAGCTCGGCCGACAGCGGGACCGACGGGCCGTCGTGCCCCTCCACCGGCGCGAACCGCACCACGATGTCGGCGTGCTGACGCTGGGGCCGGATGTAGGCCACCGACTCGGGCTCGCGCAGGTCGAGCTCGTCGAGCACCTGCTCGGCGGAGTAGCCGCGGTCGCGCGCGTCACGCTCGACCTTCCACGCCCGCCGCGTCGCCTCGTGCGGATCGAGGAACACGGTGACGTCGAAGCACGCCCGCGCCAGCTTGCTGTACAGCGGGAACAGCCCCTCGACGATGATGAAGTCGTTGGGCTCCAGCAGCTCTGTGTGCGTCAGCCGGCCGGTCGAGTGGTCGTACACCGGCTTGAGAACCGGCTGACCGCTCGCGAGCAGCTGCAGGTGCTGCTCCATGATCCCGAGGTGGTTGGAGTCCGGGTGCAGCGCCGTGAACGGCAGCGACTCCCGCTCCTGGCGGTCGTAGCGGTGGTAGTCGTCGGTGCACAGGGACACGCACCGCTCCGGGCCGAGGGCCTCGACGAGCCCGGCGGTCAGCGTCGTCTTTCCCGCCGCCGAGTCACCGGCGATGGCCAGCATGACCGGTCGCCGGATGACCGACGACCGGCCCGCGGCCCGGTGGATGCGCAACGTCTTGTCCGACACCGACAGCTGCTCCCTAGTCTTCCGCCCCGGCTGCGGCGAGGGCGACGCGGGCGACCGCGGACGCGGACAACCCGAGGTGGTCGGCGACCTCGTGACCGGGTCCGCTCTCGCCGAACCGGTCGATACCGATCACCGAGTCACGCGGGCCGGCCAGCGCCCGCCAGCCGACGGTCACACCCGCCTCGATGAACACGACCGGCGCGTCGGGCAGCGCGTAGGTGCCCTCACGCAGCGACACCTCGAGGCGCTCCCGCCACGGCACCGACACGACCGACGCCTCGACGCCGCGGTCGGCCAGCAGCTCCGCCGCCACCAGCGCCAGCGACACCTCGGAACCGCTCGCCGCCAGCACCACCGCAGGGGCACCGTTCGCGCTGCGGACGACGCGGGCACCGTGGGCGCGGACGTCGTCGAGACCGGCGCCACCGAGGTTCGGCAGGTCCTGACGGCTCAGGATCAGCGCGGTCGGGCCGTCGAGCTTGGCCGCCGCGATGCCCCACGCCGCGGCGGTCTCCGCCGAGTCGGCGGGCCGCAGCACCGTGACGCCCGGGATGATCCGCAGCGACTCGACCTGCTCCACCGGCTGATGCGTCGGGCCGTCCTCGCCGACGTAAACCGAGTCGTGCGTGAGGATGTGCACGACGGGCTGCTTCATCAGGGCCGCGAGCCGCAGCGCCGGACGCAGGTAGTCGGCGAACACGAGGAACGTGCTGCCGAACACCCGCAGCCCGCCGTGCAGCGAGATGCCGTTCATGGCGGCGGCCATGCCGTGCTCACGGATCCCGAAGTGGATCGTGCGACCCGACGCGTCGTCCGGGGTGACCTCGCCACCGGGGATCGCCGTGTTGGTCGACGATGCCAGGTCCGCCGAGCCGCCGACCAGTGCCGGGTACACCGCGGCCAGCGCGTTCAGCGCGGCGCCGGACGCCTTGCGGGTCGCGGCGCGGCCGTCGGCCACCGACTCGTCGGCCAGCGGGGCCAGGGCCTCGACGGCCTTGTCCGCCACCGGGATGCGGCCCAGCGTGAACGCCTCGGCCGTCTCCGGGTTCGCGGCCGCCCACTCGTCGTAGGTCCGCGTCCACTCGAGTCGGGCCTTCGCCGCCGACGCGGCGCGCTCGGCCGTGGCCAGCCGCACCGCCGTCGGCACATGGAACGCATCGTCGGGCCAGCCGAAGCGCTCGCGCATGACCGCGATCGTGTCGTTGCCCAGCGGGCTGCCGTGTGCCTTCGACGTGCCCTCGATGCCGGGAGCGCCGTAGCCGATCGTGGTCTTCACCGTGATGAAGGTCGGCCGGTCCTCGGTCGACGCCGCCTCGGCGAACGCGCGGTCCAGCGCCTCGATGTCGTTGCCGTCGTCGACCCACAGGGTGCGCCAGCCGTACGCGGCGAACCGCGCGGCCGCGTCGTCGGCGCAGCTCTGGTTGGCCGTGCCGTCGATCGTGATGTCGTTGTCGTCGTAGATGACGGTGAGCCGGCCCAGCTTCAGCTTCCCGGCCAGCGACGCCGCCTCGTGGCTGATGCCCTCCATGAGGTCACCGTCGCCCGCGAGCACCCAGGTGCGGTGGTCGACGACGGTGTGGTCCGCGGTGTTGCACCGCGCCGCCAGCATGCGCTCGGCCAGCGCCATGCCGACCGCCGTCGCGATGCCCTGGCCGAGCGGGCCCGTCGTCGTCTCCACGCCGACCGTGTGCCCGAACTCCGGGTGACCCGGCGTCCGCGACCCGAGCTGACGGAAGTTCTTCAGCTCGTCGATCGGCAGGTCGTAGCCGAAGACGTTCAGCAGGCCGTACAGCAGCATCGACCCGTGGCCCGCCGACAGCACGAAGCGGTCGCGGTCGGCCCAGTCGGGTGCCGCCGGGTCGTGCTTGAGGTGGCGCGACCACAGGGTCCACGCCGCCGGGGCCGTCCCCAGGGGAAGCCCCGGGTGGCCGCTGTTCGCCGCCTGGACCGCGTCCGCGGCAAGGAACCGCAGCGTCGCGACCCCGAGCTCGTCCGTGTCCGTGGTCTGGCCGGCACGCTCGGCCGGAACGCTGGGAGCGGTGCTCATGCCGCAACCTCCGCACTGATAGGAGTCGCCGTCGGTGCGCCCTCCCCCACGGACGTGGGGAACGGAGGCACACCTCCTCGAGATTCGGCCCCGGACGCTATGTGCACGCCGCCCCCGTGCCCTCCCCACAGCGGGGGAGGCCGGGGTTGAACCTGGCGACCCCTGGTCACGGCCTAGAGTCTGCGCATGAGTACGCCGACGTCAGCGGGTCCGTTGCGGATCGTTCTCGTGGACGACCACGAGATGGTGATCGCCGGGCTGAAAGCGATGCTGTCGCCGTTCCGCGGCCGCGTCCGCGTGGTCGGCGAGGCCATCGGTGCCGACCAGGCAGTGTCGATGGTCGCCAGCCTGACCCCGGACATCGTCCTGTGCGACGTCCGCATGCAGGGTGCCAGCGGCCTCGACCTCTGCCGCAACCTGCGCGAGCGCGACCCGAACTCGAAGGTCGTGCTGCTCTCGGTCTACGACGACGAGCAGTACCTCTTCCAGGCGCTGCGGGCCGGTGCGTCGGGCTACCTGCTGAAGAAGATCAGCGGCGAGGAGCTCGTCCGCCAGCTCGAGCTCGCCGCCACCGGCACCACGGTCATCGATGCCGCCCTCGCCGGCCGCGCCGTCGACACCGCCGCCCGCCTGCAGAGCGACGAGTTCTGGCCCGGCGCCCGGCACGGCCTCACCCACCGCGAGTCCGAGGTCCTCTCGCTCATGGTCACCGGCCTGTCCAACCGCGGCATCGCCACCCGCCTCGTCGTCAGCGACGAGACCATCAAGAGCCACCTGCGCTCGATCTACCGCAAGCTCGGCGTCGGCGACCGCACCGGCGCCGTCGCGACGGCCCTTCGCGAGGGGATCTTCCAGTGAGCTCGTTCGGGCGCGAGCCCGGACACGCGCTGCTCGGCCCATTCCAGGAGGGCACCGTGCTCGGCCTGACGTCGCCGGAACGCGCCAACGCCCTGCTGCTGGGGATCATCGAGGCCGCCTCCAGCGGCCCGCACGTCGAGCCCCTCGCCGCCGCCGTCGCCCGGCTCATCACCGACGCCACCGCCACCGACGTGTGCTTCGTCCACGTCCTCGACGACACCGAGCGGTCGCTGACGCTCGCCGGGGCGACGCCCCCGTTCGACCAGTACGTCGGCGAGATCCAGCTCCCCATCGGCTCCGGCGTCGCCGGCTGGGTGGCGTCGCACCGCGAGCCCGCCGTGATCGTCGAGCGCAAGGAGGAGGACCCGCGCTACATGCCGATCCCGGCGCTGCGCGGCACCGACTACACCTCCATGGCGTCGGTCCCGATGGAGAGCGGCCCGTCCGGACTCGTCGGCGTCCTCAACGTGCACACCGTCCGCCGACGCCAGTTCACCGACCGCGACCTGCAACTCCTCGGGGTCATCGGCCGGCTCGTCGCCGGGGCGCTGCACCAGGCCCGGGTGCACCGCAAGCTCGAGGCCCGCGAACGCGCCCACGAACGCTTCGCCGAGCAGGTCATCGGCGCGCAGGAAGCCGAACGTCGCCGGCTCGCGGGCGACATCCACGACGGCATCTCCCAGCGCCTCGTCACGCTCTCCTACCATCTCGACGCCGCGGGCCACGCCATGACGAGCGACCACGAGACGGCCGTCGAGCAGCTCGACCTCGCTCGCGGGCTGGTCAACCTGACCCTCGACGAGGCGCGCGCCGCGATCGGCGGCCTGCGCCCGCCTGTGCTCGACGACCTCGGGCTCGCCGGTGGGCTCGCCAGCCTCGCGCGCTCGATCCCGCAGCTCGAGATCGAGCTGGAGCTCGACGACGAACGCCTCCCCGAACACGTCGAGATCGCGCTGTACCGGATCGCGCAGGAGTGCCTGCAGAACATCACCAAGCACGCACAGGCGACGTTGGCCCGGCTCCGGTTCCGGGTGCACCGCGGCACGGCCTGGCTCGAGGTGATCGACGACGGCGTCGGCTTCGACGTCCTCCCAGGCCAGCCTGCCGACCCGCACTCCGGCGGCTACGGGATGCAGTCGATGGCCGAGCGCGCGGAGCTCGTCGGCGGGCGGCTGCGGGTGATCTCGCGGCGCGGCTCGGGAACGACGATCATCGCGACGGTCCCCCTCGCGCCGTCCGACGGGGACGACCCGGCCGACAGCGACCCGGCCGGTGGCGACGCGGCCGACAGCGACCCGGCCGGTGGCGACGCGGCCGGCCCGGCCTGACCCGCAGGCCGCAACCTCATCCCCGACACAGCGGCGCGGCCGGCCCCCGGATCGGGGACCGGCCGCGCCGGACGTGCTGGTGGGTCAGGCGGGCTGCAGCTCGCCGCGGAGGCGGACCGCAGCGGCGTTGGCGTCGACGCGCGCCGCGAGGGCCTGCTGGCCGTCGGAGACCTGGTCGTCCTTGCCCACCCACGCCTTGAGGGCTGGGTCGACGAGCGCACGGCCGAACGAGAAGGTCAGCGGCCACGGGGTGGCGATG
Source organism: Pseudonocardia sp. N23 (assembly GCF_002583555.1). Classification (GTDB taxonomy): domain Bacteria; phylum Actinomycetota; class Actinomycetes; order Mycobacteriales; family Pseudonocardiaceae; genus Pseudonocardia. The sequence continues at coordinate 206,962 of NZ_BEGX01000028.1, forward strand.
GCCTGCATGGCGGCGAGGTTGGCGGTGGCCCGCTCCGGCGACATGCCGCCGGAGAGGAACGCGACGCCGGCCAGGTCGTCCGGCCAGGCCTTGAGGACCTCGACGGTGGCGGCGGCGACGGCCTCCGCCGAGGACTTCTCGGTGTTGCCGTTGCCCTCGACGATCATGTTCGGCTTGAGCACGATGCCGGCGAGGTCGACGTTCAGCAACGCCAGCTCCTCGCGGACCGCGGCGTGCACGGTGGCGGTGACCTCGGCGCAGCGCTCCAGCGAGTGGGTGCCGTCCATCAGCACCTCGGGCTCGACGATCGGCACGATGCCGGCGGCCTGGCACGCGGCGGCGTAGCGGGCGAGCGCGTTGGCGTTGGAACGGATCGAGCCGGCGCTGGGGGTCTCGTCGCCGATGACGTACACGGCACGCCACTTGGCGAACGCGGCGCCGATCTCGGCGTACTCGGCGAGGCGGGCGGGCAGCCCGTCGAGGCCCTCGGTGATGGTCTCGCCCTCGAGGCCGCCCGGGAGCGGCTTGGCGCCCGTGTCGACCTTGATTCCGGGCAGGATGCCCAGCGCGTGCACGGCCTGCGCGAAGGGCGTGCCGTCGGCGAAGGTCTGCCGAAGCGTCTCGTCGCAGTAGATGATGCCCGACACGCCGTCGGACAGGTTGGGCGTGGCCGAGAGCAGCTCCCGGTAGATGCGCCGGTTCTCGGCGGTGGCCTCGACGCCGACGTTCTCCAGGCGCGACGACATCGTGCCGATGCTCTCGTCCGCGGCGAGAACGCCCTTGCCGGGCGCGACCATCCGCGCCGCGATCTCCCTCAACGTGCTCATTCGCAGTCCTCCAGTTGTGGCATCGGCGGCCACCGTACGAGCGCGTCATCCGGGCCCGACTCCCCCGCGGGGTGGAGACAACGGGTGGCTGTCAAATGCGACACTTACATGAGTACTTAAGAAGTAAGCCGAAACTATTGATGGACAGATTCAACGTCTGCCCGCAGACTTCTCCACATGGCAGATCGCTGGAACGCAGGTGTCATCCCGTACGCCGAGATGGGGTACTGGCAGCCCGACTACGAGCCCAAGGACACGGACATCCTGTGTGCCTTCCGCATCACCCCTCAGCAGGGTGTCCCGCCGGAGGAGGCCGGCGCGGCCGTCGCCGGTGAGTCGAGCACCGCGACGTGGACGGTCGTGTGGACCGACCGCCTCACCACCTTCGAGCACTACCAGGCCAAGTGCTACAAGGTCGACCCGGTGCCGAACACGCCCGGCCAGTGGATCGCGTACATCGCGTACGACATCGACCTGTTCGAGGAGGCGTCCATCGCCAACCTCACCAGTTCGATCATCGGCAACGTCTTCGGCTTCAAGCCGCTCAAGGCGCTACGCCTCGAGGACATGCGCATCCCGACGCACTACGTGAAGACGTTCCAGGGCCCCGCGCACGGCATCGTCACCGAGCGCGAGCACCTCGGCAAGTTCGGTCGCCCGATCCTCGGTGCGACCACCAAGCCCAAGCTCGGCCTGTCGGCCCGCAACTACGGCCGCGTCGTGTACGAGGCGCTCCGCGGTGGTCTGGACTTCACCAAGGACGACGAGAACATCAACTCGCAGCCCTTCATGCGCTGGCGTGACCGCTTCCTGTTCTGCATGGAGGCCGTCAACCGCGCCCAGGCCGCGACCGGGGAGATCAAGGGTCACTACCTCAACGTGACCGCCGGCACGATGGAGGAGATGTACGCGCGGGCGAACTTCGCCGCCGAGCTCGGCTCCGTGATCGTCATGATCGACCTGACGGTCGGGTACACCGCGATCCAGTCGATGGCCAAGTGGGCCCGCGACAACAACGTGATCCTCCACCTGCACCGCGCGGGTCACGCCACCTACACCCGCCAGAAGAACCACGGCGTCAGCTTCCGCGTCATCTCCAAGTGGATGCGCCTCGCGGGTGTCGACCACATCCACGCGGGCACCGTCGTCGGCAAGCTCGAGGGCGACCCGATGACCACCGCCGGCTTCTACGACACCCTCCGCAAGAACAATGTCAAGGCCGACCTGTCGAAGGGTCTCTACTTCGACCAGGACTGGGCCTCGATGCCCGGCGTCATGCCGGTCGCCTCCGGTGGCATCCACGCCGGCCAGATGCACCAGCTCATCCATCACCTGGGTGAGGACGTCATCCTTCAGTTCGGTGGCGGCACGATCGGCCACCCGATGGGCATCGCCGCGGGCGCCGAGGCGAACCGCGTCGCGCTCGAAGCCATGATCAAGGCTCGCAACGAGGGTGTCGACTACTACAAGGAGGGCAGGGAGATCCTCAAGAAGGCGGCCTCCCGCAACCGCGCCCTCGACACGGCCCTCGCGACCTGGGGCGACATCACCTTCGACTACGAGTCCACCGACACCCCCGACGTCGTCGCGACGCCGACCAACGCCTGACCACCGCACAGGCACCAGGAGACTGACGAATGCGTATCACGCAGGGCACCTTCTCGTACCTCCCGGACCTCACGGACGAGGAGATCACGGCCCAGATCAACTACGCGCTGAGCAACGACTGGCCGCTGTCGGTCGAGTTCACCGACGACCCGCACCCCCGCAACACCTTCTGGGAGATGTGGGGCCTGCCGATGTTCGACCTGAAGGACCCCGCCGGCGTCCTGCTCGAGGTCAACGCCTGCCGCAAGGCCAACCCCGACGCCTACGTCAGGCTGAACGCCTACGATGCCGGCCTCGGCCGCCAGACCACGGCGCTGTCGTTCATCGTGCAGCGTCCGGCCGACGAGCCCGGCTTCCGGGTCGACCGCACCGAGGTCCGCGGCCGTGCGATCCAGTACTCGACGCACTCGTACGCGACCGAGCGTCCTGCCGGCGACCGCTACGACCAGGGCTGACCATGAGCACCGGAACCGCCTTCGGGTTCAAGCCGGGTCCGGTCTCCGGGCCCCAGCTCGAGGCCGACCCGTCCGACGAGCCCGAGGTCCAGTACCTCCCGGCGGACACCGTCGTCGACCTGGCCGCACTCCGCGCGGAGTCCGGCATCGACGAGGTCCTCGCGACGCTCGACGAGGAGCTCGTCGGGCTGGCGCCTGTGAAGACACGCATCGCCGAGATCGCCGCGTTGCTGCTGGTCGACCGCACCCGGGCGAAGTTCGGCATCACCGCCCCGCAGCCGACCCTGCACATGAGCTTCACCGGCAACCCCGGCACCGGCAAGACCACCGTCGCGATGCGGATGGCCGACCTGCTCCACCGGCTCGGCTATCTGCGTCGCGGCCACCTGGTCGCGGTCACCCGTGACGACCTGGTGGGCGAGTACGTCGGCCACACCGCGCCGAAGACCAAGGAGGTCATCAAGCGGGCGATGGGCGGCGTGCTGTTCATCGACGAGGCGTACTACCTCTACAAGGTCGAGAACGAGCGCGACTACGGCGGCGAGTCCATCGAGATCCTGCTGCAGGTCATGGAGAACAACCGCGACGACCTCGTGGTGATCCTGGCCGGCTACCAGGACCGGATGGACACGTTCTTCGCCGCCAACCCGGGCATGCAGTCCCGGGTGGCCCACCACGTCACGTTCCCGGACTACACGGTCCCGGAGCTGGAGCAGATCGGTGTCCTGATGACCAAGGACATCGGCTACACCTTCTCCGACGAGGCGCAGGACGTCCTCACACGCTACCTGCAAAGACGTGTCGGTCAGCCCTGGTTCGCCAACGCCCGCAGCGTGCGCAACGCCGTGGAGCGGGCCCGTCTGCGGCAGGCCAAGCGCCTGCTGGAGACCGGCGACGCCAAGGTCGACCTCAAGGCCCTCACCACGATCGAGGCGGCCGACCTGCTCTCCAGCCGGGTCTTCGACACCGCCCCGGACGAGGTGCTGACGGCCGAGGACTACAACGTCAGGGGCTGATGCCGCCGCAGCGGTGCGCCCGGCAGGCCGCAGGCGCTCAGGATCTCGCCGATGCGGGCGATCTCCTCCGCGGCCAGGGGCGGCATCGGCGGGTTCACCCGGCCTGGAACACCCTCCACACGAACGAACGCCACAGTCGCGCAACCGAGTTGCATGACTGTGCCGTCGAGTTGCATGACTGTGCCGTTCGTTCGGGAAGGAGCGGTCAGACGACCTCTGAGGTGCCCTTGCGGTTCCCCGCGCCGAGGGCGCGGCGGGCGAGGAAGTCGAGGATCGAGCCCAGCAGGCCGATCACCAGGATGACGGCCATGACCTTGTCGTAGGCCAGCTGGTCGCGAGAGTTGAGGATCTCGTAGCCCAGTCCCGAGGTGACACCCAGCATCTCCGCCGGCACCAGCACGACCCAGCCGATCCCCAGCGCCAGCCGCAGACCCGTCAGCACGTGCGGGCGGATCGCCGGGAGCACGACCGAGGTCAGCGTCTCGGCCGGGGTCGCACCCAGCGAGCGCGCGGCCAACAGGAAGCCCTGGTCGATCGAGCGCACACCCGCGGCCGTGTTGAGCACGATCGGCCACACCGCGGCCGCCGCGACCAGGAAGAACACCGGACGGTCGCCGATGCCGAACAGCCCGATCGCGACGGGCGCCCACGACAGCGGCGACACCATGCGCAGGAACTGGAACACCGGTCGCGACGCCGTCTCCAGGCTCTGCCATGTCCCGATCGCCAGACCCGTCACCACACCCAGGACGACGGCGATCAGCAGCCCGACGAGCAGCCGCCACAGGCTCGTCCAGATGTCGGGGAACAGCACCCCCTGCGTGACGAGGGCGCCGATCGCGGGGATCGCGTGCTGCGGCGCGAAGTCCTGCAGCATCGACGTCGGCGACGCCAGCACCGTCGTGATCAGCCACCAGATCGCGACGGCGACGACGACCGCCACCAGCTGCAGACCCGCCTTCGACGCCCACGACGGCTGTGTCCTGCGGGTCGGTGAGGCGACGGGAGGGGGCGGGATCGTCTCGGAGGTGCTCATCTCGCCTCCGCGGGAAGAAGTACGTCGGCGGTGCTCATGCCAGGACATCCTGTTCGGTGCGGGTCAGCGAGTCGGGCAGGCCGAAGGCCCCGGGGCCGCCGAGGGTGGACATGCTCTTGAGGACGAACCGGTCGTCGACGAGGTCGCGGTGCACGGTCGCCGGGTCGAGCCTGTCGACGAAGCTCGCGTCGCCGTCGACGACGGTGCCGCGCATCGCCTCGACCAACGCAGTCGTGTAGCCGGGGAACGGGTAGGGCGTGTAGCCGATCCGCTCGCCGTGCCACTGCGGGTGCGTCAGCACGCGTGCGTAGTCGCTCTCGGACCGGGTCAGCGTCTTCGTGATCGCCGGCAACGGCTGCGGCATGTACTTGTTGCCGCTCAACAGCTTCGCCGCGTCGGGGCGGTTGCCGTTGATCCACAGCTGCGCCCCGGCGACGCCGTCGGTGAGGGCCTGCACAGTCTGCGGCGAGCTGTCGATGAGGTCCTGGCGCACCATGACGACGCAGCAGGCGTTGTCGCGCCACGCGTCGCCGGTGAACCACAGCACCTTGCCGACCTTCTTGACCTCGGCGACAGCGTTGAACGGGTCGGCGACGATGTAGCCGGAGATCGTGCCGGTGTCGAGCGCGGGGACCATGTCGGCGGGCGCCATGACGACCAGCTGCACCGTGCCGTCGGACTTCGACGGCGCCGTCCGCACCACCGGGGTCAGCCCGGCCGCGCGGAGCTTGCGCTGCAACAGGATGTTGTGGATCGACCACCAGAACGGGATCGCCACCGATGTCCCGGCGAGCTCGCGGACGTCGTTGATCTCGGGTCGGACCGTCAGTGCCGAACCGTTGGTGTGGTTCCACGCGACCATGCGGACCTGCGCGCCGAGCTGGTAGCGCAGCTGCAGGGCGAACGGCATGAGCAGGTGGACGACGTCGACCTCACCGGCGACGAACGCCTGCGCGAGCGACTCCCAGCCGCGGAACAGCACCGGACGCGGGATCTGCACGCCCGCCTGGGCGTAGCGGTTCTGGCCGTGGGCGACGAGCAGCGGCGCGGCGTCGGTGATCGGCAGGTAGCCGATCCGCGGCGCCGTGCCGGTCTTGGCGGTGGGCCGCGAGGCCGTCGCCAGGTCGGCGATGCCGGCGACACCACCGACCGCGGCCGCGGCCGCACCCAGCGCGATACCGCCGCGCAGCACGGTGCGGCGGTTCAGACCGGCCATCAGGACGCGGCCGCTGCACCCAGCTGGGAGCGATAGCCCGCCAGCAGGGTGGCGCGCAGGGAGTGCCCGGCGAGGTCGTCGTGGTCGACGGGGGCGTCGCTGCTCCAGTGCCCCGCGGCGCGGCCGGAGCCGTCGAGCAGCGTCACCTCGGTCGCCAGGTAGAGCGCCTCGTCGACGTCGTGGGTGACCATGACCAGCGTGAGCCCGAGCGCGGCGGCGGTCTCGCGCAGCCAGACCTGCAGGCTGCGCCGGGTCGCCGGGTCGAGCGCGGAGAACGGCTCGTCGAGCAGCAAGATGTCGGGCCGCACGGCGACGACGCGGGCGATCGAGACGCGCTGCGCCTGCCCTCCCGACAGCGCCGACGGCAGTGAGTCGGCCTGCGGACGCAGACCGAACAGGTCGATCAGCTCCTCGACGTGCGCGGTGTCGAACCGTGCCTTGTTGGCCCGGTACCGCCCGCCGAGGGCGATGTTCTCCCGGACCGTCAGCCACGGCAGCAGCAGCGGCTGCTGGAACACGGTGCCGACGACGGCACCTCGCCCGTCCGCGGCGTCCGGGCGGGTGAGCGAACCCGAGTCGAGCTCCTCGAGCCCGGCGAGAACCCGCAGCAGAGTCGACTTGCCGCTGCCGGAGTGGCCGAGCACGACGAGGCGGGAGTCCCGCTCGACATCGAGGTCGACGCCGTCGAGAACGGCGGCGGCGCCGTACCTCTTGGTGGCGCCGGTCAGGCGTAGCGCGACAGTTCCCATCGGAGCTGTCCTTCCGTCGGTGACTGGATGGGGAGGAATGCGGCTTCGCGCAGCCGACGGCTCACGTCGCTGGTCGCGACGTACCCGGCGCCACCTCGGGTGGTGGCCTCCAGGCGGGTGGCGTCGGTCGCCGCGGCGGACGCCTCGAGGCGGAGCCGCAGCAGGTCTGCCGGCCCGGCCTCGCCGGGCGCGGACGCCCAGGTGTGCAGCCGGCTGCGCACGGACACGACGCCTGCGAGCACGTCGTCGATGTCGGGTCGGAGCTCGGCGTTGAGCCCGGTGGAGTGCTGCTCGGCTCCGGCGGCGGCGCGAGCGGCCAGACCGGCGCAGAACGCCGTCTGGGTGAGCAGGAACGCCGGCCGGACGGCGGTCACGAACCCGGTGAGGTCCGTGGTCAGAACGTCGCCCGCCGGGATGTGCACACCCTCGAGCGTCACCGACGACGACGCAGTGCTGTCGAGCGCGAGCAGCCGCGGCGAGGCCTTGACGTGCACACCCTCGGCGGAGAGCCGGAACCGGACGATCGCCCGGCCGCCGTCATCGAACCGCACCGGCGACACCACGAGGGCGCCGGGGAACAGGTTCGAGGCCCAGCGGATCGGGCCGTCGAGGCGGACGCCGCCGTCGGGGAGCCAGGTGCCGACGACCGGCACAGGCTCGATCCCGGCGACGTCACGCAGTGCCGGCGCCATCGCCGTCACGCCCACGGTCTCGCCGAGCCGCAGCGAGCCGGCGAGCGCGTCGTCGACCCCGCCGCGGTCGAGGTAGTCGATCACCATGCCCTGCGCCCAGAGGGAGAACGCGGAGCTCATGCACTCCCCCGCGATCGCCTCGATCAGCGCGACCCGGGTGTCGAGCCCGCCGCCGAGGAGCCCGCGGGACCCCAGCCACCGCAGTCCGTCGCGCAGGTCGCCACGACCCTGGTCGACGTCCTTCGCGCACTCGCGGAACCGGTCGGTCACCTCCGCGGGGACGGGAGGCGCGACCGGGCCGAGCGCGACCTGCGCGGCGCTCACCCCTGGTCCCCGGCGAGCTGGTGGAGACGGTCGATCGGGGTGTCGACGACCTCGCGTGCCTTGACCACGCCCGCCTCGTCGTCTGCGTCGTAGAAGCAGAGGCACTTGGTCATGTCCTCACGCACGTAGGTGCGCAGGAAGCTGACCTCGGGGACGTTGGCGTACAGCGGCGCCTTGGCCTTCTTGCGGGCGAGGTAGGTGTCCATGTCGAGGCCGTCGGGGAAGTCCCACTCGACGAGGTAGCCCGCGGTCGGCTTGAGCGCCTTGATCTGCTCGAGCTCGGCACCGACGAGGCGGACCTCGTCCGGGCCGACGACCTCGGTCGCGTTCGCGAGGTTGGCGGCGGCGAACGCGTCGCCCAAGGAGTCGGCCGAGGCGGCCTCCACGACGGCGAAGACGCGGTCGTGGCTGCCGGTGATCTGCGACTCGATGAACTCCGCACCCGCGGTGGCTGCGGCCTTGTCCACCTCCTCCAGGACGGCAGAGGCACCGGCCCGGTCGGCCGTGGCGGGCACGAGCTCGAAGAGGAACAGGGACATGGGAACTCCTTCTCGGATCGACAGGACGGGCGCCGGGGGGCGCCGGCGGCACAGGGCCTGCTCCGGCCGCCGACGTGGCGGACGGAGCCCGTGCGTGATGCGTGTCCGGCCGCACGTGGCGGGGGCGAGGAACCCGTGGCGACGTGCGGCTACTGCGGACGGAAGGCCCTGGACCGGGCGGCGGGGCGACTCAGCGGACCCGCGGGTGAGCGCCCGGACACGCCGCGGCAACGACCCGGAGCAGGTCGATGTGGCGGCGCTGTACCAGCAGCACGGGGCTCACACTTCCGAGCGTAACAGACAGAACGATCGGTCTGTACCGTCTCGCGGCCTATGCTGGTGTGGTGCGCGGAACCCCCCGCAGGCCAGTGCCGGCCGAACGCCTCCTCGACGCTGCCGCCGACCTCTTCGACCGTGACGGCATCCGTGCCGTCGGCGTCGACAGGCTCGTCGCCGAGGCCGACGTCGCCCGGGCCAGCCTCTACCAGAACTTCGGCTCCAAGGACGCGCTCGTCCTCGCCTGGCTGACCCGCCGCGACGAGCTCGACCGCGCCGCCTACGACCGGGCGCTGCGGGCGGCGACCCGCGACGCCGGCAGCCCGGCCGACCCGGCCACCCGCATCCGCACCTTCTTCGACCTCGCGGCCGCATCGATGCGCCGTCGTCATTTCCGCGGCTGCCTCTACGTCAATGCGCTCACCGAGTTCCCCGACGACGACCACTCGGTGCACCTCCTGGTCGCCGAGCACCGGAAGTGGATGCGCGACGAGATCGCGGACGCCGCCGCCATGGCGGGTGCCGCGGCGCCGGCCGCGCTCGCGGCGTCGGTCCAGCTGCTCTACGACGGCGGTCTCGTCGGCGCCAAGACCGCCCACGCCGAGGAGCCCGTCCGGCTCGCCGAGCGACTCGCCCTCGACCTCCTCACGACCGCGACGGCCCGCGAGGCGACGTCGGCGGCCCCCGCCTGAGACCCCTCACCGCGGCACCCGGGTCCGGCGGCGGGGGGACGTACCGGAACCGGGTGCCGCGGCTCGGCCGGGCCGGTGGCGGCGCGTGCCGGGAGGCGTGACGGATCGCCTCCCTCGCTCCTGCCACCGGTCCCGACGCCCTCGCGTCCGTGACTGGCGCAGTGACTACTGGGCGCAGTAGCCGCAGGTGGCTACTGGGCGCAGTAGCCGCGGGCCTTGAGGAACTTCGCGCGGGTCCGGCGCCATCGCCTCGGCGTCGAGATCCGCTCCATCGCCTCGGTGTACTCGACGTACTCGGCGTCGGCCTGGTCCTGCTCGAACCGCCTGCGCACCTCTTCGCGCTCCCGCGCAGTGAACCCGGGCCTCATCGCGCACCACACGTCGCGATCGGAGAGTTCCACGAACCGTTCACAGCGCCCATGCCGAGTCCCTCCGTCGACGTCCACGTGATGGAACTCACCCGGGCACGAATCGGTCACCCCGATCCGGGGGTACGACGGGGGGATGCCCTCCCGGCACTGTCTCCTATAGTGTGCTCCCGTCTACTTTGATGAAGTACACGATCCACTGGCCGACCCCCGAGGAGGAACCTCCCGATGACGACACCGCTGGCACTGCCTGACGAGGTCCAGGTGGTCAACGTCGGGCTGCCGATGTTCGCCGATGCGGTGCGTGCGCAGGGTCGCCCCGTCCAGCACGTCGACTGGCGCATCCCCGCTGACGGCGATCTCGACGCGGTCCGCGCGCTCAGCAACCTCTACGGCGACGCGGGTGCCGCGATCGACGAGGCGAACACCGAGGTCGTCCGACGTCTCAACGACGGCGTACCCCAGCTCGTCGACGTGTCGACGTTCGGCGAGGCCGTGCCCGGTGTCGAGGGTCGCCTGATCCTGCACTCCGGCCCGGTGCTCCCCTACGCCGAGCACGCAGACCCGCTGCAGCGCTCCATGCGCGCCGCGGTCGTCGCCGAGGGCTGGGCCGCCGACGTGGCCGAGGCCGAGAAGCTGCTGCAGAGCGGCGAGGTCTCCCTCGACGCCGCGAACCACCACGACGCCGTCGTCCCGATGGCGAGCGCGGTGGGCCCGTCCCAGCCGGCACTGGTCGTCGAGAACCGTGAGGGCGGCACGCGCGCGTTCTCGTCGCTGAACCAGGGCCCCGGCGAGGTGGCGTGGTTCGGCCGCGACACCGACGCGGCGATCGCGCGGCTGAAGTTCCTGGCCGACACCGCAGGTCCGTCGGTCAAGCAGATCATCGCCGAGACCGGCCAGCTCGACATCCTGGCGATCGCCTCGCAGGGCATCACCATGGGCGACGACCTGCACATGCGTACCCAGGCGGCCACCAACCTGCTCACGCGCACCTGGCTGCCGCAGATCACGGCACTGCCCGACGCCGCCCGCGTGCCGTTCGGCCAGTACCTGGCCGGCAACCACCTGTTCTTCCTGAACCTGGCGATGGCCGCGGCCAAGTCGCTGCAGCTGTGGGCGCACCAGGTCGAGGGCTCCTCGATCGTCACGCACATGGCGCGCAACGGCACCACCTTCGGCATCAAGCTCGCCAACGACGACGCCTGGTACATCACCGACGCGCCGCCCGTGGGCGACGCGATGTACTACTCGGGCTACGGCCCCGACACCAGCGCGAAGGACATCGGCGACAGTGCCGTCCTCGAGCTGACCGGCATGGGCGGCCCCGCAGCGGGCAACTCGGCCGCGGTCGCGGCGTTCCTCGGTGGCGCGATGTCCGACGCCGCCGCGGCGACCGAGTCGTTCCAGGCCATCTGCGCCGGTGCCAGCACCCGCTTCACGCTGCCGGCCATGGGCTTCATCGGCACCCCGCTGGGTGTCGACGTCCGCAAGGTCGTGGAGACCGGCATCACCCCCAAGGTGACCACCGGCATCCTGCACGTCAACTCGGGTATCGGGCAGGTCGGCGCGGGTGTCGCCACTGCTCCGGTGTCCTGCTTCTCCGACGCCCTCAAGGCGCTCGCAGCTCGGGTGGCCTGACCATCCACCCCTCCCGGCCCGGCCGTCCGCCGGCCCGGCCACGGCAACGGCGGTCCCCTTCGGGGGGCCGCCGTTGTCGGCTTTCACGGCCGAGATGACGGTGACGATCCCGCCGGTCAGGGCGCACGATCATGACGTCATCCACTATGGTGAACAGCATGTCGCATCGTGCGTGAGGATGTCGACCAGGCCTTCGCGATCGTCGACGACCACCTGCAAGGGAGAACGCAGCGTGAGCACCGCCCTGAACCCCGCCGAGCACCTCGACGCCGCCGGGAGCCGGATCGAGCCCGCGCTGCGCACCGCGGCCCTCGAACAGCTGCTCACCGAGCGTGGCCTCGTCGACCGGGACCGCCTCGGCACCTCCGCGCCCGCCGGGACCGCCGCCGGCCCCTTCGACGGGGCCTGGTTCGCCGAGCCGTGGGAGTCCCGCGCGTTCGACATGGCCACCTCCCTGCACGGTGCCGGCCTGTTCGCGTGGCCGCAGTTCCAGGCTGCGCTCACCGCCCGCATCGCCGCCTGGGAGGACGCACGGCCCGCGGGTGAGGCCCCCTCCTACTTCATGCACTGGCTCGGCGCGTTCGAGGACGTCCTCGCGGGCGACGGCACCGTCTTCACCGACGAGATCGTCCAGCGGGCCGCGGAGCTCGCGCTCCGCGGCCACAGCTGACGACCTCTCCGCGGCTCCCGCGGTCCCGGCAGCACGCCGGGACCCGCACCACCCCCGTCAGACGTACGGCGCGGTGATGATCTCGACGAAGTGGCCGGCCGGGTCGCGGAAGTAGACGCCGCGGCCGCCGTGCTCGGTGTTGGTCTCCCCGGGCCGCTGCATCTGCGGGTCGGCCCAGTGCTCGATCCCGCGCTCGCGCAGCCGGCCGTAGGCCCGGTCGAACAGCTCGTCGTCGACGAGGAACGCGTAGTGCTGGTTCTGGATCTCGGGGAACGCCTCGACCGGCAGTTCGGCGAACTGCAGCAGCACCCCGCCGTCGAGCTGCAGGTTCGTGAACGGTCCCCAGGACGGCGCGGCGGCCATCTCCAGGATCTCGGTGAAGAAGCGCGCCGACTCGGCGCGGTCGCGGGCGGCGACGATCGTGTGGTTGAACGCAACGGGCACGTGCGGTCCTCTCGGTCGGTGTCGAAACACCGATGAGGCGCGCCCGGGCCGGCTGCACGCCACACGAGGGGCCTGGCCATCGACAAGGAACAGGACTGCGCCGCCGGGCCTGCGGGGTGCTCGACGCGGCGTTGCCGCGTCGGCCGGTACAGCCGCTCCTTCCCGGTAGGCCCATCTGGGGCGCACCCCGATCTTAACGCAGAGCGGCCGCATCCAGGGAGAGGATGCGGCCGCTCTGCGTCGTGGGTGCTGCCGGATCAGGCAGTGGTGCCCCGGCGGATCTCGTCGTAGATCTCGCGGTGCTTGCGGGCACTCGCCTCCCAGCTGAACTTCGGGAGGATCGCCTCGCCGCCGTCGCGGAGCCGGTCGCGCAGCGCGGCATCGCCGACCATGGTGCGCATGGCCTGGGCGAGGCCGTCGGCGTCCTCGACGGGCGGCAGCAACGCCGACACCCCGTCCTCCAGGTACTCGTGGAAGACATCGAGGTCGCTGGCGATCACGGGGAGACCAGCGGCCATCGCCTCGAAGACGACGAGCCCCCAGCCCTCCTTGACCGACGGGAAGCACAGCGCGTCGGCCGCGTGGTACCAGCCGGCGAGGTCGGCCTCGCTGACCGTGCCGAGCAGGTGGACGTCCCGATCGAGCTCCAGGCCCAGTTCGGGGAGCTCGGCCAGCGCCGCGTCCCGATAGGGGGTGTAGTCCTGGAACGAGTGGCCGCCGACGACGGCCAGCGTCGCGTCGACACCCTCGCGCTTGAGCCGGGCGAGCGCGCGGAACGCGTGGACGGTGCCCTTGCGCGGCTCCACACCACCGACGGCAAGGAAGACGAACCGGCCGTCGCCGGCGCCGATCCGCCGCCGCAGCTCCTCGATCTTGCCGTCCTCGGGCTTGGCGAACCTGCCGAGGTCGACGCCGTTGGGGACGATGTCGGCGTCGCGGCCGTAGTCGTCGCGCATGATGCGCCGCCACTGCTCGCTGACGACGAGGATCCGGTCGGGCTCGACGATCGCCTGCTTGGAGCAGTTGATGAGCGCAGGCGTCGTGAAGTCGTCCACGTGGTGCACCGTGCGCACGACGGTGATCGGGTTCCCCGCGTCGCGCACCCGGGCAGCGGCCCGGGCGGCGATGCAGTCCTGCGCGTGCATGATGTCGTACTCGCCGGCGAGCTCGGCGAGTCCGGCCTCGAGCATGTCGATCGACGCGAACACCTTGTCGTCCAACGTCTCGCCCGCGTTCTTGGGCTGCTGCAGGACGGTGTTCGGGACGTCGGTGTGCCGGAACAGGCCCACCGACGGGTCCCCGAGGGTGAGGAGGTGCACCGGCACACCCTGCCGGTGCAGCTCCTCGGCCAGGCTCAGGGTGTGGACCAGCCCTCCCCGCGGCTTGGTCGAGTGCGAGACGAGGGCCAGCCCACGCTCCCTCACAGCGAGATCGCCGCGATCTCGGGCTTGCGGCTGGCGATTGCGGCGGCGGCGAGCGCGGCCCGCTGCGCGGTCGCGGTGACGAGCACGCCGGCGTCCTCGAACGCCTTGCGCTGCGCCTGGTAGCCCTGCGGGTCCTGCTCGGTGCCCAGGACGTAGACGATGACCTGGGGGCCACCGGCGTCGCGGATCTCCTTGAACACCGGGACGAGCTCGCCTGCCGGGTTCTCGTGGGCGCCGTAGCCGAGCACGACGTCCATGAGGATCGCGGCGACGTCGGGGTCGGCGGCCTGCTCGCGCAGCATCTCGATGCGCGCCTCGGGGTCGATCATCGGGTGCGGGCGACCCTTGGTGTACTCCTCCTCGCCCAGGTCGAGCGAGGTGTGCGCGCCCGCGGGGGCGGGCAGGCCCAGGGACTTGTCGAGCGGGGTGTTGGAGTACACGTCGCCCAGGGTCTCCCCGAGCACGACGAGCGACTCGTAGCAGAGCGTGCCGCCGGAGTAGAGGCCGCGGACGAGCGTGCGCTCGGCGGGCAGCTTGTCGGCGATGACCCGGACCTGCTCGACGAGACCCTCGGTGACGTCGGGCGGGGTCTGGCCCGCGAGCTTGGCGACGGCGATGGCACCGGCCTCGAGCGTGCGGGTGACGATGACGCCCTCGGGGGCCGTGAAGTCCTTGTCGATGCCGATCAGCGCGGCGACGACCTTCTTGCCCTTGGCCGCCTCGAGCACCTCGTGCGCGACCTGCGGGTTCGGCGGCTTCGACACCAGGAAGATGATCTCGGTGCTGTCGTCGGCGACGAGCCGGCCCATGGCCTGCTTGGCGGTCAGGCCGCCGATCTTGGCGGTCAGGTCGCGGCCGCCGAGGCCGATGACGTGCGAGACGCCCGCGCCCCACCGGTCGACCAGGCCCGCGGCCTCCTGCGCACCGGTACCGGCGGCGGCGACGACCGCGACGTTGCCCTCCTTGACGACGTTCGCGAACGCCAGGCAGGTGTGGCCGAGCATGGCGGTGCCGGCGCCGGGACCCATGATCAGGCGCCCGATGCGGTTGCCGCGCTCCTTGAGCGCGATCTCGTCCTCGACGGAGACGTTGTCGCTGAACAGCAGCACGTCGAGGCCCGCGGACAGCGCCTTGTGCGCCTCGAGGGTCGCGTAGTCGCCGGGCACCGAGATGACCGCGACGTTGGTGTCGGGCTGGCGCGCGATGGCCTGGGCCATGGTGCGGGCCGGCTTCTCGGCGGCCTCGCCGGAGGCGTTGGTGCGCGGCGCGAACATGGCCGCCTCGCCCGCCTCACGGGCGGAGTCGGCGAGCTCGTCGGAGTCGGCGTTCACGGCGACGAACAGGTCGTTCGCACCCGCGTGGGAGACCTCGGAGATGTCGAAACCCTCCGCGGAGAGCGTCTCCAGGTTCGCGGGGGTGGCCATCGCGGCCGAGGCCCAGACGATGCCGTCGAGACCTCGCATCGCTCGGGTACCGGAGAGCTGTACCACCGAGTCCACGTAGGTGTCGGTGTACAGCGTGATGCGATGGATGCTCACGGAGCGGCTCCCAGGTGCTGATCGGCGGCAACGATTCGAGTGCCCGGCTCGGCGTCGTCGCCTGCTCCGGGGTTCAACGACGCGACGGCGCGGGCGGCGTTGGTCACGACCGCCGTGGCTCCGCCCTCGCGGACGAACTGGATGGCGGCCCGCATCTTCGGGCCCATGCTTCCCTCGGGGAACTGGCCGTCGTCGGCATGCGTCTGCGCCTCGTCGACGGTGATCTCACCGATCGAGCGCGCAGTCTCCTTGCCGAAGTCCAGCATCACCGCGGGCACGTCCGTGACGAGCAGGAGGGCCTCGGCCCCCAGCGCGTTGGCCAGCCGCTGAGCGGCCGAGTCCTTGTCGATGACGGCGTCGATGCCCTGCAGCGCACCGCCCTCGTCGACGACCGGGATGCCCCCGCCGCCCGCGGCGACGACGATCAGCCCCTGGTCGACCAGGCCGCGGATCGCGTCGAGCTCGACGATGTCGACCGGCTTGGGCGACGGGACGAGACGGCGATAGCCGCGTCCGGCGTCCTCGCCGACGACCCAGCCCTGCTCGGAGACGAGCCGGGCGGCCTCCTGGACCGTGTAGAACGGCCCGATCGGCTTCGTCGGCAGCCCGAAGGCCGGATCGTCCTTGCGGACGACGACATGGGTGACGACGGTGACGACGCCCGGGAGATCCACCCCGCCGGCCTCACGCACGGCCAGCGCGAGCAGGGAGCCGAGCTGGCCCTCCGTCATCGCGCCGAGCACGTGCAGCGGCATCTCGGGGACCTGGTCGGCCCCGGCGCGCTGCTGGATCGCGAGGTTGCCGACCTGCGGACCGTTGCCGTGCACGAGTACGACGTTCCAGCCGGCTTCGCGCAGACCACGGATCGCGGCCGCCATCGCCCGCGCGTTCTCCATCTGTTCTGCGTGCGTGCCCTGCTGTCCGTTGCGGGTGATGGCATTGCCACCCAGCGCAACGACTGCGGTCTTGGACATCGGGACGACTGTCTTTCGGTCAGGGGTCCCGTGACGCGGGGCCGCTCTTCATCATCGGAGGTGTTCGCCCACTATAGTAGACGGTGGCTCGCCCCGTCACTCCCCGCGACCCGGGTACAGTCCGCGCGTGCCCCGGGCCCACCTGCGGTTGCGCCTGCTCGGTCCGTTCACCGTAGAGGGCGGACCCTCCGACGCCGTGCCCGTCGGGAAGGCACGGCGTGTCCTGGCCGTCCTCGCGGAGCGCCCGGGAGAGTTCGTCTCCGTCGGCGACCTCGTCGACGCCGTGTGGGAAGGCGATGCGCCCCAACGGGCCGACCGCAACGTCGCCGCCCTCGTCAGCAGGCTCCGCGGCGCACTCGGCCGCGAACGCATCGACGGCACCCCCGCCGGCTACCGGCTCGTCGCCGCCGACCTGTCCACCGACCTCGCCGAGGCGATCGAGCGCGTCGAGCGCGCCGAGCTCGAACTGGGACACGGCCGGTTCGCCGTCGCCGCCACCGGTGCCGAGCTCGCCACCGGGATGCTCACCGCCGACGTGGCGCTGTCGGGCGAGCAGCCCGACGGCTGGGTCTCCGACGTCCGCCGCCGCGTCGCCCGCTACCGGCACCGCTCCCGGATCTGCTGGGCCGCAGCCGCTCTCGAACTCGGGGCGCCCGACGTCGCCGTCGACGTCGCCTCCGCCGCACTCGACACCGACCCCCTCGACGAGGAGGCGTGCCGCCTCGTCATGACCGGGCTGGTGCGCGCCGGCCGGCCCGCCGACGCGCTCGCCGCCTACGAGGCCCTCGCGGCCGCGGTCTCCGAGCAGCTCGGCTGCGACCCGTCGCCCGCCACCCGCGCCCTCCTCGACGAGCTGCGTGGCCCCACCCCCACCGACGGCGACCCCGCCGTCGCGCCGGAGCCGATCGTCGGCCGCGACGCCGAGCTCGACGTCCTGCGCCGGCAGTGGGCCCGCGCCGCCGACGGCACCCCCGGCCTGGTCGTCGTCACCGGGGACGGCGGCGTCGGGCGCAGCACGCTCGTCGACCGCTTCGCCGACGAGCAGCGCCGCGGCGGTGCGCTCGTGCTGTCGGTCGCCTGCCACGAGGCGGAACGCTCGCTCTACCTCGAACCGCTCGTGCAGCTGGTCCGGGCCGCGCTGCGCCGCGTCGACCCGGCCGACGTCCTCACCCTCGCGGGCTCCCGGCTGGGTGCGCTCGCGCAGCTGGTCCCCGAGGTCGGGGACCTCGTCGCCGCCACCGACTACGAGCGGGCCGACCCCGAGCTCGAACACGGCCGGGCCCTCGACGCCTTCGCCGGGTTCCTCGCCCGGCTCTCCGCGACCCGCCCCGTGCTCGTCACCATCGAGGACGCCCACCACGCCGGCCGGTCCACCATCGGCGCCCTGCTGTTCGCGATGCGTGAGTGGACCGCCGACGCAGGCGCGCGGCCGGTGCTGGTCGTCGTCACCGAGCAGGGCACCGGGACGGCCACCGAGCCGCTGCGCGCGGTGTCCACCGGCTGGATCGAGCTGGGCCCGCTCGACGTCGAGGCCGTCGCCGAGCTCGTCCGCCGTGCCGGCACAGGCCACGACCCCGCCCGGCTGCACGGCTGGACCGGCGGGTCGCCGCTGTTCGTCGCCGAGCTGCTGCGCGCCCCCGGAACCACGGGCGTGCCACGCGCCGACGACGTCCCCGTGCCCGTGCCGCGCTCGTTGCGCGACATCGTCGCCGACCGCATCGACGCCGCCGACGAGGAGATCGTCGAGCTGCTCGGGCAGGCCGCGGTTCTCGGCACGTCGTTCACCCTCGACTCGCTCGCGGCGCTGACCGGAGCCGGTCCCGACGCATGCGCGGCACGGGCGGCCGAAGCCGTCCGGAGTGGGCTGCTGCGGCCGCTGCCCGACGGGATGCGGTTCGTCAACGACCTCGTCCGACAGGTCGCCTACGAAGCCACCCCGATGCCGGTGCGGATCAGCAGGCACCGGCGCGCGGCCCGACTCTTCGACGCCCGTCCCGAGTCCGCGGCCCGGCACTTCGCGGCGGCGGGCGACTGGTCGTCGGCGGCCGGGGCCTGGAGCCAGGCCGCCGCGGCCGCGGCCCGCGCGTTCGCGAACACCGAGGCCGTCGAGCTGCTGTCCAAGGCCGTCGGGGCGGCGCGCAGCGCGGGCGACGTCACGCAGCTGGTGCACACGCTGCTGCGCCGCGGCCGGGCGTGCTCACAGATCGGGCGCTACGACGATGCGGTCGCCGACCACGAGCAGGCCCTCGAGCTGGCGCGAGGCATGGACGACTCCGAGCTGGAGGCGCTCGCGCTGGAGCAGCTGGGCTGGACCGCCCTCTACGCCCGCGACGCCATGGCCGCCGTCGACCTCGCCGAACAGGCCACCGAACTCGCCGAGAGCGCCGCCGCCGCACCCGGCGCGCTGCCCAGCGCCACACTGCTGGTCGGACGGGTCCGGCACTGGGACGGCGACTACGACGGCGCGGGCGTCGCGTACGAACGGGTCCTCGACAGCGCACCCGACGACTCGACGCGCGCCATGGCGCTGGCCTACCGGGGTGCGCTCCTGCAACACCTCGACCGCTTCGCCGAAGCCAAG
>NZ_BEGX01000029.1 GCF_002583555.1 Pseudonocardia sp. N23
GACCACGACCGGTCGAGCTGCCACCGGCGCGTCAGCACCGGGGTCAGCGGATCGACGGCAGGGGGCGCGGTGTCCGTGGTTTCGGTCATCACTTCTTCTCCGGAAGCGGCGGCAGCGCGGGGTGCTCGGCGGGCCGGGCGGGTGCCGCCCAGCCGCGCTCGTCGGCCAGCACCGCGCCGCGGACGGTCTCGACCGCGATCGACGGGCCCTCGGCGACGGCAGCCAGGTCGGGGTGGAACCCCGCCAGCTCCAGCTCGACGGTCCGCAGGTCGGTCAGCGGGGCGCCGCGCGTCGGGTGCGGCTTCTCGCCGCGCCGCAGCGCGTCGACGAGCTCCTCGGCCGACTCGACGGACTGGTTGTCGAAGTACTCGTAGTTGACCTGGATGACCGGCGCCAGGTCGCACGCCGCCAGGCACTCCGCGTGCTCGAGGGTGATCGAGCCGGGGCTGCCGGGCTCGCCCACGGTCTCCTCGTGGCCGAGCGGGCGGCCCTCGGTGCCCAGACGCTCCTGCAGCCGGGCGTAGATGGCGTCGCCACCCATTGCGGCGCACAGGGTGTTGGTGCACACGCTCACCAGGTGCTCACCGCACGGGTTGCGCTTGTACATCGTGTAGAAGGTCGCGACCGCCGAGACCTCGGCCGTCGTGATCTCCAGCATCTCCGCGCAGAAGCGGATGCCGTCCTGGCTGACGTGGTTCTCCACCGACTGCACCAGGTGCAGCATCGGCAGCAGCGCCGACCGCGACTGCGGGTAGCGGGCGATGATCTCCTTCGCCTGCTGCCTTGTCACCTCGCCGAACGACGGCGACGCGATCGGCCCGTCGGCGGCCTCGGGGTTCCAGGTCACCTCGTCGGGCCCGGTCACCTCGCGCGCGTTCATCTCCGGGTTGCCCTCGGGGAGCGTCATCGATCAACACCTCCCATGACGGGGTCGATCGACGCGACCGCGGCGATGACGTCGGCGACCATGCCGCCCTCGCTCATGGCGGGCATCGTCTGCAGGTTCACGAAGCTGGGCTCGCGCAGGTGCACGCGCACCGGCCGGGTGCCACCGTCGGACACCAGGTGGACGCCCAGCTCGCCGCGGGGTGACTCGACGCAGGAGTAGACCTGCCCCGCCGGCACGTGGAAGCCCTCGGTGACCAGCTTGAAGTGGTGGATCAGCGACTCCATCGACTGACCCATGATCTTGCGGACGTGCTCGAGCGTGTTGCCCATGCCGTCCGAGCCGATCGACAGCTGCGCGGGCCAGGCGACCTTGCGGTCCTCGACCATCACGGGGCCGGGCTCGAGCCGGTCGGCCGCCTGCTCGATGATCTTGAGCGACTCGTGGATCTCGGCGACCCGCACCAGGTAGCGCGAGTAGCAGTCGGCGCCCGTCTCGGTCGGCACCTCGAAGTCGTACGTGTCGTAGCCCCAGTAGGGCTCGACCTTGCGCTGGTCCCACGCCAGACCGGCCGACCGCAGGATCGGGCCGGTCGCGCCGAGGGCCAGGCAGCCGTCGATCGGGAGGTAGCCGACGCCCTCGAGGCGCTGCTTCCAGATCGGCTGCCCGGTGAGCAGCTTGTCGTAGTCGCCGAGGCGCTCGTGGAAGACCTTGATGAACTCGTCGATCTTCTCGCGCCAGTCGTCCGGGAGGTCCTGGGCGAGCCCGCCCGGCCGGAAGAACGCGTGGTTCATCCGCAGCCCGGTCAGGTACTCCAGCAGGTGGAGCACCTCCTCGCGCTCACGGAAACCGGCCGTCATGCCGGTCAGCGCGCCGAGCTCCATGCCGCCGGTGGCCAGGCACACCAGGTGCGAGCCGATCCGGTTGATCTCCATGAGCATCACGCGGATCGTCTGCGCCCGCTGCGGTGCCTCGATGCCCAGCAGCTTCTCGACGCCCATCACGTACGCGGCCTCGTTGAACAGCGGTGCCAGGTAGTCCGCACGCGTCACGAACGTGACGCCCTGCGTCCACGTCCGGTACTCGCAGTTCTTCTCGATCCCGGTGTGCAGGTAGCCGATCACGGACCGGGCCTGCGTGACGGTCTCGCCCTCGAGCTCCAGCACGAGCCGCAGCACGCCGTGCGTCGACGGATGCTGCGGGCCCATGTTGATGACGATGCGGTCGTCGTGCTCGGAGTCGACGATCGAGTCCCAGTCACCGCCGGTGACGGTGTAGATCGTGCCCTCGGTGGTCTCGCGTTCCGGGGCGTAGGCGTCGGTCTCGGGAGTCGTCACGAGTAGGCCCGCCTCTCATCGGGCGGAGGAATCTCCGCGCCCTTGTACTCCACGGGAATCCCGCCGAGGGGGTAGTCCTTGCGCTGGGGGTGGCCGTCCCAGTCGTCCGGCATGAGGATGCGGGTCAGCGCCGGGTGGCCGTCGAAGACGATCCCGAACATGTCCCAGGTCTCGCGCTCGTGCCAGTCGGCCGTCGGGTAGACCTCGACGACGCTGGGCAGGTGCGGGTTCTCCGCCCCGCCGTCCCAGTCGAGGACGACCTCGAGCCGGACGCGCCGCCGGTAGGTCATCGACAGCAGGTGGTAGACGACGTGCATCCGCTCCGGCACGTCGACCCCGTAGTCGACCGCCGACACCGCCGAGCACAGCTCGTAGCGCAGCGACGGGTCGTCGCGCATCGTCCGGCAGACCTCGAGGATCTTCTCGGCCGCGATGTAGAAGGTGATCTCGCCGCGGTCGATCGTCACCTGCTGGATCGCGCCGCGGGTGCCACGCTCGTCGAGGGCCGCGACGAGGTCGTCGGCCACGTCGTCGAACCAGCCGCCGAAGGGGCGCTCGGCCGGTGCCGGCACGTGGGCGGGCAGCCGCAGGCCGCTGAAGCCGGAGGTGTCGCCGCTGCCGCGGACACCGAACATGCCCTGGCGCGCACGACCCGCAGGGGCCGAGCGGGTGCCGCCCTCGACGGCCTGGTCGCCCAGCCCCGCGAGCTCGGTCGTCCCGGCCTCGGGCTCGGTGCCGCCGTTGGCGACGTGCGCCTCCTCGTCGGTACCGCTGCGGTCGGCCGACGACTGCTCGCCGCCGGTCGGTTCCGCACCGCCCTTGTCGTCCTTGGAGGTGCCGGCGGTTCCGCCGGGACCCGTACGTTCGGTCATCGCCGGCTCACTTCTTCTTCGTCGTCGCGTACTTGATCGACGACGGGATCATCGGGGTCTTGTACCCACTGGCGGCCAGCTCTGCGGCACGCTTCGGGCCGAGGGGCTCGTCCATGATCTTCGCGTGGATCTTGAGGATCGCATCCATGAGCATCTCCGGGCGCGGCGGGCAGCCCGGCAGGTACATGTCGACGGGCACGACGTGGTCGACGCCCTGCACGATCGCGTAGTTGTTGAACATCCCGCCCGACGACGCGCACACGCCCATCGCCAGCACCCAGCGGGGCTCGGGCATCTGGTCGTAGATCTGGCGCAGCACCGGCGCCATCTTGTTGCTGACGCGACCCGCGACGATCATCAGGTCGGCCTGTCGCGGGGAGGCCCGGAAGACCTCCATGCCGAAGCGCGCCAGGTCGTAGCGGGGCGCGCCGGTGGTCATCATCTCGATCGCGCAGCACGCCAGCCCGAAGGTGGCGGGCCACAGCGACGACTTGCGCGTCCAGTTGACGAGCTTCTCGACGCTGGTGAGCAGTACCCCGCTGGGCAGCTTCTCCTCGAGTCCCATGTGTTTCGCCTCAGTTCCAGTCCAGGCCGCCGCGTCGCCACACGTACACGTAGGCGAAGCCGACCGTGACGATGAACAGCACGATCTCCACCAGCCCGAACAGGCCGAGCAGGTCGGCGCTGACGGCGAACGGGTAGAGGAAGACCATTTCGATGTCGAAGAGGATGAACAGCATCGCCGTCAGGTAGTACGCGACGGGCATCCGGCCGGCCCCGACCACGGGCTGGGGCGACGGCTCGATCCCGCACTCGTACCCGTCGAGCTTGGCGCGGTTGTAGCGCCGGGGGCCGATGAGCGGAGCGGAGGCGACGGATCCGACCGCGAACGCGCCGGCCAGCACGGCCAGCAACACGATCGGGAGATAGGGATCGAGCATCGGTAACACCCTCGCCGTTGGTGATGCGGTGACTTTTGCGTGGTGGGAGATCTACGTCTTCGGGATCGATACCGCCGCCCGGACCTTATGGTGCGGTGGATCACCCCTCAGAAGTCAGGACAGCCTTACTTCAAGGTCCCGACCACCTGTTCCTCGTGGTCGCGGGCCGGTCGACACGGCCGCTCCCGGACGGAGTCCTCGTCCCGTCCCGCCGCCGTGTCCTGTCGATCTCACGGACCGCCGCCGCAACGGATCGGGGGGACCAGAACCCGGCCGGAGCCGGTCGACGTGCTCCCGCCGCCCCCGCGCACGCGCCATCCGCACCCGGGCGGGCGACTGCGCCGGCACCGGGCGCTCCTCGCCGCGCCGAGGCGCGAGTGGTGGGGCCGAGGGCGACCATGTGGCTCCTTGTGAACGGATTCACGAAGTCCGGACGAGAGTCTATGCTCCGCGTCCAGCCCTGGACGCGGCACCATGGCCAATGGGTGGCCGAGTGCTCGGACGACCGTCGAAAGTCACGCCAGCGTGCCCGCTCCGGCCCCGACCGGCCTCCCCCGCTGAGGGGGGAGAAGCGGTCATAACGAAACGGTGTCGCGGAGCCCTCGCGCTGCTACGACCAGGGCTGAACCCCGTTCGACCGGCCCGGGGGCGGCGTGCGGCGGGTCCCCCGGGCGGGGGGACCGCGTCAGACGCGGCGGGCGCGGTGCAGCGCGACCGCACCGAGAGCGAGATCACGCCACGCCACGTCGGTCCAGCCGGCACCGGCGATGATCCGCGCCAGATCGGGCTGCGCGGGCCAGTCCCGGATCGACTCCGCGAGGTAGGTGTAGGCCTCCGGGTTCGACGACACCCGCCGCGCCACCGCCGGCAGCACCGCAGCCAGCACCACGTCGTGATAGGCCACCCGGAACGGCCTCCACGTCGGCGTACCGAACTCGCACACCACCAGGCGGCCGCCCGGCCGCGTCACCCGGGCCATCTCCCGCAGGGCCGCCGCGGTGTCGACGATGTTGCGCAGCCCGAACGAGATCGTCACCGCGTCGAAGACGCCGTCACCGAACGGGAGGCGCATCCCGTCGGCCGCGACCTTCGGCACGTCGCGGCCGGCGCCGGCGCGCAGCATCCCCAGCGAGAAGTCGGCCGCGACGCACCAGGCGCCCGAGCGGGCCAGCGACACCGTCGAGACGGCGGTGCCCGCGGCGAGGTCGAGGACCTTCTCCCCCGGGCGGGGGTCGAGCGCGGCGCGGGTGAGGTCGCGCCAGCGGCGGTCCTGCCCGCCCGTCAGCACCGTGTTGGTCAGGTCGTAGCGCTTCGCCACGCCGTCGAACATCGCCGCGACGTCGTCGGGTCGCTTGTCCAGGTCCGCACGTGCCACACCGGAAACGCTACGCGGCGACGGAACCGACGGCACCGAGGGTCGCGAGCATCGACGTCACCGACGCGGGCCAGCCGTACTCCTCCGCCCTCTCGCGCGCCGCGCAACGCCCGGCCTCGGCGTCCGCATCGAGCAGGTCCGCGACGGCTGCGGCGAACGCGCCCGCGTCATCGGCCGCCGCCGCCCCGGCCGGCCCGGCCACGATCTCCGGCAGCGCCGACGACGCCGACACCACCACCCGGGTGCCGCTGGCCAGCGCCTCCAGGGCCGAGAGCCCGAACGTCTCGTGCGGTCCCGGTGCCAACGACACGTCGGCCGACGCCAGCAGCGTCGCCAGCCGGGACCGGTCGGGCACGAAGCCGAGGAACGTCACCGGCAGGCCCGCCGCCCGCCGCGCCATCGCCGCACGCCGCGGCCCGTCGCCCGCCACCACGAGCCGCGCGTCCACCCCGTCACGACGCAGCGCGGCGACGGTGTCGACGCTGCGCTCCGGGTGCTTCTCCGGCGACAGCCGTCCGCAGTGGACGACCAGGGCCTCCGCGTCCCCACCGAGACGGTGGCGCAGGCCGCGGTCGTGCCGGTGCGGGGTGAACGTCGTCAGGTCCACGCCCAGCGGCACCTGCGCCACGTTGCACGCCCCGATGCGGTCGAACTCCGCGCGCGCGAACGCGGTCGTGCACACGACAGTGTCGTAGGCCGCCGCCATTCGCGCGTTCGCCGCGTCGGCCACCGCGACCGCTGCCCGGCCGGGCAGCAGGAACTGCCCCAGCAGCCGGTCCAGCCGCTCGTGGGAGACGACGACGCTCGGGACCCCGCGCCGCGACGCCCACTCCCCCAGACCGCGCAGGGTCAGCCGGTCCGACACCTCGATCGCGTCCGGGTCCAGCCGGTCCAGCAGCCGGCGCACCCGCCACGGGTCCACCGCCCGGTAGCCGCCCGTGCCCGGCAGCTGCGGTGCCGCGACCGTCACCCGCCGCACACCCGACGGGAGCAGCTCGTCGGCCGCCGCGGGACCCGGCACGACCAGCACCACCTCGTGACCCCGCGCCACGTAGCCCGCGCCCAGGTGGTGCAGCGCCGTGCGCAGCCCACCCGAGCGCGGCCCGTAGAAGTTGGCCAGCTGGGCGATCCGCACGTCAGGCCGCCCGCCGGTCCGCCGCCGCCCCGACGACGTCGGAGTAGTGGACCAGCAGCTCGTCGCACACCGTCGTCCAGGTGCGGCGCAGCACCGACCGCCGCGCCGCGGCGCCGTACACCGCCCGCAGCCGCGGGTCGCACAACGCCTCGACGGCCGCCCGCAGCTGCGCGTCCGCCTCGTCGGCGGACGGGTCGCCCACGTCGGTGCCGTCGGGGCGCGGCGGCACCAGCATCCCCGTCCGCCCGGGGAGCACCAGGTCACGCGGGCCGCCCGCGTCGGGCGCGACCACCGGCAGCCCCGAGGACAGCGCCTCCTGCACCGCCTGGCAGAACGTCTCCGACGGGCCGGTGTGCACGAACACGTCCAGCGACGCGTAGATCGCGGCGAGCTCGTCGCCACCACGGAACCCGAGCATCGCCGCGCCCGGCAACGTCGACCGCAACCGCTCCTCGCTCGGCCCCGACCCCACCACCACGACCCGCACCCCGGGCATCCCGGCCAGCGTCGCGAGCCGCTCCACCTGCTTCTCCGGGGCCAGCCTGCCGACGTAGCCGACGAGGATCTCCCCGTCCGGCGCCAGCTCGTCGCGCCACCGCTGTGACCGTTTCGACGGGGTGAACCGGCTGGTGTCGACGCCACGCGCCCACTGGTGCACCCGAGGCACCCCGCGCTCGCGCAACGCCTCCGTCGCCCAGCTCGACGGCGCCAGCGTCCGGTCGGCCTGCGAGTGCAGCCGGCACGTCCACCGCCACGCCGCCCGGGCCGTCAGCCCCAGCCCGTACGACGAGGCGAACCCCGCCACGTCCGTCTGGTAGACCGCGACCGTCGGGATGTCGAGCCGCCGCGCCGCCGCCAGCCCGCGCGCACCCACGACGAACGGCGCCGCCAGGTGCACCACGTCCGGGGCGAACCGGCGCAGCGCCGTGAGGATGCGCCTGCTCGGCACCCCCACGGGCATCGAGTTGACGACGGGCAGGTCCACCGCGGGCACCCGCACGACCTCCACGTCGCCGTGCCGGCCGGACTCCCCGGTCCCGGGGGCGATGACGAGAGCCTCGTGCCCGCCCTCGGCCAGGTGCTCGAGCACCCTCAGCACCGAGTTCGTGACACCGTTGACGACCGGCAGGAAACACTCGGAGACGATCGCGACGCGCACCCCCCGACGGTGTCGCAGCCGGTCCCCCGCAGCCCGACGCCCGCGCGTCGCGCCACGGAACACCCGCCGAACACCCGGTGCGCCCGCTCGACCTCGCGGGACCGCCCGACCGGAGCGGACACGATTGGCCGGGTGCTCCACGTCACGTCATCCGCACGTCGCGCCCGGGACACCCTGATCCACGACCCTCCGGTGGCATGACCGTCGTCGACCGAGACCACCTCCCCCGGGCGAAGATCCAGATGCCAGTCCCGGCACCCGCCGATCCCGGGCTGCTGTCCCGGGCGCTGGACGTCGCCGGCCGGCTCGCCAACGACGCCGCCGAGGTCATCGCGGCGACGTCCGGGCGCTCCGCCGGCGGAGTCCCGCCCGGCGCGACCGGCAAGGCCAACCCGTTCGACTGGGTGACCGACACCGACCGCACCCTCGAACGGCACACCCGCCGCGTGCTCGCCGCCGAGTTCCCCGGCGTCCCCGTCGTCGGCGAGGAGTACGGCGCCGACGCCGGGGCCGAGCACGCGCCGCTGCGCTGGGTCGTCGACCCCGTCGACGGCACGGCCAACTACGTCGCCGGGTTCCCCTGGTGCGCCTACAGCCTCGCCCTCGTCGACGCCGACGGCCCCGTCGTCGGCGTCGTCGCCGACCCCAGCCGCGCCCACCTCTACGCCGCCGCCCGCGGCCGCGGGGTCCGCGCCAACGGGACCGTCGTGCGCGTCGCCGACCGCGACGACGCCGCCGGTGGCCTCGTCTGCGCCGAACCCGCCACCGAGCCGCTGCTGCGCGCCGCCCGGGCCGGGCACGCCGGCGTCCGCGTCCTCGGCTCGTCCGCGCTCGCGATCACCCAGGTCGCGACGGGCCGGGCCGTCGCCGCCGTCCTCGAGGGCTACCAGGTGTGGGACGTCGCCGGCGCCCTCGCCCTCGCCCTCGGCGCCGGCGCCGTCGTCCTCGACCGGTCCGGGCGACCGGACCCGATGCCCACCGGGGCCATGCTCGTCGCCGCACCCGGTGTCGCCGACCAGGTCATGAGCTGGTGGACCGGCTGACGTAGCGTCGCGGCATCGCCGCCACGTCCCTCGCGGTCCGGGCCACCCCGTTCCTGTTCGTCCTCATCTGGTCGTCCGGGTTCGTCGTCGCCCGGCTCGCCGCCCCGCACGCCGACCCGCTGACGTTCCTCGTCGTCCGTTATGTCGGCGTCGTCGTCCTGATGCTCGTGCTCGCGCTCCTCGCCAGGGCCGCGTGGCCGTCGTGGCGCCGCGCGGGACACCTCGCCGTCGCCGGGATCGGCATCCAGGCCGGCTACCTCGGCGGCGTCTGGGTGGCGGTCGCGCAGGGGATGCCGTCGTCGGTCACCGCGCTCGTCGTCAACCTGCAGCCCGTGCTCACCGCGCTCGCCGGCTGGGCCGCGGGCGAACGGATGGGGCCGCGCCGCGCCGCGGGGCTGGTCCTCGGCTTCCTCGGCGTGACACTCGTCGTCGCCGAGAAGCTCACGACCTCCGGCATCACCACGGTCACCCTCGCCCTGTCCGGCGGGGCGCTGCTCGCCATCACCGCGGGCACCCTCTACCAGAAACGCTTCTGCCCCGACTTCGACCTGCGCACCGGGCAGGTCGTGCAGTTCGTCGCCTCGATCGTCGTGACCGCGCCGTTCGCGCTCGCCTTCGAGGACCTCCGCATCGACTGGACGCCCGCCGTGATCGGGGCGCTCGTCTGGTCGGTCGTCGTCCTCACCGGCGGCGGCATCTCACTGCTGTTCCTCATGCTCCGCCGCGGTGCGGCATCCCAGGTGACGACGTACTTCTACCTCGTCCCCGCCATCACCGCGGTCATGGCGTTCCTGATGTTCGGCGAACGGCCCGGCTGGGTCGCCGTCGCCGGCATGGCGGTCACCGTCATCGGGGTCGCGCTGGCCGCACGGTCACCGGTCCGCACGCGCGACGCACCGCCCGGCTGACCCGTCAGACCCGCGCCGCGTCGACCGGCCGGCCGGCGTCGGCCGCGGCGACGTCGCGCTCGGCCCGGCGCCTGCGCAACCACCACGCCCACGCCCCGAACACCACCCACACCCCGGCCGCCGTCCCGAGCAGCACCGGCAGCCGGTCGAGCGCGCTGCGGCCTGCGACCCGCACCAGCGACGGCTTCTCCGTCGAGTACTCGACGATGATCGTCGACCCCGGCTCCAGCCCCCGCGGGTACATGACGCCGCGCTCCGGGACCACCGCCTGCCCGTCGGGCAGCGTGAACCGCACCAGGGTGCGGCTGAAGTTCGAGCCGTCGAGCACCGTCGCGGCGGTGAACGCCCGGTTCGACGCGATCGCCCGATCGTCCAGCAAGGCCCCCACGAACGCCAGCGCCACCAGCACCGTGACCAGCACCGCGAACCCCGTGACGCACTCCGGCTTGTGCCTGCGCAGCCACGCCCCGGCGGCACGGAGCGTCGATCCGACCGCTTCGATCAGCTCGCTCCCGCTGCCCGACACGAGAGCCGAGTCTAGGTCGATCCGCGCGTGTGGCGTCCCCCGCACCTGCCGGGGCCCGCGCGCATCACCGCCACGAGCCGCCTACCCTCGGGTGATGTGACCGTCGCACCGTCCCCGTCGCCGCTGCGAGTGCGGACCCGCCCGGTGGACGACGTGGGCCGCCTCCTCGACCTGCTGCCCGACGACCGCCCCCTCTCCTGGGTGCGAGACGGCGAGGGGCTCGTCGGGTGGGGTGAGGTCGCCCGCTTCACCGGCACCGGCGCGGGCCGGTTCGCCGAGGCCGACGCGTGGTGGCGCTCCTTCGCCGCACGTCTCGACGTCCACGACGACCTGGAGATCCCCGGCACCGGCGCGGTCGCCTTCGCCAGCTTCACCTTCGCCGACCGCTCCCCCGGGTCCGTGCTGATCGTGCCCCGGGTCGTCGTCGGCCGCCGCGACGGACAGACCTGGATCACCGAGTTCGCGGGCGACGGTGTGCCCGCCGCCATGCGCCGCGCCATGCCCGTCCGCGCCGGCGGCGCCCTGCGCTACGACGACGGCAACATGACCGTCGCCCGCTACCGGCGTGCCGTCGCCGAGGCCGTCTCCCGGATGCGGGCCGGCGAGCTCGACAAGGCGGCGCTGGCCCACGACCTGCTCGCCGTCGCCGACGAGCCGCTCGACCCCCGCTACCTCCTCGCAGGCCTCGCCCACCACTACCCGACCTGCTGGGCCTACTCCGTCGACGGGCTCGTCGGCGCCACCCCCGAGCTGCTGCTGCGCCGCGAGGGCGACGTCGTCTCCTCCCGGGTGCTGGCGGGCACGATCTGGCCGGGCTCGCAGGACGGCGCCGACATCGGGGCCACCCTGCTGGCGTCGGCGAAGGACCAGCGCGAGCACGCCTTCGCCGTCGACTCCCTCGCCGCGACACTGCGCCCGCACTGCACGACCCTCGACGTCCCCGACGAACCCTCGATCCTGGCGCTGCACAACGTGTCGCACCTGTCGTCGGACGTGCGCGGCGAGCTGCGCGACGGCGCCTCGCTGCTGACGCTGGCCGCCGACGTGCACCCCACCGCCGCCGTCGGCGGCACCCCCCGCGCCGCCGCGCTGCGGGTCATCGCCGAGCTGGAGCGGATGGACCGTGGCCGCTACGCGGGTCCCGTCGGCTGGCTCGACGCGGCGGGCGACGGCGAGCTGGGCATCGCCCTGCGCTGCGCCCAGCTCGACGGCCGCACCGCCCGGCTCTTCGCCGGCTGCGGGATCGTGGCCGACTCCGACCCCGACACCGAGGTCAGCGAGGCCGCCGCCAAGCTCGTCGCCGTCCGCGAGGCCCTGGAGGGCAGCGTCACCGACTGACGCCGGACCCGGGCGCCCCGCGCGACCGAGGCTGCGACCCCACAGCCGCGCGCAACCTCACTGGCGCCGGCGTCGTTCTCCGAGGTCGCCACGGTCGACCCACGTGCGCGCCGGTGGGACGCCGGCACCGAACGCGGCCGGGGTACCGGTTCGTTCCTGATCCTGGGGACGTCGGGCGACGACACGGTCGTCGGTTCCGGGCGCGGTGGCTGCATCGCGGGCGGCGCCGGCGACGACACGGTGTCCGGCGGCGCGGGTGCCGACCGGCTGCGCGGCGGCGCGGCGCGGACCGGTTGCCCGGAGGTCCGGGTTGCGGCGACCCGTCGGCGGTGACGGGTGTGGGTCAGAGGGCGGTCAGGGCCTCGTCGACGACGGCGCGGAGGCGGGCGTGGCCCGCGCGCAGGCCGGCGCGTTCGGCGCGCACCTCGACCAGCATCCGGCCCGCGGGCTCGCCCAGGACCTCGGGAAGCTTTGCGGGGTCGTCGACGGCGGTGTGGGCGATGCCGACCGCCGCGCAGAGCGCCGCGACGTCGACGGTGTGCGGGGTCCCGAAGACCCGCTCGAACGACGCCGAGTGCGCGGGGGCACCCTGCTCCAGCAGGCTGAAGATGCCGCCGCCACGGTCGTTGAGCACCACGAAGGTCAGGTCGGGGTCCGGTTCGCCGGGGCCGAGGACGAGGCCGGTGGTGTCGTGCAGCAGCGTCAGGTCGCCGAGCAGCGCGAAGGTCGGGCCGCCGTGGGCCAGCGCGACACCGGTCGCAGTGGACACGGTGCCGTCGATCCCCGCGACCCCCCGGTTGGAGACGACGGTCGTCCCCGCCCGTGGGATGGCCGCCAATGCCATGTCGCGCACCGGGTTCGACGAGCCCAGGACGAGCGCGGACCCGTCGGGGACGGCGGCGGCCAGCGCGCGGGCGAGCCGCAGGCCGGTGGGGGCGTCGTGGTCGTCGAGGGCGGCGTCGAGGGCGGCGGAGGCGATGCGGTCGGCGACCCGCCACCGGTCGAGCCACCCGGGCACCGGGGTCGTCGCCGGCAGCGAGCCGATGCCGCGCACGGTGGCGGCGACGTCGGTCCAGGGGGTGCCGTCGTCGATCGCGTACACGGCGACGTCCGGGTCGGCGAGCAGGCGCTGGACGGGCCGGTGCAGCGTCGGCCGGCCGGCCACGACGACCTGCGCGGGCCGCAGGCCCGCGTCCCCGACGAGCCAGGGCCCGGCGCGCAGCCCGGCGTCCCAGTAGCCCGACGACGGTTCGGCGACGACGGGCAGGCCGTCGAGCCGTAGCCCCTGTGGCGCACCGGGTCCGGCAACGACGAGCGTCGGCGCTGCGGGGTCGAGCGGCAGCGGTTCGGCGACGGCGGGCACCCGCGCGGGCATCGCCGTCCAGGGGCGGGCGCCGGGGCGGCCCTCGAGGGTCTCCGCCCAGCCGGGATCGCCGTCGGGCACGAGGGGTTCGGCGAAGGGCACGTTGAGGTGCACGGGCCCGGGACGGACGCCGACGGCCGCGGCGACGGCTCTGTCGACGGCGGAGCGCCACCGCGCCTGCTGGCCCTCCTCGGCCCGGGCGACGGCGACGACGGCGGAGTGCCGCACCGCCGTCCCGAACACCCCGTCCTGGACGACGGTCTGGCTGGCGCCGGTGCCGACGAGCTCGGGCGGGCGATCGGCGGTGAGCGCGACGAGCGGCACCCCCGAGTAGGAGGCCTCGAGGATCGCGGGGTGCAGGTTGGCGACGGCGGTGCCCGACGTCGTGCAGACGGGGACCGGACGTCCGGAGCGCAGCGCGAGGCCGAGGGCGAGGAAGGCCGCGGTGCGTTCGTCGATGCGGACGTGGAGCCGCAGCGTTCCGGCGGCGTCGGCCTGCTGGAGGGCGATCGCGAGGGCGGCGTTGCGCGAACCCGGGCACAGCACGGCGTCGACGACGCCGCACCTCACCAGCTCGTCGACGATCACCCGTGCCTGGGCCGTCGAAGGGTTCACCGGGTCCATTCTACGAACGGACGAATCCCGGACGCCTGCCCGCCGCCTACTGTCGAGAGCCGGATCACCTGGGCGGAGGCGCGCATGGGCACGGACGGGTTCTGGGACGACGCCGAGCGGCACCTGGTCCGCTACGGGGGCGCGTTCGCCCCGGTGGTGGTGGAACGGGCGGCGGGATCGTTCGTGTACGACTCCGCGGGACGGGCGATCCTCGACTTCACGTCGGGCCAGATGAGCGCGGTGCTGGGGCACTCGCACCCCGACGTCGTCGCGACGGTCCGGGAGTCGATCGGCACGCTCGACCACCTGTTCAGCGGCATGCTGTCGCGGCCCGTCGTCGACCTGGCCCGTGAGCTCGCCGCGAGCCTGCCGGACCCGCTGGAACGGTCGCTGCTGCTCACCACGGGCGCGGAGTCCAACGAGGCCGCGCTGAAGATGGCGAAGCTCGCCACGGGCGGCTGGGAGATCGTGAGCTTCGCGCAGTCGTGGCACGGGATGACGGGCGGTGCGGCGTCGGCGACCTACAGCGCGGGTCGTCGCGGCTACGGCCCGCCGATCCCCGGCAACCTCGCGATCCCGGCGCCGTACCCGTACCGGAGCGTGTTCGGCGACGACTGGCGCACCGAGCTCGACGTGGCCTGGGACCTCGTGGACCGGCAGTCGGCCGGGGCGTTGGCGGCGTGCCTCGTGGAGCCGATCCTGTCGTCGGGCGGAGTGCTGGAGCTGCCCCCGGGCTACCTCGCCGCGTTGCGCGCCAAGTGCGACGAGCGCGGCATGCTGCTGATCCTCGACGAGGCGCAGACCGGCATCGCCCGCACCGGCACGATGTACGCCTTCGAACGCGACGGCGTCGTCCCCGACATCCTGACCCTGTCGAAGACGCTCGGCGCGGGCCTGCCGCTGGCCGCGGTGGTGACGTCGGCGGACATCGAGCAACGCTGCCACGAACGCGGCTTCCTCTTCTTCACGACGCACGTCTCCGACCCGCTGCCCGCCGCCGTCGGGCTCACGGTGCTCGACGTCGTCCGCCGCGAAGGTCTCGTCTCGCGGGCCGCGGAGCTGGGCGGACGCCTGCGCACCGGCCTGACCGAACTCGCGAGCCGGCACGACTGCATCGGCGAGGTCCGCGGCCGCGGCCTGCTGCAGGGCATCGAGCTCGTCACCGACCGGACCACGAAGGACCCCGCCGACGACCTGGGCCGCGCCGTCACCACGGAGTGCCTGGACCTGGGCCTGCACATGAACGTCGTGCAGCTGCCGGGGATGGGCGGGGTGTTCCGGATCGCGCCCCCGCTGACCGTGTCGGACGCCGAGGTCGGCCTCGGGCTGGAGATCCTGGACCAGGCTCTGACGAAAGCCGTTGCCCCGTGACGTAGTTTCGGCGTCGTCATGAGCGCCACCATGCAGGCCACCGATCTCGCCGCCGGCCACGGCGCCCGCGTCCTGTTCTCCGGACTCGACCTCGTCGTCGCACCCGGCGACGTCGTCGGACTCGTCGGAGCCAACGGCGCCGGCAAGTCGACGTTGCTGCGCCTGCTGGCGGGTGAGGACCGGCCCGAGGAGGGCACGGTCGCGCTCAGCCCACCGGACGCCACCGTCGGACACCTGCCGCAGGAGCCCGAACGGCGGGCGGGCGAGACCGTCGCCGCGTTCCTGGCCCGGCGCACCGGCGTCACCAGCGCCCAGGAGCTGATGGACGCCGCCGCCGCGGCGCTGTCCGACGGCACCGCCGGGGCCGACGACCTCTACGCCGGCGCGCTCGACCGCTGGCTCGCCCTCGGCGGCGCCGACCTCGACGAGCGCTCCGGCGCCGTGTGCGCGGAGGTCGGCCTCGGCGTCGACCTCGACACCGCGATGACCGCGCTGTCGGGCGGCCAGGCCGCGCGGGCCGGCCTCGCCGCGCTGCTGCTGTCGCGCTACGACGTGCTGCTGCTCGACGAGCCCACCAACGACCTCGACCTCGACGGTCTGGAGCGGCTCGAACGGTTCGTGACCGGCCTTCGCTCGCCTGCCGTGATCGTCTCCCACGACCGGGAGTTCCTGGCGCGCACCGTGACCCGCGTCGTCGAGCTCGACCTCGTCCAGCAGCAGGTCGGCGTCTACGACGGTGGCTACGACGCCTACCTCGCCGAGCGTGAGGTCGCCCGCCGGCACGCCCGCGAGGCCTACGACGAGTACGCCGACACCGTCGGCGGGCTCAAGGACCGCGCCCAGATGCAGCGCAACTGGATGGCCCAAGGCGTGCGCAACGCCCGCCGCAAGTCCACCGACAACGACAAGATCGGCCGCAACAAGCGCGCCGAGACGTCGGAGAAGCAGGCCGCGAAGGCCCGGCAGACGCAGAAGATGATCGAGCGGCTCGACGTCGTCGAGGAGCCCCGCAAGGAGTGGGAGCTGCGCATGACGATCGCCGCCGCGCCCCGCTCGGGCACCGTCGCCGCCTTCGCGGACTCCGCCGTCGTGCAGCGTGGGTCGTTCACGCTCGGGCCCGTCACCGTGCAGGTCGACTGGGCGGACCGGGTCGTCGTCACAGGGGCCAACGGCTCGGGCAAGTCGACGCTGCTCGCCGCGCTGCTGGGCAAGCTGCGCGTCGACTCGGGCGTCGCCGGGCTGGGCTCGGGGGTGCGGGTCGGGGAGGTCGACCAGGCCCGCGGGCTGTTCCTCGGCGACGCGTCGCTCGTGCGGGCGTTCGGCGAAGCCGTCCCCGACTGGGCCGACGCCGACGTCCGGACCCTGCTCGCCAAGTTCGGCCTCACCCGCGAGCACGTGCCGCGGCCCGCGTCGTCGCTCTCACCCGGTGAGCGGACCCGTGCGGCGCTCGCGCTGCTGCAGGCCCGCGAGGTCAACCTGCTGGTGCTCGACGAGCCCACCAACCACCTCGACCTGCCCGCCATCGAGCAGCTCGAGGAGGCCGTCGAGAACTTCCCCGGGACCGTGCTGCTCGTGACGCACGACCGCCGGATGCTCGGCACCGTCCGCGCGACGCGGCGCTGGCACGTCGAGGCCGGTCGGGTCACCGAGACGTAGAACGGCGCCGACCCGGAGGCCGGCGCCGTTCGTCGTGTGGTCGGTGGTCAGGACTCCGGGGTCGGTTCGGCCTGCGGGCCGATGGCGAAGCGCAGCTCCTCCCCCTGCGGGGTCTCGACGGGCTGCACGTCCAGGACCTTGTCGTCGAGCACCTGCGCGGCGGCTGTCTCCAGGAACACCGTCACGCCGTCGCCTGTCAGGACCGTGTCGCTCTCGATCGGCTGAGCCGCCAGCGAGAGCTCCAGGCCCTGGTCCTCCTCGGTGGACGCGATGCGCAGACCACCGCCGTCGGGGAGTTCGGCATCAGCCGTCAAGGACTTGATGGCCTCTGCCGCTGTCTCGGTGATTGCCAACATTCGACCCACAGTAGGCACGTCCCCGCGACCACGCACCCCTGCTGCGCGGCCGGTCACGTCGATTCAGCCGAACCGGTCCGGGTCCGGCCCCAGGCGCGTGCCACTGTCCAGGGCGCTCACGGCAGCCATCTCCTCGTCGGACAGGGTGAAGTCGAAGACGTCGATGTTCTCCCGGATCCGCGACGGCGTCACCGACTTCGGGAACACCACGTTGCCGAGCTGCACGTGCCAGCGCAGCACCACCTGGGCGGGCGACTTCCCGTGCGCGCGCCCGATCTCGACGAGCCCCGCGTCCGACAGCAGCTCCCCACCCTTCGCGATCGGGGCCCACGCCTCGGTGACGATGCCGTGGTCGGAGTGGTAGGCGCGCAACGCTTCCTGGTTGAGCAGCGGGTGCAGCTCGATCTGGTTGACCGCGGGCACGGTGCCCGTCTCGGCCGCGAGGCGCTCCAGGTGCGGGACCTGGAAGTTGGAGACGCCGATCGCCCGCGCCGTGCCGTCCTTCGCGCAGCCCTCCATGCCCTCCCAGGTCTCGACGTAGACGTCGGCCTGCGGGCGCGGCCAGTGCACGAGATAGAGGTCGACGAAGTCCAGTCCCAGCTTCTCCAGGCTCTCCCCCAGCGCGCTCGCCGCCGAGTCGCGGCCCTGCCGGTCGTTGGCGAGCTTGGTGGTGACGAAGACCTCGTCGCGGGGCAGGCCCGAGTCGGCGATCGCCCGTCCCACCTCGGCCTCGTTGCCGTAGGCCTGTGCGGTGTCGATGTGCCGGTAGCCGGCGTCGAAGGCCTGACGGACGGACTCGACCGTCTCGCCGGGGCCGACCTGGAAGACGCCGAAGCCGAACTGCGGGATCACGACGCCGTTGTTCAGGGTCAGGTTCGGGACAGAGCTCATGCCCCGGTTCTACCCCCGCCCCCCGGGACCCGCAGTCGCGAGTGTGCGGGATCGCCGGACGATCCGCCGCGCTCCGCCCGCGCGATCAGCGATCAGCTCGGGTCGCCGCTACGAGCCGACCCCCTCCCGCCGCGACGGCGACGGCACGTCCCGCCGGGTGAGCGGCCCGGGCGGCGGGCCCGTCCGGGGCTCGACGTAGGGTCCGAACCGTGAGCGACGCCGTCTCCGAGCTGTTCGATCCCGAGGCCTGGACGGCCGTCCCGGGGTTCGACTTCACCGACATCACCTACCACCGCGCCGTGTCGACGGGCGCCGTGCGGATCGCGTTCGACCGGCCGGAGGTGCGCAACGCGTTCCGCCCGGGCACCGTCGACGAGCTCTACACCGCGCTCGACCACGCCCGGCAGAGCTCCGACGTCGGCTGTGTGCTGCTCACCGGCAACGGCCCGTCCCCGCGCGACGGGGGCCGGGCGTTCTGCTCCGGCGGTGACCAGCGCATCCGCGGCCGCAGCGGCTACCAGTACGCCTCGGGCGAGACGGCCGAGACCGTCGAGCCGGGTCGCGCCGGGCGGCTGCACATCCTGGAGTGCCAGCGGCTCATCAGGTTCATGCCCAAGGTCGTCATCGCCGTCGTCAACGGCTGGGCCGCGGGCGGCGGGCACTCGCTGCACGCGGTCGCCGACCTGACGCTGGCCAGCGAGGAGCACGCCCGCTTCAAGCAGACCGACGCCGACGTCGGCTCCTTCGACGGCGGCTACGGCTCGGCCTACCTCGCCAAGCAGGTGGGCCAGAAGTTCGCCCGCGAGATCTTCTTCCTCGGCCAGCCCTACACCGCCGAGCAGATGCACCGGATGGGTGCGGTCAACCGGGTCGTTCCGCACGCCGACCTGGAGAAGGTCGCGCTGGAGTGGGCGACGCTGGTCAACGGCAAGTCCCCGCAGGCGCAGCGGATGCTCAAGTACGCCTTCAACCTCACCGACGACGGGCTCGTCGGCCAGCAGCTGTTCGCCGGCGAGGCGACGCGCATGGCCTACATGACCGACGAGGCCGTCGAGGGCCGGGACTCGTTCCTGGAGAAGCGCGACCCCGACTGGTCGCCCTACCCCTGGCACTACTGACCGGTCCGGCAGCCGTCGGGACCAGGCTGGTGTCGGCTCGGCGGTGGGGCGGGGTCAGCAGGTCGGGGCGGGTCAGCAGGTCGGGGCGGTGCCGCCGGCGCGGATCGTGTCGAGGTCGGAGACAGCATCGGTCAGCCGCTCGACCTTCACCAGCGTGATGCCCTCGGGTGCCGACTCGCGGGCCTCCGTGCAGTTGGCGGCGGGGACCAGGAAGACGGTGGCGCCGGCGTCCTTCGCGGCGATCAGCTTGAGCGGGATGCCGGCGATGGCACCGACCTCGCCCGTCGCGGCGATCTCGCCGGTGCCCGCGATGAAGGTGCCGCCGGTCAGCTCGCCGGGGGTGAGCCGGTCGACGACGGCCAGGGAGAACATCAGCCCCGCCGACGGCCCGCCGACACCGGTCAGCGAGATCGTGATCTTCTCGTCGCCTGCCGGGCGGGCGACGGGGGCGATGCCGAGGCCGCCCTGGGTGTTGCCGCCGCCGAGCTGGATGAGGGTGACGGTGACGGCCTGCACGGGGCCGTCGTCACGGACGATCTCGACAGGGATCTGCTGGCCGGGGGTGGTGCCGGCCAGCGCGGCGCGGATGTCGCCGATGCGCCCGATCTCCTTGCCCTGCACCGACACGATGCGGTCGCCGGGGCGGAGGACCGGGTTGACGGGCAGCCCGGCGATGTCGGGGCCGACGACGACCTGCGAGGGCAGGTCGAGGTAGGTCAGCGCCGCCGAGACCGCGGAGGTCTCGGATCCGGAGAAGTCGGCGTCGTTCTTGGCGTCGATCTGCTGCTGGGTCTGCCCGGCCGGGAAGACGGCGTTGCGGGGCACGACCTGCTGGTCGGGGTCGAGCCAGGCGCGCAGCACCTGGAACGTCGTCAGGCCGTCGGTGACCGACACCGTCGTCATGTTGAGGTGCCCCGACGTGGCGTAGGTCGGCAGCCCGGTGACGTCGACGACCGGCTTGCCGTCCTGGTCGTCGAGGGTGTTGAAGGTGGGGCCGGGGCCGAGGGTGACCAGCGGGACCGGCACGGTGGCGGCGAGGACGCACACGGCGAGCAGCCCGACGACGGCCAGGACGAGGCGCATCGTGGCGGGCGAGGGGCGACGCGGGCGCGGCGGCGCGCTCGTCTCTGTCTCGCCGGTCGTCTCTGTCTCGCCGGTCGTCCCCGTCATCGGGGACCGCCGAGGTGGGCAGCCGTGGTGTCACCGTGCACGTGCGAACTCCCTGGGTGCATGCGTTCCGGCGGCGCCCCCGACCGCCTGATCACCCCGGACGATACGACGCGAACCTGTGCGCGCCCGCGCAGGCCTCAGGTGCGGCGGCGCGGGCCCCGGGACGGGGTGGCGGTGAGCGGGTCGGCGGGCCAGTCGTGCTTGGGGTAGCGGCCGCGCAGCTCGGCGCGGACGTGAGGGTAGCCGTTGGCCCAGAACGACGCGAGGTCCGCGGTGACGGCGGCGGGCCGCCCGGCGGGCGAGAGCAGGTGCAGCAGCACCGGGAGCCGGCCGTCGGCGACCGTGGGGCTCGCGGTCCAGCCCAGGACCTCCTGCAGCCGGACGGCGAGGACGGGCTGGTCGCCGGACCAGTCGAGGGTGATGCGTGAGCCCGTCGGCACCTCGATGCGTTCGGGGGCGAGCGCGTCGAGACGGTGGGCGACCGACGGGTCGAGCAGCCCGCGGAGGATCTGCCCGGCGTCCACACGGGCCAGGTCGGAGCGGCGCCGGGCGCGGTCGAGCGGGCCCGTCCACCAGCGGTCGGGGTCGGTGAGCAGGGCCTCGTCGGACACGTCGGGCCACCGGTCACCGAGGACGCGGTGCAGGGTGGCGACGCGGTCGCGCAGCGCGCGGGCGTGCGGGGTCCAGTGCAGCAGGCCGAGGCCCTCGGACCGCAGCCCGTCGAGGAGCGCGGCCCGGACGGCAGCCGGGTCGGGGTTCCGCAGCAGGCGCTCGTCGAGGACGATCGCGCCGAGCCGGTGCACGCGGGTGGCGCGCACGTCGCCCTCGGCCCAGGCGATCTCGTCGGCGACGGCGAGCAGCGGGGCGCCGACGCGTTCGGCCAGCTCCTGGTCCGCGGCCGCGGCGAGCCGGACCCGTCCGTGCTGCGCGCCGGGGGCGCGGTCGGCGACCGCGACGGCGAGCCACTCGTGGGCGGCGAGCCCGTCACCCGCCGACAGCTCGACGGCGGTTCCGCCCGCCATCAGGAAGACGGGTCCACCGCCGGGGCGGCGCCGGGCGAGCCGTTCCGGGTGGGCGAGCGCGACGACCTCCGCGGCTCCCGCCCTCCCCTTCCCCCGCGCGACGAGGCGTTCGAGCCTGCGCACCTCGGCCTTCCACCGGCCGGTGCCGGGCGCGGTGCCCGACCGCAGGGTGCGCAGCACGTCGTCGACGTCGGTGCCGGCAC
Source organism: Pseudonocardia sp. N23 (assembly GCF_002583555.1). Lineage (GTDB taxonomy): Bacteria > Actinomycetota > Actinomycetes > Mycobacteriales > Pseudonocardiaceae > Pseudonocardia. The sequence continues at coordinate 21,286 of NZ_BEGX01000029.1, forward strand.
CGAGGGTGTCGTCGTCGAGGAGGGCGACGGTCTCGGCGGCGACGCGGGTCCCGGCGGCGGGGGCGCCGTCGAGCAGCGCGCGGGCGAGCCGCGGGTGCAGGCCGAGCCCGGCCATGGCCCGGCCGCGGGCGGTGATCGCGCCGCCGGCGTCGACGGCCCCCAGCGCGCGCAGCACGGAACGCCCGGCGGCGAGCGGGCCCTCGGGCGGCGGGTCCCACCAGGTGAGGCCGGTGCCGTCGGGGGTGCCCCAGTCGGCGAGGTCGAGGGCGAGACGGGTGAGGTCGGCGGTACGGATCTCGGGCTCGGGGAAACGGTTGAGCACCTCACCGGCGGGCCAGCAGCGCACGGCCCGGCCCGGTGCCTCGCGGCCCGCGCGGCCGGCGCGCTGCTCGGCGACCGCCGCCGACACCCGCACCGTGACGAGCCCGGCCATCCCGCGGCGGTGGTCGACGCGCGGGACCCGGGCGAGCCCGGCGTCGACCACCGCGCGCACCCCGGGGACGGTGAGGCTGGACTCGGCGACGGCCGTCGACAGCACGACGCGCCGCCGCGGTCCGGGGGTGAGCGCGCGGTCCTGCTCGGCGGCGGACAGGCGCCCGTGCAGGGGCAGGACGTCGGCGTCGACGCCACCGAGGGCCGTGGCGGTGCGGCGGATCTCGGCGACGCCGGGCAGGAACGCGAGCACGTCGCCGTCCGCCGGCAACGTCCGCACGGCGCGGGCGACGCACGCCTCGATCCGCTCACCCCGCGTGGGTGGGGCGTACGTGACGTCGACGGGGAACGTGCGCGCCTCGATCGACCGCACCGGCGCGCCGCCCAGCACGTCGGCCAGCCGGGTGGCGGCCACGGTCGCCGACGTGGCGAGCAGCCGCAGGTCCGGCCGCAGCCCGGCGCGGGCGTCGAGCAGCAGGGCGAGCAGGAGATCGGCGTCGAGACGGCGTTCGTGGCACTCGTCGAGGACGACGGTCGTGACGCCGGCCAGCTCCGGATCGGCCGCGAGCCGGCGCAGCAGCAGCCCCGAGGTCACGACCTCGATCCGGGTCGCCGCCGACCCCTTCCGGTCCCCGCGCACCGAGTACCCGACGGTCCCGCCGACCTGCTCGCCCAGCAGCGACGCCATCCGCGCCGCGGCCGCCCGGGTGGCCAGCCGGCGCGGTTCGGCCACGACGACGCGGCCCTGCGATGCCGCGGCGAGCGCGAGCGGGACGAGCGTCGTCTTGCCCGTCCCCGGCGGGGCGACGAGCACCGCGGTCCCGTGCGCGGCCAGGGTCGCGACGACGTCGTCGAGGTGGTCGCGGACCGGGAGGTCGGGGAGCTCTGGCAGGCGCATCACCGCGGAGTCTGCCCGGAGACACCCGCGCCGCGCGTGACAGGCTGGCGCTGCCCGGCCCCGAACGGAGAGAACCCATGCCGTCCCTGCGCACCGTTCCCGTCGACGGCTCCCCCGAGTCGGTCGCCGACCTGGCCGACGCGCTGGCCGCGGCGATCGACGGGACCGGCCCCGCGGTGCGCCCCGTCGCCGCCGCCGGCCCGCCCTCGCCCGACCCCGAGGGCACGCTCCCCGACGGCGCGGCCGTGGTGGTCTCGACGTCGGGTTCCACGGGCGAGCCCAAGCACGTCGTACTGACCGCCGCGGCGCTGGTGGCCTCGGCCCGGGCCACCGAGGCACGGCTCGGCGGGCCTGCGCGCTGGGTGCTCCCGCTGCCGGCGGAGCACGTCGCCGGGGTGCAGGTGATCGTGCGGGCGCTGCTCGCGGGGACGCCGCCGCAGGTCCAGGACATCCGCGACGGGTTCCGTCCCGCCGGGTTCGCCCGCGCGACCGCGCGGCTGCCGCACGGTGCCCCACGCTGCACGAGCCTGGTACCGACCCAGCTGCTGCGCATCCTCGACGCCGGCAGCGCCCCGCTCGCGGCCCTGCAGGGGTACGCGGCGGTGCTGATCGGCGGGGCGGCCCTCGATCCCGCGCTGCACCAGCGCGCGCTGACGGCAGGCGTCCGCGTCCGCACCACCTACGGGATGAGCGAGACCGCGGGCGGCTGCGTCTACGACGGCGTCCCGCTCGACGGGGTGACCGTCGAGATCGACGACGACGACCGCGTCCTGCTCGGCGGCCCGACCATCGCGGAGGGCTACCTGGGTGACGCCGCCGCGACGGCGGAGGCCTTCCGCGACGGCTGGTTCCGCACCGGCGACCTGGGCCGGCTCGACGACGGCAGGCTCACCGTCCTGGGCCGTGCCGACGACGTCGTCGTCACCGGCGGGAAGAAGGTCGCGCCCGTCGCGGTCGAACGGGTCCTCGCCGCGCAGCCGGGGGTCTCGGACGCGTGCGTCGTCGGGCTGCCCGACCCGGAGTGGGGCGCTGTCGTGGCGGCGGCGGTCGTCGTCGACCGGGACCTCGGGCCCGAATGCGACCGGCTCGCGGCAGCGGTGCGCGCCGAGCTCGGCCGGGCCGCGGTCCCCCGCCGGTGGCTCGCGGTCGACGCGGTTCCGTTGCGCGGCATCGGGAAACCCGATCGCACCGAGGTCCGGCGGCTGCTCAGCGCGACCACGTTCACGGAGGACACGTCCCCGATCCGGTGACGATCTCCGCCACACCTTCGGTTGTCGTCACTCTCCGTCGGTTGACCCGGTCCCGTTCATCCGGTCTGCTTCGCCTCGAACGACACACGCACACCGGCCGTCACATCAGTCACACGACTGGCAGACGTCGGCAACGGGTTCGGGGGACGCGGAATGCGAACGGGACTGCGGGCAGCGGTGCTGGCCACTGTGACGGCGGCACTCGTCGCCGGAACCGTGACACCGGCGGGGGCGGCCGAGTCGTCGTCAGCGGCGGCCACGACCAACCGGTCCTGGATCGCCGACCTCGCCTCGGGCGACGGCACCGGCGTCGACACCACCTCCGACGGCGTGACGCTCGACGCGAGCGCCGCCCACGATGCCCCGCGCGACGCCCAGACCCCGCGCGGCACCGAAGGTGGCGCCGACGCACCCGGCACCGGCTTCCTGACACTCGCGCCCCGCACCCTCGACCGGCCCACCGACCAGGTCGACTCCACCCTCACCGCCGACGTGCCCGACGGCGGTGACGTCACCGTCGACGTCCGCGGCCGAAGCGCCAACGGCGGCTGGACCGAGTGGATCCCCAGCACCGCGACCTCCCCCACCGGGAGCAGCGCCCAGCTGCCCGAGGCGACGTCGGTCGTGCAGAGCAGGCTCGTCCTCACCGGCACCCCGGGCGCGGAGCCCGCCGTCACCGGCCTGGAGCAGGAGGCCCGCCCCACCGCACTGCCCGAGGGCGCGGAGGACGCCACCACCGAGACGGCCCCGCTGAGCTACTCCGTGTTCGCCACCCGCGAGGGACTCGTCGGCGGCACCACCGCCAACGGCCACGTCATCGTCGACCGCGACCACTTCGTCGCCCTGCCGTCGCGGCGCGCCCTCTCACCCCGCAACACCAACGACTACTCGGTGAAGGTCTGCGCCTCCAACGGCCGCTGCTCCTTCGCCCCTGTCTGGGACATCGGCCCCTGGAACACCCGCGACGACTACTGGAACCCTGGCAACATCCGGCAGAACTGGGGCGACCTGCCCCAGGGCGTCCCACAGGCCCAGGCCGCCTACCGCGACGGCTACAACGGCGGCAACGACCAGTTCGGCCGCAAGGCCCTCAACCCCGCCGGCATCGACCTCGCCGACGGAGTCTTCTGGGACGACCTCGGCCTCAAGGACAACGCCACCGTGACCGTCGACTACCTGTGGACCGGCTCGACGAAGCTGTCCGAGGTCGACGCCACCGCCGCCGCGGGCGACGCCGAGGCGAGTGCCGGATCGGTGCGCGTCCACTCCGCCCCGAGTGCCGACGCCACCGTCGTGGGCGGGGCCGCAGACGGAGCCGCCGTCCCCGTGATGTGCGCCACCGGGACCGGCTGGCTGCAGATCGGCGCCGGCCAGTTCCTGCCCGTCGCCGCGGTCCCGGGAGCCAGGGCTGCGAGCACCTGCACGAGCGCCGGATAGGTTTCACGGCGTGGCGACAGCAGCGCAGTGGATCGAGGGAGCCCGTCCACGGACTCTCCCGACGGCGGTCTCCCCGGTCCTCGTCGGCACCGGTGCCGCGCTCGGCGCAGGCGTCGTCACTCCCGGGCGTGCCGTCCTCGCCCTGGTCGTGGCGGTCAGCCTCGTCATCGCGGTGAACTTCGCCAACGACTACTCCGACGGCATCCGCGGCACCGACGACGAGCGCGTCGGCCCACTGCGGCTCGTCGGGTCGAAGGCCGCGGCGCCGGCCCAGGTGAAGCGGGCCGCGTTCATCGGGTTCGGAGTCGCCGCCGTCGCCGGGCTGACGCTCGTGGCGATCAGCGGGCAGTGGTGGCTCCTCGGCGTCGGCGCCGTCTGCATCCTGGGCGCCTGGTTCTACACCGGCGGCTCGAAGCCCTACGGCTATGCGGGCCTCGGCGAGGTCGCGGTCTTCGTGTTCTTCGGTCCTGTCGCCGTGCTCGGCACCGTCGTCACCCAGAGCGGTGCGCCGAGCCCGCTCGCGATCGTCGCGACGGTCGGCGTCGGCCTGCTGACGTGCGCGGTACTCGTCGCCAACAACCTGCGCGACATCCCCACCGACGCCCGCACCGGCAAGCGGACCCTCGCCGTCGCACTCGGCGACGCCGACACCCGCAAGCTCTACGCCGGGCTGATCCTGGTCCCGCTCGTGCTCTCGATCGGCGCCGGGACGCGTAGCTGGCCGATGCTCCTCGGGCTGCTGGCGGCGCCGCTGGCCGTGCCGCCGGTGCGCCGCGTGCTACAGGGCGCCGACGGGCGCAAGCTCATCAAGGTCCTGCAGGAGACGGGCGTGGTGCTGCTCGTCTGGTCAGTCGCGACGGCCGTCGGTCTCGCCCTGGGCCGCGTCGTCTGAGCTCTCCGCGCGCGGAGCCGCCGCGCCGCCGTCGACCTCGTCGCCGCGCAGATGGGCGCGGACGTCGGCACGCCGGACGCGGGAGGCCTCCACGGCCGCGTCGAGACGCGTACGCAGGCCGCGGAACAGCACCATCGACAGTGGCAGCGCCACCACGAGACCGATGAGCAGCGCCAGCAGGAACGGCACCCCTGCGAGGGCGAGCAGCGCCGTCACGACGGCGACCACTGCGATTCTCGCCACAGCGTAAAGAGCGATGGTGCCGGCGAGGCCGGGACCGTCGCCCGGAGTGCCTGCCTCCGGGGGCGTGGGCGCGGGCGTCGACATGCCGCGAGCCTACGACGCCCGGAAGCTGCCCGCGCACACCAGCGCCGACCTGCGGAAACGCAGCCGACTCCGGCAGGGAACTCGACGACGTCCCCGAACGTTGACCTGACAGCTCCTTGACGAGGCCGGGCCGTAACGTCCGATTAGTCCTTTAAGAGCCCTTTACCTCCCGAGAACCGTTCGAGTACCCGGTATCCCAGGTGTCACGATGGCCCGGTAATCGACGAATGTGGGAGGTACGAATGTCCACCCCGACTCAAGGCCAGAGCGAGCGGTTGCTGACCCCTGGCGAGGTCGCAACCCTGTTCCGTGTCGATCCGAAGACCGTGACCCGTTGGGCGTCCGCCGGTCGTATCGGCTCGATCCGGACCCCCGGCGGCCACCGCCGCTTCCGCGAGTCCGAGGTCCGCGGAATGCTCGCCGACCTCACCAGCGAGGCCACCGTTCCGCACTGAGTCGCCGTCCGACCGGCCGTGCGAGGCGATGCCCGATCGAGCGTCGCCTCGCACGGCCGGTCGCCCGGCCGACTCACCGGATTCTCACGAGGTCTTCGCCCGTCCTCCGCTAGTCTCGGAGGAGGAGGTGGTTGTGGTGCTGGTCTTTCTCGTCGCGTTCGTCGGTGCCGCGGTGATCGCGCTGCTGATGTGGCGGGCGATGAACACCGAGCGGACCTCCGATCGTGCCGGAGTGCCCGGCCCGACCCGGTCGGCTCCCGTACGTCCGGCGCAGCGCCGGGCCACCGGCCCCGACGACGATCCCGACTTCCTCCGCAAGCTCGACGAGGCCGTCAAGCGCCGTGAGGACCCACCGCGCGGCGACCAGCAGAGCTGAGCCGCCCCGCCCCAACGGGCGCGAGGCGGTCAGGACGGGAAGCCGTCCGCCACCGACGCCGCGAGTTCCAGCAGGCTCATCTTCGTCGCCGGCTGCAGCCGGTCGAGATCGATCTCCGCGCCCTCCTCGAGGTGCCCGTCGAACGGGATGCGCACCACGGCCCGGCAGCGCAGCGCGAAGTGCTCGGCCACCCGGTCCAGGTCGACACCACCCGACGACCGGTGCACACAGTTGATCACCGCCACCGCGTTGGCGACGAGGTCCGTGTGCCCGTGGGCGTCGAGCCAGTCCATCGTCGCCGAGGCACTCCGGGCGCCGTCGATCGAACCCGACGACACGATGATCAGCTGGTCGGCCATCCCCAGCACCCCGTACATCGCGGAGTGCATCAGTCCGGTACCGCAGTCGGTCAGGACGATGTTGTAGAAGTGCTCCAGCAGGTTCACCGTGCGCCGGTAGTCGTCCTCGCTGAACGCCTCCGACACCGCCGGGTCCTGCTCGCTGGCCAGGACCTCCAGCCGTGACGTCCCCTGCGACGTGTACGCGCGCACGTCCGTGTAGCGGCGCACCCGCTGCGCGTCACGCAGCAGGTGACGCACCGTCGCCGTCGTCTCCAGCGGAATCTTCTGGCTCAGCGTCCCGCGGTCCGGGTTCGCGTCGACGGCCACCACGCGGTCGCCGCGCAGCGACGCGAACGTCGACCCCAGCGTCGCCGTGACCGTCGTCTTGCCGACGCCGCCCTTGAGGCTGAGCATCGCGATCTTGTAGCAGCCGAGCAGCGGCTGGTTGACCCGCGCCGTGAGCTCACGACGGCGGACGTCCATCGGGCTCTCGCCCGGGTTGATCAGCTTCCCCGACAGCATGTAGACGGCGCGGCGCCAGCCCGACTGCGGCGGCCGCTTGCTCGGACGCAACAGACGTGCCGACGACAGGTCGCCGCCGCCCAGGTCCATCTGCTCCCCCATGCGGGCGCGCTGCGCCTCCTGCGCCGCAACGGCGCCCGGCTCGGTCCAGCCGACCGGCCGACGCGGGTTGTCCTCCCGTGGGGGCCGCGGCCACGACGGAGGCGGCGGGGGCGGCGGCCACGGCTCCTCGACGCGCGACCCACCCGTCCGGGCACCGGTGCCGCGCGCATCGGCGCCGCGCGCATCGGTGCTGTGGAGGTCGGTGCTGTGGAGGTCGGTGCTGTGGAGGTCGGTGCTGTGGAGGTCGGTGCCGCGGGGGGCGGTGCCGGGTGCCGGGATCGGGCCGGTGCGGGGCCTGCCGGGGTCGGTGTGCGGACCCGCGGGCGTGTCCGGGCCCTCGTGCTCCGCCGACGTGCGCAGGTCGGGACCGGTGCGGGGGTCGTGACCTGTGCCCGGGTCCAGGGGGCCGCGGGCGGACGCCGGGTCGGCGGGTCGGCGGACCGCAGCCGCCCCGGCCGCCACTGCTCCTGCCGCTGCTCCGGCGGCCGCTGCTCCGGCCGGGTGTGCGGGGTCGTCCGGGCGGCCCGCGGTGCCTGTCGTCGGGTCGGCTGCCGCGGCGCCGCGGGGCGGGGTCAACGGGTGCCGGCGGGCCGCGCCGTCCGGCATGTCCTCCCCCGCCGGTCGGCGGTTGCCGCGGGCGGGGGTCGTGGGCAGGCCGTCCGCATCCGGGGTGCCGGCCACCGGCGTCCGCGGCGCGCGAGCTGCCGTGCTGTCCGACCGCGCGACGTCGGCCGAGCGGGCGCCGGCAGGTCCGGCCGGATCACGCCGATCGGGACCCCGCTGTTCGGGACCATGCTGCTCGGGGTCACGCTGCGCGGGACCATGCTGCTCGGGGTCACGCTGCGCGGGATCGGATGCGCGGTCGGGTGCGTCGCGGGCCGAACCTCGCGACTCTGCGGTCGCCGGGTCCTGCGTGGGCGGAGCGGATCCTGCGACGGCAGGTTCTGAGCGGGGTGCGGTCGTGCGGTCGGCGCGGCGCGAGCCGGTCGGGATCGCGGTCGACGCGGGCTCGGAGCCGCTCGCGGGGGTGCGGTCTCGGTTCGTGGCAGGCTCGGCGTCCACCTCCGCCGTGCCGCCCGCCGGGGTGTCCGGATCGGCCGTGCCGCGGGCTCCGCGCCGATCGACGGGTCGACGTTCGTCCTCCGTGGCACGGTTCCATGCCGCGGCGGCACGCTGGGCCGCGGTCGTCTGGGCTGCTGTGTTCTGGGCTGCTGTGTTCTGGGCTGCTGTGTTCTGGGCTGCCGTGTCCTGGGCTGCCGTGTCCTGGGCTGCTGCGCCCTGAGGCCCGGCGGTCCGGGTGTGGGTCGGGCGGTCCGGTGGTCCGTCCGCGGCACCGACGCGCTCGGCCGTCGGGTCGGCGCCTCGACGGTCGGTTCGCCCGTCGCCCGCGGGGTCGCGCGGGGCCGTCACGCCGGGCGGTGCCGGCGCAGGAGCCGTCGGACCAGGAGCCGTCGAGCTTCCGGTCGTCGGGTCGGGGGCCGGCGGGTCGACGGTCGTGGAGCCGGCGGTCGTCGAGGCGGCAGCCGGGCCCGGGGGCGGCGACGCCGGGGCCCGGCGCCCAGCGGCGTCGCCGATGTCCGGTCGCCGGCCGACGGCTCGGGCGACGGCGGCGTCGATCGCGGGGTCGTCGCCTCGGCGCGTACTGCCACCGCCCGTGTCGGCGGCAGCAGGAGCGTCGGTGTCCCGGGCCGCGCGACCGGCAGCGGCGGCGCGAGCGTCGGCGGCGCTGCGGGCGACTTCGGCAGCACGCGCCGCGGCAGCGACCCGGTCGGCACCCGCCTCGGTCCTGACATCGGCCCGGTCCGTCACCGACCGGTCCGCGTCCGGGCGCTCTGCGGCGGCGGAGTCCGGGGTCCGCCCGGGTGTGGTCCCTCCGAACGTGCGGGACGTGCGGGTGTCGCCGCTCTGCAACGTCGATGCGGGTGGGCGCCGGGTCGAGGCCAGCCGTGCGGCCTCGGCGGCGCGGCGGGCCGCCGCGACCCGGGCCGCGGCGGCGTCACGGTCGGTCCCGCCGTGCGTCGGCGCCGCCCTGAGGTGCGAGGCGGCCCCGCCGGCGGAGGTCCGTCCGACGTCCCCGGCCCCGGACCCGGACCGGTCGACGTCACGGCGGTCGACGTCACGGCGGTCGGGGCGTGGGGTGTCGTCGGGCCTGCTGGTCGTGTCACCGGCCCCGAGGCTCGGCAGGCCGTGCCCCGGCGTCGCGGGGTCGATCTCGGACTCGAGGTCCTCGTCGGGGAGGTCGGGGATCGCGCTCCCCCAGGTCCCCGGCGCGCTGTGCCCCGTTGCATGTGTGGGCACGTCGGTCCCGCGGGCCGTGGCACCCGCCGATGTCCCGTGCGTGCCCGTCCCGGGGACGTCGGACGCGGACGGTCCTGGCTGCGCCGGTTCCGCGCGACTGCCCCACGTGTCGCGGCCGCTCTCGCGCCGGACGGGCTGCTGCGGCTCGGCGGGCGCACGATCCGCGGCTCCCCACGTGTCCTGGGTGCCGCGCGTGACGTCGCCACGCGCGGCATCGCCGGCACGGGACACGGTCGCGGCCTCGCGCCGGACGGACCCGGCGGCATCCGTCGCGGGCTCGGGGTCGTGCCTCGCAGGCTCGGGGTCACGGGTGTCCGGGTCGGCCCCACGTCCGGTGGGAACGGCTGCAGCGGGCCCCGCAGGGTCAGGCACGGCCTGGTCCTCGGCCGGGGCCTCCTCGTCGGGGCCGGCGGCGTGCTGCCCTCCGCCGGATGCGATCTTTCCCCAGCGCTCCTGGACATAGCGGCCCACGGAACCGTCCGGGTACTCCGACGCTGCCTTGCTCACGCGCACCGACGGTAGTCGCGCGTACGTCCCTGGTCGAGGTGACGTAGAGGGACGTGCTCAGCCCAGCCCGGCATACGAGTGAAGCCCGGCCACGACCATGTTGATGAAGAAGAGGTTGAACACGATCGTCGCGAAGCCGACGACGTTGATCCACGGGGCGCCGGTGGTCCGCCAGCCCGAGGTGGCGCGGGCGTGCAGGTAGGCGGCGTAGACGACCCAGGCGACGAAGGCGACGGTCTCCTTGGGGTCCCAGCCCCAGAAGCGCCCCCAGGCGGACTCGGCCCAGATCGCGCCGGCGATGACGGCGAAGGTGTAGATCGGGAACCCGACGACGGTGACGCGGTAGGCGAGCCGGTCGAGGGCCTCGGCGTCGGGGAGCTTGGCGGTGAGCTTGCCCGCCTTGCCGGCCTTGACCAGCAGGTACAGGATGCTGGCGACGCCGGCGACCATGAGCAGGCCGGACGCGACGGTGACGGTCGTCACGTGGATGGCGAGCCAGTACGACTGCAGCGCGGGCACCACGGGCGCGGCGTCGGCGTAGAGGACCGTGCCACCCAGGAACATCAGGATCAGGACCGGTGTCAGCACGAACGCGCCGACGGGCCGCAGCGCGGGAGAGCGCCGCAGCACGACGAGCCAGCACACGACCGCTGCGAGGCAGATGGCCGAGGTGAACTCGTACATGTTGCCCAGCGGCCAGCGCTCGGTGGCGAAGCCCCGCAGCACGATCGCACCGACGTGGACGGCCAGGCCGACGATGGTGACGGCGACGGCCATCCGGCCGAACCTGTCCGACCGGGTCCGGCCGGTCGGGGCGGCGGGGACGTCCGCGCCGGAGGAGGCGACGTCGTCGCCGGTCGTCGCGACCAGGGACTTGACCCGCACCGGCTTCCGCGACCCGACGAACTCGAACGCGTGCAGGAACATCGCCAGCACGTAGACGGCGACGGCCCCGATGTAGAAGTCGTCGCTGTACGCGGCGAGGACCGGGTCGATGGGCATCAGGTGTCTCCCCTGTCGGTGGCGCCGGTCGGGTCGCCGGTTCCCGGCGTTCCGGACGATTCTGGCTGGTGGTGCGGGTCGGACGGCTCCGAGGGCGGGTCGGCGACGCCGAGGATCGCGGCGCGTAGCCGGTCGAACTCCTCGCCGTAGCCGGCCTGGTCGGTGCGGGCCAGGCCGCCGAGGCGGACCTCGGTGCGGCCGTCGGCCGCGGGGACGAGCCGGACCCAGAACCGGCGACGCTTCACGGCGAGCGAGGTGCCGAGCCCGGCGAGCAGCAGGATCGCGAAGACGAGGACGGTGTCCTGCCCGGGGTCGTGACTGACCTGCAGCGACACCCAGGGGGTGACGTCGTCGAAGCGGACCCGGGTGCCGTCGTCGAGGGTGACGGACTCGCCGGGCAGCAGGTTGGAGCGGGCGACGCGGGTGAGCGCGCCGGAGTCGATCTGGGTCTGGTCGACGCTGAAGATCGACTGGCCGCGGCCGTCGTCGAGGCCGAGGTCGCCGCGCAGGACGTCGACGGCGACCTGCGGGTTGCGCAGGTCCGGATAGACCGAGGTGATGACCTGCCCGCCGGAGCTGGTGGGCGCGAACAGCCCGGTGACGGCGATCTGGCTGGTCTGGCGCTGCGCGGGGTCGGTGACGCCGGGGCGTTCGAACTTGGTGGCGCCCTCGGACAGCATCGTCGTCATGTCGACGGGCCGCCACTGGATCTGACCGGTGCGCTGCTGCCCGTCGGGCCAGGTGACGGTGAAGCGCGGCGCGTAGCCGTGCCCGAGCAGGTATACCCGGGCGCCGTCGACGCGCAGAGGGTGGTTGACCTGCAGGTCGTAGGGGGTCCAGCGAGTGGTGTCGCCGGCCTCGACGTCCTCGGCGGTCTGGTACCCCAGCTGCGCGCGGAAGGACTCGGGCTGGCCGTTGGGCAGGTAGTCGGCGGTGAAGTCGTCGACGCGGACGCAGAACGGCTCGAGCTGGGTGCCGTCGACGCGCAGCCCGGCACGGAAGGAGTCGTAGCCCAGGATCGAGGAGTTGCAGAACTGGCTGCCGCCGGACAGGACGATGACCTGGCCCTCGTAGCCGAACAGCTTGCCGACGGCGAGGCCGACGAGCAGACCGACGAGGCTGAGGTGGAACACCAGGTTCCCGGCCTCGCGCAGCCGTCCCTTCTCCGCCGACACGGTCCGGACGCCGCCGGCCTCGTCGCGTTCGGCGCGTTGCCAGGCCCGCAGCCGGTTGCCGCCGAGCAGGCCGCGGACGCGGGCGAGGACGGCGTCGGCGTCCTCGTCGAGGGTCGCGGTGGCGTGGTGGGGCAGCCGGGCGAGGTTGCGGGGCGTGGCAACGGGGTCGCTGCGCACGGCGCGGACGAAGTCGAGGTTGCGCGGCACCAGGCAGCCGATGAGCGAGATCATCAGCAGCAGGTAGATGGCCGCGAACCAGGGGGTGGCGAAGACGTCGAAGAAGCCGCCCTTGTCGAGGATGGGCGCGAGCGTCGGGTAGTCGGTGAAGTACTGGTCGACGAGCTGCTGGTTGAGCGAGCGCTGCGGCAGCAGGGCGCCGGGCAGTGCAGCGAGCGCCAGCAGGAACAGCAGGATGAGCGCTGTCCGCATGCTCGTGAGGCCGCGCCAGGTGTTGCGCAGCAACGCCAGCACCCGCAGTGGTGCGGACGGCCCCGGCGGCCTGCCCTCGGGCTCGGCGACGGGGGCCTGCGGCGGCGCGGTCGGCGGGGAGGAGGACATCACAGCGCCGGGGTGAATCCGGCGACGGTGGTCTGCAGGCCGACGAGCAGCCCGTTCCAGACGCCGGTGAGCAGCAGCACCCCGACGACGACGAGCAGCGCACCGCCCGCGATCTGGATGCCGCGGGTGTGGCGGCGCAGCCAGCCCAGTGCCCGCACGGCCGAGGACGCGCCGAGCGCGATGAGCACGAACGGCAGCCCGAGACCGGCGCAGTAGGCGAGGGTGAGGACGACCCCGCGCAGCGACCCGCCGCCCGTTCCCGCCGCGACGGCGACGACCCCGGCGAGTGTCGGCCCGATGCACGGCACCCAGCCCAGCCCGAAGACCGCACCCAGCATTGGCGCGCCCCAGAGGCCTGCGCGCGGCACCCAGTGCACGCGACGCTCACGTTGCAGCACCGGCACGAGCCCGACGAACGCGAGCCCCATGACGATCATGACGACGCCGCCGATGCGTTGCAGCAGCTCCATGTTGCGCACGAGCGCGTCGGACAGCCAGACGACGCCGACGAGGATCGCGCCGAACACGACTGTGAAGCCGGCGACGAACAGTGCCGCCGCCCCGGCGACGCGCACCCTGCCGCGGCGGTCGCCCGCGTCGGCGGGGGTGACGGCCGGGGTGTCGGCGCCGACCAGGCCCGCGAGGTAGGCGAGGTAGCCGGGGACGAGCGGGACCACGCACGGGGACGCGAAGCTGACCGCTCCGGCGAGCACGGCGACCGCCGCTGCGACCAGCAGCGGTCCCGATATCGCGAGGGCGGTAGACGCGTCCATCACCGATCAGGGTAAGTCTGCGGGTGCCCGGCTGCCCCACCGGGTTCTACAGCGTGTAGTGCGTGTGTGGCGGCGCCCACCGGTCAGGCCGGCGGTTCGGCTGCGACCCGCAGGAGCAGCGGGATCAGGTCGCTGGGCTGCACGCGCGTCAGGAACACCGCGGCGACCCTGTGCTGCCGGTCGAGCACGATCGTCGACGGGACCGTGTTGCGCGGGTAGCCCGAGAGCGCGGCGAGGGTCCTGCCGGGCGGATCGAAGATCGACTGGTACTTCAGTCCCCGGTCGGTGACGAAGTCGGTGGCCGCGGCTCGGTCGTCGCGCACGTCGATGCCGAGCATGTCGACGCCCTGCGGACCGGTCTGCTCCAGCGCGAACTCCAGGTCAGGCGCCTCCGCGCGGCACGGCCCGCACCACGACCCCCAGATGTTGACGACGAGCACCTTGCCCTCGTAGTCGTCGGTGCCGATCGTCGTGCCCGGCTTGAGCAGGCTGTCGCCGTTCAGCGGGGGCAGCGCACTGCGGGAGGACGGCGGGTCGTAGAGGATCGTCGTCTTCCCGCCGGGCGCCACGAACTGGAACTCCTGGCCGGTGACGACGGCGTCCTTGCCGGTGGTGCCGCAACCGGCGAGGACGAGGACCGCGAGCAGCGCCGCGACCGCGGGGAGGAGCCGTCTCATGCGCCGGTCACGGTGGGGTCGCTCGACCCGGCGGGCTCGCTGTAGTGCAGGCCGCTGAGCTCCTGGCCGGTGAACTCCAGCGTCGTCAGCGACGCGAGCGCACACTGCCGGCGACGCGGGTCGTGCCAGAGCCGCTTGCCCTGCAGGTAGCGGCGCAACGTCCAGATGGGCAGCTGATGGGACACGCACACCGCCTCGCGGCCCTCGGCGAGCTCGCGGGCGTGGTGCGCCGCGCCGAGCATGCGGTGCGCGATGCGCAGGTACGGCTCGCCCCACGACGGGGTGAAGGGGTCGCGCATCAGCGGCCAGTTCGCGGGCCGGCGCAGCGCCCCGTCGCCGACGCCGAACGTCGTGCCCTCGAACCGGTTCTCCGACTCGATGAGCCCGTCCTCGGTGACGATCTCGACCCCGTGCGCCGCGGCGATCGGCGCCGCAGTCTCCTGCGCCCGCAGCAGCGGGGAGGCGACGACGACGGCGATGTCGTTGTCCACCAGCGTCTTCGCGACGGTCTCGGCCTGCTCACGACCGCGCTCGGACAGGTGGTAGCCGGGGAGCCGCCCGTAGAGGATCCCCTCGGGGTTGTGCACCTCGCCGTGGCGCAGCATGTGCACGAGCGTCCGCACCCCGGTGGTCATGCGGCGGCCGCCGCCGCGGCCGCGGCGGGCAGGGCGTCGGCGATGACGGCGAACGCGTCGTCGTCGAGGGCCGCGGAGACGAACCAGGCCTCGAACGCGCTCGGCGGCGGGTAGACGCCGCGTTCGAGCAGGGCGTGGAAGAACGGCGCGAACCGGTGGGTCTGCGCGGCCTTGGCGCCGGCGTAGTCGATGACGAGGTCCTCGCTGAAGAACACCGACAGCAGGTTGCCCGCGTACTGCACGCGGTGGGTGACCCCGGCGGCGGCGAGCGCGTCGGTGATCAGGCCGCCGAGGCGGCGGGAGTTGGCGTCGAGCGCGCGGTAGACGTCGGCGTCGGCGAGCCGCAGCGTCGCCAGCCCGGCCGCGACGGCCACCGGGTTCCCCGACAGGGTGCCCGCCTGGTACACCGGCCCGGCGGGGGCGAGGTGGGACATGTGCTCGCGGGAGCCGCCGAACGCCGCCGCGGGCAGCCCGCCCGACATGACCTTGCCGAACGTGTACAGGTCGCCCGCGACGCCGTCGATGCCGTGCCAGCCCGACGCGCTCACCCGGAAACCCGTCATGACCTCGTCCATGATCAGCAGCGCGCCGTGCTCGCGGGTGATCTCACGCAGGCCCTCGTTGAACCCGGCGACCGGCGCGACCGCGCCCATGTTGCCCGCGGCGGGCTCGGTGATCACGCACGCGATCTCGGGCCCGCGGGCGGCGAACACCGCGCGGACCGCATCGATGTCGTTGTAGGGCACGACGACCGTGTCGGCCGCCTGCGCACCGGTGACGCCCGGGCTCGTCGGCAGGCCGAGCGTCGCGACGCCGGAGCCCGCTTCGGCGAGCAGCGCGTCGACATGGCCGTGGTAGCAGCCCGCGAACTTGACGATCACCGTGCGGCCGGTGATGCCCCGGGCCAGCCGGATGGCGCTCATCGTGGCCTCGGTGCCGGAGTTGACCAGCCGCACCTGCTCGACGGGGCCGACCCGTCCGATGATCTCCTCGGCCAGCTCGATCTCGGCCGGCGTGGGCGCGCCGAACGACAGCCCGCCCGCCGCCGCGGCCTGCACGGCGTCGACGACCTGCGGGTGCGCGTGGCCCAGGATCATCGGACCCCACGACGACACGAGGTCGACGTAGCGGTTGCCGTCGGCGTCGGTCAGCCAGGGGCCGGTGGCGGAGACCATGAACCGCGGGGTCCCGCCGACCGCGTTGAACGCCCGCACCGGCGAGTTGACCCCGCCGGGGATGGCGGCGCCCGCCCGCTCGAACAGCTGGGCCGAGACCTCGGATACCTGCGCGGCGTGCGTCGACGAGCTCACGACCTCCAGTCTGGCAGCCGCCCGCGTCCCGTGCGGGCGGCCCCCTCCCGGATCAGCGTCGTCGTGACCGGTACCACGCCGACGCGTTGCCGACGAACAGCAGGATCACCCCGATGATCGAGAGCACGAGCGGGCCGAAGCCGATCAGCAGCGACAGCGGGTCGGACGAGACGGTGAGGCTCACGTTCTGGCTGCCCGCCCCCACGAACAGGACCACGAGCCCACCGACCACGACCAGCGTGTACAGCACGACGAGCGCCGTGATCGAGATCCGGCCACCGTTCTTCCCGAGGAAAGCGGCGACGGCCAGCGCGATGTGGATCAGCGCGAACACGATGAACACGACGCCCACGACCAGCGCGATCTGGGCGAGATTGATCCCGACCTGCTGCAGCTTCGCGAGGTCGTCGGTCGAGATCCGCGACGTGATCTGGTTGCTCGCCACCGCGATGACGACGCCGCCCGCCAGGTAGGGCAGCGCGCTGATCACGAGCAGGATCATCCCGATCCACACCGGCACGGGACGCTTCACGTCACGCGCCGGCTCCTCGCCCCCGCCGCCGTAGGCCGGTCCGGCGTCGGCGTACGGGTTGTAGATGTTGTAGCCCTGCTGCTGCCCGTACTGCGGCTGGCCGCCGTAGGGCTGCTGGCCGTACTGCTCGCTGTACCGGGGCGGCTGCTGGCCGTACTGGCCGTACTGCTGCTGCTCCTGGCCCGGCGGCGTCCACGGCTGCGGCTGGCCGTACTGCGGCTGCCCGCCGTAGGGCTGCTGGGGGTACTGCGGCTGCGGGTACTGCTGCCCGACGTACTGCTGCTGGTCCCAGCCGCCCGCCGCGTGCCGGCCGCCGCCCTCGTGGGTCGGGCCGGGCGCGGGACGGTCGTCGGCCCCGGAGTCGCCGTCCTTGCGCAGGTCGGGGCCGGGCTCCTGGTCGTTCTGACGCTGGTAGCTGCCCGGGAGGTAGCCCGTCGGCTTGTCCTCGCCGCGGTCGGGCGGAGTGCTCACATCGCCCACCGTATGACCGACCGGGAACGCTGTCCACGAACCCCCCGCCCCGGACGGTGCCGGGGCGGGGACGCGGACACGGAAGCGCGGACGCTCACGGCCAGCGGCGGTGGTGGATGTCCTCGGACATGCGCACGACCGCGTAGTAGAACTCCAGGGTCACCCGGAACAGGATCAGGTAGAACAGCGCGACGACGGCACCCAGCACCAGGGCGAGGATGCCGCCCAGCAGGCCGTTGCCGATGAAGCCGGTGACGATCGCCGCCAGCCAACCGAGCCCGATCACCACCATGCCGATGATGTAGAGCACCTTCACCACGACCGGCGTCGCGAAGAAGTTGAAGTCGAAGTCGAACAGGGCGCCGACGAAGTTCTTGCCCGGGGGCAGCCCTGCCGACGGGCCTGCCGGTCCGCCAGGTCCACCGGGGCCGCCGTACCCGGGAGGCGGGCCGCCGTAGCCCGGCGGCGGGCCGGTGGGTGCGCCGTAGCCGGGGCCGCCGGCCGGCGGCTGCTGGGCCTGCTGGCCCCAGTTCTGGGCGGCGCTGGAACCGGTGCCGTAGTCCGGGGCGGCGTTGTACTGGGTGGGCTGGTCCTGCCAGCTCTCCGGGGGCGGAGGCTGCTGGCCCTGGTTCTCGGGGTGGCCCGGGTCCTGGCTCATGTGGCTCCCATCACGAACGGATTCGTCGGATCGGTGCCTGATCATGCCGCCATCACGTGCGTCCGGCCGGATGAAACGGACGCCCGCCCGGGTGACGCGAGCGCCCCGGTCCGCCGACGACCAACCCCCCGGACGTGTCACCGGCGCGACCGGCCCGCGCTCGTCACACGTTCACGACCGCCCCCGACGGCGAACGTGTCGCGGCGCGGGCCCGCTGCGCTCGTCACACGCTCGGCGCGGAGCGCGTTCGGGCTCGTCCGGACACGACACGGCCCCTGCACCGTGAGGGTGCCGGGGCCGCGAGGCAGGAGCGGACGGGCCTACTGGGACTTGATGACGATCGTGTTGGCCCACTTGTCGTGCAGCGCCCGGCGCAGCGGCACCTCGGTGATGACGAAGATGCCGTCGATGAGCGTGAAGATGCCGACGGCCAGCGAGATGATCGTGTAGCTGCCGACGTCGAGGAACGCCAGCAGACCCGTCAGCGCGAAGACACCCGGGTAGATGGCGGACCGCTTCATCAGCGTCGCCTGGGTGGGCTTGCTGCCGTCGGGCGCGACCAGGCGGGTCTTCATGACCATCTTGCCGAGGGTCTGACCGTTGCGGGAGTGCATCAGGAAGTCGTAGACCGCGTAGAGCAGACCCGAGAGGACCCCGGCGATGACGACGATGATGACCGCGCCGCCGTAGCTGTACGAGCCACCGATGCTCGCGCTCGAGATCGCACTGGAGATCGCGATCGAGACGGCGATGCTCATGATGATGCCGGCGACGACGCCATAGATGATGTTGTCGATGATGCGGCCGACGAGCCGCTCCCACCACTCGGGGATGGGTCCGGGCGCACCCGGCGGCACCGGCTTCTGCTGCCCGTAGCCGGGCTGCGCGCCGTAGGGCTGCTGACCGTACGGTTGCTGTCCGTAACCGGGCTGACCGTAACCAGGCTGGCCGTAGCCGGGCTGGCCGTAGGGCTGCTGCGGCTGCTGCGGGTACCCGGGCTGCTGGTAGGGCTGCTGCTGGTAGCCGCCCTGCTGGGGGTAGCCCGGCTGTTGGTAGCCGGGAGGCGGGTAGCCACCCTGCTGCGGATCCCCCTGACCGGGGGGGCGGACCGTAGCCCGGGGCGGGCTGACCCTGCCACTGAGGGTCGGAGGGTGACGTCATGCGCCGAAAGGTATGCAGACGCCCGATCCCTGTCCAGATGCCTGCACGAACCGTGACGTCGAACGTCAGTTCTCACCCAGCCGAGCGGCGATTTCCGTCGCCCAGTACGTGAGGACGATGTCGGCGCCCGCTCGTCGTATTCCGGTGACGGTTTCGAGGACGGCGCGGTCGCGGTCGATCCAGCCGTTGGCGGCGGCGGCCTCGATCATCGCGTACTCCCCCGACACCTGGTAGGCCGCGACGGGGACGTCGGCGACATCGGCGACCGACCGCAGGACGTCGAGGTAGGCCATGGCGGGCTTGACCATCACCATGTCGGCGCCCTCCTCGAGGTCGAGGGCGAGCTCGCGCATCGCCTCGCGGAGGTTGGCGCCGTCCTGCTGGTAGGTCTTGCGGTCGCCCTTGAGCTGGGAGTCGACGGCCTCGCGGAACGGGCCGTAGAACGCCGAGGCGTACTTGGCGGTGTAGGCGAGGATGCCGGTGTCGGCGAACCCGGCGTCGTCGAGCGCCTCGCGCAGGACGCCGACCTGGCCGTCCATCATCCCGCTGGGTCCGAGCAGGTCGGCGCCGGACCCGGCCTGGGCGACACCCATCTCGGCGTAGACGGCGAGGGTGGCGTCGTTGTCGACGCGGCCGCTGTCGTCGAGGACGCCGCAGTGGCCGTGGTCGGTGAACTCGTCGAGGCAGGTGTCGGCCATCAGCACCGTGTCGTCGCCGACCTCGGCCTTCACCTCGCGCAGGGCGACGTTGAGGACGCCGTCGGGGTCGGTCCCGGCGCTCCCGCGGGCGTCGCGGACCGCGGGCACGCCGAACAGCATCAGCCCGCCGACGCCCGCCGCCACGGCCTCGGCGGCGGCCTTGCGCAGCGAGTCGCGGGTGTGCTGGACGACCCCGGGCATCGACGCGATCGGCACCGGCTCGGTCGCGTCCTCCTTGACGAACATCGGGAGGACGAGGTGGCGCGGGGTGAGGTCGGTCTCGGCGACGAGCCGGCGCATCGCGGGGGTCGTGCGGAGCCGGCGCGGACGCTGCGCGGGGAAACCCATCACCCGAGCCTACGACCGCCCGCAGACGCCCGAGCACGCCCCCGACCCGGCCCGGCACACGCGGGCCCCTGCTCGCTGAACCCCACGTGCGCGGACCCCGGGACACCGGGCAGGACGCCCCGGGAACGACCGCGGGCGGCCACCCCCGGAGGGAGTGGCCGCCCGCGGACGGTGACGACGGGTCAGCGCCTGCGCGCCTTGGCCTTCTTCGGCGGCGGCAGGGCACCCTCGGCGCGCAGCTTGGCGGCGTGCGCGGCCAGGGCGTCGACCAGCGACGGGACCAGCGCGTGCTCGGGCTGCACGTCGACACGCAGTCCGAACTCGCGGGCGGTCTCGGCGGTGGCCGGGCCGATGCAGGCCACCAGCGTGCGGGCGTGTGGCTTGCCCGCGATGCCCACCAGGTTCCGGACGGTCGACGACGAGGTGAAACACACCGCGTCGAAGCCGCCGGTCTTGATGGCCTCGCGGATCGGCGCGGGCGGCGGGGCCGCCCGGACGGTCCGGTAGGCGGTGACGTCGTCGATCTCCCAGCCGCGGTCGCGCAGACCGGCGGCGAGGGTCTCGGTGGCGATGTCGGCCCGCGGGAGCAGGACCCGGTCGACCGGGTCGAGCACGTCGTCGTACGGCGGGAAGATCTCCAGCAGGCCCTCGGAGGTGGACTGCTGGGACTCGTCGATGTCCGGCACGATCTCCGGGACGATGCCGAACGCGCGGACCTTTGCCGCGGTCGCGGCGCCGACGCAGGCGATCTTGACGCCGGAGAACGCGCGGGCGTCGAGACCGAACTCGGCGAACTTCTCCCAGACCGCACGCACCGCGTTGGTCGAGGTGAAGACGACCCACTGGTAGCGGCCGTCGACGAGGCCCTTGACGGCGCGCTCCATCTGGGTGGGCGAGCGGGGAGGCTCCACCGCGATGGTGGGGACCTCCTCCGGGATCGCACCGTGCACGCGCAGCCGGTCGCTCATGGCGCCCGCCTGGTCCTTCGTGCGCGGGACGAGGACGCGCCACCCGTAGAGGGCGCGCGACTCCCACCACGACAGCTCGGCGCGCTCGGCGGCCTCCACCCCGATCGACAGCACCAGCGGGCCCTCGAGGTCGCCGGCCTCGCCCGCCATGGCGGCGAGCGTGGAGTCGACGGTCCGCTGGGTGTTGCGCGTGCCACCGGCGGTGACGGCGACGCGGGTGTCGGCGGGCACGCCCTGGTCGGTCAGCCCGACGGCGACCTCGGACAGGTGCGCGGCCGTGGCGTGCAGCACGAGCGGTCCGGGGACCGACGCGATGCGCGCCCAGTCGACGCCCGCACGCACGTCGGCCTCGACGTGGCCGGAGCCGAGCGGGACACCCGCGTAGGCGGGGACCGCGGTGCCGGCGGGGACGCCGGGCACGACGTCGAAGGGGATGCCGGCGTCGGCGACGGCCCTGGCTTCGGCGATGACCGCGTCGGTGGTCAGCGGGTCCCCGCTGACCAGCCGGATCACGGCCCGGCCCGCGCCCGCCTCGGTGACGAGGTCGGCCGCGACGTCGGCGGGCTGGCCGACGGCGGGACGCACCTCCGCACCGTCGGCGATGAGTGCGGTGATCTCCTCCGGCACGTCGGGGTCGGCGACGACGAGCGGCGCCGCCGCGATGGCGTCACGCGCCCGTACGGTCAGCAGCCCGGGGTCGCCCGGGCCGCTGCCCACGAAAGCGATCCGGCCGGGGGTTGGTGTGGCCTTTGTCATTCGGAACTCCCGATCCAGCGGTTCTCCTGGCGCCCGGCCGTTCCCGGCAACGTGTCGGCGCCCATGTCGAGCAGCTCGGCGGCGAGTGCCGCACCGAGCTTCTCGGCGTCGTCGATCTCTCCCTGGACGGAGGCGCGCAGGAGCTCGCCGTCCGCCGTGCCGACCACCG
Source organism: Pseudonocardia sp. N23 (assembly GCF_002583555.1). GTDB lineage: Bacteria > Actinomycetota > Actinomycetes > Mycobacteriales > Pseudonocardiaceae > Pseudonocardia. The sequence goes on from NZ_BEGX01000029.1 coordinate 43,014, forward strand.
CTCGGAGCGACAGCCGGTCCACCACCCGTCCTGCGTCATCGATGTCGGAGACGACGTCGGCCAGCGCACCGATCGGTGCGCTGCAGCCGGCCTCGAGGGTTGCGAGGACGGCGCGCTCGGCGGTGACGGCCGCACGGGCGGCCGGGTCGTCGAGCAGTGCGGTGAGCATGGTTGCGAGCTCGTGCTCGGTACTGCCGAGCTCGCCGGCCCGGCATTCCACCGCCAGCGCGCCCTGGGCGGGCGCGGGCAGCATCTGCACGGGTTCGAGCAGTTCGGTGGCCTCGTCGATGCGACCGAGGCGGCGCAGTCCGGCGGCGGCGACGACGACGCCGTCGAGCTCGCCGGAGCGGACCTTGCCGATCCGGGTGTCGACGTTGCCGCGGATCGCGACGACCTCCAGGCCGAGGCCGAGGGCGTCGAGCTGGACGGTGCGGCGCGGGGACCCGGTGCCGATGCGCGATCCGGACGACAGCTCACCGAGGACCTTGCCGTCGCGGGCAACGAGGGCGTCGCGGGGGTCCTCGCGGCCGGGGACGGCGACGAGGACGAGCCGGGGGTCGGGCGCGGTCGGCAGGTCCTTGTAGGAGTGGATCGCGATGTCGACCTCGCCCGTGGCGACTGCGTCGCGCACGGCGGAGACGAACACCCCGACGCCCAGCTCGGCGACGGGAGCGCTGGAGCGGTCGCCCGGTGTGGACACGGGGACGAGCTCGACGGTGTGCCCGGCGGCCCGCAGCCGGTCGGCGATCAGTCCGGACTGGGCCATCGCGAGCGCGCTGGGCCGGGTGCCGATGCGCAGCACCCCGGAGGTGGCGGCGGTCATCGGGTCGCCTCCTCGTCGGCGCGGGGCTCGCGGAGCTCGACGCCGAGCGCGGCGACGACGTCGTCGCCCGGGCGGGCGGACGTGCCGGTCACGCCGGGGGTGGCGACGGCCGCGGTGGTCTGCGGGTCGAGCTCGAACAGCAGCCGCAGCGCCTGGGCGTAGCTGTCGCCGTCGGGGCCTTCCGCGAGGCGCTTGACCTGCACCGTCGGCGTGTGGAGGAGCTTGTCGACGACGCGGCGCACCGAGCGGACGAACTCGTCGCGGACGGCGGGGTCGATGTCGGGCAGCCGGGAGTCCAGGCGCAGCAGCTCGGCGTCGACGACCTCGGAGGCGCGGCGGCGCAGTGCGGTGACGGTCGGGGTGACCTCGGCGGAGCGCTGCGAGGCGAGGTAGGACTGCGCCTCGTCGGCGACGATGGTGCGGGCCGCGGCCACGACGTCGGCGTCGGCGGTGTCGACCCGGTCGGTGAGGCGGCGCTGCAGCGTCTCCAGGTCGACGACGGTGACGCCGGGGACGTCGACGACGGCCGGGTCGACGTCGCGGGGCAGCCCGAGGTCGCAGACGACGAGTGGCGCACCGGTGGTGGCGCGGGCGGCGGCGACGGGTTCGCGGCCGACGACGATGCCGACGGAGCCGGTGCAGGTGACGAGGACGTCGGCGTCGGCCAGCTCGACGGGCAGCAGGTCGAGGGTGCCCGCGCGGGCGGGGGTGCCGGCCTCGGAGGTCTTGGCGGCCAAGCGTTCGGCGCGATCCACCGAGCGGTTGAGGACGACGACCTCGCCGGCCCCGGCGCGGCGCAGGTGCGCAGCGGCCAGCGCTCCCATGGCACCGGCGCCGACGACGACGGCCTTGGTCCCGTGGAGGTCCCCGGGTTCGCGGCCGAGACTGCGGGAGGCGTCGGCGAGGGCCTCGGAGACGACCGAGGCTCCTGCGGCGTCGATCCCGGTGCTCGCGTGGACCCGCTTGCCGACGCGCAGCGCCTGCTGCGACAGCTCGTGCAGGACGCGGCCGACGGACCCGGTCTCGTCGGCGACCGCGTAGGCGGACCGCAGCTGGCCGAGGATCTGGGACTCGCCGACGACCATCGAGTCGAGCCCGGCCGACACCGAGAACAGGTGCTGCACGGCCGACGCCGCGTAGTGCACGTAGAGGTGGTCGGTGAGGTCGGTCAGCGGGAGCCCGGAGTGGCGGGCGAGGACACCGGAGACGTCGGTGAGGCCGCCGTGGAAGGCGTCGACGACGGCGTAGATCTCGATCCGGTTGCACGTGGTGAGCAGCACGACCTCGCTGACGTGCTCGGCACGCAGCATCTCGTCGAGCAGCTTGGGCACGTCGTCGGGCCCGACCGTCGCCTCTTCGAGGAGGGCGACGGGCGCGGTCCGGTGGGACATACCCACGACCAGCACACTCACCTCTATGACACCGCCGATCCGTTGACCGCCCCGTGGCCGTTGGTGGCCACCGGGCTGTTCGGGACGGCCGCGAGGTGACCGGCGGCCGCTCCGTCGAGCGAGGCCCGTACCGTGTCCTCGGCCGTACGGCGCCGGGCGACGTGGAAGGCCAGGACCTGCAGCTCGACGGCCAGGTCGACCTTGCGTACCTCGACCTGCGGCGGGACCTGCAGGACCACGGGGGCGAAGTTGAGGATGCACCGCACGCCGGCGGAGACCAGCTGGTCGCACACCGACTGCGCGGCAGGGCCGGGCGTCGCCACCAGGCCGATCGTCACACCTCGCTCGATGCACACCCGCGCGATGTCGCGGACGTGGTCGACGAGGATGCCGTTGATGTGGATCCCGACGAGGTCGGGGTCGATGTCGAACAACGCGGTGACGGGGAAGCCGCGGCCGCCGAAGCCGCCGTACCCGGCGAGCGCGTGGCCGAGGTTGCCGATACCGACGACCGCGACGGTCTGCGGCTCGTCGAGCCCGAGGGTGCGTTCGATCTGGTGGTGCAGGGAGCGGACCTCGTAGCCGACGCCACGGATGCCGTAGGAGCCGATGTAGGAGAGGTCCTTGCGCAGCTTCGCCGAGTTGACCCCGCTCGCGGTGGCCAGCTCCTCGCTCGACACGGTGTCCGCGCCCTGTTCGGCGAGCTCGCCGAGCATGCGCAGGTACACCGCGAGCCGGGCGACGGTGGCCTCCGGGATGGCGCGCACGACGGGTGCGGCGGCCGCGGGGGCGGCGCCGTCGACAGGGCCCGTGCCGTTCGCACCGGACTGTGGGTCACCGGCGTGCGGCGGCAACGTCACGCTGGGTTCTCCTCGAATTCACCCGGTCCCACGTTCGGCGACCGGCTCCGGCTCGCCGAGCCCAGCACGGGAGACCCGGATTCCCGGGACCGGCGGGCGGCGATGTCGACACGGTAGCCGCTTGTGAAGGCCCGCACAAAGTTGCGATCTTGGTCGATGACGTGCTCATCCGTGCGGTTCACGGGACCGACCGGTGGGCGTGCCTGGAGCGCCGCTCACCGCCCGTGTCCGGGTCGTTCCGCTGTGGGGGACGACCCGACGTGACCTGGCTCGCACCGGCCGACGACGATCGGCGCGACCGCGACGGGCGGCGTCACGACGCGGGCGTCAGCACCTTGTCGATCACGAAGACGGTGGCGTTGGCGGTGGGGATGTTCCCGCAGAGGACGGTGGCGACGTCCCCCTTGCCGTCGGTGACGGTCGGGTCCTGCGGGGTGCCGCCGATCGTCAGCACGCCACCCGTGAGCTCGCCGCTGGTGCGGGCCGCGACGAGCGTCGCGGCGTCGTGACGGGTGCCGGCGACGTGGTACTGCAGCAACGCACCGAGCTTGTTCGGGTCGGCCAGCAGGGCGTCGTACGCGGCCGCGCCCAGCTGCCCCCGCAACGCGACGAACGCGGTGTCGGCCGGCGCGAACACCGTCAGGCCCGGCTGGGCGTCGAGGCTGTCGCCGAGCCCGGGGACCGTGCCGATGGCGGCGGCCAGCGTGGTGAGCAGCGGGTTGGTCGCCGCCGCCGCGACGACGCGCAGCGGACCCATGGCGGTCGGCGACCCGGGGGCGCTGCCCTGCGGCAGCTGCGAGCACCCCGGGCCGAAGACGTCGGCGGTCGTGGTGACGCCGTCGCTCACCGGCGCGGGCACCGAGCTGGGGGCCGCCGTCGAGGACGCGGGCGGCGGACCCGTCCCGGTCGAGGGGGACGTGCCGGTGCAGGCGGCGAGCGCGACCGTCAGGGTGGCCGTGACGGCGACGGCGGCGATCCGGGTGGGCGTGCGCACCGGGACCATTCTCCCCGGCCGTCCGGAGGCCGCGTCCGCCGCGGGGCCTCAGCGCACCGTGAAGATCGTCGCCGGCCAGCCGGTGGCCCCGTCGGGGACCGGGTCGGCGCGCCGCTCCACCTGGGTCTCGCCGTCGGCGTCGGTGGCCCGGCACTGCACGGTGTGGCTGCCCGCGGCCAGGTCGAAGGTCGTCCGCCACATCCGCCACGTGCTGCCCGACACCTCGGTGGCCAGCTCCGCGACCTGCCACGGGCCGCCGTCGACGTGCACCTCGACCTTCGAGACACCGCGCGGCTGCGACCACGCGAGCCCCGCGACGGTCACCCGGCCGGCGGGGACCGTGCCGCGGGGCAGGTCGATGCGCGCCTCGGTCTTGATCGGGGCCTCCTGCGCCCAGCCGTTGCGCAGCCAGTAGGACTGTCGCGCGGAGAACGTCGTCAGCTCCATGTCGGTGATCCACTTGGTGGCCGAGACGAAGCCGTAGAGCCCCGGCACTACCATCCGCACGGGGAAGCCGTGCTCCGGAGGCAGCGGCTCGCCGTTCATCGCGATCGCGAGCATGGCGTCGCGGTCGGCCTCCATGACCACCTCGGTCGGGGTGCCCGCGGTCCAGCCGTCGTTGCTCGTCGTGAAGATCTGCTCGGCGCCGCGCGCGACACCCGTCTCGGCGAGCAGGTCACGCAGCGGCACCCCGACGAACGTGGCCGTCGAGATCAGGGAGCCGCCGACCTCGTTGGAGACGCACGCCAGCGTGACGGTCTTCTCGATCATCGGCCGGGCCAGCAGGTCGTCGAAACGCAGCGTCCGCTCGGCGCCGACCATCCCGTGGATGCGCAGCGACCAGTCCGCGGCCCGTTGCGCGGGGATCCGCAGCGCCGTGTCGATCCGGTAGAAGTCGCGGTTCGAGGTGAGGAACGGTGTCGTCCCCAGCTCGGCGGCCCAGTCGACCCCGGGCGGGACGGCAGGCGCGCGGCGCACCACGTCCAGCCCGGCCAGCCGGGCGGCGACCTGTGCCCGCGACTCCTCGATGCCGCCCGACAGGGCGATCCCGCCGGCGCCGGCCGCGAGCGCGCCCAGCCCGACCGCGGCCGAGGTGCCGACCAGCACGTGCCGCCGCGACACCCGGCCCGGGGGCGTCCCCGGCACCGGCCGCGCCGGGGCGGCCGCGGCCAGGGCGAGCTCGTGCAGCGTGCGGAAGACCAGCACGCCCGCAGCGACCGACACGGCCGGCGCGACGATGTCCAGCGGCGAGAAGGTCGGCGCCACCGTGACGGCGGCCAGGCCCAGCACGCCCAGGACCACGATCGTCACGACGCCCGCGCGCGGTGTCCGGCGCGACGCCAGGCCCGCGGCGACAGCGGCGACCACCAGCACGACGGCCATCCCCGCGAGCAGGACCGGCTTGTCGGAGGTGCCGAACGCCGACTTCGCGAACTCGACGACCGGCTGCGGCGACAGCCGGATCGCCACGTCGCCGACCGCCACGTACGGCGACGACGCCGGCGACACGAGACCGGCGACGAGGTGCCCGGCCCCGACGGCGGCGCCGACGGACAGCACGCCCAGCAGCGCCGCGAGCGCCCGCGGGATCACCGTCGGCGCTGTCGTCGTCACGACAGGTCGTCCGGGCGCGGGGTGACCCGCGGTTCGACGCGCCGGGACCGCCCCATGCCGGTCAGCCGAGCGCGGCGCGCAGCGCGGGCTCGTCGACCTTCCACGTCGTGTGCTCGGCGCCGTCGACCATGACCACCGGGATGCGGTCGCCGAACTCGGCACGCAGCTCCGCGTCCCCGTCGACGTCGACGGCCGACCAGGCGACGCCGAGCTCGTCGCAGATCCGCGCGACGTCGGCCTCGGCCCGCTCGCACGCCGAGCAGTTCACCCGCGTCAGCACCGTCACCCGCGCGTCGGTCATCAGTGCACCTTCTCCATGTAGGGGTGGGAGTCGCGCGCGGTGGTCCGCGCGCCCGGATCAGAGTCTGCGCCGGGCGACCTTGCCGGTCGGTGTCCGGGGCAGGGCGTCGACGAACTCCACGACGGCGGGCACCTTGAACCGGGCGAGCCGCGCCCGGCAGTGCGCGACGACGTCGTCCTCGGTGAGCTCCGCGTCCCCGGCCCGGACGACGACGGCCTTGACCGCCTCGCCGCTGCGGTCGTCGGGGACGCCGACGACCGCAGCCTCCGCCACCGTGTCCAGCTCGGCGAGGACCTGCTCGACCTCACGCGGGTAGACGTTGAAGCCGTTGACGATCACCAGGTCCGACGAGCGGTCGACGAGATGGAGGTCGCCGTCGGCGTCGAGGTAACCGACGTCGGCGGTGCGGAACCACCCGTCGGCGTCGGGGCCGCCGTGCCCGTCGGGCCAGTATCCGGAGAAGAGGTGGGGGCCGCGGGTGGCGACGAGTCCGGTGTCCTCGTCGTCGGAACCGTCCTCCATCTCCTGCTCGGCGTCCTCGGGGGTGGCACGACCCGAGATCGGGACGCCCTCGATGTCGACGAGGCGCAGCTCCACCCCGGGCAACGGCGCGCCCACGGACCCCGGCTTCGCGCGCCCGCCGACGAGCGCGCTGGTCAGCACGGGCCCGCACTCGCTGAGGCCGTAGCCCTCGTACAGGTCGAGCCCGGTCGCCTCGCGGAACGCGGCGAGCCACTCGCGGGGCAGCGGCGCGCCGCCCGAGGTGCACAGCCGCACCCCGGCGAACGCGTCGCGCAGCCGGTCGGCGGGCAGGTCGAGCAGCGCCCGGTACATCGACGGCACCCCGCCGACGACGCTGATCCGCTCGTCGGCCAGCAGCGCCGTCGACTGCTCGGGGTCGAACCGCCGGGTGAGGACGACCGTCGCGCCGGCGTGGCAGACCTGCAGCAGGCCCGCCGCCAGCCCGAAGACGTGGAACAGCGGCAGGGACAGCAGGACACGGTCGACGGGTGTGACCGGCGCGGGGCGGACGGCCCCCTGCTGCACCCGGTTCGCGAGCAGCGCCCGGTGCGACAGCATCACTCCACGCGGCGTCCCGGTGGTCCCGGACGTGTAGACGACGAGCGCGATCGCCTCGCCGCCGTGCCCCGTCTCCGGACCGTCCGCGACACGCTCGACACCCTTGCCGCTCACCGATCGTTCGCGACCGCTGCGCGCACCTCCCGCCGACGACACGTCGGGCGGCGCGAGCGACACGATCGTCGAGCGACCGTTGATCGACTCCGCGATGCGGCCATCCGAGGCCGCCACGACCACGCTCGGTGAGCAACTGGTGAGCACTGCGTCGAGCTCTCGCGGAACCGACCGGGGTGCGACGGGCACCGCGACGGCGTCGATGCGCAGCGCCCCGAACAGCGCGACGCACAGCGGCGCGCCGTTGTCGAGGGCGATGACGACACGGTCCCCGGGGCCCGCTCCGGCGGTGCGCAGGCGGTCGGCCTCGTCGTCCACGGCGGCGTCGAACTCGGCCCAGGTCAGCGACGTCCCCGCCGACACGTCGACGATCGCCGTCGCGTCCGGGGTCCGGCGCGCCGCCCGCCGGACGAGATCGGCGAGGTGCGTCGGGGCATCGGCCCCGCCCGCTGCGAAGGCCTCGTCCTGCTGGCTCTGCACGGCGGTTCTCCCTCGGTCTCGGGACGGTCGGAACAAGCCCCGGCGAGTGTGGCACGGGTGGCCACCGGGTCCCTCCCGGAACGGCGCAAGAGGCGACACCCAGAGTGACCATCACCACTCGACGAGGCGAGAACCGTTCACCGTAAGTAGTCGTCCGCTCACCGGATACCGGCGTGGGCGACCGGCGATGCGCCGTTGGGGGGCCCTCGATCGGTCGTATGCTCCGCCGCTACAAACGACTCAACGCCGGACCGAACGGTTCGACGCGAAGACTCACCCGAGGGAGTGGCATGCAGCTCGTCACCAGCGCACCGCCGGCCTCAACGCCGAGCACTGCCTGGGGGTCCGCTGCGGCCGGTGAGGCGCGCAGCGCCTCATGACCCGTTCGATGCGACCGCCGCGGCTCGTCCGCGCGGACCCGGTCGGCCCCCCGGCCGCCACGGTCCCCGCGCCCTCCGTCCCGCGGCCGACCGAGCCGGACCCGGCCGGGTGCCCCGACACCCGGCCTGCCGGCGGCCCGGCCCCCATGCCCGTCCAGCGACCCGGGGACGCCCCGGCACCGCAGGGCGGCGGCGCCGGACCGGGACGCACCGTCCCGGGCGACACGACCCGGCACCCCGGGCCCGACGCCCACCCGTCGACGCAGCGGGAGGAACCTCACGTGACGGCAGCCGCCGAGCTCCTCGAACCCGACGAGGACGGCGAGGGCTCGTGGGCGTTGGTGAAGGCCAGCCAGAACGGCGACACCGCGGCGTTCGGCCGCCTCTACGAGCGCTACCACGACGTCGTGTTCCGCTACATCGTGTATCGGATGGGTGATCGCGGAACCGCCGAGGACCTGACTCACGAGACGTTCCTGCGGGCACTGCGGCGCATCAACTCCGTCACCTATCAGGGTCGCGACATCGGGGCCTGGTTCGTGACGATCGCTCGCAACCTCGTGTTCGACCAGGTCAAGTCGAGCCGCTACCGCCTCGAGTCGACGACCGACAACATCGTCGACATCGCGCCCCCCACCACAGAGGGCCCCGAGCAGCTCGTCCTCGAGGGCGCCACCCGCGACGCCCTGCTCCGCGCCATCGACATGCTCAACCCCGACCAGCGCGAATGCATCATCCTGCGCTTCCTCAACGGCCTCTCCGTCGCGGAGACCGCGGTGAAGATGGACCGCAACGAAGGTGCGGTGAAAGCCCTCCAGCACCGGGCCGTGAAACGGCTCGCGCAGCTGATGCCGGACGGTGTCCGATGACACCCTCGCCGGTGGCGCGCCATATCGCCGACGCGCCTCCCGTTGTTACAGGTTCGGCGAGTGACCCCCTCGATGCGGTGAACGGTCTGAGCGACGTAACCACCTGCGCTTCCGCTCGTTGTGCTTGTCAACGTCGGGAAAGCGCAGCGATGTGCGACAGCGCAGGGATGCAGTGAGGACGGCCAACATGCCCGCCGGTCAGGGCAAGGACCCACAGCGGTACGCCGCATGGGGAGAGTCGGGGTCACCCCTCGGCCCACCCATGGACGACGAGTTGGAGCACGAGCTGGCGCTGGCCGCCGCGCTCGACCGCAGCCTGCCGTCGCTCTCCCCCACGGCCGACGAGTCCGCGCGGATGAAGGCCCGGATGGAGGCCATGCTCGCGCAGCTCGGCAACGGCCCCTCTGGCCCGCCGCCGGGTGCTCGTCCCGGGCCGCCACGGGCGGCCGCGCCGACGCCGTTCCCCGGAGCGTTCCCGGAGGCCGACACCGAACGCACGATGCGCTTCGAACGCATCCGTGACGACGCCCCCGCCCCGCGTGGCGCGGCGTCCTCCGGGGTTCCGGCCCGCGACGCCGCCGACCTGGTGGCCGACCTGGCCGCCGACGGCATCGTCGAGGACTCCGCGGACCACGCCGCCGGCACCGCCGACACCGCCGGTGCCGTGCAGGCCGAGACGGTCGACGCCCGCGCCGGCCACGCCCCCGGCGTCGCGCGCCGCCGCCGGGCCCGCCACACCCTTCCCCGCGGCTACCACGACCGGCCGGAGAACGCGAGCGGGTCGACCCGGCCCGCGCGGCCCTCGGGCCGCAAGCGGATCTCCATCGTCGCCGGCGCGGCACTGTTCGTGATGGTCGCGCTGACCGGTGGCGGCATGCTCGTCAGCCAGAACGCGCTCCCGGGCGACTCGCTCTACGGCGTCAAACGCGCCGCCGAGTCGTTCGGCTCGGTGTTCGCCTTCGGCTCCGACGCCAAGGCCCGCCGTCAGCTCGACATGGCGTCGGCCCGGCTCACCGAGATCGAGCAGCTCGCCGCCCGCGGCAGCAGCGACCCGGCCGTCCTCGCCTCCGCGATCGACGACTTCGACAACGCCACCAGTGAGGGCTCCCGGCTCGTGCTCACCGGCGCGGAGGGCTCCAGTGCCTCCGGCCTCGGGGACCTGCACACCTGGGCCACCCAGTCCTCGGCCCGGTGGTCGTCGCTGAAGGCGGCGCTGCCCGAGCCCGACGACGCCGACCGGTCGATCGCACTCCTCGACCGGGTCGCCGACCGCTCCGCACAGATGCAGACACGGATGTCGTGCGGCGACGTGTCCGACGGCTCCGACGACCTCGGCCCGATCCCGGCGAGCGGGGTGTGCACCCCGCGCACCGAGTCCAACGGGTCCGCGAACGGCTCGTCCCAGTCGGCCCGCGCCGGCTCGTCGCAGACGCAGAGCAACAGCGGCTCGACCCCGCAGACCGCGAGCGCCACGCCGGAGTCGGGCGCCGTCACCACCGAGAACGGTGGCAACGGGCTCCTGCCCGAACTGGGCACCGACGGCCTGCCGCTGGCGAATCCGTCGGCGTCCTCCGGCGGTCAGGGCGACGGCAGCGCGAGCACCACGACGTCGGCACCCGCACAGCGCGGGCTGCTTCCGCCCATCACGCTGCCGCCGCTGCTGCCCGGGACCTCGGGCATCACCCTCGGCGGCTGATCGGGCCCGCCCCCTCCCGCGGGCCGTCCAGCCACCCCCGTCCAGGCACGAACGTCCGGCGAGGCCGTCGCGAACTCCGCGGCGGCCTCGCCGCATACCGGACGTCCTGTGCAGGCTCGTGCCGCGGCCGGTGATCGGCCCGGCCACACGTCGCGACCGGCCGACGACGCTACGCTGAGCACTGACCGTCCATGCCGCGACCCGGAGGCGCACGAGTGGTTGCACAGCCTGACGCCGAGGTGGACGGCGGTCGGCCGGAGGTGGCCGGGATCGCCGAGTCGCACGCCGTGATCGACCGGGTCACCGCGCTCGATCCCGCCCGGCGCGCCGGGGAGGCCGCCGCGGCGGCCGCCGTCGCCGCCGGCACCGATCCCGATCTCGACACCCCCACGACCGACCTCACCGCGGCCGCGTTCTTCGACGTCGACAACACGATGATGGTCGGCGCGTCGATCTTCCACTTCGCCCGCGGGCTCGCCGCCCGCAAGTTCTTCACCACCTCCGACCTGCTCGGCTTCGCCTGGCAACAGGTGAAGTTCCGGGTCGGCGGCCGCGAGACCGACGTGTCCGGCCACCGCGACACCGCGCTGTCGTTCGTCGCCGGGCGGCCCGTCGCCGAGGTCATCTCACTCGGTGAGGAGATCTACGACGAGCTGATGGCCGACCGCATCTGGTCCGGCACCCGCGCGCTCGCCCAGATGCACCTCGACGCCGGGCAGCGCGTCTGGCTGGTCACCGCCACCCCCGTCGAGCTCGCGCTGATCATCGCGCGCCGTCTCGGCCTCACCGGCGCACTCGGGACGGTCGCCGAGAGCGTCGACGGCCACTACACGGGTCGGCTCGTCGGCGAGATCCTGCACGGCCCCGCGAAGGCCCACGCGATCCGCGCCCTCGCCGTCTCCGAGGGGCTCGACCTGCGGCGCTGCAGCGCGTACTCCGACTCCGTCAACGACGTGCCGATGCTCTCGGCCGTCGGTACCGCCGTCGCCGTCAACCCCGACTCCGAGCTGCGCGACACGGCCAAGGAGCGCGGCTGGCAGATCCGCGACTTCCGCACCGGTCGCAAGGCCGCGCGGATCGGGGTGCCGTCGGTGCTGGGGGCGGGCGCCGTCGCCGGGGCGATCGCGGCGGGCGTGGCCTACCGCAAACGCTGACCGGAGCCGCGCCGATCAGCCGAGGAACGCGTTGCGCCGCTGCGAGAGCAGCCGGTACAGCGTGTGCTGGATGGTCTCCCGGACCTGGTCGGTCAGGTTGAACACCAGCATCGGGTCGTCGGCGTCGGCCGGGTCGTAGGCGTCCGTGCGGATCGGCTCCCCGAACTCGATGTACCACTTCGACGGCAACGGCACCGCCCCCAGTGGCCCGAGCAACGGGAACGTCGGCGTCACCGGGAAGTAGGGCGCGCCGAACAGCCGCGCCAACGGCTTGATGTCGCCGATCTTCGGATAGATCTCCTCCGCGCCCACGATCGAGCACGGGATGATGGGCACGCCCGTCCTCAGCGCTGCCGACACGAAGCCGCCGCGACCGAACCGCTGCAGCTTGTACCGGTCGCGGAACGGCTTGCCGATCCCTTTGAACCCCTCCGGCCACACGCCCACCAGCTCGCCCGACGACAGCAGCCGCTCGGCGTCCGGGCTGCAGGCCAGGGTCGCACCCTGCTTGCGGGTCAACGCCCCGACGACGGGCAGCCGGAACACCAGGTCGGCGCCCAGCATGCGCATGTGCCGCCGTGCCGGGTGGTCGTCGTGCAGCGCGACCGCCGTCATCAGCGAGTCCAGGGGCAGCGTGCCCGAGTGGTTGGCCACCACCAGCGCGCCTCCGACGTCCGGCACGTTGTGCATGCCGATCGTCTCGACCCGGAACCACGACCGGTACAGCGGGCGCAGCGCCGGGATCAGCACGTTGTCGGTGAGGTCGGGGTCGAAGCCGAACTCGTCGACGGTGTACTCGCCGTCGAGACGGCGGCGCAGGAACGCGAACAGCCGCTCGACCGCCTCCTCCGCCGCCGAGGGGCCCTCGTCCGGTTCGCCTCCGCTGGGGTGGGCCGCCATCGCCTCCTCGACCGTCGCCGACGGCTCCGTGGCGTTGCGCGCTCGCCGTGCCTGGGTGCGCAGCGGGATGACCCGGGCCCCGCTGCCGGCGTCAGGGACGGGCGGCCGGGCGTCGGGACGCTCCGCCGCGTCGTCGGCGGGCGCGCTGCGCGCCCGCCGGGTCCGGCTCCTGTCGTCGGCCACGTTCCCGCTTCCCGCTCGCGTCCCTCCGGTCGCGTGGCTGTTGCCCCGCGCCCGTCCCGCAGTGCTGTTCCCCGCAGCCACCTTCGGCACACGGCCGGTCCCACCGGCGTCCACCGGGTTCGACGTGGGGCCGCCTCGATCATGGTCGGGAGCAGTCCCCCGCCGGGCTCGGCGCTCGGTCTTCTGCTCGACGCCACCGGCACGGGCCCTGCTCGCCCGCGGGGGCGGACCGGGCCGGCGGCGCTCGCCGGTGGGCTCGGCGTCCGCGGGGGTGCGGGGCGGCGGCACGTCGTCGCTCATCCGAGAGCCTTCACCGCGGCCAGCGCACCACGCTCGACGGCGTCGACCCAGCCGTCGCCCACCACGGGCCGCAGCGCGCGGCCGCGGACGTAGTCGTCGAAGGCCTGGGTCGTGGTCCAGCGCGGCGTGAAGCCGAACTCCTCGCGCAACCGCCGGGTGTCGACGACCCGGCCGAAGTTGAGGAACCGCATCTGTTCCGGGGAGAAGTCGACGATGCGGGCCGACCGGAACAGCTTGCCCACCGGTCCGACCGCGGGCTGCGGCACCGGCAGCGGGACCCGGCCCGCGCGGCGGATCGCCTGCGACAGCAGCAGCACCCCGTCGGCGGCGACGTTGAAGACGCCGGGCAGCTTCTCGGTGGCCGCGCGCTGCAGGACGACCAGCGCGTCCTCCTCGTGCACCAGCTGCACACGGGCGTCGTAGCCCAGGACCGTCGGGATCACCGGCAGCGCGAAGTACCGGGTCAGGACGGTCTCGATCCGCGGGCCGATGAAGTTGGCGAAGCGCAGGACCGTGACGTCGACGTCGGGGCGGCGGCGGGCGAACCCGCGCAGGTAGCCCTCGATCTCGGCGGCGTCCTTGCCGTAGCCGCCCGAGGACATCTCCTTCGGCGTCATGGCCTCGTCGAACAGTGCCGGGTCACGTGAGCTCGAGCCGTAGACGGCCGTCGTCGACTTGAGAACGACGCGCGTCACCGACGTGGCCTTCTGGCACGCGGCGAGCAGCTGCATCGTCCCGATGACGTTCATCTCCTTCATCGCCGTGCGCCCGCCGACGCGGGCCGGGCCCGCCGAGACGGACGCGTGCACGACCGTGCTCACGGAGGTACCGGAGATGACCTTGGAGATGAGCGGGTTACGGATGTCCGCGCGGACGAACTCGGCGCGGCCCATGCGGCGCAACAGATCTCGGGGCGGCGGGACCGTGTCCACGCCGAGCACCCTGTCGATCGAGGGATCCGCGGCCAGCCGGGCGGCGAGATGCCCACCCAGGAAGCCACTCACACCAGTGACCAGAACGACGGAAGGTGCCACGGGGCCTCACAGAAAGCATTCGGAGAGCCCCGATGCTAGACCCACCCGGCTGACTCGGGGGGAGCACTCAGGAAAAGGCTGCGTGACGGACGGGAACCGACCCGTCACCGGCCGCCCGGGAACCGGGCGACCGGCGGGAGGTCACTTACCGAGCTTGCGACGCTGGACGCGGGTCTTGCGCAGCAGCTTGCGGTGCTTCTTCTTCGACATACGCTTGCGGCGCTTCTTGATGACCGAGCCCATACGGGTTCCTTCCTGATACGACGTGCGGGGTGCACTGCGCGACGCCCAATGAGTTCCCTGGGGCCACGCCAGCCTGGCGTACCGGGGCACGCCGACATCGAGACGACCCGGAGGGCCGACGACGCTTGACGGTCATCGTACCTGCCGGGGTCCGGGGGGCGGTGCGCCGGTCGAGGCCGGTGGGTGGTTAGCCCGCGTCGAAGTACGCGGAGCGCAGGTACTCCTCCACGGCGCGTTTGGGCACGCGGAAGGACCTGCCGACCCTGGCGGCCGGGAGCTCACCACCGTGGACCAACCGGTACACGGTCATCTTCGACACGCGCATCATGGCAGCGACCTCGGCGACGGTCAGGAACTGCACCTGGGCCAGGTTGAGCTGCTCGGGCTGCTCGGACGGCATCCGAACACCGCCTTCCGCTCGCGCACCGTCCGTGGAGGGGACGATGTACACCTGTGAGGATAGCGGTGCCGTTGTGACTGCCCCGACAGGGATGCCACCCGGGCGTGGCCTCAAGGCCCCACGTCAGGGTGACCGACGGTCCGCCGATCGGGTCAACGCTGCTGCACCGTGCGTCCCAGCTCCACCGATCGGTCCCGCGCGGCCTCGATCGCGTCGATCAACGCGGCCCGCACACCGTGCCGTTCCAGCTCGCGGATCGCGGCGATCGTCGTGCCCGCGGGCGAGGTCACGGCCTCGCGGAGCAGGACCGGGTGGTCGTCGGACTCACGCAGCATCGTCGCCGCGCCGAAGGCCGACTGGACGATGAGGTCGGCCGCCACCGTGCGCGGCAGGCCGAGCAGGATGCCGGCGTCGATCATCGCCTCGACGAGGTAGAAGAAGTAGGCCGGGCCCGATCCCGACAGGGCGGTCACCGCGTCCTGCTGCGACTCCGGGACGCTGACGACGCGCCCCACCGCCCCGAGCATCTCCTCGGCCAGCGCCAGGTGCTCGGCGGTGGCGTGCGCCCCGCCGGAGACCGCACTCATGGCCTCCCCCACCAGCATCGGGGTGTTGGGCATGACCCGCACGACCGGCGTCCCGTCGGGCAGGCCGCCCTCGAACAGCGCCGTCGGCAGGCCCGCGCACAGCGAGACGACCAGCGCACCGGGCCGCAATGATCCCTTGAGCGAGGCAAGGACCGGCGCGATGTCCTGCGGCTTCACGGCCACGACCACGACGTCGGAGCCCGCCGCGGCCTCCTCGACGCCCAGCGAGGCGATCCCGAGCCGCTCGACGAGCTCGGCCGACCGTCCCGGGTGCCGTTCGGAGAACGCCAGGTCCGACGCGGGTCGGCCCGCCGCCAGCAGCCCGGCGAGCAACGCCTCGCCGATCTTCCCCGCCCCCAGCACCGCGATCCGTGTCATGGGAGAACCGTAACCGGACGACCCGCGCGGGCGCCGCCCACTTCCCCGCGTCGGTCAGCGCGGGAGCGGGGCCAGTGCGAGCTGGCGGGCCTGGCAGACCAGCCGGCCCGACTCGTCGACGACGCGGGTGTCCTCGTCGAACCACGTCCCGGCGACGGCGTGCGACTCCGACTCGCACCGCAGCCACCCCGGCGAGGGCCGCCCCCGCAGCAGCGCGGTGAGCTGCACCGTGGGCGCCCAGCCGACGTCACCGCCGAGGTTGAACACCGTCGGCGGCAGGATGTCGCCGGCCAGCAGCGCGAACAGCACGTCGGGTTCCTCGCCGAGCGGGCGCACCCACCCGCGCATCCTGGCGTCGCCGGTGTCGCCCCTGGCGAAGGGCATGTCAGCGGGGTCGAACCGCATCGCACAGGCCTTGGCCAGGGTGCGGCCCGGCCCGCGCTGGGCGCTCGGGTCGAGTGCGGTCCCGGTGGGCAGGGCGGGCATCGAGGTCAGGCCGGGGGTGACCCAGCGCGGCGCGTCGTCGGGGAGCCGCCCCGTGGTCACCGACGCCGAGAGCATCACGCGGTCGTCCTGGTGCAGCCGGGCCGAGCAGACCGACGCGGTGCGGCCCAGCTTCACGACCTCGGTGCGGACCTCCACCGGGCCGGGATCGGGGGCACGGAGGAAGTCGGCCGCGACGACCAACGGCTCGGCGGGCGGGGCACCGGCGTCGGCCTGCGCGGCGTCGACCCGGTGCTGCACGACCGCCGTCAGCAGCGCCAGCATCAGCCCACCGTGCACCTTGCCGCCCGCGGCGTTCCACACCCCGCCCAGTGTGGCCCGGTAGGTGTCGTCGGCAGCTCGCTCGAACGCCAGGGCCTCGGAGAACGGCCGCGCGGTCGCTCGGGTGGACGCGGTCACCGGCGGCCCGCCAGTGCGCGCAGGAAGAAGCCGACGTTGGCCGGTCGCTCCGCGAGTCGTCGCATGAGATAGCCGTACCACTGTGTCCCGTACGGGACGTATACGCGCACGGTGTGACCTTCGCCCGCCAGGCGCCGCTGCTCGTCGGGGCGGACCCCGTACAACATCTGGAACTCGACGGTCCGCGGGTCGCGGCCGGTGGCGCGCAGGCGTTCGGTGAGGGGGCCGATCAGCGCCGGGTCGTGGGTGGCGAACATCGGCAGACCGGCCCCGTCGAGCAGGACGCCCGCGCAGCGCGCGAAGCTCGCCCGCACCTCTCCCGCCACGGCGTGGGCGGCCGACTCCGGTTCGGCGTAGGCGCCCTTGCACAACCGCACCCGCGACCCCGCGCCGGCCAGCGCCCGGCAGTCGTCCTCGGTGCGGCGCAGCTGGGCCTGCAGCACCGCCCCCACCCACGGCCACGTCTCGCGCAGCGTGGCGACGACGCGCAACGTCGAGTCCGTCGTCGTGTGGTCCTCCGCGTCGACGGTGACGGTCGTCCCGGCCTCCGCGGCCGCGGCGCAGATCGAGGCGGCGTGGTCCGCCGCGATGCGCTCACCGTCGGCGCCGAGTGCCTGGCCGAGCGCGCTGAGCTTGACACTGACCTCGACCCGGTCGGCCAGCCCCGCGTCGGCGAGCGCGGCGACGACCTCGCGGTAGGCGTCGACGACCCGGCCCGCCTCGGCGGCGTCGGTGACGTCCTCACCGAGGTGGTCGAGGCTCACCACGCACCCGGCGCCGGCCAGTTCGGTGGCGACGCGCAGCGCGTCGGCGGTCGTCTCCCCCGCGACGAACCTGTCGACGACGGCTCGGGTGGGGCGGGCCGCGGTGATCGTCGTGCGGAGCCGGTCGCTCCGGGCGGCGGCGAGGATCGCCGAGCGCAGGGGGTTCACGCGGTCACCGTATGCCCGGTGACCACCCGCGGCCGCGCACGCGGCACCGACGGACGGGAGTCAGCCCCGGGTGGGGGCCGGGACGGGCCGGTCGGCTCCGGAACGCTGCGCCGGGGCCGCGGGTGCGGTGGGCTGCAGGTGCAGCCGGGCGAACAGCAGCGCCTCGGCCAGCATCACGACGCGGTCGTGGCGGGTGCGGCAGCGCCGTGTGCTGATCTCGACGACGACGGTCCCGCCGGCCGCGGCGAACGGTCCCGCCGCGAGGCGTTCGCACACCTCCGCACACGGCTGCGCGCCCCGGCCCGGGACGAGGTGCTCGTCGCGGGTGTCGCCGCTGCCGTCGGCGAGATGCAGGTGGACCAGACCGTCGCCCATGCGTTCGAGCATGGCGAGTGCGTCGGTGCCTGCGCCCGCGGTGTGCGAGAGGTCGAGCGTGTAGTGGGCGTGCCCGACCTCGGTGGGGTCGAGCCCGGGCGCGTAGGGCACGGTCCGGATCCCGGCACGGACGACGGGCAGCATGTTCTCGACGGCGATCCGCACGCCGGAGCCCTCCCCGGCACGCCGGACCTCCTCCGCGAACACGTCGGCGTAGCGGCGCTGCCAGCGGAACGGCGGGTGCACGACGACGGTGCGCGCGCCGAGCTCCTCGGCGGCGGCGACGGAGCGGCGGAGGCGCTCGACGGGGTCGGGGCCCCAGACGCGCTGGGTGACGGCGAGGCAGGGGGCGTGCACCGCGGAGACCCCGACACCGTGCCGGTCGACGAGGCGGCGGACCGCGTCGACGTCCTGGCTGACGCGGTCGGACCAGACCATCAGCTCGACGCCGTCGTAGCCGAGGGCGGCGGCGATCTCGAAGGCCGCAGCGGCGGGCTCGGGGTAGGCCGAGGCGGTCGACAGGGCGACGGGCGGGGCGGCCTGCACGTCAGACCTGCTGGCGGGCCAGGACGAGGATGGCCGGGGAGACCGTGAGCAGCAGGCCCACGAGGACTGCGAAGATCGTCGTCCTGAGGTTGTCGTCGCGCAGCATGGCGCGGACCCCGAGGACGAGCGCGACAGTGACGAACACCGCGCCGGCCAGGGCGACGACGGGCAGGTGCAGCCACAGGAACGCGAAGCCGACCCACAGCCCGGCGCCGACGACGGCACCGCCGATCCACTGGGCGATGACCGCCGCCCAGGAGTGGGGTGCGGCCTCGACGTCGTCGATCCCGTCGAGGTCGTCGATCTCGTCGCGGGAGCGCAGCCCGGCGGGCCGGTCGCGGGAGCGGCGCGGTGGGGTGCGCAACGCCGTCGTGGCCTGCTCACCACCGCCGGGGAGGGCGTCGTTCTCGTCGTCGGGGTTGTCGGTGTCGTCGCGAAGGTCGACGGCGGCGCGGCGGCCGCCCGCGGGGAGCGCCGTGGTGCGGCCGGTCGCGTCGTCGGCGCCCTGGTCGGCGTAGTCGTCGGCGCCCTGGTCGGCGTAGTCGTCGACGTCGTCCGGGTCGAAGGGGGCGGCCTGCGTGGGCGGGCCGCCGTCGCCGCGGGGGTCGGGCCGGTGCTGCGGGTCGTCGGTGAGCGGGGGGACGCCCGCCATCGTGGGCGGGCCCCCGTCGTCGTCGCCGCGGGGCGGCCGGCCGGAGATGGGCCCGGTGTCCTCGTCGCTGCGTTCGACCCGCGGCATCTGCTGTGTCGGGCGCTCGGGGGCCCAGGGGTTGCGCCGGGAATCGGGACGGCCCTGCACTTCGGGAGAACGCTGCACGTCCGGAGAACGCTGCACGTCGGTACCGCGTTGGCCGTCCGGACGCCGGGGTGCCGGTGGGGCCGACGGGTACGTGCCGGTGCCCGACCCCGCGGCCTGCGGGGGGCCGAGCCGGCGGGGCTGGCGGCTCGGCTCGGAGGGCTGCGGCGGCGCGGGAACATGCGGGGCGGGCCGGGCCTGCTGCACCGGGGCCTGCTGCACCGGGGCCTGGGGCTGCAGCGACGCGGGCCGCACCTCGGGGACCGTCGCGCCCTCGTAACCGGAGCGGTGCGGCGTGGACCACTGCTCGGGGCGGGTCTCCGCAGGGACGTGACCACCGCGGTACGCCTGCGCCGCGGCGGCGTCGGGCGCGCGCCGCTCCGCCGCCGGGGCGCGCGGTGGGGTGCCGCGCTCGTCGACGGCGCCGTCACCCGCATCGTCGTCGCCCTCGCGACGGCGACGGCGACGACCGGTCGTGGAGCCTGCGTTCTCCGCCAGCAGCTCCGCGACCGTGCGCTGACGCGGGTGATCGGTGTCTGAGCTCATCCGGTACACCGTGCCCCGAACGGCGTCAAGCGTCCAAGCGTTCCTGGCGAGTCCTGCGCCGAACGGTCCGTCTGGGCCGACCCATCGAGCGTGTCGAGCCGCCGGAGGATCACTCCCTCCCGCAGCGCCCACGGACAGATCTGCAGGGTGTCGATCTTCAACGCACGCATCGCGGCCTCCGCGACGAGCGCGCCCGCGGCCAGCTGCCGCGACCGGCCGGGGCTCACGCCCTCCAGTTCGGCGATGTCCTCGCTCGACATCCGGCTCACGAACGAGACGAGCTGGCGCAGCGCGGCGTGGGTCAGCTCGCGGTGCGCGCGGGGGCCCGCGGAGTAGGGCACGGCGCCGGTGAGCCGGGCCAGCGAGCGGAACGTCTTCGACGTACCGACGGCCACGTCCGGCGTGCCCGCCTCGAGGAAGCGGTCGGCGACCCCCGCGAGGTCGGCGTCGACCTTCTCCCGCAGGACGGCGATCTCCGCGCGGGTGGGCGGGTCGGCCTCGAAGAAGTCGCGGGTGAGCCGGCCGGCGCCCAGGGGCAGCGACACCGCCGTCGACGGGTGCTCGTCACGTCCCGACGCGAGCTCCAGGGACCCGCCACCGATGTCGAGCACCGTCAGCCGGCCCGCCGACCAGCCGAACCAGCGGCGGACGGCCAGGAACGTGTAGCGGGCCTCGTCCTCACCGGGGAGCACCTCCAGCGCGACACCCGTCTCCTCCCGCACCCGGGCGAGGACGGTGGCGGAGTTGGTGGCGTCGCGCAGCGCGGACGTCGCGAAGGCCAGGAGGTCGTCGCAGTTCGCCTTCTCGGCAGCCTGGCGGGCCTGGTCGACGGCGCGGACGAGGGCGTCGGCACCGCGACGGCCCAGCGAGCCGTCCTTCTCCAGGTGCTCGGCGAGCCGCAGGGGGTTCTTGTCCGAGGTCATCGGGGTCGGGTGGCCGCCGCGGTGGGCGTCGACCACGAGCAGGTGGACGGTGTTGGAACCGACGTCGAGAACTCCGAGGCGCACCCGAGCAGGCTAGGCGTCACGACAGACCCGTGGCCGGATCGTGACCGTTCTCCCCCCACGCATCACCCGGTCGGTGATCTCAGGCGTCGAACTTGTACCCGAGACCGCGGACGGTGAGCAGATGGCGCGGCGCGGAGGGGTCGACCTCCACCTTCGAGCGGAGGCGCTTGACGTGGACGTCGAGGGTCTTGGTGTCGCCGACGTAGTCCGCGCCCCACACCCGGTCGATGAGCTGGCCGCGTGTCAGCACCCGGCCGACGTTGCGCAGCAGGTACTCGAGCAGGTCGAACTCCTTGAGCGGCAGCGCGACGTCGGCGCCGCCGACGCTCACGACGTGCCGGTCGACGTCCATCCGCACGGGGCCCGCCTCCAGCACCCCGCCGCCGCCCTCGACCTCGGGGCCGCCCTCGCCGCCACGGCGCAGGACCGCGCGGATACGGGCGATCAGCTCGCGGGCCGAGTACGGCTTCGTGACGTAGTCGTCGGCACCCAGCTCGAGGCCGACGACCTTGTCGATCTCGCTGTCGCGGGCGGTCACCATGATCACCGGGACGGCCGAGCGGGACCGCAGCGAGCGGCACACGTCGGTACCGCTCATGCCGGGCAGCATGAGGTCGAGCAGCACGATGTCGGCGCCGTTGCGGTCGAACTCCTCGAGCGCGGACTGGCCGGTCGTGGCCACGGCAGCCGTGAAGCCCTCCTTGCGCAGCAGGAACGCCAGCGGGTCGGCGAAGGACTCCTCGTCCTCCACGATGAGCACCCTGGTCATGTCATCCTCCAGCTCTTCCGGCGGTCCACGCCGGATCGGGCAGGTCGGTCGCGTCGGACGGGGCTGCGGCGTCGTCCCCCGGGGACGGGTGTGCGCCGGCGCGCACGGGGATCCGCATGGTGAAGGTGGAGCCCGTGCCGGGGCTCGACCACAGCGTGACCTGTCCGCCGTGGTTGGCCAGCACGTGCTTGACGATGGCGAGACCGAGACCGGTCCCGCCGGTGGCGCGTGAGCGGGCCGGGTCGACCCGGAAGAAGCGCTCGAACACCCGCTGCTGGTGCTCGGGCGCGATGCCGATCCCGCGGTCGGTGACCGCGATCTCGACGACGTCGCCGTTGCGCCGCCGCGAGACCGAGACCGACGCGCCCGCCGGGGAGTAGGCGATCGCGTTCTCCACCAGGTTCGACAGCGCGGTGACCAGCAGCGTCCGGTCGCCGTCGACCTCGAGACCCGAGTCGGCGTCGACGGCGATCTCGATCGACGACGCCTCCGCCGACAGCCGGGACCGGGCCATCGCCTCGCGCACGACGTCGTCGACCTCGACGGCCGCCAGCTCCGGCAGCCGCTCGGCACCGGTGAGCCGCGACAGCGCGATCAGCTCGGTGACGAGGTTCCCGAGGCGTGTGGACTCGTTGAGGATCTTGGTGACGAAGCGGTGCACCTCGGCGGGGTCGTCGACCGCGTCGAGCACCGCCTCGGCCAGCAGAGCGACCGCGCCGACCGGCGTCTTGAGCTCGTGGCTGACGTTGGCGACGAAGTCGCGCCGGGTGGCCTCCAGCCGCACCGACTCCGACGTGTCGGCTGCCTCGACGAGCAGGAAGCCGTCGCCGATCGAGCGGACCGTCGCCAGCACCGCCTCGGGGCGGCGGCCGCGATGGTCGAGCGGTGAGAGGTCGACGTGCGCGACGGCGCCGTCGCGCAGCACCCGTTCGCACACCACCCATGCGCGGGGGTCGGCCCGTCCGGCGACGACGACACCGAGGGTGATGGCCTGGTCGTTGGCCATCACGACGTCGCCGTGCCGGGAGATGACGGCGAGGCCCGCGCCGCTGGACCGGAAGACCCGGCGCAGCAGCTCGGCGAGGGTCGGCCCGGCGGCCGGGTCGGGTCGGACGGCGGCCTGCCGGGCGCGGCGTCCCCACCAGAAGCCGAAGGCCATACCGAGGAGGAGGGCCGCGGCAGCCGGCAGGACGTACGCCAGCACGTTCACGGCCGCATCGTAGGCAGTCCCACCACCCTCAGGACCAGCCTGGAGGGCCCGTCGTGACCCTCACGACCCTCCGCAACGAGACATTTCCGCTCTCGTTCACCGCTCGTTCACCCGGTCAGGGGTCGAGCGGTCGAGGGAATGCGGATCCTCCGGTCAGCGCCCCTGGTTCGCGACGGCCGTGATCGCCGCCGCCGCCGCCGACGGGTCGAGGTAGGTGCCGCCCGGGTTCGTGGGGCGCAGGTCGTCGTCGAGGTCGTAGCGCAGCGGGATGCCCGTCGGGATGTTGAGGCCGACGACGTCGTCGTCGCTCATCCCGTCGAGGTGCTTGACCAGCGCGCGCAGCGAGTTGCCGTGCGCGGTGACGAGGACGACCTTGCCGGCGCGGAGGTCGGGGACGATCGCCTCCTCCCAGTACGGCAGGAACCGGGCGACGACGTCGGCCAGGCACTCCGAGCGGGGCAGCGCGTCGCCGAGGCCGGCGTAGCGGGGGTCGCCGTCCTGGCCGAACTCGTCGCCCGCGGGGATGGGCGGCGGCGGGACGTCGTAGGAGCGGCGCCAGAGCATGAACTGCTCCTCGCCGAACTCGGCCATGACGGCCTTCTTGTCCTTGCCCTGCAGCGCGCCGTAGTGGCGCTCGTTGAGGCGCCAGTCGCGGTGCACGGGGATCCAGTGCCGGTCGGCGGCGTCGAGCGCGAGGTTGGCGGTGGCGATCGCCCGGCGTAGCAGCGACGTGTGCACCACGTCCGGCAGCAGCCCCTGTTCGACGAGCAGCTCGCCGCCGCGGCGGGCCTCGTCCTGCCCGAGGGCCGACAGTGCGACGTCGACCCAGCCGGTGAAGAGGTTCTCCGCGTTCCACACGCTCTGTCCGTGCCGCAACAGGACCAGTGTTCCCATGGCGGACAGCTTGCCAGCCCACCCGGACCGCCCCGTTCCGGACGGGGGCCGCGTCACGCGAGACGTTCGGCACCCCCGGCGGTGGCCCCGCCCGACGACGCGGCGCGCACGGCCGCGGCAGCCGCTTCGCGCAGCGGTCCGGCGCCGGGTTGGCCCGACATCCGGTCGAGCGCGGCGTCGCAGATCCCGCGCAGCGCGTCGACCTGTTGCCTGGTCAGGCCGTCGAACAGGTTCTCCCGCACGCACGCGACGTGCCCCGGCGCGGCCGACTCCAGCACGGCGAAGCCCTCCGCGGTGAGCTCGGCGATCGTCGAGCGCCGGTCGTCGCGCGCCGGTCGTCGCCGCACCCAGCCGGCCGCCTCCAGCTTGGCGACGGCGTGCGAGACCCGGCTCTGCGAGCTCTGGGTGATCGCGGCGAGGTCGCTCATCCGCAGGGAACGGCCCGGAACCTCGGAGAGCATGGCGAGGACCTGGTAGTAGGCGTGCGGCATCCCGGCGTCACGCTGGAGCTGGCGGTCGAGCGCCGCCTCGAGCAGCGCGACGGTGGCCAGCAGGGATCGCCAGGCCCGGTACTCCCCGTCGTCGAGCCAGCGGGGGTCGTCGGAGGTCACACCTTCACTCTAGCCCAAGAAGCTTGAACTCTCATGTTTCGACGCGTAGAGTCCTTGAAAGTTGAACATCAATCCTCCTGAGGAGTCCCCGTGCCGGTCCAGCGGCTGAACCACGCAGTGCTCTACGTCCGCGACGTCGACCGCAGCGTCGCCTTCTACACCGAGGCGCTCGGCTTCCGGGTCAAGGTGTCGATGCCCGGCCGCGCCGCGTTCCTGCAGGCCGAGGGCTCCACCAACGACCACGACCTCGGGCTGTTCGCCGTCGGCGACGGCGCCGGTGCGTCCCAGGCCGGCCGCTCGACCGTCGGGCTGTACCACCTGGCCTGGGAGGTCGACACCCTCGCCGAGCTCCAGCGCATCCAGGACGTCCTGCGCGACAACGGCTCCCTCGTCGGCGCCTCCGACCACGGGACCACCAAGGCGCTCTACGCCCGCGACCCCGACGGCATCGAGTTCGAGGTCAGCTGGCTCGTCCCCGCCGACCTCATCCCCGCCGACGTCCGGATGGCCACCCTGCCGCTCGACCTCGACGCCGAGCTCGCCCGCTACGGCGCGCAGACCTTCGGCGGCATCGGCGTCTCGGTCCCCGCCGCGCGCTGACCCCGTCCGGCGCCCGGCCCTGCCCCTGCCGCACGCTCCCGGTGCCGGGGTACTGCCCCTCGGCGCCGAGCTCGTCGGTGGCGCGACCAACCGATCCCGGCGTCCGTTACGTCCACTCTCCGGAGAGGGGAGTCACCATGACGACGACCGAGCGCGCACCGACCACACCGAGGGACGCCGACGACCCGGCACCGCGGGACCCGGCACCGGAGGCGGGCCCACCCAGGGTCCCGCCTGTCCCACCCACCCCGGCCGCGGCACAGCCCCGCCCGCGCAGGCCCCGGCGGACGCTGCGGATCGTCGCGCTGGTCGTCGCGGTCGCGGTGCTGGCGACGTTCGTCGTCGCGGCGGTCGTCGCGACCCTGTCGCCGTCGGGCAGCGGCGGCGGGTACGCGGTCACGGTGGACCGCGACTCCACGTCCTCGTCGTCCACCGGGTCCCCGGGCGGGTCCGCCGAGTCGACGACCGGGGGCGCACCCGCCGTCCCGCAGTCCTCCGACGCCGCCCGCGCCGCCGACCCCGGCACCCGCGACCCCGCCCAGGACACGACGGTCGGCCCCGACCGCGCCGTCATCCGGACCGCGACCGTCCGCATCGAGGTCGCCGACCCCGCCGGCACCGCGGGTGACGTGCGCGCCGCCGTCACCGCCGCGGGCGGCTACGTCGCCGACGAGCGTTCCACGAGCCGCCGCTCCGACCTCACCGTCAAGGTCCCCGCCGCGCAGCTGGACGCGTTCGTGAACCGCGTCGCCGGGCTCGGGACGGTCACCGAACGATCCTCGACGGCCCGCGACGTCACCGACCAGCTCATCGACACCGACGCGCGGGTCGCGGCGCAACGTGCGAGCGTCGACCGGGTCCGCGCCCTGCTGGCGCAGGCGAACTCGATCTCGGAGGTCGTCGCGATCGAGTCCGAGCTGACCAGCCGCCAGGCCGCCCTCGACTCGCTCGACCGCAGGCTCGCGGGCCTGCGGTCGAGCACCGAGCTGGCGACGGTCGACGTCGCGCTGGTGGAGGCCGGTACGCCCGCGGCCACCGACACGGGGACGGGCTTCGGCGAGGGTCTCGGCGTCGGCTGGGACTGGCTGCGCGGCCTCGGCGCGGGACTCGCCGCCGCCGCGGGCTTCGTGCTGCCGCTGCTGCCCGTCGCCGCGGTGCTGGTGCTGGCCGCGTGGGGCGTCCGCCGCATCGTCCGGGCGCGCCGCCCCCGCCCCGCCGCGGCCGGCCCCACCGCAGGCCCCACCGCTGGAGGACCCGCCGACTCCGCCCCCGCCGACAGGACCTGACCACCCCCTCCGCCGAGCACGCGCAACTCGGGCCCTGCCCCCGCAACCCGGCGGGAACGCCCGCGACGCGGCGGGAACGGGACCGTCAGGTGAAGAGGTGCTCGAAGGCGCGGAGGTTGGCGAGCGACTCACCGCGTTCGGAGCGCCACGCGTGCTCGCGGCGGATCGACGTCGCGAAGCCGAGCTCGAGCAGGGTGTTGAAGTCGCCGTCAGCGGCTTCGAGGACCTGGCCGAGAATCCGGTCGAGCTCCGCGGCGGTGATCGCGTGCAGCGGGACCCGGCCGATCAGGTGGATGTCGCCGATGCGGTCGAGCGCGTAGTGCACCCCGTAGAGCCGGGCGTTGCGCTGCAACAGGAAGCGGTACACCCCGTCGTGGTTCTCGTCGGGCTGGCGACAGACGAAGGCCTGCACGAACAGGGTGTGCTCGCGGATGAGCAGCCAGCACTGCGTCTGCAGCCGGTTGGTGCCGGGCAACGACGCCAGGAACTCACCCCGGTCGCGGCGGGTGTGCTCGACCTCGAGGTCGCGCAGGGCGTCCTCGATCACGGCAGCGGGGTCGCCATGGGGAACGGGGTCGGTCATGGTGGTCGGGTTCCCCGCTCAGCCGTCGCCCACACCGGCGAGTCCGTTCCCGGCCCTGGCGAACGCGGCGGTGGCACGCTGGGTGAACTCCGCGCCTGCCTCCGTGTAGGTGGCGAGCAGGGCGTCGGTGGTGCGATCCCACGAGAACCGGCGGGCGTGGGCGACGGCGCCCGCGGAGAACCGTTCGCGGCGGAGCCGGTCCAGGGCGACGGCGGCGAGCGCATCGGCCCAGTGCGCCGGGTCGTGGCCGTCGACGAGCAGACCCGACCCGCCGTCGGCGACGGCGACGGGCAGCCCACCCACCGCCGCGGCCACCACGGGCGTCGCACACGCCTGCGCCTCCATGGCGACGAGCCCGAACGACTCGTTGTGGCTGGGCACGGCGACGACGTCGGCGGCGCGGTAGACGTGCACGAGGTCGCGACCGTTCTGCGGGGGCAGGAAACGGAGCACGTCGTCGAGCCCGAGGGCGGTGCCGAGCTCCTGCAGCGCGCGGGGTTCGGCGAGCCCGCTGCCCGACGGGCCACCCGCGACCAGCACGACGAGGCGGGACCGCAGCGACGGGTCGCGGCGCAGCAGCTCGGCGGCGGCGCGGAGCAGCACGTCGGGGGCCTTGAGCGGCTGGATGCGGCCGACGAACGCGAGGACGACGGCGTCGGCGGGGATGCCGAGCCGGGACCGGGCGATGCCGGCCGAGCCGGGGGTGAACCGGTCGAGGTCGACGCCCGGCGGGATGGTGACGGTCCGCAGCGGGTCGGCGTTGTAGAGCTCGACGAGCTGGCGGGACTCGATGTCGGTGTTGGTGATGAGCCGGTCGGCCTCGGCGACGACCTGGTCCTCCCCGATGACGCGGACCATCGGTTCGGGCGGGTCGCCGTCGGCGAGCGCGGCGTTCTTGACCTTGGCCAGGGTGTGGGCGCTGTGCACGAGCGGGACACCCCACCGGTCGCGGGCGAGCCAGCCGACCTGCCCCGACAGCCAGTAGTGCGAGTGGATGGTGTCGTACCAGCCGGGTTCGTGACGGGCCTCGGCGCGCATGACGCCTGCGGCGAAGGCGCACAGCTGGGCCGGCAGGTCGTTCTTGCCGAGGCCTTCGTAGGGGCCGGCGGCGAGGTGGCGGACGACCACGCCGGGCGCCATCTCGACGACGGGCGGCAGGTCCGACGACGTGGCCCGCGTGAAGATCTCGACCTCGACGCCGCGGCGAGCCATCCGCTGGGCGGTCTGCACGATGTAGACGTTCATCCCGCCGGCGTCGCCCGTTCCGGGCTGTTCCAGCGGCGAGGTGTGGACCGACAGCACGCAGACCCGGCGCGGACGCGCGGGAAGCGGGCCGCCGCGGCGATCGCTCACGGGGTTCTTCCTAGCATGCGACCGCGTGGTTCACCCATCGTCGGATCCCCGCTCCGGCTCGGTGGCGAGCAGCCCCACGAGGGCACGCAGCGGGTCGGTCGCGTGCCAGCGTCCGTCCGCGTCGGGCCAGGCCGCGACGGCTCTGCGGCCTGTGGCGGGCCGCCGCAGGTCGATGGTGAGCTCGTCGTGGACGACGAGGTCGCCGGCCGGGACGGGGACACCGACTGTGTGGCACGCCACGATCACATCGGGCAGAGCGGACCAGGCGACGACGCGGCCGGGGCCGGGGTCGAGCACCGCGTCGACGTAGTCGGAGGCCAGCGGGAGGTCGAGCAGCTCGGCGAGGGTGCCGGGGTCGCCACCGGCGACGAGCTCGTGGGCGGGCAGGACGGCGGCGAGCCAGGGGGCGTCGAGGACGACGACGTCGTCGACGGGCACGACGCCGCCGTCGAGGACGCGGATGCGGTCGGGCAGGTCGAGGGCGGCGGGGTCGGCGCGGCCGTCGGCGACGGCGTCGGTGAGCGCCTCGTAGGCGGCGAGGACGACGGCCGGGTCGGGGGTGCGCGCGGGGTCGGCGAGGCGGTCGAGGAGGTCGGCGGCCGCGTCGGTCCCGTCGACGGCGAGCCCGGTGCGGACGCCGATCGCGCGCAGGAGCGCGTCGTCGACGCCGTCGGCGGGCGCAGGTTCGTACAGGGCGGCGAGGTCGCCCGCCGACGGGAGCCGCCAGTGGCCGGGCGCGCGGCCGCCGAGGACCACGTTGCGGCGCAGCCACCAGCGGGTGTGCCCGTCGGTGAGGACGGCGGCGCGGGTGTCGCGGTCGGCGCCGAGCAGGGCCAGGGCGCCGGCCCAGGCGTCGTCGTCGACGAGGTCGAGGTCGCGGACGGCGGCGACCCGCGCGGGCGGGGCGTCGAGGCCGTCCCACCAGAGGTCCTCGTCGTGCAGGTCGTGGTCGGGGCCGAGCGGTTCGTCGTCGACGACGAGGACGAACCCGTCGAGGACACCCGCAGCGACGAGGGCCTCCCGCGGGTACTGCCCCGCGGTGTCGGGATGCAGGACGCCGACCGGCGCGTCGGGGGCGAGCAGCGGACGGATCGCGGCGTCGGGCAGGACGAGCTCGTCGGCGCGGGCGGGGTCGCCGTGCTCGTCGGGCAGGGCCAGCGCCCCGAGCCGCTCCCCCGCGCCGCCCGCCACCAGGCCCAGGACGAGGCGGACCAGCGGCGCGGTGTCGAGGCCCGCCTCGGCGTCGTCGACGGAACGGTCGACGGCGTCGCGCAGGGCGGGCAGGCCCAGCAGCGACGCCGGGTCGGCCGGGGTGGCGCCGAGGCGTTCCAGCAGCGGGTGCGCGGCGGCCGGGTCGGCGAGGTGCAGGCCGGGCAGGTCGAGCCCGGCGAGGAGGTCGGCGGTGTCGTCGACGGGGATGACGACGCTCGCGGGTCCGGCGACGGTGCGCCCGTCGTGGAGCGGGACGGGCAGGGCACGCAGCTCGTCGAGCAGGCCGGGGACGGTGTCGGTGGCCGGGGCGAGCGCCTCGTAGACCGCGTGCCACCAGGTCGGGGGCTGTTCCAACGGGAGCAGCCGGTCGGCGAGCGCGGCCGGTCCGACGCGGCGCATGCCGAGCTGGTCGAGTACGGGGCGGGGAACGCCGTCGATCGCCCCGGGGTCGGCGAATGCGCCGGCCGGCGGCGCGAGGAGGCGGGCGAGCGGACCCGCGTCGGGGAGGTCCAGCCACTCCGCGCGGCGGGCGACGAGCTCGTCGCCGTCGGCACCCGGCAGCCACTGCCCGTCGCGCAGCGCGGCGACGACCGCCTCCCGGAGCGCGGCGTCGGTGGGCGACTGCGGGAACCCGGGGACGGGGACGAGGCGGACGCGGTCGGCGGCGGGCACCGCGCGGACCAGGTCGAGGTAGGCGGGGCCGGCGGCGGCGAGGACGCGGCGGGCCGCGGCGGTGTCGCGGACGCGGCGGCGGTCGGGTTCGAGCGGGACGGTGGCGACGAGTCGCGCGGGCAGCGACAGCCGTTCCTCCGACGGGGTCGGGGCGTGCAGGACGTCCGTGGCGACCGGAGCGGGACGTCCGTCCCGCTCCAGCGGGAGTGCCCAGGTCAGCGACCAGTCGCGGCGGCCCCGCTGCTCGACGGCCTGGGTGCCGGCCTCGGCGTCGTCGAGGGTGCCGGTGGCGCGGGCGAGCAGCCAGGCCCGGTCCCCGACGCGGACCCGGCCGGCTCCCTCGTCGACGCGGGTCACGGTGCTCGCTCCGACCGTGATCTCCACCAGGCCGGGCAGGGCGAGCAGCAGGTCGGCGGCGGCCAGGCCGGTCAGGTCGGGTTCGACGTCGAACGGCAGCCGCACCTCGGTGTCGAACCCCGGTGGCGGCGGTTCCTCCTCGACGGGCCACGCCAGGCGCAGCACGGGCAGCTGCCCGGCACGGCGGGCCAGCTCGGTGGCCGGTCCGGGCAGGTCGGCGACGGCGGCGGTGGTCGCCGACGCCGAGAACCGGACGCCGTGGCCGTCGTGGGTGACGACGCGTGGCTCCCGCGACACCGCCAGCACCGCGGCGAACCCGACACCGAACCGGCCGACGGACCCCTCGTCGTCACGTTTGGCCGACGCCCGCAGCGACGCCAGCGCGGCGACCCCGGCGGCGTCCAGCGGTGCGCCGGTGTTGGCGACGCGCAGCTCACCGGTGCCGTCGACGGAGACGACCCGCACCAGCACGCGACCCGGGACCCCGGCGGCGCGGGCGGCGTCGGCGGCGTTCTGGGCGAGCTCGACGAACCACGCCCCGGCGTAGCCGCCGAGGAGCAGGTCCTCCTCGGCGTTGGCGTCCTCCCGGAACCGGGTCGGGGAGGACGCCCACGAGTCGAGGACGGCGGCGCGCAGCGGCCCGGTACCGAACGGGTCGGCCGTGGGGGGCGCGGTCAGGAGTCGGCCGGCTCCAGCTCGGCTGCCGGGGCCTCCTCGTCGGCGCGCGGAACCGTCTCGAGGTCGACCCCGTCGTCGAACACCAGGGCCGCCACCTGCACCGGCGAGCCCTGCTCGACCGCGACGTCGGAGTGCGCGCCGCAGCCGAACTCGACGGCGACGACCGCCCCGTCGCCGGGTGAGAACTCGTTGGCGCACACGCCGAACCCGCCGCGCAGCGACCCGGCGAGCGGCATGAAGAACCCGCAGGTGCCGCACACGCCGGGGGCGGAGCGGGCCATCGCGGCGGCGGGCCCGTGCGGGCCCTCATTCCAGCGGACCGCCGCCTCGGCGCGGCCGAAACGGGAGAGCACGCGGGTGCGGCCCAGCCCGATCTCGACGGCGACGTCCTCGACCGCGGGATCGTCGCTGGCGACGTAGCCGGGGACGAGCCGCTCGTCGTCGGCGGGGGCGGGCAGCAGGTCGCCCACCCCGAGATCGCCGGGGCGGACCCGTTCCTGCCAGGGCACCCAGGTCGGCGCGACCAGCGCGTCGTGCCCGGGCAGCATCACGACCTCGCTGACCGTGGCCGGCTCGCCCTCGCCCGCCGAGGCGAGCGTGACCGCCCAGCGCCAGCCCCGGTAACCGGGCCGGGTCGCGGCGAAGAAGTGCGTGTAGGCCTCGCCCTCGGCGGCACCACCCAGGTGCTCGCCGACGGCCACGGCCGCCTCGTCGGGGCCCGCGTCGGTGGCCGCCTCCTCGACGGCCGCCGCCCGTGCGAGGTCGATCGCCCGGTCCGGCGGGCGCAGCGCCTCGCGGCCGGCGGCGCCCTCGTCGTGCGTCGGTTCGTCGCTCACCCGCGAGATTGTGCCACCCTTGCCGATCGTGATCGTCCGCCGTGCGCTCCTGCTGGTCGCGGTGCTCGCGATGGCCGCCTGCGGCGCGGCCCGACCGGGCCCGCCGGCGCTGCGCGCGCAGGTCCTCGGCGAGCTCCCGCACGACCCCACCGCGTTCACCCAGGGGCTCGAGCTCGACGACGGCGCGCTCTACGAGGGGACCGGCCTCGAAGGCCGCTCCCAGCTGCGCGAACTCGACCCGGCCACGGGTGTGCTGCGCCGCGCGGCGCCCCTGCCGGGCAGGCTGTTCGGGGAGGGGCTGACGGTCGTCGGCGACCGGATCTGGCAGCTCACGTGGCGCGACGGTGTCGTCCTGGAATGGGACCGGGCGTCGCTCACGCTGCTGCGGCAGGTACCGATGAGCGGTGAGGGCTGGGGCCTGTGTTCCGACGGGCCGCGCCTCGTCCGGTCCGACGGGACCGATCTGCTGCGCTTCCACGATCCGGTGACGTTCGCCGAGACCGGCTCGGTCCGGGTGACGCTGGACGGTCGGCCGCTGACGCAGCTCAACGAGCTGGAGTGCGCCGACGGGCAGGTGTGGGCCAACGTGTGGCAGACCGACCGGATCGTCCGCATCGATCCCGCCGACGGCCGCGTCACCGGGGTGGTCGACGCCGCCGGGCTGCTGCCTGCCGACCGCCGCGCGGGCACCGATGTCCTCAACGGGATCGCGTCGCTGGGCGGCGGCGAGTTCCTGGTGACGGGCAAGCTGTGGCCGACGATGTTCCGGGTGCGGTTCGTCCCCTGATCCGGGTAGCACCGACGTCGGCGTGCCGGGCAGGGCATGAGCCACAATGAGCACGTGGCACGGACCGGTTCCTCGGACTCCCGCGAGCCGCGGCGCGGAAAGCGCCGCCCGTGGGTCTCCGGCGGTGCCGGGAAGGACGCCGGGAAACCCGCGCAGCCCCCAGCCCCGGAGGAGCCTCCGGACTGGGCCGGGAGGCGTCCCGACGCCCGGCCCGCGCCCGCTCCCTACGAGCCGACGGTGCGCCGTCGCTACCCATGGCACGACGATCCCGACTACGACCCCGCGGCCTACCGCCGCGCCCCGGACATGCTCGACGGGTACCCGACGACGCCGGCCGAGCCCCGTCCCGACCGGGTGCGCGAGCCCGGCTGGGCGGGCGAGACGGTCCCCGAGCCGCCGCGCCTGACCCCGCCGCCTGCGCAGGGCTTCCGCGGCGCGCCGCCGCGCACCCCGCCCGGTACACCGCCGCCGGCTCCCGCACGGGGCACGCCGGTCCCGACGCCGTCGCAGGGCATGCCCGCACCCCCGGCCCGGCCCGTACCCCCGGGCGACACCGCGCCCCCGACGTACCCCGCGCCGCCGACGTACCCCGCGCCGCCGACGCCGCCCCGCGGCGCCGCCGCGTACCCGCCGGGCCCGTCCCCGGAGGACCGGCGTGCCGCCGACCCGCACGTCGACCAGGCCCCCGGCCCCGACGAGCCCACCCGGCAGGCGACGGGCCCCAAGGCCCCCCGCAAGCTGACGGTCACCCGGGTGGCGGCGATGCGCACCAAGCAGTTCGCGCAGGGCGGCATCCGCACGTTCCACCGCGCGGCCACGGCCGACGGCGCCGACCGCTCGGGCCTCACGGCACTGACCTACGCGACGATGATGACCTACGCCGTCGACGCCGCGGTCACCGTCGCTCTGGCCAACACGCTGTTCTTCGCCGCCGCCACCGCCGAGTCGAAGTCGAACGTCGCCCTCTACCTCGCGATCACCGTCGCCCCGTTCGCGGTGGTCGCGCCCGTCATCGGGCCGATGCTCGACCGGCTGCAACGCGGCCGCCGCGCCGCGCTGGCGGTGTCCTTCGCCGGCCGGGCGATCCTCGCCGTCGTCATGGCGCTGAACTACGAGAACTGGCTGCTCTACCCGGCCGCGCTGGGCACGCTGGTGCTGTCCAAGAGCTACATGGTGCTCAAGGCGGCGGTCACCCCGAGAGTGCTGCCCGAGACGATCGGGCTCACCACCACCAACTCCCGGCTGACGACGTTCGGGCTGGTCGCGGGCGGTGTGTTCGGCGGCATCGCGGCCGGTGTGGCCTGGGCGTTCGGGTCCCCGGGGGCGCTCTATTACACGGCGGCGCTGGCAGTCGTGGGCGTCTGGCTGTGCGTGCGCATCCCGCGCTGGGTCGAGGTCACGGCCGGCGAGGTCCCCGCAGCGCTGCGCAGCACCCACCGCGGCAAGCGCAGGCCGATCACCCGCGGTGTGCTGACATCGCTGTGGGGCAACGGGTCCATCCGCATCCTCACCGGCTTCCTCGCGCTGTTCGTGGCGTTCGTCGTCAAGGCGCAGACCGAGGCCGACCCGTCACGGCAGCTGTTCCTGATCGGCATCGTCGGCGCCGCGGCCGGAGCGGGCGGCTTCATCGGCAACTTCGCGGGGTCGCGGGCCACGTTCGGACGCACCGACGCCGTCGTGCTCGGATGCATCGGCGCCGTCGTGTGCTCGACGGTGGCGGCCGCGGTGGTCCCCGGCATCTGGACGGCCGCGATCGTCGGCCTCGTGGGCTCGACGGCCAGCGCGCTGGCCAAGGTGTCCCTCGACGCCGTCATCCAGCGCGACCTGCCGGAGGAGTCACGGGCCTCGGCGTTCGGCCGCTCGGAGACGGTCCTGCAGCTGGCCTGGGTGTTCGGCGGCGCGTTCGGCGTCCTGCTGCCGCACAGCACGTTCTGGATCGGGTTCGTCGTGGTGTCGTGCCTGGTCACGCTGTCCGGCATCCAGACGGCGCTGGTCGCCCGCGGCCGCACCCTGATCCCGGGGCTGGGCGCGCGGGAGGCACGCGTCGACACCCCGTCCATGGCTCCGACCGCGCACTCATAGGCTGGTGGGGTGCCGCGTCGTGTCCTGGGGTTCCTGCTCGTCGCCTGCGCCGTGCTGCTGGCCGGGTGCGGCGGTTCGGACGCGCCGCCTCAGGTGACGTTCACCGTCGCAGGCCAGGACCGCACCACGGGGCCGACGCAGTGGTGCGACCTGAAGGTCACCGACTGCACCGGCGACCCGGCCGCCGAGGTCCACCTGGGGGTCACCCCGGGCACCCCCGTGCAGGTCGCGGTGACCGAGGGCCTGTCGTCGACGCCGTGGCACGTGGTGTTCAGCTACCGCGGCGCCGACGGCCAACAGGTCGACGGGCGCAGCCCCGTGTTCGCGGCGGGCGCGCAGAAGGGCTACACCCTCGAGCTGCCTGCGCCCACCGACCAGCTGATCACCGCGCAGGTGCAGGCCTTCGGCGTCCCCTCGGCCGACCCGCAGACCGGCCAGGGCGAGTTCCTCATCCGCGGCAGCTGGGTGCTGGTCAGCGACAAGTGACGCGCCCCGGTCGGCCCGTCAGGGTGTCGGCCCCGGCTCTCAGCCGTCGAGGTCGCGCGCCACGGCGCGGACGACCTCCGCGGCGAGCTTCGACGCCTTGCGCTCCGGGTACCGGCCGCGGCGCAGGTCGGGCTGCACCTTGCTCTCGAGCAGCTTGATCATGTCCTCGATGAGGCCGTGGAGCTCCTCGGCAGGCCGGCGGGTGGCCTCCGCGACCGACGGCAACGCGTCGACGAGCTTGACCTGCAACGCCTGCGGGCCGCGTCGGCCCTCGGCCATCCCGAACTCGACGCGCTGGCCCGACTTCAGCGACTCCACACCCGACGGCAACGCCGCCTTGCGGACGTAGACGTCCTCCCCACCGTCCTGCGAGAGGAAGCCGAAACCCTTTTCGGCGTCGTACCACTTCACCCTGCCGGTCGGCACCCTGCTCACCCGTTCCTCGATCGTCATCACGCGGTCGTCGCGGAGTGGATCTCACGCCCGCACGACAAACGCGCCCTGCTGCTGCTGGTCCACCGCACCTGTTTCGGCGGCTCGCCCAGCGACACCGGGACGCGCAGGTACCAGCCTAGACCTGCGGAGCCCGGCCGCGCACCGTCGAAATCCACCGGCCGTCGGGGCCGAACGGCCCAGCCGGTGCCGCCGTCGGGCGCTCGCCCGCCCTGCCGTCAGGCGTTCTTCACCGCCGCCGCGTCCTGCAGGTCGAGCAGCTCGACGGACCGCTGCCGCATCTCGACCTTGCGGACCTTGCCGGTGACGGTCATCGGGAAGTCGTCGACGACGACCACGTAGCGCGGGATCTTGTAGTGCGCCAGCTTGCCGGTGGCGAACTCCCGGACCTTCTCCGTGGTGAGCTCGGGCGCGCCGTCGCGCAGCTTCACCCACGCGCACAGCTCCTCGCCGTACTTGACGTCGGGAACGCCGACGACCTGCGCGTCGAGGATGTCGGGGTGGGTGTAGAGGAACTCCTCGATCTCGCGGGGGTACACGTTCTCCCCGCCGCGGATGACCATGTCCTTGATCCGGCCGGTGATGTTGAGGTAGCCGTCGCCGTCCATGATCGCGAGGTCACCGGTGTGCATCCAGCGGGCCCGGTCGATCGCCTCGGCCGTCTTGTCGGGCTGCTCCCAGTAGCCGAGCATCACCGAGTACCCGCGGGTGCACAGCTCACCCGGCTCGCCGCGGGGCATCGTCAGCCCGGACTCGGGGTCGACGACCTTGACCTCGACGTGCGGGTGCACCCGCCCCACCGTCGACACCCGGCGGTCGAGGGTGTCGTCGGCGCGGGTCTGCGTCGACACCGGGCTGGTCTCGGTCATGCCGTAACAGATGGTCACCTCGGTCATGCCCATCCGGTCGACGACCTGCTTCATCACCTCCACCGGGCACGGCGAGCCGGCCATGATCCCGGTACGCAGGCTCGACAGGTCGTAGGAGGCGAAGTCGGGGTGGTTGAGCTCGGCGATGAACATCGTCGGCACCCCGTAGAGCGACGTGCACCTCTCCTGCGCGACGGCCTTCAACGTGGCCTCGGGGTCGAAGCCCTGCGCGGGGATGACCATCGTCGACCCGTTGGTGGTGCAGCCCAGGTTGCCCATGACCATGCCGAAGCAGTGGTAGAAGGGCACCGGGATGCACACCCGGTCCTCGCTGGTGTAGCCGCAGAGCCGGCCCACGAAGTAGCCGTTGTTCAGGATGTTGTGGTGCGAGAGCGTCGCGCCCTTGGGGAAGCCCGTGGTACCCGACGTGTACTGGATGTTGATCGCGTCGTCGGGGCTCAGCGCGGCCTGCAGCCGGGCGAGCTCGGCGCGGTCGCCGCCGCGGCCGGACTCGAGGAGCGCGTCCCACTCCGCGCCGCCGATGATCACGACCTGCTCCAGCGCGGCGCAGTTGCCGCGGACCTTCCCGATCATGCCGACGTAGTCGGAGGTCTTGAACTTCTCCGCCGACACCAGCATCTTCACGCCGGCCTGGTTGAGCACGTACTCGAGCTCGTGGGTGCGGTAGGCCGGGTTGATGTTGACCAGGATCGCGCCGATCTTGGCCGTGGCGTACTGGACCAGGGTCCACTCGGCCATGTTCGGCGCCCAGATCCCGACCCGGTCACCCTTGCCGATGCCGGCCCGTAGCAGGCCC
This sequence comes from Pseudonocardia sp. N23, assembly GCF_002583555.1. GTDB lineage: Bacteria > Actinomycetota > Actinomycetes > Mycobacteriales > Pseudonocardiaceae > Pseudonocardia. The sequence continues at coordinate 80,455 of NZ_BEGX01000029.1, forward strand.
ATCGCCACGATGTCGACGTCCTCGCGCAGCTGGGCGTAGGTCCAGCGCCGCGCCGTCGGGACCTCGACGAGCGCCTCGACGTCGGGCTGCGCCATGGCGGTCCGGTCGAGGTTGTCGCCGATCGTGTCGCCGAGCAGCGGCACGTCTGAGGTGCCGGAGGCATAGGACGGGACGGCGGGGGCGCCTGCGGAGGTCACGACGTCGTTCTCCTCGGGTGCGATCGGGAAGGCTCCCGACATCCTGTCCCGTGACAGCGACGCACGCCACTCCCCCGCAGGCCAGGTCGGACCGTGCGGAAATCGGGGTGCGCACGGGCGATACCCTCGACCGATGCATGACCCGCGCGTCCTGCTCGACCCCGCCACCGAAGCCGTCCGCAAGCTCGCCCGCCGCGGCTACTCCCTCGACCTCGCCGAGCTGGAGAAGCTGCTGTCCGGCCGCAACTCCGCGATCCAGCGGGGCGACGAGGCGCGTGCGGAGTCCAAGCGGGTCGCGACGTCGGTGAAGGGCGCCTCACCCGAGGAGCGGCCCGCGCTGGTCGAGCGTGCCCGCGACCTCAAGGGTGTCGTCTCGGCCGCCGAGGACGAGCAGAAGGGGTTCGACGCGCAGCTGCAGGACCTGCTGCTGGGCATCCCCAACCTGCCCGCCGACGAGTCGCCCGACGGCACGTCGGACGCCGACGCCGAGCTCGTCCGCACCTGGGGGCAGCCGCCCGTCGTCGAGTCGCCGGTCGACCACGTCGACATCGCCGAGAAGCTGGGCATCCTCGACCTGCCGCGCGCCACCAAGCTGTCGGGCCCGCGGTTCGCGGTGCTGCGCGGCAGGGGCGCGGCGCTGCAGCGCGCCATCGGCGCCTACCTGATCGACAAGGCACTGGAGAACGGCTACACCGAGTTCTCGGTGCCGTCGCTGGTCACCCGCCAGACCATGACCGGCACGGGCCAGCTGCCCAAGTTCGAGCAGGACCTGTTCCGCACCGAGGTGGCCGACCGGGAGCTGTTCCTGATCCCGACGGCCGAGGTGCCGCTCACCAACCTGCACGCCCGCGAGACGCTCGACCTCGAGTCGCTGCCGCTGGCCTACACCGCGCACACGCCGTGCTTCCGCTCGGAGGCCGGCTCCTACGGGCGCGACACCCGCGGCCTGATCCGGATGCACGAGTTCGCCAAGGTCGAGCTGGTCCGGTTCGTCGACCCGGCCCGTTCCCGGGAGGAGCTCGACGTCCTCGTCGGGCATGCCGAGTCGGCGCTGCAGGGTCTCGGGCTGGCCTACCGCGTCGTCAAGCTGGCGGCGGGCGACACGGGCTTCTCCTCGTCGCTGACCTTCGACATCGAGGTGTGGCTGCCGAGCCAGGACACCTACCGCGAGATCTCCTCGTGCTCCGACTTCGGGGTGTTCCAGGCCCGCCGCGCCGCCATCCGGACGAAGGCCAAGGACGGGTCCCGCGGCTTCGCGGCCACCCTCAACGGCTCGGGCCTGCCGATCGGACGCACCCTCGTCGCGATCCTGGAACAGGGCCAGCAGGCCGACGGCTCGGTCAAGCTGCCCGACGCCCTGGTCCCCTACGCCGGCTTCTCCACCCTCGACCCGCTGTGAGTGGCGACAGTCGCTGCAGCGACTGTCTCCACTCACGACCCGGCCGGGCCGGCGGACTCAGAGCCCGCCGGTGTTGAGGAGGCGGTTGGCGGTACCGCCGGCGCCGCCGCCGTCGATCACCCCCGGCGTGGCGTGGTCGAGGATCCACTGCTCGACCGTCGCGCTCGCCGCGTCGCCGTTGCGCTGCTTGTAGAGGGCCGCGACGCCCGCGGCGAACGGCGCCGCCATCGACGTCCCGCTGTAGGACGCCGTCCCGCCGCCCGGGACCGGTGCGATGATGCCGGTGCCCGGTGCGTAGAGGCCGACGCAGGCGCCGGTGCTCGACGTCGGAGCCCGCCTGTCGTCGATGGTCGAGTTGGCCACGACCAGCACGCCGCTCGCGTTGCGCGGCGCGACCTGGCAGTCGTCGCCGCCGGTGTTACCGGCCGAGGAGGCGACGAACACACCCGAGTCCACGAGGCCCTTGACCGCCGCCGTGAGCACGTCGGAGGAGCCGTAGCTCCACGACATGACCGCGACCGACGGGCCGGAGTGGTTGCGCGCCACCCAGTCGACCCCGGAGAGCAGCGACGACAGGGTGCCGGTGCCGTTGCAGTCGAGCACCTTGACCGAGCTGACCGAGGCCTGCTTCGCCACGCCGTACGTCGTCGAGGCTGCGATACCGGCGACGACCGTGCCGTGGCCGTCGCAGTCGGTGGCGTTGTCGTCGATGGTGTCGGTGCCGACGCTCGCGCGGCCGCCGAAGTCCGGGTGCGTGACGTCGACGCCGGTGTCGACGACGAAGATCGTGACGCCCGCGCCGGTGCTGTTCGTGGTGAACTTCCCGTCGAGCGGCAGCGACGCCTGGTCGATGCGGTCGAGGCCCCAGTTGCGCGGGGAGTCCTGCGTGGCCTCGGTGGACGGCTGCGGCTTCGAGGTGCGGACGGTCCGCGGTTCGAGCGGGTTGATCCGGCGGTCCTGCTCGACGCCGAGGATGCCCGGCAGCGCGCGGAGCTGCTCGACCTGTGCGGACGTCAGCTGCGCCGCGAACCCGGAGATGGCGTGCTCGAACGTCGCCGACGGGATCACCCCGAGGTCCTCCGTGGCTTTCGTGGCGTCCGCCGCGGTGGCGGCGTGGACGACGTAGTCCGCGGCACCCGGCCCGATCACCGTCGTGGTGTCGGGCTGCGCGGCGGAGACGAGCTGGGCAGCGACCGGCCGGGCGGTGGCCGGTCGGGCGGTGGCCGGCTGGGCGGTGGCCGGCCGTGCCGTGGCCGGCTGGGCCGTGGCCGGCCGTGCCGTGGCCGGCTGGGCCGTGGCCGGCTGGGCCGTGGCCGGCCGTGCCGTGGCCGGCTGTGCGGTGGCCGGCTGGGCGGTGGCCGGCTCGGCCCCGGGGGCCGGAACGTCCGGCTGGACGGCGACCCCGCTCGGGATCGGGCCGTCGTCGACGACGGAGGAGGGCAACCCGGTCGGGGTGGTGCCGGTCATCGATCCGAAGACGACGAGCAGCAGCACCACCGGGAGCACCTTCAGGGCAATGCGCGTCACGTCGAGTGACGGTACGGAGCCGTCGGGCCGGTCGGAAGCCACACGATCGAGGCAGGTGAGGTTCCTGTGACGAGAGTTTGGTGACAACAATTGCTTTCAGTAACTGACGTCGAGGTGCGCGAGCGCTGGGTAGTGCCGTCCCGGCGGTGCCTCCGCGAGCCAGCCACCAGCCGAAACCCGGGACTCAGCGTGACGCCCGAGAGCGCGATCACCCCGAACGGGACATCCCGGCGCCACAGCCGACTCCGCACCGTGGCGACTCGCTGTCACGTCGGGTAGCACCGGCGACCCGGCGATATCACCCGCCGGGGCGGGCGCTTCACCGATGATCCGGTGCTCGGGCGACGGATACGTCGCCGAACGCACCCGGTCACCCGGTCCGCGTCATCGTCATCAGCACCGGAGTCGTCACGGCCCTGCGGCGGCGAGGTCCGCGATCGTCTCGGCCGGCCAGCCGATCGCCTCCACCGACCACTCCGACGGGCGGCCCTGCAGCGTCGGTCCCCGCCTGGGCGGGCCGACCGGAAGCCGTCGTCGAACGGCGGCCTGATGACCGTCGCTCTGTCCGTGACGTCGTGCCGGCTGTAGCCGGAGACAGCCTGGTCCAGACTCTGCAGGTCGTCGACGAGCGGGACCGCGAGATCGGCGATCGCCGGTCCCCGACCGCTGTCGATCCCGATCTCGACCGGGACAGCTTCGTCGTGCGCGACAGCCTCCCGCGGACTGTCGGCCCGCCTCGACCCGGCTTTGCGGCCCGCAAGCAACCCCACGTCCACCATCGAGGCAGCAGCGAGAGGATTCAGACCGTTCTGTCGTCGCGCGAACCGCGTGAGGCGGTCAGCTCGCGGCGGGGTGGATCGCGACCTCGGTGGCCTTCACCGCGAACCACAGCTCGGCGCCGGGTTCGACGGCCAGGTCCGCGGCGGCGGCGAGGGTGACGTCGGCAGCGAGGCCCTCGAGCCAGGACGGACCGCCGTCCGGTGGCGAAGCGCGGAGCCGGACGGTGTCGCCCTGCGGCTCGATGGCGGCGAGGGTGACCCGCAGGACGTTGCGGGGGCTGCCGTGGGGACGGTCGCGGAACACCGACACGGCCGACGGCGGGAACACGGCGGCGGCGTCGTCGCCCTCGGCGATCGGGTCGCCGGCACGGCCGCTGAACAGGGTGCCGTCGTGGGTGCGCAGCCCGTCGGGGCACTTGGTGCCGGGGACGAGGTCGAGACCGGCGATCCGGGCGGTGAAGGGGGTGCGGGGCTTGGTGAGCACCTCGCGGGTCGGGCCCTGCTCGACGATCCGCCCGCCCTCGAGGACGACGACCCGGTCGGCGAGCACGAGGGCGTCGAGCGCTGAGTGCGTCACCAGGATCGCGGTCTGTTTGGCGTCGCGGATGACGCGGCGCAGCAACGACCGCATGGCCGGGGTGGCGTCGACGTCGAGCGCCGCGAGGGGCTCGTCGAGCAGCAGGAGCCCTGGGCGGGGCGCGAGGGCGCGGGCGAGCGCGACGCGCTGCTGCTGCCCGCCCGACATCTGCGAGGGACGGCGCCCGGCCATGTCGTCGGCGTCGAGGCCGGGGAGGACGTCGGCGATGAGCGTCCGCGCCCGGGCTTCGGCGTCGCGGCGCGGGACCCCGGCGGCGCGCGGCCCGAACGCGACGTTGGCGAGCGCGGTCATGTGGGGGAACAGCAGGGCCTGCTGGGCGAGGAGGCCGACGCCGCGGCGGTGCGGCGGCACGGAGACACCGGCGTCGACATCGGTGACGACGGTGTCGCCGACCGCGACCCGCCCCGCGTCGGGCACGAGCAGCCCGGACAGCACACCGAGCAGCGTCGACTTGCCGGAGCCGTTGGGCCCGAGCACGGCCACGACCTCGCCGGGCTCTGCGTCGAGGCTGACGTCGAGGGTGAATGCGGCCCGGTCGAGCCGGACGGTGGCGGCGAGCGCGGCGCCGGTCATCGGATGCCCTCGGTGGTGCGGGGGCGGGCGAACGCGATGACCAGGATCGCGACGACGACGAGCAGCAGCGACAGGGCGATGGCGCCGGCGTCGTCGGTCTCGCGCTGGATGTAGACGAGCAGCGGCAGCGTCTGCGTGGTGCCCTGAAGGTTGCCGGCGAAGGTGATGGTCGCGCCGAACTCACCGAGGCAGCGGGCGAACGCGAGGACGGTCCCGGACATGAGGCCGGGCAGCACCAGCGGCACGGTGACGCGGCGGAACGTGAGCGCGGGCGAGGCGCCGAGTGTCGCGGCGACGGCCTCGTAGCGCTCCCCCGCGGTCCGCAGCGCCCCTTCGAGGCTGACGACGAGGAACGGCATGGCGACGAACGTCTGCGCGATGACCACCGCGGCCGTCGTGAAGGGGATGGTGATGCCGAAGCCGAGGTTCAGCGCCTCGCCGACCAGTCCCCGGGCGCCGACGAGGTAGAGCAGCGCGAGCCCGCCGACGACCGGGGGCAGCACCAGCGGCAGCAGCACGACCGACCGCAGGGTGCGCAGCCCGCGCATCCTGCCGCGGGCGAGCACGGCGGCGAGCGGGCCGCCGAGCAGGATGCACAGCACCGTCGACGCCGCGGCCGTCTCCAGGGACAGCCGCAGCGCGGCGAGGGCGGCCTCGCTGGTGAGCAGCTCGGGCATGCGCGCCCAGTCGGCCTCGAGCAGCAGCCCGAGGACCGGCAGGGCGATGACGAGGAACGCGACGACCGCAGGCACCCACATCCAGCGGGGCAGGGCGACGTCACGTTCGTGACGCCGGTCCCGCGTGCGCTCGGCCTGTGGCGCCTGCGGTACGTCGTCGGTGACGCTCACGAGGTCACCGTTCCGGCAGTCACTTCTCGGCGCCGAAGCCCGCCGCGTCCAGCGTCTTCTGCCCGAACTCGCCGGTGACCATGTCGATCCACTTCTGGGCGAGGCCGGCCTGCGGCGCGTTCTTGACGACGGCGATCGGGTAGTTGGTGACGGCCTGCTGCGCCTCGGGGAACGTGACGCCCTGGACCGATCCCTTGGCGGCGGTGACGTCGGTGACGTAGACGAGGCCGGCATCGGCGTTGCCGCTGCTGACCTTGCCGAGCACGGACTTGACGTCGGTCTCCTGGCTGGCCGGGGTGAGCGTGACGCCGGTGGCCGTCTCGATCTTCTGCTCGGCGGCACCGCAGGGGACCTGAGGGGCGCAGACGACGACCTTCAGGTCGGGCTCGGCCAGGTCCGCGAAGGACGCGATGCCCTCGGGGTTGCCGGGCTGGGTGGCGATCTGCAGGACGTTCGTCGCGAAGATCCTCGGCGCCGCAGCCGTGAGGTTCTTGTCGGTGACGGTCTTCATGGTCGCGTCGCTGGCGGCGGCGAAGACGTCGGCGGGGGCGCCGTTGACGATCTGGCTGGCCAGGTCGGAGGAGCCGCCGTAGCTGATGCGGACGGTGACGCCCGGGTTGTCGGTCTCGAACCGGGCCTTCATCGCGTTGAACGTCTCGGTGAGCGACGCGGCGGCCAGCACTGTCAGGGTGCGGGGCGCGGCGGCGGCGGACGACCCCCCGGTGTCCGCCGAGCCGGAGCTTCCGCCGCACCCCGCGAGCAGCAGGGCCAGCCCGGCCAGCAGGCCGAGCAGTGCACGAACCTTCACGAGAGTCCTCCCGGGACTTCCACGACCACGTTGGTCGACTTGATCACCGCGACCGCGAGCGCCCCGGGTTCGAGCCCCAGGTCGTCCATCGCCTCCGTGCTCATCAGGGACACGACCCGGTGCGGGCCGCACTGGATCTCCACCTGTGCCATCACCGTGTCGGCGATCACCGACGTGACGATCCCGACCATCCGGTTGCGCGCGGAGCGCTGCACGTCGGACGGGTCGGGGGTGGCGTCGGCGTGCTCGCGGGCCCACGCGGCGAGCGCGGCGCCGTCGATCACCTTGCGGTTCGACGCGTCGGTCTGCACGGGTAGCGCGCCGGCGTCCACCCAGCGGCGGACGGTGTCGTCACTGACGCCGAGCAGACCCGCGGCATCAGAGATCCTGAACTGCGGCACGGATGGCATCCTAGGTCCGCGGATGCGTACAGCGCCAGGGATGCGTCCGCACGCTGTGATTGGGTGCGGGTGTGGACTTCGAACCCAGCGCCGCGGCCGCGGACCACACCCGGCGGATGCGTGCGTTCCTCGACGAGAAGGTGCTCCCCGCGGAGCCCACCTACGACGCCTGGCGCCTGGAACGCCGCGGCACCCCGCAGGAGTGGGACCTGCCACCGGTGGTGGAGGAGCTCAAGGCCGAGGCCCGGACGCGCGGGCTGTGGAACCTGTTCCTGCCCAGCATCTCCGGTCTGTCCAACCTGGAGTACGCGGCCGTCGCGGAGGTGTCGGGCTGGTCGCCGGTGATCGCGCCGGAGGCGATCAACTGCCAGGCCCCGGACACCGGCAACATGGAGACGCTGCACCTGTTCGGCACCCCGGAGCAGAAGCAGCAGTGGCTCGAGCCGCTGCTGGAGGGCGAGATCCGGTCGGCGTTCGCGATGACCGAGCCCGACGTCGCGTCGTCGGACGCCACGAACGTGCAGACGCGGATCCGCCGCGACGGCGACGACTACGTGATCTCCGGCCGGAAGTGGTGGATCTCGGGGACCGCCGACGAACGTTGCAAGGTCTTCATCGTCATGGGCAAGACCGATCCGGACGCCCAGCGGCACCGCCAGCAGTCGATGGTCCTGGTGCCGCGCGACACCCCCGGCATGCGGGTCGTCCGTCATCTGCCGACGTTCGGCTACCAGGACCAGCACGGCCATTCGGAGATCGTGTTCGACGACGTGCGGGTCCCCGCGTCGAACCTGCTCGGTGAGGAGGGCGGCGGCTTCGCCATCGCGCAGGCCCGCCTCGGACCCGGCCGCATCCACCACTGCATGCGGCTGATCGGCATGGCGGAGCGGTCGATCGACCTGATGGTCCGCCGGGCCCGCGACCGCGTCGCCTTCGGCCGCCCGCTGGCCGACCAGGGCGTCGTGCGCGAGCAGATCGCGTTGTCGCGCATCCAGGTCGAGCAGGCCCGGCTGCTGGTGCTCAAGACGGCGTGGCTGATCGACGAGCACGGCGCCAAGGGCGCGGCCACCGAGATCGCCGCCATCAAGGTGGCGGTGCCGCGGATGGCGTGCGAGGTCATCGACCGGGCGATGCAGATCCACGGCGCCGCGGGGATGAGCGACGACGTCCCGCTCGCCTACTTCTACTCGTGGGCCCGCGCGCTGCGCTTCGCCGACGGCCCCGACGAGGTGCACCTGCGGTCGGTCGCGCGCCAGGAGCTGGCTGCGCACGAGTGACGCCGACGGCGGCCGACCTGGTCGACCTGTCCCGACGATCAGGTCGGCGGCCGCGGGTGAGTCACGTCGCCGGACGCGGAACATCCGATTCTGCGGATCATGTCGCCACCCTGCGGCGCACCTGCGGAGACAGGAATTCCCGCTGCTCAGCACACGCATGCGGGGCTCCCCAAGTGGTTACGCTCGTGACGTGACGGCAACGGAGCTCGGCCTGCCCGCACTGCGGACTGCCACGACGAGAGACCCCGCCCGCCCCGCCGACGCCCGCCTCGTCGACAGCTTCGGCCGGGTGGCCACGGACCTTCGCATCTCCCTGACCGACCGCTGCAACCTGCGCTGCCACTACTGCATGCCGGCCGAGGGGCTGGACTGGATGCCGCGCGAGGAGCAGCTCACCGACGACGAGCTGATCCGCCTGGTCACGATCGCCGTCCGCGACCTCGGCGTCGAGGAGCTGCGCTTCACCGGCGGCGAGCCGCTGCTGCGGCGTGGGCTCGAGGACCTCGTGGCGGCGTCGGCCGCGTTGGAGCCCCGCCCCGACATCTCGCTGACCACCAACGGCGTCGGCCTCGCCCGGCGCGCCGAGGCGCTCGCCGCCGCCGGGGTCAACCGGCTCAACGTCTCGCTCGACACCCTGCGCCCCGACCGGTTCGCCACGATCACCCGCCGCGACCGGTTCTCCGACGTCCTCGCCGGGATGCGCGCCGCCCGCGACGCGGGACTGTCCCCGGTCAAGATCAACACGGTGCTGCTGCGCGGGATGAACGACGACGAGGCCGTCGACCTGCTGCGCTTCGCCCTCGACGAGGGCTTCGAGCTCCGCTTCATCGAGCAGATGCCGCTCGACGCCCAGCACGGCTGGGAACGCACCGAGATGGTCACCGCCGGCGAGATCATGGCCGCGCTGTCGGAGGAGTTCACGCTCACGCCCGACCCCGCGCACCGGGGTGCCGCCCCGGCCGAGCGCTGGGTCGTCGACGGCGGGCCGACGATGGTGGGCATCATCGCGTCGGTGACCAGGCCGTTCTGCGGCGCCTGCGACCGTACCCGGCTGACGTCGGACGGCCAGGTCCGCTCCTGCTTGTTCGCCCGCACGGAGACCGACCTGCGCGCCATGCTCCGCGGCGGCTCGACCGACACCGAGATCGCCGACAGCTGGCGCGATGCCATGTGGGGCAAGCTCGCCGGGCACGGCATCGACGACCCGGGCTTCTTGCAGCCCGACCGCCCGATGAGCGCCATCGGCGGCTGAGTCCCGCCCTGGAGGAGGATGTCCACCGTGACGACCAGCACGACGACGCTCACCACGACGGTCCACTTCTTCGCGGCGGCCCGGGCCGCCGCGGGTACCGAGGCCACGTCGGTGGCGCTCCCCGAGGGCGCGACCGTCGAGGACCTGCTCGACGCCCTGCGCGCCGCCCACGGCCCGGAGTTCGCGCGCGTCCTGCAGCGCTGCAGCTACCTGCTCGACGAGGTCGCCGTCCGCGACAGCGCCGCGACCCCCGTCCCCGCGGGCGCGACGCTCGACGTCCTGCCCCCCTTCGCGGGCGGCTGACCGTTCGCAGACCCTGTGGGTGGCCTCGGTCGCCTCTGCACGGCGGGCGCGGGCCTACAGCTCCTCCAGGACCTCCCGGTAGGACCGCCACGACCCGCCGGGGGTGTCGACGCCGGTCGCCGCGAGGACCGCGTGCACCACGGCACGAGCGGCGACGTCGGCGGCCGCGGCATGCAGGGCGAACAGCGCGGGCAGGTCCGGGGCGGGACGGCTGCCCGTCGCCACGGCGAAGAGGGTGTCGCCGTCCATCACGGTGTGCACCGGCGAGAGTGAACGGGCCAGGCCGTCGTGGCCCATCGTCGCCAGCCGGGAGCAGCCGGCCTTGTCGAGCGTCGCGTCGGTGGCGAGCACACCGATCGTCGTGGCCGTGCCGGCGCGGCCCGTGTGCCGGCCCAGTGCCGCGGCGACCGCGGCGGCCGCGGCGGGGCCCGGCTCCGGGAGGTCGAACTCCCCGTCGAGCCCGTGCCGGGCACCGTGCAGGGCGCCCGTCGCGAGGTCGGCCGGTGAGCCGACGGCGTTGACGGCGATCAGGGCGGCGACGACGGTCCCGTCGGGGAGGACCGCGCTGGCCGCGCCGATGCCCGACTTCAGGCCGCCCGCCACCGCCCCCGTCCCGGCCCCGACGACGCCTTGGACGACCGGCCCGGCCGTCGCCGCGTCGAACGCCGCCGCGCCGTGCTCCGCACCGGGTCTGGCGTCGAAACGACCCCCTCGTCCGAGGTCGAACAACACCGCGGCGGGCACGATCGGGACCACCCCGCCGGGCACCGCGAAGCCGATCCCGGCCGCCTCCAGCCGGGCCATCACGCCCGATGCCGCGTCGAGACCGTAGGCGCTGCCGCCGCCGAGGACGATCGCGTGCACCTTGTCGACGGTGTTGCGCGGGTCGAGCAGGTCGGTCTCCCGGGTGCCGGGGGCGGCGCCGCGGACGTCGACCCCCGCGGCCGCGCCGCCGGGCGGGGCGAGGACGACGGTCGTGCCGCTGAGTGCACCCTCGTCCTCGACCTGCGCGTGCCCGACGCGGATGCCCGCGACGTCGGTGATGTCGTTGTGCCGCCCCGCCACGATCATGGCGTCATCCTGGCAGGGCCGGGGCGTCAGTCGTCGTGCTCGACGCAGACGTCACCGGCCGGGGTGCCGTTCACACAGGTCAGCCCGGCCACGAGCGCACCGGCCGCCACCACCGCCCAGACCAGGACGGCGGCCACGGATCGGGTACGGGTCGGACGCCACGGCAGGGCTGGAGCAGGCCGTCGGCAACCAGCCCGACATCGTGGTGCTCGATCTCGGCCTGCCCGACCTCGACGGCACCGTGATGCTGCGCGGCGCGAGCAGGGTGCCGGTCATCGTCACGACCGCCCGCGACGACGACCGCCGCGGTGGTGACGACGGCTGAGGTCGTGAGTGGCAATGGTCGCAATGGCGACCATTGCCACTCACAGGGCTATCCGAGCAGGGTCACTTCGAGCGCAGGCGTCGCACCACGACGAAGATCGCCAGCAGCGCGCCGAGCACGCCGACCACCGGCGCCAGCCGCTTGAGGACGGGCGCGCCCGCCGTGTCCAGCAGGTCGATCGCGTCGATCTCGCTGCGCACGGGGCCACCGGTCGGCGTCGACCTCGGCGACGTCACCGGCTTAGGGGCCTCGGAGCCGGCGGTCGACGACGTGGGCGCGCTGGTGGGCGCGGCCACGGCCGGCGCGTCGGCCGACGGGGCCACGGGGGCCGCGGCCGCGGCATCCCTACCGGTGCCGCCGAGCTTGTCGGTCAGGCAGCCCGCGAACTGCCCGATGATCTTCTCGCTCACGTCGGAGATGACGCCGCGGCCGAACTGTGCCGGGCGACCCGTGATCGTGAGGTCGGTGACCATCGTGACCTCGGTCTTGTCCGGGCCCTGAGCCACCATCGAGCCGGTGACCTTGGCCGCGGCGGTGCCGTTGCCACGCGAGTCGCGGCCGGTGGCGTCGATGACGACCCGGTGCGCCGCGTCGTCACGCTCGACGTAGGTGCCCTTCCCCTTGTAGGTCAACGAGATCGGGCCCAGCTTGACCTTGACGGTGCCGGTGAACGAGTCGTCCTCGTACTCGGTCAGGGTGGCGCCCGGGAAGCACGGTGCGACCGTCTCCGGGTTGTTGAGTGCCGCCCACGCCTCCTCGATCGGCGCCGCGATCGTGAACTTGTTCTCCAGCTGCATCGGTACTGCCTCCTCGTCGGGGCCGCGCTCCCGCCGACCGGGCGGAAGGGGCCGAAAAACCCCCGCACAAATCTGTGGACGCCCACCCGTGTCGGGCGGGCGTCCACAGGTGACGCTGCTTCTCGCTCAGCCCGCTGCTGCGAGCACCGCCCGGCCCGTCAGCACCCTGGCCAGGTGCTCACGGTAGTCGGCTGCGGCGTCGGCGTCACTCGGTGCGGCAGTGCCCTCCGTCGCGTGCTCGGCCGCGGCACGTGCCGCGTCCGCGGATGCCTGCTGACCCACCAGGGCCGCCTCGACACCGCTCGCGCGGATCGGGGTCGTCCCCATGTTGGTCAGACCCACCCGGGCCTCGGCGATGCTGCCGCCGTCCAGGCGCAGGGCCACGGCGACCGCGCACATCGACCAGGCCTGTGCGGTCCGGTTGAACTTCTCGTAGTGCGAGGTCCAGCCGGTGTACTTCGGGAACCGCACCTGAGTGAGGATCTCGCCCTCGCCGATGGCGGTCGTGAAGTAGTCGACGAAGAACTCGCTCGCCCCGACGGTGCGGGTGCCCGACGCGCCCGCGATGACGAACTCGGCGTCGAGCGCGAGCGCGACGGCGCCGAGGTCACCGGCCGGGTCGGCGTGCGCCAGCGCGCCGCCCAGGGTGCCGCGGTGGCGGACCTGCGGGTCGGCGACGGTGGCGGTGGCCTGCGACAGCAGTGTGACGTGCTGCTTCACCAGGTCGTCACGCATGACGTCGTGGTGCGGGGCCATCGCGCCGATGGCGATGCGGTCGCCGTCCTCGGAGATGCGACGCAGGTCGGCGATGCCGCCGAGGTCGATGATCACCGAGGGTGCGGCGAGGCGCAGCCGCAGCACCGGCAACAGGCTCTGGCCGCCGGCGAGGATCTTGGCGTCCTCACCCGCGTCCCGCAGCGCCGTGACGGCCTCCTCCACCGAGGACGGCCGCACGTAGTCGAACTTGGCGGGGATCACTGGACCTCTCCCTGGGGGTTGTTCGGGTCGATCGAGCCGAGGCCGGCACCCGGTGAGTGGGTGTCGATCGGGGTCTCCTGGGTGGAGTTGCCCTTGGCCTCCTGGATGGCCCGCCACACGCGCTGCGACGTCGTCGGCATCTCGACGTTGGTCACGCCGAGGTGCCGCAGGGCGTCGATGACGCCGTTGACGATCGCGGGGGTCGAGGCGATGGTGCCCGCCTCGCCGACACCCTTGACGCCCAGCGGGTTCGAGGTGGCCGGCGTCGAGACCGTCGAGGACTCGAAGCTGGGCAGGTCGGCCGCCGACGGCAGCGTGTAGTCGACGAAGGTGCCGTTGACCAGGGTGCCCTGGTCGTCGTAGTTGGCCTCCTCGAACAGGGCCTGCGCGATGCCCTGGGCGAGACCGCCGTGCACCTGGCCCTCGACGATCAGCGGGTTCACGACGTTGCCGATGTCGTCGACGCAGACGTAGCGGCGCAGTGAGACCTTGCCGGTCTCGGTGTCGATCTCCATGGCCGCGAGGTGCGTGCCGTGCGGGAAGGAGAAGTTCTCCGGGTCGTAGACGGCGTCGGAGTCGAGGCTGGGCTCCATGTCCTCGGGGTAGTCGTGCGCCATGAACGCGGCGAACGCCAGCTCCTGGATGGCCTTGCCCTTGTCGGTGCCGCGGACGGTGAACTGACCGGCGTTGAACTCGATGTCGTCCTCGGACGCCTCGAGCAGGTGCGCGGCCAGCTTCTTCGCCTTGGCGACGACCTTCTCGGCCGCCTTGACGATCGCGATACCGCCGACGACGAGCGACCGGGACCCGTATGTGTCGAGGCCCTTCGGCGAGATCTGCGTGTCGCCGTGCAGGATCTCGACGTCCTCGAACGGCACGCCGAGCTGGTCGGCGACGATCTGGCTGAACGCCGTCTCGTGGCCCTGCCCGTGCGCCGAGGCGCCCGTGATGACCTCGACCTTGCCGGTGGCGAGCATCCGGATGCTGGCGGCCTCCCAGCCGCCGGCGCCGTAGGCCAGCGAGCCGAGGACGCGGGACGGGGCGAGCCCGCACATCTCGGTGAACGTCGAGATGCCGATGCCGAGCTGGACCTTGTCGCCGCGGGCGCGGCGCTCCTCCTGCTCACGGCGCAGACCGGCGTAGTCGAACGTCGCCATGGCCTGGTCGGTGGCCTGCTCGTAGTTGCCCGAGTCGTAGGTCAGCCCGACGACCGTGGTGAACGGGAACTCCTCGTGGGTGATCCAGTTCTGCTTGCGCAGGTCCATCGGGTCGCGGCCGAGCTCGACGGCAAGCTCGTCCATGATCCGCTCGATGCCGAACGTGGCCTCCGGGCGCCCGGCGCCGCGGTAGGCGTCGGTCAGCGTCTTCGTCGTGAAGACGTTGGTGCAGGTGAACTTGAGCGCCGGGATCTTGTAGATCGCGTTGAACATGAACGCGCCGAGGATCGGCACGCCCGGTCCGACGAGGCCGAGGTAGGCGCCCATGTCGGCGAGCAGGTGGACGTCGAGCCCGGTGACCGTGCCGTCCTTCTTGGCGGTGATCGTCAGGTCCTGGATCTGGTCGCGGCCGTGGTGGGCGGCGAGCAGGGACTCCGACCGGGTCTCGGTCCACTTGACCGGCTTGCCGAGGCGCTGCGCGATGGCGACGCAGAGCATCTCCTCGGGCAGCACGCCGATCTTGCCGCCGAAACCGCCGCCCACGTCGGGGGCGATGACGCGCAGCTTGCTCTCGGGCACGCCGAGGGTCACGGTCGTCATGGTGCGCAGGATGTGCGGCACCTGGGTCGCGGCCCAGACGGTGATCTGCTCACCGGTCGGGTCGACGACGCAGGAGCGGGGCTCCATGAACGCGGGGATGAGCCGCTGCTGACGGAAGCGTCGCCTGAGCACGATCGAGTCGGGGTCCGCCTCGGCGGCGGCGATGGCCTCGTCGACGCTGGCGCCGGTGCCCGCGGCACCCGAGTCGAAGACCCAGGTGGCGTTCTCGTTGGTGCCCAGGTCGGGGTGGACGAGCGTGGCACCCTCGGCGAGGGCGGCCTCCATGTCGAGGACCGGCTCGAGGGCGTCGTAGTCGATCTCGACGAGGTCACCTGCGTCGCGGGCCTCCGCGGCCGTGCGGGCGACCACGACGACGACGCCCTCACCGGCGAAGTGCACGGTCGAGCTCGCGAGCAGCGGGCGCTGGGGAGCCTTCATGTCGGGGGTGATCGGCCACGCGCAGGGCAGGCCGACGGCCTCGACACCCAGGTCGGCAGCCGTGAACACACCGATGACGCCCGGGGACGCCTCCGCGGCGGACTTGTCGACGCTCGTGATCGTGGCGTGCGCGATCGGCGAACGGACGACGTGCAGGTGCAGGGTGCCGTGCGGGGTGATGGAGTCGGTGAAGCGGGTCCGGCCGGTGATGAGGCGCGCGTCCTCCTTGCGGGTGCGCGCCTTGCCGAGCTCGGTCGTGGTGGGTTCGGCGGTCGTCGTCATGATCAGTTGCCTCCCGCGACGGGGGCCGGCGACTCGGTCGGGACCGACGCGCCCGGCTTCATCATCTGCGCGGCGCGCTGCACCGAGCGGACGATGTTCTGGTAACCGGTGCAGCGGCAGAGGTTGCCCTCGATGCCCTCACGCACCTCGGTCTCGTCGGGGTCGGGGTTGTCCCCGAGCAGGTCGACGGCCGCCATGATCATGCCGGGGGTGCAGTAGCCGCACTGCAGGCCGTGACACTCGTTGAACGCCTTCTGCACGGGGTGCAGCTCGCCGTCGCGGGCGAGGCCCTCGATGGTGAGCACCTCCGCGCCGTCGGCCTGGACCGCGAGCACCGAACAGGACTTCACGCTCTGCCCGTTCAGGTGCACGGTGCAGGCACCGCAGTTGCTGGTGTCGCAGCCGACGACTGTGCCCGTCTTGCCCAGACGCTCCCTCAGGTACTGCACCAACAACATTCGGGGCTCGACGTCGTCGGCGTAGTTCACGCCGTCGACCGTGACCCGGACCTGTGCCATGAATCTCACTCCTCAACCGCGACGTCCGCGTCGTGTCGCGAGGACTACCGGGGGTGGTGGTGTCGCCCCGCCGCGGCCGAGCCGCAGAGGGCACCGCGCACGCGTGTGGCGGTCGACACATCACACTCCCGATGATCGACCCGTGCAACACAGCTCGGACACGTCGGCGCAGGTCACGGCGTGTGTGCGTGCCCATTTGCGTCATCGGGTCCGCAGTCGCGGAGCTGATCGGCTTGATCGGACGCAGACGCGGCGTCGACCAGGAAAGGGCTTCATCCTTTCGGACTAGCCCTGTCGGTGTGGCCGCACGCCCGGGCCGGCAGGGCGCAGGGGTGTCGTCGTCCGGTGCCGCCACGCGCCCCACCACAACCCGGCGCCGTAGCCGAGGTCGTCGAGCCGGTGCGCGGCGACGTGCGCGAGCGGTCCGGGGCCACCGGCGTCGTGACCGCGGTGGGTCCACCAGTCGACGATCCCCTCCGCCGCCGCGGCGACCGCGACGGCACGCCGCGCCCGTGCCGAGAACAGGCACGCGACGACGGCGACCGGCCAGAAGTGCCGGGTCAGCGCGGACCCGGTCTGGGCGACCGCGCCGAGGAGACCCAGGCCGGTGAGCCGGGCCGCGGCGAGCCGGGGCCTGCGCAGCCTGCCGAGCTTGCGCGACAGCCGTTCTGCGGCTCCCAGCGAGACCGCGACGGCCAGCGCCGCCGCCCCCCGGCGCTGCACGAGCAACAGGGCGCACACCACCGCCGACCACGGCGAGAGCACCATCGGCGGCACCGCACCCTCGTGCCGCAACGCCAGCGGCGCCGCACCCGTCCCGTAGAAGGCCTTGCGCCCCAACCACTGCCGGACGTCGACGCGGTGGTCGTGCGCGACGTGCGAGGCCGGCTCGTAGCGCAGCCGCCAGCCCTGGGCGTGCAGCCGCAGCACGAGGTCGACGTCCTCGGCGACGTGCAGCGCCTCGTCGAACCCGGTGCCGACCGCGTCGCGCCGCACCAGCAGGGCCGCACTGGGCACATAGGCCACCCGCGAGCGCGGCACGACGGGCGCCGGGTCGAGCCCCAGATCCAGCGACGACCGCACCGCCTCATAGCGGCTCACCCACGTCGTGCCCGGCTCGAGCGCGACGATCCGCGGCGCGGCCAGCCCGACCGCCGGGTCGGCGAACCGGTCGAGCAGGGGCTGCAGCCAGCCGGGCCGGGGCACGACGTCGGAGTCCAGGAACGCCACCAGGTCCGTCGTCGCGGCGGCCAGGCCGGCATTCCGGGCGGCGGCCGGACCTTTCGCCGTCTCGTGGCGCAGGACCGTCACGGGGCCGTGATGGGAGACGACGACCGGGACGGCCGACCCGTCGTCGACCACGACGATCCCGCCCAGGTCGGGCGGCAGCACCGCGAGCAGGCGGAGCAGCCCGGCGGTGCGGTCCTTCACCGGGACGACGACGGTGACGTCCGCCGCCGACGGTCGCCTGAGTCCCCCGGGGGGCGGCACCGGCTGGGCCAGGCCGCCGTCGAGGAGCCGGCGCGCGAGCGCCCGTGACGCCGGGTCGGCGACGGTGACCGAGCCGCCGTCGAGCAGCGCGCGGGCCCGCTCGGTGAGATGGACGAGCCGCGGCGGGGCACCCCCGAGCAGGGCGGCACCGTCGTCGAGAATCCTCGTGCGCCGGTCGAGGACGACCCGGAACCCGTCGGGCAGCCGGGTGTCGGACGGACCCGTGCCTGGGCATGCCGACGTCTCGGCCGCGCCCATCCGTTCTGTGCCCATCCGTTCTGTGCCCATCCACCGTCCTCGCCGTGCGGGGTTCGCGCCATTCTGCTCACGCGCCCACCTCGGGCGGCGTCGCGGGCTGGCAGGCTGCACACCGTGACCTCCCCGCTCCTGCCCCGGTACGGAACTGCCTCACTCGCCGAGGTGCTCCCGTCGGTGCTGGCGGCGCTCGGCGTCCCCGGGCCCACCCCGATCGCCCTCGCGCCGGTGCGCGCCGCCTGCGTCCTGCTGATCGACGGTCTCGGCGCCGAACTGCTCGCCACGCACGCCGCCGACGCGCCCTACCTCTCCGCGATGGCCGACGCCGGGCCGCTCACCGTCGGGTTCCCCTCGACGACGCCGATCAGCCTCGCCACCCTCGGCACCGGCCTGCCGCCCGGCGGGCACGGCATCGTCGGCCTCGCCTTCGACCCCGGGGACGACGACCTCCTCGACACCCTGCGCTGGACCCGGACACAGGACGGACGTCACGTCGACCAGCGCGAGGTCCACGTCCCGGAGATCGTGCAGCCGTCGGAGACGGCGCTGCAGCGGGCCGCGGCCGCCGGGATCGTCGTCACCGCGGTCGCACCGGCGTTCCAGCGCGACTCCGGGCTGACCCGGGCGGCGCTGCGGGGTGCGCGGTTCCGTGGGGTCCTTGCGCTCGGTGACCTCGCCGCCGAGGTCGGCGCCGCGCTCGCCGGGCCCGAACGTCGGCTCTGCTACGGCTACCACTCCGACCTCGACACCCTCGGCCACGTGCACGGCCCCGCGACCCTGCCCTGGCGGCTGCAGCTGCGCCAGATCGACCTCCTGGTGTCGACGATCGCCGCGGCCCTCCCACCCGACGCGCTGCTCGTCGTCACCGGTGACCACGGGATGGTGACCACCACACGCCGCTACGACGCCGACACCGACGACGACCTGCAGCGCGGCGTCAGGCTCCTCGGTGGCGACGCGCGGGCACGCCACGTCTACGCGGTCGACGGTGCCGCCCCCGACGTCCTCGCGGCGTGGCGGACGGCCCTGGGTGACGACGCCTGGGTGGTCACGCGCGACGAGGCGATCGCCGCCGGCTGGTTCGGGCCGCTGGGACCGCACGTCGCGGGCCGGATCGGGGACGTCGTCGTCGCGATGCGCGGGGAGGCGACCGTCGTCAGGACGGGGGCGGAGCCGCAGCTCGCGAAGCTGGTCGGCCAGCACGGCTCGCTGACCAGCGCCGAGCAGCTCGTCCCGCTGCTGGTGGCGGGCCCGGCGGGGTGACCAGGGCATTCTGCGAGCGCCCCACCGCACCGCAGGACGTGTCGTGAGCGCAGCCTGTCGACGCTGACGACACGTTCGGAGAGCGGGTCAGCCGCCCTCGACCATGGGGAACGCCGCGAGGGCCGCGGCGGCGTGGGCCCGGGACATCGCCACGGCGCGAGCGCCTCGCGCCGGCCGCGGATCAGCCGGGTCCCCCGCGAGGTTCTCGACGACCATCGTCGCCGCGGACGCCGCGGCGGCCGCGGCGAGGAACACCGCCGTTGCGGCGTCGGCGCGCAGGTTGCGGTTCCCCGACTCCACGAGCGGCGCGGCGATCCCGGCGACCTCCGCGGCGGCCTCCGCCGTCGCGAGCGGGACGTCCGCGGCGTGCGACCTGGCCGCCGCTTCGCCGGGAGTCCGGTGGGCGGCCATGAACGCCGAGTCTGAGGAGATCGACAGGTGGTCTTCGCGATGCAGACCGGCAGGTCGCCGAACCCGTCGCGCTCGTAGTCGTCCAGTTGCCTCGCGGCCGCCGGGGCGATGTCGACGCCGGCGGACCCCGAGCGACGCGGCGATCTCGGCGATGGCGGTGTGCCCGGAGGGGTGGTCGTCGGGGAACGCGTTGATCGCGACGACCGGCGTCACCCCGTGGACGCGGATGTTCTCGATCTGCTTGCGCAGGTTGGCCCCGCCCTCGTGGACCTCGTCGGGGTTCTCGGCGAGCAGCGCCTCGGGCAACGCCTTCCCGGCGACGATCCGGGTCTTGCCCTCGCCGAGCGGCGTCGGCGTCACGGCGGAGACCACGACGTACTTCGCCTTCGACCGGCCGGCCAGCTCTGCAGGAGATGCGACGGGATGTCCATTGCCGCGGCCACGTCGTCGAGCGGTTTGAGGTCCGTTCCTCGGGCGATCGTCAGGTCCGAGGGGAAGGCCATGTGTGAGGTCCTCGCTTTGCCATGCTGCCGAGCGACGCGCGACCCTCGTCACGAATCAGGCTGTGTGACCCAGGCCTCTCGCGTGCCGGCCAGGGCGATCATCACAGCCGCCCTCCGGGCCCCGGACTCCACTTCCGAAGTGCGGCAAGACAGTTGTCGACGATCGTCGCCAGCAGCCGGTGGCCCTCCTCCGCGGATGCCCCGAGAGGGTTGCCGAGGACGCCGTTGCGGCTGACCGCGGCGGTGCCGCCCGCCCGCATGGCGGGGAGGAGCTCGCTCAGCGGAGCGGTGTTGCCGGGCTCGGC
This sequence comes from Pseudonocardia sp. N23, assembly GCF_002583555.1. GTDB lineage: Bacteria > Actinomycetota > Actinomycetes > Mycobacteriales > Pseudonocardiaceae > Pseudonocardia. Next base: position 100,811 of record NZ_BEGX01000029.1, read on the forward strand.
GCGGTCGGCGTGCACGGCGTTGGGCGCGATCGCGGCCAGCAGCGAGGTCTCGGAACGGCCGGCGTGGGGGTCGCCGCCCGGCGTCGCACACGGCACCCACGCGGCGTCGCGGCCCTCGTGGCGCAGGCGTTCGACCGCCTCGACGAGCGTCGCCAGGTTTCCGCCGTGGCCGTTGACGAACAGCAGCCGCCCCGCCCACCGGCACGCCGACCGCCCGTACTCGACGAGCAGCAGCCTCAGCGCCTCGTGCCCGATCGACACGGTGCCGGGGAAGCCCTCGTGCTCGCCGGCGGCGCCGTAGGCGATGGCGGGCGCGACGACGAGCTCCGGCGCGCGGGCCAGGAGACCGGCGGCGACGGCGTCGGCGATCCGCACGTCGGTGTCGAGCGGCAGGTGCGGTCCGTGCTGCTCCACCGACCCGACGGGCACGACGACCGTCGGCCGGGTCCCCCGCAACTCGGGCCAGGTGAGCTCGCGCAGCAGCGGCACGTCGCAGACCCTAACCCCGGCCGCCGAGACCGACAGGAGTGTCGTCGCGCGGCGCACGGACAGCACTGGTGTCGGTCTCGGCGATCGCCGCGGCGAGCCGTTCCGCGTCGGCGATCGCGGCTCCCACCCGGCGGGGGGCGAGGGCGTCGCCGATCCGGAGCCCGGTGAGGCCGTCGCGGGGGCGTGGTGCGGTGGCGACGACGACCGCGTCGACCTCGCGGACCTCGTCGCGGCCCGTGGGATGGTGCAGCAGTGTGACGGCGACGCGGCCCCCGGGAGTCCGCGCCGCGGCGACGACGACCGTGTCGGTCGTGCACGCGATCCCCAGCGCGGCGGCGCGGCGCCGGAACGCGGGGCGGTGCAGGGTGAGGCCGAGGTCCTGGCCGACGACCATCGCCGGCGTCGCGACCTCCACCCGGCAGCCGCGCTCGGCCAGGAGCTCCGCCGTCGAGGTCGCCTCGTGGAACCCCGTCCCGTCGACGACGAGCACCTCGCCGTGCGGGTCGGCCGTCCCGTCGAGGACGTCGACGACGTCGTGCACCCCCTCGACCGCCCACCCCGGCCGGTCGGGCACCGCGCCGGTCGCGAGGACGACGGTCCCGCTGCGGCGCACCAGGTCCGCGTCCGCCTCGACCCCGGCGCACAGCTCGACACCGAGGGCCCTGCACTCGGTGACGAGGTCGTCGACGAGCACCGCGAGCTCGCCGCGGCCCGGTGCCGTGGCGGCGAGCGCGAGCGTCCCCCCGAGCGTCAGGGCCCGTTCGACGAGCCGCACCCGCAGCCCCCGCGCCGCCATCGACGCCGCGGCCCGCAACCCCGCCGGCCCGCCCCCGACGACGAGCACCCGCCCAGCGTCGCGGCCGAGCCCCCGCGCCGGGTTCGACGTCAGACTGGCCCCGAGCATGATCGAACCAGTCCGGCCTCGAACTCGGCGGCGCTCGGGCTCCGGGCGGACCGCGCAGGACAGCGGCCGGTTCATGCCGACGTTCGCCGTGCACTCCTGGTTGCAGCCGATGCAGGTGCGCGTGGGCCCGCCCGCGCCGGCCCAGCCCGGGTCGGCGATCTGGCCGCGGACCACCCCGACGAGGTCGCAGTGCCCGGCGGCGAGGGCGGCGCGGGCGTCGTCGGGGCGGGTGTAGCGACCGGCGCCCAGCACCGGTACCGACACCGCCGCCCGCACCGCCGACGGCAGCGCCGCCGCGTACCCCGCCGGTACCGGCGACGGGGCCTCGACCAGCTCCAATGTCCGCGTCGCGAGTCCGACCGACGTGCTCAGGTAGTCGACGAACGGCTCGACGAGCCGGGCGGCGGCCACGGCGTCGGCCACGGTCAGCCCGCCGGGGACGTCCTCGCCACCGCCGAGCCGCACCCCCAGCGCCCGGTCCGGGCCGATGGCCGCCCGCACTGCCGCGACCACCTCGTGCAGCAGCCGCCCCCGGACGGCGCCGTAGGCATCCGTACGGAGGTTGGTGCCGGGTGCCAGGAACGCCCGCAGGATCGACGCCTGCGAGCACTGGATCTCCACCCCGTCGAACCCACCCTCGACGCACCGCTCGGCGACGTCGGCGTAGGCCGCGACGAGCTCGTCGATCTGCCCGACGGTCATCGCGACGGGGACCTCCCGGAACATCGGGTCCGGCACCGCCGAGGGAGCCCACAGCGGCGCCCCCGAGTACAGCCCCGACGACTGCGGCCCGTTGTGGTTGAGCTGCGCCAGCACCGGGATGCCGTGGGCGTGGACGGCTGCGGTGAGCCGGCGGTACGCGTCGAGGGCCCGGGGGTCGTGGCCGCGGATCATCCGCTCGTACGGGCGGTCACCGGGATGGACGGCGTGCTCCTCGGTGACGACGAGCCCCGCCCCACCCGCCGCGCGCGCCGCGTAGTGGTCGACGTGCCGGCTGCTCGGCAGCCCGTCCTCGGCGAAGCCGGTGAGGTGCGCGGCGAAGACGACGCGGTTGCGCAGGCGGAGCGGTCCGACGTCGATCGACGAGAACAGCGGGTCGTCGCCGAGCTCGCCGCGCCCCTGCGCAGGCCGCCGCCGTGCGAAAGGTCGTGAGCGGCGACGGTCTCTGCAGTGACCATCGCCGCTCACGGGGGACCGGGCTTCGCGCACCGCCTCCTGGATGCCGCGGGGGGCGACGCAGTCGCCTGCGCTCGGGAGGTCGGGGCGGGCGGTCCGGAGGGCGTCGTCGGGGAGGCGCTGGACGCAGTCGACGACGACCGTGCACGGCACCTCACGCGCTGCACCGGTGTGGACGTCGACCAGCTCCGCGACTCCCCCGCCCACGGCCCTGACCTCGCTGAACGCCGCAATCGTGACGCCTGCGCGCAGCAGCCTGGCGTGCGCGCCACCCATGTCGGCGCCGGGGCCGAGCCGGGTCCCGGCCGCCGGGTCGGGGGTGACCAGGGTGCAGCGGTGCCCGTCGGCGGCAAGGCGTTCGGCCACCCCGATCGCGACGGCGTCCCCGACGGGGTCGGACACGACGACGTCGGTCACGGCGGGGTCGGTCACGGCGGGGTCGGTCACGGCGGGGTCGGTCACGGCGGGGTCGGCCCCCGGCTGCAGGAACGGCACTTCCCCGACGTCCGGTTGCGGGAAGGTGCCGTTCCTGCAGAACGCGATGGCCACCAGCTCCGCCGCCGCCACGCACGAGGCGTCGGGGGCCACGGCGAAGGCCGGCGGGCGGGGGCGGGAGCCGGTCGCGAGCAGGACGTGGACGCCGCGGGCGCGGGCGTCGTCGAGATCCTCGACGGTGACCGCGTGGCCGGTCGAGACGGTGACCCCGAGGTGCGCCAGCTCGCGCTCCCACCAGTCGACGAGCAGCCCGAATCGGTCGCGGCCCGGCAGTGCGGCGGCGAGCCGCAGGGACCCGCCCAGCCGGTCGGCGCGTTCGATCAGCTCCACGGACCGGCCCTGCAGCGCGAAGGTCCGCGCGGCTTCCATGCCGGCCGGGCCGCCCCCGACGACGAGGACGTCCCCGGTCCCGGGCGGCGGTGACGGCGACGGGCCGGGCGAGGCGTCGTCGGAGACCACGACGTTGCGCGGGTCCCGCCCCGCCGACCAGCGCCCGGACAGCGTCGCAGGCCGGATCCGTGCCGGCGTCCCGGCCCGGACGAGCGCGACGAGCCGGGGATCGGCGATCTGGGCCCGGGTCATCTCGACGGCGTCGCACACGTGCGCGTCGAGGCCTTCCTGCGCGAGCGCCGGCGAGGCCACCGATCCCTGCCACACGACGTCGCACCGTCCGTCCACGATGGACGTCACAGCTGCTGACAGCTCGCGGTTGATCCCGGGCGGGGTGTGCATGTCGGGGCGGGTCGCGGCCACGGAGTACACACCGCCGCGGACCGGGACGAGGTAGTCGACGAGCGGGGCGACCGCGTCCACCACCGGCGCGACCGAGGCCGGGGTGACACCGGCCCACGGCATGAGCTCGTCGCCGCACAGCCGCAGCCCGACGACCGCGTCCCCCGCTGCCTCGCGGACCGCGCGGACCACGTCGGGGACCACGGCCGAGGAGGGGGACACGGACAGGCACTGCCGCAGCAGCGCGTACTGCCCCGCGTCGATCTCCACGCCGTGCAGCCCCGCGGCGACGGCGAGCGCGGCCGCGGCGGCGAACCCCTCGACGAGCGCGCCCGCGTCCATCGTCTCCGGGGTCCACAGCACGGGGGCGTCGTAGGCGGTCGAGCCCTGGACGCCGGCATGCCCGAGGGAGGCCAGGACGAGGGTCCCGTGCGGACGGCACGCCTCGGCGATCACGGCCCAGCCCGCGGCGGCGGCCGAGAAGAGGGGCGCGCGCTCGTAGGGATGGTCGGAGGGGTGCACCGACGCCGTCTCCGTGACGACGACGCCGCAGCCTCCCGCGGCCCGTTCGGCGTAGTACGCGACGTGCCGCTCCGAGAACGCGCGGCCGTCACCCAGGTTCGTCTCGTGCGGGCCGAACAGCACCCGCGAGGGCGCGCGGCGGCCCTGCAGCGGCCACGGGTCGGTGAGCAGGGTGCTCACGGGAGGAGGTGCACGGCGCCGGACCCGGTCGGGCGGGTCCGGCGCCGGCTGTCCCTCAGCCGCCGGCGACCGGCAGGCGCAGCCCGGAGTCGGACTCCGAGGCGCCGAGACCGGCGAGCGGGCTCGTCTCGCACGCGCGGTCCGGGCGGGCGACCTCCAGCGGGCGGGAGGTCAGTGTCAGCGGGACGGGGCCCTTGGGCGTGCGCGAGTTGCGCGGGGCCGAGCGGCTGTGGTCGACGTCGGACCTCGGGATCGACGTCCCGTCGCCGCGCGCGGCCAACGCCTGCTCGCCGAACCCACGGACGCACTCCGGGTCGGGGCCGTCGAGCGGCAGCCCGGTGAAGAACTTGGCCGCCATGCACCCGCCCTGGCAGGAGTCGTAGTGCATGCAGGAGGCGCACGCCCCGCCGGTCTGCGGCCGGCGCAGCTCGGTGAACAGCTCCGAGGACTGCCACACCTCCTGGAACCCGCCGGGCGAGCGGACGTTGCCGGCCAGGAAGTTCTCGTGGATCGCGAAGGGGCAGGCGTAGACGTCGCCGACCGGGTCGATCAGGCAGACGACGCGACCCGCGCCGCAGAGGTTGAGCCCGGGCAGCGCCTCGCCGAACGCGGAGAGGTGGAAGAACGAGTCCCCGGTGAGCACCTGGTCGCCGCGCTCGACGAGCCAGTCGTACATCTGGCGCTGCTGGCTCGGCAGCGGGTGCAGCTCATCCCAGACGTCGGCGCCGCGGCCGGAGGGGCGCAGCCGGGTGATGCGCAGCTGCGCGCCGAACTTGTCGGCGATCGCCTTGAACTCGTCGAGCTGGTCGACGTTCTGCCGCGTCATGACGACACTGATCTTCGGCTGGGCGAACCCTGCCTCGGCGAGGTTCTCCAGCGCCCGCATCGCGGTGGCGTAGGAGCCGGGGCCGCGGACGTGGTCGTTGATGTCGGCGGTCGCGCCGTCGAGGGAGATCTGGACGTCGACGTAGTCGGTCGCCGCCAGCTGCGCGGCGCGCTTCTTGTCGAGCTTGATCCCGTTGGTGGAGAACTTGACCCCGACGTCGTGGGAGATCGAGTAGTCGAGCAGCTCCCAGAAGTCGGGGCGCACCGTGGGCTCGCCGCCGCCGACGTTGATGTAGAAGACCTGCATCCGCTGGAGCTCGTCGATGACGGCCTTGGCCTCGTCGGTGGACAGCTCACGCGGATCGCGTCGGCCCGACGACGACAGGCAGTGCACGCAGGCGAGGTTGCACGCGTAGGTCAGCTCCCAGGTGAGACAGATGGGTGAGCTGAGCCCGTACTGGAAGTGGTCGACGAGCTTCACGGCGCTCCCTTGCTACGTGGTGGTACGGGCCTCGATGGTCCCGGAGGCTGCGAGCCCGGCCAGGGCCTTGAGGTACGCGGGGCGTTCGGTCTCGGCGACACCCGCCGCGTCGATCGCGGCGTGCACGTCGGCGTGCTTCTCGAGCCCGGTGACGACGTCGACGAGCTGCGGCGTCTTCAGGAACGAGAGCTTGCGCGTCCCGAAGTGGTAGACGAGCGCCCCGAACGACTCGGGGCGCAGCGAGACCTGCGGGCTGCAGCGGTACGCGGTCCCCGGGTCGAACCCGGGGTCCGCGCCGCCGGCAGTCGGGTCAGTAGACACCGCACATGCCGTCGATCGAGACCTCTTCGACGAGGGTCTCCTCGACGAGCGGCTCCTCCTGCGAGGCGGTGGACTGGACGTTCTCGACCGGCGCCATCGGCTGTCTCCCGTCGTTCGGGTCGTGCTCGGACGAACTGGACGTTAAATGGCACCCGGTGCCAATGCAAGAGTCACCTCGACCCGGACCTGTCCGGACCCACCCGTTCGGAGGGGTCCGGAAGGGACCGTCCAGACTGGCGACGTGAGTGCTCCGACGTTGCTGCACCTGTGCACGCCGGCCGAGTGGCGGGCCGCGCTCGCCGACGGCGCGCTCGGGCTGTCGGGCGCGGCGGGCCGCTCGATGGCCGAGTCCGGGTTCGTCCATCTGTCGACGGCGGAGCAGGTCGCGCTGCCGGCGAACCGGCTGTTCAGGGGCCGTTCCGACCTCGTGCTGCTCGCGATCGACGCCGGCCGGATCGCCGATCTGCGGTGGGAGCCGGGCCTGCCCGGCGACCCCTCCGGCATGGTCTTCCCGCACGCCTACGGGCCGGTCCCGACCGGCGCGGTCGTCGCCGTGCTGCCCTACCGGCCAGGTCCCGACGGTGTCTTCGACGTGCCCGGCAACCCGCCGTCGCGCGTCGACGCGGTCACCCGCCGCGACGTGATGGCCTACTCGGTGCTGCGTCGCCTCGCGACGACCGAGCATCCCGTCACCGGGGGCACCGCGGTGCTGACCGCAGCGGTGAGTGCGTCGCACCAGCACAACCAGCTGCTCATCGACGGTCCGGTCGGCGCGGCCCAGGTGATCTCCGACGCCGAGCACGTGCTCGGCGGCGCCGGCATCCCCCACCGGGCGGCCACGCTGCGGGGGGTCGACGCCGCCGCGACCGCCGCCGAGCTGGCCCGGCACGGCTGGGAGATCGACCACCTCGTCTCGTTGGTGACGACCCCGTCCGGCGAGCCCCCGCGCCACCAGGTGCGCGCCGAGCGCGCCCTGCCGTCGGAGCTGCGGCCGTTCTGGGAGGCGTCCTGGCTGCGTGCGGCGCCGGGGCTGACCGAGGAGCAGCGTGCCCAGCTGTCGGACCGCCACGAGCTGGAGGACGGCACGGTCGACGTGCACGCCATGGCGATCCGCGAGCACGGGCTCGTCGTCGCGTGCTGCCTGCTCAAGATCGACGGATCGACCGCAGAGCTCGACGCCGTCGAGACCGCGCCCACCCCCCGCGGCCGCGGCCTGGGCGACGCCCTGCTCGCAGGTGCGCTGCGCCAGGCCCACCAGGCCGGCTGCGACCTCGTCTGGCTCGACGCCGACGCCGCCGACTGGCCCCGCGACTGGTACCGCCGCCGCGGGTTCGGCCAGGTCGGCGAGTCCTGGTTCTGCCGCCTGCGAGGCTGATCCGCAGGTCGGCAGGGCCGCCGCCGCGACGGGGTGAGCTGACCCGCACCTGTACGACCGGGCAGTCCTGGCCGGGTGGGCCGAACGGTTTCCCTGGGACCCACGCCACACCGGCCCTAGCGTCGGCGGCGACCACCCACCTGCACCAGAAAGGGCTGCCATGCAGGTCGACGAGCTGTTGAAGCCGTTCCCCATCAAGGAGTTCCACCCGTTCCCGAAGGCTCTGCTCGGGCCGGGCGCGCACGAGATGATCGGGCCGGAGGCCCTCAAACTGGGCTTCAGGAAGACGCTCGTGATGACCTCGGGTCTGCGCGGGACCGACATCGTGCACAAGATCGTCGAGTCGATGAAGTACCACGGTCTCGAGGTCGTCCTGTACGACCAGGTCGAGTCGAACCCCAAGGACTACAACGTCATGGACGCTGTGGGCCTCTACCAGCAGAACAACTGCGACTCGTTCGTCTCCATCGGCGGCGGCTCCAGCCACGACGCCTGCAAGGGCGCGCGCATCTCGGTCGCGCACGACGGTCGCAATGTCAACGAGTTCGAGGGTTTCAACAAGTCCGAGAACCCGCAGAACCCGCCGCACATCGCGGTCTCCACCACTGCCGGTACCGGCTCGGAGACCTCCTGGGCCTACGTCATCACCGACACGACGACGGACCCGGACAACCCCCACAAGTACGTCGCGTTCGACGACGCCTCGGTCACCACCCTGGCGATCGACGACCCGGTGCTCTACTACGACTGCCCGATCGACTACACGGCGCAGTGCGGGTTCGACGTGCTCGCGCACGCCTCCGAGCCGTACGTGTCGCGGCTGAACTTCGAGCCGTCGCTGGGCAACGCCCTGCACGCCATCAAGCTCACCGCGCGGAGCCTGCGCCAGGCCGTGTGGAACGGGCAGGACCTGGCCGGCCGCGAGGGCATGATGTACGCGCAGTACATCGCGGCGCAGGCGTTCAACTCCGGTGGTCTGGGCATCATCCACTCGATCAGCCACGCGGTGTCGGCGTTCTACGACACCCACCACGGCCTGAACAACGCGATCGCGCTGCCGCGGGTGTGGGCGTTCAACATGCCGGTCTGCTACGAGCGGTTCGCCGACATCGCCGAGGCGATGGGCATCGACACCCACGGAATGACCAAGCCGCAGGCCGCCGACGCCGCGCTCGCCGCGTCGATCCGGCTGCTGCGCGACGTGGGCATCCCGGAGCGCTTCGTCGACGTCACCGCCGACTCGTACTCGAAGAACCGCCTGGGCACCGGCCCGACGAAGTTCTACGAGAACGCGCCGACGATCGTCGGTGACGCCAACGACGTCGACCGGATCACCAACCACGTCCTCGGTGACGCCTGCACCCCCGGCAACCCCAAGGAGTGCACCTTCGAGACGGTGCGTCCGGTCGTCGACCACTGCATCAACGGCGACCTGGACGACCTGCTCAGCTGACCCTGTGAGTGGCGATGGTCGACATGGCGACCATCGCCACTCACGACCTCTTCCCGACGGGCCCGCCACGCGATTCCGGCGCATGCTGGGACGTGATGGGCCCGCCCGGGCCACCTGCCGCGGCTCGCCGGAGAGCCGCGCGGAAGGAGTACCCGGCCGTGAGCAGCGTGTCCGACGAGACCCAGCTCGACCCCGCCCCCGCGTTCGACTCCGTCGACGACGTCATCGACGCCCTGCGCGAGCAGGGCTACATCGCCGACACCCGGCTCGCCACGACCGTGTTCCTGCTGACCCGGCTCGACAAGCCGCTGCTGCTGGAGGGACCCGCGGGCGTCGGCAAGACCGAGCTGGCCAAGGTCCTCGCGCTCGCGACGGGCCGGCGGCTGCTGCGGCTGCAGTGCTACGAGGGCCAGGACGAGACCAAGGCCCTCTACGAGTGGGACTACGGCAAGCAGCTGATGTATACGCAGATCCTGCGGGAGAAGATCGGGCAGGTCGTCGAGGACGCCCCCGACCTCACCACCGCGGTCGAGCGGATCGGGGAGAACGAGAGCGTCTTCTTCTCCGAGCGGTTCCTCGCCCCGCGCCCGCTGCTGGAGGCGATCCGCTCCGAGCAGCCCGTCGTGCTGCTGATCGACGAGGTCGACCGCGCCGACGAGGCATTGGAGGCAGTCCTGCTGGAGACGCTGGGCGAGTTCCAGATCTCGGTGCCGGAGATCGGCACGTTCGTCGCGAAACAGCGCCCGTACGTGCTGCTGACCTCGAACAACACCCGCGACCTGGCCGCCGCGCTCAAGCGTCGCTGCCTGCACATGTTCCTCGACTACCCGGCCGCCGAGCGCGAGCTGGAGATCGTCCGCTCCAAGAAGACCGGGCTTTCCGACGCGCTGGCCGAGGAGCTGGTCGGGGTCGTGCGCGGGCTGCGCGAGCTGGAGCTGCGCAAGGCGCCCAGCATCTCCGAGACGATCGACTGGGCCCGTACGCTCGCGGTGCTCGGCGTCGAGGAGCTCAACTCCCAGATCCTGTCGGACACGGTGTCGGTCGTCGTCAAGTACGACAAGGACGTCACCAAGGCGCTCGGTGCGCTGCCGCGGCTGGTCGACCCGAACGCGGAGATCTCCGATGAGCACGGGCACGGGCACGGGCACGGGCACGGGCACGAGCCGGACGGTGACGTCGACGGCCGGGCGAAGCGTGCCGGGAAGGACACCGCCGGCAGGCACGGCAGCGTCTACGGCGGCACCCCCGGTGCCGCGCAGCAGACGCCGACGCCGGTCCGCGCGGTGACCCCCGGCCAGGGGGAGAGGTCGTTCGGTCGTCGCAAGCGGCCGTTCTGATGGAAGCCGCGATCCACCGGTTCGTCCGGCTGCTGCGGATCCGGGGTGTGCGCATCTCGGTCTCCGAGGCGCTCGACGCCATGCGCTGCGCCGCGCAGCCCGGCATCCTCGCCGACCGCGAGGTCCTGCGGGAGGCGCTGCGTGTCTCGCTGGTCAAGGACCGTCGCGACGACGAGGTGTTCGACGCGGTCTTCTCCGCCTACTTCGCGCTGGTGGAGGTGGGCGAGGAGGAGCAGGGCCACGGTCACGGGCACGGGCACGGCGACCTCTCCGACGACGGCACCCTCGACGACTTCACCCTGTCCGAGGATCCGAGCCGGACCCCGCAGCAGGGCCACAGCCACGGCAAGCCCGTCGACATCCGGGACTACTTCGACCCCGACGACCTCGCTCAGCAGTACAACCTGCACCAGGAGGCCAACAAGATCGACCTGGCCGCGATGACCGACGAGATCGTGTTCTCGAGGGACGACGCTGCCAACCAGGCCCTCACGGAGGGCAACCGCGTCCAGATCGAGACCGACCGGCTCTCCGGCGCGGGCCTGCCCGGCGACATCTCGCAGGCCACCGGCACCAAGGTCGACGCCGACCTCTCCGTCGCGCAGCAGCAGGCCCTGCTGGGCTGGCTCTCGGCCACCGAGGAGGAGATCGAGGCAGAGAAGGGCAACGAGGACGACGCCGCGGCCTTGCGACGCAGGCTCGCCGGCGTCCTGGCCAACCTGCCCGAGGCGATCAAGAAGCACCTGGAGCAGCTGCTCGAGCTGGAGCAGCGGATCGTCGACGGCGGGCACGAGGACGCGGTGCGGGCCGCCGAGGTGGACCGGGCGTCGGAGACCGAGCGGATGCAGCTGGAGGACTCCCTGCGCCGCCTGGCCAAGACCCTGCACGGCGCCCTCACGCACCGCCGCCGGGTCGCGGCGCAGGGCCGGGTCGACTCGGGCCGGACCATGCGCCGCAACATGCGCTACGACGGCATCCCCTTCAACCCGGTGACGGTCAAGCGGGCGGAGGACAAGCCGCGGCTGGTGGTACTGGCCGACGTCTCCCTGTCGGTGCGCGCCACCGCCCGGTTCACCCTGCACCTGGTGCACGGGCTGCAGGACCTGTTCGGGCAGGTCCGCTCGTTCGCCTTCGTCTCCGACCTCGTCGAGATCACCGACCTTTTCGCCGACCACCCCGTCGAGCAGGCCCTCGGCTTCGTCTTCGGCGGCGACGTCCTCGACGTCGACGCGAACTCCCACTACGGGCTGGCGTTCGGGCAGTTCATGGAGGACCACTCGTCGGCGGTCAACCGGCGCTCGACGGTGCTGATCCTGGGCGACGGCCGGGGCAACGGGAACGACCCGAACATGGAGGCGTTCGTCGAGATCACCCGCCGCGCCCGGGAGACGATCTGGCTGACCCCCGAGCCCCGCTACTCCTGGGGCCTGGGCCGCTGCGACCTGCCCGCCTACGCCGAGCACTGCGACCGCGTCCGGGTCGTGCGCGACCTGACCGGCCTGGAGACGACCGCCCACGAGATGGCCGGCGAGCTCATAGGCCGCTGACACAGCTCGTGGGTGGCGATGGTCGCTGTGGCGACTGTCGCCACTCACAGTGGCGCGGGCCACACACTCGGGCGGCCTCTTTCGTTCGCCCGCGGCGGGCCGTACCGTCTGCGCTACATGGAAATGGTTTCCATGTTCGTAAATGGAGGTTGCACATGGAGAACGTCACGTTCGACGACGTCACCGAGCTGCCCGCGCTGTCGGCGCTGCAGGGCCCGACGACCAACGCGCTCGTGCACAACCCGTTCTCGTTCGACGAGGTCGCCGAGCTCCCGGCCCTGTCGGCGCTCCAGGGCCCGACGACCAACGCCCTGGTGCACAACCCCTTCTCGTTCTCCGGCTGATCACCGACTGAACGTGCCCGCCCTGGCGCCCGTCCCGCGGGCGCCAGGGCCCGCGTCTTCCCGGAGGACCTCGTGACCCCCCTACGCCCCGGCCATCACCTGTACCCCGCACCCGACGGCTGGCGCTGTGCCCTGCCGGGCGACCGCTACGTCCGCATCGGCGGCCCCGACGAGGCGTTGCGTGCCTTCCAGCCGACTGCCCACGGGCACACCGGCTCCGCGACCGCCGACGTCGGCGCGCTGCGCGACGCGTTCGCCGCCCACGACCTGCTGGCCGAGCCCGTCGCCACCGGACCGGCGCCGCGCGTCCTGATCACCGGTGACGGGCCGGTGGCCGACGCACTCGCCGCCGTCCTCTCCGGCTGGACACCCCGGCGGGCCGGCCGGGCCGACGCCCTCCGGGACCTCGACGTGCTCGTCGACTGCGCGGGCTGGCTGCCCGACGCCCGCTGGCAGGCCCTCGACGCCGCCTGTGCCGCGGCGGACGTCGCCTGGCACCGCTGCCACGCCGAGGGCACGTCGTTGCTGACCGGACCGCTGACCGTGCCCGGCCGCTCACCCGGCTGGACCGACCTGCGCGGGCGCCGCCTGGCCGCCAGCGGTGTCGCCGACGAGCTCGTCCACCACTGGGCCTGGCTCGACTCGGGCACCGGCACCCCGCCCGTACCCGACCACGGGCCGGGCATCGCGGCCGTCGTCGCCGGGCTGCTCGCCGACGAGATCGCGACTTGGTGGCGCACCGGCGTCGCCGGCCCGGTCGGGTACCAGACCGAGGTGTCGACGAACCCGTTGCGCGTGACCCGCCACCCGGTCCTCACCCTGCCGACCCTCGCGGCGGCGACGCCGTGACCGGCCTCCTGTCGGACCTGACGACCTGGGCGAACCTGCCCGTCGCCGCGGCCGACGGCACCGAGCTGGTCCTCGACGCTCACGTCCCGCCCGCGACGCAGTGGCCGGTACCCGTCGTCGTCACGCGCACGCCCTACGGCCGGTCCACGCATCTCGCCGAGGGCCGCAGCTGGCGGTCGCGCGGGTTCGGGTTCGTGGTGCAGGACGTCCGCGGCCGCTACGACTCCGCGGGCATCTGGACGCCCTACCGCAACGAGCGGGCCGACGGTGCCGCCCTGCTCGACTGGGTGCTCGACCAGCCGTGGTGCGACGGGAGGATCGCCGTCCTGGGCGGTTCCTACGCCGGGTACACGGCGTGGACGATGGCCGCGGAGCGCCCTGTCGCGGCCCTGCTCAGCCTCGGGCCGTCGATGGGCCTGCACCGCACCAAGTTCGAGCCCAGCGGCATCCTGCGCCTCGCCGAGCACGCGGGCTGGTGGCTCGACCGTGCCGACGCCCGGACCAGCCGCGACGGCCTGCGCCGGCTCGTGTTCGCCGAGCACCCCGACCTGCTGGCGCACCTGCCGGTCTCGGGGATCGCCGACCTGCTCGGCGCCCGGCTCCCGCACTGGACCGACACGCTGGCCATGCACCCGTCCGACACCCCGGCCGAGGCCGTCACCGACGCCGAGGTCCGGGGGCTCGCGGCGCCGTCGCTGCACGTCGGCGGTTGGTACGACCTGCTGGTCTACGAGGTGCTCGACCTGCACGCGCGCAGCGGGTCCGCCGTGTCCCCACGACCGCGGCGCGACCTCGTCGTCGGGCCGTGGGGCCACGACCTCGGGATGGACGGGACGACCACCGTCGGTGCCCGCGAGCACGGCGTGACGGCGAGGCTCCCGCTCGGGACGCTGTTCGTCGAGTGGCTGCGCGCCGCCCTCGACGATCCCACCGCTCCCGGGAACGCACGCGTCTTCGTGCCCGGCGCCGACCGCTGGGAGACGACGCCGACGTGGCCCGCACCCATCCCGACGCGGACCTGGCGCCCGGGTGCCGACGGCACGCTGGACGACGCCGCGGCGCCGCACGGGGGCGTCACCTTCGCCCACGACCCCGCCGATCCGTTCCCGTCGACGTTGCCCGCGGCCGACCGCGCCCCGCTGCTCGCCCGCCGCGACGCCGCCCGGTTCGCCACCGGGCCGCTGCGGGCGCCGCTGCGCGTCGACGGCGCCGGGCACGCCGACCTCGAGGTGTCCACCACGGCGGAGGGCGCGGACTGGGTCGTGCGCCTGCTGGAGCACCGGCCCGACGGACGGCTGCTGGAGGTCACCCGCGGCACGGCCGTCACCGCAGGCGGTGGGCCGCACCGGATCCGGGTGCCCCTCGGCGCGTGCGCGTCCGTCGTCGACACGGGGTCTCGGCTCGTGCTGGAGGTCACCGGGTCGGACTTCCCGTTCCTCGCCCGCAACCTCGGCACCGGCGAGGACCGCCACCACGGCACCCGGCTACGCGCCGGCGCACAGACCGTCCACACCGGAACGTCGGTGCTCGCGCTCCCGATCGGGGACCACCGTGGCTGACCTCGCCGCCGCGCTCGCCGACCGGCGGACCGGGCTGCTCGTCGACGTCGGCCGGCTGCCCGTGCCGCCCGGCCTGCCGTCGGGCTTCGTCTCCTACGGCGCTCTCGTCGGGCGCACGGACCGGTTCACGACGTGGCGCGCCGACGCCACCGGGTTCGGCGCGAGCCTCGGCGACGAGGACGCCGCGCGCGCCGCCGCGATCGGCGAGGCGATCGAGCGCTACTGCGGCAACGCCGTGCCCGACACGCTGCGCCGCGCCTCCCACGCCGAGCTGGTCACCGCCGGCGAGGACGCGCTGGACCCCGCGACGCTCGCCCTCTACTCGGCGCGGCAGTACCGGTTGCCGGGCTTCCCGTTCGTCCCGTTCACCGCCGACCTACGGGTGGGCTGGGTGCACGGCACCGACCTGCACCACGGCGAGCCCACCTGGGTACCGGCGTCGCTCGCGCACCTCGACTACGTCCACGGCACCCGCGCGGACGAGCCACCGACGCACTCGCTCATGTACTCCGGCATCGCCGCGGGCACCGACCGCGCCGCGGCCGAGCGGTCGGCGCTGGAGGAGCTGCTCGAACGCGACGCCACCGGCATCTGGTGGGCCTCCGGCGCCCCGGCGACCGGCCTCGACGACGGCGGCCGCGTCACCGGCGCACTCGGCCGGCCCGCGGGCGACGTACCCCTGCGGGTGCACCTGACCGCCGTGCCGTCGGAGTTCGACGTGCCGGTGGTCGCAGCGCTCGTCGAACAGGACGGCGGGTTCGTCGGGTTCGGCAGCGCCTGCCGCGCCGACCCCGCCCAGGCGGCGGCGAAGGCGCTGGTCGAGGCCCTGGGACTGCTGCGCCACGCCCGCGACCTCGCCGACCCGGACAGCCTCGCGTGGGCCGCCGTCGCGTCCGGGACGATCGAGGCGCACGCCTATCTGCCTTTCCGCGCCGACCGTCGCTACGCCGACGACACCGGTCCGGGCCATCGGGCGCTCACCGACCTGCCGGGCGTCGCCCAGCTCTACCTCGACCCGCGCATGCAGGGCGCTCCACTGGACCCGCTGCGCCCGGCGGCCACCCGCCGCCTGGACGACCTGCCCGACATCGGCGACGCCCGTGCCGAGTACCTGCGCCGGCTCGCCGCGGCCGGGATCCGGGTGGTGTCGGTCGACCTCACCACCCCGGACGTGCGGGCCGCGGGCTGGCGTGTCGTGCGGGTCGTCGCGGCCGGGCTCATCGGCAACGGGCCACCCGCGTTCCCGTTGCGCGGCAGCGCCCGGCTCCACGACGTCCCTGCCCGGCTCGGCTGGCCGGCCCCACCCCGCGACGAGGACGACCTCGTCGACCATCCTCTGCCCCTGGCCTGAGAGGTGCACCCGTGAGTCCCGAGCTGCTGTGCGATCCGCGGACCGGGATCGTGCGCGCCCTGGAGCCCGCCGCGGTCCCGGTGCACTTCCCGGCGTCGTTCTCCCTGACGACGGCCCGCATCGCCGACACCGCCCGCTTCGGCGGCTGGGCGTCCGACCCCGCCGGGGCGGGCTACGCCTTCGCCGACCCCGGCGCGGTGCGTGCGGCCGCGGTCGGGGAAGCGGTGGAGCGCTACTGCGGCAACCTCGTCCCACCGGGCCTGGTGCGGGCGAACCACGAGGCGCTCGGCCGCCGCGCGCTCGACCCGACGACCTTTGCGTTCTTCTCCGCCTCGCAGTACGCGACGCCCGGCTTCCCCGCGGTGCCGATGACACGAGACCTGGTCATGGAGTGGGCACCGGGCCGCGATCTCGTCGACGGCTCCGAGGTCCTCGTCCCTGCAGGTCCGGTGTGGCCGTCGTACCACTCGCCGGTCGGCGACCGGCGCGGCCCACTGACCAACCCCGTGATCCAGGCCGGGCTCGCCGCCGGCCCCGACCGTGAGTTCGCCGTGTGGGGCGCGCTGCGCGAGGTCGTGGAGCGCGACGCCATGACGCTGTCCTGGTACGGCGGCCTCGGCGTCCGCGCGCTCGACCCGCCCGGCTGGCTCGCGTCGTTCGCGGCCGGTCCGCAGGGGCTGCTCGCGACCCGGTTCGTCGCCCTGTCCTCGCCCTTCGGGCTGCCGGTCGTCGGGGCGCTGGTCGTCGACGAGGTGACAGGCCTGCTCAGCCTCGGCACCGGCGTCGATCCCGACCCGGTGACGGGGGCGGTCAAGGCGTTCGCCGAGGCGCTGCAGCTGCAGCTCGTCCTCGCCGACTACGACGATCCCGACGGTGCGTTCGCCGCCGCGGCCGCCCACCCGCGCAGCCCGCTGCAGCCGTGGCGAGCCGACCGCGCCTACGGGTCGGCCTACCTGCCCGACCGTTCCGACGTCGTCGACTACGCCTGCCACCTGCAGCTGCACCTCGACCCGGCGGTGCGCGCCGGGTTCGAGGCCGAGCTCGCCGCGCGCATCACCGGCCGGGTCGCGCTGGACTCGCTCGCCGGCCCGGTTCGCGACGCCGCCGATCTCGTCGACGTGCTGACCCTCGCCGGGCACCGCGTCGTCGCCGTCGACGTCACGACGACGGACGTGGCGCCGCCCGACTGGACCGTGGTGCGGGTGCTGGTCCCGGGGCTGTACTCCAACGCACCGATGGGCCTGCCGTTCCTGGGCGGCTCCCGCCTCGTCGCGGCCCGCCGGTCCTCCCCGTTCCCGCTCCCCCGCACACCGCTGCCCCACTGAGCCGTGAGTGGCGATGGTCGCTGTAGCGACCATCGCCACTCACGACCGTCGCGGGCCTCGGCCGGGGAGGCACACGGCAGTGGCGAGGGCCGTGACCGCGAGAACGACGACGCCCGCCCAGAACGCCGTCCGCACCCCCGCCGCGGCGGCGACGAACCCCGCGAGCATCGCACCGAAGGGGTTGCCGCCCCACGCGACCATCCGGCCGATCACGTTGACCGACGACACCAGCCCCGGCGGACTGACGAGCTGGCGGTAGGTGATGCCGGTGTTGATGGCGATCTGTGTCGCGGCCCCGAACAGCAGGTAGCCGGCTGCGGCGAGCCACAGCCCACCGGAGGCGGCCAGCACCGCCAGCGCCCCCGCGCCGACGAGCAGTGCGCCCGGGGTGAGCAGCCGGACCCGGCCGACGTCGAACAGCCTGGCGAACACCAGCCCCGCGAGCAGCGTGCCGACCGCGCCCGCCGAGAACAGCCACCCGACCCGGGCGTCGACCTCCGCGATCCCCAGCCCCTCCACGGCGTAGACGACGAGCTGCCCCGCCACCGCGCCGATCGCCAGCGACTGCGCGAACCCGGCGACGAGCAGCACGCACAGCGTCCGGTCCGACACCACGAACCGCAGGCCGGCCGCGGCGTGGGAGCGCAGGGTCGCCCGGATCCGCGGCTCCCGGAACGAGCCGCGCACCCCGGTGAGGAGCAACGCCCCCAGCGCGAACCCGGCGACGTCGACCCAGATCGCGGACGCCGCGCCGACCGTCGCCACCAGCGCCGAACCGATCGCCGGACCGCCGATCATCGCCGCCGAGACGACCGCGAGCAGCACCCCGTTGGCGGCGGCGAGGCGCTCGGGGCCCACGATCGTCGGAAGCGCCCCGAACGCGGCCGCATCGGCGAACACGAACGCGGTCGACCCGACCAGCGTCACCACCCAGATCTGGACGATCGGCACCGGGGTGACCGCGTCGACCACCGGGATCGTCGTCATCGCCAGCCCCTCGACGAGGGTCATGGCGATCAGCAGACGTCTGCGGTCGACACGGTCGGCGATCGCGCCCGCGACGAGCCCCACCGCGAGGTAGGGCACGACGCGCAGCGCCGCGAGCAACCCGGTCTGCACGGGCGAGCCGGTCCGCTCGTAGACCAGGATCGGCAGCACGACGGTGCTGACCGCGAACCCGAGCGTCCGCACGACGTCCGAGGCCAGCCACAGACGGAACGACGCGTTGCCCGCCAACAGCTCCCGGGTGCCCGCGCCCGTCACGGGCCGTAGACCGCGGTGGCCGCCTGCTCGACCAGGTCGACGATGTCGACCCCGCCGCCGCTGATGTCGACGTTCGACATCGCGACGACCTTGCCCGCGGCCACGGCCGGTGTGGCGGCGAACGCGGTCCGCGCCGCGTCGACCGCCGCACCTGCGCCACCGGCCTCCTCGTGGACGGCGACGATCGCGTCGGGCTTCGCGGTGAGGACCTGCTCGGGGCTGATCTCGGCGAAGTTCTGCCCGAGCGAGGCGAACACGTTGGTCAGGCCCGCGCCGTCGAGGATCGCGTTGTAGTACGAACCGGCGAGAGCGTAGACCTTCCCGTCGTAGACCTGTACGACCGCGACCCGCGCCGGTGCCACCGTGCCCCTCTTCGCCGCCGCCGCCGAGACCCGGCGGGTCAGGTCCGCGACGATCGTGTCCGCCCGGTCCCGCACGCCGAACACCGCGCCGAGGTCCCGGATGTCGGTGTACACGGCGTCCAGCGTCGCGGGGGCGGGCGTGTCGAGGCAGTAGCCGCCGAGTACGAACCCCTTGCCTCCCACGGCCTCGAGGTCGGCCCAGCCCGCGGTACCCTCGGCGCCGGAGAGCTGGTTCTCGTCGTTGGCCAGGAACAGGTCGGGCCGTGCCGCGAGCAGCGCCTCCTTGGCAGGCTTGAAGTCCGGCGACACCTCGGTCGCGGTGAACCCCGCGGGCAGCTGCGCGTTCGCGCCGCTGACGTAGCCGGTGACCTTCCGCGCCATGCCGAGGGCGTCGAGGGTCCGCACCGACGTCGCCCAGCCGAGGACGACTCGCTCCGGCGGCGCGGTGAACGTCGAGACGTGTCCGCAACGGATGACCGACACCGGGAAGCCCGCGGCCGCGGGGGTGCCCGACGCCGGCGCGGTGGGTGCGTCGCCGCAGCCGGCGAGCGTCATCGCGACGACGACTGCTCCGACGGCGAGACGGCTTCTGCGGGGGACGGGCACGGGTGCTCCTCGGGGGGTGGGGTGCGGCGGGACGCCGGCCGGGCGGGTGCGAGCGGGGCGAACATGAACGTCGGGCGCCCGGTGAGCGGGTTGATGGCGCGCGCGGCGTCGACGCCGTAGACGCGGCGCACCAGGTCCGGCTCCAGGACGTCACCGACGGGGCCGTGGGCGACCACGCGCCCGTCGCGGAGCACGACGACCTCGTCGCAGTACGCGGCGGCGAGGTTGAGGTCGTGCAGCGCGGCGACGACGGTGACGCGCAGACCGCGCAACAGGTCGAGCAGGTCGACCTGGGCGCGGACATCGAGGTGGTTGGTGGGTTCGTCGAGCACGACGACGGGGGTGCGCTGGGCCAGCGCCCGGGCGAGGAACACCCGCTGCCGCTCCCCGCCGGACAGGGTGGCGACCGGGCGCGACGCGAGCCCGTCGACCCGGGCGGTGACCATCGCGTCGTCGACGATCGCGGCGTCGGAGGCGGCGTCGCGGCGGACGAGCCCCTGGTGGGGCACCCGGCCCAGCTCGACGACCTCGCGGACGGTGAACTCGAAGTCGGTGGGGTCGTCCTGCATGACGACGGCGGTGCGTCGCGCCGCGGCCCGCGGGGACAGCCCCCAGACGTCGTCCCCGCCGACCCGGACGGTTCCGGCGTCCGGGCGCAGCGCCCGGTGCAGGGTGCGCAGCAGTGTCGTCTTGCCCGAACCGTTGGGGCCGAGCAGCCCGACGACCGTCCCCTGCACCGCGCGCAGCACGGCCCCGGCGACGATCGTGCGCCCCGCGATCTCGACGTCGATCCCGTCGGCCTCGACTCGCATCAGCCGCTCCCCCGGCCCGACGAGCGCAGCAGCCAGAGGAAGAACGGTGCCCCGACCGCGGCGGTGACGATCCCGATGGGCAGCTCGACCGGCGCGCGCACGGTGCGGGCGGCGAGATCGGCCAGCGGCAGGAAGACCGCCCCGAGCAGCAGCGACACGGTGAGGACTCGACGGTTCGCGGCCCCGACGAGCAGCCGGGCCACGTGCGGCACGACGAGCCCGACGAACAGGATCCCCCCGGACACCGAGACGAGCGTTCCGGTCAGGAGCGCGACCACGACCATGAGCTGCAGCTGGAACCGGCCGACGGCCAGGCCCAGGGAGGCGGCGACGTCGGTGCCGTTGACGAGTGCGTCGACACGACGGCCCTGCAGCAGCAGCCACGCGGTCGCGAGGGTCACGACCATCACGGGGAGCAGGAGGTCGGCCCACCGAGCGCTCGAAACACTGCCCAACGTCCAGAACAGGACGCGGGTGACCTGGGTGGGCGTGGCGATCGTCTGCAGGAAGTAGGTGACGGCCGAGACGAGGTAGCCGACCGCGACGCCCGCGAGGACGAGCCGCGCCGGTGGCCAGTGCCCGTCCTTGCGGCCCAGGGCGAAGGTGAGGGAGAAGGCGAACAGCGCCCCGACGAACGCGGCCGCCGACAGGGTCAGGCCTCCGAGCGTGGCCGCTCCCGTGACGATCACGGTGACCGCGCCGAGCCCGGCACCGGGGACGACGCCGATCAGGTAGGGGTCGCCGAGCGGGTTGCGGACGACCGCCTGGATCACGGCTCCCGCCACGGCGAGGCCTCCGCCGACCAGCACCGCGAGCAGGACGCGCGGCAGCCGGGACGTCCACACGATCTGGTCGAGGACGGGGTCGGGCGGGGTGACCGGGAGTCCGAGCCGGTGCGCGACGACGCCGAGGACGGTCGACGGCGGGACCGGAACCGCGCCGATCGCGACCCCGAGCACCGCGACCGCGACCGTGGCGACGAGCAGCCCGGCGCAGAGCGCGCCGAACCGGCGTGGCGCGGCGAAGCGCGGGCCCGTGCGCGGGGCCGCACCCACCTCCGTCGTTGCTGACGTCACCGTGCCCTCGCATCCCTGTCGCCCGCGCCGACGGTGGTGCGCAGCTCGTGGTCCGACAGGGCGACCCTACGTTTATATGAAAACGATAGTCAATATCGACTGAGTGACGCCTGCCTCACCCGCGGGCGCGGTGGGGTGCCCGTCCGGTCGGACAGTCGCGCGGGGCCGGGCGGACGGTTTCGCCCCTTCCGGGCACGGCGGCGCCCTAGCGTCGGGAACGCCTGCGGCGCAGGTGCGTCGCGACCCCAGGAGTGCCCATGATCACCCTCGACCGGTTGGACAACGACCTCGCGGGCTGGCTCGCGCGCACCCTCGTCGCACCGGGGGTGCTGTCGCCGGAGGCGTTCGAGGCGGCCTTCGTCGCCGTCGTCACCGCGGCCGCCGAGGACCCCGACGAGGCGTGGCTCGCCTTCTACCGCAACACCCTCGCGGCGTTGGAGGTCGGCGGGCGGGTCGGCGGGACCTGCGCGGAGATCGCGCCCGTCCACGAGCGGGCGGCGGCGCTCACGGTGGGCACCGACGTCGTCGAACTGGGGTCGTGCTTCGGGTTCCTGTCGCTGCGCCTCGCCGCGGCGGGACACGACGTCACCGCGCTGGACCTCGTGCCCGGCACGGCCGCGCTGCTCGCCCGGATGTCACGACGCCTGGGCCGCCCGGTCCGGGCGCTGGCCGGTGACGCCACCGCCGTCCCGCTCGCCGACGCCTCCGCCGACACGGTGCTCGCCGTCCATCTCCTCGAACACCTGCCGCCCGCCGCCGGGGAGCAGGTGCTCGAGGAGATGCTGAGGGTCGCGCGACGCCGGGTGGTCGTCGCGGTGCCGTTCGAGGACGAGCCCGACCGCACCTGGGGCCACGTCCGCCGCTTCGACCTCGACGCCCTGCGCGCGCTCGGCGCGCTCACGGGCCGCCCGTTCACGGTCGCCGGGCACCACGGCGGCTGGCTCGTCGTGGAGGCCTGACCCACCCAGACCGACAGGAGTGCTGTCCGCGGCACCCGGGGCAGCACTCCTGTCGGTCTCGATGTCAGCAGGGCGGCTGCGGGAAGTGCGCCATCAGGGTCTGGGTCAGGGCGCCGTCGACCAGGACGTGCTGGCCGCTGACGTAGGCGGCGTCGTCGGAGAGCAGGAAGGCGACCACCCGACCGATGTCCTCCGGCGCCCCGATCCGCCCGACGGGGATCAGCGCGCGGCGGCGCTCGTACATCACGGGGTCGGCGTAGACGGCCTCCGCCATCTCGGTGCGGATCATGCCGGGGC
Source organism: Pseudonocardia sp. N23 (assembly GCF_002583555.1). Taxonomy (GTDB): domain Bacteria; phylum Actinomycetota; class Actinomycetes; order Mycobacteriales; family Pseudonocardiaceae; genus Pseudonocardia. The sequence goes on from NZ_BEGX01000029.1 coordinate 123,451, forward strand.
CGATCGCGTTGACCCGCACACCCTCCGCGCCCCACTCGACGGCCGCCTGCCGCGTGAACGACACGACCCCGGCCTTCGACGCGGCATAGAGCCCGCCGTTGAGCTGCGGCACCTCCGCCGCCATCGACGCGATGTTCACGATCGCCCCGCCCGCCGCGGACAGGTGCGGCAGCGCGGCTGCGCTCAACGCGACGACGGCGCGCAGGTTGACCCCGAGCACGGCGTCGACGTCGGCGGGGTCCAGGTCGGACAGCGGGCCGCGGCGGATGATCCCAGCGTTGTTGACCAGCCCGTCGAGCCGCCCGTTGACGGCCAGCGCCGCCTCGGCCAGCCCGGCCGGGTCGGCGGTGACGTCGCCCGGGAGCGCCGTTCCGCCGATGTCGGCCGCGACCTTGTCACACGAGGACGCGGAGACGTCGTTCACCACCACGTGCCAGTCCCGCTTCGCCAGCACCCGCGCGATGCCCGCGCCGATCCCGCCGCCCGCCCCCGTCACCAGCACCGTCTTCATGCCTCGACCCCCACTCTGAATCCGTCCCAGATCGCGTCGATGGCCCGGCGCGGGGCGAGCGCGTCGCCCACCGCCCGGACCTGGATGTTCTGTGCGGCAAGCGCTCCGACCAGCGAGTCCTGTGCCACGCCGTACCAGGCGGCGACGACCGCGTCGGCCTCGTCGACGGCCTGCTCACCGGTCCAGTTGTCCCGCGAGAGCACCCGGCCCTCCTCGATGGCGAGGACGGTGTGGCTCTCCCGGATTCGGACCTTCGCCGCGCCGAGGCGGCGCATCATCGGCGGCCGGGAGAACGCGTCGAGCTCGGCCCCCGCGGGGACCGGCGTGATGACGGTGACGACGTGTCCGTCCGCGGCGAGCCGCTCGGCCGTGGTGAGGACCTTCCAGTCGGCCTCACCGGAGTCCAGGACGACGACGCGTTCCCCGCGGACGCCGGACAGGATCGCGTCGTGGGCGCTGACCGCCCGCGCACCGCCGGGGATCGGGGGCGTGCCCGGGATGGACCCGGTGGCGACGACGACCAGGTCGGGGTTCAGTGCCGCAATCGACGACGCTGTGGCGCGCGTCGACAAGGAGACCGACACCCCCAACCGCCGCACCTCACGTTCCAGGAACCGTGTGGCCTCGGCGAACTCGTCGCGGTACGGCATCGCCGCCGCGGCGACGAGCACCTGCCCGCCGAGCCGGTCGGTGGCCTCCAGCAGCGTGACGCGGTGCCCGCGCAGGGCGGCGGTCTCGGCCGTCTTCAGCCCGCCCGGCCCGCCGCCGACGACCACGACGTGGCGCGGCTCGTCGACAACCGGAAGCGTTCCACCCCACTGCTTCTCGAACCCGACGACGGGGTTGACCAGGCACGCGACCGGCACCCCGCGGTGGGGCCCGCCGCGACAGCCGACGTTGCACGAGATGCACGGGCGGATCTCGTCGAGCCGGCCCTCCTTCGCCTTCCGCGGCAGCTCCGGGTCGGCGATCAGCGGCCGGACCAGGCACACCAGGTCGGCGGTGCCGTCGACGATCAGCTCCTCGGCCTTCTCCGCGGTGACGACGCGCGCGACCGCGAACACCGGCACCCCGCCCGTGACCTCCCGGATCGAGCCCGCGAGGTGCACGAACGGCGCCCGCGGGTAGCTCATGTCGGGGATCTGGCGGTCGATCGAGGCATAGTTGGACTGGCTGACGCTCACATAGTGGGTCGGCACGGCGTCGAGGAGCCGGGCGACGATCTCACGGCTCTCGTCGATCTCCAGGCCGCCGGGGACGAACTCGTCGCCCGACACCCGGATGCCGACGGGCACGTCCGGCCCGACGACCTCGCGGACCTCGGCGAGCACCCGCAATGGCAGCCGCAGCCGGTTCTCCAGGCTGCCACCGTAGGAGTCGGTCCTGGTGTTGCTGAACCGCGACAGGAACGAGCACAACAGGTAGCCGTGGGCCATGTAGACCTCGAGGCCGTCGAACCCCGCGGCGAGAAAGCGCCGCGCGCCCGACCGGTAGGACTCGACCAGCTCCTCGATGTCGGCGTGGGTCATGGCGTGCGGGACGACGCGGCTCGACGGGTCCGGCAGCGCCGAGGGCGCCCACAGCTCGCGGTGGCTGGGGAAGCCGCTGCCCTGTCGTCCGAGGTGGGAGAGCTGGGCGAAGATCGCGGCGCCGTGCTCGTGGACGGCGTCGACGACGCGGGCGTAGGGCGCGATGCCGGCGTCGTCCCAGACCTGGTTGATGCCGCCGAAGGTCAGGCCGGTCGGGTGCACGATGCCCGATCCCTGGATGATCAGCCCGACGCCGCCGCGCGCGCGTTCGGCCAGGTAGTGGGCCTGACGTTCGGACAGGGCGTGCTCGTGGGGATCGACGAAGCGGCTGCCGTGACCGGCCATGACGATCCGGTTGCGCAGCCGCACGTTCCCCATGTCGATGGGCTCGAACAGGCGGGTGAGTGGTGGTGGAGCCAACGTTGCCTCCCTCGCTCGGGACGGACCGACACTGCCCCGCGAGGGAAGGCGTAGTCAAGGTTCTAACTACGACATGAGAGGGCGCCCCCGCACCGGGCTGGTGGGTCCGGTGCGAGGGCGCGAGGTCGAGAGTGCCGGGTCGGTGTCGCGATCAGGTCTCGGTACACCCGATCAGTGGAGCCGCTGACCCGTTGGGTCAGTGGAGCCGGCGGCCCCGGGAGGCGGCGGCGGCCGAGCCCGCGACCAGGCTGCCGATGGCCAGCCCGATCACCAGGTGGATCACCGCGGCGGCGGTGGCGACCGCCATCGAGGTGGCGCCCAGGAACGGGATCACCGTGGCAGCTGCGGTGGCGAGGCCGACGATCCAGCCGAGGTAGGCCAGCGGGCGGGGCGTCGACATCAGCAGCAGGTGCGCGAGACCCGTCGCGGCGAGCGCGGCGGCCGCCGAGACCAGGCAGAGCGTCGTCACGGCCGCCGACGATCCCAGCGTCGCCGCACCGGCCGGGGCGTAGAGCGCGACGTGGAAGGCGACCCGCACGACCAGCACCCCGACCAGTCCGATCAGGGCCGCGACGATCGCGGTGGCCAGCCCGCCCGACCAGAGCCGGGTGGCGTCGACGACCGGGCGCTGCTCGACCGGCTCGGCCGGCTGCACCATCGCGGTCCGGGCGGGCGGCAGGGCGGTCGAGGCGCCGTCGTAGCCGTAGCGCTGCTCGCCGCCGAAGTCGCGCGGGGCGCCGTACTCGTGCTGCGACGCGAACCGGGTGCCGGGCACGCTGCCCTGCTCCTGCGCCATCGGCCGCGGCGGGACGGCCGTGCGGACCTGGTGCCCGACCGGCGCCATGCGCTCGGTGTCGCCGTCCCAGTAGCGGTTGTCCATCGTCGTGCTCATCGCACTCGCCTCATTCGGTCTGCGGGGCTTCGTCCCCGATGCCTCAAGGCTCTCGCGCACAACGGATCCGCACCGTCGGCCGACCGCACGATGCGCACGACGACGCCGCTGTCCCCCGATCGACGGACACGCCCCACCGGCCTTCGCCACTCACAGCGGCAGTGCGAGCTCGACCGTCACCACCGTGCCCGACGGTGTGTTCGGCGACGCGGTGAACGTGCCGCCCGCGGCCTCGATGCGCACCCGGTGCGAGGCCAGACCGATGTGGCCACGACGCAGGCTCGACGCCATCGCATCGGTCGGCAGCCCGATCCCGTCGTCGGCGACCACGAGCCGCACCCGGTCGTCGAGCCGGGCCAGCGAGAGCCGCAGCGTCGACGCCTTCGCATGCGTCGCCGCGTTGCCGACGAGCTCGCGCGCCGTCCGGTAGATCAACCCGTCGAGCGGGGTGCGCTCCTGCGTCCAGCCGTCCGTCGACACCTCACCGGCGAACCCGGCCCGGCCCGCGGCGGTGCGGACGAGATCGCCCAGCGCCGCGGTCAGCCCGGCCCGGTCGAGGACGGCCGGGTGCAGCTCGGAGACGGTGGTGCGCAGCAGCCGCGAGGACTCCCGCAGCGCCTCCTCGATCCGGTCGAACGCCCCGGCGTCGCCGGTGTCGCGGGCATCCTCCAGGTCCTGGCGGGCGGCGAGGACGTACTGCAGCGCACCGTCGTGCAGGTTCTCCGACAGCACCCGGCGCTCGTGCTCCTCGATGCCGGTGAGCTGGTCGAGCAGGTCGGTGCGGTCGTTGACGAGCTGCCCGATCGTCTCGACGCGCGAGCGCTGGATCCGCGACAGCCCCACGCAGCCGAGCCCGACCCCGGCGACGATCGCCGTCCGCAGCAGCAGCGACCCCCATGGCTCCGCGTTGGCCTCCTGCGTGGCGATCGCCGCCGCCAGGTAGGCCACCAGCGTCGCCCCCGCGACGGCCGCGCAGACCTGTGCCCGCAGCTGGGTGGCGGCCAGTACCGGGATGAGCAGGAAACCGGCGGCGAAGACGTCGGAGGTCCAGCTCTGCGGGGTCGACAGCCCGGTCAGCAACGTCAGCGAGCCGAGCACGAGCACGTCCATCAACAACGCGACCCACGCCAGCCGGACCGGGGCGTCGCTGCCGCCGCCCCGGGTCCACACGTACACCGCGAGCGCCCACAACGCGTACCCGCCCGCGACGATCGCGCAGGCGAGGACGTCGTGGGCGGGCGGCACGAACGCCACCGTCAGCGCGACGAACGCGACCAGCACCCCGCGTAGCGTGACCTGCAGGTTCACCCCGCGGCGGGCGTGGTTCATCGCGACACGCATGACGTCGGGACCGATGGGGTCCGGTTCTCCGGCGACGGGCATGGGTCCTCCGTATCGGGGTTCTGCTCGCGCAGTCTCCACTGCGGACCCCGGGATCCCTATGCTGGCGCGATGGAGTCGTCGGACGCCCGAGTACGTGTGGTCGTCGCCGACGACCATCCCTTCTTCCGCGACGGCGTCGCCCGGGGCCTGACGACGAGCGGGCGCGTCGAGGTCGTGGCCGAGGCCGACGACGGGCGCCAGGCGCTCGACGCCATCCGCGAGCACTCCCCCGACGTCGCGCTCGTCGACTACGAGATGCCCGACATCGACGGGCTCGGCGTCGTGCGGGCCGCGGTGCGCGACGGCCTGCCGACGCGGGTGCTGCTGCTGTCGGCCCACACCGACAGCGCCGTCGTGTTCCAGGCGCTGCAGGAGGGCGCCGCCGGGTACCTGGCCAAGGACTCCACGCGCGCCGAGATCGTCGAGGCGGTGCTCGACGTCGCGAAGGGGAAGACGGTCGTGCCGCCGGAGCTCGCGGCCGGGCTGGCCGGCGAGATCCGGATGCGGGCCCGGAGCACCGGCCCGGCGCTGTCCGAGCGCGAGCGCGAGGTGCTGCAGGCGTTCGCGCGCGGCGCCTCCGTCCCGCAGGTCGCGGGCGAGCTGTTCATCGGCGTCAGCACGGTCAAGACGCACGTGCAGCGCCTCTACGAGAAGCTCGGGGTGTCCGACCGCGCGGCCGCCGTCGCCGAGGGGATGCGGCGGGGCCTGGTCGAGTGAGCCGCCGAGCTCGACACAGGACTGGTCCGGACCACACTCACGTCGAACTCGGCGAGAGCCGCAACGCACGGAGCCCGCACCCCCGAAGGGGTGCGGGCTGTCCGGGGTGCGGGTCGGTGCTCAGCCGCCCATGTGGTTGTTGCCGTTGGCCAGGAAGTTGGTCAGCGCAGCCTGGGTGGCGGCGTTCATCGTGCCCGTCCGGGGCAGGTTCGCGTCACGCTGCAGGTACGTGATGGCCTGCGTGGTCTGGGTGTTCATGACACCGGTGACCGGGCCCTCGTAGTAGTTGAGCTGACCCAGCTCCTTCTGCAGGGTCTCGATCGCGGCCGAGGGCGCGACGGGGGTGACGGGCTCGGCCGGCGTCACCGGGGTGACGCTGTGGGAGGGGACGTAGCCGGTCGAGTGCGAGATCGGCGCGAGCTGCGGCGCCGGGTCGACGGCGGGCGCGGTGCTGCCGCCGAAGCCGATGACCAGGCCGGTGACGATGCCCGCGACGGCCAGGCCGGCAGCGGAGAAGGCGACGATCCTGCGGGTGCGGGTCTTGCCGTCGACCGGGGTGGTGGGGGTGCTGGTGGGGAGGGTCTGGGTGCTCATGGCCGGTGCTCCTTGTCGCGGTGCCGGGGGTGTTTCCCCGATGCCTCGAGGTTCGTCCCGACGGGCCTTCCGCACCGTCGGCCGACCGACCGGTGTGCAGGACGACCCTCGTGTCCCCCGATCGACCGACACCGATCAGGAACGCCACGACGAGCGCGATGCCCGCGGCGACCAGCATCTCCCGCCATTCACGCCACTCGTGCGCGACCTTGGCCGGCCCGTACCCCGGCGGCGGACCGCCCGCGAAGCGGTGCGCGATGCGGACGTCCGCCCACCGGATCATCGAGTGACCGAACGCGACGGTCACGCCCGGGTACGCGGCGGCCGGCTCCCTGCGGTCCCGGGGCTCGACGACCTCACCACACGCGAGCGCGACGTCCTCGGCTGCCTCGGGCGCGGGCCGTCCAACGCCGCGAGCGCGGGCGACCCGGTGATCACCGAGGCGGCGGCGAAGACCCACGTGTCGCGGGTGCCGGCCGAGCTGGGGCTGCGCTCGCGGACGCAGGCGGCCCCGGCGGCGCAGGACGCGGGCCTCGTCGACCGACCCGGCGAGGTCCCACACCCGGCACAGGGACGGGCATGCCCTGCACGGAAGCGACCACGCCCCTGCGCCGACTTCGGCATGAGGCCGGACCCGACCATGATCAACTCAGCCTCATGTCGAACTCGGCGAACAACGCACGCGAGCCCGTCGCACGGGCTCCTGCGCCAGGAGGTCGCGCGGGGGCGGGACGCACGACGGCCCCCCACCGGACAGGCAGGGGGCCGTCGTGAGCAGTGCGCGTCCTACCGACCGGCGGCGGTCTCCAGCGCGCGGCGGGTCAGGACCCGCGCGAGGTTGCGGCGGTAGTCCGGGGTGCCGGCGGTGTCGGTCGGGGGCTCGGTGCCCTCGTCCGCCAGCGCGGCGGCGTCCGCGATGGACTTCCCCTCGGCCAGCGCGGCCTCTGTCGCGCTGGCGCGCAACGGGGTCGAGCCCATGTTGACCAGCCCGACCCGCCCGTCGACGACGGCGACCGCGACGATGGCCCAGTCGTTGGCGCGGCGGGTGAACTTCTCGTATGCCCAGCCCGCGGTCCCGGTGCGCGGCACCCGGATCTCGACGATCAGCTCGTCGGGCTCCTTGGCCGTGGTGAACACGCCGGTCCAGAACTCGGTGGCCGGCACCGAGCGCTCCCCGCGCGGCGAGCGCAGGACGATCGTCGCGTCCAGCGCCAGCACCGCGGCGGGCAGGTCGGAGGCAGGGTCGCCGTGGGCGAGCGAGCCACCGAGGGTGCCGCGGTGGCGGACCTGCGGGTCGCCGACGGTGCGTGCCACGGCGGGGAGCAGCGGCACCTCCGTCGCCAACAGCTCCGAGGTCTCCACGTCGTGATGGCGTGTCCCGGCCCCGATGGCGACCTCGTCGCCGTCTACCCGGATGTAGTTCAGCTCGCGCAGCCGTCCGATGTCGACGATCAGCTCCGGCGCAGCCAGGCGCAGCTTCATGACCGGCAGCAACGAGTGCCCACCGGCCATGACGGTCGCGTCCTCACCGTGCTCGGCCAGCAGCGCGAGCGCGCCGTCGACCGAGTCGGGACGGGCGTAGTCGAATCCGACGGGGATCACGAGCCACTCCCGGCCGAGAACCCGGGGGCGGTGCGCGCGGCGTCGCTCTCCGCCTCGATCTCCTGCTCGGCGTCGGGGTCCTTGCCCGCCGCGACGAGCGCTGCCCGCACGATGTTGTGGTAGCCGGTGCAGCGGCAGAGGTTGCCCTCGAGCCCCTCGCGGACGGCGCGCTCGTCGAGGTCCGGGTTCTCGGCGATCAGGCCGGTGACGGCCATGACCATGCCCGGGGTGCAGAAGCCGCACTGCAGGCCGTGCTCGGCGCGGAACGCGGCGGTGACGGGGTTGTCGAGGGAGTCGCCGCTCTCGCCTGCGAGACCCTCCATCGTCGTCACCGCGAGCTGGTCGGCCTGCACCGCGAGCACGGTGCAGGACTTGACGGACTCGCCGTCGAGCAGCACGGTGCACGCCCCGCACGACGTGGTGTCGCACCCGATGTTGGTGGCCTTGAGCCCGAGGTTCTCGCGCAGGTAGTGCGCGAGCAGCAGCCGGGGCTCGACGTCGTCGGTCGTGGTGCGGCCGTTGACGGTGATGTCGACCTTCACGTTGGTCATCCGTCCTCCTTCACGGCGTCCTGGATGGCCTCCCAGACCCGCAACGGGGTGGTCGGCATGTCGATGTGGCGGATCCCGAGGTGCGACAGCGCGTCGACGACGGCGCTCTGCACGGCGGGGGCGGAGCCGATGGTCCCGGCCTCACCGATCCCCTTGAAGCCCAAGGGGTTGATGGGGGTGGGCGTCTCCATGGTGACGAGGTCGAAGCTGGGCAGCTCGGCCGCCGACGGGAACCCGTAGTCGGCGAAGGTCGCGGTGAGCGGCTGCCCGTCGGGGTCGAAGACGACCTCCTCCAGCAGCGCCTGGGCGATGCCCTGGGCGATGCCGCCGTGGCGCTGGCCCTCGCAGAGCAGCGGGTTGAGCACGGGCCCGGCGTCGTCGACCGCCCAGATGCGTTCGACGGTGACCTTGCCGGTCTCGGTGTCGACCTCGACGACGGCGACGTGCGACCCGAACGGGAAGGTCGCCTTCTTGCCGTCGAAGACCGTCTGGACCTTGAGCTCCTCACGCTCGGCGAGCTGCGCGAAGCTGACGGTCGGCGAGCCGGGGGCACCTCGGACCACGATCGCGGCGTTGGCGGTGTCGACCTCGAGGTCCTCGACCGAGGCCTCCAGGATCTCCGCGGCCCGCGCCTTGGCGAGGTCGATGAGTTCGAGCGAGGCCTGGTGGACGGCGACGCCGCCGGTCTGCAGGCTGCGCGAGCCCATCGTGCCGCCACCCCGGGGCACGTGGTCGGTGTCGCCGTGGCGCACGGTGATCTTGTCGACCGGGATGCCGAGCTGCTCGCTGGCGAGCATCGCCCACGCCGTCGCGTGCCCCTGGCCGTGGGGCGACGTGCCCGTCCAGACCAGCGCCGTGCCGTCCGCGTGGACCTCCAGCGAGGCGTTCTCGGCGAACGCGCCACCACCGGTGATCTCGACGTAGGACGAGACGCCGATGCCGATCTGCTTGGCGTCGCCCCGCTCGCGGCGGGCCTTCTGCACCTCGCGCAGCGTGGCGTAGTCGCTGGCCTCGAGCGCGAGGTCGATGGCCTTGGCGTACTCGCCGGAGTCGTACTCGACGCCCCCCTTGGTGGTGAAGGGGAACTTCTCCGGGGCGACGACGTTGATCTTGCGGATCTCGGCGGGGTCCATGCCGATCTCGGCGGCGAACAGGTCCATTGCCCGCTCGATCGCCGAGGTGGCCTCGGGACGACCGGCGCCGCGGTAGGCGGCTGTCGACGTCGTGTTGGTGACGACGACCGTCGCCCGCGAGTCGACCTTCTCGATGTCGTAGGTGCCCGGCGCCATCATGCGCGTGAACACCGGCAGGAAGACGCCGAGGCGCGGGTAGGCGCCGGCGTCGGCGATGACGTCGAGCCGGTAGGCCTTCACCCGCCCGTCGCGGCTGCCGCCGATGGTGATGGTCTGGCGCTGGTCGCGCCCCTGCACCATCCCGGTCATGTTCTCCGAACGGCTCTCGCTCCAGCGGACCGGTCGGCCGGTGTGCCGGGCCAGCCACGCGACGAGCGCGAACTCGGGGTCGGCGCCGATCTTGGCGCCGAAGCCGCCACCGACGTCGGGGAGGATGACGTGGATCTGCGACGCGTCGACGCCGAGCCAGCCGGCCACCTCGTCGCGTGCGCCCTGGGCGTTCTGGTTGGAGACGAACAGGGTGCAGCGCCCGTCGTCACCCCAGGCGGCCGAGGCGGCGCGCGTCTCCAGCGACGCCGCGGCGACCCGCTGGTTGATGATCTCCCGGGTGACGACGACCTCGCAGTCGGCGAAGAAGTCGGGGTCCGGGTCCTCCTTGTTGTAGACGCTGCACGTGTTCGTGCCGGCGTCCGGGAACAGCAGGTTCTCGTCCTTGAGCGCCTCGCGGACGTCGACGACCGCCGGCAACGGCTCGTAGTCGACGTCGACCAGCTCGGCGGCGTCGGGGCCCTGGTAGCGCTCCTCGGTGAGGACCGCGGCCACGGGCTCGCCGACGAAGCGCACGCGCTCGGTGGCGAGCCAGGGTCGGACCATCTGCTTCGGGGCGCCCGCGAACAGCAGCGGGGCCTCGAGGTCGATGTCGGCACCGGTCAGGACCGCGACGACGCCGGGGGCCTCGCGGGCCGCCTCGACGTCGATCGAGGTGATCGTCGCGTGTGCGATCGGGGAACGGACCAGGGTGAGGTGCAGCGCCCCTGTGAGCCGCTCGTCGGTCAGGTCGTCGGTGTATGTCGCGCCCCGTGTGAGGAACACCGGATCCTCAACACGGACGACGCGCGTCCCCATGATGCTCATCAAGCGCGACACTAGCCCCGTCGTGACACATCCGGTGGCACGTGGATTGTCCGACGCTGCGCGCTGACCAGCGAAATTAGCCGAGGCTAACCTTTGTCGCGGCCAAGGCTCACCAGCAGACGCAGGTGATGCATCCGCATCATTTCCGCATCCGCGGAACCCGGTCCGTTGTTCCCGGGTGGTCCGTGGCTCATGTCACCGGCTCAGGCGCCGTCGTTCCACCAGTCCCGGACCGTCCACAAGGGCGACACCGGACCGTGACCCGCACCCAACGGATAGGAGTTGCGGACGGCCTCGACGATGTAGTGCTTCCCGAACGCCACCGCGTCGGCCACCACCATCCCACGCGCGAGCCCCGACGCGATCGCCGCTGCCATCGAGTCGCCACCGCCGTGGGTGTTGCCCGTCGCGAACCGCGGGCCCGGCAGCTCGGTGAACGTGTGCCCGTCGTAGAGCAGGTCGACGCAGCCGTCGACGTCCTCGGCCAGGTGCCCGCCTTTGACCAGCACGTTGTGCGGGCCCAGCCCGTGCAGCACCTTGGCCGCCTCGTACTGCCCGGCGCGGTCGTGCACGTCGATGCCGACGAGCAGGCGCACCTCGTCGAGGTTCGGGGTGATCAGTGTGGCCCGGGGGAAGAGCAGGCCGCGGAACGCGTCGAGAGCGGAGTCGGCCAGCAGCTGGTCGCCGTGCATCGACGCCGCGACCGGGTCGATCACCAGCGGCGTCGCGTGCGCGGCGCCGATGCCGTTGGCGTCGCACGCGGCCGCGACGGCCTCGATGATCTCCGCGCCGGCGAGCATCCCGGTCTTCACGGCGTCGAGGCCGATGTCGGAGGCGACGGCGGCGATCTGCGCCGCGACGGTCTCCGGCGGGATCGGGTGCACGCCCGTCACACCGACGGAGTTCTGCACGGTCACCGCGCACACCGCGAGACAGCCGTGGACCCCGCACGCCGCGAACGTCCGCAGGTCGGCGGCGATGCCCGCGCCACCCCCGGAGTCGGTGCCCGCAATCGTCATGACCCGCGGCGGGGTCACCCCGACCGTCGGCAACGATCCGCTCACCGGGACGTCACGGGGAGGTACACCCGACCGCCCGCGCCCTCGAACTCCTGCGACTTCTCGTCCATCCCCGCCTCGATCGCCTCGACGCTCGTCAGCCCGTGCGCCTCGGCGTAGTCCCGGACGTCCTGGGTGATGCGCATGGAGCAGAACTTCGGCCCGCACATCGAGCAGAAGTGAGCGGCCTTCGCCGGCTCCGCGGGAAGTGTCTCGTCGTGGAAGGACCGCGCGGTGTCCGGGTCCAGCGAGAGCGCGAACTGGTCGTGCCAGCGGAACTCGAACCGGGCGTGCGACAGGGCGTCGTCGCGGCGCTGCGCGTGCGGGTGCCCCTTCGCGAGGTCGGCGGCGTGCGCCGCGATCTTGTAGGTGATGACGCCGGTCTTCACGTCGTCACGGTTCGGCAGGCCCAGATGCTCCTTGGGTGTGACGTAGCAGAGCATCGCCGTTCCGGCCTGCGCGATCCTGGCCGCGCCGATGGCCGAGGTGATGTGGTCGTAGCCGGGCGCGATGTCGGTGGCCAGCGGGCCGAGCGTGTAGAACGGCGCCTCGTCGCACCAGCGCTCCTCCAGCTCCACGTTCTCGACGATCTTGTCCATCGGGACGTGGCCGGGTCCCTCGATCATGACCTGGACGTCGTGGGAACGGGCGATCGCGGTCAGCTCGCCGAGGGTGCGCAGCTCGGCGAGCTGGGCGTCGTCGTTGGCGTCGGCGATCGAGCCTGGGCGCAGCCCGTCGCCCAGGGAGAACGTGACGTCGTAGGTGCGCAGGATGTCGCACAGCTCGGCGAAGTGCGTGTACAGGAACGACTCCCGGTGGTGCGCCAGGCACCACGCCGCCATGATCGACCCGCCGCGGGAGACGATCCCGGTGACCCGCTTCGCGGTCAGCGGCACGTAGCGCAGCAGGACGCCCGCGTGCACCGTCATGTAGTCGACGCCCTGCTCGCACTGCTCGACCACCGTGTCGCGGTAGATCTCCCAGGTCAGCGCGGCCGGGTCACCCCCGACCCTCTCCAGCGCCTGGTAGATCGGCACCGTCCCGATCGGGACCGGGGAGTTGCGCAGGATCCACTCCCGCGTGGTGTGGATGTCCGCACCGGTCGACAGGTCCATGACGGTGTCGGCACCCCACCGGGTGGCCCACACCATCTTCTCCACCTCGTCGGAGATCGACGAGCGCACCGCGGAGTTGCCGATGTTGGCGTTGATCTTCACCAGGAACCGCTTCCCGATGATCATCGGCTCGGCCTCGGGGTGGCACCGGTTGGCCGGGATCACGGCACGTCCGCGCGCGACCTCCGAGCGCACCAGCTCGACGTCGACCCCCTCCCTGATCGCGACGAACCGCATCTCGGGCGTGACGATCCCCTTGCGCGCGTAAGCGAGCTGGGTGACCGCCCCGTCGACGGGCTCGCGCGCGGCGATCCAGTCCGCGCGCAGCGCCGGGAGCCCGGCGTCCAGGTCGACCGAGGCGGTGTCGTCGGTGTAGGGACCCGAGGTGTCGTAGACGTCGAGGTGCTCGCCGCTGGTCAGGCCGATGCGGCGCACCGGGACCCGCAGCCCGTCCGGGCCGTCCACGTAGGACTTGCGGGAGCCCGTGATCGGGCCGGTGGTGACCTGCGGACGGACGGAGCTGTCCTGAGTCATGTGACGTCCTCCCTCGCCGGCATTACCCGGCTGGTTCTGCGGTCGGCGGCAGACAGCCGCCCTCTCAGCCCGCTCGTGCGAGCTCCCGCGTGTCTTCAGATGTGTCTGCGACGGTAACCCGGCCCGTCCGGCGCACACCAGGCCCGTCCCAAGGACCGGACGGCACCGCCTGCCGACCGCACCCCGATGGGCGCGCGGGCAGGGAATAGATCGCGACAGGCCCGGTGGTTGTCAGGGACATGGCAACCGACGAAGCCGTGGAGCTGAGCCCCGAGGGCTGGGTCCGCGACCAGACCGAGAAGATCCTCGAGACGGGCACGACCGACAGCGTCGGCATCGAGGGCATGAAGGTCGTCCTGGTGACGATGAGGGGCGCGAAGAGCGGCAAGCTCCGCTACGTGCCGCTGATGCGCGTCGAGAACGACGGCCACTACGCGTTGGTCGCCTCGAAGGGAGGCGCGCCCGAGCATCCCGTCTGGTACTTCAACCTGCGGGCCAACCCGACCGTCACCCTGCAGGACGGCACCGGCACCGGCGAGTACACGGTCCGCGAGGTCGACGGCGCCGAGCGCGAGCAGTGGTGGGAGCGCTCCGTCGCCGCCTACCCGCCCTACGCGGAGTACCAGACCAAGACCGACCGCCAGATCCCCGTCTTCGTGCTCGACCCCGCCTGACCCGGAGAGTGGCGATGGTCGATGTAGCGGCCATCGCCACTCACGAGGTTCGTCTCAGCCGGTCAGGGCCCGGATCGGGGTCACCCGGCCCGCCCGGACGGCCGGGGCGAGCGCGGCGAGCACCGCCACCAGCACGACCCCCGCCGCGAGCGTGGCGAGCTCCGCGACCGGCAGCGATCCTGCGCCCGCGTCGAGCCCCAGGGCGCGGATCGCGAGGAAGCCGTACAGCGAGCCCAGGCCCACGCCCAGCACGGCGGCGGCGAGCGCACTGCACGCCGCCTCCCACGCCACCATCGCCCGCACGCCCCCGCGGGTCAGCCCGACCGCGCGCAGCAGGCCCGTCTCCCTGGTCCGCTCGGTGACCGACAACGTCAGCGTCACCCCCACGCCGACGATCGCCACCAGCACCGTCATCCCCACCAGGCCCAGCCCGACACCGCGCAGCACCGTGAGCTCCTCGGCCAGGTCCGCGCGGACGTCCGCGGTGTAGACGACGACCGCGGGCGACGCCGGCCCCAGCGCGTGGTCGACGGCCGCGCGCAGGGCGGTGTCGTCGACACCCGGGGCGGGGTCGACCAGCAGCGCGTCCCCCCGCTCCTGCACCCGCAGCGCGGGCTCCGCAGCGAGCTTCGCGAGCGTGGACGGCGGGTCGGCCGCCGTCACCTGCACCGCGCTGGGCAGCCGCTCGGTGATCGACCGCTGCGCCGACGCGTCGACGCTCGCCACCCCCACCAGCAGCGCCGACGTCAGCCCGACGCCGAGCGTCAGCACCGTGACGGTCGCGGCGGTGCGCCGCGGCACCTGACCGGCATTGGCGACGGCCATCCGGCCCGGCGCCCGCCCGACCGCTGCGACCACCCGGCCCACCGACGCCGCGAGCCCGCTCATCAGCAACGGCCCCAGCGCGACGAGGGCCGCGAACGTCGCCATCCCTGACGCTGCCGCCGCGACCAGGCCGGGCGCACCACCGACGCCGCCCAGCAGCGCGGGCACCGCCAGCAGCAGCGCCACCACCGCGGCGACCGTCGCGACCACGACCCGCCGGCCACGCCGCGACGTACCCGCCTCGCCGGTCGCCGCCTCCCCGAGGGCCGCGACGGGCGGGGTGCGGCCCGCGGCCAGGGCCGGCCCGACGGCGGCGACGACCGTCGCCACGACGGCGAGCAGCACACAGCCCGCGAGCCCTCCCCAGGACACGACGAGCGGCCCACCACCCACCACCGCGACGACGATCTCCCCGACGCCGACCGCCGCCGCCGCACCGAGCACGCCGGCGACCAGCCCCGACACCGCCGCCTCGGCGAGCACCGCGCGAACGACGTCGCCGCTGCGCGCCCCGACGCACCGCAGCAACGCCAGCTGGGTGCGGCGCTGGGTCAGCAGGATGCGGAACGTCGACCCCACGACGACCATCGCCGCGACGAGCGCGAGCCCGGTGAACACCGACACCCCGGTGACGACGGCCGTCGCCGTCGCCGAGCCGCCGGCCCGCTCGGCCGCACGCTGCTCGTCGCCGGTGCGCACCGTGGCGTCGGTGGGCAGCTGCGCCCGCACCGCCGAAGCGGCCGCGGCCGGGTCGGCGCCCGCGACGTCGACCTGGTCGAGCGAACCGCCCAGCGCCGCGACGGTGCCCGGCGTCGCGACGATCGTGTTGGTGCCGACGCCGGGCACGTCCACGATGCCGGTGACCGTCAGGCGACCCTCGCCGACGGTGAGCACCGATCCCGGACGGACGTTCCCGCGGGCGGCGGTGGCCGCGGAGACGAGAACCTCGTCGTCGGCCGCGGGGAGCCGGCCCGCGACGGGCGGCGCGGTGAGGCGTGTCAGCGGCCCGGTCATCGGGTCCGACGTCAGCGTCCACGACCCCGCGCCCGCCGCACCGCCGACCGGCGCCGTCCCGCTCCAGACCCCGACGGCGTCGGTCACACCCGGCGTGCCGGCGATCTCCGCGACGGCGGCCGCGTCGAGGTCCCCGCCCCGGACGACCGCGGCCGCCGACGCAGGCGTCACCACCGACCGGGCCTCCAGCGTCGTCGACAGGGTGCCGCCGAGCAGCAGCGTGCCGGCGGCGAAGAACGCCGCCACCAGGACCGCGAGCCCGGTGAGGACGACGCGGCCCGGATGGCGGCGGGCGTCGGCGAGCAGCACCCCCACGGCTGCCCGCCCTCCCCCACGCCCGCCGCCGGGTTCTGGGCCGCCGCCGGGCCCGCCCCGATGTGCAGGAACCGGTCGCGGATGCGGGGCACGTCCCCCAGGCCCCGTGCTCACGCCGCCGCCCCCGACAGCGACGACAGCGCGGCCAGCACCGTCTCCGGGCGGGGGTCGGGCAGGGAACCGGCGACGCGACCGTCGCGCAGCAGCAGCACCCCGTCGGCGAAGGACGCCGCGACCGGGTCGTGGGTGACCATGACGACGGAGCGGCCCAGCTCCCGGACCGAGGTCCGGAGCAGGTCGAGCAGCTCGTGGCCGCTCGCGGTGTCGAGGTTGCCGGTCGGCTCGTCGGCGAACACGATCTCGGGCCGGCCCAGCAGCGCCCGCGCTACCGCGACCCGCTGCTGCTGTCCGCCCGACAGCTCCGAGGGCCGGTGGTCGAGCCGGTCGCCGATGCCCAGCAGGTCGAGCAGCGAGGCCCGCCACATCGGGTCGGGCGTGCGCCCCGCCAGCCGCGCGGGCAGGTCGATGTTCTGCGCGGCGGTGAGCTGCGGCAACAGGTTGAACGACTGGAACACGAACCCCAGCCGGTCCCGGCGCACGGCGGTGAGCTGCGCGTCTGACAGCGCGCCCAGGTCGGTGTCGCCCAGCAGGGCGCGCCCCGACGTCGCGGTGTCGAGTCCGGCGAGGCAGTGCAGCAGCGTCGACTTCCCGGAGCCCGACGGCCCCATCACCGCGGTGAACCGCCCGGCCGGGATGCGCAGCGAGACCCCGTCGAGGGCGCGCACGGCCGACCCCCCGCGGCCGTGCACCTTCACCAGCTGCACGGCCGTCGCGCAGGCGGGGGCGGTCACCGGGACCGTCCCGCGAACGTCTCCAGCAGGGGCAGCGCGGCCATCACGACGATGACCGCGAGCCCCAGGGCCCAGGCGATCGTCTCCAAGAACGTCATGCCACGACGATGCCGGGGAACAGGTCGGGCGCGCCTCGGCCACGGGGACGATCCGGGGGCCGGCACCTCGTACTTTCGGCCGAGGGTGCCGGGGTCGCGCCCGGACCTAGGCTGACCGGGTGATCGGCGGGACCGGCGGGGCGGGGCGGCTGCGCGCCATGCGCTGGGCCGGCCTGGCCGTCGAGGTCGCGGGCTACCTCGTGTGGCTGGCGGTCGACTGCCTCACCGCCGTCTCCTACGGCCTGCCGTGGGGAGCCGTGACCCCGATCGCGGGGGTCTGTGTCGCGGTGGTCGTACTGCTGCGCAGGCGCCCTGGTGCCGACGCCCGGCACGTCGCGGTCGTCACCTATCTGGTGTCGGCCGTCGCGACGCTGGCCGGGTTGCTCGTGCAGGCGCCGTCGATGTCGTTCGGGGAACAGCTCGCGCTGGCGGTCGTCACGATCGCGGCGCTGCGCCACGCCGACGACCGCACCGCCGTACTGCTCGTGCTTGCGGCGGGCATCGTGATCGTCGCGTCGCCGTACCTACGGGTCGAGGTACCGACGAACGTCGCCACCTACACGATCCTGTCGGCACTCGGCTGGGGCGGGACGGTCGCGATCGGGCTGGTGCTGCGCGAGGCGGGGTCGCGGCGGGCGTCGCTGCTGGAACGCGCCCGTGCCGACGAGCGCCTGGAGCTGGCCCGCGAGCTGCACGACGTCGTCGCCCACCAGGTCACCGGGATCGTGGTGGCGGCGCAGTCGGCGCGGGTCGTCGCGCCCGCGGACCCCGACGTCGCGAAGGCCCTGGCGGCGATCGAGACCGCGGGGGCCGACGCCCTCGCGGCGATGCGCGCCATGGTCGGGGTGCTCCGTGGCGGCGAGGGCGGCCGTGCCCCCGGGGCCGAGCTGGGCGGCATCCCGGAGATGGTGCGCCGCTTCGACCCCGACGGCACCCGGGTACGGCTGCTGGCCGATCCGGGGTTCGAGCACGCCGTGCTCCCGGCGGGCGTCGCGGCGACCGGCTACCGCGTCGTGCAGGAGGCGCTGACAAACGTGCGCCGCCACGCCCCGGGGGCGACGCGGGTCGAGGTGGAGGTCCGGCTGCGGGCCGACGAGCTCGTCGTCGGGGTGCGCAACGACGGCGCGGGCAGCGGCTCGTCGACGTCCCCGGGCTTCGGCCTGGCGGGGATGGCCGAACGGGTCGGCGCGCTCGACGGCACACTGCACGCGGGCCCCGCCGGCAACGGGGTGTGGACGGTGACGGCGCGGCTGCCGGTGGGGGGACGATGACGATCAGCGTCCTGGTCGCGGACGACCAGGAGATGGTGCGCACCGGGTTCCGGCTGATCCTGTCGGCGGAGCCGGGGGTCGAGGTCGTCGGCGAGGCGGGGACCGGCGTCGAGGCGGTCGAACGGGCCCGGCGGCTGCGGCCCGACGTCGTCCTCATGGACATCCGGATGCCCGAGCTCGACGGCCTGGAGGCCACCCGCGCGCTGACCGCCGATCCCGAGCCGCCACGGGTCGTCGTCGTGACGACGTTCGATCTCGACGAGTACGTCTACGGCGCGCTGCGCGCCGGGGCCTGCGGGTTCCTGCTCAAGGACGCCGGGCCGCGGCTGCTCGTGGAGGCCGTGCGGGCCGCCGCGGCGGGTGACGCCCTGGTGTCCCCGTCGGTGACGGTCCGGCTCCTCGAGCACCTGACGACCCCGGCTCCGCGTCCGCCGAGGCTGCCGGACCCGTTGTCACCCAGGGAGCTCGACGTCGTGCGGGCCGTGGCGCGCGGGCGCACCAACGCCGAGATCGCCGCCGACCTGTTCGTCTCGCTGTCGACGGTCAAGACCCACCTGACGAACGTCCACGCGAAGCTGGGCGCCCGCAACCGGGTCGAGGTCGCGGCGTGGGCGTGGGAACAGGGCCTGCTGCGCTGAGGGTCAGACCTCTTCGGCCTGCTGCGTCGCCGGGTCCCAGGACAGCCCCGGCACGCCCCAGCCGTTGGCCTTGAGCATCCTCTTCGACGCCTTCTGGTTGCGCCCGACCAGCCGCTCGACGTAGAGGTGCCCGTCGAGGTGGTCGACCTCGTGCTGGAAGCAGCGGGCCAGGAACCCACGTCCCTCGACCTCCACGGGCTGCCCGTCGACGTCGACGCCGGTGACCGTGGCCCGGTCGGCCCTCCCGGTCGGGAACTGCTCGCCGGGGACGGAGAGGCAGCCCTCCTCGTCCTCCTCCGGGTCGGGCATCGACTCGGGGATCTCCGAGGTCTCGATCACCGGGTTCACGACGACGCCGCGGGCCATCGTCCTCGTCAGCTCGTCCGGGCAGTCGTAGACGAACACCCGGAGACCGACGCCGACCTGGTTCGCGGCCAGCCCGACTCCGTGGGCCGCGCCCATCGTCTCGAACATGTCGTCGACGAGCTCACGCAGTGCATCGTCGAACTCCACGACAGGGCGCGTAGGAGTGTGAAGCACCGGGTCACCGATGATGCGGATGGGGCGAACTGTCACCCCTGAAGCCTAGTGTCGGTCCCTGTGAGGGACGGCTCCGGGCAGTCGTCTCCCCGGTCGGCTGATGCACGATTCATGCCTCGGTGTGGCGCGTCCCTGCCCGGTTCGTGTCGGCCGGGCGTGGTTGAATCACTCATCGGAATGACACGTGTGTGATTCCGTTTCTGCCACCCCCAGCGCACCGATGTGCTGTGACGCCCGAGGAGCGTGATGGAGTCCGCCACGGAACACGGGGTCGTCGACCCCGCAGCCGGCCCGGCCGACGAGCTCGGTCGCCGGGAGCGCGAGATCCTCGCCTTCGAAGGCCAGTGGTGGAAGTACGCCGGCGCCAAGGAACAGGCCATCCGGGAGCTGTTCGACATGTCGGCGACCCGCTACTACCAGGTCCTCAATGCACTGATCGACAAGCCCGAGGCGCTCGCCGCCGATCCGCTCCTCGTGAAGCGGCTCCGCCGGCTGCGTACCAGCCGACAGCGCACCCGTGCGGCGCGTCGGCTGGGAATCGAGCCGTGGTGACGCCATTGTGATCACGCATCCGGTCGCCGACCGGCTCTCCTCGACCCGGAGGTTGTCGTGACCACACCAGGATCGTCCGGTGGCTCGCCGCTGCGGATCGGCGGCTTCGCGCTGATCGGCGTCGGCATCGTCGCCGGCGTGATCGGTCTGGCGACGACTGCGCTCGGCAACGGGAACGGCGCCGACGGCAACAACGCGGCCGCGCCCACGTCGGCATCCGCCCCCGCGGAGCCCGGCCCCGGCGCGGGCGGCACGCCCACCGACGGTTCGGTGCCGCTGCCCTCGTTCGGCCCGACCGGCAACATCGGCGCCCCGCCCACCACCGAGCCCGGCGCCGGCGGCGCGGGAGCGGCCGGCGCAGGCGGTGCCGGTGGTACCGGTTCCGGCGCGGTCGCCGAGGGCGGGGTCAGCCCCGACACCCTCAAGGCGCCGGTCCGCGTCTACAACAACAGCACGATCGGCGGCCTCGCCGAGCGCGCCCGGACCGACTTCGAGTCGGCCGGGTGGAACGTCACCGAGGCCCGCAACTACTCCGAGGGCATCATCCCGACGAGCACGGTCTACTACCGGCCCGGCACCGCCGAGCAGGGCGCGGCCGATGCGCTGGCCCGCCAGTTCGGCATGCGCTCCGAGGCCCGGTTCGCCGGGATCGAGGACGCCACCCCCGGCATCATCGTGATCGTCACCAAGGACTACCAGCAACGTTGACGTCCGCTCCCCGGTCGTCTGCGCTCGTGGCGGTCACCGCCGACCGCCACGAGCGCAACACATCCTCAGGCCCGCCGTGAGGCGTAGGCCTCCAGCGCCGCGAGCTGCACCGGGTCCAGCGACGCCGGGACGGCCTTGCGGGCCGCCTCGATGTGCGCCGCCGTGACCTGCGTGGCCTCCAGCGACTCCCGCATCGCGGTCAGCGCCGCCTCACGCAGCACGGCCGTGCAGTCGGCCGCCGAGTAGCCCTCCAGCTCCGCCCCGAGCTCGTCGAGGTCGACGTCCGGCGCCAGCGGGGTGTTCTTCCCCGCGGCCCGCAGGATCTCGGCGCGCGCGGCCGCGTCGGGCGGCGGCACGTACACCAGCCGCTCGAGGCGGCCCGGCCGCAGCAGCGCGGGGTCGATCAGCTCGGGCCGGTTCGTGGCACCGACGACGATCACCTCCCGCAGCGGCTGCGCCCCGTCGAGCTCGGTGAGCAGGGCGGCGACGACGCGGTCGGCCACGCCGGAGTCGGTGGACCCGCCGCGGCGCGGTGCCAGCGCGTCGACCTCGTCGAGGAAGATCAACGCGGGAGCGGCGTCGGAGGCCTTGCGGAACAGCTCCCGAACGGCGCGCTCGGACTCACCGACGTACTTGTCCAGCAGCTCGGCGCCCTTGACCGACAGCACGTTGAGCCGCCCGGTGCCCGCCAGCGCCCGCAGCAGGAACGTCTTGCCGCAGCCGGGCGGGCCGTACAACAGCACCCCGCGCGGCGCCGCGACGCCGAGCCGGGCGAACGAGTCGGGGTACTGCAGCGGCCACAGCACCGCCTCGGTGAGGGCCTGCTTGACCTCGGTCATGTCGCCGACGTCGTCGAGGCCGATGCCGCCGGTCTGCAGCGTCTCCGACGACGACATCGACACCGGGCGGACCGACGAGACCGCGTCGACCAGGTCCTCCTGCTGGATGCGAGGTTCCTGTGGGTTGTCGTCGTGCGTCGTCGTGCGCAGCGCCGACCGGATCGCCGCCTCCCGGCGCACCGCCAGCAGGTCGGCGACGACGAACCCCGGCGCCCGCTCCGCCACGGCCGCCAGGTCGACCCCGTCGGCCAGCGGCACCGACGCCAGCAGCCGGCGCAGCAGGTCGGTGCGGGTGCGGGCATCCGGCAGGGCCAGGCTCAGCTCCCGGTCCACGAGGTCCGGGCCGCGCAGCCGCGGGTCGACCGCCTCGGGAGCCGACGTCGTCGCCACCAGCGCGACCCCCGGCGTCGCGAGCGCGTTGCGCAGCACGTCGAGCACCAGCGTCGCGAGCGGCGGCGGGTCGGCGGCCGGGAGCAGGGCGTGCACGTCGGTCACCAGCAGGATCGTGGGCCGGCCCGCGCGGGCGGCACCGACCGCCGACTCGACGGCGTCGTGCACCCGTTGCGACGCCGCACCCGGTTCCAGCGCGGCCGCCGACGGCGCGTCCAGCTCCACACAGCCCGCCTCGACCGCGGCCGCGGCGCTGCGGGCGAGCGTCGCCTTGCCGACACCCTCCGGCCCGACGACCAGGACCCCCAGGTGCGCCGCCCCGCCCAGCCGGGCCAGCAGCTCGGGCCGGCGGAACGTCAGCTCCAGCCACTCCACGAGCCGCCGGGCCCGGTCGGCGTTGCCGACGAGCTCGTCGATCCCCGGCGTGGGCTCCGCCGACGGCGGGGGCGGCGGCACGATCACCCCGGTCGCGGCGGGTGCGCCGGCCGTCCGCAGCGCGGGAGCCGCGGGCGCCGACGGCGCACCCGTGGCCGGGCCGTCGAGCCAGCCCACGACCGTCGACGGCTGTACCGCCACGACACCCGCCGGCTCGGTCTCGGCGACGACGAGCAGCTCCGAGGTCCAGCCCCCGCCTACGGTGTTGGCCAGCGAGCGCCGGGCCGCCGGCACGTCGGAACCCGGCGGCGGGGCGAGGTCCTGCGGCAGCAGCGACACCGCGTCGCCGCGGACGAGGACCTTGCCCAGCAACGCCAGCCGGATGGTCTCCGGCGTCGCCGTCCGCGCCAGCTGCGAACCGCCGAGCACCACCCGCCTGGCCGCCGTCGCGACGGCCGGGGCGACGACGACGCTCGCGCCGTCGGTGAGGCCGCAGTTCGACAGCGTGACGTCGTCGACCGTGACCTGGCCGTGCGGGCCGGCCGGGTCGGCGGCGGCGGCCAGCGCGGTGGTGACCCGCGAGCCGGTCAGGGTGACGGCGTGCCATGGGCGCAGGTCGAGTGCGTCGAGAACCTCCGGGTGCAGCCGTACGACCCCACGACGGGAGTCGACGGCGGACGTGGCGAGCCGGGCGACGAGCGTGATCTCCGCGGGCACCCCCGCACGCTATCGGGTGCACCGCAACGCCGTGCCCACCGCGCCGCCCCGCCCCCCGCAGGTCGTCCACGGGTCGCGCCGCCACCCTCGCGCCGAGTCCGGCAGCAGGCTGGTCGCGGCCGGACCGGGCGCACGTCGAACTCGACGGGAGAACCGGCCGGGACCCGGCGGGTCAGCGGCGGCGGATACCCAGCCGGCGACGGTTGCCGCTCGACAGGTGCGGGTTGCGCTGGGGGGTGGGGCGGCCGTTGCCGTTGCCCGCGCCCTCGTCGGTACCGATGAGCCGGACCCGGCGCGCGACGGCAGAGGCGCCACCCGCGACGCGACGGCGCAGCGGCGGGCGCAGCCCCAGCCGCCGGGCCGACCGGGCGGCCCGGGCGACGGCGCGGCGCTGCCGGACCGGGACGTTCCAGGCCTCGGGGTGCTGAGCCAGCCAGCGGTGCCGGTAGATCGTGTACGGCAGCAGGAGCAGGTATCCCAGGGCGACGACTGCGAGCCCCAGGAACGGCGCCGTGAGCAGTACCGCGGCGGCGAGACCGACCAGCACGAGCAGCGGGGCGATCAGCCGGGGCGGGACGCGGACGGTCTTGAGCGACAGCGTCGGGAGCCGGGAGACCATCAGCGCCGCGGCGACGAGCGCCCACAGCGCGACCGTGAGCTGGGAGGACCACCAACCGTCGCCGAAGTGCAGCCACAGGTAGAGCGGGATGCCCGCGACGAGCGCCGCCGCCGGGGCGGGGACGCCGACGAAGAACTCCTTGGCGAACGGCGGCTGGTCCTCGTCGTCGAGCAGGGTGTTGAAGCGGGCGAGCCGCAACGCCATGCAGACGGCGAAGACCAGGGCGACGATCCAGCCGAAGCGGTTGCCCTCCAGCCCCCAGATGTAGATGACGAGCGCGGGCGCGACACCGAAGGAGACCAGGTCGGAGAGGGAGTCGAGCTCGGCGCCGATCTTGCTGCTGGCGTCGAGGAGGCGGGCGAGGCCGCCGTCGAGCGCGTCGCACAGGGCCGCGGCGCCGACGGCGGCGACGCACAGCTCGAAGCGTCCGATCAGCGCGAACTGCACGCCGGAGAGCCCGGCACACAGCGCGAGGACCGTGACCGCGTTGGGCAGCAGCCGGATCCCGGCGGAGTAGCCAGGGACCGATCTCATCGGGGTCCCGGCAGCTCGGCGAGCACCGTCTCGCCCCCGATCGTGCGTTGCCCCGGCGTCACGAGCACCCGCGACCCGGCGGGCAGGAAGGTGTCGACGCGGGAGCCGAACCGGATGAGGCCGAACGTCTCGCCCGCGGCGACCTCGTCGCCGACCGCGATGTCGCAGACGATGCGGCGGGCGAGCAGGCCGGCGATCTGCAGGACGCCGATGCGGTGCCCGTCGGCGGTCTCGACGAGGACGGCGTTGCGCTCGTTGTCCTCGCTGGCCTTGTCGAGGTCGGCGGAGAGGAACACGCCGGGCCGGTACTCGACGGCGGTGACCCGGCCGTCGACGGGGACGCGCTGGACGTGCACGTCGAGCACGGAGAGGAAGACGCTGACACGCGGGACGGGCCCGGCCGGAAGGCCGAGCTCGGGTGCGGGCTCCACCTCGGACACGGTGGCGACGGTGCCGTCGGCGGGTGCGACGACGACGCCGGTGCGTTCGGGGCGGACGCGGCGCGGTTCGCGGAAGAACGCGGCGACGGCTGCGGTCGCCGCGACACCGGCGACGGTGCCGCGGCCGGTGACGAGCCGGAGCAGGGCGGCCCCGGCGGCGACGCCTGCGACGATCGGCCGGCCCCCCGGGTGCATGGGCGGGACGGCGGCGCGGACGAGCTCGGCGACGTGCCCGATCGAGGTTCCGGACGTCGAGGGCGCGGACTCTGCGGACATCGGTGGGTCGGCTCCTGAGTGGCAACCGGGGCACGACCAGGGAGGTCGCGACGACGATCGCCACGGTAGTGCAGGGCCGGCGGGGCACCGCAGAGGGTGCGACTGCGCTTCGGGCACTCGGACGGGTGACGGCAAAGGGCCGGGGCCGTCATCCCCCGAGACGACGACCCCGGCCGTGGAACCGCTCGTCCGCTCCCCAGCGACGGGCGGTGGGTCCGTTGCGTTGAAAGGCGGTTACCCGCCTCCTGCCGAAAGTATCCAGAGCAATCGGCTCATCGTCCAGATCAGCAGCTCCAGAACCCTGCGAAGTGCACCGATCGGCCGAACGCTCACCAGTTAAGACGCTCTCAGGTGCCTGGTTGTTGCACTCGAAGCGTGTGATCTAGCTCACATTCCATCCCTCGACCGTGCGGAGCCGATCGCCCGACGCCCCATCCGCCGCGCGCGAGCGGCGCCGAACGGGGCCGCAACCGGCTCCGGAGGGGGGTCAGGCCTCCAGCAGCCAGACCTCCACCTGCACACCCTTGTCAACGGCGGAGACGCCTTCCGGGATCACGATCAGGCAGTCGGCCAGCGCCAGCGACGCCAGCAGGTGCGACGCGGGAGCCCCGACCTCGCGGACCGTGCCGTCGGCGGCGTCGAGCACCCCGCGACGGAACTGCCGCTTCTCCGCGGGCGACACCAGCGCCTCCCCCAGCGCCGCCGAGACGACCGGCCGCATCGGGTGCGGGTGCCCCAGCGCCGCCCGCAGCGCAGGGCGCACGAACACCTCGAACGACACCAGCGAGCTCACCGGGTTTCCCGGCAACGTCACGACGGCCGTCCCGGCGCCGTCGAGGCGCCCCGCACCCTGCGGCCCGCCGGGCTGCATCGCGACGCGCACGAACTCGACCCCCCGGTCGTGCAGCGCGTCCTTGACCACCTCGTACGCGCCGGCACTCACGCCGCCGGAGGTCAGGATCAGGTCGACGTCACCCGCCTTCTGCGCCAGCAGCGACGCGAAGACCTCCACGTCGTCGGGGACGAAGCGCAGCAGCTCCGGCTCGCCACCCGCGTCGACGACCGCCGCGGCGAGCATCGGCCCGTTGGACTCGAAGATCTGGCCGGGCGCGAGTGCCGAGCCGGGTTCCACGAGCTCCGAGCCCGTCGACAGCACCAGCACCCGCGGCGGGCGGCGGACCGCGACCGTCGGCAGCCCGACAGCGGCCAGCAGCCCGACCTGGGGCGGGCCGAGGACGGAGCCCGCAGTGAGCACCGTCGTCCCGGGCGTCACGTCCTCACCGGCGAGGCGCACGTGCACGCCCGGCGCCGGGCTCCCGTGCACGACGACCGTCTCGACGCCGCCGTCCGTCAGCTCGACCTGGACCACCGCGTCCGCGCCCACGGGCATCGGGGCGCCGGTCATGATCCGGTGCGCGGTGCCCGGCTCCAGCGTCGGCACGTCGGTGCGGCCCGCCGGGATGTCCTCGGGCACCGGGAGCGTCACCGGGGAGTCGGGCGAGGCCCCGGCGACATCGGCCGCGCGGACCGCGTAGCCGTCCATCGCGGAGTTGTCGAAGGG
Organism: Pseudonocardia sp. N23; assembly: GCF_002583555.1. Taxonomy (GTDB): domain Bacteria; phylum Actinomycetota; class Actinomycetes; order Mycobacteriales; family Pseudonocardiaceae; genus Pseudonocardia. The sequence goes on from NZ_BEGX01000029.1 coordinate 149,861, forward strand.
CGGCAGCGCGACCGCCGACACCACGTCGGCGGCCAGCACCCGGCCCAGCGCCCGGGAGATCGGCACCTCCACGGCCGGCGCGGGCGCCAGCAGCGACGCCACGAACGCCCGGTGCTCGTCGACGGTGCGCGGGCCGCGCGGGGCGGACGTCTTCTCGGGGGTCGTCACGTCCCGCATCCTGCCCGATGCGGGCGGCCGGCATCCGGAGCGTCGACGGCACGGGCGTCCGCACCCTCGTCCCGGGCGTCGTCACGGGCGGCATCCGGACCTCCGCCGGTCCGCGGTCGCCCGGTCCCGCCCACGTGCGCGCGGACATGCCTCCGCGCACGCGAGGCTCGGTTGCACTCGCAGTGGCCGAGTGCTAAAAACGGCGTTGGCACTCCGGCATGCCGAGTGCCAGTCGGGCCGGTGAGACCGGCGCAGGGTTGCCGGTCGTCCGTCGCGGGCACCGCCCGACACGAGTCATCCCAATCGGAGGGCAACAACCCCCATGGCGAAGATCATCGCTTTCGACGAGGAGGCGCGCCGCGGGCTCGAGCGCGGCATGAACACCCTCGCCGACGCCGTCAAGGTGACGCTCGGCCCGCGTGGCCGCAACGTCGTGCTGGAGAAGAAGTGGGGCGCGCCCACCATCACCAACGATGGTGTGTCGATCGCCAAGGAGATCGAGCTCGAGGACCCCTGGGAGAAGATCGGGGCCGAGCTCGTCAAGGAAGTTGCGAAGAAGACCGACGACATCGCGGGTGACGGCACCACCACCGCCACCGTGCTGGCGCAGGCGCTGGTCCGCGAGGGCCTGCGCAACGTCGCCGCCGGCGCGAACCCGATGGCGCTCAAGCGTGGCATCGAGAAGGCCGTCGAGGCCGTCTCCCAGGCGCTGCTGAAGGCCGCCAAGGAGGTCGAGACCAAGGAGCAGATCGCCGCCACCGCCTCGATCTCCGCCGCCGACACCTCGATCGGCGAGCTCATCGCCGAGGCGATGGACAAGGTCGGCAAGGAAGGTGTCATCACCGTCGAGGAGTCGCAGACCTTCGGGCTCGAGCTCGAGCTCACCGAGGGCATGCGCTTCGACAAGGGCTACATCTCGCCCTACTTCGTGACCGACGCGGAGCGGATGGAGGCCGAGCTCGAGGACCCGTACATCCTCCTCGTCTCGTCCAAGATCGCGACCGTCAAGGACCTGCTCCCGCTGCTGGAGAAGGTCATGCAGTCGGGCAAGCCGCTCGCGATCATCGCCGAGGACGTCGAGGGCGAGGCCCTGGCCACGCTCGTCGTCAACAAGATCCGTGGCACCTTCAAGTCCGTCGCCGTCAAGGCCCCGGGCTTCGGTGACCGCCGCGAGGCGATGCTGACCGACATGGCCATCCTCACCGGTGGCGAGGTCATCTCGGAGAAGGTCGGCCTCAAGCTGGAGAACGCCGACCTGTCGCTGCTGGGCTCCGCCCGCAAGGTCGTCGTCACCAAGGACGAGACCACCATCGTCGACGGCTCGGGCGACGCGGACCAGATCGCCGGTCGCGTCAACCAGATCCGTTCCGAGATCGACCGTACGGACTCGGACTACGACCGCGAGAAGCTGCAGGAGCGCCTGGCCAAGCTGGCCGGCGGTGTTGCGGTCATCAAGGCCGGTGCGGCGACCGAGGTCGAGCTCAAGGAGCGCAAGCACCGCATCGAGGACGCCGTTCGCAACGCGAAGGCGGCCGTCGAGGAGGGCATCGTCGCCGGCGGCGGCGTCGCGCTCATCCAGGCCGGTGCCGGCCTGTTCGAGGGTCTCGGTCTCGACGGTGACGAGGCCACCGGCGCGAACATCGTCAAGGTCGCGCTGGAGGCTCCGCTCAAGCAGATCGCCATCAACGCCGGCCTCGAGGGTGGCGTCGTCGCGGAGAAGGTGCGCTCGCTCCCCGCGGGCGAGGGCCTCGACGCCGCGACCGGCGAGTACAAGGACCTGGTCAAGGCCGGCATCATCGACCCGGCCAAGGTCACCCGCTCGGCGCTGCAGAACGCGGCGTCCATCGCGGCGCTGTTCCTGACCACCGAGGCGGTCATCGCCGACAAGCCGGAGAAGAACGCCGCTCCGGCCGGCGACCCGACCGGTGGCATGGGCGGCATGGACTTCTGAGTCCGGCTCCACGCACCACAGCACGTCCTGTCAGGGGCGGCACCCTTCGGGGTGCCGCCCCTGCGGCATTCCCGGACGGCTCCGCCGCCTGTGAGCGACCGCTGAACGTCACGACCTTCACGACCTCGCGTGGCTGTCCGCCAGCCGCTGTGCCCGCGCACGGACCGCCTCCCGGAGCTCCGGAGGGTCGAGCGCCTCGGCGTCGACCGCCAGCGACCACATGACGCGCTCGGCGTGCTGCAGGTCCCCGAACCCCACGTCGACGACCAGCCACTCCCCCTGCCGCTCGACGTCGGTGACCCCGGCGGAGACGCGGACGACCTCCGCGCGCCGCGACGGCCGGATCCGCAGGCGCGCCCGGAACCCGGTGTGCGAGGCCAGGAACTCGGCGCGACGTCGCTGCCAGAGCTCTTCGAGGTCGACGCCCGCCGGCCGCGCGGCGGGCTCGGCCAGCTCCTCGGCCTCGGTGATCCGGGAGACGCGGTAGGTGCGGTCGGCGCCGTCGTGCAGCGCGAGCAGGTACCAGCGGCCGGCCGCGCTGACCAGGCCGAGCGGGTCGACCGTCCGCCAGCTCGGCGGTTCACCACGGCTGGGGTAGCGGATCCGCAGCCGCCGCCCGGCGAGGACGGCGCGCTGCACCGCCGCGGGGTGCTCGTCGGGTTCCGGCTCGCCGATCAGGCCGCCGCGGCGGACGAGGACCCGGTCGGCTGCGTCGGTCGCGCGGGTGCGGGCCGAGTCGGGCATGGCGGCGACGAGCTTGGCCACCGCCGAGGAGAACGCCGGGCCCATCCCGAGCGCGTCGGACGTGACGCGGGAGCGCGACGTCAGCAGGGCGACGGCCTCGTCCTGAGTGAGCCCGGTGAGGTCGGTGGTGAACCCGGGCAGCAGGGCGAATCCGCCGTCGCGGCCACGTTCGGAGTAGATGGGCACACCCGCCGCCGACAGCGCCCCGACGTCGCGCAGGACGGTCCGCGTCGACACCTCCAGCTCCCTGGCCAGCGCGGATGCCGTCATCCGGCCGCGGTGGCGCAGCAGCAGGGTGAGGGAGAGCAACCGGTCGGCGCGCACGTCCGGAAATATGTCACGGAATCACGACACTAGATGTCGTACTTCGGCGACAGAGTTCGTCCCATGACGACTTCCACCGCACAGCAGACCGACCCCCGCCCCCTCCTCCGCGACGCCCTCGGCTGGGTCCGCGGACTCGTCGACGCGGTGCCCACCGCCCGCTACGACGACCCGACCCCGTGCACCGGGTTCGACGTCCGCACCCTGATGGCGCACGTCGTCGGGATCGTCGGCCGCGCGAACGCCGCCGGCACGGGCGTGCTCCCGATGTCGCGACCCGCCGTCGTCGAGGGCATCGCCGACGCCGAGCTCGCCGCGACGATCGGCCTGGCGATCGACGGGCTCACCCCGCTCTGGGAGAACGACGACATGCTCGACACCCTCATCGAGGTCCCGTGGGGCACCGTGCCCGGGCGCGGCGTCGTGTGGGGCTACCTCAACGAGGCACTCGTGCACGGCTGGGACCTCGCCGTCGCGACCGGCCAGGACGCCGAGGCCGACCCGGCCGCTGCCGAGGCAGCCCTCGCGGCGATCGTGCGGTTCCTGCCGGCCGAGCCGCGCGGTGGGCCCGTTCCGTTCGGACCGGTCGTGGAACCGGCCGCCGGCGCGGGGCCCACCGAGCGGCTCGCGAACTGGGCGGGACGCAGCCGCTGAGAGCTCAGCCGACCTCTTCGCACACCTCGACGATCTCCTCGGGGCACTGCCGGGCGAGCGCCGGCGCGATGTCGAGGTCGGGCGCGGAGATCATGTAGTACCCGCCGAGCACCTCACGCGTCGTGCTCGGCGATGCCGTCTTCCCAGGAGTCGTCACCGACCTCCCGGTCGGTGGTCGTCGAGAACAGCAGCAGCATGTAGTCGGGCACGTCGGCTCATCGGCTGTGGGGATCCCGCACCCCGTCGCCGGGTCTGACCCGAACTCCCGGGAACGGCATCCCGCAGCCCGATCGTCTGCGGGATGCCGCCGTGTCAGGCCGATGCGGACGACGCCGCGGCCCGCGCCCAGCCCGACCAGGCCCACAGCAGCAGCGCCGCGAGGGCACCCATGACGAGCCAGGTCGCCGCGGCGGCGAGCGGGCCCGTCACGAACAGGCCGAGCAGCAACGCCGCGACCCAGCCCAGCACGGCGAGGGCCAGACCGAGCAGCAGCCGCAGGACGTAGCCCACCGGCCGGCGGCCCACGCCGCGCGCGACAGCCCCCCAGGCGCCGGTGGGGCCCGCGGCCGCCACGACGGGAACGGGCGCGCCCGCGGCCAGGACGACCGGCACGGCCAGCGGGTGCAACAGGCTCGCCGCCACCGCGACCACGACCAGCACCGCGACGACGCCGAGCACCCGTCCGAACCGCGGCCGGTCACCCCTGGCCACAGCCGCGGCCACGACGGTCGCGGCGGCGAGCAGCACCGCCACCGAGGCGGCCAGGAGCAGCGCGAACTGCCAGGTCAGGGACGGTACCGGGTCGGGCAGGACGAGCAGCGTCTGCAGTCCGGCGGCCACGACGACCGCACCGGCGACCCACCAGCCCGCCCTCACGACGGCCTCGCCGCGCTGTCGACGACGTCCTGCGCCGGGCCGTCGTGGAGGGTCCGGCCGCCGACGGTCACCACCAGCACGAGCGGGTCGGTCGGGGTGCCGGTCATCCGGATCGGGTCGCCGCCGACGGCGGCCCCGGTGCAGACGACACCGTCGGCACCCGTGATGCAGACGGGCGCGGTGCGGATCGCGACGCCCGAGGAGACGAGTACGTCGTTGCCGGCGAACCGCACCAGCGCCTCCCGGCTGCCGCCGACCGGCGCGAGAGCGGCGGCCTGCGAACACGCCGTGAGCGCCAGCGCCGCCACCACCAGGCCCAGCCCGAACCGCCCCGCCCCGCACCGCCCCGCCCCGAACCGCCCGGCCGCGAACCGCCCGTTCACCGGGGGCTCCGCGCGTCGTTGGCCAGCATGCGTGCCGTCGCCGTGCCGCGCTGGGCCTCGAGCTGGGCGTCGGTGATCGTCGACAGGTCGAAGGGCGCGGGCAGCAGCAGCTCGGTGTTGCGGTCCAGCGGCGATCCACGTCGGAACACGGGGTTCTCGATCCAGTCGTTGGCGGCCAGCTCACGCGACGTGGCGGCGAGGTCGAGCCAGCTGCTGCCGCCGCCTGCGACGGGCGCGGCGTGGTCGAGGACCGTCGTGAACACCGACAGCGTGCCGTCGCGGTTGTCGACGAGCTCGACGACCTGCTGCTGCTGCGGGAAGTCGATGCAGGACGCCGTCGTGACCTCCCAGAACCCGGTGGTGCCGCGGGTGTGGGCGAGGATCTGGTTGAGATGGGTGTGACCGTTGAGCCACACGACGACCTGCGGGTGGTCGAGCAGCAGGTCGACGAACTCCTCGGCGCCGTGCAGCGCCTGGGTGTCCCCGCCGGGCCGGACGGCGCGGTTCTCCAGCGTGAGGCTGTTGTGGTGGCTCGCCACGATGCAGAGCTTCTGCTCGGCGCCCGCGCGTTCGAGCTCGCCGCGCAGCCAGCGGAACTGGTCGTCGGGGACGGCGCCGTCGGGGCCCGCGACCTGGTTGCAGGTGTCGAGGCCGAACATCCGTACGTGTGGGGCCGGGTCCGCCGACCACCACGTCTGCCCGGAGTCCAGGTTGGCCCGGGTGAAGCCGTGGCCCACCGGGCCGGGCAGCGGCGTCGTCTCGAAGTGGGCGGTCATGAAGTCGCGCTGCTCGAAGGTGCGCCGCCGCGCGTCCGCGGTCACCGTCCGGAAGCCGGGCGCGGTCCCGAACGCGGTGTCCACGGCGTCGACGAACCGCTGCACCGGGCTGCCCGTCGCCGCGTAGCCGGTGAGCGCCTTGCCCGCGACGGTCTCCCACGTCGTGGCCTTGCGGTCGCCGACGGCCATCGACCGGAACTGCGAGCTCACGTCGAACGTGCCGAGCAGCAGCGTGTCGTGGTTGCCGTAGACGGCGTACCAGGGCGTCGGCAGCCCCGGCGACGCCACGGGCGACCCGATCGCCGCAGCGAGCAGGTCCGGCAGCCGCGGGAAACCGTAGTCGCCGAACTCCCCGCCCCCGGGGTCCCCGGGCCGGTACGCCCAGGTCACTTCCGGCCAGGCCTGCAGTCCCTCGTAGACGGTGGGGCTGCCGCTGTTGGCGGTGACCGGGACACCGTCGAGGACGTCGATGTACCAGCGCAGCTCCAGCCCGGAGTGCATGTCGGCGGAGTCCCCGGTGACGACGGTCGCGTCCAGCGGCGCCCCCGTCACCGCGCTGGTCCGGGCCGCGGACACGGCCGCGGCCATCGCGCCGGCGACGTGGACCGTCAGCGGGTCCTGCGGGTGGAACGCCGACGCCCACGCCGAGTGGTCCTGCACGATCATCGGCTCGATCCGGCCGGGCGACTGCGCGTCGATGACGTGCATGTCCGACAGGTGCCCGAGGTAGAACAGCGACCGGCGAGCCGTGGCCCGGTCGGGGCCCGGCTCGCGGCCCAGGACGTCGATGCGCGGCAGGTGCGGCTCACCGGGACCGGCCGTCAGCGACCGGTACCGGCCCTGCACGACCGGCCCCTGCAGGATCGTGCGCTGCAGCGTGGTGGGCGCGTCCGACGGCACCGGTGCCTGCGCGAGCGCGGCGCCGACGAGCATCGGGTCGAGCTGGAGCGCGGCCGCGAGACCGCCGACCGTCGCCAGGAACGCACGGCGTGACAGGCCGGGCACGGCTACCTCCTGCGCACGCCGAGGCGGTCCGAGATGGACGACCGGGAACCTCGGAGGCTCTCCCCGGAGTCGCCACCGAGTCGATCTCCGTTACGCCGCGGGCTGATCCGTGTCGACACCCCGCGGGTCGCGCTGGCACCATGCGCTCGTGGTGACACCCCGACGGACCAGGATCGAGGCGGTCGGCGAGAAGGCCGCGGTCACGCCGCTGGAGCTGTTCTTCGACCTCGTCTTCGTCTTCGCGCTCACGCGCGTCACGGACTGGATGGCCGACGAGCCGTCGGTCGAGTCGCTGCTCCGCGGCGCGCTGATCCTCACCGTGATGTGGTGGACGTGGGTCGGCTACTCCTGGGTCGGCAACATCGCGAAGGCCGACGAGGGGATCATCCGCGTCGGGATGTTCGTCGCGATGGCGGGCGTGTTCGTCGGCGCGATCACGATCCCCGAGGCGTTCGACGACCTGCCCGGCGGCCTCTACGGGCCCGCGGTGTTCGCGTTCGCCTACTTCTTCGTCCGGGCCGTGCACATCGCGCTGTTCTGGGTCGTCTCCCGCGACGACCCGATGCTGCGCAGGCAGGTCGCCCGCTTCCTGCCGTCGATGCTGGCCGGAACGGTGCTGCTGCTCATCGCGTCGCAGACCGAGGGCTGGGTCCAGACCCTGCTGTGGGTCGCCGCGATCCTGGGCGACTACCTCGGCACGATCCTGTCGGGGACGGACTGGCGGCTGGCCTCGGCAGCTCACTTCGCCGAGCGGCACGGGCTGATCATCATCGTCGCGCTCGGCGAGTCCATCGTCTCGATCGGCATCGGCGTCGCCGCCCTGCCGATCAGCTGGCCGATCATCATCGCGTCGGCACTCGGCCTCGCGGTCGCCGGTGCCCTGTGGTGGGCCTACTTCGACGTGACGTCACTGCTTGCCGAGCACGAGCTGGCGAACGCGACGGGCGAGCGGCAGATCCGGCTCGCCCGCGGCTGCTACTCGTTCCTGCACCTGCCGATGGTCGTCGGCGTCATCATGCTGTCGCTCGGGCTGAAGAAGGTGCTGCTCTACGTCGGGGGCGGCGACGGGCACAGCCTGTCCGACCCGATCTACGGGGTGCCGCTCGCCGCCCTCTACGGCGGGACCGCGCTGTACCTGCTGGCCCACGTCTGGTTCAAGTGGAGCCTGATGCGGACGATCAGCGTCGCCCGGGTCGTGGTGGCGGTGGTGCTGCTGGCCGTGACGCCGCTGGTGGCGCTGCTGCCCGCGCTCGTCACGCTGGCCGTGCTCGCCGTCGTGCTCGCCGCACTGGTGGGCTGGGAGACCCACCACTACGCCGAGCTGCGCCACCAGGTCCGTCACGGCGACCACCACACCGGCGGCCGGGTGACCTGACCGGCGACCGGGTCAGTCGACCTCGGGGGCCAGCACCCAGGCCGCGACGTAGATCACCGCGCCGGCGCCCGCGCCGAGGATGGTCAGGGCGACGAGGCCCAGGCGCAGCAGTGACACGTCGATGCCGAGCTGGTCGGCCATGCCGCCGCAGACGCCGCCGAGCATCCGCTCGGAACGGCTGCGGACCAGACGGAACGGGCGCTTGCCGGTGTCCACCGACGGGTCGGCGTCCGTGAACCCGGTGGCCGCGGACCCGGTGGCCGTGGACCCGGTGGCCGTGGCGCCGGTCGGGACCGTGGTCGTGGTTGCGGTGCCGTTCGAGGTGTCGTTGTCCATGACACGAGACTCCCGCCGCGGGCCGCCCGGATCCTCGGGGACGACCCCGACCCGGACCCGGATCCCGCCCCTGACCCGGGGTGGGGTCAGCCCCGTCGGGTCGACGGTCCGATGCGGGACCGCCGACCCCGCGGTGCGGTGCGCTGCTGCGGGACCCGCGGCACGGGCCGGCCGAGCAGTCCACGTCCCACCTCGTGCGAGTGGCCGTCGTGTATGCGGCTCGTGCTCTGTGACGGTCCGGGCTGCGCGGGGGATGCCGTCGGCCTGGGCATCGGCATCGGCGGGCGGTCCTGGCCGATCGACTTCTCACGCAGGTGGAACAGGCGGCCGATGACGAGCGCCACGGCCACCGCCACCACGAGCCATCCCGCGATGCCCACGAGAACCCACGCCAGAACTGAGATCGTCATCACCTGCCTGGGCACGACGATATACCGGGTGTGAGCGTTGTGCGCCTGCCCGTGACTCTCCCAGGTGACCCTCGACACGGGTGTGCACGTCAGATAGGTGACGCTCCGTGTCCGGCCTGCACGCAGGGTCAGGTCAACGGTCGCGGAGCCGGTGCCGGCTGCCCTGCGAGCCCGGAGGTGGCTCGCTCGGCCCGTCCACCGGTGACGGCGGGCGGGGCACCACCGGGTCGGCGGGGCCACGAGGCACCTGTGCGTCTCGTGCCCGGACCATCCGGCCCACGAGCACGACGACGAGGACCGACGCCGCGATCCACCCCGCGACACCGATCAGCACCCAGCCGATGACCGGAACCGACCCCACCTCCCCTGCTCGCCGCAGTCTGGGGATCGAGTGTGCCCGCCGACCAGCTCCTCCGCCCACGCGACGAGCCGAACGGAGCACACCAGGCGCCCGATCGGGCGCATCCGGCCACTCTCCGTCGACGCCCCGGTCAGACCACCCTCACAGTCAGTCCACCTCGGGGATCGCCGGGCCGAGCAGGTCGTCGGCGTCGACGATCCGGTAGGCGTAGCCCTGCTCGGCGAGGAAGCGCTGGCGGTGGGCGGCATACTCGGTGTCGAGGGTGTCGCGCGAGACCACCGAGTAGAAGTGCGCCTGCCGCCCGTCGCCCTTGGGCCGCAGCAGCCGGCCCAGCCGCTGGGCCTCCTCCTGACGTGACCCGAACGTCCCCGACACCTGGATCGCGACGGTCGCCTCCGGCAGGTCGATCGAGAAGTTCGCGACCTTGCTGACGACGAGCCGCTTGATCTCGCCGCGGCGGAACGCGTCGAACAGCGCCTCGCGCTCCTTGTTCTTCGTCGAGCCCTGGATGACGGGACTGTCCAGCGCCTCCCCGAGATCGTCGAGCTGGTCGAGGTAGGCGCCGATCACCAGGGTGGGCTCGTCCGGATGCCGGTCGAGGATCGCCTTGACGACGGGCATCTTCGTCCGCGCCGTCGACGCCATCCGGTAGCGCTCCTCGGCGTCGGCCGTCGCGTAGGAGAGCCGTTCGGCATCGGTCAGCGTCACCCGCACCTCGATGCACTCGGCCGGCGCGATCCAGCCCTGGGCCTCGATGTCGCGCCACGGGGCGTCGTAGCGCTTGGGGCCGATCAGGGAGAAGACGTCGCCCTCGCGGCCGTCCTCGCGCACCAGGGTGGCGGTGAGGCCGAGCCGGCGCCGCGACTGCAGGTCGGCCGTCATCCGGAAGACGGGCGCGGGCAGCAGGTGCACCTCGTCGTAGATGACCAGACCCCAGTCGCGGGAGTCGAACAGCTCGAGGTGGCGGTACTCGCCCTTCACCCGGCGCGTGATCACCTGGTACGTCGCGATGGTGACCGGGCGGATCTCCTTGCGCTCCCCGGAGTACTCGCCGATCTCCTCCTCGGTGAGGCTGGTCCGCGCGATCAGCTCGCGCTTCCACTGCCGTCCCGAGACGGTGTTGGTGACGAGGATCAGCGTCGTCGCCTTGGCCTGCGCCATCGCGGCCGCGCCGACCAGCGTCTTGCCCGCGCCGCACGGCAGAACCACGACGCCCGACCCGCCCTGCCAGAAGCCGTCGACGGCCTCCTGCTGGTAGGAACGCAGGTTCCAGCCGTCCTCGGCCAGCGCGATCTCGTGGGCCTCCCCGTCGACGTACCCCGCCAGGTCCTCGGCGGGCCAGCCGATCTTGAGCAGCGCCTGCTTGAGCGGGCCGCGCTCCGACGGGTGCACGACGACGGTGTCCGGGTCGAGGCGCGCGCCGAGCATCGGGGCGATCTTCTTCTGCCGGAGGACCTCCTCCAGCACCGCGCGGTCCAGGGCGGTCATGACCAGGCCGTGGACCGGTGACTGCGACAGCTGCAGGCGCCCGTACCGACCCATCGTGTCGACGACGTCGACCAGCAGCGGCTGCGGCACCGCGTAACGGGAGAACCGGACGAGGGCGTCGACGACCTGCTCCGCGTCGTGCCCCGCGGCGCGGGCGTTCCACAACGCCAACGGGGTGACCCGGTAGGTGTGCACGTGCTCGGGCGCGCGCTCCAGCTCGGCGAACGGGGCGATCGCCGCACGGGCCTCTCCGGCCGCCGGGTGGTCGACCTCCAGCAGGAGGGTCTTGTCGGATTGGACGATGAGTGGGCCGTCGGGCACCGAGAGTCCTTTCGCACGCGCAAGTTGAGCCGGGCGGGCCGACGACGTCGACGAACGGCGACAATCGGTCACTGCACGTGATCGGTGTCGCTCGAGCGGCAGACGGGGAAAGCGGGCGCCGACCTCGCGATATACTCCGCAGGCTCCGAAAGAGCAGACGTAAGCCGACGCGATCGTACCTACTCGACACCCCCGCGGACGTTCCCCGAGACCTGCGTGTCGGAGTCGCGCAGGTCACTTGGTCCAGTCGGTGTCACCCGTCCGGATTACCCACCACAGAAGGTTCGACGGATCGACACGATGCTCTCTGTAGTCGCACGACGCTCCCGTTCCGGTACCCGCCGTCCACCCACCGCGGCGGACGGGCATCTCGGCTCTGCATCCCGTCGACGACGCAACCTCTGTCGGGGGTCCGTGTCAGTCTCGGACGGCTCGAACCCGAACGGCTCGACGCAGACCGGCAGCAGGGAGTTCTCGACGTGACCACCACCGAGCGTGGCCCATCGCGGTCCGAACGGTTGAACCCACGCAACTGGAGCCTGTCGATCAAGCTCCTGATCGTCGGTCTGGTGCCCACCCTGCTGGCCCTCGGCCTCGGCGCACTGCGCATCTCCGACCAGGCCGACGTGGCCGCCGGCCTCGGCCGCAGCAACGAGCTCCTCGCCGTGCGCGACCAGGTCGAGTCCGCCGCCACCGCGCTGCGCGCCGAGCGCGACGCCGCGGTGCGGTTCGTCGCGGCCAACCGCACCGGCGACCGCGCCCCGGTCGACGCCGCCGCGCAGACCACCGACGCGCAGCTCGACAAGGCCGTCCAGGCCCTCGCCAGCACCGAGACCACCGAGGACCCGAGCGTCGCGGCCCAGCCGCTGCGCGACGTCAAGCTCTCGATGCAGGATCTGCGCCGCGACACCACCTCGTCGCCGGTGCCCACCGAAGGCATCCTCAACCGCTACGGCAACGCCGTCTCCCAGACCGACGTCGTCGTCCGCACGCTGCTGCGCCAGGTCGCCAACCCCGACGTCGCCGGACTGACCGACGCGCTCACCGCCACCGACTCGGCCGCCGAGCAGCTCGCCCTGCAGCACACCGTCGTCGCCGCCGCGATCGCCGCGGGCCGGGTGTCCGACACCGACCTCACCATCGTCGGCGCCACCGAGAACGCCTACAACGCGGCGTTCACCTCCTACCGCCTGGCGCTCGACCCCGAGCAGCAGCAGCGGTTCGGCCTGTTCGGCACCGACCCGGCAAACGGGCCCCGGGTCCAGCTCGAGGCCGGCATCCTGCAGACCACGGCGGGCCGCCCCCTCACCACCGACCCGGCCGCGTGGGACGCCGCCTACACCTCGTCGAACGACGCGGTGCAGAAGTCGGCCGACTCCGCCGTCGCCCAGCTCAAGCAGGACACCACCGCCGCCCAGGAGGCGGCCAGCAACCAGGCCGGCGTCAACTCCGTGATCCTGATGCTCGGCCTGCTCCTCGGCATCGCGATCATCGTGCTGCTCGCCCGGTCGCTGCTGAAGTCGCTGCGGCTGCTGCGCACCAGCGCGCTCGACGTCGCGGAACGCCAGCTACCCCAGGCCGTCGAGAGCCTGCGGACCGGTGAGTCGCCCAACGCCCACGTCGAGCCCGTCCCGATCGACACCCGCGACGAGGTCGGCCAGGTGGCCCGCGCGTTCGACGCCGTCCACGGCCAGGCCGTCCGCCTCGCCGCCGACCAGGCCGCGCTGCAGGCCAACGTCAACAGCATGTTCGTCAACCTCTCCCGGCGCAGCCAGGCGCTCGTCGAGCGCCAGCTGCAGCTGATCGAGCAGCTGGAGAGCAACGAGCAGGACCCCGACCAGCTGTCCAACCTCTTCCAGCTCGACCACCTCGCCACCCGTATGCGGCGCAACAGCGAGAACCTGCTGGTCCTCGCCGGCACCGAGCTGAGCAAGCGCAACATCGCGCCCATCCCCGTCGTCGACGTGCTCCGCGCCGCGGTGTCCGAGGTCGAGCAGTACCAGCGGATCGTCGTGCAGTCCCCGCCCACGGCCACCGTCGTCGGCCGCGCCGCGAACGACCTCGTCCACCTGCTGGCCGAGCTGCTCGACAACGCGACCAACTTCTCCCCGCCCGACTCGCAGGTCGTGCTGAGCAGTACCCGCACGCCCGACGGCTCGATCCTCGTCGAGATCGCCGACCGCGGCGTCGGCATGGCCGAGCACGAGCTCACCGACGCCAACGAGCGCCTCGGCGGTCCCGCGCAGGTCGACGTCTCCGCGTCGCGGCGCATGGGCCTGTTCGTGGTCGGCCGCCTGGCCGCCCGGCACGGCGTCGGCGTCCGCCTCGGCAGTACCGGCGCCGGCGGCCTCACCGCGTCGGTCACCGTCCCCGGCTACCTGATCCCCGGCGCCCCGGGCGACACAGCCGGCCCCGGCGGCGCCCCGCAGATGCCGTCTGTGCAGGACGGCACCGCCGGTCCTGCCCTGCCGGCCCTGCCGCAGCAGGTCACCCCCAACGGACACGTCGTGCCGACCGGCTCGCTGGCCGACCTCGTCGTCGGCGACGACGGGACGACGTTCCCGCCGTTGCAGACGGTCGACGGGTCCGCCAACGGCTCCGGGCCCGGCCACCACACCAACGGCTCGTCACCGCTGCCGGCACGACGCCCCGGCGCCAACCTGCTGTCCGGCACCTCCGGCAACGGCCGCACCCCGGGCGAGATGTTCACGCCGACCGAGGCCGACGACCCCAAGTCCGACGAGGGCGGCTGGGCTCTGGCCGGGCCCGCTCCGGGCGCGCCGGTCGTCCCCGACCCCGCGGCCCCGGCCGCCTCGGTCGACCCCGCCACCGGATGGGCGCTCGCCGGGCCGGTCGTCCCCGAGGACGAGCTGCGCAGCGCGCACGGCCTCACCGCGCCCCACCCCGAGGCCGACCCGCGCCGGCCCGGCCCCGACACCGACCGGTCCCTCCCCAGCCGTGGCGGGGGCGCCGCCGCTGCCGCCGCCGCGCTCGCCGCGGCCCGCCGCCGGGCCCGTCGCGAACCGCCGCTCGACGGCCCGACCGACGATCCGGGCGCTCACCTGTCCGGCCCCAACGGTTTCGCCACCCCGGACGACCGCTCGACCGGGTCGCGTCCCGACGGCGCTCGCGCGCTGCTCGGCCGCCCCAAGGAGCCGACGCCGTCCCCGCAGCGCGACGACACCGGCACCGGCGAGATCCACATCGCCGCCAACCCCGACGCACTGCCGCTCCCGCGCCGGACGCCACGTCCGATCGGTCCCGTCGTGACCGAGGGCGTCGTGCCGGTCCTGCCCGGTGCGGGTACCGACGACGGCGGCCCGGACTCCGCGGCACCGGCCGCTGCCGACGATCACAGCAGCGACGATCACAGCAGCGACCAGCACAGCGGCGACCAGCACGGCCACGACGACGCCTCCGCCGAGGGGCTCGACGAGTCCGTCGCCGCCCGGGCCGACGAGGCCCCCGTCGCCGACGTCATGGGCGCCGACGTCACGGGCGCCGACGTCACGGGCGCCGACGCCCCGGTCGCGGACGTCACGGACGGACCGGCCGACGCTCACGAGGCTGCCGGGTCCGCGAAGAATGCCGCCGCCGAGGGCTCCGAGGCCTCCGAGGGGGACGACGCGACCGGTGCTTCCGCCGTCGCAGCCGACGAGACCGCCGCCGACGAGACCGCCACCGACGAGAGCGCCGCCGACACCGCGGCCGCCACTGCGTCGACGGTCTCCGAGAAGTCGACGGTCTCCGAGAAGTCGACGGTCTCCGAGAACGAGTCCGCCGAGCGCTCCGAGCCGCTGCCGTCCCGGCGACGCGACATCGGCGCGGCGCTGGCCGCAGGCCTCGCCGGGACCGTCCGCGGCTCCGACGACGCCGCCGCCCCGGCCCAGCCCGGGCCCGCCGACCGCGACGACGCCACCACCGCCCGTCCGCTGGTGTCCGGCCCCCAGGCCGTGACCGGCCGGCCGTCGGACGAGACGGCGGCCGGTACCGACAACGGCCGACGCACCGACGACGAGCGCACCGACGAGCGCACCGACGAAGCGACCCCGCCGCCGCCCGCGCCGTTCCGGCCAGGCCTGGTGCGGCCCGTACCCCGGCCCGGCACCACGCCGTCGCCGAGCGGGCCCGCCGACCGGCAGCCCCCGTCGGCCCTGCCGCCGCCGTCGCGTCCCGCCGTCGAAGGTCCGGGCCGCTCCGGGCTGCTGCCGCGGCGCGTCCCGGGTGCGGGGATCAACCGCACCCCGGGCGGATCGACACCGGACTCCCAGCCCGCGCCGCGGACGCCGGACGCCCGGCCGGCCGTGCCGACCGCGAGCAGCGGACCGGCCGACCGCACCGAGGCCGGCTCCGACAACAGCGTGACCGCCCGACCCCCGGCACCACAGGGCCCCGACGCGACGCGGACCCCGGGCCAGGCTCCCGGAGTCCTGCCGATGCGCGGCGCCCGGCAGCCCGGTGCGCCGGTACCCGCCACCGACGAGTCGGCCGGCCGCCAGCCGACCGGCGAGCAGCCGGCCGCCCTGGCCCGGGTGGACGAGCAGCGGCGCATGCCACAGTTCCCGCCGCGACCGAGCGTCCCGCAGGCGCCCGTCCGCCCCCCGGCCGCGCCCGCGGCGCCGGCGCAGAGCCCTGCGGGCCAGCCGCCGGTCGCACAGCCGCCGGCAGCCCAGGCCCCGGCAGCCCAAGCCCCAGCGGTGCAGCCACAGGCCGCCCAGGCTCCCCCCGCGCCGCCGGCGGGCGGGCTGCCCGTCCGCAACCCCGGTGCGCAGCCATACGGCCGGCCGCCGGCCGCCGCGCAGCCGGTCCCGGCGTACCCGCAGCAGGAGGCCCCGGCCGACGACGACGCCCTCGGGGACGACGGCTTCTCGACGCCGATCTTCGCCGAGATCGCGTCGGCCTGGTTCCGCTCGAACCGGCCGATCCCGATCACCTGGGCCGACGACGTCCCGCAGAACGGCACAGCCGACCCGGTCGTGCCGCTCGGCTCGGACCCGTTGCAGGTCAGGCCGTCCCCGGTGGCCCGGCCCCCGGCGCCGGCGCCGGCGCCGGTTCCCGGGCCCGTCGAGCAGGCACCGCAGCGCGCGGTCGCCGGCCCGCTGTCGGCTCCCGTCGCCGAGACCGAGGGCGGCGACGAGTTCGCCGGCACCGCCGACGTCGGCTGGGAGGCCGCCGAACGCAACGCGGAGACCTCAGCCGGTGAGTACACGTCGGCGGGCCTGCCCAAGCGGCGACCCCGGGCTCGACTCGTACCCGGTAGTGCTGGAGGATCCGCGGTGCTCGCGCCGGCGTCGTCGACCGCGGCGTCGGCGACTGCGACCGACGCAGGGGGCCGGACGGCGGAGGCGGTCCGCGGACGGCTCGCCAGCTACCAGAGAGGGATCCGGCAGGGCCGGGAGAACCGGCTCCGCAGGGAACGGGAACTCGCCGAAGGCAGGATGGCGAACAGCACCGACGCGCAGCCCGCGGGGGCGGGCGCACAGGACGAGGAGACGACCAGGTGACCGCACCACAGACGCAGCCGAGCCGGTTCGGATGGCTGGTCACGAACTTCGCGGAGCGCGTGCCGGGGGTCGCCCACGCGATCGTCGTGTCGGCCGACGGACTGCTTCTCACGTCCTCGGACCGGCTGCCGCGCGACCGCGCCGACCAGCTGGCCGCCGTGTCGTCGGGGCTCATCAGCCTCACGCAGGGCGCCGCCCGCTGCTTCGACGCGGGCGGGGTCGTGCAGACCGTCGTCGAGATGGACCGGGGCATCGTCCTGCTGATGTCGATCAGCGACGGTTCGTGCCTGTCCGTGCTCGCCTCGCCGACGTGCGACATCGGCCTGATCGGCTACGAGATGACGCTGCTGGTCGACCGTGTCGGCCAGCTGCTCACCCCGGAGCTGCGGGCCGAGCTGCAGGGCTCTTTCGGGCCCTGACCGGCGCGCACCGAACCGACCACGCGGCGGAGCCGCGACCGACCCGTCCGACGTCGACCAGCAGAGGCAGGTGAAACGCGATGACCACCGATCCCGACGACGAACGTCGACAGTCCGACGATCCCACCTTTGCCGACGTCATGAACGGGTTCTCGTTCGACAGCCGTCAGGACTACGACGGCTACGAGGAGCAGTACCCGGACTACGAGGCGCCCGAGCGCCGGTTCTGGACACGGAGGCGCTCCGGTCCGCGTCAGCCGTCCCCGTATCCGCCCGCCGCGGAGGCGGGACCGACGTGGGACGAAGGCAGTGCGACGCAGTTCCACGAGACCGACTGGCTGACCGGGCACGCCCCCACGGGTGGCACGGTCCAGCGGCCCGACGGTGACGCCCCGCAGAGCGACTTCCTCTCCGGGAACCCGACCATCGACACCCCCCGGCATCGTCCGCTGCGGGCGCCGCGCCAGGTGTCGGAGGTACTGCGGCACTACTCGGGCACCCCGCAGGGCGACACGCCTGCGGAGCCGGAGCCCGCGCAGCCGTTCCAGACGTTCCAGCCTGCGGGCCCGCGACCCTCGGCGGAGCAGCCGGTCGGCCGTGCGCTGCCCGACTCGGCGCCGACGGCGCCGATCGACATCGGTGGCGTCGGCGAGGTCGGTGACCTGGAGGACGTGTCGTCGGGCGCGTCGTTCGTCCGTCCGTACGCATGGACGCGAGGCCGGACCCGCTCGGGTCTCGACCTCGCGATCGAAGCGCTCGTGTCGACCAGTCAGCAGGGCCGCAGCCAGCTCGGGCTGCTGCAGGTGGAACATCGGGCGATCGCCGAACTGTGCGAAGAGCCCCGCTCGGTCGCCGAGGTCGCGGCGCTGATGTCGCTCCCCCTGGGGGTGGCTCGCGTGCTGCTCGGTGACATGGCAGGACTGGGCGTCGTCACGGTGCACCAGACCGCGAGCAGTACCGGCTCGTCGCCGGACCTCGCTCTGATGGAAAGGGTGTTGAGTGGACTCCGTCGGCTCTAGGCCACAGGCCGTCGCGACGACGGCGACGATCTCGGCCAAGATCGTCGTCGCCGGTGGGTTCGGTGTGGGCAAGACGACCTTCGTCGGGTCGGTCTCCGAGATCGTGCCGCTCACGACCGAGGCCGTCATGACCGAGGCGAGTGCTGGTCACGACGATCTGTCCGCGACTCCGAACAAGACGACCACGACGGTCGCCATGGACTTCGGGCGCGTCTCGCTGGACTCGGACCTGATCCTGTACCTGTTCGGCACGCCCGGGCAGCACCGGTTCTGGTTCATGTGGGACGACCTGGTGCGTGGCGCGATCGGCGCGGTCGTCCTGGTCGACACCCGCCGGCTCGCCGACTGTTTCGGCGCGATCGACTTCTTCGAGGACCGCGGGCTGCCGTACGTGGTGGGGCTCAACGCGTTCGACGGGACGTTGCAGCACCGGATCGACGACGTCCGCGAGGCGATGGCGATCGACCCGAGTGTCCCGATCGTCACGTGCGACGCCCGTAACCGGGACTCGACGAAGTCGACGCTGATCTCGCTCGTCGAGCACGCGATGACGCAGCGGATGGCCGCCCGCGCCCGCTGACCTGCGGTGTACCCCCGCTCCTGTCGCCGAGGCTCCTGGTCAGGACCTCGACGGCGGGAGCGGCGTGCAGCCGGTCGGCGACCCCCGCCGAACTCGACTCAGACCGGTTTCCTCCATGCCCGGACCAGGCTCTCGTCGGGCCCGGGGCCCGGCGCGACATCTGTGAGCAGGGCCGCGACCCGATCGGTGAGGGTGCCGGGGGCGTCGAGGCGGTTGTCGATCTCCAGGTGCGGCACCGGCGGTGGGTCGGCGGGGCGCATGCGCTCCAGGAAGGCGTCGAAGGCTGCGAGCTTGCCGGTGTCGCGCGGCGAGCCGCGGTGTTCGAGGCGGTGCCGCAGCGTTGCGGCGTCGGACCGGATCCAGACGAGCCGCACCTCGGACCCACCGAGCGCCTCGACCCACTGCACCCAGCGGCCGGGGTCGCGGATCTGGCCGGTGAAGGGCCCGGAGAGCAGGACGGGGCAGCCGTGGGCGCGGATCTCGCGCGCGGTGGCGGTGAGACCCGTGTACTCGTGCTCCTTGACGTGCGCGTCGTACCAGTCGCCCTCCCGCTCCCCCGGCGGACGACCGGCGGCGGCGAGGGTCGCGGCGACGAACGGCCCGTAGAGCGTGTCCTTGTCGAGCAGCGCCGGAGTGGGGTCGAGGCCTGCGAGCAGCAGGGCGGCGACGGTCGTCTTGCCCACCCCCGGAGCGCCGGCCACGACCCAGACGGGGGCGTTCACGCGTCGGTGGCCGGATCCACGAGGGCGATGGACGTGATGCGGTGCAACGGGATCCGGCGGACCTCGCCGCCGACGGTATCGCGGCCTTCGACGATGCCGCCACCTGCGGAGGTGGGCACGAGCACCCGTTCCCCGGCGACGCCGTGCCGGTCGACGAACCCGATCCAGACCGGGCGCCGGGCGGCGACGGCGTGCTGCAGCTCGGCGAGGGTGCTGCTGCTGCCTCCGGGGACGCGCGGTGCGGTGCGCGAGCGCCGGACCCCGCGGAGGGCGTCGCCCGCCCGCATTCCGGAGATGACGGCGGCGAGGCGGCTGTCGTCGGGCGTCGCGGGCCCGGAGGGCGTGCGGGCGGGCCGGCCGCGGGACTCGATGCGCCTGCCGCGGTCACCGAGGTCGAGGACGCCACCGGCGGCGTCCTCGGCGGCGGGGCTGAACCCGGCGGCGCGCAGGCCCTCGAGGACCTCGACGAGCGGCAGCGGGCTGATCACGACAGTGGGGGCGAGCCGGCGCAGCTCCAGCAGGCCGGTCTCCGGGTGGGCGAGGACCTCGGAGAGCAGGGTCTCGTCGTCGCTGCGCAGGAACGAGGAGGCGGCGCCGCCGCGGAGCCTGCCGTGGCGGCGGGCGACGTCGTCGACGAGGTAGCCGAGTGCTTGCGGCACAGGGGTTGCGGAGCGGACGGCGAGGAGCTCGCGGACATCGTCGGCGGTGCGGCCGGCGTCGAGGGCGCGGCGGATGCTGGCCTCGGTGAACCGGAAGACGGTGGCGCCGCCCGCGGACTCGACGTCGGCGACGAGAGCGATCTCGGCGGCGAGCTCGGGCTGGAGGCGCCCGGGGGCGACGGCGGTGAGGTCGGCCTGCAGGAGTACGTGGTCGACGGGTTCGGGCAGGGCGTCGCGGAGCGCGGCGGCTGCCTTGCCGGGGTCGGCGAGCAGGACGCGCCCGGGGGCGGCCAGCGCGTCGAGGGCGACGATTCCGAGCACGGTGGCTTCGGTGAGGGTCCAGGTGACCATGTCGTCGCGCAGCCGGCCGCCGCGACGCGGTGCGCGCCAGGCGAGGAGGCCGGCGAGGTCGCCGGGGGTGCGGACGGCCCGGCCGGGCGGGAGCTCGCCGAGCGCTTCGAGGACGCGGCGCCGGTCGCGGACGGCGAGGGGGCGGCGCAGGGCCTCGCCGAGGGCGGGCAGGGGTTTGCCGGACTCGTCGCGGGTGCCCGTGAGACCGGGGAGCCGGGGCAGTTCGAGCCAGGCCTGGGCGAGCTGGGCCCAGCGCAGTTCCGGGCCGCCTGCCGCCCAGATGTCGGAGGCGGTGGTGGGCACGTACTCAGCCGGGAACCCGTCGCTGACGGCGACGAGGTCGGCGGCCACCAGGACCTCGACGACGAGCGCCGCGGTGGGTTCGTCGAGCTCCATCTCCTTGGCGGCCCGGCGGAGGTCCCGGACGCCGAGACCGCCGGCCCGCAGTGTCGGCGGCGGGGTCTCGCTCCAGAGTGCCAGGAGGGCTTCGACGCGGCGGAGCAGCTCGAGGGCCGCGCCGCCGGCGGTGGCGTCGACGGTGTCGGCGCCGCGGTCGACGGTGTCGGGGACGGGCGCGGTGACGGCGACACCGCCGAGGGGACGGTCACCGCGCAGGGCGAGCCCGACCTGGCGGGGCAGTTCGACGGTCTCGGGGTCGACGCGGACGAGGAGGCCGCGGGCGAGGAGGCGGCCGACGGCGCTCTCGGGGTCGGCGCCCGCGCGGCTGCGCCCGATGGGCGGGCCGGCGGCGAGGGCGTCGAGGACGCGTCGTTCCTCGGGGGCGATGCCGGCCAGGAGCACGGGCAGCTCGGTGGAGCCGGCGAGGCCGGCGGCGGGGCGGCCGAGGCCACCGGGGTAGCGGGAGACGACCTCGCGGGCGGCGGGGACGAGGGCCCAGCCGTCGTCGGAGCGCCAGATGACGGCGCGGGTGCGCAGCTCGTCGAGGGCCCGGTCGAGGGCGGAGCCGGGGACGTCGGGGCCGAGGAGGCGTTCGAGCTCGGGGCGTTCGGCGGCCTCGCTGTCGGCGCCGACGACGACGAGCGCTTCGAGCACGGCGAGGACGAGGGTGTCGAGGTCGTCACAGGCGCGGTGCACCGAGGCGCGGATGCCTGCCCGGGTGGCCAGCACGGTGAGGTCGGCCGGTGCGGGAACCGCCAGGTCGGGGCGCAGGCGCAGCAGGGCGACGAGGAAGTCGTCGTCCTCGGCGCGCAGGCGGTCGACCAGGGAGGTGGGCATCCCCTCCACGGTACTTGGCCCGGCCGGGGGTCCTCGTCCCGGCGATGGGTGATAATCGGCGCCGATACCGGTCCGGCTCGTCCGGACCGCACCCGCGAGGAGGATTCCGTGTCCCAGCCGAGCCGCCCGGCCCGTATCGACCCGAACTGGCCGCAGCTGCCCGACGGCGAGCACCCCGTCACGGAGCTGCTGGGCGATGTGCAGGGGTCGCTCTCACCTTTCGGTGAGCTCGAGTTCCCGCTCGACGAGGTGCCCTACGTGCACCCTGTCACCGAGATCAACAGGTAATGCCCGCGGGCCTGCTGCTGGCGGCCGGGGCCGGTCGCCGGATGGGCGGGCCCAAGGCTCTCGTGCGTCTGGACGGTCGCCCGCTCGTGCTCCGGGCGGTCGACGTGCTCCGGACGGCGGGGTGTGCCCCGCTGGTGGTCGTGGTGGGTGCCGCGGCCGACGAGGTGCGCGCGCTGCTCCCGGCCGACGTGACGCCCGTGGAGGCCGCGGAGTGGGCCGAGGGCATGGGCGCGTCGCTGCGCGCGGGTCTGGCTGCCCTGGAGCCGCTCGCGGATGTCGACGCCACGGTCGTGCACCTGGTCGACCTGCCGGGGGTGACGGCGGCTGCGGTCACCCGGCTGGGCGCTGAAGGGGGGTCCCCCACCACCCTCGCCCGGGCGGCCTACGACGGCCGCGCCGGCCATCCGGTCCTGCTGGGCCGCGACCACTGGGCGGCCGCCTCCACCGCCGCCACGGGTGATGCAGGGGCCCGTGGCTACCTGGCGGGCAATCCGGACGTTGTGCTGGTCGAGTGCGGCGACGTCGCGGAGCCCGACGACGTCGACACCCCGGAGCAGCTGGCGCGACGTGGGCAGTCGCGTTGAGGCGAGCCCCTGCTGACATGCCGACGGCCGCCGCGGGGAGGGCCGCGACGGCCGTCTGGGATGCGCCCCCGGATCGTGGCACCGGTCCGGGACGCTGCGTCAGGGGATCGCTCAGACCGCGATCTTGTCACCCGGGTGGATCAGGTTCGGGTTGTCGGCACACTGCGGGTTCTTGGCGACGAGTGCCTTCCAGCCGCCGGCGACGTTGTGCGCGGTCGCGATCTCGCTGAGCGAGTCGCCTGCGACGACGGTGTAGCCACCGGTCGCGTCGGCGGGCTGCGAGACGCGGATCCTCTCCTCCGCCGGCTTGGCCGCCTCGGTCCTGGGCGGGGCCTGCGTCTGGGTCTTCGGCGCCGTGGGTGCGGTCTTGGGGGCCGTCTTGGGCGCGGTCTTCACCGTGTCCCCGGCCGGGACCTCACGCGGGGTGGAGCCGCCGCTGGCGCCTGCCTTCTTGGAACAGACGGGCCATGCACCCCAGCCCTGCCCGGCGAGGACCTTCTCCGCGACGGCGATCTGCTCGGCCCTGCTGGCCTGGTTGGCGGTGGCTGCGTACTGGGCGCCGCCGAAGGCCTTCCACGTGGAGGCGCTGAACTGCAGGCCGCCGTAGTAGCCGTTCCCGGTGTTGATGCTCCAGTTGCCACCGCTCTCACACGCGGCGACGCGGTCCCAGGTGGCGTCGGTGGCCGCATTCGCGGCGGGCGCCAGCGCCACGAGAGGGGTTCCGACGACGACACCCGCGAGAGCGGTGCGCGCAAGGGTGCGAGCGGTGCTGGTGGGTTTCCGGTGCAGACCGCGATAGCGGGCCATGACATTTCTCCGTCGCCGCGCATGCGGATTCCGACCGGGGGGAGTTCCGGTGGCGCGGACTTGTCAGGTCCGCGATTTCCGTCCTGTCCGTCGGCTGCTGTCGGGGGATCGGGACCGCCGGACAGGACACGCGCTGCGGAACCGGGCCCACCCGTCAGGGGAGTTCGGAGCGGGCCGTCGGTGACGCTACGTGCAGCGCTTCGGATTGCAAACTCGATCGAGTGAATCAGCGGTGGCTGACGGGGCGCCGCGGGCGTCGTTACATTGCTGTGTTTCTGCAGGTAGCCCGACGTGTATCACGGAACGGCAACGCCAGGATTTCGATTCGCCAGGTTGCTTGAACGTGATATAGGTCACATTTGATCGGGTGGAGGCACCCGCGGCGGCGGCCCAGGCCGACGCCGTAGGGTCGCGGCGTGGAGTTCACCCACATCGACAGCACCGGCGCCGCCCGCATGGTCGACGTCACCGGCAAGGAGCCGACCGCGCGCACCGCGGTGGCCACCGGCGTCCTGCGCACCACGGCCGAGGTGATCGAGCTGCTGCGCCGCGACGGGCTACCCAAGGGTGACGCGCTGGCCACGGCCCGCATCGCCGGGATCATGGGCGCCAAGCGCACCCCCGACCTCGTCCCCCTGTGCCACCCGATCGCGCTGAGCGGCGTCGCCGTCGACCTCCGGCCCGAGGGCGACCACATCGACATCAGGGCCACGGTCCGCACCACCGACCGCACCGGCGTCGAGATGGAGGCCCTGACCGCGGTCGCGGTCGCCGGGCTCGCCCTGCACGACATGATCAAGGCCGTCGACCCCGCAGCCGTCCTGGACGCCGTCCGGGTCGAGCGCAAGGACGGCGGCAAGACCGGCACGTGGACGCGGCCGCAGGAGCAGGCGTGAGCGCGCCGCGCCGGGCCCACGTCGTCACCGCATCCAACCGCGCCGCCGCGGGCGTCTACCCCGACCGGGGCGGTCCGATCATCGTGGAGTGGTTGCGCACCAAGGGTTACGAGTGCCCCGACTCCACCGTCGCGCCCGACGGTGAGCCGGTCGGCGAAGCACTGCGCGGAGCCGTCGCGACGGGGGTCGACGTCGTCGTCACCACCGGCGGGACCGGCATCTCCCCCACCGACGCGACGCCCGAGATCACCCGCGCCCTGCTCGACTACGAGGTGCCGGGACTGGCCGACGCCATCCGCGCGGCGGGTGCGCCGAAGGTCCCGACAGCGGTCCTGTCCCGCGGTCTGGCCGGAGTCGTGGGTCGCACGCTGATCGTCAACCTCCCCGGATCGACAGGTGGAGTTCGCGACGGCCTGTCCGTTCTGGACGGCGTGCTCGACCACGCCGTCGACCAGCTGCGCGGAGGTGATCACGCATGACGGAGCCACAGGGGACGCGTGCGGAAGTGTTGCGCGCCATCGTCGGCGCGGAGCCACTCGACGTCGACGAGCACGCCCGGCTGGTCGACCGCGCCCAGGCGGGGGCGGTCGTGACCTTCGCGGGCGTCGTGCGCGACCACGACGGCGGACGTCGGGTCCGCGGCCTGGAGTACAGCGCGCACCCGACCGCCGGTCGCATCGTGGCCGAGGTGGCCGCTGAGGTGGCGGGCCGTGCGGCGGGCGTCCGGGCGATCGCGGTGAGCCATCGCGTCGGACTGCTGAGGATCGGTGACGTGGCGCTGGCCTGCGCCGTTGCGGCCGATCACCGCCAGGAGGCGTTCGCGGTGTGCGCGGAGCTCGTCGACGAGGTGAAGCGGCTGCTGCCCGTGTGGAAGCACCAGGTCTTCGCCGACGGGACCGACGAGTGGGTCAACTCGACCTGAGCCGGCATGCGGCGACGCCCCGGGGACGACCACGGGCCGCCGCATCCGGCCGCCGCTCCGCGAGGAGCGGAGTGCGGCCGGGCACGACGGCCCGGGGACGACGTCAGCCGACGGTCAGGACCTGGCCCACGTTGATGAGGTTCGGGTCGCTGAGCACGGTGCGGTTCTTGTCGAACAGCGCCTGCCACGTGGTGCCGTGGGCCTGCGCGATCTTCGACAGGGTGTCGCCCGCGACGACGGTGTAGCCGGTGCCGGGCGCCGCGGGGACGACCGGGGCCTTCGGCGCGACGGGCGCCTTGGGCACGACGGGCGCGGATGCGCGCTGCGGGGTGGTCACGGTGCCGATCTTCGGCGGGGTGCCGGAGAGGCCCAGCTTGCGCGAGCAGGCGGGCCATGCGCCCCAGCCCTGCCCGGCGAGCACACGCTCGGCCACGGCGATCTGCTGCGCACGCGAGGCGTTCTGCGGCGAACCGGTGCCGCCGAAGGCCTTCCATGTGCTGAGGGTGAACTGCAGGCCACCGTAGAAACCGTTGCCGGTGTTGATGGCCCAGTTGCCGCCGCTCTCACACTGAGCGAGGCGGTCCCACGCGTCGGCGCCGGCGGCGTTGGCCGTCCCGGCAACGGCGACAGGCGCGCCGACGACTACTGCGCCGGCGACCAGCAGGCGCGCGATGCTCCGCTTGGAGACGAGCGTCATGTCGTTGCTCTCCATACCGCTCGCTCCGAGGAATTCCGTGAGGCCGGGCACGGGTGCCCGTGGACGGTTGGGGAACCGTCCGTACCTCGGACTGCAATTACTTGCATTCCGGAAACTGCTTCCTCGCCCTGCCCCGTCTTTTCCACTCGACGGACCGGAAACCGCGGGACAGGGAGCCGGGAGCGGCGGTTCCGGATGTATTCAGCCACCCCTCACGAGGCGACCGAGCGGGAACGCTACGTTTCTGCCGGGTCGTTGGGTCAAATCGATCCTGAGTGACCATCGTCACTGTAACGTCCTGGAAATACTTGCCGACGCGGTGGATTCCGCTGGTCAGCGTCGGTGAATCACGAAACGATCACGCCAGAAACATTAGAACCGAATCGAAAATATTGTCGGACCAGTCACATCGGAATGGTCGACAATGGGTGACCCCATGATCACGGTCCGTGTGATGGAGGCCCGCGTCACACCTGGCCCGACGTCGGCTCGTCCGCCATGCTGGGGTGGTGAACCGACGTCCTGCCCGCACCGGGCCCATCGCGGCGGCATGGTCGTGACCGCGCCCGCGACGCCCGCCTCCCCCGCCGAGCTCTCCGACGCGCTCCGGGCGACCGGCTATCTCCCCGACGACGGCCTCGCCACCGCAGCGTTCCTCGCGATGCGGATGGGCCGGCCACTGTTCTGCGAGGGCGAACCCGGCACCGGCAAGACCGCGTTGGCGCAGGCGATGGCCCAGGTCCTGGGCGCCGAGCTGATCCGGCTGCAGTGCCACGACGGCATCGACGCCTCCCAGGCCCTCTACGACTGGGACTTCCCACGCCAGCTGCTGCACCTGCGCGCCCTCGAGGCCACCGCGGGTGCCGGCGGCGCGGCGCTCGACACCGACGCCGTCGAGGCGTCCCTCTACGACCGGCGGTTCCTGCTGCAGCGGCCGATCCTGCGCGCCCTGACGACGACGCCGAGCGTGCTGCTCGTCGACGAGGTCGACCGTGCGGACGACGAGTTCGAGGCCTTCCTCCTGGAGGTGCTCACCGAGCACGCGGTGACCATCCCCGAGCTCGGCGAGATCCGTGCGACGACGCCGCCGCTCGTGGTGCTGACGTCCAACCGCACCCGCGAGGTCCACGACGCCCTCAAGCGGCGATGCCTCTACCTCTGGCTCGACCACCCCGACGTGCAGCGCGAGATCCAGATCCTGCGCAGCCGGCTGCCGGGCGTGCCCGAGCGGCTGGCCACCCAGGTGGCGACGACCGTCGCCAAGCTGCGCCGCGCCGAGCTGCTCAAGCCGCCCGGTGTCGCCGAGTCGATCGACTGGGCGCAGGCGCTGCAGCTGGTCGGCGCGACGACGCTCGACGTCGACAGCGCCGCCGCGACGCTGGGGGCCGTGCTCAAGTACCGCGAGGACGCCGACCGGGTGCGCGACCAGCTCGACGCACTGCTGGCATCGTGATCCAGGAGCGGGCGACGCTCGGATGATGCCCGGACGCCCTGTCCTCACCGACGAGCAGACCGACGCCGACCCGATCCCGGGTCTCGTCGGGTTCACCGCCGTGCTGCGCAGCGCCGGCCTGTCGATCACGACGGACCGCGTCGCCGCGTTCCTCACAGCGCTCGACGAGCTCGACGTCACCAGCCGGCTGCAGACGTACTGGGCCGGGCGTCTCACGCTGTGCGCCGACCCGGACGACCTGCCGCGCTACGACATGGCCTTCGACGCCTGGTTCGACCCGCCGCGCGGGGGTGGCACGCGCATCGTCGACGAGCGCCCACCGCCCCCGCCGAAGCTCGCGTCGCTCTCGGTGAACCAGGACGACGGCGGCGAGTCCGAGGACGACGACGGCGAGCAGATCAAGGCGACGGCCAGCGGCAACGAGGTGCTGCGCCACCGCGACCTCGGAGACATGTCGCCGGCCGAGCGCGAGCACCTGCGCACGCTGCTGGCGATGCTGCGCCCCGAGCCACCGACGCGGGCGTCGCGCCGGCTGCGCCCCGGCCGACACGGCGAGCCCGACCCCGGCCGGACCCTGCGCGCCGCCCTGCGCAACCACGGCGAGCTCCGCGAGCTGCGGCGGCGGACGCGCACGCGGCGGCCGCGCAAGGTCGTCATGCTCATCGACGTCTCCGGCTCGATGGAGCCCTACGCCGACTCGCTGCTGCGGTTCGCCCACGTCGTCGTGCGACGTTCCCCGGCTTCGGTGGAGGTGTTCACCCTCGGCACCCGGCTGACCCGCGTCACCCGCGAGCTGCGGATGCGCGACGCCGAACACGCCCTGCACGCTGCGGGCAAGGCGATCCCCGACTGGTCGGGTGGGACCCGCCTCGGCGAGGTGCTGCGCGCGTTCGTCGACCGCTGGGGGCAGCGCGGCGCGGCCCGGCGCGCGGTCGTCGTCGTCTTCTCCGACGGCTGGGAACGGGGTGACACCGCCATGCTGGGCGAGCAGATGGCACGACTGAGCCGGCTCGCCCACCGGCTCGTCTGGGTCAACCCGCACGCCGGCAAGGACGGCTACGCACCGGTGCAGGGTGGAATAGTGGCGGCTCTCCCGTACTTGGACGACTTGTTGGCAGGCCACAGCCTGGCCACGCTCGAACGACTGCTCAGGGTGGTGCAGCATGCGTGATGTCATCGACCAGCTCGAAGGCTGGTGGAAGAACGGACAGGAGGCGGCCCTCGCGACGGTCGTCGGCACGTTCCGGTCGGCACCGCGCCAGCCGGGCGCGTCGATGCTGGTCGGACCGGCGGGCGAGGCGGTCGGAAGCGTGTCGGGCGGCTGCGTCGAGGGCGCGGTGTACGAGCTCGGCGGCGAGGTGCTCGGCGACGGGCGACCACGGCTGCAGCGCTACGGCGTCTCCGACGACGACGCGTTCTCCGTCGGCCTCACCTGTGGCGGGATCCTCGACGTCTACGTCGAGAAGGTGTCCCCCGAGACCTACGAGCAGCTGGACAAGGTCGCGGACGCGATCCGCGAGGAGTCACCGGTCGCCGTCGCCACCGTCGTCGCCGGGCCGGAGGACCGTCTCGGCAAGCGGCTGATCGTGTGGCCCGAGTCGGTCGACGGCACCACCGGCTCCGCGCGCCTCGACGAGGCCGTGCGCGACGACGTCCGCGGCCTGCTCGCCGCGGGCCGCAACGCGACGCTGCACTACGGCGTCGACGGGCAGCGCCGCGGCGAGGGCCTCGACGTGTTCGTGGAGTCGTTCGCGCCGCCGCCCCGGATGATCGTGTTCGGCGCCATCGACTTCGCGGCGGCCGTCGCCAAGATGGGGAACTTCCTCGGCTACCGCGTCACCGTCTGCGACGCCCGCCCGGTGTTCGCCACCGCGAGCCGGTTCCCGGGGGCCAACGAGGTCGTCGTCGAATGGCCGCACCGCTACCTCGCCGCCGAGGCGAAGGCGGGCCGGATCGACGAGCGGACCGTCATCACGGTCCTCACCCACGACCCGAAGTTCGACGTCCCCGTCCTCGAGGTCGCCCTGCGGTTGCCCGCGGTCGGCTACATCGGCGCGATGGGCTCGCGGCGCACCCACGAGGACCGGCTCGAACGGCTGCGGGAAGTGGGTCTCACCGACGCGGAGCTTTCCCGGATGTCGAGCCCGATCGGGCTCGACCTGGGCGCCCGCACGCCCGAGGAGACGGCTGTGTCGATCGCCGCCGAGATGATCGCCCAGCACTGGGGTGGTCAGGGTTCGCGGCTGGCCGAGCGGCAGGGTCCGATCCACCTGGCCACGGGAGCCTGAGCCCCCGCCCCCTCCGTTCGGAGGGGGCCCGGCCTGTGCTGGCGGTGGGTACATCTCGTCTCCCCCGCACGGACGCAGCGGCACCTGCGGGCCGCGTCGTCGCCGCTACGCCCCCTCGCACCTGCCTCTAGCTGCGGTAACGGTTCGTTCGTGGCGCAACGACGACCTGCTGGGCCCGTCACCGCGTTGTAACCTCGACCTACGCGAACGCACCCGCCCGATGGGCTTCCGGTGTTCGCGCACCGAGTCGAGCAGGGGGGCAGCGTGGTCCTCGTCAGCAGCGCCCGTCGCGCGGGCGAGACGGTTCTCGTCGACCAGCGCCCGGACGGTGCGGCGGTGCCGGCCGGGGCCGCCCGGCCGCGGCTGTCCAAGTTCCACGCCCCGGAGATCGTCTTCGGCCCGGACTCCCTCGGGGAGGCCGCGTATGCGGCGGGCCGGCTCGGGGCACGGCGGCCGCTCGTCGTCACCGACCCGGGGCTGTGGGACGCGGGCTGGCCGACGGTCCTGCTCCGCGAGCTGCGCGCCGCCGGGCTCGACCCCCAGGTGTGGATGGACGTCACGCCCAACCCGAAGGACCACGAGATCGAGGCCGGTCACCACGTGTACGTGGAGTCCGGCTGCGACGTCGTGATGGGCATCGGCGGCGGATCGGTGATCGACGCCGCCAAGGGCATCGCCCTGCTCGCCGCCAACGGTGGACGCATCCTCGACTACGAGGGCATCGACCGGATCGCCAACCCGATCCCGCCGCTGATCATGATGCCGTCGACGTCGGGTACCGGCGCCGACGTCTCGCAGTTCTGCATCGTCACCGACACCGGGCGGCACACCAAGATCACGATCATGGGTCGTGCACTTGTCCCGGACGTCTCGGTGATCGACCCACGGCTGCTGGTGACGATGCCGGAGTGGCTCAACGCCGCCACCGGCCTCGACGCGATCACCCACGGCATCGAGGCCTTCGTCTCCCTCGCCCACGGCCCGCTCACCGATCATCATGCGCTGCAAGCGGTGTCGATGGTCAACGCCAACCTCGCGCACACCATGCGCCGCCCCGACGACACCACCGCCCGCTGCGCGATGGCCCAGGCCGCCCTCGAGGCGGGGCTGGCTT
The DNA here is from genome assembly GCF_002583555.1 of Pseudonocardia sp. N23. Lineage (GTDB taxonomy): Bacteria > Actinomycetota > Actinomycetes > Mycobacteriales > Pseudonocardiaceae > Pseudonocardia. The sequence goes on from NZ_BEGX01000029.1 coordinate 180,572, forward strand.
TCACCAACGCGATCCTCGGCGCCACGCACGCCATGAGCCACCAGGTCGGCGGCATGCTCGACCTGCCGCACGGCGTCGTCAACGGGGTGCTGCTGCCACACGTCATCCGGTTCAACGGAGCGTCGAACCCTCAGCGGTTCGTGCCGATCGCGCAGGCCATGGGGCTGCCGGTGACCCCGGGTACGCCGGGCGGCGAGGCCGTCGAGATGGTGGCCGAGGCGATCCGGGAGCTCGGAGACGAGGTCGGCGTCCCCAAGGGGCTGTCGGCGCTGGGCGTCACGGTCGACGACATCCCGCGGCTGTCCGAGCTGACCCTGGGCGACGCGTGCCTGACGACGAACCCCCGACCCGCCGACGCCGCGCAGGTCGCGGCGCTGTTCCGGGCCGCCCTGTGACTCTGCCGTGACCGCTGCGCCCTTCCCGCCGAAGCGCACCCAGCACCCGCTGGTGCACACGGTCCACGACCTCGACGCGCTCACCGGGCTGCGGACGGGGAAGCCGTCGTACTACCCGGAGCTGCGGGTGTCGGCGGAGCGGCTGCGCCGGGTCATCCTCGCCCTCGACCGCATCTCCGCCGCGCTCGTCCGCACCGGCGAGGGGTCCGAGGCGCTGGTGCGTGCAGTCGTCGACGCGGCCGCCGACCACCTGTCGGCCGACTGGGTCGTCTTCGCGTTGCGCGACGGCGAGCTGCCCGACTCCCAGCCGCGCCACCTCGTCCTCGGACCCGACGGCGTCGAGTGGCCGGGCCTCGACGGGGTGCCCCCCGCGGTGCGCCACCACGTCGAGCACCTGCACACCGGCGACACCGGCGACGACCACGACCGCGAGACCGCGCGCACCCACCGCCACATCGCGATCCGGCTCGACGGGCGGACCGTCGGCGGGTTCGTCGCCTGGACCCCCGACGACCGCGAGATCGACGAGACCGACCACTCCGTGCTGCGCATCCTGGCCGGTCAGACTGCCGCGGCGCTGCAGAACTGCGCGCTGCTCGAACGGTCCAACCGGCTCTACGCACGGGCTGTGCGCCAGGCCGCCGACCTCGCCGAGCGCAACCGCCAGCTCGAGGCGACCCAGCGCGAGCTGGGCGCGGCGCGCCAGCGCGAGGTCCTCGACGACGAGCGCCACCGCATCGCCCGCGAGCTGCACGACAGCGTCACCCAGTACGCGTTGTCGGCCGGCATGCACATCGAGCTGGTCCGCGCCGAGATCTCCGACGACCGGCTGCGCAGCCAGCTCGACACCGCCAAGGACCTCACCCGCCGCGCCGTCGAGCAGCTGCGCTCGGCGATCTACGCGCTCAACGACGACGGCAACCGCGACAAGGACCTGCCCGCGATGCTGCGCAGGCTCTCGACGGTGCACATGCCCGACGAGCTGCGCGTCGAGGTGCGCACCGACGGCAAGCCGGCCGTGCTACCCAGCGAGACCGAGCAGTCGCTGTTCCGCATCGCGGGCGAGGCACTGTTCAACACCGCGGTGCACGGCGAGGCCTCGCGGGCCGTCGTCCGGCTCGCCTACACCGGCGGCAGGGTGCGGCTCACGGTGTCCGACGACGGCCGCGGCCGCCCCGAGGAGGTGCGCCGCACCCTGCGGGTCGCCCGGCTCGGCGCGCCCTCGGGTGAACATCGCGGGCTGGTCAACATGCAGACGCGCGCGCAGGAGATGGGCGGGACGCTCACCTTCCGCCGGGCCCGCCTGGGCGGGCTGCAGGTGCGGGTCGACATCCCGGTCCCGGGTGCTCCGGTGGCCGCTCGCGAGAGGACTCCACGATGAACCTCAGGACCGGCGTGCCGGCGGGCACTCGCGACGTCACGGGCCTCGTCCGGCGACCCCAGGGTGGTCAGCGACCCCGGGCCGCGGTCGTGCGGGTCGTGCTCGTCGACGACCACGCGATCATGCGCCAGGGCCTGCGGGCGATCCTGGAACGCGAGGGCGACCTGCAGGTCGTCGGCGAGGCGGGGACCCCGGACGACGCGATCACCGTCGTCGCGGCCGCGCGCCCGCACGTCGTGGTGCTCGACCTGAAGCTCACCTCCGGCCCGCAGACCGACGGCCTGCAGGTGTGCCGGCGGCTGTGCGAGACCCACCCCGGCATCGGCGTCCTGGTGCTGACGACGTTCGCCGAGGACCGGCTCGTCGTCGAGTCCGTCCAGGCCGGGGCCCGCGGGTACGTGGTGAAGGACGTCGACACCACCGAGCTGGTGCGCGCGATCCGGGCGGTCGCGCGGGGCGAGAGCGCCTTCGACGCGCACTCGGCCTCGGCGATGGTGCGGTCGCTGTCGGGCGGTGGCCGGCAGGACCGCGAGCGGCTCACCGAACGTGAGCTCGACGTGCTGCGGCTGCTCGCGCGAGGACTGTCGAACCGGGCGATCGGCGCCCAGCTCTACATCTCGGAGACGACGGTGAAGTTCCACGTCGGCAACCTGATGCGCAAGCTGATGGTCTCCCGCCGCGCCGAGGCGGTCTACGCGGCGACGAAGCTCGGCCTGCTGTGACGCCGTGGGGGCGGCTCACGACCCGGCTCAGCGGACGCTGATCCGCTTCGTGTCGGTCATGGGTGCGCGGCCCGCACCACCGGAGGGGTCGTCCTCGGTCACGACCAGCACGTAGTCGCCCGGTTCGAGGGTCACGCCGAACCGGTAGGGGCTGAACTTCTGGCCCTCCGCGGTCGTCGCGAACCCGGAGGTGACGACGCGCTCGCCCTGGCGCACCTCCCAGGGCAGGGTCGCCTCGAAGACCGCGGCCTCACCGGTGACGACGACCTCGCGGCCGACGGTGGCACCGTCGGCGGGCGAGTCGATCTGCACGAGCGAGCGCACGGCCGTCTGGTCGCCGCGCCCGAGCGGCGCACCGATGTCGGCGAGCCCCCACAGCCGGTCGGCGCGCTGCCCGTAGACGAGCACCCGGACCGGGTCGGTCGACTGCAACGCTCCCTGGACGGTGTAGACGAGCTGTTGCAGCGCAAGGGTCGCAGCCTGCTTCGACCCCGGTGCGCGACCGATCCCGGTCAGGTCGACGACGATCTCCCCGCCGTCGCGGGTCACCGGGCCGCGCGGGGTCACGCCGGTCGGCCACAGCGTGCGGTAGTCGCCGTCGATCGGCGGGGTGCCGAGCATCTCGCGGACGGCCGCGGTGCCCGGGTCGTCGAGGGTGACGGCGTGGAACTCCCGGTGGAGCCGTACCCCGGCCGAGGTGTCCGCTGCGTAGTAGACGGGCAGGGCCCGGGTCGCGGGCGGCGCGCTCGTCGGGGCCTTGGACGTGGTCGGGATGGCGCGGTCGTCGGCGTTCCCGCTGCCGGTGCACGCGGCGACGCCGCCCGCGAGCAGGACCGCGAGGGCGACGACGACGAGCCGCCGAACAGGAAGGGGACGCACGCACACAGGGTGGCCGACCGGGCGCGGACCGTGAAGCGCGGCGCGCCGGACAACCACCCCCGTGAGTGGCGATAGTCGCTGTGGCGACCATCGCCGCTCACGACCTCGGTGCCGTTCCCGTTCCCGTCACCGGTGCCGCCGGCTCCGACCCCGACTGCCGCGGGACGGGCCTGACCAGCCGCGCCCCCGCGGCCGCGACCGCACAGAGCAGCGCGGGCAGCAGGAACGCGACGTTGAGCGGCATGAGCGCCGTCAGCGGGCCGATCACCGCCGGACCGGCCAGCATCCCCAGGTAGCCGAGGCCCGCGACCCGGGCGACGAACGTCCCCGACGTCCGCGGGTCGCCCGTACCCGCGGCGCTGAACAGCTGCGGGACGCAGCCGGAGACGCCGAGGCCGAACACGGTCCAGCCGGCGACCGCGACCGGCACCGACGGCGCCACGACCACCACCGCCAGTCCGACGGCCCCGGTCAGCCCACCCCAGCGCACGACGGCGACTGGCCCGATCCGGGCGGTGACCCGGTCGGCGACGAGCCGTCCGGCCGTCATCGCCACGGAGAAGCCGATGTAGGCCGCGGCGGCGGCCGCGGGAGTGGCGCCGTGCACGGACGTGAGGTTCAGCGTGCTCCAGTCGTTGGCGACGCCCTCGGCCAGGAAGAAGCACAGCGCCAGGACGGCAAGGCCCCAGATCCGGCCGGGTGTGCGACGGCCGCGCCGCGGCGGCACGGGAGCGGCGCCGACCGGCACCTGTTCACGCGGCAGCAGGAACGGCCGGGTCGCCACGGCCACGACCAGGCCCGCCACCGCGACCGTGACCGCCGGGACGACCAGGCCTGCGCCCGCGGCCTGCAGCAGGCCGCCGAGCAGTGCCGCGGCTCCCGCGCCGAGCGAGTAGGTCGCGTGGAACGCCGACATCACCGGCCGGCCCGCGTGCCGCTCGACCTGCACGGCGTGGGCGTTCATCGCGACGTCGAGCGCGCCGTTGCCCAGCCCGAGCAGCAGCAGGGCGATCGCGAGGCCGGCGGCGCCACCCGCCAGGGCGGGTCCGGCCAGCGCGAGGCCGCACAGCGCCGCCGCGGGCGGGGCGACGAGGCGGGCGCCGAACCGGTCGGCCAGCGGCCCGCACAGCTGCATGCCCACGAACGCACCCGCACCGAGGACGAGCAGCAGCAGGCCGAGCAGGGCGTGCCCGACACCGGTCTGCCGTTCGATTGCGGGGATCTGGACGACCCAGGCGCCCATGACGAGGCCGTTCGTCGCGAACAGCGCGAAGGTGGCGACCCGGGCCCGGCGCAGCGGTGTCCGTGCGGCGCTCATGCGGCACCTCGTGTGAGAAGAGTGGCGTTTCAAACATGTTTGCTGTTCAATTTCACGTATGGCAAGTGCGGAGCGGCATCGTCACATCATCGAACTGGTCGCGGCCGCCGGCGAGGCCGGAATCGCCCAGCTCGCCGACGCCACGGGCGCGTCCGAGATGACCATCCGGCGCGACCTCGACGTCCTCGCCGGCCGCGGTGTCCTCGAGCGCTACCGCGGCGGCGCCCGCAGTCTGCTGCGCGGCACCGAGCTCCCCTGGGGCGCCCGCGCCACCGACCGCGCAGACGTCAAACGCCGCCTCGCCCGGCACGCCGCCGCGCTCGTCGCCGACGGCGAGTCCGTCCTCGTCGACAGCGGGACGACCTGCCTCGAGGTCGCCCGCGCGCTCAACGGCCGGCGCCTCACCGTCATGGCGCTGTCGGTGCACGCGCTCTCCGCGCTCACCCCGTCGCCCACGCTGACCGTCCTCGCCGCCGGGGGCGCGGTCCGCCCCGGCGAGCTCGCGTTCGTCGGCCCGCTGGCGTGCGACGCCATCGGCAGGCTGCGCGTCGACACCGCCGTGCTGGGGTGCTGCGGGCTCACCGCCGCCGACGGGCTCACCGCCTACGACCTCGACGAGGCCGCCGTCAAGCAGGCGGCGATCGCATCGGCCCGCCGGGTCGTCGTCGTCACCGAAGGGGCCAAGCTCGGCCGCACCGCGCTCGCGCGCGTGTGCGCGCCACCGGCGATCGACCTCGTCGTCACCGAGGACGACGCGCCCGCCGCCGAGGTCGCGGCCCTCACCGACGCCGGCACCCGGATCGAGTTCGCGACCGGGTGATCGGGCAAGCTCGGCCCATGCCGCTGTTCTCGTTCGAGGGCATCTCGCCCACCGTGCACCCCGACGCCTGGATCGCCCCGACGGCCACCCTGGTCGGCGACGTGCACGTCGAGGCCGACGCCTCGATCTGGTACAACGCCGTGCTCCGCGCCGACTTCGGCCGCATCATCGTCCGCGAGGGCGCGAACGTGCAGGACGGCTCGGTCCTCCACGGCGGCGACGACCCGATCACCGAGGTCGGGCCGGGCGCGACCATCGGCCACCTGTGCGTCGTGCACGGCTGCGTCATCGGCGCCGAGGCCGTCATCGGCAACGGCGCCACCATCCAGGACGGCGCCCGCGTCGGCGCCCGCTGCCTCGTCGGGGCCGGCTCGACCGTCGCCCCCAACAAGGTCATCGACGAGGGCACCCTCGTCCTCGGCGACGTCACCGCATCGCCGCGCGGGCCGCTGACCGGCTCGGCAGCGTGGTGGGTGCGGACCAACCCGGAGACCTACCGGCTGCTCGCCCGCCGCCACCGCGCCGGCGTCGAGCCCGTCTAGGCGAGCGGATCCACGTCGGGCGACGACGCCTGCGCCCAGTACCGGCGGGGGATCCGGCCCGCCCCGTGCGCCGCCCGGCCCGCCTCGACGCCGAGGCGCATCGCGTGCGCCATCCGCTCCGGGTCGCCCGCGCGGGTCACGGCCGTGGCGAGCAGGACCGCGTCGCAGCCCAGCTCCATGGCCTGCGCCGCCTCCGACGCCGTGCCGATCCCCGCGTCGAGCACCACCGGAACTCCGGCCTGTTCGACGATCATCGCGATGTTGTGCGGGTTGCGGATGCCCAGGCCCGTACCGATCGGCGAGCCCAGCGGCATGACCGCCGCGCAGCCCACCGACTCCAGCCGCCGTGCCAGCACCGGGTCGTCGTTCGTGTACGGCAGCACGGTGAACCCGTCGTCGACGAGCTGTTCCGCGGCGTCGAGCAGCTCGATCGGGTCAGGCAGCAGCGTCCGCTCGTCGGCGACGACCTCCAGCTTCAGCAGGTCGGTCTCCAGCGCCTCGCGGGCCAGCCGCGCCGTCAGCACCGCCTCGGCCGCGGTGCGGCAGCCCGCGGTGTTGGGCAGGATCTCGATGCCCAGGCGGCGCAACAGGTCGAGCACACCCGTGCCGGTCGTGGCGTCGATGCGGCGCATGGCCACCGTCGTCAACGCAGTCCCCGACGCCACCAGCGCGCGCTCCAGGACCTCCAGGTTCCCGGCGCCGCCGGTACCCATGATCAGCCGCGACCCGATCTTGCGGCCGCCGATGACCAGCTGGTCGTCACTCATGCTCATCCTCCCTGCACCGCGGTCAGGACCTCGACGCGACTGCCGTCGACCAGCGCGGTCGACGCCCACGCCGCCCGCGGGACGACCTCGGCGTCGACCGCCACCGCCACCCCCGCCCGGGGAGCGCCCATGGCGTCGAGCGCGTCGAGCACGCTGGCGCCCGGACCGAGCTCGTGCTCCGCACCGTTGATCCACACCGTCATGCGTCCACCTTCCTGTTCACACGAGCCGGGTCGGCCGCCCGCACGGCGCCGGACACCTCGTCGCCACGCAGCAGCGCGACGATCCCGTCGGCGGTGACGGGCGCGAGGAGGATTCCGTTGCGGTGGTGCCCGCCCGCCACCAGCAACCCCGTCGGCCCGATCCGGCCAATGAGCGGCAGGTTGTCCGGGCTGCCCGGCCGCAGCCCCGCCGCGACCTCCAGCAGCGCGAACTCCGCGACACCGGGCAGCACCCGCTCGGCGTCGCGCAGCAGGTCCCGCACCCCGCCGACGGTCGGCTCCCGGTCGAACCCCACGTCGGCCTGCGTGGCCCCGATGACGAGCCCCCCGCCGTCGCGCGGCACCGCGTACACGGGCCGCCCGTCGACCAGCGCCCGCACCGTCCGCGTCGGCGCCGGGAACGCGCCGGGGCGATGGCCCAGCCGCAGGATCTCGCCCTTCACAGGCCGCACCAGCCCGTCGAGCGCCGGATGCAGCGCCGACGTGTACGCCCCCGCCGCGACCAGTACCGCGTCCGTGTCGACCACGGTGCCGTCGTCGCAGGTCACGCCCGTCACGCGGGTGCCGTCGTCGGCGACCGCCGTGGCGTTGCGGGCGACGAACACGACGCCCGCCTGCTCCGCCGCAACCCGCAACGCGGCGAGCAACAACCTGTTGTCGACGGCCAGGTCGTCCGGCACCGACAGCCCGCCCCGTACCTCCGGCCCGATCGCCGGTTCGAGCCGCCGCAGCTCCCGGCCCGACAGCCGCTGCACCGGGCGACCGATGCCGTCGAGGTAGGACGCGAGCGTCTCCAGCTCTGCGCGGTCGCCACTGCCCGTGGCCGCGACGACCGTCCCGTCCGCCCGCAGCCCCGGGTCACGTCCCGACGCCTCGGCGAGCCGCGCCGCGAAGCCCGGCCACGACCCGACCGACTCCACACCCAGCGCGAGCAGTGCCTCCTCGCCCGGCCACGCCTCCGTGACCGGGGCCAGCATCCCGCCCGCCACCCACGACGCACCGGACCCCGGCGCCGCGTCGACCAACGTCACCCGGGCACCGTCGACCGCCGCACGCCACGCGCACGAGAGCCCGACGACCCCGCCGCCCACCACGGCCAGTCGCATGCTGCTGTCGATCGTCATCTCCATCCGCTCCCTGCGCCGGCATGACCCGGATCAGGTTCGACGGTCGGGACGGCTCGCGTCCCCTCTCAGCCCGCTGTCCGGGCTCCCGTGCGTCACCTGCCGTCCACCCTACGCCGTAGGGTTCCGCGTCGTGCCCATCCCCGACGGTGATTCCCGGCGCGCACGCCTCGCCGACGCCCGCCTCTACCTGTGCACCGACGCCCGCCGAGCGCGGGGCGATCTGGCCGAGTTCGCCGACGCGGCGCTCGCCGGCGGTGTCGACGTGATCCAGCTGCGCGACAAGGGATCCGACGGCCCCCTCGAGGCCCGCGACGAGCTCGCCGCCCTCGAGACCCTCGCCGAGGCCTGCGCCCGGCACGGTGCGCTCCTGGCCGTCAACGACCGCGCCGACGTCGCCCTCGCCGCCGGTGCCGACGTCCTGCACCTCGGCCAGGACGACCTGCCCGTCGAATGGGCGCGCCGCGTCGTCGGCGACGACGTCGTCATCGGCCGTTCCGCCCACAGCGCTCAGGAGACCGCCACCGCTGCCGACGAACCCGGTGTCGACTACTTCTGCGCCGGCCCCTGCTGGCCCACCCCCACGAAGCCGGGTCGCCACGCCCCCGGCCTCGACCTGGTCCGCACCGTCGCCGGCCGCGAACCCCACCGGCCCTGGTTCGCCATCGGCGGCATCGACCACGCCCGCCTCGACGAGGTCCTCGACGCAGGCGCCCGCCGCATCGTCGTCGTCCGGGTGATCACCGAGGCCGAGGACCCGAAGGCCGCCGCTCGCACCCTGGCCGACCGCCTCCGCGCCTGACCCGCCGATGACCACCGTACGGGGCGGCTGAGCGACGCCGGCGACGTTCCGGCGATCAGGAGCACTCCTGCCGGACGACCACTGCTCCGGGACACGAGCGTCGCCACCGACGCCCATGTCCAACAGTCGACGATCACCCCGAGGGGTCAGCCGTCCGCACCGGAGCCTCCGAGGTTCGGGAGGAGGCCGCCGCCGCGCGGAGCGGTCGGGGCGGCGCCGGTGGTCGTCGGGGGGCTGGTGGTGCGGCTCGCCGGCCCACCACCGTCGGGCTGGTTGCGCTGCGACGGCTGCTGCGTGGCATCGGTCCCGGGATCCTGGCGGCCGTCGTTCGCGCCGCTGGACTCCGGGTCCTGCGGCGGCGCGGTGGTCGTGGGCTCGGCTGCGCCGTCGGCGGGGCGCAGCACCCGGCCGACCGAGGTGCCCGACTCGCCCCCGGAGATCGGCGATCCCTTGATCCATTCGATCCCGGTCACGACGAACAATCCGATCACGAAAGCCAGGACCGCGATTCCGGCCATCACCGCGATCCGCTTCGGCGTGAACCGGGACCCACTCCGGGCGGTGTCCTGGTCGCCCAGCCGGATGGTGCCGTCGGCATCGGCGACGGCGCGGGTCGCGTCGGGGTCGCCACCGTCGCGCGGGGCCGGGAGCGGCGGCATGACGGCGGTCGCCTCGGTGCCGGTGTCGACGCGCCGCAGGCGCACGACCCGGGTTCGGACCGTCCTGGTGGTGGTGTCGAGGCCGCGCTGGAACGTCGTTGTCGCGACGGAGGTCACGATCGCGGCGAGGGCCGCTCCGACCACCGTTCCCGCGACGCCGAAGTACGAGCCGACGACGGCGGTGGTCGCGGCTGCACCGCCACCGGCGATGACCTTGGGAAGGTTGTACTCGGCCCGGGAGATCGCTCGCGCCCGCGCACCGGTGGGTTCGTCGCCCGCGGCGGGGCCGCTCGGAACCGGGTCGCGACGGGTCGGCGGCAGGTGGGGCGGGGCGGGCTGGCCGGCGGGCGGCGTCTGGACGCCGACCCTGCCGCGGTGCAGGTGCCGTCCAGGCCTGCCGTGGCCGGGCGCGAACCCACCGGGCGGGGTGCCACCCGGGCCGTTCCCACCGGACGGAGCGGCGCCCGGGCCGTAGGCGGCCGGCGGCGTTCCTCCGGGACCGGCCGACGCGCCGCCCGGCGAGAGCCGGCCGGGAGGGGTCCCACCGGGCCGGGCTGCGGCAGGCGAGATGCCGCCGGGCGCGGGCGCACCTGCGGCCGGGCCACCAGGGACAGGGCCGGCAGATGCGTACCCGTCCGGGTACGCGGGCCGTGACGCCGGGAGGCCGGCGTGGGCCGGATCGGGCGGCCACGGCAGGCCGGACCGGCCGGCGTCGGGCCGGGCAGCGCTCCGCCGGCCCGGTGACGCGGGGCCGGTGGGGAGCGGGCCGTTCGCGTCGGTGTCGGGGTGTCGGCGCTGCCGGGGAGCCGGCTGCCGATCAGGGTCGGGGTTCGGGGGTGGGGACTGCTGGTACCGCATGGCTCCTGTTCGCGTTCACGTCGGTTCGGTGCGCTCACCGTCTACACCGGGGTCAACGCGACTGAGCCGCAGAACGCGCCCGTTGATCACCGACAGTGAGTGCCTTCACTCTCCTTCGTGGTGCCGGAAGCCGTCGATGTTATCGAACCGTCACCAAGCATCCACCAACGGGGTGGCGACGTCACGACTCTCCGTGATCATTCGGGCGAGTCGGAGATTCCGTCGGCGAACCGTCGACGACGGGGTGCAGCAGGCCCGGATGCCCCTCGGGCAGCGACCGGCGCAGGACCACCCACGAGAGCCCGACACAGGCCGCGACGAGGGGCCACGTCAGCGCGATGCGGGCGATGCCGAGGGCCACGACCTGCCCCGCGGCGAAGAGCGGGAGGAACACGACGAGCCGCACGAGGTACTGCCCGGCCCACACCCAGCTGGCCCGGCCGTAGCCACGCAACAGGTCCGGGTCGCGACGCCAGCGCGTCCGCTGCCCGAGCACGAGGCCGACGATGACGCCCAGCAGCGGCCAGCGGATCACGATCGACACCGCGAAGGCGAGCGCGCTGCCGGCGTTGCTCACGATCTGGACCAGGAAGAAGTCGACGGCCCGCCCTGTCGCGACGGCGACGCCGACGGCCACGGCGACCGGCAGCAGGCCGAGCAGGACCGAGCGCGGCCTACCCCCGCGCACCATCCGGAAGCCCGCCACCAGGATCGCGGCGACGACGGCGGCACCGCCACCCCAGGCGACGGCCGACGGGCTGCCCAGACGGTCGGCGAGGAGCCAGCCGACGACGAAGGCGGCGACGGGGGCGGTCGCGTCGATGGCGCCGTGCCGGCCGCCGAGGATTTCGCGCAGTGTCGGCTCGACGGGTCGAGGGGGAACGGTCACGAGGTAAGGGTGCCCTATTGATGCGATCAGATCACCCCTCTGGCGTTCCGGACCGACTCTGGGTGATCCTGGGGGGAGCATCATCCGACGGTGGGATGACGTCCCGGTGAACGCGTCCGGGACGTCCGGTTGGTGCCGAAGTGGGATCGAGGGGGCAGCACCATGCGCACCAGGAACAGCTACGTCGCGATCGGGGACAGCTTCACCGAGGGGCTCGACGACCTGTGGGACGACGGTTCGCCCCGCGGATGGGCCGACCGTACGGCCGAGCGGTTGGCAGCCGGGCGTCCCGATTTCACCTATGCCAACCTCGCGGTGCGCGGGAAGCTGCTCGACCAGGTCGTCGAGGACCAGATCCCGGTGGCCGAGCGGATGAAGCCGGACCTGATCACGTTCTGTGCCGGTGGCAACGACATCATCGGCATCCGGTGCGACACCGACGAGCTCGTGGCGCGGTTCGACGCGGCGCTCGCCCGGCTCGTGGCCACCGGCGCGGAGGTCGTCATCTTCACCGGCTTCGACCTGCGGAAGATGCACCTGCTGATGCGCAGGCTCCGTGGCCGCGTCGCCTGCTACAACGAACTGATGCGGGCCAGTGCCGAGCGTCACGGCTGCCTCGTCGTCGACCTGTGGGGCATGGACGTGCTGGCCGATCCACGGGCGTGGAGCCAGGACCGGCTGCACCTGACGCCGGAGGCACACGAGCGCGTGTCGCTGCGGGTCCTCGAGGCCCTGGGCGAGCCCGTCCCGGCCGACTGGCGCACCCCGTGGCCCACGGCCGAGGCGCCGGGCTGGCGGACGCGGCAGCAGTCGGACCTCGTGTGGTTCCGCGACCACGTGATGCCGTACGTCCGCAAGCGGTTGCAGGGCATCGCGATCGGCGACGGCTACCTGCCCAAGCGCCCAGAGCTCTCCCCCGTCGTCCGCCTCGACGACACCCTCGGCTCCCGCGACTCCCGCCGGGTCTGACCCGCCCTACCCGTACGACGCCGGCCCCACCCGGACAGGGTGGGGCCGGCGTCGGGGGGAGCCCGTCAGTGCGGCACAGGCGTGAAGTCGCGTGCGCCGATGAACTCCGGCCGCGGCTCGGGCGCGGAGAACGGCGCGACACAGGCGTTGTCGACGCTGTTGAACACCACGAAGATGTTCGACCGCGGGTAGGGCGAGATGTTGTCCGACGAACCGTGCATGCAGTTCGAGTCGAAGAACGTCGCCGACCCCGCGGTGCCCGTGAGCATCGCGATGCCGTGCCGGTCGGAGAGCACCGTCAGGCTGTCCGGGTCCGGGGTGCCGATCTCCTGCTCCTTCAACGACGCCCGGTAGTGGTCCTTCGGCGTCTCACCGACGCAGGACACGAACGTCCGGTGCGAACCCGGCATGATCATCAGGCAGCCGTTGTAGGCGTAGTTCTCCGTGAGCGAGATGGAGCAGCTCACCGCACGCGGGACGGGCATGCCGTCCTCCGCGTGCCAGGTCTCGAAGTCGGAGTGCCAGTAGAAGCCGCCACCACCGAACCCGGGTTTGTAGTTTATCCGGCTCTGGTGGACGTAGACCTCCGAGCCCAGGATCTGACGGGCCCTACCGGCGACGCGTTCGTCGGCGACCAACCGCGCGATCGCGTCGCTGATGCGGTGCACCTCGAAGATCGAGCGCACCTCGTCCGACGTCTTCTCCACGACACATCGTTCGTCGCGGCGGACATCCGGGTCCGTCGCCAGCCTGTCGAGCTCGGCTGCGTACCCGGCGACCTCGGCCGGCGTGAGGAGCTGCGGGACCTGCACGAACCCGTCCCGTTCATGCGCCTCGAGCTCTCCCACCCCGAACATCCCGCCTTCGGGGCCGCCCCAGACGGCCGGCTCCGCACGATCGATCAGCGACACGCCCGCCGCGATGCGTGTGGGGTACCGGTCGCCGGTCCGTCGATCACCGCCGACAGCAGCGGTCATTCAGCTCGCCTCCTCCACTTTCGCTTTCCGGGTGCCGGTCGCCTCGTCGGGGTTGATCCTGATCAGCGGGTACACGCCGTTCTCGTCGTGCACCTCGCGCCCCGTGACCGGCGGGTTGAACACGCAGACCGTCCGCATCTCGGTGCGGGGACGGAGCTGGTGCCGCTCGTTGCCGTTGAGCACGTAGATCGAGCCCGGCCCGAGCTGGTGGGTGATGTCGTTGTCCTTGTCGTACAGCTCGCCCTCACCCGCGGTGATGAAGACGGCCTCGATGTGGTTGGCGTACCAGAAGTCGTTGACCGATCCCGCGTCGAGCACGGTCTCGTGCACCGAGAAGCCGACACCGTCGTCGGCGAGCACGATGCGCTTGCTGCGCCAGTTCTCGGTCTTGACGTCGCGCTCGGTGTCGGTGATCTCTGCAAGCGTCCGGACGATCACGGTCAGGCCCCCTTCACCACGGTGCGGACGGACTCGGCGATCGTCGCGAGTCCTTCGTCGAGCTCGGCGTCGCTGACCGTCAGCGGCGGCAGCACCTTCATGACCTCGCTGTCCGGGCCGGCGGTCTCCATCAGCAGACCACGCTCGAACGCCGCGGCACAGACCTTGGCGGCCTGCTCGGGCTGCTCGAACTGCAGGCCCCGCGCGAGACCACGACCCTTGACCGTGATCCCGGCCTCGCAGTTGTCGGCCGCGATCCGCTGGAAGACGGCGTCGACGTGCTCACCCTTCGCCAGCGTCGAGCGCTCGAGGGTGTCATCGGACCAGAACTCGCGCAGCGCCGCGGTGGCGGTCACGAACGCGGGGTTGTGACCGCGGAAGGTGCCGTTGTGCTCACCGGGCCCCCACTGGTCGAGCTCCGGCTTGATCAGCACGAGCGCCATCGGCAGCCCGTAACCGGAGATCGACTTGGAGATCGTGACGATGTCGGGCTCGATCCCGGCGATCTCGAAGGAGAAGAACGGGCCGGTGCGCCCGACGCCCATCTGCACGTCGTCGACGATCAGCAACATCCCGTGGCGTTTGCACAGCTCGGCCAGGGCCTGCAGCCACTCGATGCGCGCCGGGTTGATTCCACCCTCGCCCTGCACGGTCTCGACGATCACGGCGGCGGGCTCGTTGAGCGACGATCCCTGGTCCTCGAGCAGCCGCTCGAACCACAGGAAGTCGGGGACCTGGCCGTCGAAGTAGTTGTCGAACGGCATCGGGGTGGCGTGCACCAGGGGGATCCCGGCGCCGCCGCGCTTCATCGAGTTGCCGGTCACCGACAGCGCGCCCAGGGTCATGCCGTGGAACGCGTTCGTGAAGTTGATCATCGCTTCGCGGCCGGTGACCTTGCGTGCCAGCTTGAGCGCGGACTCGACGGCGTTGGCGCCGGTCGGGCCCGGGAACTGCACCTTGTAGTTCAGCCCGCGCGGCTGGAGGACGACCTGGCGGAAGGTCTGCAGGAACTCGCCCTTGGCCGTGGTGTACATGTCCAGGCCGTGGGTGATGCCGTCGCGCGTCAGGTACTCGATCAACGGTTTCTTCAGCGCGGGCGGGTTGTGTCCGTAGTTGAGCGCGCCCGCACCGGCGAAGAAGTCGAGGTAGGAGTTGCCGTCGACGTCGGTGAGGCGGCTGCCGCGGGCGGTGTCGAACACGACCGGCCAGTTGCGGCAGTAGCTGCGGACCTCGGACTCCAGCTCGCCGAACACGGCGGTGTCGTCAGGTCGTCGGACCGTCGGGGTCGAACCGGCGGTGGGCGTCTCGCGCATCGGGGTCCCCAGGGTCGTGGAGTTCGGGTCGTCGTCGGTCGTGCGGGGAGATCCGGGCAGGTCGGTCGTCGTCATCTCACGCCTCGGGTCGGTCGTGACCGGCGGGCAGCCGGCCGTGATCGTTCGTGATCGGGGGTGTCGAACGCCGCTGGGATCAGGCCGCGAACGGGCCGATGCGGTGCAGGATCTCGGGCTCGTGGTCGTCGCCGAGCAGGTCGGCGGAGAAGAGCTCGGACGTCACCAGCGGGGCGTCGCGACGCTCGGCGAACGCCGAGAACAGCCGCTCGGACGCATCGTTGCCGGGGGTGATCGTGGTCTCGAGGTGGTCGACGCCGGGGACGGCGTCGACCAGCTCGTCGAGCATCCGGCCCGCGACGCCCAGACCACGGGTGGCGGCGTCGACGGCGACCTGCCAGACCACGAGGGTGTCCGGCGAGTCGGGACGGCGGTAGCCGGTCACGAAGCCGACGGGCGCGCTGCGGGGGTCGTCCAGGCGCGCCAACACCGAGGTCTCGGCGAAGTCGCGGCACCAGAGCAGGTACGCGTAGCGGGAGTTCAGATCCAGCACCTTCGACTCGGCAGCGAGCCGGGAAACGTCCACACCGTCATCGACGGTCGGTCGCGAAATCAGCACGGTCGGGGCTGTGCTCGAACGATGGTCGAGGTCGCTCAGGTCTACTGCCATGATGAGTGAAAGTAACAACCAAGTTGCCCACGTGCAGCCGTCGTGAGGCGGCGACCTGCGGAAACACGGAAATTCTGTGAGGTGGTCCACGGATATGTTTAGCCGCCGCAGCGATCGGGAACCGGTCGTCGACCGACCCCGTGAGGGCGCCGATATCGCCGGTCCACAATGCTGCGGCGGAAGCGTCCTCAGGCCATCACGAAACCGCGATATCCATCCTTCGCGACGTCCTCGCAGGTCCCCGCGTACGACGCCATTCCGCCTGCATAGGGCATGAAGACGCGTGGCTTGCCCGGCACGTTGGCGCCCAGGTACCAGGAGGTCGACGCACGCGGCAGCAGCGTCCGGTTCGCGGCCCGTTGCACCTCGTCACCCCACTCCTCCTCCGCGGCCTCCGTCGTCTCGATGCGGGTGAGGCCGCTGTCACGGGCGTGCTCGAGCGCACCGGCGATCCAGTCGACGTGCTGTTCGATGCACGTCGGCATGTTGGTGAGCACCGACGGGCTGCCCGGTCCGGTGATCGTGAACAGGTTCGGGAAGCCCGCGACCTGAAGCCCCAGGTAGGTCCTCGGGCCCTCGGCCCAGCGGTCGCGCAGGGCGACGCCGTCGCGGCCGCGGATGTTCATGCGCAGCAGCGGGCCGGTGAGCGCATCGAAGCCCGTCGCGAACACGATGGCGTCGAGCGGGTACTCCTGCTCGGACGTGCGCATGCCGGTCGGGGTGATCTCCTGGATCGGCGTGGCCCGGACGTCGACGAGCGTGACGTTGTCGCGGTTGTAGGTCTCGAAGTACCGGGTGTCGATCGGCGGCCGCTTCGTCGCGAAGCCGTGGTCGTCGGGCAGCAGCCGTTCCGCGACCTCGGAGTCCTTGACGACCTCACGGATCTTGTCGCGGATGAAGTCCGACGCGGTGTCGTTGGCGGACTGGTCGGACAACAGGTCGGCGTAGGCCGCACGGAAACGCAGACCGCCGAACTCCCACGCGGACTCGTAGGTGGCCGAGCGCTCCTCGTCGGCGACCGCGAGCGCGGAGGTCTCGCTGATCAGGAACGGATGGCCGTTCGTCGAGGAGCGCTGCACCGCACGGATCTCGGCGTAGTCCGCCTTGATCTTCGCGGACACCTCGGGCGGCATCGGGCCGTTGCGGGCCGGGATGGAGTAGTTCGGGGTGCGCTGGAAGACGGTGAGGTGCTCGGCCTCGGCGGCGATCACCGGGATGGCCTGGATACCCGTCGAGCCGGTGCCGACGATGCCGACGCGCTTGCCGGTGAAGTCGACCTTCTCGTGCGGCCACTGCCCGGTGTGGAACCAGTCGCCGTCGAATGCGTCGAGACCCGGGATGTCGGGCACGTTGGCCGACGACAGGCAACCGACCGCGGTGACCAGCCAGCGGGAGGTCCAGGTGCCACCGTCCTCGGTGCCGACGGTCCAGCTGCCCGCGGTGTCGTCCCACAGGGCCGCGGCGACCCGGGTGTTCAACCGGATGTCGCGGCGCAGGTCGAAGCGGTCGGCGACGTGGTCGAGGTAGCGCAGGATCTCGTCCTGCCCGGCGTAGCGCTCCGACCAGGTCCACTCCTGCTGGAGGTCCTCGTCGAACGAGTAGGAGTAGTAGTAGCTCTCCGAGTCGCATCGGGCACCCGGGTAGCGGTTCCAGTACCAGGTGCCGCCGACACCGTCGGCGGCCTCGAGCACGACCGCGCTCAGGCCGAGACGGCGCAGCCGGTGCAACATGTACAGGCCGGCGAAACCGGCGCCGACGACGACCACGTCGACGGTCTGCTCTTCGGTCATGAGTCCCTCCTCATCGAGGGTGCGGCTCGACGCCGTCGGACGCACGTCGGAGCGGCGGACAGGGGTCGTCATTAGTGTAACGACCGTTCCACGAAACCGCGGCTCCGTGACACCGGAGCAACTCGAACCCGACGAGTCGCAGGGCGGGAGGGTCAGTACGCCGGGCGGTATCCGGGGTAGGTGAGCTCGGGGCGGTCGACGATCACCCGGCCCAGCGGGACAAGCGACACCGGGATCAGCTTGATGTTGGCCCACGCCAACGGGATCCCGATGATCGTCACCGCCAGCGCGATCGCCGTCGCCAGGTGCCCGAGCGCGAGCCACCAGCCCGCGAAGATGAACCAGATGACGTTGCCGACCACCGACGGGGCGCCGGCGTCGGGCCGGCGGACCAGGTCACGGCCGAAGGGCCACAAGGCATAGTTCGCCATCCGGAACGAGGCGAGCCCGAAAGGGATCGTCACGATCAGGATGCAGCAGACGACACCCGCGACCGCGTAGCCGATCGCGAGCCACACCCCGCACAGCACCAGCCAGATCACGTTGAGCACCGTGCGCATCGTGGGTCCACCCTCTCACCCGGCGCGTTCGTCCGGACCGTCCAGTGTGCCCGTGACCGGCGAGCACTCGCCACCGACGCCCCGTCCGGCCACGACCGACGACCGCGGGCGCATGCGGACGGCGCCGCGGGGTACGCGGCCGGCACCGGACCGGCGAGAGGTGATCGCGATGACGCAGGAGTTCCGCAAGGGCGACAAGGTCCGCTGGAAGAGCCACGGCGGCACGGCGGAGGGCGAGGTGGTCCGGAAGATCACCTCCGACACCGGGGCGGGCGGCCGGACGGTGCGCGCGTCGGAGGAGGAGCCGCAGTACCTGGTGCGCAGCCGGAAGAGCGGCGGCGAGGCCGTCCACAAGCCCGACGCGCTGGAACGGACATGACGCAATAGATCATGGCCGGTGGGGGTTGGACCGGACATGAGCCGTAGCGTGAGGATTCCCGGTCCGGACCACCCGATCACGGTCGAGCCCGGTGGCGTGCGCGTCGTCGTGACGGCGGGCGGGCACGTCGTCGCCGACTCGACGCGGGCGCTCGCCCTGCGCGAGGCCGACTACCCCGTCGCCTACTACGTGCCGCGTGACGACGTCACCCCCGGCGTCCTGTCCGACAGCGACACCACGACGTACTGCCCGTACAAGGGCGACGCCTCCTACGTCACGGTGACGACGCCGGAGGGGGCGGTCCCTGACGCCGCCTGGAGCTACGTGGAGCCCTACGACGCCGTGGCGCCGATCGCCGGTCACCTGGCGTTCTACCCCGACCGCGTCGAGATCGTCGTCCAGGACTCCTGAACCGCACGGTTCCCCGCGGGACCGAGGAAAGCGTCACGCTGACCTCGGCCTCGTTTCTGTGCGATGTTGGAACCGTGCACGGCTCGACGCAGGTCACGAGGCGCACACGGGTCCCCGTGCCCGTGGGTGGCCGGGTGCCCGCTCGCGGGCCCGGCGACGTGCTCGTCGGCAGGCTGTGGCTCGACGGCTTCGGATCGCCCGCCGGGTTCTGACGCCCGGCGCCGCCACCGCGGCGCTCGTCCGCGTCCCTGCCGGTCCGACCCGAAGGCCACACCGTGTCCGACACCCCCTTGCACCTCGGCGTCTCCCTCGACGGCGCCGGCCGCCACCCCGCCGCCTGGCGTGAGCCGGGCGCCCGGCCCGACGAGCTGTTCACCGCGGGCTACTGGGCCGATCTCGTCGCCGAGGCCGAGCACGGTCTGCTCGACCTGGTGACGATCGACGACTCACTCGGCCTGCAGTCGGCCGACCCGTTCGCCGCCGACGACCGCGTCGACCAGGTCCGCGGCCGCCTCGACGCGTCGATGCTCGCCGCCCGCATCGCGCCGCTGACCGCGCACATCGGGATCCTGCCGACGGTCGTCGTCACCCACACCGAGCCCTTCCACGTGTCGACGACCATCGCGACGATCGACTACGTCAGCAGTGGCCGCGCCGGCGTCCAGGTGCGGGTGGCCGCCCGGCCCGACGACGCCGCGCTCCTCGGCAGACGCACCTTCCCGGCCGACCGCGACGCCCTGCTGCGCGAGCTGTTCGACGAGGCCGCCGACGCCGTCGAGGTCATCCGCAGGCTGTGGGACAGCTGGGAGGACGACGCGATCGTCCGCGACGGCGCGACGGGCCGGTTCGTCGACCGGGAACGCCTGCACTACATCGACTTCGAGGGTCCGCGGTTCAGCGTGCGCGGGCCGTCGATCACGCCGCGGCCGCCGCAGGGCCAGCCGGTCGTCGCCGCACTGGCGCACCGCGCGGAGCCGTTCGCGCTGGTCGGGACATCGTGCGACATCGGCTTCGTCACCCCGCGCGACGCCGCCGACGCCCGCGGCATCGTCGCCGCGATCCGGGAGGCCCAGGCGGGTGCGGGTCGCGAGGCCGAGACCGTACACGTGTGGGCCGACCTCACCGTCGTCCTCGACGACGACGCGGCCGCCGCCCGCGACAGGCTCGCCCGGCTCGACGCCACCGACCCCTGCACCGACGACGCGCGGGTCGTCGCCGGGACACCGGCCGAGCTCGCCGACCTGCTCGTGGAGCTGGGCGAGGCCGGGCTCACCGGCTTCCGGCTGCGCCCGGCCGTGCTGCCCGACGACCTGCGGCACATCACCCGCGGGCTCGTCCCCGAACTGCAACGGCGCGGCCTGTTCCGCACCGCATACGAGGCGACGACGCTGCGCGGGCACCTCGGCCTGCCCCGTCCCGCCGACCGCTACGCGACCGCCGACACCGCAGGGAGCCACTCGTGAGCCGCAGGCAGATGCACCTCGCTGCGCACTTCCCCGGCGTCAACAACACGACGGTCTGGAGCGAGCCCGAGTCGGGCAGTCAGATCGAGTTCGCCTCGTTCGCGCACATGGCGCGCACCGCCGAGCGCGCCAAGTTCGACTTCATCTTCCTCGCCGAGGGCCTGCGGCTGCGCGAGCAGAACGGGGCGATCTACGACCTCGACGTCGTCGGCCGCCCCGACAACGCGACGATCCTCGCCGCGGTCGCCGCCGTCACCGACAGGCTCGGGCTCGCCGCGACGATCAGCTCCACGTTCAACGAGCCCTACGAGGTCGCGCGCCGCCTCGCCTCCATCGACCACCTGTCGGGCGGGCGCGCGGCGTGGAACGTCGTGACCTCCTGGGACAAGTTCACCGGCGAGAACTTCCGCCGGGGCGGCTACCTCGCCCAGGGCGACCGCTACCTGCGCGCCAAGCAGTTCCTCGACACCGTCATGACGCTGGTCGACTCCTGGCGCGGCGACGAGATCGTCGCGGACAAGGCCACCGGCGAGTTCCTGCGCGACGCCGGCGCGGGCCGGTTCGACGTGGCCGTCGACCAGTTCGACATCCGCGGCCGGTTCTCGGTGCCGCGCAGCCCGCAGGGACGACCCGTCGTGCTGCAGGCGGGCGACTCCGACGAGGGCCGCGAGTTCGCCGCCGCGAGCGCCGACGCGATCTTCACCCGGCACGGCTCGCTGGAGGCCGGGCAGGCGTTCTACACCGACGTCAAGCGGCGGCTCGCGGCGTACGGTCGCAGCGAGGACCAGCTCAAGATCCTGCCCGCCACCACGTTCGCGCTCGGCGACACCCAGGCCGAGGCCGAGGAGCGGGGGCGCCGGATCCGTCGCCAGCAGGTGAGCGGCCAGACCGCGCTGCGCTTCCTGGAGCAGGTGTGGAACCGCGACCTGTCGCACCTCGACCCCGACGGACCGCTGCCCGAGATCGACCCGCTCGTCGTCGACGCCGACTCGCCGCGGGTCTCGCAGGGCCGCGCCGCCGACCGGATGTACCGCGACCCGCTGGCGACCGCGAAGGAGTGGCGCGAGCGCGCGGCCGCCGGGAACCTCTCGATCCGCGACCTCATGACCGAGGTGACGTCGCGGCAGTCGTTCGTCGGCACCCCGCTGGGGATCGCGGAGCAGATGGAACGGTTCGTCGAGCAGCGGGCGTCCGACGGGTTCATCCTGGTCCCGCACATCACGCCCGGTGGCCTCGACGACTTCGCCGACCGCGTGGTGCCGATCCTGCAGGAGCGCGGCTCGTTCCGCGCCGACTACACGGGGACGACGTTGCGCGACCACCTCGGCCTGGCCCCGCTCGACGCCCGCAGCGTCGTCTGACCTGCCGATCCATCCGCCGCCGCTCGCGAGAGGACCACATGTCGCCCCTTCTGCAGATCGTCGTCGGCAGCACCCGGCCGGGCCGCGTCGGCGCGCCCGTCGCGGCCTGGATCGCCGAACAGGCGAGAGCCCACGGCGGCTTCGACGTCGAAATGCTCGACCTCGCGGAGATCGACCTGCCGATGTTCGACGAGCCCATCCACCCGGTGCGCGCCCAGTACTCCAACGACCACACCAAGCGGTGGTCGGCCACGGTGGCCCGCGGCGACGCCTACGTCTTCGTGACGCCCGAGTACAACGGCTCGTACCCCGGCTCGCTCAAGAACGCGATCGACTTCCTCAACCACGAGTGGCGCTACAAGCCGGCGGGCGTGGTGTCCTACGGCGGCGTCTCCGCGGGCACCCGGGCGGCCGTGGCACTGCGGAGCGTGTTGTCGACGCTGCGGATGGTCCCGGCCGTCGACGCCGTGAGCATCCCGTTCGTCGGGGAGAAGATCGCCGAGGACGGCACGCTCGTCGCCAACGACGTCATGGTCGCCGCGGCCAAGACGATGTTCGACGAGATCGAGCTGCTCCGCACCGGCATCGCGCCGCTGCGGCCCGGCGCCTGACGGGCCCGCGGAACACCGTCGGTGTCTGCGGGGTTGGGGGCGACATGACCATCGCGATCGTCGCCACCGCGTTCGGTGGGCCCGAGGTGCTGTCCGCCACCGAGATCGAGGTCCCCGTCCCCGGACCGGGCGAGGTCACCGTCCGGGTCCGGGCCACGTCGGTCAACCCCATCGACCAGAAGCGCTTCAGCGGCCTCATGGGCGCCGACCCCGCGGCGCTGCCGATGCGCCTGGGCAACGAGGCCGCGGGCGTCGTCACGGCGGTCGGTCCCGACGCGCAGGGCCCCGCTGGTCCGGTCGCGGTCGGCGACGAGGTCGTCGTGTACCCGGCCCCGGGCTCGTACGCCGGGGAGATCACGGTCGCGGCCACGGGCGTCGTCCCCAAGCCTCCGCAGGTGTCCTGGGAGGTCGCCGGGTCGGTGATGGCCGTCGGCGCCACCGCCGTGCACACCCTGGAGGCCGCCCGCGTGGGCGAGGGCGACACCGTCGTCGTCCACGGCGCGTCCGGCGGGGTGGGCTCACTCGTCACGCAGCTGGCGCTGGCCCGGGGCGCCACCGTCATCGCGACGGCGAGCAAGCGCCACCACGACACCCTGCGCGGCTACGGCGCCGTCCCGATCGTCTACGGCGACGGCCTGGCCGACCGGATCCGGGCGGCCGCACCGTCGGGTGTGGACGCCGCGATCGACACCGTCGGCACCGACGAGGCCGTCGACACGTCCCTGGAGCTCGTGGCCGACCGCGGACGCGTCGTCTCCATCGTCGCGTTCGGCCGCGCCTCCGAGGGTTTCCGGCTGCTCGGCGGCGGCCCGGGCGCCGACCCGGGCACCGAGATCCGGTCCAACGCCTGGCGCACACTGCTCCCCGCGGTCTCCGAGGGCTCGCTGCGCGTCGTCGTGGCCGCCACGTTCCCGCTGACGGGGGCGGCCGACGCGATCACGTTCGTCGGGACGGGGCACGCCGGAGGCAAGGTCGTGCTCGTGCCCTGACGCGCGGTACGTGCCGCCCGGACCCGGCGCCCGCCACCCACTCGTCACCACGTCGACACCTGACGGGCCTGAGGAACCGCCCGGATCTCGGTACGGTCCCACGAGGGAGTCGCCCCGCGTGGTCGCGCGGGGCTCAGTTCGTGGAGGTCGCAGCGTGGTCAGCCCCCGTCGTGCCCAGACGATCGCCTATCCGGCCACCGGCGGGCGGCCACGCCTGCGCGAGAACGAGCCGCTGGCGCCGCACGTCATCGTCCTGTTCGGAGCGACGGGCGACCTGGCCAAGCGCAAGCTCATCCCCGGCATGGCCTATCTTGAGCGGTCGTCGCTCGCGCCGGACATCCGCGTCGTCGGGACCGCGATGGAGGACATCTCCACCGACGAGTTCCGCGCGCTGGCCCGCGCGGCCATAGAGTCGTTCGGGATGCACAAGCTCGACGACGACGGCTGGTCCCAGTTCGCCGAGCGGCTCACCTACGTCCCGCAGAGCGCCGGGCCCGAGGGGCTGTCCGCCGAGGTCGAACGGGCCCAGGAGCTGCTCGGCCCGGACTGCCGACGGCTGCACTACCTGTCGGTCCCGCCGAAGGCCGCGACCGCCGTCATCTCGATGCTGCGCGACGCCGACCTCGTCATCGACTCGCGCGTCGTCATGGAGAAGCCGTTCGGCTCCGACCTCGACAGCGCGATCCGGCTCAACGACTTCGTCCACGAGGTGTTCGACGAGTCGCAGGTCTTCCGGATCGACCACTTCCTCGGCAAGGAGGCGGCGCAGAACATCCTTGCGTTCCGCTTCGCCAACGGGCTGTTCGAACCGATCTGGAACCGCAACTTCATCGACCACGTCCAGATCGACATCCCCGAGACCCTCGGACTGGACCTGCGCGCGAACTTCTACGAGTCGACCGGCGCCTACAAGGACATGGTCGTCACGCACCTCATGCAGGTGCTGGCGTTCGTCGCGATGGAGCCGCCGACCGCGCTGGAACCGCGCGCGATCAGCGAGGAGAAGAACAAGGTCTTCCGCTCGTTGCTGCCGATCCACCCCTCCGACGTGGTGCGCGGGCAGTACTCCGGCTACCGCGCCGAGGAGGGCGTCAGCCGCGAGTCCGACACCGAGACCTTCATCGCGCTCAAGGTCGGTCTCGACAACTGGCGCTGGGCCGGCACCCCGTTCTACCTGCGCACCGGCAAGAAGATGGCCGAGGGCATGCGGATCATCTCCATCGCATTCAAGGAGGCGCCGCGGACGATGTTCCCGCAGGGCTCGGGCGTCGGGTCGCAGGGACCGGACCACCTGACCTTCGACCTGGCCGAGTCGGGGCGGGTGTCGCTGTCGTTCTACGGCAAGCGCCCGGGGCCGGGGATGCGGCTGGAGAAGCTGTCGCTGCAGTTCTCGACGCAGGACACCGAGCACGGTGGCGACGTCCTGGAGGCCTACGAGCGGCTCATCCTCGACGCCATGCGCGGCGACCACACGCTGTTCAACACCGCCGAGGGCATCGAGTCGCTGTGGGAGCGGTCGGCGCCGCTGCTGGAGGACCCGCCACCGGTCAAGAGCTACCCCCCGGGCACCTGGGGCCCCAACGCGATCCACCAGCTCATCGCCCCCAACGCGTGGCGGCTGCCGTTCGAGCGGGCCTGGCGGGAGTAGCCGCACCGGCACAGCGGCACGGTGCGGCCGACCTTCCGCGCGCAACCCCACGGCCCTGCGGAGTGCGCCGAACAGCGGTGAGGTTGCGCGCGGGATGGGCGGGCCGGCCCCGGCGGGCACCCGGGATGTGCGGGCCGGGACCGGCGGGGCGTGCCGGCGTCGGCCGTGCTCCTGGGCCCTGCTCAGGCCGCGCGGCGGGCCGAGGGACGCAGGTCGACGCGACGACGTGGACCGGACGGGCCGTCCGCCCGCTCCATGGAGCCGTGCCCGTCGGCGGTGACCCGGTCGGTGACGACGGCGCGGTTGCCGCCGCCGGTGCGCGGCCCGGTCCGGTGCAGCAGGACCATCAGGACCAGCCCGGCGACGAGCACCGCGTGCCCGGCGAGGCGGCCGGCCTCGACGCGGCCGGCGAGGGCGTCGACACCCGAGGTCGCGAGCAGGACCGCGGTGAACACGCCGAGCGTCGCGACGAGACTGCCCGCGGGCCGGGTGCGCCGCAGCGCGACCACGAGGAACCCCACCCCGACGGCGACGTTCCAGGCCGCGCTCTCGTGCCCGAGGTGGGCGATCGCCGCCCCGCCGAGGGTGCCGCCGTGGTGGCCTGCGCCCGCGGCGTCGAGCAGCCCGGTGACCCCCAGCGCGAGCTGCGCGACGCCGGCGGCGGCGAGCAGGGCGTGCACGAGGTCGACGCGGGGCCGCTCGGGGACGACGTCGGGGAGCTCGAGAACCGCACCATCGGTGGAGGCGACCAGCCTCGTGCGGGTCAGCCTGGTGATGCGTGCGGACCGGTCGTGGAAGGCCCGGCACGCCGCGCAGCCGGCGAGGTGGGCGTCCGTCGCCTCGGCCTCACCGGGCCGGTCCTCACCGTCGAGACGCGCGGAGAGCGCGTCGCGGCACGTCGGGCAGTCCATCGAACGGTGTCGGTCAGCTCGCGGTGGACGCGACGACCTCGTCGAGGACGCCGCGGCGGACGTCGTCGATCAGGTCGGCGAGCTGTCCGACGCTCATCTGGATCCGCTGGCCGAAGTCATCGGTGATGACGATCCGCTTCTCCGCCTCGGCGGTCTCGTCGACGAACAGCTCGGGGCATCCGCAGTTGCAGCTTCCGCAGAACGTGGCGATGTGGCGCATGACGGAGAGGTCGTCGACGGCAGGCCTCCGGTTCCCCCAGGGGTACGATGTCACTCGATCGTGTCCGGATCACGGCGCCTACGGTCTGGCCCATGTTCCGCCGGTCCGTCCCCGTCGATCACGCCCCGGCCGACCCGGTGACGGCGTGTGCGCTGGCCGCGGCGGCGGGCGACCGCGCGGCCCTCGACGAGTTCGTCCGCGCCACGCAGGCCGGCGTCCGGCAGTTCCTCATCCACCTCGCGGGCCCGGCCGACGCCGACGACCTCGTGCAGGAGACCTACCTGCGCGCGGTCCGGTCGCTGCCGCGCTTCACCGGCGACGGCCCGGCCCGGGCGTGGCTGCTCGCGATCGCGCGCCGGGCCGCGGCCGACGCCGTCCGGACCGCGGTGCGCCGGCCGCGGACGACGAACGTCGGCGACTGGGACGCGGTCACGGCCCGCGGCGCCCGGGTGTCGGCCGTCGACGAGGCCGTCCTCGTCGGCGAGCTGGTGGCGGGCCTGGAGCCGGACCGCCGCGACGCCTTCGTCCTCACCCAGGTGGTCGGGCTGGGCTACGCGGAGGCCGCGCAGGTGTGCGGCTGTCCCGTCGGCACGATCCGGTCGCGGGTGTCCCGGGCACGCGAGGACCTGGTCGCGGCGCTGGAGCCCGGCGACGCGCGCGCCTCGGGCTGACGCGGGCCGACCCGCCGAGGTCGAGCCCGGTGCGCGGGGGTCAGGACTTCTCGTCGGCCTGCGGCTCGCGCGACTTCGTGGCCTTCAGCGAGCCGGCGTGCGCGGTGGCGGTGGGGTCGTTGCGCGTCTTGACCAGGCTCGCGACGGTGACGACGACCAGGATGCCCACGATGATGCCCAGGCTCAGCGGCGTCGGGATCTCGGGTACCGATGGCGCGATGTCGACGTGCAGCCAGTGCAGGATCAGCTTCACCCCGATGAACGCGAGGATGATCGCCAGCCCCGTCGACAGGTAGACGAGCCGGTCGAGCAAGCCCTTCACCAGGAAGAACAGGGCGCGCAGGCCGAGCAGGGCGAATGCGTTGGCGGCGAAGACGATGAACGCCTCCGACGTCACCCCGAAGACGGCGGGGATGGAGTCGAGCGCGAACAGCAGGTCGATGCCGCCGATCGCGACGAGCACGATGAACAGTGGCGTCACCATCCGCTTGCCGCCCAGCCGGGTGAAGAGCTTGCCGCCGTCGTACTCGTCGGTGACCGGGAAGACCCGGCGGGCGACCCTGACCAGGCCGTTGTCCTCGACGTCGGGGTCCTCGTCGCGGTGGCGGAACAGCTGGACCGCGGTGTAGACGAGGAGCAGCCCGAACAGCAGGAACATGAACGAGAAGTAGTTCAGCAGCGTGGCGCCGACGACGATGAAGATGGCCCGCATGATCAGTGCGAGCACGATGCCGAAGGTCAGCACCTTGTGCTGGTGCTCCTCGGGCACGGCGAACGTCGACATGATGATCACGAAGACGAACAGGTTGTCGACCGACAGGCTCTTCTCGACGATGTAGCCGGCGAAGAACTCGGTGCCGTACTGGGAGCCCGCCGTCATCCAGAAGACGATGCCGAAGGCCACCGCCACAGCGATGTAGAACAGCGACCACAGCAGCGCCTCGCGGAAGCCGACCTGGTGCGGGCGTACCGACGCCACGATCAGGTCGACGGCGAGAAGCACGACGACCAGCCCGATCGTCAGCCCCCACCCGAGCACACCGATCTCGAGCAACGCGGCACCCCTGTTCCGACGACCCTGCCGCCGAACCGGACGATTCGGACGGACGTCACCACCTTGCCACGGTCGGCCCGACGGTGCCGGGCCACCCGCCTCGTGCCCCGGCGACGTCCGGTCACAGGCTAGGGCTCCGGGACCTCCGGTGCGCGACGTCGCCCGTGCGTGGGTGTCCGATCCGTTCACGCCACCGGCCCCGGCGGTGGCTACGGTCCGACGACATGGACCATCGGCTGAGCTTCGTCACCGTGGCAACCCGGGACCTCGACGCTGCACGCACGTTCTACCGCGACGCGTTCGGCTGGTCCCCGCACCTCGACGTGCCGGGCGAGATCGTCTTCTACCAGGTGGCGCCCGGCCTGCTGCTCGGGTTCTTCGACACGGCCTCCTTCGACCGCGACCTCGGCGTCCCGCCTGGCACGACGACCGGCCCTGCCGGGATGACATTGGCCCACAACGTCGGCGACCGCGACGAGGTCCACGCGCTGGCCACCGCCATGGCCGCGGCGGGCGGGACGGTGCTGAAGCCGCCTCAGGAGGGCGAGTTCGGCGGGGTGTTCCACGCGCTGGTGCGCGACCCCAACGGCGTGCTGTGGGAGGTCGCGCACAACCCGTCGTGGCGGATCACCGACGACGGCA
The DNA here is from genome assembly GCF_002583555.1 of Pseudonocardia sp. N23. Taxonomy (GTDB): domain Bacteria; phylum Actinomycetota; class Actinomycetes; order Mycobacteriales; family Pseudonocardiaceae; genus Pseudonocardia. The sequence goes on from NZ_BEGX01000029.1 coordinate 209,041, forward strand.
CCGTCGAGCTCGGCTGACACACTCCGCGCTCGCGAGCGGCGCGCGTCTCCAACTGAGACGGAACGGGGGGCCCGGACGCGGCAGGCTGTGCGGATGGACGGGCTGCCCGAGGAGCCGATGACCGCCCGGTGGGGGACCGAGCACCCCGCGGCGCCGCTGGTCGTCGGGCTGCACGGCAACGGGACCAGCGAGCACTCACTGATCGAGCTGTCGCCGTGGCTGCCCTACGGCCCGGTCGCGTACGTCTCGCTGCGCGCACCGCACGTCGGCGGCTCGGGGTACTCGTGGTTCCCGCTGGTCGACGGCGTCCCCGACGCCGAGGCGCTCGCCGCGACGAGCCGGTGGGTGCTGCGCTGGCTCGACACCGAGGGCGACCCGGAGCGGCCGGTGCTGCTGCTCGGGTTCCGCGAGGGCGTCGCGCTGGCCGGGGCGCTGATGCTGCTGGCGCCGTACCGGTTCGCGGGCGCTGCGCTGCTGTACGGGGCGCTGCCGTTCGACGCAGGCGTCGCCATGCCGGCGGCCGCGCTGGCCGGGATGCCGGTGTTCCTCGCGCACGGCAGCGACGACGTCCGCACCCCGCCGCCGCTGCTGCACCGCACATGGGACTGGCTGACCCGCCGCAGCGGCGCGCCGGTGTGGGCCGAGCGCGAGCCGGGCGGGGACCAGCTGGCGGGCAAGATCGTCGGCGACATGGGCACCTGGCTGGGCGACCGGCTCGACTGGGTGCACGCGCACGGCGAGAACCCGCTGGCCGACGGCGACGAGCCGCCGTGGCCGACGCTGCAGGGCGGACGGCTGGGCTGCCGTGCCGGGGAGCCCCCGGAGACGACGACGGGCATCCCCCAGCACCAGACGTCGCAGAACGGGCCGGCCGCGCTCGCCGACACGCTGTGGAAACGGGTCGCCGCGTTCGACGGGGTGACGACGGGCCCGACGCGGGTCGGCGTCGAGGGGACGCGGGCGCTGCTGCTGGACCGGTCGACGACCGCCGCGCCCGACGACGCGTTCGTCCTGCCCGACGCCGGCGAGTTCGCCCACCAGCACCCCGCCCCCGACCACAGCCTGCACGTGACACTGCCCGCCGAGCTGGCCTACGACGCGGTGGCCAAGGGCTGGGCGGTGCCGCACCCGTTGGCGGGGGTGCGGGTGAGTCCGGGGATGGTTCTGGTCCCCGGCCCGCGCGACGACGCCGAGCTGGAGACGGTCGCGGGGATCGTCGCGGCGGCGCACCGGCACGCCCGCGGCTAGCTAGCGCACGAGCAGCCGCGCGAACGATCGCCACGTGGGCCGAGCCGTCGCTCAGCACGTTGTCGTGGTGCAGGTCGCCGTGCGGCACGACCCGGCGCACCGCCGAGTCGCACGGGTCGGTGAGCAGCTCTGCCCTGCGCGCGACGTACCCGCGCGGCAGCGGATCGGCGTCGCCGCACCGGCCGTGGTGGGCGGCGAGGTCGCCACCGAGGGTGCGGACGTCGGCGGCCCGGCCGGGCCGGGCCCGCGGTGCGACCGGGTCGCGACGGAGGCGATCGCGGCCCGCGTCGCCGAACGCGCGGGTGACATCGCGCGCCGACGTGTCCATCCCGGTCACGGCGACAGCACCCGGCACAGCGCCTCGAGCGCGCCCGCCCACGCGCTGTCCGACGGCGTCGCGTAGCCGACGACGATCCCGGCCTGCCCGGACGGGGCGTCGGGATGGCGGAACGTGCTCAGCCCCTCGACGGCCAGCCCGTGCCAGGCTGCGGAACGCAGCACGTCGCCCTCGGTCCCGTCCGGCACCGTCACGACGACGTGCAGGCCTGCGGCCAGCCCACCCACGCCGACGTGGGGAGCCTGGTCGGCGAGCGCGGCGACCAGCTCGTCGCGCCGCCGCCGATAGGACCGCCGCCGGCCCCGGACATGGCGGTCGTAGGCGCCCGAGGAGATCAGGTCGGCGAGGACCAGCTGTTCGAGCGCGCTCGTGACCGACGGCTCCGGATCGGCTGCGCCGCTGTCGATCTCCGCGACGACGTCGGCCGGAGCGACCATCCAGCCCAGCCGCAGCCCTGGCGCGAGCGCCTTGCTCGCCGTCCCGAGGTGCACGACGTGCTCGGGATCGAGCCCCTGCAGCGCGCCGACGGGCTGGCGGTCGTAGCGGAACTCGCCGTCGTAGTCGTCCTCCACCACCAGGCCGCCCGTGGTGCGGGCCCACTCCACCACCGCGGCCCGCCGGGCAGGGTCGAGCGCGACGCCCGTCGGGAACTGGTGGGCGGGGGTGAGCAGGACGGCGCCGACGTCGCGGCCCAGCGTCTCGGTGCGGGCGCCGAGAGCGTCGACCTGGACCGGCGGGATCCGCAGGCCCGCCCCGAGGAGCAGGTCACGGTGGATGTGCAGGCCCGCCGACTCGACCGCCACCGCCCGCACCCCGCGCCCGCGGAGCACCCTGGCGAGCAGCGTGAGCCCGTGCGACATCCCCGCGCACACGACGATCCGATCGGGGTCGGCGCGCACCCCTCGGGCCCGGGCGAGGTACCCGGCGAGCGCCTCACGCAGCTCGGGACGACCGCGGACGGCGCCGTAGCCGAACGCCTCGTCGGGTGCCGACGCCAGCGCCCGCCGGGTCGCCCGCAACCATTCGGCGCGCGGGAAGCTGGCGACGTCGGGCCGGCCGGGCATCAGGTCGTGCCGCGGGCCCGAGGTTCGCGGCGGCGCGGGCGGCACCGGCTCCCGCGGCGCGGCGGGAGCACGTTCGGCGACGCGGGTCCCCGATCCGTGCCGCGCGGTCAGCCAGCCCTCCGCGACGAGCTCGGCGTAGGCCTCGACGACCGTCGTCCGCGCCAGGCCCAGGTCGGCGGCCAGGGACCGGGACGCCGGCAGCCGGGTGCCGGGGGCGAGCCGGCCGCTGCGGACGGCGTCGCGCAGGGCGTCGGTGAGCGCGACCCGGACGCCGCGGCCGTGGTCGACCCGCAGGTCGAGATGCAGGTCCGCACCCGGAGAAGTGGTCCGCGAACTCATCCCAGGATTGGACCACACCTGCGAGCCACACCCGAACTAGCGTGGTGATCATGACGCAGACGACCACGGCCCCCGACCGCGCCCCCGAACACCCCGCACGCCTGCAGATGGCCGAGCTCGCGCCCGACGTCTACAAGGCGATGATCCGGCTCGACGGCGCGGTCCGGCGCAACATCGACCCCGTGATCAACGAGCTCGTGAAGATTCGTGCCTCCCAGATCAACCACTGCGCGTTCTGCATCGACATGCACACCAAGGACGCACTGGCCGCGGGCGAGAGCGTCGAGCGCATCGTCCAGCTCCCGGCGTGGGACGAGTCCCGGCACTTCTACTCCCCCAAGGAGATCGCGGCGATCGAGCTCACCGAGGCGATCACCGTGCTGACCGACGGCTTCGTCCCCGACGACGTCTACGCCCGCGCCGCCGAGCACTTCGACGAGACCGAGCTCGCCCACCTGATCGCCGCGATCACGGTGATCAACGCCTGGAACCGCTTCGCCGTCTCGACCCGGATGGTCCCCGGCCACTACACCCCGGGCGCGCACTGATCCCGTGAGTGGTCTCAGCCGCGGACCGTCGCCAGGAACGCGTAGCGGTTGAGGCTGAAGAAGTACTCGTCCTCCGCCGCCCGCGCCTGCAGGTCGGCGAGCCAGGCCGCCGTGTCGTCGGCCGTCACCCCGCGCCTGCCCGGCACGAACGCCGCGATCGTCTCCTTGATCGTCACGCTGAACGTGTCCGCGTGCAGGCGCGGGTTGAAGATCGGGACGACCCGCTGCTCGGTGACGTCGAACCCGCCGCGGCGCAGCAGCCCGCCCAGGCGCCGCGGCAGCCGCGAGTCGGCGAGGTGCTCCTCCCAGGCGTCGATGATCCGGTCGTGCAGCGCCCGGTCGGCGACGTTCCAGACCAGCGAGTCCCAGTCGGTGTCGAGCACCAGCGCGCGCCCACCCGGACGCAGCACCCGGCGCAGCTCCGCGACCGCCGCAGGCATGTCCGGGACGTACTCGTAGACCTGCGTGGAGACGGCGACGTCGAACGCGGCGTCGCCGAAGGGCAGGGCGAGGGCGTCGCCGGTGCCGACGGTCGCCCACGGCATCGACGCGCAGCGCTCCCGGGCGAGGGCGTTCATCGCCTCGCTCGGGTCCATGCCGTGCACCGCACCCGCCGGGCCGACCGCCTCGGCCATCGCCGCCAGCAGGTGCCCGGGCCCGGACCCGATGTCGAGGACGCGTTCGCCGCGCTGCAGGCACAGCATGTCCAGCGTCTGCGCCCGTTGCCCGACGACGTCGCTGGTCGCGTAGCTGCGGTCGAGCCGCCTGGCCTCGTCGTCACCGAACTCCAGCATCGCCACGTACCGGAGGTTAGCGACCGCCGGGTCCCCGCGAGCGGTGTCTGTCCGCCGGCGCCGCACCACGTTAGGGTCGCCCCGCCCCGACGATCGGCGAGGGAGCCGCGACGTGGACTACACCGAGTACCGCCGCCACGACGCCGTCGGGCTGGCCGAGCTGGTCGCGAAGGGCGAGGTCGGCGCGTCGGACCTGCTGGAGACGGCGATCTCGCGGGCAGCGGAGGTCGAACCGCGGATCCACGCGATCGTCCGGCCCATGCACGAGATCGCCAGGGCCCGCGCCGCAGGCCCGCTGTCCGGGCCGTTCGCCGGGGTCCCGTTCCTGCTCAAGGACCTGGGCCAGCACTACGCGGGCCTGCCGACGGGCGCGGGGTCCCGCTCGCTGGCCGCGTACGCGCAGCCCGCGCACGCGGTCGTCGTGCAGCGCTGGCTCGACGCCGGGCTGGTCCCGTTCGGCAAGACCAACACCCCGGAGTTCGGGGCGAAGGCCATCACCGAACCGGAGGTGAACGGCCCGACCCGCAACCCGTGGGACGCCGGCCGCACCCCGGGCGGCTCGTCGGGCGGGTCGGCGGCGGCCGTCGCGGCGGGCATCGTCCCGGTCGCGGGCGCCTCCGACGGCGGCGGTTCCATCCGGATCCCGGCGGCGTGCTGCGGGCTGTTCGGTCTCAAGCCCGGTCGTGGCCTGCTGCCCGACGGGCCCGACGTCGCCGAACGGCTCCACGGCGCGGCGGTGAACGGGGTGGTGTCCCGGTCGGTCCGCGACACCGCCGCGATGCTGGACGTGCTGGCCGGGCCGGACCCGGGCGGGCCGTACGTGACGGCATTGCCGGCCGAGCCGTTCGCCGACCTGGCCCGCCGGTCCCCCGGGACCCTGCGCGTCGGGTTCACCACGGCCTCGCCGCTGGGCACACCCGTCGACGCCCAGGCCGTCGCGGCGGTGCAGGATGCGGCGGAGCTGCTGGAGTCCCTCGGGCACGTCGTGGAGCCGGCGTCGAGCGGGGTCGACGAGCGACAGCTCGCGAAGGACTTCCTGACGATGTGGTTCGCGGCGGTCGCCTCCCAGGTCACGCAGACGCGGACGCTGACGGGCTGCGGGCCGGACGCCTTCGAGCTCGACACCCGGATCATGGCGGCCGTCGGGCGGGCGACGTCGGCCCCGACCTACATCGCCGCGCACGACCGGTGGAACGACCACACCCGCAGGCTTGCCGCGTTCCACGAGCGCTACGACCTGCTGCTGACCCCGACCCTGGCCCGTCCACCCGTGCGGATCGGGGAGCTCACCGCGCCCGAGGCGGTGCAGCGGGCGAGCCGGGCGCTGCTGCGCGTCCACGCCGCCGGGTTGCTGGCGAGGACGAACGTGCTGGACACGCTGATCGACCAGAACCTGTCGCCGGTGCCGTTCACACAGCTCGCGAACATCACGGGCCGCCCGGCGATGTCGGTGCCGCTGTACCGGACGCCCGACGGTCTGCCGCTGGGCGTGCAGTTCGTCGGACCGCTCGGCGGCGAGGGCCGGCTGCTCGCGCTGGCGACGCAGCTGGAGGAGGCGCGCCCCTGGGCCGACCGGGAGCCGCCCCTCTGACCGGAACGGGGGCGCACTCGATCGTCGCAGGGCCCCGACAACACCCCCGGACCACGGTCCGGGGGTGTTGCGCGTCCGCATCTGGCTCGAACGTGTCGTCCGCGCCACCCGGGCGCGCTCAGCACACGTTCACCGGCGGGCTCCGCACCCGACCGAGCCCGAGGGCATCCGGGAACTCGGCGAGTCGATCTCCATGCCGCTGAACAGGAAGTATGCGATCAGCCACGTGTGGTGCCGCACGGCACCCACCGCTCGGAGCGGTGATCGCTACTGGTGCGCCCCACGACCCGTGCAGACTGAGCGCGTGACCGACGCAGAGCCCTCCGCCGTCGCGGAGGCCGGGGCACCCGAGCCCGTCGAACCGCCGCCGTCCGCACCACGGCCGGCCACCGGGAACCCCGACCATCCCGCCGCGCACGGCGGGGGCCTCGCCGGCCTCGCGCTCGGCGCGCTCGGGATCGTGTTCGGCGACATCGGGACGAGCCCGCTGTACGCGATGCAGACGGTCTTCTCCATCGACGACGGCGCCGTCAAGCCGACACCGTCGGACGTCTACGGGATCGTGTCGCTGATCTTCTGGTCGGTGACGATCGTCGTCACGATCAAGTACGTCTCGTTCATCCTGCGCGCCGACAACGACGGCGAGGGCGGGATCATGGCGCTCGCCGCCCTGGTCCGGGAGGCGACGAAGTCCCATCCCCGCCGCGCGGCGCTGGCGCTGATGTTCGGGGTGCTGGGGGCGTCGCTGTTCTACGGCGACTCGTTGATCACCCCGGCCATCTCGGTGCTGTCGGCCGTCGAGGGGCTCGAGCTCGCCGAGCCCCGGCTCGCCGACCTCGTGCTGCCCATCGGGATCGGCATCCTGGCGCTGCTGTTCCTGGCCCAGCGTTTCGGGACGCACCGCGTCGGGCGGCTGTTCGGGCCGATCATGATGCTGTGGTTCGCCGCCCTGGCGGTGCTGGGCGTCCCACACATCGCCACCCACCCGACGGTGCTGGCCGGGCTGTCGCCGACCTACATCGTGTCGTTCGTCGTCGACCACCCGTTCACGGCGTTCATCGCGATGGGCGCGGTCGTCCTGTCGATCACCGGCGCCGAGGCGCTGTACGCCGACATGGGGCACTTCGGGAAGCGGCCGATCCGCGTGTCCTGGTTCGTGATCGTGTGGCCCGCGCTGGTCCTCAACTACCTGGGTCAGGCGGCGCTGATCCTCGACGACCCGAAGGCCGTCGACAACCCGTTCTACCTGCTGGCCCCCGACTGGGCCCGCTGGCCGCTGGTCGTCCTGGCGACCTTCGCGACGGTCATCGCCTCCCAGGCCGTCATCTCGGGGGCGTTCTCGGTGTCCCGGCAGGCCGTGCGGCTGGGCTACCTGCCGCACCTCACCGTCCGGCACACGTCGACGCACGAGAGCGGCCAGATCTACGTCCCGGCCGTGAACTGGCTCCTGTTCGCCGGGGTGCTGGTGCTGATGGTCGCGTTCACGTCCTCGGACAAGCTCGCCACCGCCTACGGCCTTGCCGTCACCGGCACCCTGATGCTGACGACGACCCTGTTCCTGATGTACGCCCACACGAAGTGGCGATGGCCGACGTGGCAGCTCGTGCTCACCGGCATCGTGTTCGGCGGGCTGGAACTGCTGTACTTCGCCGCCAACGTCACCAAGATCCCGCACGGCGGCTGGCTCCCGCTGCTGATCGCGGCGATCGTCGTCACCGTGATGACGACGTGGCAGCGCGGCCGCCAGATCGTCACGGGCAGGCGGATCGAGCTGGAGGGCCCGCTGCCCGAGTTCGTGCAGAAGCTTCGCGACGACCGGGTGCCGCGGGTGCCGGGGATCGCCGTCTTCCCACACCCCACCAACCAGACGGCGCCGCTCGCGTTGCGCGCCAACGTCGAGTTCAACAAGGTCCTGCACGAGCGGGTGGTGATCGTGTCGGTGCAGTCGCTGAACGTGCCGTACGTGCCCCTGACCGAGCGGCTCACCGTCGACGACCTGGGCGACGTCGAGGACGGGGTCGTGCACGTGACGGCACGGTTCGGGTTCCAGGACCCGCCCGACATCCCGCAGCTGCTGCGCGACTGCCGGTCGATGTCCGAGGAGCTGGACTTCGACTCCGACACGGCGTCGTACTTCCTGTCGCGGCTGACGATCGAGCGCGGCCGGTCCGGCGGGATGGCGTCGTGGCGCACACGGCTGTTCATCGGTCTCTCGCACAACGCTGCCACGCCTGCCGCGTTCTTCAAGCTGCCCCTGGAACGGACCGTCGTGATGGGCTCCCGGATCGAGATCTGAGGCTGCCGGCCGGTTGCGCGCCCGGTCAGGGCGGCGGGAGCGTCACGCCGAACCCGGCGACCGAGAGTCGCAGCAGCACCTGCCCCGGCGCGAGCAGGTCGGCGATCTTCGCCGCGGCCAGCACCTCCAGCTCGGTGAGCCGGGCCGCGTAGGTGTCGGGCCCGGCGAGGCGCGCCCGCTGCAGCTCGATCGCGTTGTGCCACACCTTCTGCCGGGACTCGCGCAGGAACCGTCGTGACGCCCGGCGGTTGACCGGGGTCAGCGCGCGGTCCAGCAGCCGGCGCGCCGAGCGGGCGGCCAGCTCGCCGTCCTCGGCCGCCACCCGGGTAGAGAGGATGCCGTCGATGCGCTCGTGGTCGCGGCGGCGCAGGTCCATCAGCGCGGGGTCGGCGAACGCGGCGTCGGGGATGACGGCGAGGAGTGCCTGGGGCAGGTCGTAGTTGACGTGCGCGTTCACCCCGAGCAGCACGTGCAGCAGCGACGGCAGCGACTCCCGCGCCCCGAACGCCAGCCGCCACGGCCGGGGCGGTGACGCGCCGGTGAGGTGGGCGTCGAGCGCGGCGAGGTAGAACCCCGCGAACACGACGTCCCACTCCTCCACCCACGCCGGGTCCTCGAACACCCCGCGGCCGACGGCCTCGCCGACGGCCAGCGTCGTGCGCCGGTAGGTCCCGAGGAAGTCGCGCTGGGCGGTCCGGCCGGGTGGCATCGCGTCGAGCCGGGCCTGCAGGTCCGCGGCGACGGCCTCGATCGCGGCGCTGCTCATCGGGGCGATCCTGCCCGCGAGCGTGCCGTCACGCCACGGCGGACGTGTGCCCGGTGCTCGTGCGACGCGGGTGCGTCATCAGCGGTGGTCGGCGACGACCGCGTCGGAACCCCACGGCGTCACCTCGACGTCGCGGGCGTGGAAACGTTCGGGCAGGTCGTCGACGATGTCCCAGGTCGCCGACAGCCGTCCGAACCCGACGAACACCGCGATCTGCATGCCCAGCTCGACGATCTCGGGCTCGGCGAAGTGCAGGCGCAGGTCGTCGAAGACGGCCTCGCCGGCGGCGAGGTGGTCGGTGGCGAAGAGGTCGGCGTAGCGCAGTGCGGCCTTCTCGGCGTCGGTCAGGTCCGGCGCCTCGTCCGGCTTCTCCAGCGAACACACCAGGGCCTCGGTGACGCCGTCCGCGGCACCGGTGGCCGTGCGCAGGGCCATGCAGCTGCGGCACTGGTTGTGGAACGCGATGCGCAGCCGCGTCAGCTCGACCAGCCGCGGCGGCAACGTGGACGTCGCTGCCATCGCGCTGCGGAACGCCAGGAAGGCGTCCGTGACGTCGGGCCGCTGGGCGAGGACCCGCAGCAGGCCGAGGCCCTGGGGGTCGTCGATGGCGGGGCCGAGCGTGGTGCGCAGGGCCGGGTCGAACTCGTGCGGCGGGACGGCGTGCAGGCGGGCCACGGGACCTCTCCTCGTCGAGGGACGGTCCGAGTGTCATCGCGCACGCCTGACGTAGTCAAGGTTCTAACGACGACACCCGGGCCCGCCGAGCCAGCGGCGAACCCGGCGCGGGAAGAAACGGGGGTCGCCCCTACCCGGCTCGGGGGTCGGCACGATCGAGACCCGGCCACCGGATCGGCAGGATTCTCCTCATGCGGGAGCCCCCCGCCCCCTGGAAGGAGACTCCCGATGCCCCCCTACAGCAACGGCCCCGCACACCACGGTCAGCAGCCCGGCTACGGCTACCCGCCCCCACCGCCCCGCCCGCCGATGCCTGGGCAGCGCAGCTACGGCGAGGCGCCCGGGTACTTCCCGCCCCAGGGCTACGCGCCGCCCCAGGCTCCGTCCCGCTCCGGCGACACCCACATCGCACGGTCCGGTTCGGGCAAGTCGATCGCGACGATCGTCGTCGTCGTGATCGCTGTGCTCGTCGTCGGTGGCGGTGCCGCGTACTGGGCCCTCGGCGGCTCACTGCCGTTCGGCTCGGGCACGGCCAAGCCCTCCGCCGTGTCGACCGGCTCCGCCGGCTCCGGTTCCGGTTCCGGTTCCGGTTCCGGTTCCGAGGACGTCGCCTTCGGCGGCGGCGCCGGCACCACGGCCCCCGGCTGCCCGTTCACGGCCGCGGAGATCACCTCACTGGTGGGCCAGCCGATGAAGGACGACGGCAGCTGCCTGTTCGGCGACGGCAAGGGCGTCGCCCAGCTGAGCATCACGATGTCGAGCGCGTCGACCGGCGAGATCATGCTCGACACGCTGCGCGAGCACGCGAGCGGGCAGTACGACCAGGTGTCGGACCTGTCCGGGGCGAAGGGTTACGTCGCCACCAAGGAGCTCGGCGGCGAGGCCGTCGCGGTCACCGGCAAGGGCGGCTACACGATCACCATGAGCGGCTTCGAGCGGTTCTCGAAGACCGGCTACGGCCCGGTCCTGACGAAGATCGCCGACGCGCTGCCCGCCTGACCCGCACGTTCCCTACCACGCGCCGGGCGGTCCCCCGACCTCCCGGCGCCTTCTTCATCGCAAGTAGTTGTCTTGCGTCAAGCAAGCATGATGATGCGGAGGTGGCCACCCCGGACGCCGGCGCCATCTGGCTGCTGGCCTGGCGGATCGGGCAGGGCGTCGGCGGGGCGTTCCCCGTCGGCGACTCCGGCGCGATCCTCACGATCGTCGCCTGCCTGATCGCCGCGGCGGCCAGCGTCTCCCGCGGCACCAGCTACGTCGACGGCGGCGTCCCGACGACGGGCCGCTGACCACCCGGCGCACGGCCCACGGGGTGTCGTGAGTGGCGACGGCCGCTGTGGCGACTATCGCCACTCACGGGGGGGCGCTCACACTGATCGCGACGGCGGCGCTCGGCGTGGAGCCCGCCCGGAGGGAGACGCGATGCCGGACACCGTCGAGGCCATGGTGCTCACCGAGGCGCGAGAGCTCGTCGCACGCGAGTTCCCGAGACCCGAGGTCGGGCCCGACGACGGGCTCCTGCGCGTGGAGATCGCGGGCATCTGCCACACCGACGTCGACATCGTCACCGGCGGCTACCCCACGCCTTTGCCGCTGATCATGGGCCACGAGATCGTCGGCAGGATCGAGGAGGTCGGCGCCCGGGCCGCGCGGCGATGGGGGGTGGCGACCGGGGACCGGGTCGTCGTCGAACCGATGGTGGCCTGCGGCGCCTGCCCGTACTGCACGGCCGGGGACAGCCGGTTCTGCGACAACGCCGACGGCTACGGCACCGTCACCTCCTCCGACGTCGCGCCGCACCTCTGGGGCGCCTACTCACCGCTGATGCACCTCGCGCCCGGCTCGGTGGTGCACCGCGTCCCCGCCGGGATGAGCGCCGAGACCGGGATGCTCTGCACCGTCGCGATCGCCAACGCCGTGCAGTGGACGCTCGCCCGGGGCGGGGTCGTCCAGGGTCACGACGTCGTCGTGCAGGGTGTCGGGCCGATCGGGCTGTGCTGCGTCGCCGCCGCCCGGGCCGCCGGGGCCCGCACGGTCATCGCCACCGGCCTGCCCCGCGACGTACTGGGCCGTGAGCTCGCCCCCGATTTCGGTGCCGACGTCGTGGTCACCGCCGGCGAGCAGGACGTCGTCGAGGCCGTGCGGATAGCGACGGGTGGGCGGCTGGCCGACGTCGTCGTCGACACCACGGGCAGCCCGCAGGCGCTGCGCACGTCGCTGGACCTGGTCCGCCGGACCGGGACCGTCGTGAGCGGCGGGGTCACCGGCAAGGACGTGCTGACACCGCTGCCGATGGACGTCGTGACGCTCAAGGAGATCCGGCTGCAGGGCGTGTTCAGCTTCGACAGCTCGGCGGTCCGCCGCGCGATGGCCCTCGCGGAGACGGGCCGTTTTCCCTTCGAACGCCTCGTGACCCACCGCTTCGACCTGCACGACGCGGCGGCAGCCCTGGCGGCCGTGTCGAACCACGACCTCACGGACCGCCTCAAGGTCGTCCTGGTGCCCTGACCCGGCCGAGGTCAGCAGCCGACGAGGTACAGCACGAACGACGCCACCAGGACGACGAGGACGACGACGACACGGCCGCGCAGCAACCGCTGCTGACGGGTCACTCCTGCCTGGTCGGCGCCGGACTCCGCCCGTTACTCCGCAGCCCCGTCGGTTCGCGGCACCGCTACTTCGCCGCGCTGCCCGTCTGCCACTGCGCCCAGGACAGCTCCCAGTCTCCGTAGGTGTCGCCCAGCGGGAGCGTCGGCCCGCCGGAGTTGGCGATCTCGACGACGTCGCCGATCCCGAAGTGGTCGAAGAACCACTGCGCGTTGGCGGGACTGAGGTTGACGCAGCCGTGCGAGACGTTGGCCCCGCCCTGCGACCCCACCGACCAGGGCGCGGAGTGCACGAACTCGCCGTCGTCGGAGATCCGCAGGTCCAGGTCGACCTGCTCCTTGTAGTAGCCGGGCTGGCCCGCGCAGACGCCGTAGGTGCAGGAGTCCATGGTGATCGTCGGCTGCTTGTCGGAGATGACGTGCGGGCCGGTGTGCGAGGGGAAGCCGGGCGAGCCGAGGCTGATCGGCATCGTCTTGACCAGCGCGCCGTTCTGGAAGATCTGCATCTGCTCGGTCTTGCCGTCGGCCTTGGCGACCCAGGAGTCGTGGACGTGGATCGTCTCGGTGCGGTCGGTCTGGCCGTAGGTGCCGTTGCCGAGGTCGACGCCGAAGAGGTCGGCCTTGAGCGTGAGGGTGCTGCCGGACTGCCAGTAGACCTTGGGCCGGTAGTGGACCTCGGTGTTCGACAGCCAGTACCAGCTCCCCTCCTGTGGTGGGCTCGACGTGACCGTCAGCGCCTTCTCGGCGGTGGCATGGTCCTTCACGGCGTGGTCGAAGCGCACGACGATGGGCTGCCCGACCCCGACGGTGGTCTGCGCGGGCGGCGGGATGAACGACGGGTAGGCGGTCCGCTCGGGCGCCAGGGTCGTGACGGTGCGGTCGTCGTGGTGACGGCTGCCGTCGGGGCCGAGGGTGTCGACGCCGACGGTGTAGGTGGTGCCGTAGCCGAGGTCACCGGTGGAGGACCACTCGGTGGCGTTCTGCGCGAGGTCGCCGGTGACCTGCTTGCCGTCGGACTTGTCGGTCATCGCGACGGCGGCGATGGTGCCGCCGGTGACGCTGAGGTGCAACGGGTCGCCGGGGTTGAAGGGGCCGCTGTCGGCGTTGGTGGCGACGACGGGCGCGACCGGCGCCGCCGGTCCAGCGGCGTCGCCACCGATGCCGGCCGAGAGCGCCTCCGCCTGTCGTGGCGACACGATGACCAACGCGGCCAGCACGATGCACGCCAGCACCGCGACGCCCAGCGACAGCGTCAGCCCGGTCCGCACGCGGCCCGTCGGAGCTCTCACGACAGTCCCCACCCACCCCTTCGGCCCCCGTCGCGACGGCCTACGGGTACAGACTGCCACCGTCGGGTGAGGGCCCTCCCGTGAGGCGGATCCCTTGTGACGCAACGAGAACGAACCGCGCGAACCTCCCCAACAGGGCTCGCGTGAGAACCTGGGACCGAGCGGGACGAACAGGAGCTGACGATGACGGTGACGGCGCGGGTGGCCGCATTCTGCGAGCGGTTCGGCACGACCGTGCCGGTACTGGAGGCCCCGATGGCAGGCGCGTGCCCACCGGAGCTGGCAGCGGCCGTCGCCAACGCGGGCGGGATGGGCGCGAACGGCGTCGTCCTCGACGGTCCGGCCAGGATCGCCGACTGGGTCGCCCGCTTCCGCGGGCTGTCCGACGGCCCGCTGCAGCTCAACGTCTGGCTGCCCGACGAACCCGTCGACGCCCCCGAGCGTGTCGCCGCGGCCACCGCGTTCCTGGAGACCTTCGGCTCGCCGGGCGCCGACGCCGAGGGTCCCGACTTCGCCGCACAGTGCGAGGCGATGCTCGGCGCGGCACCGACCGTCGTGTCCTCGATCATGGGCCTGTTCGCGCCCGACTACGTCGACCGCCTGCACGAGCGAGGTATCGCGTGGTTCGCCTGCGCGACGACGCTGGACGACGCCTTGGCCGCGCAGGACGCGGGGGCCGACGTCGTCGTCGCGCAGAGCATGGAGGCCGGCGGGCATCGCGGGACGTTCGACCCGGCGGCCGCGGAGGCGACGACGGTCGGGTTGATGGCGCTGGTCCCCCGGTTCGCCGACGCCCTCGACGTGCCGGTGGTCGCCGCGGGCGGGATCGCCGACGGCCGGGGTGTCGCGGCGGCACTGGCGCTCGGGGCGAGCGCGGTGCAGGTCGGGACGGCGTTGCTGCGCTCGCCGGAGGCGGGGATCGACGCGGAGTGGTCGACGACGCTGGACGGCCTCGCGCCGGAGCGGACCACTCCGACCCGCGCCTACTCGGGCCGGTTGGGCCGGGCGGTGGCGACGCCGTTCGTCGAGGCCTGGGCTGCGGACGGCGGGCCGCGCCCGGCGCCCTACCCGCAGCAGCGGCGTCTCGTCGGGCGGTTCCGCCGGGGTGGCGCCGAGGGCGTCGACCGCGTGAACCTCTGGGCGGGCCAGTCCGCGGGCCTCGCCCGCGCGGAACCGGCCGGGCAGATCGTCACGCGGATGTGGGCGGAGGCCCGCGCCCTGCTGGCCTGATCCTGCGAGCGGCTCGGCTCATCCGTTGCACGCCGCTCACGACTCCGCTGCGAGGAGGTCGTCCCCCTGCGCGACCGCCGCCGAGAGCCCGCGGTCGAAGCCCAGCGACAGCAGGAGCTCCATGTCGTCGCCGCCGGCGAAGCGGACCAGGATCGTCACGCGGGTGCCGCCGGGCCGGTCGGCGACGGTGATGCAGACACTCGTCGACGGCACCCCCGGGTCGCTCATCGTGAACTCGACCCGGCGCGGTTCGTCGACGTGCGACACGGCCCAGCTGCCCGAGCGTGGGCCGTCAGGGGTCGCGCAGTCGTAGGTGACACGCCCTCCCACGACGAGGTCGTGCTCGTGCACGGTCGCGGTGACGCCGGGCGGGAACCACCAGCGTTCGAGCGTGCGGGGTTCCGCCCAGAGCCGCCACACCCGTTCGGCGGGCGCGTCGAACTCCGCGGTGATGGTGAGCGTCCGTGCGCTCGCGTCCTTCTCCACCGACACGACACTCACGAGTCGTTCTCCTCCTCCAGCAACATGCCCATCCGGTCGACCCTGGCCCGCCAGACGTCCTCCAGCGCGTCGAGCACGGCGCCGGCCCGCCGGAGCGCGTCGACGTCGCCGGACACGAGCTGTTCGCGGCCCTGTCTCCGCTTGGTGACGAGCCCGGCCTCGGCCAGCACGGTGACGTGCTTCTGCACGGCAGCGAAGCTCATCGGGTAGCTCCGGGCCAGCGCGGAGACCGAGTGCTCGCCCTGCAGGGTGCGTACGACGATGTCGCGGCGGGTGCCGTCGGACAGCGCGTGGAAGAGCCGGTCGACGGATCGCCGCTCCCCCATATCTACAACCATGTGGTAGTACGTTACGCCATGAAGCTCACCGTGATGCAGTTCGTGTCGCTCGACGGCGTGTGCCAGGGCCCCGGCGCCCCGGACGAGGACCTCACCGACGGGTTCACCCGCGGCGGCTGGCTCGTCCCGTTCCTCGACGACCGTTTCCTGGAGATCGTCACCGCGTGGACGTGCGAGGCAGCGGCGTTCCTCTTCGGGCGTCGCACCTACGAGGCGTTCGCCCGCGACTGGCCGAGGGCCACCGACCCGGACGACCCCGTCGCGAGCAGGCTGAACGGCCTGCCCAAGTACGTCGCGTCGACGACGCTGCGCGACGCCGGCTGGGCGCCGTCGACGATCCTGACCGGCGACGTCGCAGCGCGGGTCGCGGAGCTGAAGGCACAGCCCGGCGGGGAGCTGCAGGTGCACGGAAGCGCCCGCCTCGGCGCATGGCTCCTCGGCAGGGGCCTGGTCGACGAGCTGCGGCTGACCGTCGCGCCCGTCGTCGTCGGGGAGGGTCGGCGGTTCTTCCGGCCCGGCGACGAGCCCGCCGCGCTTCGCCCGCTGCGCCAGGAGACGACGCCCGCCGGCGTCACCGTGCTGACCTACGGACCGGCCGGTCCCGCGCGCTTCGGCAGCCACGAGGTGGCCTGAGCCGCGCGCTGCACCCCGGGGATGCACTCGAACCTGCGCCCGACCCAGCAGGGCACCGCGATCGCCAAGGACGTGTGGCTGCTCGGCACGGGTCTCGCCCTGGTCGCCGACGGCGTCCGGAAGCAGAAGGCCTGACGCCACTCACGGCAGCCTTCCCCTGCACGGTCAGTCGCGCTCTCCGCGCATCGTGAGGACGACCCGGAGCACGTGGTCGACGGCCGCCGCGAACAACGAGCCGCGCAGCTCGTCACGGGCGGCGAGCGAGTGCGACGCGAACTGCAGCATCTCCTCCTCGCCGAGGCGCCGGACGACGAGCGCGGCGACCTCCTCCAGGTCGACCCCCGGGTTGTCGAGGCGCACGAGCGCGAACGCGACGATCAACTCCTCGTCGGACACCGCACACCTCCTCGGGGCCCATCATCCCGGATCCGGGGCGACCCCCGACAGGGTCCGGGCCTCGATCGCACCCAGCACGGCGACCATGTCGTCGGCACCGCGCCCGGCCGCGACCGTCTCGGCGAACAGCTCCCGGCAGACGTCGATCAGCGGGGACGCGATGCCCACGGCCCGGGCGGCGTCGGTGACCAGCCGGGCGTTGTGGGCGACGTCGGCTGCCGCGGCCTGGGCGGTGACGTCGCCGTCGACGAGCTTGGCCGCCTTGACCCGGGAGACGTCGCTGGCCATCGGGCCGGCGTCGAGCACCGCGCGGACGACGTCGAGGTCGAGGCCGTTGCGGTCGGCGAAGTGGAAGGCCTCGGCGAGCCCGGTGACCATCGTGACCAGGTAGAGGTTCACGGCGAGCTTCGTCAGCAGCGCGCCGGGGA
This sequence comes from Pseudonocardia sp. N23, assembly GCF_002583555.1. GTDB lineage: Bacteria > Actinomycetota > Actinomycetes > Mycobacteriales > Pseudonocardiaceae > Pseudonocardia. Next base: position 226,120 of record NZ_BEGX01000029.1, read on the forward strand.
CCGCGCCGCAGGGCACGGTCTCGCGGCACGTCGGGGCGAGCAGCGGCCGGACCGCGGCGACGGCGTCGTCGTCCCCCGCGAGCATCGCGACGAGCTCACCCTGCTCGGCCGGCACCCGCGACCCGGACACCGGCGCCTCGACGTAGCGCCCGCCGGCGGCGCGGACGTCGGCGGCGAGGTCCTGGGAGAACCCGGGCGCGGTCGTGCCCATGTGGACGAGCGTGCGACCGCGGACGAGGCCGGCGAAGGTGGGGGTACCGCGGTGCAGCACGACGTCGATCGCGGCGGCGTGGGCGAGCATCATCAGCACGACGTCGGCGCGGGCGAACACCTCGGCGGGGTCGGCGGCGACGTCGGCTCCCGCCTCGCGCAGTGGCGCGCAGCGCGACGGCGTCCGGTTCCAGACGACGAGCGGCGTCCCGGCGCGGGCGAGCCGCAGCGCCATCGGGGTACCCATGAGACCGAGTCCGAGGAAGCCGATCGTCATGCCGGGATCGCGATCTCGTAGGTGAGCTCGCCCGCGTCGGACGAGGCGAGCCGGACGGGGCCGAGCGCCTGGGTCCGCAGCAGGGCGACGGCGGCGCGGTTGTCGGCGCGGACCGTGGCGCGGACGGTCCAGCCGGCGCGGGCGGGTCCGCCGAGCGCGTGGGCGAGCAGGCCGGTGGCGACGCCGCGGCGCTGCACGTCGTCGACGACCAGCAGGGCGAGGTCGGTGGTGCGCGGCCGCAGCGGGTCGTCGACGAGGTTGAGCAGCCCGACGGGTCGCGCGCCGGCCATCGCGACGACGGCGTCACCTGCGAGCAGCCAGTGCCGGTGGCGGGTGAGGACGACGTCGGGGGTGAGCCGGTGGGCGGCGAAGCGCTCGGAGAGCGACCGTACCGAGCAGGCCCGCACCAGCATCTGGACGGTGGCGTCGGTGGCGGACGTCCAGCCGGTCACGAGGCGTTCTATGACAGTCGTCATAACCCGCTGTTCTACGCGCTCACCCCGTTGTCAGGCATCATGACGCTCGTCATACCCGGCGACCCGGAGGACGGATGGACAACACCGCACGCCGTATGTGGACCCGCTACGAGCCGGTCCACGACGTCACCTACTTCGCCCCCGAGGCGCGCGCCGCGGCCGACGCGCTCGGCATGCGCGGCTTCTGGATGGGCTACGTCGCGCAACGCGTCGCACCCCTCGGCGCGGTCGGCCCCCGGGTCGCGACGGCCGCGTTCCACGGTTTCCACCCCAGCAGGCTCGAACGCGCGCTCCCCGAGGCCTGGACGGTCGCGGGCCCGGGACAGGCGCTGGCCGCCCGCCTCGACGGCGTCGACGCAGCCCTGCGTCGCGTCTGGGGTGCCGACGGCGTCGCATCCCCGCAGGTCAGCGAGGCAGCCGACCTCGCCTGGGCCGCCGCGCAGGCCGCCGACACCGCGGGCCGGGTGCTCGCCGCCGCCAACCAGGACCTCCCACGCCCCAGGCAGCCGCACCTCGCGCTCTGGCAGGCGACGACAACGCTGCGCGAGCACCGCGGCGACGGCCACATCGCCGTACTGGTCGCCCGCGGGATCGGTCCGCTGACCTCGCACCTGGTGAAGGTCGCCGCCGACGAGTCGGAGCCGGCCGCGCTGCAGACCGGGCGCCGCTTCACCGACGGGGCGTGGCAGTCGGGCATCGACGACCTGCGCGCCGCGGGCCTCCTCGACGCGGACGGAGCGCTCACCGACGCCGGCTGCGCCCTGCACGACGACGTCGAGGCCGCCACCGACGCCGCGGCGAGCCAACCGTGGCGGGCGCTGGGCGCCGAGGCGACCGACCGGCTCGCCGAGCTGCTCACGCCCCTGGCCGGCGCGGTGCTGCACAGCGGCATGATCCCCGAACCGAACCCGGTCGGGATCGTCCTAGAGGGCCTCGAGCAGTAGGTCCAGCTCCTCCTGCACGGCGTCGAGCGCGGTCTCGTCGCGGCGCGCCCGGCTGACGACGAGCGCGCCCTCCACCGCGCTGACCACCATCAGCGCGAGACGTTCGGCCCGGCCTGCCGGGACGCCGCCGCGGCGCAGGGCGTGGGCGAGCGGGTCGAGCCAGTGCACGAAGGCGTCCCGCGCGGCGTCGGCGACGACGTCGCTCTCCCAGGCCGCGTCGGCGACACCGGCGACGATCGGGCAGCCGCCGCGGAAGTCGGTGATCGTCAGCACCTCGCGGAACCGGTCGACGACGCCGCGGACGACCTCGGCGGGTGCGGGCGGGGGCTCGACGTCGAGGCTCGCGCGCAGCGGCCGGGCCGCCCGCTCGGCCATCCACGTCATCGCCTCGGCGACGAGCTCGTCCTTGCCGCCGGGGAAGTAGTGCTGCAACGAGCCGCGGGGTGCCCCGGCGTGCGCGACGACCTCGCGCATCCCGGTCGCACCCACACCGCGCTCGCGGAACAGCAGGGCGGCGCTGCGCACGGTGCGCTCGCGAGGACTCCGTTCGACCATGACGACCGTCATGATAGGCCGCCGCACGGCCGACCGCCGGGTCCGCCGGGTTCGGTCCGTACTGGTTCGATCATGGTCGGAACCGGTCTCACGCCGGGCTCGGCGCCGGGCCGGTCGGGCTCGGCGTGGGGTCGTCGGCCCCGCGCGGGGGCGTCCGCCGTCGCGCGTGCCACGATCTCGGCGATCCGCTGCTCCCGCGTGGCCGGGCGCTTCGCCCGTGCGAGGTGCTCCAGCGCGGCCCGGCGGGCGGAGTGCGACCAGCCGTCGAACGTGGCGGAGGGTGCGGCGTCGAGCGCGGCGCGCAGGTCGCCGGGCACGACGCCGCGCTGGGCGTCGGCGAGCATCGACCACGTCCCGGTCCGCTTCGCGAGGTCGACGGCCGCCTGCCCGCGCGGGGTCATCAGCCCCTGCGCGGTCAGCGTCGCGACGATCTCGTGGTTGACCAGGCTCCATGAGCTGCGCGGGTTGCGCGGGGTGAACCGCAGCAGCCACGAGTCGTCGTCGCGGCGGCGGGCCAGGCTGTCGATCCAGCCGCCCGCGACGGCCTCCTCGATGGCCTCGCGATGCGCGACGCGCGGTGTCGGCGACCCGCCCCGGCCGAGGACGAGCCAGGCCTCGGAGGCGTTGTCGCCGTGGGCGGCGAGCCAGGCCCGCCACTGTGCCCGGTCGACGGCCTCGACGATGTCCACGACGGCCGCGGTCACGACGGGCTCCGCGCGGCGTGCAGCTCGGCGAAGTGGGGGTTGGTCATGACGCCCAGGACGTTGCCGAAGGGGTCGACGACCGATGCCGTCACGAACCCGGAGTCGCCGCGCGGGGTGATCGGCTCGTACTCCGTCGCGCCGAGCCCCAGGAGTCGGGCGACGGTGGCCTCCAGGTCGTCGACGTGCCAGAACATGACGGCGCCGCCGGGGGCGTTGCCCGCGCCGGGCGGGGCCCAGCGACGGTCGATGACGCCGAGCTCGTCCTCGTCGTCGCCGATGCGGAACTCGATGTAGGCGGGCTGCGCGGGTGCGACGGGGAAGGCGAAGTAGGGCTGCGCGCCGAGCAGCTCGGCATACCAGTCACGGGCAGCGGCGAGGTCGTCGGCGTAGAAGCTGACGGTGGCGAATCCGCGGAACATCGGGAACCTCCTGGTCGGGAACTGGGGACAGCATGCCGGGGTGAAGTGCTCATCCGCTGAGCACTTTTTCAGGGAATATCGGAGACATGCGCGCCGACCGCCTCGTGGCCACCCTTCTGCTCATGCAGGCCCGTGGCCGCGTCACCGCAGCACAGCTCGCCGAGGAGCTGGACATCTCGGTGGCGACGGCCCGTCGCGACCTGGAGGCGCTGTCGTCGGCGGGCGTGCCCGTCTACCCGCAGCCGGGCCGCGGCGGCGGCTGGTCGCTCGTCGGTGGCGCGCGCACCGACCTCACCGGGCTCACCGCGGGCGAGGCGACGGCCCTGTTCGCGCTGGCCGGACCGGGTGCGGCGGTCGCTCCCGCGGCCCGCTCCGCGCTGCGCAAGCTCGTGCAGGCGCTCCCCCACACCTTCCGCGCCGACGCCGAGGCCGCCGCCGAGTCGGTCGTCGTCGACCCGGCGCGCTGGGGTCGCGACGACCGCAACCGCCCCGCGATGGTCGACACCCTGCAGGACGCGGTCGTGCGCAGGCGACGGGTGCGCCTGGGCTACGCCGACCGGCAGGGGCGGCGCAGCGACCGGCCGGTCGACCCGTGGGGGCTCGTCGACAAGGACGGTGACTGGTACCTCGTGGCCGGGACCCCGAAGGGGCGCAGGACGTTCCGCGTCGACCGGGTCGTCGCCGCCGAGGTCACCGACGAGCCGGCCGAGCGCCCCTCGGACCTGGACCTCTCCCGCGAGTGGGAGCAGGTCGTCGGAGAGATGGAACGGCGTCGCTCGCTGGTCGAAGCGGTCGTGCTGCTCCCGCAGCGGCACGTGCACGTGCTGCGCCACCAGTTCGGCCGGCACTGCGCGACGCTCGGGCTCGAGGACGACGGCCGCGCCCGGGTGCGGATCGCGGCCCCGATGGCGCTGTCGATCGCGGAGAACCTCGCAGGGTGGGGCGCGGGTGTCGAGGTGCTGGGGCCCGACTCGGTGAGGGCGGAGCTGGCCCGGATCGGTGCGGAGCTGGTCGCGGCCCACGGCGGCGATGAGCTCCGGTCGCCCCCGCGGTCATCACCGGCATGAGCGACGTGCGGGAGAAGGTCGCGGCGCGGGCTCACGAGCTGGTGGAGTCGGGGGCGGAGCGTGGTGTCCAGGTCCCGGGCGTGGGCGGGCGCCGATCGCGACCGTGGGATCGCCGTGGCCGTCACGAAGAACGTGCTGAGCATGGACTTCGAGGTGGTGGGCCGGTTCGTCGGCGCCGTCTACGCGGCGGTCCGTGCCACGACCCGGCCGGCCTGGACGACCATCGCCCTGGCGTCGTCGTCGGAGAGGGCGGTGACGTCGTCGAGCGGGTTGCGGCGCAGGACCAGCAGGTCGGCGGCCTTCCCGGGCGCGAGCGTGCCGACCTCGTCGGCGATCCCGAGCAGGCGGGCGACGTCGACGGTGATGGTCCGCAGCGCGGCCTGCGCGCTCATCCCGACGAGCTCCACGTAGGTGGCCGGTTCGATCGCGCAGCTGCCCTGCGGGAAGTGGGTGAGCCCGGCGTCGCCGCCCGCGACGATCGGGACGCCCGCCGCGACGGCGCGGCGGATGCTGTCGACGTGGTGCTCGTGGGTGCGGCGGTGCTCGTCGACGATCACCTGCGGGATGCCCATCTCCAGGCCCTGCTCGGCGAACGCGCGGTACATCGACAGCGTCGGCGAGATCGTGACGCCGTTCTCGACGATCGCCTCCAGCGCGTCGTCGGGCAGGAAGATCGCGTGCTCGATGCTGGCGACACCGGCCCGGGCCGCGATCCGGACCGCGCCCGCCGACTCGGCGTGCGCGACGACGGGGACGCCCTGGCGGCCCGCCTCCTCGATCAGGGCGGTGAACTCGACGTCGGTGAGCCCGCTGCGTTCGGCCGGGCAGAGCGGGTTGAACCCGGTGCCGCTGACGCCGACCTTGATCCAGTCCACCCCGTCCTTGAGCTGGGTGCGCACGACCGCGGCGGCCTCGTACGGGCCGACGACCTGCACGGCCAGGCTGTACTTGTAGGGCGCGTCCTCGAACAGGTGCGAGGGCTGGAAGTCGCCGAGCCCGCCGGGCGCCGACACGATCCGGCCCGCCGCAAGCACCCGCGGGCCGGGGACGTCGCCGCGCGCGATCGCGTTGCGCACCTCGACGCCGATGTTGGCGCGGCTGCCGACGTCGCGGATCGTGGTGAAGCCCTTGCGCAGCAGCAGGGTCGCGGTGGCCACGGCGTCGACGGTCGCCTGCGGGACGGACTTGCGCAGCTCGATGTCGTACGGGTCGGCGACGTCACGGTAGATGAGGTGGCAGTGCGCGTCCATCAGCCCCGGCATCGCGACGCCACCGCCGAGGTCGACGACGTCGTCGCCGGGGCGGGCGCCGACGTCGGGGCCGATGGCCTCGATGCGCCCGCCCGAGGTGGCGAGTGCGCCCGTGACGGGGGCGAAGTCGTCCCCGGTGAGGAACGTGCCGTTGATCAGAACCGTTCGTTGCATGCAGTTCCCTCCTCGTGTCACCGCTGAACCCGGATTCTGTCGGCCTGCACAAGTTTTCGTATACAACCACAGATCCGCGAGTCCCCTGCCGATCGGCGGTTGTTCCGCAGCCGCACGATCCCCAGACTCGGACCGTGGGCTCGGTTGAGCCGTTCGTCGGACGTTCGGCCGAGCTCGCCGTGCTGACCGGTGAGCTCGACCGGGCGCGCTCCGGCGAGCCCTCCGTCGTCGTCGCGGCCGGACAGGCCGGCATCGGCAGGACGACGATGCTGCAGCGGCTCGCCACGGCGGGCCGCGTCGCCACCGTGCTGCACGCGACCGGCGCCCCCGAGGAGGTCGCGGTGCTCGCCCAGGCGCAGGGCGACCCCGCGGGCATGGTCGCCGCGCTCGCCCCCGGCTCGCCGACGACCCGGTCCGCGGTCCCGTCGACCGGGTCGGGGTGCTGCCGTGGCGGGCGCTGCTCGTCGAGACCCTGATCGGGACCGGTGATCGTGACGCCGCCGCCGCGGAGCTCGACGCGCTCGCGCCGCGTGTCGGCCGCAACCTCATGGCTGCCCGCACCCTGGGCACGACCATCGGGTTGCGGCCGAGGTCGGGGCCGCACGTGCCCTGGCGCAACCCCACGGTCGTCCGGCGGCCCGCCGAGGACCGCTCAGCCGTCCCCGAGCAGGTCGGCCCGCAGGACCCGCTTGAGGACCTTGCCCGAGACGTTCTTGGGCAGCTCCTCGCGGACGTGCACGGTCTTGGGCAGCTTGTAGCCGGCGAGATGGTGCCTGGTGCGTTGCACCAGCTCGGCAGTGTCGCAGGCCCGGCCATCACGGAACGTAACGAAGGCGGTGACGGCCTCGCCCCACCGGTCGTCGGGGACACCCAGGACGGCCGCTTCGGCGAGCTCCGGGTTGGCGGCCAGCAGCGCCATCTCGACCTCCAGGGAGAAGACGTTCTCCCCGCCCGACTTGATCATGTCCTTCTTGCGGTCGACGAAGTACAGGTAGCCGTCCTCGTCGGCCCGGGCGAGGTCGCCGGTGTGCAGCCAGCCACCGCGCAGCACCTCCTTGTTGACGTCGTCGCGTTTGTAGTAGCCACGGAAGACGTTGGGTCCCTTGACGAGGATCTCCCCGACCTCCCCGGGCGCGACAGGCTGGTCGTCGTCGTCGGCGATGCGGACGTCGAGGTACCACATGGGTCGCCCGAGGGTGTTCTCCCGATCGGCCATCTCGCCGACGAACTCGGTCACCGACACCATCGGCGAGGCCTCGGTGAGGCCGTAGGCGAACCACAGGTGTTCCAGCGCGAGCTTGTGCATGACCTGCGCCGGGAACTCCCGGTTGTACTTCGCGGCCGCGGTGAGCACCGACCGCAGCGAGCTGAGGTCGTGGGTGTGCAGCTCGGGGTACTCCAACAGCATCTGCATGGGTGTGACGAGGATGCAGGCCTGCGTGACGCGGTGCTCGGCGATGAGCCGGCATGCTTCGGCCGGCTCGAACTGCCGCATGACGACGATCGGCAGCGCGCGGGCGAAGAACGCGTTGACGACCATGTGGAGCCCGCTGACGTGGTTGGTCGGCATCGAGAGCAGCGCGACGTCGCCGGCCCGCGGCGGAGCGTAGGTCAGGTAGGAGACGGTGTCCCAGCAGATGTTGCCGTGGGTGAGCACCGCACCCTTGGGCAGTCCGGTCGTGCCCGAGGTGTACATGATCAGCGCCTCGTCGTCGCTGTTCACCTCGACGTCCGCGTTGTCGGTGGCCGCAGCGGCATGCAGGTCGTCGTAGGTGAGAGCGCCGGGCAGGGTCGGGGGGCCGTCGTAGACGACGAGGGTGATGCCGGCCAGCTCGTCGAGCACGGCGGCGACGGCGTCCTGGAACATCGCCTCGACGAAGAGCACCTTGGCGTCGCCGTCGGTGACGATGAAGCTGATCTCCTTGGGCGCGAGCCGCCAGTTGATCGTGCCGAAGACTGCGCCGATCCGGCCCGCGCCGTGGCACAGCTCGAGGTACTCGATCGAGTTGCGCCCCAGGATCGCGACGTGCTCGCCGAAGCCGATGTCGAGGTCCCGCAGCAGGTTCGCGGCCCGGTTGACGCGGTCGTCGTACTCCCGGTAGGTCCACCTGCGGCCCTCGTAGACGATCGCCGTCCGGTAGGGGTGCAGCTCGGCGGCGCGACGTACCGCCGCCGACATCGTCAGTCCGTCCATGTTCAGCGGGCCTCCCACTTCGTCGGGGTCGGTGTCGCCGTGCTCCACCAGGTGTCGCCGTGCTCTACGGGCGGGTGGCGCGCTCCTCGAGCGCGAGGTTGTAGCGGGCGCGGCCCTCGAGCCGGGCGCGGCACTCGGGGGTCGCGTAGATCGAGTCGAGGTCGAGCAGCCCGCGGACGACGCGGTGGCGGCCGGCGCGGTCGCCGGGGCCGGCGACGCGGCCGGCCGCCCAGACCTCCGCGCCCTCGTAGTCGGCGCGGGCGCGGGAGAGCCCGGTGAGCAGGACGTCGGCGAGGACGGCGGCGTCGGGGCCGTCGTCGAGGTAGGGCCGGTCGCGCAGGGGGTCGAGGGCGACGAGGGCGTCGACGTGCGGGCCGGGGTGGGCCTCGGGTTCGGCGAGGAGGCCGGTGAGCAACGGGATGGTCGCCCGCGACATCGTCGCCACGGCCAGCGCGACCGCACCCGGACTGTCCGCCCGATGCGCGAGCTCCTCGACCCAGAACGCCATCTCCCGGGGCCCGCCCGTGAGGGACATCCAGGCCCGGTCAGTCGTCACCGGCGAGCCCACGGATCACCACCTGTGCGTAGAGCCGGCCGATCTCGCGCGCGGTGAGGGTGCCCGGGTGGTACCAGTGGTAGGTCCAGGCGCTCATCCCGATGATCCCGAACGCGACGATCTTGGCCGACTCGATCGGCCGGAACTCCCCGCGTTCGACACCGCGTTCGATCATCCGCACGACGCGGCGTTCGAACTCGCTGCGCTTGACCTTGACGGCCTCGAACCGCTCGTCGGTGAGGAAGCGGTGCTGCTCGTAGAAGATGCGTTGCTGCTGCTGGTAGGCCTCGACGCCGACGACGATCTCCTCGATCAGCTCGGCGAGGGTCTCGGTGACGGGCCGGTCGCCGGTGGAGATGGAGTCGAGCACGTCGAGCTGGTGGTCGATGAAGGTGTCGTGGATGACCAGCAGGACGGCGTCCTTGCTGTCGAAGTGATGATAAAAGGACCCCTTGGTCACGCCGGCCGCGTCGACGATCTCCTGCACCGCCGTGGCCTCGTAGCCCTGCTTGTCGAACAGCTCGACCGCGGCGGCGACGATCCCGTCGCGCGCGCTGCGCCGCCCCGCCCGGGGGGCGGCCGGTTCAGCCGCCCGCGACACGGCCGTCCACCTCCGACCGCCTCCGCACCACGGACTGCCGGCCCGTCGATCCCCTGGCGACGCCGGTCAGCCCGCGCGCCGCCGGGTCCCCGCCGACGAGGTCGCCGACGTGCGGGCCCGCCGCCGTGACCCCGCCGTCCACGTTGATCGACTCGCCGGTCACGAACGACGAGTCGGGCCCGACGAGGAACGAGACCACCGACGCGACGTGCGCGGGCTCGCCGATCTCGGGCCACGGCTGCACGGTGCCGAGCAGCCGGTCGAGGTGCCTTGCGCCGCCCCCGAGAATCGGCGTGCGGATGAACCCCGGGGAGACGCTGTTGACCCGGATCCGCCACGGCGCCAGCTCGACCGCGACCGCTCGCGTGAAGTTGATGACGGCCGCCTTCGCCGCCGAGTAGGCCTGCGGGCCAGCGCCGCCGCTGATCCCGGCGAGCGACCCGGTGTTGACGATGGCCCCGCCGCACGCATCGGCTTTCATGATCCGTGCGGCGTGTTTCGTCCCGAGGAACACTCCGCGGCTGATCACGCCGAACGTGTACTCCCAGTCCGCCAGCTCGACGTCGGTGATCGGCCCGAACGCCCCGCCGACGCCCGCGTTGTTGACCACGGCGTCGAGCCGGCCGAAGCGTTCCCGGGTCGTGGCGACGGCCGCGGCGACGGCGTCCTCGTCGGAGACGTCGACGCGCACGAACGCCACCCGGTCGCCGAAACCCGCGTCGGTCAGCTCGGCCACGGCACGGTCGCCGTTGGCCTCGTTGACGTCGGCGACGACGACGCCCAGCCCGTCGCGCAGCAGCCGCTCGACGACGGCCCGCCCGATCCCGCTGGCGCCGCCGGTGACCAGCGCCGCGCCGGTCACACCGCCTCCGCGACGTTGCGGTAGTAGTCCTGCAGGCCGATCTCGTTGCGGCCGTACACGATCTCGGGAAGCGCGCCGGAGCTGACGGTACGCTGGATGTTGGCCATCGTCGCGAAGTCCTCGCCGTACACGGTCGACTTGGTGAGCTCCCAGTTGCGCTGCCAGTGCCGGCGCGCCTTGTCGGTCTGCGGTTCCTGCTCCGTGGTGAGCCACAGTCCGACCTGGCACGACCCCGGATCGCCGGGTGTCGGGGTGAACCGCCAGACCTCGAGATGGTCGAGCTGCCACACGAACACGGTGTTGGGGAACAGCACGTAGACGAGCGTGCAGTGCGGGAACAGCGTCCGGTCCGGCTCCGGTCCCGCGACCATCTCGGGGAAGGTGCTGCGCACGACCGTGAGGCGCTGGTGCAACGGGTAGCTGCGGTAGGCCGACACGTTGGAGATGAACGCCGAGCCCAGCGTCTTCTTGTGCAGGAACGCCAGGTGGAAAAGCTCCTGGAAGGTGTTGACGCCGAACTTCCAGTTGAAGCCGAATGTCGTGGTCTCGCCCGCGTAGAGGTGACGGGCGTGCGGGGCGAACCCGGCCAGCTCGGCGTCGAGGTCAGGACCGAGGTGGGCGGCGACGTCGAGGTCGGCGCCCGCGGTCAGCCGCGCCCAGATCAGCCCGTGCCGCTCCTCCGTCGGGAACGCGACCAGGCTCGTGTCACTGTCGTCGAGGCCCGCGAAGCCGGCCCGGTCGACGGTGCTGCGGCAGTTCCCCTGCCGGTCGTAGGTCCAGGCGTGGTAGCGGCAGGAGAACACCCGCTGGTTCCCCGACGCCTCCTCGCACACCAGGTTCCCGCGGTGCCGGCAGGCGTTGAGGAAGACGCGGACGACCCCGTCGTCACCGCGGACGACCAGCAGCGGGATGCCCGCGATCTCGTCGGCCACGAAGTCGCCCGGCCGCGGGACCGCGGCCCCGGGGGCGACGACGAGCGGACGCTGCGTGAACAGGGCCCGCTCCGCCTCGGCGCGCTCCGGCCCGACGATGTCGACGGTGCGGACGCGGCCCACGTCCGCGGCCATCGCCGTCGTGCCGCGGGCGAGGAGATCGGCTATCTCGTCGATGAGGGCCAGCTCCGACGTGCGGTCCACCGGGCACCTTCCTGTCGCGGACGGGCTCGTCGACCTACCGTCCGGTATGCCGGCGAGGGATGGTTCCGTTGTAGCAACCTGTGGCCCGGCCCACAAGTCGCAGCCGCGGGCGTACCGATCGGTACGGCTGGGATCGCGGTCGGGCTTCCGGTGCTCGCGACCGCGACATAGCGTCGACGGCGACACCGCGACCACCGTCGACACCGGGAGCCCGATGACCACCGACGCTCCCACCCGCTCGGCGACGCCGTGGCGGACGGTCGCGCTCGGCGCCTGCGCGCTCGCGACGGCGATGGGGATCGGCCGCTTCGTCTTCACCCCGATCCTGCCACTGATGGAGGACCAGGCCGGGCTGAGCGCGCAGTCCGCCGCCGCGCTCGCGACGGCCAACTACGTCGGCTACCTCGTCGGCGCCGTGATCGGGACGGTCGCGCCCGCCGCGATGCGCTCCCGGAGCGTCTACCGGCTGTCGCTGGTGCTGCTCGTGGCGGCAGTCGCGCTGATGGCGGTCACCACGAACGTGCCGGCGTGGGAGGTCCTCCGCGGTGTCGCGGGCATCGCGAGCGCCGTCGTGTTCGTCGCGACGTTCACGACCGTCCTCTCCGACCTGCGCGGGCACGCCGACCATCTCGTCGGCTGGACGATCGGCGGCGTCGGCGCGGGGATCGCGCTGTCGGGGCTGCTCGTCGCGGTGGTGAGGGTCGTCGCGGACTGGACCGTCGCCTGGTGGGCGTCGGCGGCGCTGGCGGCGCTGCTCGCGTCGGTCGCGTGGATGCTGCCCGTGGGCGGTGACCCGGCGCCCGACGCCGCAGCCGCCGGCCGTCCACGGCGCCGAACCCGGCCGTGGTTCATGGCGCTGTTCGTCAGCTACTCGCTCGAGGGCGTCGGCTACATCATCGCCGGGACGTTCCTGGTAGCGGCGGTGCAGCAGAACACCTCCGGAGCCGTCGGCGCGTGGACCTGGATCGTCGTCGGGCTGGCGGCGCTGCCGTCGTGCGCGCTGTGGACGATGCTGATCCGTCGCTGGTCGCGGCCCACTCTGCTGCTCGCGGCGCTGGTCGTGCAGGCGGTCGGGATCGCGCTGCCCGCGCTCGTCGCCGGGACGGTTACGGCGGTCGTCGCGGCTGTGCTGTTCGGGGCGACGTTCCTGGCCGTCGCGACGATCTCGCTGCCCATCGGCACCCAGCTCGGCTTCGCCCGCTCGATCGCGGTGCTGACCGTCGGCTACAGCGTCGGCCAGATCCTCGGGCCGATCGTGGCCGCGCCGCTGCTCGGCGGCGGGTACCGGCCGGCGTTGCTGCTCGGCGCGATCGTGGTGGCCGCCGCCGCGCTCGCCGCGGCCGCCCTGCGCGTGCGCTTCCCCCACGAGCCCGCCGGCTGACCGGTCACACGTCGCGGCCACCACCCTCCTCGTCGAGGATCGCGACGAGCCGGTCGAGGGTGCGCATCGCCTGCTCGAACTCGGTGGGCCCGACCCGGTCACCCCATGCCGTCTCGATCTCCGCGACCCGCCTACCGGCCAGCTCGAGGAGCTCCCGCCCCCGTGGAGTGGGCACGATCAGCTTCGCGCGGCCGTCGGTGGGGTCGCGACGACGTTCCAGGTAATCCTTGCGCTGCAGGTCGTCGACGAGCTCGGCGCACGCGGCGAGGCTCAGCTGTGCACGACGGGCCAACGTCGTCAGCCGGACCCCGTCGACGCCGACGTTGCCGAGGACGGGCAGGTGCGCCTCTCGCACGTCGGTGACGCCGTGCTCGGCGGCGACCTCCAGCACGGCGTGCCGGAACCGCTGCAGCAGCCGCACGAGGACCTGTCCGACGGCGAGCCTGTCGGTGGGCAGGGGACGGGTTGACGGGGCCACGATCGCCGAACATACTCCGGTTTCCGAAGCTTCGGATTCCGAAGCATCTTTCGAGGGAGATTGCCATGCGCATCGATACCGGGATCGGCACCGTGTACGTCGAGGTCGACGGCGCCGGGCCGCCCGCCCTCCTGTGGCACAGCCTGTTCCTGGACGCGCGGCAGTGGGACCGCGTCCGCGCCACACTCGGCGCGCACCGCACGCTCGTCCTGCTCGACGGCCCCGGGCACGGCCGCGCCGGCCGCCCACCACGCCGGTTCGGTTTCGACGACTGCGCCGACGCCGCCGCCCAGGTGCTGCGGGCCCTCGACCTGGGCCCGGAGGTCGACTGGGTCGGCAACGCCTGGGGCGGGCACGTCGGATACGCCTTCGCGGCCCGGCACGCGATACGCAGCCTCGTCGCGATCGCCGCTCCGCCGACGCCGCTGCCGCCCGCCCAGCGACGCAGGATCGCCCTGCTCACCGCAGCCTTCCGCGTCGCCGGAGCACGTCCGCTCACCGGCCCGGTCGTCGACGCGTTGCTGTCTCCCACCGTCGACGCGGACACCACCACCCTGGTCCGGGAGGCGTTCCGCGGCGGTGACCGCGTCGGGATGCACCGCGTGATGCGGTCGATGATGCTGGCGCGCCCGGACCTCTCGGAGCGCCTGGATCGGATCGGCGTGCCGACGCTACTGATCGCCGGGGCCGAGGACCCGATGTGGACGTCCGAGCGGGCCGCGCGCGCCGCGACCGGGCTCGTCGACGGCCGGGTCGTGACGATCCCCGGGGCCGGTCACATCCCGCCGCTGGAGCGTCCGGCGGAGACCGCCGCCGCGATCCTCGAGCTCTGGAAGGCTTGACCGGCGACGCACCGACGACCCGCTGCGAGCTGCGACGCCCTCCCACACGACGGACGACGACGCCTCCGGCGCTCGTGAGTGGCAATGGTCGTCATGGCGACCATTGCCGCTCGCAGGGTCACGAGAGCTGCGGGAGGACGTCCGAGGCGACGCGGTCGAACAGGCGCCTGGCATCGTCGGCGCTGCCGCGGATGCCGGGGACGATCACCTCGTCGACGCCCGCGTCGGCCCACTGCCCGATGACGTCGACGATCTGCGCGACCGACCCGGAGACCACCGCGCTGCCCGGGCCGCTGCTGTCGCCGTCGATCTCCAGCATCGCCTGGGTGGAACGGCGGATCTCCCGCGGGTCGCGGCCGATGCGCTCGCAGTGCTCGTCGAGGACGTTCGACTTGTGCGCGAACAGCTCGGGCGTCGACCAGCAGTTCCACTCGTCGGCGTGGCGGGCGACGACGCCGAGCATCCGCTGCTCACCGGCCGCGCCGATGAGGATCGGCAGCCGGGCGGCGCAGGGCCGCGTCACGATCGGTGCGCCCGTGACCGTGTAGTGGTCACCGGCGAACGTCGTGGTCGGCTCCCGCAGCAGCCCGGTGAGGACCTGCAGGCCCTCCTCGAACCGGTCGATGCGCTCGCGGACCGGCCCGAGCGCCAGCCCGTAGGCGGCGTGCTCGTTGAGCTGCCAGCCCGCACCGACCCCGAGGACGAGGCGGCCGCCGCTGATGCCGTCGACGGTCGCGGCGACGTTGGCCAGCACCGCCGGGTGCCGGAAGGTGATCGACGCGACGAGGCTGCCCAGCCGCACCCGCGGCACCACCGCGGCGATGCCGGCGAGCATCCCGAAGCATTCGAGGTTGCCCCGGTCGGACACCTCTTCGGTGCCGGTGTTGGCCATGAAGTGGTCGGCCAGCCACACGGAGTCGAACCCGGCGGCCTCGGCCTCCCCCGCCACGGCGAGCACCTCGTGCGGCGCCCACGTCGTCCCCAGCCATGCCCCGAATGCCGGCTTCGCCACGCGCACTCCTCCGTCGTCCATCGCCGATCGTCGGATCCCATCCTGCGACGGCGCCCGGCATTCGGCTTGCGCGAGGGCGCGGAGTCGGCCGAACGTCACTCCACGGTCTGGTACGCCCCGATGTCGGGCTTCTCGGCCGGCCGGGGGGCGCCGGCGATGTCGGCGGGCGGCGCCCCGTCGGCCGAACCGGCCGCGGTACCCGGGGTGCCCGGCTTGAGGTGGAAGTCCCCGGCCGGCTGGTCGACGAACTCGGGCACGCCGGTCACCTGGTCGGTGCCGACGCCCGCCGCGGCGAACAGGTTGTGGTCGGCGGTCAACGCCGTCCCCGGGCGGCCCTTGACGTCCTGCTCGTTGCCCGCGAAGAGGTTGTTGCGCAGGATGTTCGTGCCGCTCAGCCGGGTGTTGCCGAGGACCAGGCCCGCCGTCTCGTTGCCGACGATCGTGTTGTTGAGGATCCGGACGTCGGAGAAGGTGCCGTCGGACTCGGTGAAGAAGCCGATCCCGCCGCCGTTGTTGCCGGTCACGACGTTGTTGACGATGTCGATGTTGGCCAGCCGGCGCGTGTCGGAGTAGTCCTCGACACCCAGCATGATCCCGGTCTTGCCGGGGCCGCTGGCGCCGGAGACCTTGTTGTCGGACACCACGATGTCGTGCGCGGAGTCGATGTAGATGTTCGGGCCGCGGTTGTCGCTCGCGGTGTTGCCGTGGATGCGGCCGTTGCGGGCCTCGTACTTCGCGTCGATGCCCTCCTCGCCGTTGCCCGTCACCGTGCAGCCGACGATCTCGAACCCGTCGACGTTGTCCATGCTGATGGCCTCCATCTCGGCGTCGGTGCCGATGGAGTTGTTGCCGTGGACGTCGGCGTACTGGACGGTGATCGCCGACCCGTTGAGGAAGACGACGCCGCCGTGGCGGGAGTCGGCCACCTCGACCTTGTCGAGCACGATGTTCGAGGTGTTCTCGGCGTAGATGCCGAAGCGGTTCGCCTTCTGCACCGAGAGGCCCGCGATCCGGACGTACGAGCGCTCGGACAGGTCGATCCGGCCCTTGTCGCTGCCGTCGCCGCCGTTGATCTCGACGGCGCCGCCCGGCGCGCCCTGGTAGGTGATCCACTGGCCGTCGGTGCCGCTCGTCGGGACCCGGAAGCCCTCGTAGGAGCCGGGCTGGATCAGCACGGTGTCACCGGGCTTCGCCTGCGCGGCGGCGTCGGCGATGCTGCGGAACTGCTTCGACCCGTCGGCAGCGACATCGAGGGTCCTCCCGGTCCCGGCGGGGGCCGGGCCGACGCCTGACGGCACGGCGACCGGCGCGTTGCCGGCGGGCTGCGACGACGAGGTCGTCGTCGGCGAGAGCACCCACCACAGCACGCCCGCGACGAGGACGACGACGAGCGCGATCGCGCCGGGCACCAGCCACCGCGGGCGCCGCGGGGCCGCGGCGGCGACCACCTGTGTGGTCCGGGTGCCGCCGGGCGGATCGCCGGCCGGCATGGCCTGGGTGGCCTGCGGCGGCGGCGCGCCGGGGCCCGTCCGCGGCGGCATGATCGCCTGCGTGGCGTCGGCTCCGGGCCCGGGCCCGGCCGCTGCGGCCGGGAGGACGGCGGGGATCGGCTGGGTGTCGTCGACCTGCCGCCGCGGTGTCGGTGTCGGGGACGTCATCCGCGGGTCCTCGTCGTCATGCCGTCAGTCTCCCGGCCACTCGGTTAACCGACGGCAAAAAGCCGCAGTCGGTGCCGCCGAACGGTCCCCGGGCGCGGCCGACGTGCTGCTCGGCCCGTGTTCGTCGGTGCCGCCGGCTCCTGTGGCGGCACCGAGCGCGGCACCCGCCGCTCCCCCGTGTGGAAGGTCCTCGCCGAGGTCGCGCACCTCACCGGCCTGGTCGCCCTGACGGACGCCTCGGCCTCGTACCCACCTACGGATGGTTCGTGCTGGTCACGCTCGTCCTGGTGCTGGCCGTCGTGGTCGCGGGCGCGCTCAACCAGCGCTCGTCGTCTCGTTCGTCGCGACGGTCGAGGTCGGGAACCGCCTCGGCCGGCGCGAACCGGGCGGCCTGGCGGAGGCGGGCCGACCCACGCCTCGTATCCGGACAAATCCTCACTATCCTGGCGGCGTGACCCTCCGTACGCCCGCCCGGCGCGCATCCCTCGGCCTCGTCGGCGTCGCCCTCGCGCTGGTCCTCTCGGGCTGCGGGGGCGGATCGTCGACGACCGACTGTGGCCTGAACGGCTGCACGATCGCATTCCCCCGCAGCGGCGAGGCAGCGGTGTCGGTGCTCGGCATCGAGGCCGAGCTCGTCGGGGTGCAGAACGACGTCGCCGAGATCGTGGTCGCCGGCCAGCGCGTCCGGGTGCCGGTCGGCGCCGAGACCGAGGCGGGCGGGTTCACCGTCGGTGTCGAGAGCGTGACCGCGTCCGAGGTCGTCGTCCGCGTCCGCCCCTGACCCTCAGCGCCCCGTCCAGCGGGGCTCGCGCTTGTCCAGGAACGCTGCGACGCCCTCGGCCTTGTCCTCGGAGCCGTCGATGACGACCCCGGCGACGGCGGTCGCGCGCCAGCCCCGCTCGTCGGACTCGGACACGACGGCGTCGACGGCCCGCAGGGTCGCGCGGACGGCGACGGGCGAGTTGGCACACACCTGTTCGGCCAGCGCCACCGCGGCGTCCTCGGCCTCGCCGTCGTCGACCAGCTCTCCGACCAGACCCAGGTCGTAGGCGCGCTGCGCATCGAGCGGCCGCCCCGTCAACAGCATCTGCTTGGCGACGGTCAGCGGCAGCGGGCGGTGCGTCCGGAACAGGGCGCCACAGTTGGCGACGAGGCCACGTGCCACCTCGGGCAGCGCGAACCGGGCCGACCGCGCGGCCACCACCATGTCGCAGGCCAGCACGATCTCGAACCCGCCGCCGTAGGCCGCCCCCTCGACGGCGGCCACCAGCGGGGTCGACCGCACGCGGCGGACGACGCCGTAGTTGCCCCCACGCGGCGTCGGCTCCCCGGCGCGGGTGGCCAGGTCGGTTCCGGCGCAGAACGTCCCGGGCCCCCCGGACAGGACGCCGCACCAGAGGTCCGGGTCGTCCTCGAGCTCATTGAGGGCCGCGTCGAGAGCGGCGGTCATCGCGGCGTCGACTGCGTTGCGCTTGGCGGGGCGCTCCATCCGGATCAGCAGGACGTGTCCGCGGCGCTCGGTCGTCACACGGTGCTCGGTCGACGTGCTCACCGGGCCACCCTGACAGACGCGACCCCGCCCGTCTGTCGTCGACGCCACACGGTCGTCACGAACCTGGCACGGTCCCGTCCGGCGAGGGCTCGGCCCTGACCCCGCTCAAGGCGAGCCTGCCGGTCCACCCGAACATCCAGGCGCCCGGGAACCCCGCCGCGGTAGCGGTGGCGCCCAACGCCGCGCGGCGCACGACCTCGACGCCCGTGATCTCCGGGTCGCTCGCGCCGCGGACTACGGCGTCGAGCAGCTCCGCGGTAGCGGACGACGGCGTGTGATGGACGATCATCAGCCGCGCCATACCCCGGATGGTGCCACCGGCTCCGCCGACTCGACCTCGGGCTGCAGGACGCGGTGAACCGGCTGGCGCCTCGCCGCCACCGTCCGCGGCGACGCCCCGGACGGGCTGCTCGACGGCCACCACGACGACCGGCACCCCGTCGCGACACGGGTGCTCGTCAGCAACCCGGCAACCCGCGACCACGACGTCGCCGTGCGCACCATCGCGCAGCACCTGGCGCGCACCGCGTTCACCGCGATGGCCGACGTCGCCCCCACCCTCGACGCCGCCGCACCCGCGCCGCGCTCAACCTGCTGCTGCGCAACGGTTGAGCGGCGGCGCGATGGGTCCGCGCGGTCGGCTCAGCCCCAGCTGAAGTGGGTGGGGCCCGTGGGGATGCCGGGGATGGGCTCGTTGTTGCCGCCCAGGTTGATCCGCACCGCGCTGACCCAGCCCTGGCCGACGGGCGTGTCGAGCAGGACCCACCAGAAGTTGGTGTTCTCGCCCTCGGTGACCTGCTCGCCCGCACACTGGCCGATGGCGTTGTAGTCGCCCGCGTCGATCGCGCCGAGGATGTTGTCCGGGTTGCCCTTCGTGCTACCGCCCCGGCGGACGTTGGTGCCGTTCTTGAACACGGGAACTGCTGCCACGGTCTCCCCCTGACGTCGGTGTCGAGGTCAGTCTGGACCGCGATGCGGCGCAGCGGATCGGCCGGACGGGCTGATCTCTCCACTTCGGATTCCCCGCCCCGCGGCTATCCTCGCCCGATGCCGGTGCCCGGGACGAAGGTCCGCGTCCCGGCACCGCGGCGTCGTCTCGTCCCCCGCCCGCGCCTGCTCGACGACGTCCGGCGCGGCTCGCCGCGGCTGGTCCTCGTCTCGGCCCCGGCCGGCTTCGGCAAGACCACGATGCTCACGCAGTGGCTGACCTCGGACGGGATCGACGTCGCAGCGGTCGCGTGGCTGTCGCTCGACACGTCCGACGACGACCTGCGACGGTTCCTCACCGCGGTCGTCGCCGCGCTGCGGCGCGTGGCCCCTGACCTGGGTGCGGCGACGCTCGCGCTCATGGACAGCGGCCGTCCCGCCGTGGTCGAGACGCTCGCGGCCGCGCTCGTCGACGACCTCGACCGGCTTCCCGGCGCGACCGTGCTGGCCCTCGACGACTACCACGTCGTCGACGACCCCGGGGTGCACGAGTGCGTCGCCTACCTGCTCGACCACCTTCCGGCAGGGGTCACGCTGGCGATCGCGACCCGTGCCGACCCACCACTGCCGCTGCCCCGGCTGCGCGTCCGCGACGAGCTGGTCGAGCTGCGCGCCGCGGACCTGCGCTTCACCCCTCCGGAGGCCGCCGAGTTCCTCACCGGCGTGATGGGGCTGCCCCTCACCGACGCGCACGTCGCCGCCCTCGGCGCCCGAACCGAGGGGTGGGCGGCCGGGCTGCAGCTGGCGGCGCTGACGGTGCACGGCCAGGACGACGTCGACGGGTTCGTCGACGACTTCGCGGGCAGTCACCGGTTCGTCCTCGACTACCTCGTCGAGGAGGTGCTGCGCCGTCGGCCCGACGACGTCCGCGACTTCCTGCTGGCGACGTCGGTGCTCGCGCAGCTCACCGGCCCGCTGTGCGACGCGCTGACCGGCCGCGACGACGGCGCCGCGACCCTGGAGACCCTGGACCGCGACAACGTGTTCGTCGTGCCGCTCGATGGGCGACGCACCTGGTACCGCTACCACCACCTGTTCGGCGAGGCACTGCGCGCGCGCCTGACGGCCGGGTCGCCCGACCGGGTCCCGTCGCTGCACCGCGCCGCGGCCCGCTGGCACGCCGCCCACGGTGAGCTCACCGACGCCGTCGGCCACGCCGTCGCCGGCGGCGACGCCGGCCTGGCAGCCGACCTGGTCGAGCTGGGCCTGCCGGAGCTGCGCCGCAACCGCGAGGACCGCACCCTGCGCGACTGGCTGCGCGCGCTGCCCGACGAGCAGGTCCGCGCGCGGGCCCTGCTCGGCACCGCGGCGGCGTGGACGCGGCTGTCGGAGGGCGACCTCGACGGCGTCGACGACCGGCTCGACGCCGCGGAGGCGGCCCTGGCGCGGCCGGCGGCGGCCATCGACGGTGATCCCGCGCGGGTCGCCGCCCGCGCCGACGAGCTCCGGGCCCTGCCGGCGACGGTCGCGATCTACCGGGCGTCGGTGGCGCAGGCCCGCGGCGACGTCGCCGGGACCCTCGCCCACGCCCGCAGCGCCCTCGACCTCGCCGGCCCGCACGACCACCTGGCCCGTGGGGGCGCCGCCGGGTTCCTCGGCCTGGCCGCGTGGGCCGACGGCGACATGGCGACGGCCGTCGACACCTTCTCCGACGCCGTCCGCAGCCTCGCCGCGGCCGGGAACCTCGCCGACGAGCTGGGTGCGACCGTCGTGCTCGCCGAGATGCGGCGGGCGCGGGGCCGGCCGGTGCAGGCCCGTCACCTGCTGGAACGGGCGCTCGCCACCGCACGGGCCCACGCCACACCGTTGACGACGACCGGTGACCTGCACGTCGCGCTGGCCGATGTGCTGCGTGAGCAGGACGATCTCCCCGCCGCCGACGAGCACCTGCGGGCCGCGCGGGAGCTGGGCGAGGGCGCGTCGCTGCTGGAGAACCGGCATCGCTGGTTCACCACGGCGGCGGGGCTGGCGCGGGCCCGCGGCGACCTCGACGACGCGTTGCGGCTGCTCGACGAGGCCGCGCCGCTGTACCTGCCGGGCTTCTTCCCGGACATACGCCCGATCGCGTCGGTGCGGGCCAGGGTGCTGATCGCGGCGGGCCGGCTCGACGAGGCACGGGAGTCGTTGCGCGAGCGCGGGATCGCCGTCCCCGACGAGCCGTCCCACCTGGCCGAGTTCGACCAGCTCACCCTCGTGCGGCTGCGTTTGGCGGAGCACCGCGAGAACGGACACCTCGGCGACGAGGTCACCGACATCCTCGACCGCATCGAGACCGACGCCCGTCGCGGCCACCGGGACGCGAGCATCGTGGAGGTCCGGCTGCTCCGCGCGCTCGTCCACGAGGCCCAGGGCCGTGGGGCCGACGCCGACGCCGAGCTCGTCGCCGCCCTCGGCCTCGGCGTCCCGGCCGGGTTCGCGCGGCTGTTCCTCGACGAGGGCCCACCGCTGGCCGGCCTGCTCGACCGTGCCGCCGCCCAGTCGGAGCACGCTGCACACCTGTTGCCGCACACGACATCTCAGGTCGTCGACGTGCTCAGCGCCCGCGAGCGCGACGTGCTGCGGCTGCTCGCCACCGACCTCACCGGCCCCGAGATCGCGCGGAGCCTGTACGTCACCGTCAACACGCTGCGCACCCACACCAAGAGCATCTTCACCAAGCTCGACGTGAACACCCGCAGGGCCGCGGTCCGGCGCGCGGGCGAACGCGGCCTGCTCTGACGCTCGCCGGGCGCGCTCACATCGTCGTGTGATGTGCGCTCACCACATCGGTTCCTAGCGTCAGCGCCACACCGCAACCCGAGGAGCCGACATGACCGTCACCGCCATCGCCCTCACCCGGGCCGCGGGCCTCGCCGCCGCGGCGTCGGGCCTGCTGTTCGGGTTCGTGCAGTTCATCCACCCCGTCGAGACCGTCGCTGCCGTGGGCACGACCGCATGGGCCGTCGTCCACCACCTGACGCTGCTCATGGCGGTCCTCGGCCTCGCCGGTATGACGGGCGTCTACCTGCGGCAGGTGCGACAGGCCGGCGTCACCGGCCTCGTCGGGTACCTGGCGTTCAGCGGCTTCTACCTGGTGACGATCGCCTACACGTTCGTCGAGGCGTTCGTGCTGCCCGAGCTGGCCGCGGACGCGCCCCGGATCGTCGACGAGATCCTGGCCATCCCGCTCGGCGGCGACACCGGTGGCCTCGGTGCGGTCGCCGCGCTCGGCACGGTCTCGTTCGCGCTCTACCTGGGCGGCGGTGTCCTGCTCGGCATCGCGCTGTTCCGGGCGCGGGTCCTGGCCCGCTGGGCGTCACTGCTGCTGGCGGTCGCGCCCGTCCTCACGCTGGCGGGCTCGTTCGTCCCGCACTCGGTGATCCGGCTCGCCGCCGTCCCCATGGGCGTCGCGCTGATCGGCCTCGGAGTCTCGTTGTGGCACAACGCCGGCCGGACCGTTGCGGCGGTGCCGACCGACGCGGTTCTCGCGCGATGACCAGCCCCACCCGGGCATGGCCGGCACCCGCCGCGCTGGTGGCGCTCGGCACGATCCCGCTGGTCGCGGGCGGGCTGCGACTGCTGCAGCTCGCCGGCGGGCCCGCAGTCGTCGCCGCCGACCCCCGCTTCGACGCGGGTCCCCTGCCCGTCGTGGCGCACATCGTCGGCGCAGCGGTGTTCGTCCTCGCCGGCGCCGCGCAGTTCGTCCCCGCGCTGCGCCGCCGCGGATGGCACCGGCGTGCGGGCCGGGTCGTGGTCCTCGCGGGGCTGGTCGTCGCCGCGTCGGCGCTGTGGCTGACGCTGTTCACCCCCGCGAAGGCCGGCACCGGCGACATCCTGTTCGTGCTGCGGCTCGCCCTCGGCTCGGCGCAGGCCGCGACGCTCGTGCTCGGGGTCGCCGCC
Source organism: Pseudonocardia sp. N23 (assembly GCF_002583555.1). GTDB lineage: Bacteria > Actinomycetota > Actinomycetes > Mycobacteriales > Pseudonocardiaceae > Pseudonocardia. The sequence goes on from NZ_BEGX01000029.1 coordinate 249,334, forward strand.
GCCCACCGCCGCGACCTCGCCGCGCACGGGGCATGGATGATCCGCGCCTACGCGATCGCGCTGGCCGCGGGGACCCAGACGGTGACGATCGGTGTCGGGTACGCGCTGTTCGGTACCGGGGTGCTCGTCACCGACCTCGCCAACGGCGCCGGCTGGGTGCTGAACCTGGCCGTCGCGGAGTGGATCGTCCGCCGACGCGGCGTCACCCCCGCAGGGGCGCGGAGGTGAGCGCCGTCTACGAGCTCCGGCTCCGCGGCCACCTCGACGACCACTGGTCGCCCCGGCTCGACGGGCTCGCGCTGCTCCGCCACCCCGACGGCACCTCCACCCTGACCGGCGCGCTGGCCGACCAGGCGCGGCTGCACGGGGTGCTCGCCGCGGTCCGCGACATCGGGGCGCCGCTGCTGTCCCTGCGGATCGTGGACCACGTCGATACCGTCGAGTCCCGCGCCGAGCCGAAGGAGTCCGCGAGCATGGCCGAGCCACCCGTCGTCGACGTCGAGACCTGGCGCCGTGAGCTCGCCGATCTGCGGGCCCGGGAGAAGGCCGCCACGAAGGAGCTCGATGCCATCGCGGCGCAGCGTCGCCGGCTCCCGATGGTGCGGATGCCCGAGTACACCCTCGTCGGCGCGGACGGCCCGGTCCGGCTCGTCGACGTCTTCGCCGGGCGCTCGCAGCTCATCGTCTACAACCACATGTGGGAGCCCGGCGCCGAGTGGCAGTGCGGCGGCTGCACCAGCTTCACCTCGTCGTTCACCCGGCTCGGCTTCCTCGACAACTACGACGCCCGCTTCGTCGTCGTCACCCAGGGCCCCATCGACGACGCACTGGCCTACGCGCAGCGCGTCGGCAACACGATGGACTGGTACTCGACGGCCGACAGCACGTTCGGCTCCGACGTCGACGCCCCACCCGGCGGGGGCTTCGCGATCAACATCTTCCTGCGTCACGGCGACGACGTCCACCGGACCTGGTACACCAGCGGCCGCGGCGTCGAGCAGCTGACGTACACGTTCACGCTGGCCGACGTCCTGCCCTTCGGCCGCCAGGAGGAGTGGCAGGACTCCCCCGACGGCCGGCCGCAGTCGCCCGCCTACAGCGGCTGGCTCGACTCCCCCGACATCGCGCGGCTCTACGGGCGGGGCTGACCCGGGCACCGCGCGGTCCGCACACACCGGGCGCGGGCGTGTCCGCGAACCATGCCGGTTCGGCTGTACCCGCAGAGCAGAATCGGCATCTGGTGTGGCCCGGGTCATGGCGCATGAGCAGCGCAGCGAGCTCGGCGCGCCCGTCGGCGGCCAGGACTGCGACCGACCCTCGCCGGCACCACCCTGGAGTGGCACGACTTCTTCCTCTACGGCACCGCCGCGGCCCTGATTCTCGACGAGCAGGCTGCTCGCGGCGGCCGAGGCCGTCGAACACCGCCTGGGGCAGCAGTGCCGGGTTGCGCAGCGACGCGAGCTCGACGACGCGCACCCCGTCGGCGAACCCCGGCGCAGCTCCCGGAGCTCGCCCGGCGGCCGACGAACTCGGGCACGTCCCGCCGACGACCGGCGCGGCGTGGAGCCGGTGGATCTCGCTCCGCCCGCCGGCGGTGGTCAGCTCTCGACGGCGGCGCGGCGGGTGGTGAAGCGCTGCTGCACGCTCTGCTTGGACGTGCCGTAGACCTCGCCTATGTCGATCCAGCGCAGCCCGGCGGCGCGTGCGTCGTCGACGACCTCGCGCTCGACCTGCTCGGCCAGCTGCCGGAGCGTCCGCGCCGCAGCGAGCCGGACGAGATCGTCGCTGGAGCTCTCCAGCTCGTCGACAGCCTCCCTGACGTGCGCGAACACCTTCTTCTTGGTCAAACCGGTCAACCCTCTCTTGACTGCGCCACGGTCAATGCTACCTTGACGAAGATGACCAAGGGATGACATCCGGCCGGACCGCAAGGAGGTGTCGATCATGCTTGCCGACACTCACACCCCCGCGACCGGCGCGCTGCGCTGGGCCGCGCACGCCGTCGACAACGCCATCGGCGCCCTCCGCGCCGAACCCGGGTCGGTCGCCGTCGCCGATGCGCTCCGCCGGGCGGACACCGCGGTCGCCGCGCTCCCTGCCGGTCTCGTCTCCACGATCCTCAACCGCCTGCTCGACACGGCCTGGGACTGTCACCGGGCCGGGGCCGACTCCTCGGCCCGGCTCGTCGCACAACGCGGTGCGGCGGCGCGCGCGATGCGCCTCGCGAGCTGACACCCCACGGTGATCGGCCGCGGCGCGGTGGTCAGCGCCGCACCCGCCAGGTGCAACGCTGTGCCGGGTACGCCGCGAACGGCGTCGGCCGACCGTAGCCGGCTCGTCGACCGGGCGGGTGCCGCAGAAGTTCCGCGATCTCCGGCGGGTCCGTATTCAGCGGACCACGGTCCGTATTGCGACCGACCGCGCCAATCCTGCGCAAGAACTTCTCGGCCACTGGAGCGAGGTGCACCTCGTCGGTCGGCTGGTCGTCGATGTGGAAGATCGCGTTCTGGGGGCACGAGGGCTCGCATGCACCGCAGTCGATGCACTCGTCCGGATTGACGTACGTCATGCGTCCACCCAGGTAGATGCAGTCCACCGGGCACTGGTGCAGGCAGCTGCGATCCAGGCTGTCGAGACAGGCCGTCGTGACGACGAACGGCATTCTGTGTGTCTCCTCGGAGTGCAGGTCGCGCCGACCAGAGGGCCGGCCGTGATATTCACAGCGTGTGAATGCGAGTTTCGGAGCGCGCCTGCGGCTGCGCCGGCACCAGGCAAGGCTGAGCCTCGAGTCCCTGGCGACGCTCAGCGGCGTGTCTCGGGCAACCCTGTCGAAGATCGAGCGCGGCGAGCGCAACCCGAGCCTCTCCTCGGCAGCACGGATCGCCGACGCGCTGCAGGTTCCGCTGGCCACGATGCTGTCGGTCGCGGGTGCGTCGTCCGAGGTCCAGGTGGTCAGGGGCGACGGCGCGGTCAGCCTGGTCGACGAGGAGACGGGCGCGATCCGCGAGTCGGTGCTCCCCGTCGTCGAGGGCGTGGAGATCGTGCGGTACACGCTGCCGCCCCACTGTTCGGCGGGACCGTTCCACCCCCATTCGCCGGGCGCGAAGGAGGTGTTCATCGTCCTCGAGGGGGAGATCGAGGTGCGGTCGGGCACGCACCGGATCGATCTCCGGTCGGGCGACGTGGCGATGGTCCCGGGCGACCTGAGCCACCAGCTGAACAACCTCGGCGACGTGACGACGCGGGTGATGCTGGTACTCGTCCGTCCCGGTGCGCCGGGTGAGGACGACCAGGAGCTCGCCGAGGAGAAGTGACCCCGGCCCGGATCACCGGCCGGACCCACCTGTTCAGCGGGGGTTCTCGGTCGAGAACCCGGGCTCCTCTTCCTGGATGATGTCGGCGAGCATCTCGAAGCTGTGCCGCGCCTGGTTGGCGTTGCCGAACTGGCGGTGGGCCGGCTCGGCCTCCTCGTCGGACATGATCCGCGGGGTGCCGGCGGTCTCGGCCATCAGCTGCGTCCGGCACGCGCGGTCCATCGTGATGAACCACCAGACTGCTTCCTCGAGCGGGCGGCTCAGCGAGGCCTACGCACGACCGTGCAGCGTGTGCGCGTGCGCGACGCCGGCGATGTCGGGCCGGGCGTGGTGGATCGCGGCGTGGATCGCGAAGGCGGTCTTGTTGGTCCGCTTCTTGCCGCCGACGACCTTGCCGTCGCCGTCCAGCAGCAGGTCGCTGACCTTCATGCGCGAGAAGTGCACGCCGTACGGGTTGACCCAGGGCGCTCCCGGCGAAGACGTGGTCGAGCGTCCCGCGCTCGGCGATGCGCACGACGTCGAGAATCACGGTCGGATCGAGGGGACCCGGGTTCGTGGCCGCCGGAAGTCGCCAGGCGCCGAGACCCCATCCCGTTCCGCAAGCAGCCGGCGGACGAGCGGAACGACCGAGCGCGCGACGACCCACAGGGGGCGTACTACAACGAGTACAGAGAGCGGGCGACGGTCATCGGAAATGTGGCCTGCGCGTCACTCTCGCTCGTGCAGAAGTGTCCGGACACGCAGATCCCGCATTCGGATCAAGTGTGTGGACATTATGGCGCGGGCAGTATCGGCGTCACGCCGGCGGATCGCTTCGACCAGCTCGGCGTGCTCCCCGATGCTGCGCTCGGGGGGCTCCCCGAGGGACCGGTCCGGCGTGGAGATCGTCAGCAGGTCGTCGAGATCCGCGAGCAGCGCACCGATCAGCCCGTTGCGCGCCGCCGACCGGATCGCCAGATGGAACAGGGCGTTGGTCCGGATCCGGGCCGCGTCGTCGGTCTCCGCCGTGGAGGACGCGTGCAGGCTCGCCAGCAGCTGCAGGTCGAACTCCCCACGGCGCTCGGCCGCGAGCGCGGCGGCAGTGGCCTCCAGCGCGATCCGCGCGTCGTAGATCTCGAGGATCTCCTCCGGCGTCCGCCTGCGGACGACGAACCCGCGCGTCGTCCGCTCGATCAGCCGGTCCTGCGCGAGCCGGACGAGCGCCTCGCGGACCGGCGTCCTGGACACGCCGTACACCTCGGACATCGCCGTCTCGTGCAGCACGGTACCCGGTGGGAACCGGCCGCCGAGCAGATCGGCCTTCATCCGGTTGTAGTGAGTGTCCCCGGGCAGCGTCACCCGGCCGCCGTTCACCGTCATGAGCACTCCCCCTCCACCGGATCCACGGCCCCCCGGCGGGCGCGTACCGGTCCGGACGTTAGCCCACCCACCCGGGGTCGCCGCGAGGTCGTCCGGGGACGAGGGCGTGCGCGCCGGCCCGGTCGCCGGACCGGGGCGGGCACATCCCCGCCGGTCAGCGGCCCGCGCCCAGATGCGCACGGCCGGCGCGATCATGGGCCGAGATCGCCGGCCGGCACCGGCAGGCACTCGGCACGCAGGCCTACGACCGCTTCGTGGCCGATCCGGGCGGCGTCGTCGAGCGGCAGCGGGCGGCGATGCGGGGGGGGTCTGCGGCGGGCGGCGGAGACCGGGACCGACGGCACCCGCGGCCGGCCGGACATGCAAGGGCCCGGCGTCCCGGGTGCACGGGTTCTCGAGCGGGAGGTCCTCGTCGTCACCCGGGAGCCGGGCAGACGGGTGGTGCCGGCCTTGGTCGGGGGCCGGCACCACCCGGCTCATGCGTGTCGCGCTCCTATGCCCCCAGGAAGAACCGGGAGTAGAGGCGGTGCGCCGCCGCGATCGCCTCGGGCAGCTGCGTCGCGGTGTCCGCGAGCAGGTCGGCCCGCTCCCCGCCGGCCTCGGCGAGCAGCTTCAGCCGACGGTCACTGTCCATCCACTGGACCAGCTGAGTCTCGGTCACCTCGGGGTGGAACTGCACACCGAGGTGCCCGTCCCGGCGGAACGCCTGGACACAGCTCCCCCGCGAGACGATCGTCGCCGAGCCCGGCGCGGTGATCTCGTCACCGTGCCACTCGAACCAGGTCGAGTCGACGAGCTCGGCGTAGTCGTCGTCGGCCGGGTCGACGGACGGCGAGATCGGGATCCAGCCCCGCTCGATCGTCGACGCCTTCTGCACGTTCCCCCCGAACAGGATCGCCAGCAGCTGCGCGCCGAAGCAGATCCCGAACACCGGGGTGCCCAGCGCCATCGTCTCGCGGACGAAGTCCTTCTCCGCCGCGAGCCACGGGATGGTGTCGTCGTAGGCGGCCTCCCGGCTGCCCAGGACGACGAGCGCCCGGAAGCGTGCCGGTGCTGGCAGCGTGTCGGTCGACGCGTCGACCAGCTCCCACGGCAGCCCGTTGTCGGTCAGCCACTCGCCGAGGTTGCCCGGGCCGGCGTCGTCCTGGTGCTGGACGACCAGGATCGTGTCCTCGGCCGCCCGGCTGTCGGGGGCCGCTGCACTGTCACTCACTGATTGCCTCGGAGGTGCTCGAGTCGGTGAACGCGACCGCTTCCCGACGGGTGCGGTCGACGGTGACGCCGAAGACGTCCGGCCTGCTGTAGTGGCCGGTCGGGTCGAAGGTCAGGCGCGCCTGGGCCACGGCGCGGAGGTCGAGGTCGGCGACGATCAGGCCTTCCTCTCCCTTGACGGGCTCGACGAGCCATGTCCCGTCGGGTGCCGCGATGCCCGACCCACCGTCGAACGGCATCGGCGACGAGTTCGCGTGCAGCTCGTCGAACAGCGGGAAGTCGTCGGGGACGTCGTCCATGGTCAGGATGCCGGACGCCGAAATGGCGAACACCCGGCCTTCCTGCGCCGTGAAGCGGGTGATGTCGGCGCTGACCGAGCTCGCGCCCGGCCACGTCCCGAAATGCACCTGCTCGCCGTCGGCGTAGAGGGCGTGCCGCGCCTGCGGCATCCAGTTCTCCCAGCAGTTGAGGCCACCGACGCGGGCCGCGCCGACGGTGTGGGTCCGCAGACCGTTCCCGTCGCCCTGGGCCCACACGAGGCGCTCGTCGTAGGTCGGGACCAGCTTGCGGTGGTGACCGACGAGCCCGTCGCCGGGCTTGATGGCCAGGAGCGTGCAGTAGGTCGACCCGCTGGCCGGGCCACGTCCACGTTCGGTGACACCGACGTAGAGGGTCAGGCCGAGATCGGTCGCGAGTGCCTCGAGCTCGCGCTGCTCCGGTCCACCGACCTCGATCGCCGAGTCGAGATAGTAGGCGTAGCACTGCTTCTGCGCGACGTCCTCGAAGTTGGCGCCGTGCGTGCGGGTGAGCCAGAAGGGATAGCCCGAGAGGTAGGTCTCGGGGAAGGCGAGCACCTGAGCCCCCGCGGAGGCGGCCACGTGGGCCGCCTCCGCGAGACGCTTCATGCGCGCGCCGACGTCGAGCCACCGTCCGCCGAGCTGGGCGGCCGCGACCGTCAGGGTCGATCGCGGGTCCGGGTCCGAGAGACGAGAGGCTGCCAGGACCCGAAGTCCCGGCACCCCCGCGCCGGCGTCGTCGATCACGTCAGTAGACCTCGAAGTACTCGCGCTGCTCCCAGTCGGTCACCGCGGCGTTGAAGCGCTTGACCTCGCTGCCCTTGACCGTCGAGAGGTACTCGACGAAGGGGTCACCGAGCTCGGAGCGCAGCAGGCTGCTCTTCTTGAAGAGCTCGATCGACTCCTCGAGGGAGCCCGGCAGGCGCTCGGCCTCGACCTGGTACGGCTCGTCGGCCGAGGGGCCCGGGTCGAGCTTGTTGCGCAGACCGTCGCGGCCCGAGATGACCTGGGAGGCCAGGTACAGGTACGGGTTCGCGGCCGGCTCGCCGACGCGGTTCTCCAGGTGGGTGTTCGAGTCGCCACGACCACCGGCGACGCGGATCAGCGCGCCGCGGTTCTCCTCGGCCCACGCGATGCGGTCCGGGGCGAACGAGTCCGGCAGGTAGCGCTTGTAGCCGTTGACGGTCGGGGTGCTGAGCACCGAGCAGGAACGCGCGTGCTCGAGCAGGCCGGCCATCCAGTGGCGGCCGGTGTCGGAGAGGACCTCGTCGGCGGTGCCGGCGAAGGCGTTCTCGACCTCGGTGTTGCCCAGGGACTGGTGCAGGTGCCAACCGCTCGAGAACGCGTTCGGCAGGGCCGGGCGGGACATGAAGGTGGCGTGGTGGCCGTTGCGGCGGCAGAGCTGTTTGATGGCGCTGCGCAGCAGGATCGCCGAGTCGGCGGCCTGCAGACCCTCCATCACCTCGAAGGTGAACTCGGTTTGGCCGGGGCCCCACTCGTCCTCGACGGTCGCGAGCGGCAGGCCGAGGGCCACCACGTTGTCGCGCAGGATGTCGAGGATCGGGGTGATCTCGTCACCACGGTTCTCGGTCAGGTACTGGAAGCCGTGGGAGACGGCGGAGACCTGGGGCGGGTCCGGCGGGTAGCCGCTCTGCTCGAACGACAGGCGCGGGTCCTCGAGCTTGGTGATGTAGAACTCGAGCTCGATGCCGGCGACGAAGTTCCAGCCCTCGTCCTTCAGCTGCGAGAGCTGCGACTGCAGGATGCCGCGGGTGTCGAAGGGGACGACCTCACCCGAACGGTAGTGCAGGTTGCACAGCACCCAGCCGGTCTTGTCGAGCCACGGGAGGATCCGGAAGGTGCCCGGGTCCGGGACGAGCACGCCGTCGGGGAGACCGGTCATGCGCGGGTCGCCGAAGCCGTCGGCCGCGAACGGCGGCACGGCCGGGTTGTTCGTGGTGTCGAAGATCAGCGTGGCGGTCTGGAAGTCCTTGCCGTTGCGCAGGACCGACAGGAAGTGCCCGGCCTCGAGCGTCTTGCCGCGCAGGATGCCGTGCTGGTCACCCCAGGCGACGCGGACCTGGCGCAGACCCTGCTCCGTGACCTGGGCCGCGATCTTGTCGGCCTGGTCCTGCTGCTCAGCACTCCACAGTCCGTGGCGCTGGATGAAGGTGGAACCCATCGACTACTCCTCATAGGTCAGGTGTTCAGACCAATTCCAACAGCAGATCAGGCGTTGGCCACCGACGCGTCCGAGGACTCCGCGGCCTTGCCGGCGCCGGTGATCAGGCCCGCGGACCACTCGGAGACGAACCCGAGTACGAGGCCGACCACGATGCAGATGACCGTGGAACGGACGTCGATCGACGTGCCGAACAGGCACGCGGCACCCATGAAGGTACCCGGGATGAACGACAGGGGCGACCATCCGGCCTGGACGCACATGACGAACGCGGCGATCGCGACCGCAATGGGCAGCGCACCCGCCCAGGCACCGACCAGCCCGGCCAGCGTCACTGCGAGCCACGCCCACAGCACACCCGACAGACTGGCGGCACCCATCTTGAGGAACCCGCCGACCTTGCCGCCGGCGGCGAAGAACCCGGCCCAGATGATCACGGCGACCCACGGGGGGAGGCCGACCAGGCCGCTCACATAGACCCAGAGCCCAACCAGGACACCGATCGTCAGACCGAGAGCCGCTAGAGCGCGCACGTCAATCTCCTCGCTGTTGTCGTCGTGCAGAGGGGGCGGAGCTCAACCACCGCACGCTTGGTGCGGTCATCTGGTGGTCAGACCAGTTTGGTGACGGCGACCCCATGTGTCAACCGTCTCATCACCTGCGAGCTGCTTGTCACCCAGCGAAACATGACAGCGTTTCGCCAGCACGGTGTGCCCGGCTCCACATTCCACTTCCCTTGCTGCACAACGGCTATTGCGACGCGAACCCACATGTCCGGCCGGAGTGCCGGCACCCCGCGGACCCAAAGTCGGAACTCCGCGTCGCGTTCTCCCCCGACGCATTCGGCGGCACCCCCGTACGCCCGGTCGGACCTGGCACGCGACATCCACCGACCCGCCGCCCGGCCTCCTGCCCGTCCACCGCGTCTCTGCGGATCGGGCGACCTGCCCGGCGGGGTAGGATCGGTCCAGTCGATCACCTGGGGATCGCGCGAGGCGCATCGTCGTCGTGGGGGTGTCATGAGTCAGGACCACCGACAGGCGATCTCCCCCATCCGTCCGGTGGACCGCAGGCCGCTGTACGAGCAGGTGAGCGACCGGCTCCGCGAGTTCATCGACGTCAACCAGCTGCAGCCGGGCGACCGCCTGATGACCGAGCGCGACCTCGCCCGCCAGCTCGCGGTCGGCAGGTCGTCCATCCGCGAGGCCATCACCGCACTGCGGGCCCGCGGCGAGGTCGAGGTGCGCCACGGCGACGGGATATACCTCGTGCGCCGCCCCGAGGACCTCATCCCCTCACTCGCGGCCGAGCTCGTCGAGACCCACATCGACCATCCGGCCATCTGGGAGACGCGACAGGCGCTCGAGACCCAGTGCGCCCGGCTCGCCGCGCACCGTGCCACCGAGGCCGACCTGAAGAACCTGGCCTCGTCCCTCGAGGACATGGAACGCGAGATCGACGCAGGCGAGGCCGGCCTGGTCGGCGACCGGCGCTTCCACGTCGGGGTGGCCACGGCGTCGCACAACCCGATCCTGATCAGCCTGCTGGAGAGCATGCGCCAGGCGCTCGACCGGACGTCGGCGACGTCGCTGACGCGCAGCGGCCAGCCGGCCACCTCGCTCGCCGACCACCGCCGCATCTACGACGCGATCCGCGCGGGCGACGCCCCCACCGCGGCCGACGCGATGCTCTCCCACCTGGTGAGCACCACCGACTCGCTCGTGATGGAAGGCGCCGTCAAGGAGCTCGGCCACCGCCGCTGACCGTCAGGCTGCACGTGAGCTCCACCCGGGCGGGTGGGACGTCGCCGCCCGGGCGGGTCAGAACCTGTCGTCCCGGCCTGTCAGCACTCGATGACGTTCACCGGGATGGTGAGCGCCAGGCCGCCACGGGACGTCTCCTTGTACTTGTCGCTCATGTCCCGACCGGTCTCACGCATCGTCGTGATGACCTGGTCGAGCGAGACACGATGACGACCGCTGCCCCGCAGTGCCATCCGCGCCGCGTTGACCGCCTTGCCCGCCGAGATCGCGTTGCGCTCGATGCACGGGATCTGGACGAGACCCCCGATCGGGTCGCACGTCAGGCCGAGGCTGTGTTCCATCGCGATCTCGGCCGCGTTCTCGACCTGCGCCGGAGTGCCGCCGAGAACCTGCGCGAGACCGGCCGCCGCCATCGACGACGCCGAACCGACCTCGCCCTGACAGCCCACCTCAGCACCCGAGATCGACGCCAGCTCCTTGTACAGCGACCCGATCGCACCGGCGGTGAGCAGGAAGCTCACGGCCGTCTCGTCCGGGTCACAGAGACCCATCGGGGTGTAGTGCGTCGCGTAGTGCATGACCGCCGGGATGATTCCCGCCGCACCGTTGGTCGGTGCCGTGACGATCCGCCCACCCGCGGCGTTCTCCTCGTTCACCGCCATCGCTACCAGGTTGACCCAGTCGAGCGCGAACCCGGGGTCGCGCTCGGGGTCCTCGACCCGCAGCCGCTCGTACCACTCGCGCGCCCGGCGCCTCACCGACAGGCCGCCCGGGAGCTCGCCCTCCTCGGTGATGCCGCGGCCAACGCAGTCCCACATGACGTCACGGATCTCGAGCAGGCCCTTGCGCACCTCGTCCTCGGAACGCGTGGTGCGCTCGAACTCGAGCATGACGTCGCAGATCGACGATCCGGACTCGACGCAACACTCGAGCAGCTCCGCCGCCGTCCCGAACGGGCCGGTGGACCCGCCGTCGTCCGAGCCGTCGCCCTCGCCCTTCTCGTGGACGAACCCGCCGCCGACCGAGAAATAGGTCTTCTCGCGCAGGGTCGTGCCCGCACCGTCCCGGACCCTGAGGGTCATCCCGTTGGGGTGTTCGGGCAGGACGGTACGGGGCCGCAGCACGATGTCGTCGATCCGCTGCGGCACCTCCCGGACGCCGCCGAGCCGGATCCGGCCCGTGTCGGCGATCTCCGCGGTGCGGGTCTGCACCGTCTCCCCGGTCACGACGTGGGGGTGCCGGCCCTCGAGGCCCAGCAGGACGGCGGGAAGCGTGCCGTGCCCGGCGCCGGTCGCGGCGAGGGACCCGTAGAGGATCACCTCGAGCTCCACGACCTCGTCGAGCACACCGTCCGCACCAAGCTCCTCGGCGAACCGGGCGCCTGCCCGCATCGGACCCACCGTGTGCGAGCTCGACGGTCCGATGCCGATCGAGAACAGGTCGAACACGCTCACAGTCATCGGGTCACCCCAGGCCGGGGTAGAGCGGATGGTTGCGGGCCAGCGCCCGGACCTCGTCGCGCAGCCCGGCGATCGCCGGGTCGTCGGCCGGGAGGTCGGCCGGCAGCAGCAGGGCGCGCGCGATCACGTCGGCGACCGCGGTGAACGCCTCGGCCCCGAACCCACGGGTGGCGAGCGCGGCCGTACCGATCCGCAGACCCGAGGTCACCATCGGCGGCCGCGGGTCGAACGGCACCGCGTTGCGGTTCACGGTGATGTCGACGGCCGCGAGCCGGTCCTCGGCCTGGCGGCCGTCCATACCGTCGGCACCCAGGTTCACCAGGACGAGGTGGACGTCGGTACCGCCGGAGACGACGCTGATGCCCGCCCCCGCCACGTCGGCGTCGCCCAGCCGGTCGGCGAGGATGCGCGCGCCCTCGAGCGTGCGCCGCTGCCGGTCGGCGAACTCGGGCTGCGCCGCCATCTTGAACGCGGCCGCCTTGCCCGCGATGACGTGCTCGAGCGGCCCGCCCTGCTGGCCGGGGAACACCGCCGAGTTGATCTTCTTGGCGAGTGCGGCGTCGTTGGTGAGGATGATGCCGCCGCGCGGGCCGCCGAGGGTCTTGTGCGTCGTCGACGTCGTGACGTGCGCGTGCGGCACCGGCGACGGGTGCAGCCCGGTGGCCACCAGGCCCGCGAAGTGCGCCATGTCGACCATCAGGTACGCGCCGACCTCGTCGGCGATCTCGCGGAACCGGGCGAAGTCCAGATGCCGCGGGTAGGCCGACCAGCCGGCGATGATCAGCTGGGGCTGGTTCTCCTTGGCGAGCCGCGCGACCTCGTCCATGTCGACGCGCGAGTCCTCGGGCGAGACCTCGTATGCGGCGACCTTGTAGAGCAGGCCCGAGAAGTTGATCCGCATGCCGTGCGTGAGGTGCCCGCCATGGGCCAGCGAGAGGCCCAGGATCGTGTCGCCCGGCTTGATCAGCGCCTGCATCGCCGCGGCGTTCGCCTGCGCACCGGAGTGCGGCTGCACGTTGGCGAACTCCGCACCGAACAGCGCCTTGATGCGGTCGAGGGCGAGCGTCTCGATCTCGTCGACGAACTCGCAGCCGCCGTAGTACCGGCGGCCCGGGTAACCCTCGGCGTACTTGTTGGTGAGGACCGACCCCTGCGCCTGCATGACCGAGAGCGGCGCGTGGTTCTCCGACGCGATCATCTCCAGCCCGTCCTGCTGGCGGGAGAGCTCGCGGCCGATCAGCGCCGCGACCTCGGGGTCGAAGGTGGCGAGGGACTGGTCGAGGACACCTTCCGACATGTCTGTCACCCCTCGTTCTCGGCGCGGTACGCGGCCGCGTCGAGGACCTTGCCGAGCGAGGAGACCTCGACGGTGAACAGCCAGCCCTCGCCGTACGGGTCCTCGCCCACGAGGGCAGGGTTGTCGGTGAGCGCCTCGTTGATCGAGACGACGGTGCCGTTCGCAGGGCTGACCAGCTCGGAGACGGACTTGGTCGACTCGATCTCGCCACAGGCGTCGCCCGCGGTCAGCGCGGCGCCCACGGCCGGGAGGTCGACGAACACGATCTCGCCCAGTGCCTCGGTCGCGACGGACGACAGCCCGACGCGGACCTCGCCGGCGGGTGCTTCGGCACCCGGCTCGACGGCGATCCACTCGTGGTCGGAGGTGTAGCTGAGGTTCTCGGGGATGTCGGGGGAAGTCATCGGTGGTCCTCTCGGGACTGACGCCGGATGGTCAGGCGCGCTTGTAGAAGGGCAGGGCGGTGACGGTGTAGTCCTGTGCGCGGCCGCGGACGTCGACCCGCAGCGCGGTCCCCGCCTCGGACAGCCCACGGTCGACGTAGGCCAGTGCGATCGGCACGCCCAGCGTCGGGGACAGCACACCGGAGGTGACGGTGCCGACGACCGCGTCGTCCGGGCCGAGCACCGAGGCCTCGGCGCGGCCGGCACGGCGGCCGGTGCCGGTGAGGCCGACGAGGAGCTGGGGCGGCTCGTTCTCGGCGAGCGCGGCGAGGGCGTCGCGACCCACGAACTCCTTGTCCAGGGCCACGACGCGGCGCAGCCCGGCGGAGAAGGGGTTGGTCTCCGAGGTCAGCTCGTGGCCGTACAGAGCCATCCCGGCCTCCAGCCGCAGGGTGTCGCGGCAGGCGAGGCCGGCGGGGCTCAGCTCGTGCTGCTCCCCCGCGGCGAGCAGGACGTTCCACAGCTCCGCGGCCCGGTCGTGGGGGACGTAGAGCTCGAAACCGTCCTCACCGGTGTAGCCGGTGCGGGCCAGCAGCACGTCCATGCCGGCGATCGTCGCGGGCTCCGACGCGTAGTAGCGCAGGCCCTCGAGGATCGACGCGATGCCGGGCTCGGCGCTGCGCAGCACGTCCGGCGAGCGTGGCCCCTGCACGGCGATCAGGGCGGTGTCCGCCGACCGGTCGGTGACCACGACGTCGAAACCCTCGGCGCGGGCGATCAGCTCGGCCGCGTCCTGCGCCGCATTGGACGCGTTGACGACCACGAGGAACCGGTCCTCGGCGAGGCGGTAGACGACGAGGTCGTCGAGCACGCCGCCGTCGGGGGCGCACAGCAGCGAGTACTTCGCGCGGCCCACCTTGACCTTGGACAGCGCGCCGGCCAGCGCGTGGTCGAGGGCCTCGGCGGCCTGCGGGCCCGCGAACTCGACCTCGCCCATGTGCGACAGGTCGAACAGGCCCGCGGAGTTGCGGACGGCGTGGTGCTCGGCGAGGTCGCTGTCGTAGCGGACCGGCATCCGCCAGCCGGCGAAGTCGGTGAACGTCGCGCCGAGGCGCTCGTGTTCGGCGTCGAGCGGGGTACGGACGAGCTCGTCGGCCGTGGTCATGACGTCTCCTGGAGAGCCGGGGCGGCGAACGCTTCGGGGGGCGGGCAGGAGCAGACGAGGTTGCGGTCGCCCTTGGCGCCGTCGATGCGGCCGATGGGCGGCCAGTACTTCGCCCGGCGCAGCTCCGGCACCGGGAAGGCGGCCTGCTCACGCGTGTACGGGTGGGTCCACTCGTCGACCAGCAGCACGTCGGCGGTGTGCGGCGCGTTGCGCAGCGGGCTGTCCGCCAGCGGCCACGTGCCGTCGCCGACGCGGTCGATCTCGCCCTTGATGGCGATCATCGCGTCGATGAAGCGGTCGATCTCGGCGAGCGACTCCGACTCCGTCGGCTCGACCATGAGCGTGCCCGCGACGGGGAACGACAGGGTCGGGGCGTGGAAGCCGTAGTCGATCAGGCGCTTGGCGACGTCCTCGGCCGTGACGCCGGTCTGCTTCGTGATCGCGCGCAGGTCCAGGATGCACTCGTGCGCGACCAGCCCGCCCGGGCCGGTGTAGAGGACGGGGAAGTGCTCGTCGAGCCGGCGGGCGAGGTAGTTGGCCGACAGCACGGCCGCCGCGGTGGCCCTGGTCAGGCCGTCCGGGCCCATCATCGCGATGTAGGCGTAGGTGATCGGCAGGATGCCGGCCGAGCCGTACGCCGCGGCCGAGACCGGAGCGCCCTTGGGGTCGAGCGGGTCGCCGGGCAGGAACGGCGCCAGGTGCGACCGGACCGCGACCGGGCCGACGCCGGGGCCACCGCCACCGTGCGGGATGCAGAACGTCTTGTGCAGGTTCAGGTGCGAGACGTCGCCGCCGAACTCGCCCGGCTTGGCCAGCCCGACGAGCGCGTTGAGGTTGGCGCCGTCGATGTAGACCTGGCCGCCCTCGGCGTGGACGAGTTCGCAGACGGTGCGGACGTCTGTCTCGTAGACACCGTGCGTCGACGGGTAGGTCAGCATGATCGCCGCGACGCGGCCGCTGTCGGCCTCGAGCTTGGCGCGCAGGTCGTCGAGGGAGATGCTGCCGTCGGGCGCGGTGGCCACGACGACGACGCTCATCCCCGCGAGGACGGCGGACGCCGCGTTGGTGCCGTGCGCCGACGACGGGATGACGCAGACGGTGCGCTGGTCGTCGCCACGGCTGCGGTGGTAGTCCCGGATGGCGAGCAGACCGGCCAGCTCACCCTGCGAGCCGGCGTTGGGCTGCAACGACACCTTGTCGTAGCCGGTGATCTCCGCGAGCCAGCTCTCCAGCGTGTCGGTGAGCTCGGCGTAGCCGCGGGTCTGGTCGGCGGGGGCGAACGGGTGCAGCGAGGCGAAGCCGGGCTTGCTGATCGGCTCCATCTCGGCGGTCGCGTTCAGCTTCATCGTGCAGGAGCCGAGCGGGATCATCGTGCGGTCGAGCGCGAGGTCGCGGTCGGACAGCAGCCGCAGGTAGCGCAGCATCGACGTCTCGGAGCGGTGCGCCGAGAAGACCGGGTGCGACAGGTACGGGCTGGTGCGCACGAGACCGGCGGGCAGGACGCTCGCCGGCGCCCCGTCGGCCGGGGTGGCACCGAACGCGGCGAGGACACGGGCGACGATGTCCTCTGTGGTGACCTCGTCGCAGGCGACGGCGACCTGGTCGGAGTCGACCTGGCGCAGGTTGATGCCGTCCGCGGCCGCGGCCTGGAGCACCGCGGCGGCGCGCCCTGGCACCCGGGCGACGACGGTGTCGAAGAACTCGCCGTGCACGACGTCGACACCCGCGGCACGCAGCCCGGCCGCGAGGCCGGCCGCGTGGGCGTGGACGCGCTCGGCGATCTCGCGCAGGCCGTCGGGGCCGTGGTACACGGCGTACATGGAGGCGACGTTGGCGAGCAGGGCCTGGGCCGTGCAGATGTTGCTCGTCGCCTTCTCGCGGCGGATGTGCTGCTCACGGGTCTGCAGCGCGAGACGGTAGCCGGGGCGGCCCGCGGCGTCCTGCGAGACGCCGACGAGGCGACCGGGAAGCATCCGCTCCAGTCCGCTACGGACGGACATGTAGCCGGCGTGCGGGCCGCCGAAGAACAGCGGGACGCCGAAGCGCTGCGTCGAGCCCACCGCGATGTCCGCGCCGAGCTGGCCGGGCGGGGTCAGCACGGTCAGCGACAGCAGATCGGCCGAGACGGTGACGAGCGCGTCACGCGCCCGCGCGGCGGCGATGACCGGCCGCAGGTCGCGGACGACACCGGAGGCCCCGGGGGCCTGCAGGACGATGCCGAACAGGTCGCCCTCGCCGAGGGACGTGACGGCGTCGGGCGCCGCGAAGTCGACGACGTCGATCGGGAGGCCCAGCGGCTCGGCCCGGCGGTGCAGCACGGCGAGGGTCTGCGGCAGCGTCTCGGAGTCGACGACGACGCGGGCACCGGCCGGGGCCTTCTTGTTCGCCCGCGCCATCAGCAGCACGGCCTCGACGACGGCGGTGGCCTCGTCGAGCAGCGACGCGCCGGCGACCGGGAGGGCCGTCAGGTCCTCGATCATCGTCTGGAAGTTCAGCAGCGCCTCGAGGCGGCCCTGGGAGATCTCCGGCTGGTAGGGCGTGTACGCCGTGTACCAGGCGGGCGACTCCAACATGTTGCGGCGCAACACCGGCGGCGTGATCGTGTCGGAGTAGCCCAGACCGATCATCTGCACCATCGTGCGGTTGCGGCCGGCGATGCCGTCGAGCGTGGCGAGCGCGTCCTGCTCGCTCAGCGCGGGCGGCAGGTTCAGCGACTCGGCGGCACGGATGCCCTGCGGCACAGCCGCATCGATGAGGGAGGCCAGGTCGGCGTGGCCGACGACCCCGAGCATCTTCTGCTCGGCGTCTGGGTCCGGACCGATGTGACGGTCGGCGAAGATCGACATACGCTCACTCCGAGGTCAGGGGGACAGATGGCACCTGTCGTGCACCGTCTCCCCGCTCTGTCTACGGACCTGAGAGATTTCGCGGGAGTGACCCACTTGCCCCGTCGGTGGTTCACCCGGAGAACCGGAGAACGCTTTCCAGAGTTGCCTCGTCACAGCGGTACGGCAGCCTGAGAGTTTTCCGGGGAGGATTGCTCCTACGGCTCTGGAATGAACCAGATCTCCCGCTGAGATTCGAGCAGCGTATGCAGTTGTGTGGCGCACACTATACGCACACCGGACGGGACGTCGGCAAGGGTCCACCGGCCTCCGGACGGCACGGCCTCCGGACGGCACGGCCTGCGCGGCCGCCGGGACCCGCGGAGCCGTGCTACCGTCGCCGCGCACGTCACGCATCGGGTGATTCGCCGCGGCCCTTCCCGGCGGGGCACCGTGGATGTCAGGGGAATGGCACCTCCCCGGTCGACGAGCGCTTTCGCGCACTCGTGCGCGTCCTCGACTCCGTCGGTACCCGGCACCGGGGGTACCGCGCCTCGCCATGGGCTCTGCCCACGCACGCGTCGCCGCGTTCCCGGCCGCCTCCTCGACGACGCCGGACTCGCGACCCCGAACCGTCCCTGGAGACCGTCGTGACGATCGCACCGGAAGGTCGCAAGATGCTCCGCCTGGAGGTCCGCAACAGC
>NZ_BEGX01000030.1 GCF_002583555.1 Pseudonocardia sp. N23
GCCGCACGCCCCGGGCAGCGCGAAGCGGCGCGACGGCGAAGCCGGCGCCTTGATCAGGTAGAGAAATTGTGAACCCCGCACGCCGCATGTCCGGATCGGCCGGCTGCCGATGGATCGTGATGCCTAGTGTGAGGTGGTTCGGTGTGAGGTGGTTCGGTGTTTGGCTGGTGGCCTAGTTGGACGCGTCTACGACATTGACGCCGTCGTGCACGCGAACGCTGACGCCGTCGTGCAGAGCGTCCTCGATTCGGACAGCGAAGGCCGGTATCAGACGCTCGCGGACCTGAGCGATGGTGAGCCACTCGACTTGCTGCGACTCGTCGGTCTCGCGTGGCGTCCCATCGATCGGCCGGCATCGGAACACGAGGGCGACGACCCCGCGCTCTATGTTCTTGTAGACGCCCGTAAGGCGCTGGACCTCGACGTCGACGCCGGTCTCTTCCTCGACTTCGCGACGCACGCCTTGCTCGAAGGTCTCGCCGAGTTCGAGTACGCCGCCCGGAGCCTCCCAACGCCCGTTGTCGCGACGCTGGACGACCAGCACCCGCCCGGCAGCGTCGACAACGACCCCAGCGACTGCGACCGAGTGCGTCGGGGCTTCACTCACCGGTCGACCCATCTCTCCACACGACGATGGTCTTGTCGTCATGACGCTTGGAGCGCGGCAGACGACGCCCGTCGGGGTCGGCCTCCGTCTCCCAGGTTTGAGCGTCGCGAACGAGCCTGCCGAGGCCCCCGTCGCCGAGACTTGCAGCCGAAGACCAGGCGTCGAGCCTGTCCAGGTGTTTCTGGACGCCGTCGCTGGTCAGCACAGCCCATCGCACCGTCGAGCGGGGGAACGTGCGGATGACGAGTTCGTATGCGGCAGCCGGTTCAGCCTCTGCGATCCAGTAGCCGCCCACCCGGTTTCGCAACGGGCGCTCGCTGCGCTGCAGCTCGCGCAGTCGCGTGCGGTGAGCTTCGCCGTAGCCCTCGCCGTGCTCCAGCGCCCGCCGGTACGCGACCCGCCGCTCGACCGCGATGTCGTCGAGGCGGTCGTCGCTCACGCGTGCCGCCGTGTCGTCCTGCAAGCCGATGACCGCCGTGCTGTCGCCCAGTGCGGCCACCTCCACGAGCTCGTCACCCGCGCGCAGGATCAGCACCGTGGACGAGGGCGCTGCGCCGGGCGTAAGGCCGAGTCGCTCGACCGTCTCCGCCAACGCTGCGCGGAGTTGCTCCCGGAGGTCACCGTCATCGACGCGACGAAGGAGTGCCTCGAGCAGGACGTCGACGTACTCGTCGGCTGGTGGCGCCTCTGGGCTGTAGGAGGTGGCGCCATCGAGGACCACCACGGATCGCGACGTTGTCCCCCAGCGGTCCTGACCTGGCGGCTCACCACCGGGCAGTGATGCCGCCGAGACGATCAGGCCCATGCGCGCGGCGGCACAAGGACGTCGATGCTCTTGGGTGCCAGGCCGTCGAACTCGGCAGCCACCGCCATGCTGAACGACTCCTCGGGGTGAGCGGCATACAGCTCGGCGAGGTGCTCCGTGAGGTAGTGCGCCGCGCCGATCGAGCCGAGGGCGTGGATACCGGCGATGTGGGTGACTACTTGCCCGTCGCGGACGTGTCTCGCGAGGTAGGCGACGCATGCTCGACGCGGCTCCGGGTCGTCCATCGGGGAGCTGAACCGCTCCCCCGTCGTCTTATCGACGATGTACCAGAGACCCCCGTCGGCGATCGTCATCCCGAGGACCTGGTCCTCGGACATGAGCGCGTTGCCGATATGCGCCGATGCGGGACCGCACACCACCACAGCGTCGCCGGACGGCTCCCACTCCTCGCGCGGGTCGATGACCCGTCGGTCGGCGGTGAACGCGAGCTGCTCGACCTCGTCGATCAGGTGACTGCCGACGGCATCGTCCTCGGCGGCGATGACCATGTCCTCGCGTTCGAGAATTCGCCGGCCCACGACTGCGACGTCGAGGGGGCCTACCCCGAAGAACGCGCGGTGGGCGGGCGGCGCGCTGTTGCGGATCTGGGTGATCCGGCCCTTCGTCAGGCCGAACGCCTTCGCCACCTCGGTATAGCTGCCGCCGAGCTGGTCCCGGGCCTCCTCGATCGCTGCCCGCCGCAGGCGTGCGAGTTCCACCGAGCGCTGCTGGTAGGTAGCCAGAAGCTCGGTCGCCCTACGCCCACGACGCACCGGGTCAGGCTCCCGGCGCAAGCGTTCGAACTCCTCGTCCACACTCCGAGTTTAGGCCCCTTGACAAGAGGATCATCGACAGGCACGATCTGTTTAGCCCCCTCAACGCATTTCCGAAGTGTTTAGGGGCCTACACCTCACTTGAAGGAGACGGACCGATGCGAGACATCCCAGTGAACCTCGGTGGCTACAAGCTGACGATCGTCGAGCCGCCGACCCCGAAGATGCGTGAGGACGCGAAGGGCCAGCAGGTTCTGGTCACCGATCGGGACGGCGCCACCCAGTTCACGGTGTCGCTGTTCGCGAAGCTGCGGGTCAAGACGGGCGAGCGCGCCCCGAAGGGCGAGGAGATCAAGGTGACCCTGGGTACCGACCCGGGTCCCGACTTCGGCGAGGACGTCCGGGTCGAGTTGCTCGACGCACGGGTCTCGCCGTACCAGGTCGAGTCGGCTGGCCGAGTCACCTCTGGCCTGGCCTGGCGCGCGATGGGCATCAAGCACGCGGCGCCCGCTCCGGCTCCGCGCAACAACGGCGACAAGTAGCCGTCCGGGGCCGCTATGCCCGAACGTCCGGCGACCCCGATCGGTCGCGACTGGGCACGGGGCAGCCGATCCCTCGATTCGGCAAATCACGCAATTCCGCAGTGGCTGCCCCCCTGCCCGAAAACAGGCCATGACCGACTCGGAGGTCCTGATGCTCACCGCTCGACCACCACAGACTCGCTGCGCCGACTGCTCGGGCTCCGGCTCGTGCGACGTCTGCGACGGCTACGGCACGACGTCTGACAGCTACCCCGGCGCCGACGACGGCCGAGACTGTCCCGCCTGCCTCGGCGATGGCGTCTGTCCCCGCTGCCACGGAGCCCAAAACCCTTGCACCGCTTCGACTCCTGAGGAGGAGCCATGTCGCTGACCGCCCACTCCCCCGTCGCCCACGGTCGAGTTCGCCGGCCCTCGAACGGCGTCGGCCGACTCGTCCGACGCCTCGACCGTGAACGACGGAAGTTCCTCACCGCCGCCACCCCGGAGGTCCCCACCGAGCAGGCCTGGCGAGCAGGCGTCGCCGAGGGTCTCCGCCTGGCTCAGCTCGCGATCCGCAAGGGAGTCTGATCATGGCCCGGCCTCACACCCGCCCGTCGATGCGTCACCTCGCCCACCGCGACGTCGTCCGGCACTCCTCGCGCCGAGTCGGCGGTGAGTTCCGTTGCCTCACATGGTTCGCCCGTAACCCGCTGTTCCTGCTGATGCCGACCGTCCTCATCGTGGCCGGGGTCTACGTCGGTCTCGTCCCGACGACCGTCGTCGTCCTCTCACTCGCCCTCGCCGTGACCCTCTGGGGCCGTCTGCACCCGCGCACCTTCGACCGCTGGGCCGCGCCGACCCTGCGTGCCGCGTGGCGACGCTGGACCTCCTATCGCGGACGCCGTTGGGCTGCGGTCCTCGTCGACTGCGGACTCGCCCGGGAGAACCACCACACCGGCCGCGTCGACGCACCTCGCGTCATGCGGGTCCGCTCGGCCACCCGCTCGATCGACACCCTGCACGTGCGCATCACGCGCGGTCAGGACCTCACCCTGTGGACCGGCCGCATCGAAGCCCTCGCCGATGCGCTCGGCGCCCATCGCGTCGCCGTCACGCGCCACCGCCCGGGCGTCCTTGCGGTCGTGGTCGAGCGTCAAATGCCCTTCGCCCTTCCGATCCCCGCTCCCGCGATCCCGACCGACTCCGAGACGGTCGACCTCGCGGCCCTCGACGTCGGTGATGACGAGTACGGCCACCCGTTCACCCTCGCGCTGCCCGGTCGGCACGTGCTCGTCGCAGGCGCCACCGGCTCGGGCAAGGGGTCGCTGATCTGGGCGCCGTTGCGCGCCATGGGCCCAACCATCCGCGACGGCCTGGTCCGGCTGCACGTCATCGACCTCAAAGGCGGCGCCGAAACCCGGCGCGGGGCGCCGCTGTTCCACCGCCACGCCACTACTCCCGCCGAAGCCATCGCCCTGCTGACGGCCGTGCGCGACGAGATGAAGGCCCGGCAGGCTCACATGGCAGAACACGGGCTCCGCCGGCTGTCCGCCACCACCGACATGCCGTTGGACCTGGTCCTGATCGACGAGCTGGCCATGCTCACCGCCTACGGCGAGCGCGGCGACGTCCGCGAGGCCCTGCGTCTGCTGGCGGAAATCCTCACCCAGGGACGCGCGTGTCTGACCTCGGTGATGGGCTACGTGCAAGAGCCCTCGAAGGATGTCGTCGACGTCCGTGAGCTGTTCCCGACCCGCATCTGCCTGGGCGTCACCGCCAGCTCGCACGTCGACATGGTTCTCGGCGACGGAGCCCGTGAGCGTGGGGCGCTCGCGGATGCCATCCCGGGCGACCTGGACCACGCCGGGATCGGCTACGTCATCGACCAGCGCTCTCGTCTCCCGATCCGCGTCCGCGCCGCCCTGGTCACCGACGACGAGATCGACGAGCTCGTCGCGGCCTGCGCCCCGCCTGCTGGTCAGGTGCTGCACTCGATCGCGACGCGTGGGGAGGGCTCGTGATGTGGGCCGTCACCGGATGGGCCGCCGCGACGTGGCTGCGCGTCACCCTCGGCCTCGCTGCCGTCGTCGGAGTGCTCTGGCTCGTGCTCGGCTCGTCGTCCGGCTGGTTCTGGGCGACCGTCGTCGCCGCCGTGTTCATCGAGTGGCAGACGACTCGCGCCCTCGCCGCCGAGTGGGGCGCTGAGGCCCGCCACTCCTGGTGGTGGACCCGATGACCCGCACTTCCCGTCTCGGCCGTGAGGCACCCGGTCAGGACATGTTGTTCGACGACGACCTCACCGATCGAGTGCTCCGCGATGCGCGGGACCCGGGCTACGCGCTGGTTGGCATCAACGAGTCGGTGCACACCCGCCACATCGGCACCCGAGCCGCTGAACACGCCCTCCCGGTCCGTCCGGACGTGGCTGCGACCGTGCACCAGCTGCTCACCGCCGGCCGACTCGTCCACGGCCCGCGCCTGACCGTCACTGTCGACGGACGAACCGAACCGGAATCCGCGACCGCGGTCGACATCCCCGCCGTCGCGACCACCGGACCTCAGCCCGGCGACCGGCTCCTCGTCCATGTCGACGTCGTCCGCCCCGGCCTCGGCCTGGTCACCTGCAGCGTCGGTGACTTCTCCGGCTCGATCATCCGCGAGAGCGGTACCTACCTCGTCGAGACCGAGACCGGCGACGTGATCGGCCGGGCCCGCTCCTACCGCGCCGGGGCCGAACGCCTCGCCCGTCACCACGGATTCCGGGCCGACCCCGTCGAGATCGAGCACGAACACGAGGTCTACGGATGAACGACCATGCCCTGACCGATCGACTCCGCGCCTTCGACTACACCTCGTGGCGAGCCCGGATGGAAGCCACCGGCGGCTGCGCCCACCCGGTTCGACTCCGAGGCTCCTCGACGATCACGACCCACGACGGCCGCGTCATCGCCCATCGGACCGGCGAGGTGTGGGGACCGTGCGGGAATCGTCGCGAGACCGTCTGCCCAGCCTGTTCCGACCGCTACGCCGCCGACGCGTTCCACCTGATCCGCGCCGGACTCTCCGGGGACGAACGCGGGGTCCCCGCCACGGTCACGGAGCGGCCCCGGGTGTTCCTCACCCTCACCGCACCCTCGTTCGGGCCGGTGCACACCCGCCGCATCACCGCGCGCGGGCGGGTCATCCCGTGCAGCTGCGGGCGCCATCACCGGGCCAACGATCCCGACCTCGGCGGGGCTGTCGACCACGACACCTACGACTATCAGGCCGCGGTGCTCTGGCAGGCCCACGCCGGAAAGCTCTGGCACCGCTTCGCCATCGCGCTGCGTCGTGCCCTCGCCGCTCGACTGGGTGTCTCCGGACGCCGGTTCGGCCAGGTGGCGCGCCTGTCGTACGCAAAGGTCGCCGAGTACCAGCGCCGCGGGCTGGTCCACTTCCACGCGGCCATCCGCACCGACGGACCCGACGGCCCGTCCGACCCACCACCGCCCGGGCTCACGTCTGACGCTCTGCACGATGCCGTCCGCGAGGCAGCGGCCTCCACCACCATCGACGTCGAGCGGCCGGACGGCACGGTCCTCACGCTGCGATGGGGCGCCCAGCTCGACCTGCGCGAGATCACGGCCTCCGCACACGACGCGGTCACCGACGAGATAGGCGAGATCACCGACGCCCGGTTGGCCGGCTACATCGCGAAGTACGCCACCAAGGGCACCGGCAAGACCGACGGGCATCCCGACCGACCGATCCGGTCGCTGGCCCACCTCGAGCGGATGCAGCTCGCCACGCACCACCGGCGGCTGATCGAAACCGCATGGGAGCTGGGCGGCCTTGGTCCCTACGCGGACCTCAACCTGCGGAAATGGGCGCACATGCTCGGCTTCCGCGGCCACTTCCTCACCAAGAGCCGCGCCTACTCCACCACGTTCCGCGTCATCCGCGGGGAACGTCGCGCCTGGCGCCTCGCCGAGCAGCTCGACCAGCTCGGCCACCCCACCGACGAGCCCGTGATCGTCGTCAACGACTGGCACCTCGTCGGCATCGGCCACCACACCCAGACAGACCGCGAACTCGCCATCGCCCACGCCGAACGCATCCGAGAACAGCGCACCACGAGGGAGACGACATGACCCGCCACGACAGCCCCGCCATCGAGCGCGTCTTCCTGACCGTCGAGGAGGTCGCCGAGGCTCTCCAGATCGGCCGGACCCGGGTGTTCACGCTGATCGCTGCACGAGAGATCACGTCGGTGAAGATCGGCAACCTGCGCCGCATCCCGGTCGACGCCGTCCGCGAGTACGCCATGCGCCTGGTTCAGCTCGAACGAGAGGCGAGCTGATGGCCGCCGGACGGAAGCGCGCGAACGGCGAAGGATCGATCTACAAACGCACCGATGGCCGCTACGTCGGCTCGGCGTTCGTCCCGGTTGTCGGCGGCGGTCGGCAGCGACGCTACGTCTACGGCCGAACGCGGCAGGACGCGCGCGACGCGCTCGATGATCTGCTCCGCAAGGCCGCTACCGGCGTCCGTCGTCCGCTCAAGCGCGCCACCGTCGGCGAGTACCTCGACTACTGGCTCGACGAGGTCGTGAAGCCCGAACTCCGCCCCACGACCTACGCGGGCTACGAGACGATGGTCCGCGTCCACATCAAGCCGGTCCTCGGGCGCAAGAAGCTCGACGAGCTGGGGCCGGCCGATGTCCGTCACCTCCTCGCCGTGCTGCGCGAGAAGGAGACGACCGGGCACGGCGGTGGCCGTCGGACGCTCTCCAAGCGGATGGTCCAGTTCGCGCATGCGGTGCTGCGCAACGCCCTGTCGAACGCGGTCCGGGAGGAGCTGATCACCCGGAACGCGGCGAAGCTGGTCAAGATGTCGAACCCCGAGTACGACGTCGGGACCGGGCTCGACCCGATCGCCGCGCGGGCTCTGCTCGCCAGCATCACCGAGGACCGCCTCTACGCCCTCTACGTCTGCGCGATCGTCCTCGGGATGCGACGCGGCGAGCTGCTCGGGCTCATGTGGGACGCGGTCGACCTGGACGGGAACCGCCTCGTTGTCCGGCAGTCGTTGAGCTGGGTCAACGGGCGCGCCGTGCTGCAGCCACCCAAGACCAGGACCTCGCGGCGGGTGATCCCGCTGCCGGACGTCGTCGCGACCGCTCTGCGCGAGCACCGGAAGCGGCAGGACGACGAGCGAGCGGACACGGGCGATAGTTGGGAGGACAGCGGCTTCGTCTTCACCACCCGACGAGGCGCACCGATGTCGCCCTACACGCTGAGCAAGTACTGGCGAGACCTCCGCGAGAAGGCCGGCCTCGGGACGCTGCGCTTTCACGACCTCCGCCACACCGCCGTGTCGCTGCTGCTCGCCCTCGGCGTCCCGCCGCACGTCGTCCGCGAGATCGCCGGGCACAGCGACATCAAGGTCACGATGCTGGTCTACGCCCACGGCAGCCTCGCCGAGAAGAAGGCCGCCCTTGACAAACTAGGGAAGGCCCTATCATCGGAGCTTCCGTAGGTGCATGTCGGGTCTCGGCTGATGCTTGACGTTCCGGTCTCACCTGATGCTTGACGCTCGGGCCTGATCGGCTTTCCTGCTCCTCGTCCTTCGTGACGACGGTGGTGGGGAGGCCGGGAATGGCCCTGGTGGACATGACCGTGGTCGAACAGCGCTACCGC
>NZ_BEGX01000031.1 GCF_002583555.1 Pseudonocardia sp. N23
GTCTTCACCCGCACCACGACCGGAGCGATCCGTAATCTCAAAGCCCAGAACCGCACAGTCTCCTAGCCCGGACGTCAACCATCACCCGGGACAGGAACGTCAAGCGTCAGATGAGACCAGACAAGCTTCCGTAGGTGCATCATGCGCTTGGATCGAACAATGAGACGCGCAACGAGGAAGAGTCCAACCGCATTCAAGTGTCCGTGTATCACACCTAGAAGGCCGCCCGATTTATATGGAGCAGATCGCACTATACTACCCATACATGATCCCAGAAGAGTCCTGGGTCAAGCGCAGTCTACTTCTATTTGATAAAGTGTCGACTGTTTATCCAAACTATATAGATGAAGCCGAAGATGACATGCTCCGCTGGCTTCACGATGAAGACCTTTGGACTCCGACGCATCCCGGCTCGTCCATCAGTCCTGAATGCATAGCGGACCTTGAAGCCGCGCTTCTATTCTTTGCCGATCAAGATGAGTATAGAGTACAACCTCACTGGCACCCAGAGGATCCGAGCCTTACGACATTGCGCCTTGGCAAGCTCCCTAGTGAGCTCGAACGCGAGCTCCTCGAGCTACACCTTGCGCGTCGGGACTGGGATATTGAAGGCCTTCTTGCACACGAGGAGACGTCTCACATACTCGTTGCAATCATTGCTCGACACGCCGCCGCGATCCATAGTGGCTTCGACTCTCGGTTCGTGACTTCCACCGACATCGCAGGCAGCCAAAGGTACGCCTACGGTCTCCTGCCAGCCGACAGCCTCGAGGCCGATCAGCCAGCCGGCAATGCTGTTGAGAGCTTCAACTGCGCCGAACTCTTGCTAGACGGCCTCATACCGACGCCCGGACGCCTCACATCAATACCCGATGTCGTTTCATTCCTTAAAGACCACCGCAATGAAGTCTTGCAATTTCGGTGCGAACTCGATCGCCTCGTGGCTGCAGCAATTCAAAGCCCGGATCCCCTCGACGCCGTCCGGAGTGGACGCCAGCAGATTGAATCAGCTCTAAGCGATCTAGAGCGCGCCGGTCGAGGCAGACTGCGGTTTCTGCTCGGCTCGGCCAGCATCATGCTCGGGACTGCATTTGCCGCTCACAATCTCGATGCCGACACGGTGAAGTGGGTCTTCGACGGCTTCGGGGTCTCAGCGGTCGGAGCCATGATCGGTAGCCGAATTGTGCGAGGGCGCCCGCAAAGCAGTCCGTACACATACCTTCTGCGGGCTCGACGAACGTTCGCCTAGCCACAACCCAACGGCTGCCCGCCGCAGGTTGCTGTCACCGGTTGCTGTCAACCCCGCTCGAACGGCCGAACGAAGATCAGTGAACGACGCTCTGACCTGGCGGAAGCGGAGGGATTCGAACCCCCGGACCCTTTCGGGACTCTCGCTTTCAAGGCGAGTGCATTCGGCCGCTCTGCCACGCTTCCGCGGAGCAGCCTAGCTGGCGGCTGCGACCTCGTCGTCGCCGCTCAGGCCACGCTGGATCCGCTCCAGGGCGTCGGCAAAGGCGGTCTGCTCGGCCCTGCTCAGCCGGGAGATCACGTGCCTACGGACGCCGGTGACGTGCGTGGGGGCCGCTCGCTCCAGCAGCTCACGACCCTCGGGGAGCATGACGGCGAGGACGCCGCGACCGTCGGAGTCGCACTCCTGGCGCGTGACGAGGCCGGCCTTCTCCATCCGCGCGACCTGGTGGGAGAGCCTCGACTTCGAGGAGGCCATGAGCTCGGCCAGAGTGCTCATCCGCAGCTTCTGGTCCGGCGCCTCGGAGAGGAAGACGAGGATCGTGTAGTCGCTGTGCGAGATGCCCTGCGTCTCGTTGAGGTCGTGGTTCAGACGGGACTCGAGCAGCGTGGCCGTGATCACGAAAGTCCGCCAGAACCGCATCTCGTCGTCGTCGAGCCACTGAGTGGTCCCGCCATCCGACATGTCCGCAGCTTACTCAACGACGTCGGCGTCGACCGGCGGTCCCACTTGTGGTGGGATCAGCGCGCTGGGCGGCACGGGGTCGCAGGGAGGCAGCGGGGCATGCGGTTCGACGAGAACGCCGATCTCGACACGTCGACGATCGAGGACCGCCGCGGCGGTGGCGGTGGCGGTGGTGGCGGACTGGGCGGCCGCGTCGCTGTCGGCGGTGGCGGCCTGGGCATCATCGGGCTGATCCTGTTCTTCATCGTGTCCGCGCTCGGCGGCGGCGGTGGGACGTCGGGCGGCGCGCTGCCGTTGCCGACGGGCCTGAACGGGTTGTCGAGCGGCCAGCAGGCAGACGGGCAGGCCATCGCGTCGAGCTGCCGTACCGGCGCCGACGCGAACAACAACCTCGACTGCGAAGTCGTCGCCGTCGTCAACTCGCTCAACGGGTACTGGTCGGACACGTTCGCCCGGTCGGGTCAGACCTACCGGGCACCGAACCTCGTGTTCTTCAACGGCAGCGTCAACACGGGTGGCTGCGGCGGCGCGACGTCGGACGTCGGACCCTTCTACTGTCCGGCCGACGCGAAGGTCTACATCGACCTGTCGTTCTTCAAGGAGCTGGAGACGCGCTTCGGCGCGCAGGGCGGGCCCTACGCGCGGGCCTACGTGATCGCGCACGAGTACGGCCACCACATCCAGAACCTGCTGGGCACGAGCAGCCGCGTCCAGGCGGGCGACTCCGGTCCGACGTCGGGCTCGGTACGCCTGGAGCTGCAGGCCGACTGCTACGCCGGCTCGTGGGGCAACCACGCGACGCAGGTGCCGACGTCGTCGGGCCGGCCGTTGATCACCGACGTGACACAGGCTGACGTGAACGCGGCGCTCGACACGGCGTCGCGGATCGGTGACGACTACATCCAGTCGAACCTGGGCGGCGGCCGGGTGAACGAGAGCCAGTTCACCCACGGTAGCTCGGCGCAGCGCGAGAAGTGGTACTCGACGGGCTACCAGACCGGTAACCCGGCGCAGTGCGACACCTTCGCGCGTGGCGTCAGCCTGGGCTGAGGGCGACGCCACACGGCCGGGTGACGATCCGCCGTCGGAGCAGTGGCCGTCATAGCCTGCACCTCTCGTCCGATCTTCGGGAGGTCACGATGCCGTTCGTCCGACGTGTTCTCGTCCCGCTCGCAGCGGCGGGAGGGCTGATCGCGGCCGGTGCAGGGGGCGCGTCCGCTGCCGAGGCCCACTCGTCCGACGGCACCTGCGACGTCACCGGCAAGGCGACGTACACCTACAACGGCGTGCAGCACACCTACGTCGCGGAGCCGGGGCCGGCGGGCTGCCAGTGGGTGGAGCAGCCGCCGGGTGCGCCGCAGCCGCCGCTCGACCCGCAGCAGGAGGCGGCGGCGCGCGCGTTCGCCGCGCAGATGGCGCAGCAGGCTCTCGGCTACGCCGGCGCGCCGGCGCCGAGCAGCCCCGCGCAGGCCGGGTAGCCCTCGACGGCCAGGGACCACGGGGGCCGGACGAACTCGCTCGCCGTGATCGCGACCTGCACTTCCTCGAACGGCTCGCCCCGTCGGACGACGGTGGCGGTCCCGGTGCGTCGGTAACCGAGCTTGTCCGACACGCGCAGGGACGCCCCGTTGTCGGCGAACGCGGCCGATGTCGCGCGGGTGGCGCCGAGGTGGTCGAACGCGAAGGCGAGGACGGCCGCCCGCATCTCGGTGCCGATGCCGCGGCCCTGGACCTCCATGCCGAGCCAGGAGCCGGAGTCGACGGTGCGGCGCGCGGCGAATTCCTTGCCGCGCAGCGTCTGCACGCCGACGACGCGGCCCTCGACGCGCACGAGGAAGTGCAGCGCCCAGTTCTCGGGGGCGAGCACGGACCGCTGCTGCCAGAAGTGTTGCAGCATGCCGCGGCCCAGGTAGCGGGGATCGGCGTCGGTCCACGGGACGTGGAAGGGCATCTGTTCGGGCGGGTGCACGCCGCGGTGGGCGACGGCGACGAGGTCGTCGAGGCCCGAGTCGTCGTCGGGGCGCAGGTCGAGGCGCGGGGTGCGCAGCACGAGGTGCCGCAGCGGCCACGGGTCGGGCGGCGCGTCCGTCTCCAGAGCCATCCCGCGAGCGTGCCCTATCGCCGCAACCGCAATACCGTCGACGACATGTACGCGATCACGTTGCAGGAGCCGGGCGCGCCGGACGTCATGGAGTGGACCGAGGTCCCGGATCCGCAGGCCGGGCCGGGCGAGGTCGTCATCGACGTCGTCGCGGCCGGGGTGAACCGGGCCGACGTCATGCAGCGGCAGGGCAACTACCCGCCGCCGCCGGGGGCGTCCGACATCATCGGCCTCGAGTGTTCGGGGCGGATCTCGGCGGTGGGCGAGGGTGTCGTCGGCCTCGGGGTGGGTGACGAGGTGTGTGCGCTGCTCTCGGGCGGCGGCTACGCCGAGAAGGTCCTGGTCCCGGCGACACAGGTGCTGCAGCTCCCCGACGGCGTCGACGTGGTGACGGCGGCCGCGCTGCCGGAGGTGGCGTGCACGGTGTGGTCGAACGTCGTCGACACCGCGGGGTTGACGGCGGGCGACACGTTCCTGGTGCAGGGCGGCAGCAGCGGCATCGGGACGCACGCGATCCAGCTGGCCAAGGCGCTGGGCGCCAGGGTGGCGGCGACGGCGGGCAACCCGGAGCGGCTGGAACGCTGCCGTGAGCTGGGCGCCGACATCGCCATCGACTACCACGACGACATCGCCGCGGCCCTGCTCGACGCCACCGACGGCCACGGCGCCGACATCATCCTCGACAACATGGGCGCCAAGGGCCTGTCGAACAACGTGAAGGCGCTCGCGACCGACGGCCGGCTCATGATCATCGGGTTTCAGGGCGGGGTGAAGGGCGAGCTCAACCTCGCGGCGCTGCTGGCCAAGCGGGCGAGCGTGACGTCGCTGGGGCTGCGGGGCCGGCCGGTCGACGGGCCGAAGGGCAAGGCGCGCATCGTCGACGGGGTGCGTGAGCAGGTGTGGCCGCTGGTCGCCGCCGGGCGGGTCCAGCCGGTCGTACACGCCACGCTGCCTCTGCGCGACGCCGCCGAGGCGCATCGCGTGCTGGAGGCCGGAGGTGTCGTCGGCAAGCTCCTGCTGACGACGTGAGGCCCCGACGTTTCTGCAGGAACGGCATCTTCCCGCAACCGGGCGGCGGGATAGTGCCGTTCCTGCAGCTGGGGCAACCGAGGCGCGAGCGCCCGGCGGGAGCGGGGGGCGCACCGCCCGGCAGGCGCGGGGCACGCACGAACCGGTGGGCGCGGGCGGCGCCGACGCGGCAGGCGCGCAATGATGGGCGGCATGAGTCAGCCGTCTGAGCCCAGCGAGCAGGAGAGCCCCGAGCAGGTCATGGTGGTCGGGCCCGACGGGCGCCCGGTCGGGATGGCCCGCGTGCCGCAGGACGACGAGGAGGTCGAGGAGCCCGGCCTCTCCTCGATGGTCGAGCAGCCCGCCAAGGTCATGCGCATCGGAACGATGATCAAGCAGCTCCTCGAGGAGGTGCGGGCCGCACCGCTGGACGAGGCGTCGCGGGCCCGGCTCAAGGAGATCCACGAGAACTCCATCAAGGAGCTCGAGGAGGGCCTCGCCCCGGAGCTGCGCGAGGAGCTGGAGCGGCTGACGCTGCCGTTCACCGACGAGGGAGTGCCCTCGGAGGGCGAGCTGCGGATCGCGCAGGCGCAGCTCGTCGGCTGGCTCGAAGGCCTGTTCCACGGCATCCAGACGGCGCTGTTCGCCCAGCAGATGGCCGCGCGTGCGCAGCTCGAGCAGATGCGTCGCGGCCTGCCGCCCGGCGCGATGCCGCAGGGACAGCAGATGCCGGAGGGCATGGGCCGGGGCACCGGGCAGTACCTCTGAGCTGTACGACGAACGGCTCTCCGGCCTGCTCAACCGCAGGTCGGGGCCGTTCGTCGCGTCCCGGACGGACCTCG
Organism: Pseudonocardia sp. N23; assembly: GCF_002583555.1. Taxonomy (GTDB): domain Bacteria; phylum Actinomycetota; class Actinomycetes; order Mycobacteriales; family Pseudonocardiaceae; genus Pseudonocardia. The sequence goes on from NZ_BEGX01000031.1 coordinate 5,885, forward strand.
GCCCACCGCGCGTCGGACCCAGGTCACCCGCAGGTACCCTCGGCGCGTGGCTGTGACCGTGAGCGCTGAAGGGGGCCCTGCCGAGCAGGCCCGCCCCCTCGAGGACGAGCCCGGTCCCCGCAGCTGGGCCCGTGCGTTCAACGACCTGAGCCAGGGTTGGCGGCAGCGGCCGCTCTGGGGCTACCTGGGCTGGCAGGACATCAAGCAGCGCTACCGGCGCTCGATCCTCGGCCCGCTGTGGATCAGCATCAGCATGGCTGTCATCGCCACGGCGATGGGCATCCTCTACGGCGCGCTGTTCAACGAGGACATCAAGACGTTCCTGCCCTACGTCGCCACCGGGCTGCTGATCTGGAACTTCATCCAGGGCTGCATCCTCGAGGGCAGCGAGGTCTTCATCGCCAACGAGGGCCTGATCCGGTTCCTCCCGGCGCCGCTGAGCCTGCACGTCTACCGCCTGGTGTGGCGGCAGACGTTGTTCTTCGCGCACAACGTGATCATCTGGGTGGCCCTGATGATCATCTTCCCGCACCCGCTTGGCTGGGCCTCCCTGATGGCCATCCCGGCGTTCGTACTGCTGGTCCTCAACGGCGGCTGGATCACGATCCTCTCGGGCATCGTCGCGACCCGGTTCCGAGACATCCCGCCGATCGTCGCCAGCCTGACGCAGCTCGTGTTCTTCATGACGCCGATCGTCTGGTCCTACGACCGGCTGCGCGACAACCCCGCCGTCGCCGAGCGTGCGCAGATCGCCGAGCTCAACCCCGTCATGCACTTCGTGGAGATCCTGCGCCAGCCCATGCTGGGCGACACGATCGTCTGGCGGCACTGGCTGATCGTCGGGATCATCACCGTCGTCGGCTGGGGTGCCGCCCTGGTCTGCATGCGCAACTACCGCGCCCGCGTGGCGTACTGGGTGTGACGAGATGACCGAGCCCAGCATCGACATCCGCGGCGCCGCCGTCGACTTCCCGATCTTCGACGCCAAGTCCCGCTCGCTCAAGAAGGCCGTCCTCGGCAAGGCCGGCGGCCGGATCGGGACCGACAGCAAGGTCCCGATCATCGAGGCCCTGCACGACATCAACATCTCACTGCGCAAGGGCGACCGCGTCGCGCTGGTCGGGCACAACGGCGCCGGCAAGTCGACGTTGCTGCGCCTCATGTCGGGCATCTACGAGCCGACGCGCGGCCGGGCCGTCGTGCGCGGCAAGGTGGCCCCGGTGTTCGACCTCGCGGTCGGGATGGACCCCGAGATCACCGGTCTCGACAACATCCTGATCCGCGGCCTGTTCCTGGGCATGACGAAGAAGCAGATGGAGTCGAAGGTCGACGACATCGCGGAGTTCACCGAGCTCGGCGACTACCTCGAGATGCCGCTGCGCACCTACTCCACCGGCATGCGGGTGCGGCTCGCGCTGGGCGTCGTGACCAGCATCGACCCCGAGATCCTGCTCCTCGACGAAGGCATCGGCGCCGTCGACGCCGCGTTCCTCGCCAAGGCGCGCGACCGGCTCAACGAGCTCGTCGAGCGCTCCGGCATCCTCGTGTTCGCCTCGCACTCCGACGAGTTCCTCGCCGACCTGTGCGACACCGCGATCTGGATGGAGCACGGCTCGATCCGTGAACACGGCTCGCTGCGCGACGTGCTGCACCACTACAAGGGCCACGACGTCCTCGCCGACCTCGGCCGAGCGTGAGTCCTCTCCCCGCCGGGTCGGTCGTCGCGGTCGTCGTCACCCGGCACCGCGCCGGGATGCTGGTCGACTCGCTCGCCGCGATGGCGAAGCAGACGCACCCGATCGCGCATCTCGTCGTCGTCGACAACGGCCCGGACCAGCCCGCGCGTGACGTCGTCGAGAGCTGCGGGATCCCCGCCACGTACCTGCCGTCGTACCGCAACCTCGGCGGCGCCGGCGGGTTCGCGCTCGGCATCCTGCACGCTCTCGCGCTCGGCGCCGACTGGGTGTGGCTCGGTGACGACGACGGGTTCGCCGCCGACGACAAGGTGCTCGCCACCCTCGTCGACCTGGCCGAACGTCGCGAGCTGGCCGCCGTGTCCCCCACCGTCGCCGACCGGGACGACTCCGACCGGCTCGCCTTCCCGGTACGCCGCGGCCTGACCTGGCACGCGACCCGGTCCGGGCTGCTCGCCGAGGAGTCGGCCGACGCCGAGCTGCTGCCCGGCATCGCCGCCCTGTTCAACGGGGCGCTGTTCCGGGCGTCGACGCTCGAACGCGTCGGCGTGCCCGACCTGCGGCTGTTCGTGCGGGGCGACGAGGTCGACGTGCACCGCCGGCTCGTCCGCTCCGGACTGCCCTTCGGCACCGCGCTGCAGGCCGCCTACCTGCACCCCGCGGCGCAGGGCGAGGACAAGCCGATGCTCGGCGGCCGGATGCACGCCCGCGACCCCGACGACCCGGTGAAGCGCTTCTACACCTACCGCAACCGCGGCTACCTGATCGCGCAGCCCGGCATGCGCCGCGTCGGCATCCTCGACCTGCCGCGCTACGCCTGGTACTTCCTGGTCACCAAGCGCAGCCCCGCGCAGTTCCGGGAATGGGTGCGGCTGGTCCGCGCCGGCGCCGCGGAGCGGTTCGACCGGGTCTGAGGCTCAGGCCTCGGGGGCGTGCTTCGGGGCGCGGAAGACGACCGTCCGCAGCATCACGAAGTTGATCACTGTCGCGCATCCTTGCGCGATCACCCACGCCACCGACGTGCGCAGCGACATCTGCGGCAGGTAGGCCAGGGCCAGGGCGTTGACGCCGACGTTGATCGCGAACGTCGTGGCGTAGAGCAGCACGAAGCCCGCGAACCGGCCCTTGCCCCCACCGGCGTCGGTGAAGGTGAAGCGGCGGTTGAGCAGATAGGCCGTCGTCGTGCCGAGGATGAAGCTGATCCCCTTGGCGACGTGCGGGTCCGTGCCGACGGCGAGCAGCAGCTGGTAGACGCCGTAGTCGACCGCGGCGGAGGCGACGCCCACGGCGACGAAACGGGTGAGCTGGCCGACCAGGCTCATCCCGGCACGCTCCTGCGTCGCGGTCACCGGGCCAGGCTAGCGACCCCGCCGGCCACGGCGTCGCCCGGTGCCCGGCGTGGCACCCTGCCGCCTCCGCGCACCCGTCCCGCACCCGCGCGGCGGCCGCCGCCTGACCGCTCCTCGCGGGCACGTCGACTGCGATGAGGGTGCGCCCGGGATGCCAGGGCTTGCGTTCATCAACAGCTTTGCTCTACAAAGTAGCCATCGCTTCAAACTGCTTTGGGGGTCGGGATGACGGAACGTCGCACGAGCGGAGCCGCCGCCGGTAGCGAGGACGAACCCCGCGTGCAGGAGGGCGACGACGCGCCCTCGGCCGCCGACGCGCTGGCGATCATCCAGCAGGCGCAGTCGCACGCGTCGTCACGGCTCTCCCCCAGCATCGGACTGTTCTACGTCGTGTGGGGTGTGTCGTGGGTGCTGATCGGGCTGGCCTGGTTCCTGGCAGGGATCGACGTCGTCAGCCCCGCCGTCGCCGGCTGGGTGACCGGGGTGGCCGTCGTGGGCGCCGCCGTGGTCAGCGCGACCGTCGGCATCCGGACCGGACGCGGGGTCAGCGGCCCCTCGTCGCAGCAGGGGCTCTGGTATGGCCTGAGCTGGCCGATCTCGATGACGCTGCTGGGTGTGCTGATCGGCGTCCTCGGCTCCCGGGACCTGCCGGGCGACACGATGTCGGTCGTCGCCCCGGCGCTCTACGTCTTCCTCGCCGGTGCTCTCTACATGCTGTCCGGCGCGGTGTGGTCGAGCCGCGTCGACTACGTCCTCGGAATCTGGATCATGGTCGTCGCGGTGGTGTCGGCGGTGGTCGGGCTGCCCGTGAGCCCGTTGATCATCGGTCTCGGCGGGGGCGGCGGCCTGTTGTTCGCCGGGGTGCGGGCGCTGGTGCGGCGGAGCGCGCAGTGACCGCGATTCCCGAGCTCGACCCGGTGATCCACGCCCAGGCCCGGCTGCGGGTGACGGCCAGTCTGGCCTCGCTCTGCGAGGGCGACAAGATCACGTTCCCGCGGCTGCAGGAGCTGCTCGACATGACCGCGGGCAATCTCTCCACGCACCTGCGCAAGCTCGAGGACGCAGGCTACGTCGAGATCACGAAGGCCCATCAGCGGCGCACGCCCGTCACCTACGTGGAGCTGACGCGCCAGGGGCGACGCGCCTTCGAGGACTACACGGCGGCGCTGCGGGCGCTGCTCGACCCGACCAACGGCGCGGCCGCGGTGAGCATGCCGGCCGACGACGACACGGACAGGAGCACGACGCCATGACCAGTACCGGAGCGGACATCCACCGGCTTCCCGACCGGCACGTCGCACGGGCCCGCGGGGTGAGCCGGCGGTTCGGCACGACGGTCGCCCTCGACGGGGTCGACCTCGATGTCGCCGCCGGCACCGTCACCGGTCTGCTCGGCCCGAACGGCGCCGGGAAGTCGACGCTGCTGAGCCTGCTGACGGGGCTGCGCCGGACCGACTCGGGGGTCGTGCAGCTGTTCGGCGGCGACCCGACCGACCCGGCCCGGCGGCGGCGCCTCGGCGTCACCCCGCAGGAGACGGGGCTGCCCGACACGTTGCGCGTCGGCGAGGTGCTCGGCTTCGTCTCCCGGCACTACCCGCAGCCCCGCCCGGCAGGCGAGGTGCTGGAGAAGTTCGGCCTGTCGGGGCTGGCCCGCCGGCAGTGCGGCGGGCTGTCGGGTGGACAGAAGCGGCGGCTCGCGGTGGCGCTGGCGTTCGTCGGCGACCCGGCGCTCGTGGTGCTCGACGAGCCGACGACGGGGCTCGACGTGGAGGCCCGCCGCGCGTTGTGGGACGGCGTCCGCGAGTTCCACCGCGGCGGCGGCACCGTGCTGCTGACCAGCCACTACCTCGACGAGATCGAGGAGCTGGCGCAGCGGGTCGTCGTCATCGGCGGCGGGAAGGTGCTGACCGAGGGCGACACGGCGTCGATCCGCCGGGTCGTCGGGTTGTCGCTGGTGGAGCTGCGTGCCCGGACGTTGCCGGCGTTGCCCGGCGTGGTGCGGACCGAGACCGAGGGCGAACGCCACCGGCTCCACACACCCGACGCCGACCAGCTCGTCCGCGACCTGGTCCGCAGCGGGGCGGCGTTCCACGACCTGCAGGTCCGCACGGCCTCCCTCGAAGAAGCGTTCCTCACCCTCACGGAGGTGGCGGCATGACCACGCTCGCCCTGACCCGTACGCATTTCCGGTTCCTGTTGCTGGAGAACCTGCGGGTTCCGATCGCGGTCGGATCGGCGGCGATCTTCCCGGCGCTGTCGTTGCTGTTCTTCGTCGTCCCCTTCGGTTTCGGCGACGACGTCGTGGCAGCGACGTCGGCGGTGATCCAGCTGGCGGTGTTCGGCGTGCTGTCGAGCTTCCTGTTCACCTTCGGCGTCGGGGTGGCCGACGACCGGGAGAAGGCCTGGGACCCGTACGTGCGGACGCTGCCGGCGGCGGCGACACCGCGGATCGTCGGCCGGTTGCTGACCGGGTTCGTGTTCGCGCTGATCGCGATCGTGCCGGTGACGATCGTCGGTGCGGCACTGACGTCGGCGAGCGTGACGCCACTGCGGTTCGTGGCCGGGTTGGTCGCGATGCTCGTCGCCGGGCTGCCGTTCCTTCTCGGCGGGCTGGCCGTCGGCTACTCGATGCCGGTGAAGGCCGCGCTGCCCGTCACGCAGCTGATCTTCTTCCCGCTGGCGTTCGCCGGCGGGCTGTTCCTTCCCCCGCAGCTGTTCCCCGGCTGGCTGCAGACGATCTCGGAGCTGCTGCCCTCGCGCGGCGCCCGCGACGTCGTGATCTGGGCGGCGCAGGGCATCGCGCCGAGCGTGCTGACGGTCGTCTCGTTCGTGGTGTGGGTGGTCGCCACGTCGGCACTGGCCGGGTGGGCCTACCGCCGCGACGAGGGCCGGCGTTTCCGCTGACCGGCGGTCGGGACTGACGCGCTGAATCGCCGGCCCGCCCACGTGAGTCAGAACCAGCGGCCCGCGAGCCGGTAGCGGCGGCGGACGGTCACCGAGCCCATGGTCGCCCGGCCGTAGACGCGGAAGTGCGTCGCTCCCCGCGACGGCGCCGACGGCACCTTCGACTTCACGGTCCCCATGCTCGCGACGAGACCGTCGATGTCGGCTGAGGCGTCGTCGGGCACCAGGACCCGCGCGGAGCCGGCGCCCAGCTCGAACTCGATCTCGACGACCGGGTGCACGATCTGGGCGTCGCAGAAGTCGAGCACGACCGACCCCATCCCGGACTGCACCCGCAGCCGGGCGGGAACCTGCCAGTTCCCGTTGCGCCGCAACGACCCCATTCCGGTCCGCAGCACCACTGGCGGGCCGGCGGGGGTCGAGGGCGGCGGGGCGGGGACAGTGACGTCGAGCGGGTTGCCCGGGAGGTCGGCCAGCGGTGGCATCAGCTCGGCGGCGTAACGGGCCGCGTAGACGACCGCGATCCGCTCCTCCAGCTCCGTGACCGTGATCCGGCCCTCGGACAGCGCCTGGTGCAGACGGTGGGCGGCCCGCTCGCGGTCGGCGTCGGAGATGCGGATCCCCGGGGACTCGCCGGGCGACGGCTGCAGGCTCACCGCCCGGAGCCTAGTCGTCGCAGCCCCGCACGTCAGAGGTGGAACGTCAGGCGGCCTTGCGGGTCACGGTGACGACGCGGCACTGCCGGTCGCGGGCCGGCCCGTCGCCGCGGGTTGCGCACCCGCGCCGCCGAGTCGGCCTCGGCTGACGCCTCAGAGCCGGAACCTCCAGACGTCCTCGACCCGCGACCCCGGGTCGCCGGTGACGGTCGCCGTCCACGACAGCACCGCGCCGGTGTCGACGCCCGTCTCCGGCACCACCACGACGACCGTCACCCCCGAGGCGCGCAGGGAGGCCGCGGCGTCGGCGGGGGCGACCGCGGTCGGGTTGCCGGCCCCGACGTCGACGACGCCCTGCTGGTACGCCGAGACGGGCGCCTCGATGAGGACCGGATGCGTCGGGTCGGAGCCGATGAAGTAGCCGCCGGGAATCTTGTAGAGCATGTCGGCCTGCGCCTGCCAGCGCATCGGCCGGGCGCCGCCGTCCCACACGCTCGTCACGGCCGGGACCGTCTCGACGACGTCGCCGGACATCAGATGCCGGTCCGCATGGGCGAAGAACGCGGGTGTCGACGCCTCGCGCGCCCCGTAGGCGTCGGCCGGGAGCCAGGTCAGCACCGCGAAGGCCGTCGCGAGCGTCGCGAGGCCGACGCCGGGCAGCCACCGGATCGACGGGATGTGGTCGACCCACACGGCCAGCACGACCGCCAGGCACAGCGTCGTGACGACCTGCAGCCGCACCGGCTCCGCCTCGCCCAGCAGGTGCACGTCCGTGAGCAGCGCCCACGGCATCGGGAACCCGGTCACGTGGTCGGCCACCACGATCGCCGGGCCGAGCGACAGCACCAGCGAGACCAGCCCGACGGCGGCGGCGAGCCGCAGCAGCGTCGAGCGCACCGTCACGACCAGGACGAGGACCAGCAGCAGCATCGCCGGCCCGAGGTAGCCGCCCTGCTCGCCGACGTTGGCGCGCATCGTGTCGGCGATCCCGGTGGGGACGAGCCGAGCCGCGGTCAGGGGCGTCGGCACCACGATGTTGGCCAGGTCGGTGACGCCGTAGAGCGGGTCGCGGATCGTCGACAGCGGACGTTGCGGGCCAGCGAGGATCAGCCACAGCGGGTACGCGCACACCACCGCGTAGACGCCGACGCACGCCGCCCCTGCCCGCACGAGCCCCGGCAGCCGCTCCCGCACGCGCGACGGGAACCGCACCGCCAGCGCAGCCCCCGTCACGACGAGCATCAGCGCGCCCAGCGCCAGCGTCTGCGTGTAGAGGAACGTCTGCGCGGCGAACACCAGCCCGACCAGCGCACCCGTCCGGTACGGCCGCTGCGTGCCCCGCACGAACAGCACGTGCACCAGGTACAGCAGGACCGGCGGGAACACCGCCCACACGATGTTGAGGTGCCCGGCCGAGGCGTGCGCCAGCTGGAACGGGCCGAACGCGTAGACGACGGCCGCGACCGTCCGGGCCGACCACCGCCGCACGAACGGCCCCAGCGCCGCCACCATCGCGATCCCGGACGCCACCGGCCCGAGGATCATGCCGACGTTGTAGGCCGCCACCGGGCCCGCCGTCAGCGTGACCGGCGAGAGCACGACGCCCAGCAGCGGGACGGTCGTGTTCCACATGGCGTTGACGCCGAGCGGGTGGTGCATCCAGTCGGTGACCAGTGGGTTCTCGCCGTGCAGGATCGCCCACGGGGTCCAGGTCAGCCACCAGCCGAACAGGTCGGGGTCACCGGTGACGTCGCCGATCGTCGACGTCGTGAACGCGCCGAGGACGCGGTGCTGCAGCCCCAGCGAGATCACCAGCAGCCCGAGCCCGACCAGCAGGAGGGGCGGCGGCCGCCACCTGGTCCGCTGCAGCGGACCGCCCACGGGGGCGACCGCGGGCACGTCGAGCACGCCGTCACCCTGACACACGGCCCCCTGACGTACGGCGCCCTGCCCCCGATGCCGCGGCCCCGACCTGCATGAACGGCCCTTTCCTGCAACTGAGTGGCGCGACTGTGCCGTTCGTTCCGCGGGGGCGGGCCGCGTGCCGGAGTGCAGGAACGGCGCTTCCCCGCAGCCCGGTTGTGGGAAAGCGCCGTTCCTGCACGATCCGCGGGCCGACCCGTACGGGCGCGCGGAGGGCGGATCGGCGACCCGCGTAGCCTGGCCCGCGATGTCGAGCCAGCCCACTCCCCCGCGGGAGCCGCGCCGCCTGCACGGATGGGGCCGCACCGCGCCCTCGGTCGCCGAGGTCGTGACGCCGCGCGACCCCGACGAGGTCGCCATCGCGATCCTGGGCGCCGGCCCACGGGGCGTCATCGCCCGGGGCCTCGGCCGCTCCTACGGCGACCCGGCCCAGAACGCGGGCGGGCGCGTCGTCGACATGACGGGGCTGTCGCGCATCCACTCGATCGACGGGGAGACCGGGCTGGTCGACGTCGACGCCGGCGTCAGCCTCGACACCCTGATGCGCGCTGCGCTGCCGTTCGGGCTGTGGCTGCCCGTCCTGCCCGGCACCCGGCAGGTCACGATCGGCGGCGCGATCGGGGCCGACATCCACGGCAAGGCACACCACGTGGTCGGCAGCTTCGGCAACCACATCGAGTCGATGGTGCTGGTCACCGCCGACGGCGCGGTCCGCGAGCTCACCCCCGACGGCGACGAGTCCGAGCTGTTCTGGGCGACCGTCGGCGGCATGGGGCTCACCGGCATCGTGGTGCGGGCGCGGCTGCGGCTGCACCACGTCGAGACCGCGTACTTCGTGGTCGACACCGACCAGATCGACAACCTCGACGACCTGATGGACCGCCAGACCCGCGACGACGAGAAGTATGCGGAGTCGGTGTCCTGGTTCGACGCGGTCACCACCGGCGCGCACTTCGGCCGCGGCATCCTCACCCGCGCCAACCACGCCCACCTCGACGACCTGCCGGAGAAGCTGCGCGACAAGCCGCTCAAGTTCGACGCGCCGCAGCTGCTCACGGTGCCCGACGTCTTCCCGCCGGGGATGCTCAACAAGCTGACCGGGAGGGTCTTCAGCGAGCTCTGGTACCGGAAGTCGCCGACGAAGCACGGTGCCGTCCAGAACATCACGCAGTTCCTGCACCCGCTCGACATCATCGGCGAGTGGAACCGCGGCTACGGACCCAACGGGTTCCTGCAGTACCAGTTCGTGGTCCCGCCTTCACGAGGCGACGTCGTGCGTACCGTCCTGGAGCGCGTCACGGCGGCCGGGAAGGTCTCGGCGCTCAACGTCCTCAAGCGGTTCGGCGAGGGCAACCGGGCGCCGCTGTCGTTCCCGAAGCCCGGCTGGACGCTGTGCCTCGACATCCCCGTCGGCCGCGGCCTCGGCGAGCTGTGCGACGAGCTCGACGCCATCGTCCTCGACGCCGGCGGCCGGCACTACCTGGCCAAGGAGTCGCGGACCTCCGCCGAGGCGATCCGCCGCGGCTACCCCCGCCTGGACGAGTGGCGCAAGGTCCGCGCCGCTGTCGACCCCGAGGGCGTGTTCGCCTCGGACATGTCACGACGACTGGAGCTCGTGTAACCGATGATCGACGCCGTGGGCAACCCCCAGAGCATCCTGCTGCTCGGTGGCACCTCCGAGATCGGCCTCGCGGTCGTCGAGGCCTTCGCCTCCGACCGGCCGATGCGCGTGGTGCTCGCCGCCCGCCCCTCCCCCCGCCTCGATGCGGCCCGGGCCCGGCTCGAGGGCCGCGGCTGCGCCGTCGAGACCGTGGAGTTCGACGCCGTCGACCTCACCTCGCACACCGACGTCGTGCAGAAGGCGTTCGCGGGCGGTGACATCGACGTCGCCGTCGTCGCGTTCGGGCTGCTGGGCGACAACGAGCAGCTGTGGACGGACGCGGCCGCCGCCGTCGAGATCGCGCAGGTCAACTACACCGCCGCCGTCTCGGTCGGGGTGCTCGTCGGGGACCGGATGAAGGAGCAGGGCCATGGCTCCCTGGTCGCTCTCTCGTCGGTCGCGGGTGAGCGGGCGCGGCGCTCGAACTTCGTCTACGGCTCCACCAAGGCAGGTCTCGACGCGTTCTACTCCGGCCTGACCGAGGCACTGCGCCCGCACGGCGTGGTGGTCACCGTCGTCCGGCCCGGGTTCGTGCACTCGAAGATGACCGAGGGTCTGAAGCCCGCCCCGCTGGCGACGACCCCCGAGGCCGTCGCCGCCGTGATCGCCGACGCGGTGCGCACCCGCAAGGAGCTCGTCTGGGCGCCCGCGGCCTGGCGGTTCGTGATGAGCGCGCTGCGTCACGTGCCGCGCCCGATCTTCCGCCGCCTGCCGATCTGACCGGTTCCGCCGGCAGGACTCAGAGGTCGACGACCCGGCCGGCCAGCCGGGTGGGCAGCAGCGCCCGCAGCTGCGCGGCCTCCGCGGGCCGGACCGCGACGTAGACGTCGTCGCGCGTGCGCAGCAGTCGTTCGGCGACGCCCGCCCAGGCCTCGGGCGAGCGTCCGCGCAACTGGATGTCGCCTGCGAGCGCGTTGCCCTCGAGGGTCCAGCTGTCGGTGAGGGCGAAGAACCACTGGGCAGCCATCGTCGGGTCGACGGGGTAGCCGTCGGTGACGTCGAGGAACACGAGGTCGCCGGGGACGGCGGGCACCCCGGCGGCCACGTAGGTCGTGAGGTCGGAGGTGCTCGGCGGGCTCGCGATGAGCCGGTACTCGAGCTCACGGCTGACGAGGCCCGCGGGTGCGGCGGTGTCGAGGCCGCCGGTCGGCCCCTGCGGGATCGTCGCGAAGGTCCAGCCGAACATCTGCGTGGCCGACGCGGCGACGGCGAGTGAGAGCAGGGCCGCGGGTGGTGCCAGCAGCCGACGCCGCCGGGTGATGCGCCGTCCGAGATGGGCGAGCGGCACCGTCAGCACGCACAGCGCGACGATCTCGACGGCAGTCATGAACTTGAAGCCGTAGTAGGTGACCGCGCCGCTCGCGGCGAGCTGCATGATGATCAGGACGACCGAGCACACGACCCCGGCGAGCGGCACCGCGACGAGCGCGACCAGCCGTGGCCGTTCGGGCCGCCGCGTCGCCCAGCGCGCCACGATCGCGGCGACGATCGCCGCGGCAGTGACCCCGATGGTCAGCGCGTAGTTCGGTTCGCTCGCTCCCCCGGCGACGACGAGCGGGTTCTCGGCGCTGACGGCGGACAGGACGACGGCCGTCCGGACGAGACAGCCCGCCGCCGCCGCGAGGACGAGCAGGGACAGCAGCAGCGGGATCGGCCGGGTCCGGAACCGGCTGCGCCGCAACGGGAGCAGCGCCGCAAGCGCGGCCGGTGCGGCGAGCACCCCGAGCAGCGCCCAGCCCTGCGCGACGCCGACGACCGCACCCGCGAGCGCGAGCAGGTGCAGGGGCATGAGAACGCGGGGCATCGGCACGGCCACGAGCACGACGGCGACGACCATCGCGCACGCGAGCACGAAGTTGCCGAAGCCGTCGTAGAACGCGAGCGCGCCCGGCCCGAGGAGGAACACCGTCGCGACGAGCGTGGCGAGCGGAAGGGCGAGCAGCGGCCGGCGCCGCAGGGCGGGCAGCGCGCAGAGGCCCGCGACGAGCAGCGCCGTCGCGGTGATGACCAGCAGCGCGACGCCACGGGTGTAGCTGAGCAGCTCCCCACCCACGGACGCGACCTGCGGCCCGTCGACGATCTCGACGATCGCCGCCACCAGCGTGTGGAAGCCCTGCGGGTAGCTCGCGAACTGCCACGTCCCGCCCGCCGGCGGGGCCAGCGTGTCGACGGTGACCCCGGTCGTGCGGATCATGTGGAACATGCTGAAGTGCGCCGAGTTGTCCCAGCTCAACAGGAGCATGCCGAGCGACTGCGTCGGCGTCTTGACCTGCAGCCAGGGCGCGAGGACGACGAACCCGAGTCCGACGGCGAGCGCCGGGTAGGCGTCGACGACGCGGAAGCGGGGCAGCAGCCGGCGGGCGCGCCCCCCACCGTCCTCGCCGGCGGCGACCCAGGCCGCGAGCACTGCCGCCGTCGCGGTGAGCGCCACGGTCATCCGGCCCAGGCCGTCGAACGGCAGATCGGTCCACCAGAGGACGGGCAGCCAGCCGGCCAGGACGCAGCCCACGAGCAGGACCCGCCGGGAGAACTCGCGCGACGTCGGGATCAGCAGGACGAGCGCGATCGCCACGAGCAGGCCGGGGCCGCCGTGGAGCAGCCCGGTGACGCGGCCGACGAGGACCAGGCCCCCGGCGGCGAGGCCGGCGAGGACCGCGCGGACCCAGCGGCGGTGCGGGGTCGCCCGGTTCCGCTGCGGCAGTACGACGCCCGGCCCGATGGCCGCGCCCGCCCCGGTTACCGTCGCCACGGCGGGAACTCCATCCGATCAGGACCTCGAGGCTCCGACCCCGGACCTCGACGCCATGATATTGCGGTTGCGGCCCCCGGGCCGGGAGCACTGTCAGCGTGTCACCAACCGTCCACGTGCAGGACGGTCTCGAGGGGCTCGCGGTGGGCGGGCTTGAAGTCGGTTCCCTTGGTCCACGCGACGGGGAGCAGGACGCCCTGCCGGACGTTCGGCGGGATGCCGAGGATCTCGGCGATCTCCTTCTCGTAGGTGAGGTGCAGCGTCGTCCAGGCGCTGCCCAGGCCGCGGGCGCGCAGCGCGAGCTGCAGGCTCCAGGCGGCGGGGAGCAGCGAGCCCCACAGGCCGGCCTGGTTGCTCGCGGGAAGGTCGGCGCCGGCGTGGATCGCGGCGATGACCAGCACCGGGACCTCGGCCATGTGGTCGGCGAGGTAGTCGGCGCTGGTGCCGACGCGGGCCTGGGTGGACTGGCGTTCCGTGCTGTGCGAGGGGTCGTCGGAACCGGCGTAGGTGGGGCTGTCGCGGTAGGCACGGTAGGACCGCGTGTAGAGGTCGGCGACGGACTTCCGCAGCGCCGGATCGGTGATGACGATCCAGTGCCAGCCCTGCCGGTTGCTGCCCGTCGGCGCCTGCAGCGCGACCTCCAGGCACTCCTTGACGACGTCGAGCGGCACCGGTCGTTCGAGGTCGAGGCGCTTGCGCACCGAGCGGGTCGAGGTGAGGAGCTGGTCGGGGTCGAGCGGGAGCAGTTCCGTCATGCCCCGATCATGGCCCCGCGATCTCCGCGATGAACACCGCGGACTCGCCACCGCCCGGCGGCAGGTACAGCCGGCCGGACGCGTACTGCATCGCCGATGCCACCGCCCGCAGCTCCAGACCTGCGGGGACACGGCCGTAGGGCGGGCGGGTGAGGCCGTCGGTGCCGCCGAGGACGATGCGCAGGCCACCCTCCTCGAGCAGCTCGGCCCAGCGGGCGTGGTCTCGGTCACCCGGGGTCCGGGGCTGTTCGCGCAGGGTCGCGCCGCGGCCGCCGGCGTCGGGTCCCTGCAGCAGGATCCGGCCGCCGGGGCGCAGGACGCGTCGCCACACCGTGATCGTGTCGAGGACCGCGTGGTCGTCGAGGGCACCGGTCCCGTCGACGGCGACGATGCCGTGGAACGCGTCGTCGCCGAGCTCGGCGGGATCGGTGACGACGGGGCAGCCGGGGGCCTCCTCGCGGGCGAGGGCGGCCACCTCGGCGTCGGCGGTGAACCCGGTCGCCGGTCCGTGCTGCGCGAGCCGCCGCAGCCTGCGCCCCCCGGCGCACCGGTGGTCGAGGTACGGCCCGGCGCCGAGGTAGCGGCGCACGAGCTTGAGATGCCACGCCAGCTCGGGGTCCTCGGACTGGAGCGGCAGGTCGGGGGCGGGGGCGTCACTCATGGCGACGTCCATCATCCCCGCCGGGACACGCGCGGGAACGGGTGGGAGGTTCAGGCGATGGCGCCCGGGCCGCGGCGAGCGTGCCGCGCGACCCCGGACGAGACGAGCGCGGGCCGGCCGACGGTGCCGGCGGCATGCCGCGGGGTGCGCTGCTGCGGCGGGCCGTAGGTGACCGGTCGCGGCATCGGCGGGACGGCGCCGAGCAGCGGTCCACGGCCGCGCGAGGGACCGCTGCTCGGCCGTACCGGCGGCGTCGTCCCGGGGTCGCGAGTTGTCGAGTGGTCGCGGGTCGTCAACGGCTCGCGGAGGAACGACGGCAGGTGGGAGCGCACAGCGCGGCTGCCGGGCACCTCGACGACGCGGTGCAGCAGGGCCGCGACGGGGAACGTCGCCAGCAGGACGAGCCCGCCGATCACGTGCGCCACGACGGTCGGTCCGGTCAGCGTCGGGAAGTACGCCATCGCGAGCCAGTAGACCTCGAACATCGGGATGTGGACGAGGTAGAGGCTGTAGGAGGCGCGGCCGCCGTAGCCGAAGGCGCGCGTCGACAGCAGCCGGGCGAGGCCGCCGTCGGCGATCGCGAGCGCTCCGACCAGCACCGGGAAGAGCACGATGACGGCGCCGCCGCGGCCGGGCCCGGCGAGCTCCCCGACGCAGAGCCCGACGACGATCAGCACCGCCGACGCGTCGGCGATCCGGGAGGCGACCCAGCGGGTGCGGGTGGTGGCACGGATCCGGCGGACCACGAGGAACACGAGAACCCCGGCACCGAACCCGCACAGGATGCGGACGAGCCAGCTCCACGGGAAGTACGGGCTGCCGATGACGAGGTAGGACGCCGCGATGGGTGCCATCAGCGCGACCGTGCCGAGCGCGAGGACGGGGCGCGGAAGCCGGCGCAGCCGGTGGAAGAACAGCGCGGCCGGCGGGAAGAGCAGGTAGGCGAGCCATTCGGCGCTGATCGACCACGTCGGGCCGACCCAGGACGCGCCGTCGAAGTAGGGCCGGTCCCACAGCTGGACGAGCAGGAGCTGGCGGACCCAGGCGCCGACGGTGACGTCGGGCTGCACGGCCTGGAACGCGACGGGACCGCCACCGCCGAGGACGTGCCGGGCGATGACCCAGGCGCCGAACAGGGTGAGGACGACGACGTAGGCGGGCCAGAGCCGCGCGGCTCTGGCCCACACGAAGCGGCCGGCGGCGCGGGCACGCAGCCGCGGACCGAGGACGTCGAGGTAGGTGTAGGCGATCACGAAGCCGCTGAGGACGAAGAACATGTCGACGCCGAGCGAGCCGGCGGTGAGGATCGGGCCGGTCGCGGCGACGACGTCGGCCACCCCGCCGAGGGCGGTGAAGTGGAAGTGGAAGACGACGACCCATGCCGCGGCGACGATCCGCAGACCGGTGAGTGCCCGCACCTCGGGCTGGCGGGTCTCGCGCGGCGCGGTGATCGTCACATCGGACTGAACGAGCAACGGGATTACCCGTAACGGGCGTCCCCCGAGAGCGCCCGAACAGCCCAATCGACTACTCACAGTCGGTGACCATGTCTGGGGTGACTCGGGCGATCGTCACGTACCGTCACCCAATGCGGAGCACGAGCACGGAAAGTGATCGGCCGCCTCACCGGCCGCGTCGCGTCGGCGCCGGTCCGCCCGGCGCTAGCCTGGCGCCGTGCTCTCGCCGGTCCATGCCCACGAGGCCGGCGAGGCCACATCGGACGCCGGACCGCCGGGCGGGACCCGCCGCATCGGTCCCGCGCACTGGGCTCTCGTCCTCGGCCTGCTCACCGTGCTCTGCGCCGTCGCGTTCCCCCTCGCACCCGTCACACAGACCGAGGCCACCTACACATGGGACGCCGCGGCCGGGCCCGCCGCGATCCCCCTCATGCCCTACCAACCGACGTCGTTGCAGGTCACGGTCGGTTGCGCGGCGGTGCGCACCGCGTCGCCCGGCACCGCACTGCTCAGGACGGTCCCTGCGCGCACCGACCCGGGCGCCGAGCCGCTCGCCGGCCTCGAGCTGACGGCTGGCCCCGGTCTCACGGTGCGGTCAGCAGGGGTGGACGTCGGCACCGTCGACGTCCCGGCAGGTGACTGCGCCGTCACCGTCACCTCCGACGGCACCGCGACACAGGTCCTCGTGGACGGGCGCCCGGTACTGACCGCCGAGGGCGACCTCCGGCCCGCGGTGGCCGGCGCGTTCGCCGACGTCGACGCCGGGCAGTCGATGCTGCTGGTGGCCGACACCCGCTGGGAGACGGCGATCTCGCCGCTCAAGGCCGCGATCGGAGCCGTCTGCCTCGCGGCGCTCGTCGGCACACTCGTCGCGCTCGGCCGCTGCGACCGGGCCGCGCGGCCGAGGGTCCGGCTGGTCGCCCGGCCCGGGCGGCCGCGGATCGTCGACGCCGCCGTGACGGTGCTGCTGCTCGGATGGTGGTGGATCGGGCCCGTCACCGTCGACGACGGCTACATCGCCGGGATCGTCCGTGGCACCGACCCGAACGGCTTCGTGGGCAACGGCTACCGCTGGCTCAACGCCCCCGAGGCCCCCTTCAGCTGGTTCTACGAGCTCTACGCGCCCTGGGCGGCGGTCTCGGCGTCGACGCTGTGGATGCGGCTGCCGTCGACGCTGCTGGGGATCGGCTGCTGGCTGCTGCTGTCGCGGGCCGTCCTGCCCAGACTGGGGGCCGCCGCCCGCAGACGGGCCGTGCCGTGGATCGCGGCGGTCGCGTTCGCGTCGTGGTGGCTGCCGTTCAACCTGGGGATGCGGCCGGAGCCGTGGGTGGCCGTCGGCACCCTGGCCGTCCTGGTGGCGGTCGAGCGGGCCGTGGCCCGCCGCGCAGTGCTGCCGCTTGCCGTCGCGTTGCTGCTCGCGGGCATGACGACGGCGGTCACCCCGGGCGGGATCATCGCGTTCGCCCCGGTCCTCGCAGCCGTGCTGCCGCTGCTGCGGCTCCTGCGGGCCCGCCGCGACCTGCACGTCCTGCCACTGGTCGCCGGCCTGCTGGGCGCCGCCGCGGCCCCGATACTGCTGATGTTCGCCGACCAGGGCCTCGCCGCGGTCCTGGAATCGGTGCGGGTCCGCCGCGAGATCGGCGGCGGGGTGCCGTGGTCACAGGAGTACGAGCGCTACTCCCTGCTGCTGGACGCCGACGACTTCCAGGGCGCCATCGGCAAACGCACCCCGGTGCTGCTGACGTTCCTCGCCGCGGCGGGTGCGGCGTGGTCGGTGGCCGGCCGCAACCGGGCCGGGCTCGCTGCCGGGCCGGTCCGGCGCCTCGTCGTGGCGTTCGCGGTGAGCGTCGTGTGCCTGACGGCGACGCCCACGAAATGGACCCAGCAGTTCGGCGTCCTCGCCGGGCTCGGCGCGGCCGTGCTGACCGTCGCTGCCGTGGGCTGGACGACGTCGGCACTGCGCGTCCGCACCCGGGGCCGGACCCTGGTGCCGGTGCTGGCCGGGACCGCGGCGCTGGCCGCCGCCGGCTCGCTCGTGCTGGCAGGCCGGGACCTGTGGCCGTACGTCTCCGGCTGGTTCCCGACCGAATGGGGGCTGCACCCGCCGGCTCTCGCCGGACGCTCGATCTCCTCGTTGTGGCTGGTCGTCGGGGTGCTGGCCGTCGTGGTCGTCGGCGGTGTCGCCGCCTGGCGGGCCGCCGCGCCCGGACCCGGCCGCCCGGCCGCAAGGTCCGGCGCACCGCGGCTGTTCCCGGCACCCGCCTGGATCGCGCTCGGCCTGGCCGTCGCGATCCTGCTCGTGCAGATCGGTGGCTTCACCCGCTCGGCCGTCGCGCACCCCGGCTCCTACACCCTCGCCTCCGACGCCGCCGCCACCCTGAGCGGCGACCCGTGCGGGCTCGAGGCGCGCCTGCTCGTCGAGACCGACCCCGCCGCGGGCCAGCTCCCGTCCGTCGGGCCGCTGACCACGACGGCACCGACCGTGGCCGCCGACGTCGGCGGCCGGCTCGTGCCCGGGCTCGCCGTCAGCGGTGGCGGGGTGACTCCGTGGTTCGCGCTCGACCCCGCGCAGCGCTCCGGCGACCTCCCGGTCGTCGTGACCCTCAGCGGCACGCCGGGCGCCGCGTCCCTGGTCGCGGAGTTCGCCGCGGCACCCGGCCAGCCCGCCGGGGCCCGCCAGGACGTCACCACCGACGTCGCCCGTCCCGCCGACGTCCGGCTCGTCGCACCCGCAGGCGCCGCGGTGGTGCGGCTCGTCGTCGAGCCCGGCGACGGGCCCGCCGGCACCGAGGTCGCCTCGCTCCCCCGCGTCCCCCGCCTCACCCCGATGACGACGCTGCTGCCCCGCGGTACGGCCGCGATCCTCGACTGGCCCGTCGCGTTCACCTTCGCCTGTCTGGACCCGGCACCGTTGCGTGACGGATCGGCCGGCCTCCCGGAGTGGCGCGTCGCACCCCCGGTGACCGACGCGTCGGCCGGAATCACCTACTCGCCCACGTCCGGCGGGCCGTTCGCCGCGCCCCGGCTGCTGGTCACCGAGGAGCGGCTGCCCGTCTACCTCGCGGGCGCCCCCACCGCCGAGCCCGTCCGGCTGTACCGATGGGTTGCGGCACAGGGCTTCACGACACTCGCACCCGTGGTCACCGACCGTGATGCATGGGGATGGCATTCTGACGGGAGAGTTCGGACGGCGTCGGCCCGGACGACCGGTTGATCCCGGCCCCGGCGTCCGCACGACCGCGTGTCCACCGACGAGGCAAAGGACGTTCGCCCGCATGCCAGCTCCTGCCGGCACCACCGAGATCCCGCGCACGGCCGCGACCGGCATGGACGCCGATCCCGCCGCCGACCCGTCGGCATCCGACGAACCGGGCGCCACGCGCAGGCTGCTGATCCAGCGCGGCCTGTTCGACGGTCCGTCGCCGCTCGTCCCGGAGGACCTCTACTCGGTCGTCGAGCGTGGCAACGCACGTCGTGAACGCGGCCGGGTCGTGCTCACCCCCGACAGCCTGCTGACCACGAACGCCTACTTCGGCCGGGTCCACGCCACCTACTGGCAGCGCTGGACCGACGTCACCGAACTGCAGGTCTCGCTCGTCGTGAGCGGGTCCGGCCGGGTTCGGGTCATGGCCTCGGACACCAACCGCATCCCGCGCATCGCCGCGGCCCAGGACGTCGCCGAGGCGCAGGCCGTCACGTTGCGCTTCGACGTGAAGCTCGATCGGTTCATGGACGGCGGCGGTCTCTGGCTGGAGCTGTCCACCGGTGGGGCCGAGCTGACGGTCTCCGACGTCCGCTGGTCGGTCGCCGAGGTGGCGGCGCCGCGGCCTGCGTCGATGGTGATCTGCACGTTCAACCGGGTCGACGACTGCCTCAACACCCTCGAGGCGCTGGCCGACGATCCTGTGGCGCTCGCCGCGATCCGCACGGTCTACGTCGTCGACCAGGGCAGCGACCCGGTCGAGTCGCGGCCCCGCTTCGAGACGATCGCGGCCCGGTTCGGCGATCAGCTCACCTACCTGCGCCAGCCCAACCTCGGCGGCGCGGGCGGCTTCACCCGTGGCCTGTTCGAGGTGGCCGGCAGCGGTGACGCGGACGCCGACACCGTCTTCATGGACGACGACGTGCTGCTCGAGCCGGAGATCCTGATCCGGCTGACCGCGTTCGCCAACCGCACCCGCAACCCGATGATCGTCGGCGGCCAGATGCTCAACCTGCTCCACCCCAGCAGGCTGCACATCAGCGCCGAGTACGCGGTGCCGGAGAAGCTGCTCGCCGGCCAGCCCGTCGGGGACGGCATGCACGACGCGATGCTCCTCGGTGTCGACGAGGAGGGGCTGCCGCACGTCGTGGAGCGCCGCGTCGACACCGAGTACAACGGCTGGTGGTCGTGTCTGATCCCGGCCGAGGTCGTCCGACGGATCGGCTACCCGCTGCCGATGTTCTTCCAGTGGGACGACGTCGAGTACGGCTACCGCGGCCGCGCCCACGGCATCCCCACCGTCTCCCTCCCGGGTGCGGCGGTGTGGCACGCCGACTTCGGGTGGAAGGACTGGGACGAGTGGCACCGGTACTTCAACATCCGCAACGCGCTGGTCACCGCAGCGCTGCACACCGGCTTCTCGACCCGCACGGTCGCGCTGCAGCTGACGAAGATGCTGTCGCAGTACCTCGTCGGCATGCAGTACGGTCTCGCCGCGACGCTGCTGCAGGCCGTCGAGGACTTCCTGCGCGGCCCCGAGATCATGGCCGACGGGTCGGCCGCCGCCGCGTCGGAGATCCGCCGGATCCGGGCGCAGTACCCCGAGACCGTCATGCACTCCGTCGACGAGGTGGAGAAGGACTTCCGCGAGCTGCAGGTCGTCCGGCCCACCGGTGAGCCCGGCCTGCCGCGTGCGACGTGGTTCAAGCGGGCGGCCTACCTGGCGCTGGACCGGTCGAAGGACCGTACCGGGTACGTCACGGCAGGCGACGCGCACTGGTGGCACACCTCGACGTTCGCGAAGGCGTACGTCACCGACATGTCCGAGGGCGGCGTGCGCGTCCGCACCCGGGACCGGGCGCTGGCCGCCGAGCTCGCGAAGCGGGGTGCCCGGACGCTGCGCAGGCTGCAGAAGGAGGCGCCGTCGGTGGTCGAGCGCTACCGGGCGGCGATGCCGGAGCTGACGAGCCGGGCGAACTGGGCCCGCCTGTACGGCCTGGACGACAAAGCCTGACCCTGGTTTCACGAACGGCACAGTGGCGCAACCGAGTTGCGCGACTGTGCCGTTCGTTCGATCGGAGCGGGTGCCGTCAGCCCTCGAAGATCTTCTTCCAGCTCTCGCGGCTGGTCAGCGTCGGCTGCGCCTCCCGGTAGCGACGCTGCAGCTCCGGCCACCGGCGGCCGATCTCGCGAAGCTGCTGCCCCGACCGCTTGAGCTGCGTGGCGAACAGGGCGCGGTCGCGGCGGCGGAAGGTGACGCCGCGGCCGTCGGGGGTCGAGACGGTCGCCGAGTCGAGGTGTGCCAGCACGTACCAGTGAGCCTTGCGTGAGGGAACGTTCCGCTGCGGGACGTCGTGGTGCGCCGGGTTCGGCGGGCGCAGGTTCGCGACAACGGCCCGGCCCAGCATCTTCACGGCCGTCGTCGCGTCGCGCGGGGCCTCCGGGAACGCCTGCGCGGCCAGCTCGTCGAGCTCCGAGAGCGGGACCTGCGTGGCGGAGTCGAGCGGGCGGCCATCGTCGAACTCCGCGCGCTTGGCCCGGATCTCGGGCAGCACCGTCGGCAGCTTGGGGAACAGCGCCTCGGGGCCGGCGAGGAAGTCCCGCAACGCCATCTCCTGCAGCGCCATCGCCGAGTACTCCATCAGGAGCAGGTGGCGCAGGCTGCGCTTGAAGGTGTCGAGCAGCAGGGCCCGGGGGTTGGCCGGACCGTGCAGCGCAGCGGCGACGTAGCGGTTGCGGTAGTGGAAGTAGGCCTGCCAGTCGCTGGTGTCGTCCTTCTCCAGGAACGACATGTGCCAGATCGCGATGCCCGGCACCGTCGCCGTGCGGTAGCCCTTCGAGCGGGCCCGCAGGCCGTACTCGGCGTCGTCCCACTTGATGAACAGCGGCAGCGGCAGGCCCAGGTCCTCCGCGACCGCGCGCGGGATCAGGCACATCCACCAGGCGTTGTAGTCGACGTCGGTGCGCGAGTGCAGCCACGGCGTCTGCCGCAGCGACTGGTCGGCCAGGTCGTGGTGCGGCTCGGTGCCCGGCGCGTTGCGCCACAGGAACGCGTTGCGGTCGACGACCTCGCCCATCGTCGAGAGCTGCGACCGGGACTGCAGCGACAGCATCTGCCCGCCGACGAGCATCGGGCTGCGCGCGAACCGCGAGAACGCGACGGCCCGGAGCACCGAGTCGGGCTCGAGCAGGATGTCGTCGTCCATGAACAGGATCTGCTCGCAGTCGGTCGACCCGAGCGCCTCGTACATGACGCGGGCGTAGCCGCCGGAACCGCCGAGGTTGGGCTGGTCGATGATGCGCAGCCGGTCGCCGAGGCGGGCCGCCGCGGTCGCGAATCCGTCGGCGTCGCGGACCTTCTGCGTGCCCTGGTCGGGCAGGATCACGGCCGTGACCTCGGCCAGGACGGCCGGGTCCTCACCGATCGCGGTGAGGGTGGCGACGCAGTCGGCGGGCCGGTTGAACGTCGGCATCCCGATCGTGACGGCGGCCCGGCCCGGCGCGGGCCGGTCGGCGAACCAGCCGCCCTCGACCAGGGTGAGCCCGCTGTCATCGGTGACGAGGTCGAACCAGTACCAGCCGCCGTCCTCGAACGGCTTGAGGTCGAGCGTCATGTCGACGTCACGGCGGCCCTCGATCACCTCGCCGCCCACGTAGATCTGGGTGCCGTCGGGCTTGGTGCGGTAGACCTCGACCCGGCCGCTGCCCTCGAGCGTCAGCCGCAGGTGGACCTCGGTGAGGATCGACCAGCGACGCCAGTAGCCGGCCGCGAACGCGTTGAAGTACGCCCCGAAGGAGACCTCCGAGCGGGCCGGCACCTCGGCCGAGGTCCGCGACACCACCCGGAGTCGGCGGCGGCCCCGCTGACCGAGGGTGAGCGTCACGGGCTGGGACGTGTCGCCCGGCTCCGGGTCCTCGGTGGCGACCTTGCTGCCCGAACCCTCGTCGACGTACAGCGCGCGGACCCGGGTCGGGTCGGCCGCGCGGGGCAGGATCACCCGCTGGAGCAGGCCGGGCGCGCTGCCGGCGGCCTCGTCGGACACGGGGCGCGTGGTCGGGTCGGTGGCGAGCTCGGTCATCAGGGGTGAGCCTCGGTCCTCTGCTGCTCGACGTCGGACGAACGCGGCTGCCGGTGGCGGTCGCGACACCGAGGGTAGCGACGGACGCCGGTCACCCCGGCCCGGGGCGCGCCGCCGGGGTCAGGCCGCCGACGTCTCGCCCTGCACGATGCGGTCGCCGCACGACGCGCGGGGCGTCGCCCGCTGCGCAGCGTCGGCGGCCTCGGCCTGCACGGCCCACGCCCGTAGCCGGGCCATCGTGGCCTCGTCGGGCACCAGCTCGCGGCGCACCCAGTTGCCGCCGCCGTTGGGGGACGGCCCGATCAGCACGTAGTCGGCCTGGAAGCGCGGGTCGTCGTCGAAGGCCATCTGGGTGCGGAACTCGCCGTGCGCGCGGAAGAACGTCGGCTTCACGTCGTCGAGGACGTAGTCGCGCACGCCCGCCCAGTCCTTCGTGGGCCAGAGCTTCGCGATCGTCGGCTCGGCGAGACCCGCGCCGTCGACGAGCAGCGACCTGCCGGCGAGTGCGCCGCCGCCGATCTCGGGCGCGAAGAACGTCGCCCTCTGCAGGCCCAGGATGTCGGCGTAGCCGTTGAACTCCCACCCGGTGTTCACGACGATCAGGCACATCGGCGCGGTCGGCGCGGCGCGGAAGGTCTGCGCGGAGCCGGCCCATCCCACACCGGAGAACACCGCGGCCACGACGGCGACGAGCGCGACCGTCAGCCTGCCGCGCACCCGTAGCCCGCCGAGGACCTCGGCACCCGCGAGGGTCACGACGAGCGCGCCCAGTGCCCACACCGGCGTGGCGAAGCGGTACTGCTCCATCCAGTCGGGGACGAGCACGCCGAACGCGACGACCCCCAGCCCGAGCGGTACCAGCAGCGCGACGACCGCCGTCCGGACGGGGGTGGCGCGCATCAGCGACGCGCCGACCAGCACCGCTCCGACCAGCACGCCGAGCCAGCCGGCGTACGACACGAGCTCGGTGACCTTGCCGAAGCCCGCGACCGTGGGCAGGCCCTGGGACTTCGCGACGGCGGTCGTCGGCAGCAGCTCGTGGAAGGTGGCCCACCGCCAGCGGAGGTACAGCGCGACCGGGATCAGGAACACCACCCCGGACAGCGCGGCGGCCGCGAGAGAGCGCAGGACCCCGCCCCGCCGGACGAGGACGAGCGCCACCAGCGGGAACGCGGCGCCGTAGATCAGCCCCTCGGGCCGGGTGAGGCCGGCCAGCGCCGCGAGCAGACCGCACGCGACGGCCGGGAACACCGACGAGAGCCGGTCCCGGGCCGACGCCCTGACCAGCAGTGCGCCGATCCACGCCACCGCGAGGGCGAGCAGCGAGTTCTCCAGCCCCGACACGCACCAGATGACGAACGACGGGATCGCCGACGCGATCGCCCCGGCGACGACCGTGACCACGACCGGCCTGCGCGACACGGCCGAGGCGGCGGCGTGGAAGGCGGCGAAGACACCGGCGACGCACAGCAGCGCGAGGAACTTCGGGTAGGCGACGTAGTCCGGGACGCCGAACCAGGCGCCGTGGTCGAACAGCCCCAGCCAGTGCCCGACGACGAGCAGCCCCAGCCACGCCGGGTTGGACCAGCCCTCGACCGGCGGCAGCCCCGCCTGCAGCACCGGCCCGGCGCCCGTGGCGACCGAACGGGCGTAGGCGAACGTGATGCCGGCGTCGTCGACCTCCCACTGCCCGTAGACGAGGGCGTGCAGGCCGAACAGCACCGTCGGGACCAGGACGGCCGGGACACCCCACCACCAGCGGCGCCCGCGGCGCGGCGGCTCGGGTTCGGGTCCGGTGTCCTCGAGCGGCCGAGCAACAACCTCGGCGGTGTCCGTCATGCCGGGAGTCTGGCAGGTGCCCGGCCACCGGCGTGGGACGCCGGACCAGGGCGTCGGCCGCGACCTCACGGTTGTCCCCGCGCGTCCGGACAGCGGTGAGGGTGCGGCCGGTCTCCCGCGGACAACGTCAGCGCGCCGCCGATGCGCCGGGGGGTCAGTCCTCGGACTCGGTCCCGGACAGCGGCCTGCCGTCGACGAGGAAGGGGCGGAGCCGGTTGTCGAACATCGTCAGCGCCGAGCCGATGGCCATGTGCATGTCGAGGTACTTGTAGGTGCCCAGCCGGCCGCCGAAGAGCACGTTGTGCTCGGCGGTCTCCTTGCGGGCGCGCTCCCGGTACCGCTCCAGCTTCGCCCGGTCGTCGGGGGTGTTGATCGGGTAGTAGGGCTCGTCGCCCTCCTCCGCGAACCGCGAGAACTCCCGGACGATGACGGTCTTGTCGGTCGGGTAGTCGCGCTCCGGGTGGAAGTGCCGGAACTCGTGGATGCGGGTGTAGGGGACCTCGGCGTCGTTGTAGTTCATGACCGACGTGCCCTGGAAGTCGCCCGTGTCGTGCAGGACCTCCTGCTCGAAGTCGAGCGTCCGCCAGCCCAGGTCGCCCTCGGCGAAGTCGAAGTAGCGGTCGATCGGCCCGGTGTAGACGACGGGCACGCCCGCAGGCAGCTCGTCGCGGATCTCGAAGAAGTCGGTGTCGAGGCGGACCGTGATGTTGGGGTGGTCGGCCATCTTCTGCAGCCACGCGGTGTACCCGTCGACGGGCAGGCCCTCGTAGGTGTCGTTGAAGTAGCGGTTCTCGAACGTGTACCGCACCGGGAGCCGGGTGATGATCGACGCGGACAGCTCGGTCGGGTCGGTCTGCCACTGCTTCGCGGTGTAGCCCTTGACGAACGCCTCGTAGAGCGGCCGCCCGATCAGCGAGATCGCCTTGTCCTCGAGGTTCGCCACGGCGGCGGAGTCGACCTCCGACGACTGCTCCTTGATCAGCGCGCGCGCCTCGTCGGGCGTGTGTGACTTCCCGAAGAACTGGTTGATCAGCGCCAGGTTCATCGGGAACGCGTAGACCTGGCCCTGGTACTTCGCGAAGACGCGGTGCCGGTAGCCGGTGAACTCGGTGAACCTGTTGACGTACTCCCACACCCGCTTGTTGGACGTGTGGAACAGGTGGGCGCCGTAGCGGTGGATCTCGATCCCCGTCTCCGGCTCGGCCTCCGAGTAGGCGTTGCCGCCGATGTGGGAGCGCCGGTCGAGCACCAGGACCTTCTTGTCCAGCTCGGCGGCGGCCCGCTCGGCGATGGTCAGCCCGAAGAACCCGGAACCGACGACGACCAGATCGAAGCCCGTGTCATCCACGGCGACCGAGGGTAGCGGCGGCCGCCGGACCCACCCGGTCCGGGTGTTCCGGCACCGCTGTCCAGGGCGGCGCCGTGGGCTCCCGGGCGGACCTGGCTAGCATGCGGCAGGAGGATGCACCACCCCCCGACACGAAGAAGAGGCTCGTGATCATCCCGCAGTTCGGTGTGGCCGACGGCGTGGTCGTGATCGCGTACGTGGCGGCCTTGCTGGTGCCCGGAGGCCTGGTCGGGTTCGTCGGCGGCCTGCGCGGCTGGACGCTCGTCGCCTCCGCGCCGCTGTTCACCTACGCCGTGTCCGGCATCGCCGGCCCGTTGCACTCGGCGATGGGCATCCGCTGGTCACCGGTGTCGTGGGCGGTGGCCTTCGTCGTGGTGGTCGTCGTCGTGGGCGGGCTCCGGCTGGTCGTCCGTCGCCGGCGCGGGGCGCCCGAGCCGGGTCCGACGATGCCGCCGTGGAGCCTGGCCGCGCAGCTCGCCGTCGTGGCCGCGACGGTCGTCGCCACCCTGGTGGGGATCGTCGTGATCCTCGGCGGCATCCGGACACTCGGCGCGATCCCGCAGGACTGGGACGCCGTGTTCCACGCCAACGGCATCCGCTACATCGCCACGACCGGCGACGGGTCGCTCTACGGGATGGGCCTCATCAACTGGTACGAGCCCGGCGCGCCGCCGATCTTCTACCCGAACGCCTACCACCTCCTCGGGACGGTCGTCTACGAGCTGACCGGCGCGACCGTCCCGACGGTCCTCAACGCCCACACCGTCCTGATCCCGGGGCTGATCGGGCTGTCGCTGGTGGCACTGGTGCGTCGCTACGGGGGCCGCCCGATCGTCGCGGCCGGCGCGGCGCTCGCCGTCGTCGCCGTCTCCTCGGTCTACGACCTGCTGTGGCGCGGCCCGCTGCTCCCCTTCGCCACCGGCGTCGCGCTCACCCCGGTCCTGGTCGTGCTGGTCGTCGACATGCTCGACGCGCAGGCCCTGCGGTCGACCCTGCGGCCCGCGCTGCTCTTCGCGCTCGGCATGGCGGGCCTGCTGTGCCTGCACCCCGCGATCCTCATCGGCGCCGTCCTGTTCACCCTGCCCGCGCTGGTGCAGCGCTGGTGGACCGCACCGGCCCGGGCGCCGCGCGAGATCGGGCTGCTCGTGGTCGCCGGGGTGCTGGCCGCCATCGCGTGTACCGCGCAGCTCGCCGGCACATTGAGCAGTGCCGGCAACCTCGCCGCGATCAGCTGGCCCGCCGACCTCTCGACGTCGACGGCCGTCGGCCAGGTCCTGACGTTCGGCCACGGCAGCGACACCATCCAGCTGTGGCTGACGGCGTTCCTGCTGGTCGGCGTGCTCACCTATCGCCGGCTCGGGTCCCTGCGCTGGGTCGGCTTCACCGCCGCGATCTTCGCCGCACTGTTCGTCGTCGCCGCGGCGTCGAGCGCGCCGTGGGCGAAGACGATCACGAGCCTGTGGTGGAACGACCGCTGGCGGCTCATCGCGCTGACCGCGGTGCCGCTGTGCATCGTCGTCGGGCACGGCCTCGGCGAGCTGCAGCGCCTGCTCGTGACGGCACTGTCCCGCATCGCCGACGCGGCCAGGCACCGCCCCCCGGAGGCTCTGCCGTCGCAGAGCCCGACGACGCAGCGCGTGCTGGCCGTCGCAACGTCCGTCGTCGTCCTGCTGGCCTTCGTGGTGCTCACCCGCGGCCTGTACACCGCCCGCGACCAGGCCCGGATGATGCAGAACAGCGGCAACGGCCCGGCCGTGTCCGGGCTGGAGATCGTCGGGATGGAGGAGATCGCCAGGATCGTCCCGCCCGGCGAACGCGTCCTCAACGACCGCGGTGACGGCTCGACCTGGCTCTACGCCCTGACCGGCCTGCAGCCGGTCGCCGGCCACTACGACGGCTTCCGCACCGGCCCGGACGCCGGCCTGCTCGCGCAGCGCTTCAACCAGTATCCCGACGACCCCGCCGTGCGCACGGCCGTCCAGCAGCTCGACATCGAGTACGTGCAGCTCGACGCCGGGTTCCTGCGCAGCGACGCGGCCCGCGCACCCGGGCTGACCGGCCTCGCCGGCGCCGACTGGCTCACGGTCGTCTACCGCAACCCAGACGTGGTCCTCTACCGGATCGACCCGCCCGGCACCGAGCGGACGTCGGCGGAGTCCCGGGCCGGTGTCCCCGCAGGTCCGCTGCTCTCCGACGGCTCCGGGTGACCGGGCGTCACGGTGGGCGCAGAGCCGGTCACGACGACGACTAGCCTGGCGCGGTGACCAGCCGCGCCGAGCCGGGCAACCGCGTCCGACGCACCGGCGTCGCGGTGCAGGTCGCGGGCAGCCAGATCGGGCTGGCCCTGTCGAACTATCTGGTACTGGCCATCGCCGCGCGCCACCTCGACACCGCCGGCTTCGCGGCACTGAGCTCGTACTACCTCCTGATCAACACCGTCGGCCGCGGCCTGTTCGCGGCGGTGGAGCTGGAGGCGACGCGCGCGGTCGCCGACGCCGTGGCCCGCGGCCACGACACCGCCCCGGCCGTGCGTGCGGCCCGCCGCGACACGCTCCGGCTGCTCGTCGCCGCGCTGGCCCTGACGGCGCTGGCCGGTCCCCTCCTCGCCCATGCCCTCGGTTCGACCCCGCTCGCGATCGGGCTGCTCGCCGCGGGTGCGGTGACGATGGCCGCGTCGTACCTGCTGCGCGGGCCGCTCGCCGGGCGCCGTCGCTACGGTCTCTACGCCGCGACCTTCTGGATCGAGGCGGTGGTCGGGCTCGTCGCCGCTGCTGTGTTCGTGCTGGCAGATGTGCAGGGCACCGCGTCGTGGATCGCGATCCTGGCGGTCGCGCCGATCGTGTCCGCGCTGGTCCTGGCCCGCCCGGCGACGCGCGTCCCGGCCACTCCCGGTGCCCCCGCGGCCGCTGACGCCCCGGTCCCCGCCGCCGCCCGGGGCGGTGTGTTCTGGTCGGCCGCGCTGCTGCTCGCGGGCCAGGGTGTCTGGAACCTCGCCGCCGTCTTCGTGACGTCGCGCCTCGCCGACACCCCTGCGATCGCCGCCGGTTTCGTCACCGTCGCGGTGATCCTGCGGGCGCCGGTCCTGCTGTTCCCCGCCGTCCAGGCGATCCTGCTGCCGGCGTTCGCCGCGATGCTCGGCGACGGCGACCACTCCGGGGTGCGGACGATCGTGCGCCGCCTCGGCGTCGTCCTCGCCGGGGGCGGCGTCGTCTGGCTGGTCCTCGCGGTGTTCGTCGTGCCCTGGGCCGCGCGGCTGCTGTTCGGCGCCACCGTTGTCCCGCCCCCGTGGGTGCTCGCGGTGCTCGCGGTGTCGACGGTCGTCGGGGCCGCGGCGCAGATCGGCCAGACCCGGCTCGTCGCCGAACGCAGGCCGGCGACCGTCGCCGTGGCATGGATCGCGGGCCTCGCGCTGCTCGTCGTCATCGCGTTCCTCGCCTCCCCGCCCGTCACCGCCGCCGCGGTCGGTCAGCTCGCGGCCGCCGTCGCCGTGTTCGTGGCGCTCGCCCTGGCCGCCCGCCGTCCCGCAGACCCCGGAGCCACACCGTGACCCTCCCCTCCGTCGGCGTCGTCGTCCTTGCATGGCGTGCCGAGCCCCTGCTCGCCGAGTGCATCTCCTCGGTACTGGCGTCACGCGACGTCGACGTCCGGATCGTGCTGGTGGACAACGGGTGCCAGCCCGGCGACCTCGCCGCGGTCGCCCCCGACGACCGGGTCTCGCTGCTCACCCCGGGCGAGAACACCGGCTTCGCGGGCGGCTGCAACCTGGGCGTCGGGAAGCTCGGCACCGACTTCGTGACCCTGGTGAACTCCGACTGTGTGCTGGAGCCGGACACGCTCGCGCTGCTCGCCGCCGAGGCCGCCCGCCCCGACGTCGGGCCCGTCATGGCCGGCATCCGGCTGGCCGAGCCGCCCGGGCTGATCAACAGCGCCGGCAACCCGGTGCACCTCGTCGGGCTGTCCTGGGCGGGCGACATGAACAAGCCCGAGACCCGCACCGAACCGTTCGACGTGACCGGGGCCAGCGGGGCGTGCGTGATGCTGCGACGCAGGCTGTGGGACGACCTGGGCGGCTTCGACGACGCCTACTTCGCGTACCTGGAGGACACCGAGCTGAGCCTGCGGTCGTGGCGTCGCGGCCTGCCTGCGCGGTGCGTCCCGCAGGCGGTCGCCGTGCACCACTACGAGTTCTCCCGCAACAGCCACAAGATGCACCTGCTCGAACGCAACCGGCTCATGATGATCTCGACGTTGTGGAGCACCCGCGCGCTCGTCGTCCTCGCGCCGGTGCTGCTCGTCACCGAGGTCCTGCTCACCGGCTACGCGTTCGCGTCGGGCTGGGGGAAGCAGAAGGTGACGGGCTGGGTGTGGCTGTGGCGCAACCGCGGCCACATCGCCGAGCGCCGCCGCCGGCTGCAGGCCGAGCGGACCACACCCGACACCGAGTGGATGCGACGGCTGACCCCGAACCTGGACCCGCAGGCGTTCGGCCGGGCCACCACGGTGGCGAACGCGTTCTTCCGGACGTACTGGGCTCTCGCCCGCCGCCTCGTCTGACGGCCGCGGTCAGCCGCGCTGGTCGATCTCGGCCGGCGTGACGACGGGCTCGGCGATCGCCTTCGCGTCGGAGGCGTTCTTCTTCTCCAGCGCGTCGACGCGCAGCCGCAGCGCGCCGACCTCCTCGGCGAGGCGCCGGGACTGCTCCTCGAGCAGGCCGACCTCCCGCGAGAGCTGCAGCGACACCGCGAACAGCACCAGCAGCGAGCCGAAGAACAGCAGGTTGCTGGGCGTCTGGATGCCGATCGCCCGGGCGACCCCGAGCAGCAGCGACGGGAAGATCGCCAGCACCAGGGTGCAGATCGAGATGACGACCCAGATGACGGCGTACTTCTCGCGCAGCCGGCGCCGCCGCAGCAGCTCGACGACCAGCACGAGCGCCGCCACCGCGACGACGACGGAGAAGATCGTGAGACGGAGGTCGGTCACTACCGGTGCTCGCTCTCCGGACGACGGCGGATCAGGGCCAGCCCGACGGCGACGACGACCCTGACCAGGTACACCGCGGAGCGGACGGGGTTGGTGCTGGCGACGCCCGTCTCCCGGGCGCGCATGATGACCGGCACCTGCGCGACGGACAGCCCGGCGCGGTGCGCGATGACCAGCGACTCGACGGTGTCGCCGAGGTACTCCTCCGGATAGTGCTCGGCGAAGAGCGCGAGCGCCCGCGCGTGCACGAGCCGGAAACCGGAGGTGGGGTCGGTGAGCGGGACGCCGATGATCCGGCTGAGCACCGCCGACAGCAGCCGCATCGCCCAGCGTCGCGGCCCCTTGACGACGTAGTCGCCGCGGCCGGCGAACCGGGCCCCGATGACGACGTCGATGTCGCGGACCGCGAGCAGGTGCTCGATCTCGCGCGGGTCGTGCTGGCCGTCGGCGTCGACCTGGACGACGGAGGTGAACCCGGCCTCGTGGGCGTAGCGGTAGGCGGCGCGCATGGCGCCACCGACACCGAGGTTGAACGGCAGCCGCATGACCAGCGCGCCGGCGGCGTCGGCACGCTCGGCGGTGCGGTCGGTCGAGCCGTCGTCGACGACGAGGATGTGCGCGTCGGGGCGGCCCGCCCGGATCTCGCCGATGACCTTGGCGACGGACTCCTGCTCGTTGAGCGCGGGCAGCACGACGAGCAGCCGCTGAGCGGGTGCCGGGGTGGAGCCGTTCATCGAGATCTCGACGCGCTCGAGGCCTTCCGTGGTCACGGCCTGCTCGCCGTCGCAGCCACGGTCACGAACTCGTTGTAGGTGAAGACCTTGCCGGTGAACCGCGGCAGCGGGAACGAGAACTCGCGGCGGAAGGTCAGGCCGAGCTCGCCGACCAGCGCGCGAAGGGCGGCGTGGTCGGTGAAGACGGTGTGCGTCGAGTCGGAGGCGAACCCGCGCTCCTGGGGGCAGATCAGCACGACGGGCGAGCCGGGCCGGACGTAGCCGAGGTAGGGCCGGATGACGTCGGCGGCCGCACCCGCGTCGAGGTGCTCGACGACGTGCGCGACGAGCATCGCGTCGAACGGCTCGGTCTCCTCCGGGGGCGTGCCGAGGAACTGCGTGCTGGTCCAGGCCTGGAACCCGTTGCGCTTGCACAGCTGCACGGAGGTCTCGTTGTGGTCGACGCCGACGCTGCCCGCGGGCAGGTTGGCCAGGTTGCGGCCGATGCCGCACCCGACGTCGAGCGTGCGCCGGTCCCCGATCAGCCGGCGCAGGTTCCACCGGTAGGGCCGCTGCACGTCCACGAGATGCTTCCAGCGGGCTCCGGACAGCATCGCAAGCCGCTCGGAGTACGCCGTCGACGCCGTATCTCCCTCTCCAGCCACGGCGCGCACCCTACCGGCCGTGCCGTGACGGTCGCCCACCGACAGGCCGCGAGCCGGACACGGCACCATCACGTCGAGTGACCGTCGTCGTCGGGGCGGCGGGCGCCGTCGGGGGGCGGGCACGCCGGGTGCGAGGATTCGCGGGACCCCGGCCCCGGCCTTCCGAAGGACCCCGCCACCGTGGCAGAACTCAGTGTCGACGAGACGACGATTCCCGGCCTCCTGCACGTCACCCTGCCGGTGCACGGCGACAACCGTGGCTGGTTCAAGGAGGCCTACCAGCAGGCCAAGCTGCGGGCCGCGGGCTTCCCCGCGTTCGACATCGTGCAGAGCAACGTGTCGTTCAACGCCGAGAAGGGTGTCACGCGCGGTGTCCACGCCGAGCCGTGGGACAAGTACATCTCGCTGGCGCACGGCGAGGCGTTCGCGGCGATCGTCGACCTGCGCCACGGCCCGACGTTCGGCGTCGTCGAGACCTTCGACCTCACGCCGGGCAACGCGATCTTCGTGCCCCGCGGCTGCGGGAACTCCTACCAGACGCTGACGCCCGACGTCGTCTACACGTACCTGGTCAACGACCACTGGTCGCCGGACGCGCAGTACACGCTGATCAACGCCTACGACCCGGAGCTGGGGATCGACTGGCCGATCGCGGAGGCCGACGCGATCCGGTCGCAGAAGGACATCGACCACCCGCCGCTGGCGGCGATCGTCCCGTGAAGGTCCTGATCCTGGGCGCGGGCGGTCAGGTCGGGCGCGCGCTCGCCGCCGCGCTCCCGTCCGCTGTCGCGCTGAGCAGAGCGGACTTCGACATCACCGGGACCGGGCCCGAGCCCGACTGGGCCGGGTTCGACGTCGTCGTCAACGCCGCGGCGCACACCGACGTCGACGGCGCCCAGACCCCCGACGGCCGGGTCGCGACGTGGCGGGCCAACGCCGTCGGCCCCGCGACGCTGGCCGACCGGGCCCGCCGGCACGGGTTCACCCTCGTCCACTTCTCGACCGAGTACGTGTTCGACGGCGGCAAGGCGGCGCCCTACGTCGAGGACGACCCGGTCGCGCCGCTCTCGGCCTACGGCGCGGCCAAGGCGGCGGGCGACCTCGCGGTCGCGGGCGCCGGGAGGCACTACCTCCTGCGTCCGACGTGGGTCGTCGGCGAGGGCCGCAACTTCGTCGCGACGATGCTGGGGCTGGCCGGCCGCGGGATCGCGCCGACGGTGGTGGCCGACCAGATCGGCCGGCCGACGTTCGCGCCCGACCTGGCTTCGGCGGTCCTGCACCTGCTGAGCACCGATGCGCCGCACGGGACCTACCACGTCACCGGCGGCGGCGATCCCGCGTCGTGGGCCGACGTCGCCCGCGCGGTGTTCGCCGCGGCCGGGCGCGACGACCTGGCCGTCACCGACACGACGACCGCGGAGTACTTCGCCGGCAAGCCCGACGTGGCGCCACGGCCGCTCAACAGCGTCCTGGACCTCGCGAAGGCGCACGCGGTGGGTGTCGCCACCCCGGACTGGAATTCGCGACTGGCCCGGTACGTCAGCCGTTCTTGAGCGGTTCCCACCAGTCGCGGCGGTCGCGGTAGAACGCCACCGTCGCGGCGAGCCCCTCGGCGAAGGGCACCTGCGGCGCGTAGCCGAGCTCGTCGGCGATCTTCGACCAGTCGACGGAGTAGCGACGGTCGTGGCCGAGCCTGTCTGCGACCGGCCGGATCATCGACTCGTCGGCGCCGACGGCGTCGAGCAGCAGGTGGGTGAGCTCCCGGTTGCTCAGCTCCGTGCCGCCGCCGATGTTGTAGACCTCGCCCTCGCGGCCCTTCTCGGCGACCAGCTGGATGCCGCGGCAGTGGTCGTCGACATGGAGCCAGTCGCGCACGTTGGCGCCGTCGCCGTAGAGCGGCACCTTCTTCCCGTCGAGCAGGTTCGAGACGAACAGCGGGATGACCTTCTCCGGGAACTGGTACGGCCCGTAGTTGTTGGAGCAGCGCGTGATGCACACCGGCAGCCCGTGGGTGCGG
Organism: Pseudonocardia sp. N23; assembly: GCF_002583555.1. Classification (GTDB taxonomy): domain Bacteria; phylum Actinomycetota; class Actinomycetes; order Mycobacteriales; family Pseudonocardiaceae; genus Pseudonocardia. Next base: position 40,539 of record NZ_BEGX01000031.1, read on the forward strand.
TGGTAGGCGCGCGCCAGCAGGTCCGACCCGGCCTTCGACGCCGAGTACGGCGAGTTGGGCTCCAGCGGATGGGTCTCGGCCCAGGAGCCCTCGTCGATCGAGCCGTAGACCTCGTCGGTGGACACGTGCACGAACCGGCCGACGCCGGCGTCGAGCGCACCCTGCAGCAGCACCTGGGTGCCGACGACGTTGGTCGACACGAAGTCGCCCGCCCCGGTGATGGACCGGTCGACGTGGGACTCTGCCGCGAAGTGCACCACGACGTCGGTGCCGGACATGACGTCGGCGACCGCAGTGGCGTCGCGGATGTCGCCCCGGACGAACCGGTAGCGCGGCGAGTCGGCGACCTCGGTGAGGTTGCTCAGCGTCCCGGCGTAGGTGAGCAGGTCGAACACGACGACCTCGGCGTCGGCAAAGGCCGGATGGGCACCCGTCAGCAGCTTGCGGACGTAGTTCGACCCGATGAACCCGGCCCCGCCGGTGACCAGCACCTTCACCGCGCCTGTGCTCCTCGCGCTCGCGCCACGTTCATGACGTACTCCCCGTAGCCCGACTTGCCCTGCGCCGCACCGAGGGCGAGGCAGGCGTCGGCGTCGATCCAGCCGCGGTCGAGCGCGATCTCCTCGAGACACGCGATCCGCACACCCTGGCGGTGCTCGAGGATCTGGACGTACTGGCCCGCCTCGACGAGCGAGTCGTGCGTGCCGGTGTCGAGCCACGCGAACCCACGGCCCAGGTCGACGAGGCGGGCCTGGTCGCGCTCGAGGTACTCGCGGTTGACGTCGGTGATCTCCAGCTCGCCGCGCGCCGACGGGGTCAGCCCGCGCGCGATGTCGACGACCTGGCCGTCGTAGAGGTAGAGCCCGGTGATCGCCCGGTTGGACCGGGGCGCGACGGGCTTCTCCTCGATGTCGACGAGACGCCCGGACTCGTCGGCGACACCGACGCCGTAGCGCTCGGGGTCGCGCACCGGGTAGCCGAAGAGCACGGCACCGTCGTCGCCGCGTTCGAGCCGGGCGATGCAGTCGCGCAGCACCGTCGCGAAGCCCTGGCCGTGGAAGATGTTGTCGCCCAGCACGAGCGCGCACGCCTCGTCGCCGATGTGGTCGGCGCCGATGAGGAACGCCTGCGCGATGCCGTTGGGCTCGGCCTGAGCGGCGTAGTCGAGCCGCAGCCCCAGCTCCGAGCCGTCGCCGAGCAGGCGCCGGAACAGCGGCTGCTCCTCCGGCGTCGTGATGACGAGGATGTCCCGGATCCCGGCCAGCATCAGCACCGAGAGCGGGTAGTAGATCATCGGCTTGTCGAACACCGGGAGCAGCTGCTTCGACACCGCGCGGGTGATCGGGTGCAGCCGGGTGCCGGCGCCGCCGGCGAGGATGATGCCTTTCACTGCGTGCGGTGTCCGATCAGCTGTAGACGGCAAGGGTCAATGTTGCGACCCACAGCACGGCGAGGACCTGCAGGACGTGGTCCTTCAGCGCGATCTCGTCCGGGGCGCCGCCGTTGCCGCTGTCGACGTCGACCGAGTACCGCAGGACCGCGACGACGAACGGCACGATGGAGATGATCGACCAGACCGAGTTGTGGTGGGCCTCGCGGATCTCGAAGGCCCACAGGTTGTAGGTCATGATCAGCACCGTGGCCGACAGCGCCCACACGAACCGCAGGTAGGACGACGAGTAGCTCTCCAGCGACTTGCGGATCTTCGCGCCGGTGCGCTCGGCCAGCATCATCTCGGCGTAGCGCTTGCCTGCGACCATGAACAACGAACCGAAGCCCGCCGCGAGCAGGAACCACTGCGACAGCGGGATCGACGCCGCGGCACCGCCGGCGATGGCCCGCAGCAGGAAGCCGGACGCGACGATGCAGATGTCGAGCACGGGCTGGTGCTTGAACCAGAAGCAGTAGCCCAGCTGCACCCCGATGTAGACGCCCAGGACGATGAGCAGCTCCGTCGAGGCGAGGAGGCTCAGCGCGAGCGAACCCAGGATCAGCACGACGGCCAGCACGTACGCCAGCTGCACGGGGACGATCCCGGCGGCGATGGGCCGGTTGCGCTTCGTGGGGTGGGCCCGGTCGGCCTCGACGTCGTTGGCGTCGTTGACCAGGTAGATCGCCGAGGCCGCGAGCGAGAACGCCACGAAGGCGATGGCCAGGTGGTACGCGGAGCGGCCGTCGAACAGGTCACCGGCCGCGAAGGGCGCGGCCAGCACCAGGATGTTCTTGACCCACTGCTTGGGCCGCATGGTGCGCAGCAGGCCCACGCCGACGCCCACCGGCGTACGGACCACCGGCGCGGCGGTGGGTGGGGTGTCGGTGCTGGTCATCGCTTGCCCACCCGCCGGCGCAGCCACGCCCGGACACCGCCCGCGACGCCCGCGCCGAGCGCAGAGCCGACGAGCACGTCCGACGGGTAGTGCACGCCCAGGACCAGCCGCGACAGCGCCATCGGCGGGACCAGGACGGGGACGAGCGGTCGCTCGAGCAGCCCGCCGTAGAGGACCGCGGCCGCGGTGGTGGACGTCGCGTGGGCCGACGGGAAGCTCAGCCGGCTCGGCGTCGACACCAGGACGCGGACCGAGGGATCGTCGGGACGACGGCGGCGCACGACGCGCTTCACCGCGATCGAGGCGCCGTGGGCGGCGGCGACACCGGCGACGGCGCCCAGCCAGTCGCGGCGGCGGCCGCGGTCGACGGCGGCACCGACCAGGCCGAGGAACAGCCAGCCGCCGGCGTGCTCACCGAACAGTGACATGCCGCGGGCCACGCGCACCACGGGCGGCGTCGCGACGGCGGCCTGGACGGCGTTGAGCATCCGGACCTCGACGGCCCGGTCGGCGGCGTCAGGGACGACGACGAGGGGGCGCACGCCCGCGGACGGCTCGGCAGAGGTCGGGGTGGACGTCGGGGAGGACGCGGGGACGCCCGGACGGACGACGGGCTCGGCCACGGTGGTGGGCCTCCTGTGCGCCGGACCTGGGGCGGTGGCGCTGCTCGGCGGTTGTTCCGGCGCCCGATGCTACGCGCGGCGCCCCTCCGCTCCCCGCCCGGCCCGGTCGGCACGGACAGGTGGTGCCCAGCGTTCGAGCACCTGCGCGACGCCGTCGTGGGCATTGGTGGCGGTCACCTCGTCGGCGACGGCGATCAGCGACGGATGCGCGTTCCCCATCGCGACGCCGTGTCCGGCCCAGCGCAGCATCTCGATGTCGTTGGGCATGTCGCCGAAGGCCACGACGTCGCCGGCGGTGAGCCCGGCGGCGGCCGCGACCTCGGCGAGCCCGGTCGCCTTGGTGATCCCCGGCGACGACGCCTCGACGAGGCCGCCGGAGTGGGAGAACGTGAGGTCGACGGCGTCGCCGACGGCGGGCGTGAGCGCGGCGACCATCTCCTCGCTGGTGGCGCCGGGCATCCGGACGAGCAGCTTCACCGCGGGCCGGGCCAGCAGCGCGGCACGTTCGACGCGGCCGCTGTCGTCGGCCTCCCACGCGTGCCGGTAGTGCGGCTCGGCGAGGAACTGGGCGTCGACGTCGTCGAACGCGCCCGCGGTGACGCGCTCGACGGCGATTCCGCAGCCGGGCAGGGCGCGGTGCGCGGCGTCGGCGAGGAAGGCGAGGGTGTCGCGGTCGATCTCGCGGGCCCACAGGACCCGGTCGGCGACGGCGTCGTAGAGGACGGCGCCGTTGGCGCACAACGCGAGCCCCACGGCGGGCAGCTGCGCGGCGACGGGCGGGATCCACCGCGGCGGCCTCCCGGTGACGAGCACGAACCGGCCCCCGCCCGCGACGTAGTCGTCGACGGCACGGGCCGTCCGCGCGGACACCTGCAGCTGCGGGTCGAGCAGCGTCCCGTCGACGTCGGTCGCGACCAGCCGGGGTGCCTGCACCCGATCAGACTACGTGCCGGCCCGCACGTCAGAGGATCGCGACGGCTCCCTGCGTCAGAGGATCGCGACCGCGACGACCAGGCCCAGGCCGATGTGCGCTGCGGCGACGACCCAGGCCTGCGGCTTGAGGTCGGGTGCGGCGAGGACGGCGCCGATGTCGATGCCCGTCACCCACTCCAGCAGCCGCACGGCCAGCACCTGGGCGATGATCCCGACGAGGCCGAAGATCAGCGAGGCCAGCAGGCCCTCGGCGAGGGCACCGGAGACGCTGTAGATCGCGGTCACGACGATGAGCGCCATGCTCACCATGCCCGCGGAGGTGACGACGACGGAGTTGGGCAGCCCGTCACGGACCATGCGGTTGAGCTTGCCGGGCGTCGTCAGGTCGATGGCCCAGAAACCGAGCAGCATCAACAACAGACCGATCAGCGCGTACAGCAGGATCGCGCCGATGCCGCGGCCGACGGTCCCGAAGAATCCCGCCTCGAGGGCCAGCTGGGTGGTCATGGGTGTTCCTTCCGGGGAGCGGGATCAGGCTCGGGGATCGGGGGTGGGGATCAGGACTCGGGGATGCGGTGCGGGACGAATGCGGCGCCGTCGTCGGTGACCAGCCCGACGGTCTCGCGGATACCGAGCCCGGCGGAGGCGTCGCCGACCACCCACGCGCCCAGTGCCGGCCGGAACCCGTCGAACTCCGGCAGGGGGTCGAACAGCTGGTAGACGTATCCTTCCTCGCCGTACACGCCGCCGGTGGACACCTCGCTGCCCGGTGACACGATCGAGACGTTCGCCCCTTCGCGGCCGAGGAGCGGCTTGCGCACGTAGTCGGTCAGCAGGCCGGGGTTCTGCAGGTAGGCGGGCAGCAGGTTCGGGTGCCCCGGGTACATCTCCCAGAGCACGGCGAGCAGCGCCTTGTTGGACAGCAACGACTTCCACAGCGGCTCGAGCCACAGCGTGTCGGGCAGGCTGCGGGCGACGCTCTTGCCGAAGTCGTCCGAGAGCACCCACTCCCACGGGTAGAGCTTGAACACCGCGGCCATCGGCGCTTCGGCGAGGTCGACGAAGCGGTCGAGCGCCGCCTCCCAGCCGATGTCCTCGATCGCGAGGCCGACGGTGTCGATGCCCGCCTCGGCCGCCGTCTCCTGCAGGTAGCCGACGGTGACGTGGTCCTCGCCGGTGGTCTCCGACCCCGACCAGGTGAAGTGCACCTCGGAGCCCGGCAGCCCCGCCTTGATCTCCGTCCAGCGCTCGACGAGCTTCTCGTGCAGCGAGTTCCACTGGTCGTCGTCGGGGTGGGTGTCCTTGAGCCAGTACCACTGCAGCAGCGACGCCTCGAGCAGCGTCGTCGGGGTGTCGGCGTTGTACTCCAGCATCTTCGCCGGGCCGGACCCGTCGTAGCGCAGGTCGAACCGCCCGTAGACGTGCGGGTCGTGCCGCTTCCACGACGCGGCGACGGCCTCCCAGCACCACTCGGGCAGCGCGAAGTCGCGGAACCGCTCGGTGGTGACGACATGGTCGACCGCGTCCAGGCACATCGAGTGCAGGAGCTCGACGTCGGCCTCGAGGGAGAGGATCTCGTCCATCTCGAAGACGTAGTGCACCGACTCGTCCCAGTACGGGCGGGCGGCGCCGCCCTCGCCGCGGCCCGGGGTGCCGTAGACCATGCCCTGCTCGGCGACGATCTTCTCCCAGCCGGGCCGGGGCGTGCTCTTCTCCCTGCGCATCTACGACCCGCTGCTGCTGGAACCGCCGCTGCTGGACGACCCCTTGCTGGAGACGCCGAGCCCGCCGCGGGAGATCGTCTTGCCGGAGGTGCCGCTCTTGACGGTGGCCGAGTCCTTGGGGACGACGGTCGAGCCGCCCGACGCGACCTGCCCGACGTTGCCGGCGCCGCCGTAGTTGTAGTGGTACTGCCGGCCGCCGCCACCGATGAAGATCGGGTAGAGGCCGCCGCCGTAGTAGCCGCCCGAGGCGGTGTTGGCGGGCGTGGCGCAGTTGCTGTCGTCGACCACGACGTTGTTGTCGTCGACGCAGCGGGCCTCGACGTCGTCGCCCGCGTTGGCGATGGCGTAGCCGATCGCGATCACGGCGACGACCCCGACGGTGACGCCGGTGCCGATGAGGATCCGCTTGCGCTTCTTGTTCTTCGCCTGCGCCTCGAGGACTCGTGCGGACGCCTCCTCCCGCTCGCGGCGCTCCGCCTGCTGGCGGGCGCGGCGCTCGGCGAGTGTCGGCTCCCGGGGCGTGGTGCTCTCGTCCTGGAAGCTCATCCGGCCGCGCTGAGCCGGTTCGCCCGGCTGTCCCTGTGGCGGCCGTTCCGGCTGCTCACCGTTCGCGTCCGGCCGCTCGCCGCCGGGTGTTCCCTCGGACATCACTCACCCCCGCGCGCACCCTATAGGCCCTGCCGATCACAGCGGAACGCCGCACGTCCGCCGCACCCGGGCGACCGATGACCGCCCAGTCGCGACGCCCCCTCTCTCACCCGATCCGGGTAACGGCATGATGACGGCCGACATGGCCACGCCCCTCACCGCGCCGGAGCGGCGGTCCCCCACCGCCGCCCGTCGTCGCCCCCCCGGTGGATCCCGGCCCCCGGCCTCCCGCCCGCAGCGGGAGCCCGACCGGGCGTCCAAGCGCGCACTGCACCCGGTGCGGCGCATCGTGATCGGCGTCCTCATCGGCGCTGTGACGATGCTGGCCGTCACCCTGCTCGACCGGTTCGCCGACACGTCGGTGCCGGTGCTGAGCACGTTGGCCACGCTGCCCGACCCGGCCGCGGCCGAGGCCCGCCGGCTCGCCGACCTGCCGCCGCCGCCCGCCGAGGCCGGCACCTGCCTCAACTGGACCCGGGCCGACGCGGCCGACACCGTCGCCGTCCCGTGCACCCAGTCGCACCGGTTCGAGCAGGCCGGCTCGGTGCAGGTCACCGACCAGGCCACGCTTCCCGACGACAGGACGTGGCGCCGGCTCGTCAGCGAGCGCTGCACCCCGATGGTGGCCGCCTATCTGGGTGACAGGTTCGACCAGGACGGCAAGTTCCGGGTCGGGGCGCTCAAGCCGTCGCAGACGAAGTGGGGCGAGGGCGAGCGCTCGATGCGCTGCGGCCTGCAGACCAACACCAAGAGCGGCAGCTTCCTGCCCATCACCGGCAAGGTCGCCGACCAGGACCAGTCCAAGGTCGAGGCCCCGGGCACCTGCCTGGCGATCGACGGCAGGACCGTCGGCGACCCGGTGCCGTGCGCGGGTCCGCATGCGGTCGAGTCCGTCGGCGTCGTCGACCTGGCCGAGCAGTTCAAGGACGGCAAGTACCCGTCGGTCGACGACCAGGACAAGTACCTGCAGACGAAGTGCGGCGAGATCGCGGGGCAGTACGGCGGCGGCGCCGACGCCCTCGCACAGAAGAAGCTGACGGTCTACTGGGACAACGTGGCCGAGCAGTCGTGGCAGGTCGGCTCGCACAAGGTCAACTGCAACCTGGCCGCCCTGCTCCCGGACCGCAGCGGGTTCGCTCCCGTCACCGGCACGGCCAAGGGCCCGGTCACCGTCGCCGGTACCCCGGCCCCGCCCACACAGCCGGGAACTCCGGCGTCCCCGGGTGCCCCCACCGAGGGCTCGACCGCACCGCCCACCAGCGCCGTCGACGCCCCACCCGCGGGCACGACCGTGGAGCCGCCGGTCCCGATCCCGACGCAGGTGCTGCCCCTCCCGGGCACCGGCGGCGGGGCCGGCAACACCTGATCCGTTGACCGTCGAGATGAGCCGGCGCCGCTTCGAGGAGCTGGTCGGCGACGCGCTCGACGCCGTCCCCCGGGAGCTGGCGTCGGCGATGGACAACGTCGTCGTCCTCGTCGAGGCGCGCCATCCCGACGACGAGACGCTGCTCGGCCTCTACGAGGGCGTCGCGCTCACCGAGCGCACCACCGACTACGCGGGCGTCCTGCCCGACCGCATCACCCTGTTCCAGGACGCGATCCTCGACATCTGCGAGGACGAGGACGACGTCGTCCACGAGGTCGCGGTCACCGTGGTGCACGAGATCGCGCACCATTTCGGAATCGACGAGGACACCCTGCACCGCCTCGGCTGGGGCTGACCGGCCGCACGCCCCCGGCGTGACGGCGGTCAGCCGGTGGCGCCCGCCGTCACGTCGCCCGGCAGGGTCGGGCCGCTGTCCCACAGCTGCAGCGTCCAGCCCGTGTCGGAGCCCGGGTCACGGACCAGCACGACCCGGCCGGTGTTGGGCACGTACGCGGTCTCGACGGTGTCGCCCAGCAGCGCACCGGCGATGATCCGGATCGTCGCGCCGTGGCTGACCAGCACGATCGCCGATCCGGGCGGCAGGTCGTCCGCGGCACGGGCCAGCTCGTCGACGACGGGCAACGCCCGATCCCGGACGTCCGCGGCCGACTCGCCGCCCGGCATGCTGCGGCCGAGATCGCCACCCCACCAGGCGTCGTAGACGTCCTCGAAGATGCGCCGGGACCGCGCGTCAGCGGCACCCTCCAGTTCGCCGACCGAGATCTCGTGCACGCCGTCCAGAACCGTCACGGGCAGCCCGTGGGCCTCCGCGACGGGTGCGGCCGTCTCCTGCGCGCGGGTCGCCTTGGAGGCGAACACGGCGCGGACCGGCCAGTCGGCCAGCACCCCGGCGACGCCGAGGGCCTGTTCCTGCCCCAGCGGGTTGAGCGGGTACCCGGGCAGTGCGGTGTCGAGGACGTGCCCGGCGTTGGCGTCGGTCTGTCCGTGCCGCACCAGGACGAGCCGCAGCCCGTCGACGGGGACCTCCAGCGGCTCGTCGTCGGTGCCCGTGTCGGTCCCGGCGTCGATCGTGCCCGTCATCCCTGTCCTCCAGACCGCAGCGCTGCGAGCCACTCCTGGGCCGCCGTGAACTCCCGCTCACCGGCCGTGCTCATCGGCACGGCCGGGGCGCCCGGGCCACGGTGCGACCCGTTGCCCTCGAGCCCCGCCGCCCGAGGGTACGAGCCGAGGTAGCGGACCTCGTCGCAGCGGCGGTGGAGTGCGGCCAACGCCTCGCCCATCGCCGGCTCCGCGACGTGGCCGGTGCAGTCGAGATGGAACCAGTACTCGGAGTGGCGGTGCTTGATGGGACGCGACTCGATGCGCGTCAGGTCGATCCCGCGGACCGCGAGCTCCGTGAGCAGCCCCAGCAGCGACCCGGGACGGTTCTCCGTCGTCGCGGCCAGGGTGGTGCGGTCGTTGCCCGTCGGCGGCGGGGGCGCCGACGGCGGTGCGACCAGCACGAACCGGGTGACCGCACCCTGGTTGTCGGCGATGTCCTCCGCGAACACCTCCAGCCCGTGCTCGATCGCCGCGACCGGCGCGGACGCGGCCGCGTCGACCTCGCCGCGCGCGACCTGCGCGGCGGCCTCGGCCGTCGACGTCGAGGTGCGGACGTCGGCATCGGGCAGGTTCGCCGCGATCCAGCCCCGGGTCTGGGCGATGCCGTGTGAGTGCGAGGACACGGTGCGGATGTCGGCCGCCCTCGTGCCCGGGCGCACCAGTAGCACGAAGCTGACCGGGATCACGACCTCGCGGACGATGACGAGCGGCGGATCGCCCACCAGCCCGTCGAGCACCGGCGGCACCGCGCCCTCGACGGAGTTCTCGATCGGGACGCAGCCTGCGTCGGCGCGGCCCTCGCGGACCGCGGCGAGGACGGCGGGGTTGCCCGGGCAGGGCAGCAGCTCGGCGCCGACGGCTTCGGGAAGGAGGCGCAGCGCCTGCTCGGTGAAGGTCCCGGCCGGGCCCAGGAACGCGAGTCGGGGCACGTCGCGACCTTATCCGCGGGTCGTGGGCCGGCCTCGACCGGTGTCGTCACCCGCCTGTCGTCCGTTCGGCGGCACCGGGCGCCCCGTTCGACGCAACCGTCGAACCGGACGTCGCGCCCAGTCGTAAATCCCCACGAGGCGGCGTCGTCGCGACGGAGGAAGGGGGTCCGTCGCGGCGGGGCCGCCTCACTCCGTCGCGGCCGTCGAACAGGGAGCGCGACTCTCTCGCGGCCGTTCAGGCAGCGAGCCCGACTCCCTCGCGGCCGTTCAGGCAGCCAGCGCCCCGAGCGCGGCCACCTCGTCACGACCGGCGCCGCAGCGCGCCAGCACGCGGCGCACGGTCTCGCTGTCGGCGCCGCCCAGCTCACGCGTCGCGGCGACCAGCTCGTCGGGGTCCGTCGACGTCAGCGCCGCCGCGACGTCGCCCCCGCCGGCGGCGCGCGCGGCCGCGACCAGCAGGTTCAGGATGCCGTGCTGCATGGTGCCCGCGTCGTCGGCGGAGCGGACGAGCCTGCTCAGCCCGGCGACAGCGGCGGCGCGCCCCGTCTCGGCGGCGACGGCGAGGAAGCGGTGCACCTCGTCGACGGCCGGGACGTCGGAGGCGCGGGGGCCGCCGCAGCGCAGCTTGGGCTCACACCCGTGCTCGGCGACCCGGCGGACCGCGTCGAGCCAGACCGCGACGTCGTCCCGGTCGCCCGTGATGGGCCGGCTCGGCTCGACGACCGCCGTCACGTCGTCGGGCACGAACTCCGCGACCCGCTCCAGCCACACCGGGTCGAGGTCGACCGGCGCCGACGTCTCGACCGTGCGCGGGGTGAGCAGCGTGGCGCGGGAGAACACCGTCGACAGCGCCTTGGGGACGGCGCCCAGGCCGCTGTCGACGACGAGTGCCAGCTCGACCGGCTCTGCAGGCGCGGAGCGCGCGAGCTCGGTGACCAGCGGCGAGAGCCGGGAGACGGGGCAGACCAGGCGTCCCAGCAGGTCACCGTGGTCGCCGTCGCGGGTGTCGAGGTAGCCCTCGACCACGGCGTCGACCCCTTGGCCGCCGGCCGGCCTGCACAGGCTCGCATCGTCGACGAACGAGGCGAACAGCGGCGGGACCGACCCGTGAGCGGCTGAGCTGCCCGATGGCACGGTCGTCACGACTCGACACGCTAACGCGCGCCTCCCGGCCCTCACGCAAGGGGGCGGCCGTCCCGGCCTCTGGACACCTGCCGATCGCCAAGATAACTTAGGCTCACCTAACACAGAGGAGAACGACGTGGGGACGACCAGGCTCCGGCGACCGCCGACGCCCACGGACGCAGATCGCGCCCGCAGCCTCACCACGCGGGGTGGGCGAGCCGCACTCGTGGGCACCGGCGGACCCGAGCCCGTGGTCCCCGTCTACCACCATGTGCTGGCCGACGGCTCCGCGATCCTGCTCCTCGACGAACACTCCGCGATCGTCGAACAGGCCCGCCTCGATCCGCGCGGCGAAATCCCCGTGATGCTCGAACTGGCCGACTACGCGGCCGTCGACCTGCGCGAACCAGTCCGCGCACTGCTCTGGATCACCGGCTGGCTGCGCGTCCCCACCGAGGAGGAGGCCCGGCACGCGGCACTGCACGCCGCCGACGCCCGCCCCCATCACCGGCTGCTCGACCTCGGCCACGGAGCCACGCTCGTCCGCATCGAGCCCGGCTCCGCCGTCCTCGCCGACGCAGAGGGCACCGCCTCCCTCGCCCCCGTCGAGCTCGCCGCCGCCTACCCCGACCCGTTCTGCCTCCTCGAGGAACGCTGGCTCGGCCACCTCGAACAGGCCCACCCCGAGGTCTTCGTCTCCCTCGCCCGGCACCTGCCGGCCCCGCTGCGCGCCACCCCCGGCGCCCGCGTCCGCCCCCTCGGGGTCGACCGCTGTGGCATCCGGCTGCGCGTCGAGACGCCCACCGGCGACCACGACGTCCGGCTGGCCTGGCCGCAGGAGGCCACGACCGTCCGGGAGCTGCGCACGCAGCTGACCGCGCTCGTCGGCTGCGGATACGGCAGGCACACCGTCGCACACGACGAGGAACTCGACGCCAGCTACGCCGGCGAGGAGCAGCCGGGCTGACCCGCCACTCCGCGGAAGCGGACACCACACCACCGACCAGGGGGTCGGACGCGGCAGGCCGCCGCCGGGAACGTCAGCCGGCGGCGGCCTGACGGCTCTCGATCTCCTTCGTCACCTTGCGCTCGGCGACGAACGACGCGATCGGGATCGTCCCGGCCAGCAGGATCAGCAGGGCCCGCACCGGCTTCCACCGGACGCGCTCGGCGAGCACCAGCGTGCACACGATGTAGATCATGTACAGCCAACCGTGGATGATGCCGACGACCGTCGTCGGTTCGGGGATGTCCCAGATGTACTTGAGCGGCAACGCCACGAACGTCAGCACGAGCAGGCCCACACCCGTCACCCACGCTGCGATCCGGTAGGCGATCAGCCGCGGACCGACCGGCCGAAGGGGAGCGTGCTTACTGGCGTCGGCGGGCGAGCTCACCTCACCGAGTGTACGGGCGGCCGGTGCAGTGCCCGCTCCGGCCGGGCTCAGCTGCTCCGGTCGTGTTCGGCGAGCATCGCGAGCATCCGGTTGTACGCGGCGAGCTGCGGGTCGTCGTCCTCGGCGGCCGGCTGCCCATCCGGGCTGCGCCGTACCCCGAACGGCGACTCGCCGTCCGCCTCGTCGAGCCGGGCCGCGACGGGTTCGGCCTGCTCCGCGGCGGTCTTCTCCAGCGCGGCCTGCTCCGGTGCGGCCTGCCCTGCTGCGGCGGCCGGGACGTCCCCGTCGTGGAGATGGACCTCCTGGACCGGGGCCGACTCGCTGGGCGGCGGGGCGACCTCGTCGGCGTCCTGTCCCGCGATCCGGCGGGCCTCCAGGCGCAGGAACCGCCACCACATCACGCCGAAGAAGATCGCGAACAACGGCCACTGCAGCCCGTAGCCGACGTTGAGCGCCGACCCCATCGCCGAGCCTGCCCGACCCCACTGCCACGCCGCGAGGAACGCGCACCCGGCCATCGCACCGAGGGTCAGGACGTGCCAGACCCACCACTTGGGCGACAACGCGAGGCGGAGCACGTAGGCCAGGATACGTGGCCCGGTAGCGTCGGCTCCCGTGCCCGACGGCCTCCGCAGCTGGCTCGCCCCGACCACGCCGACCGGCCCGTCGTCGGGGGTGATCGAGGACCCTGCCCGCCGCCGGCTGATCGTCACCGAGATCCTCGTCGTCCTCGCCGTCACGCTCGGGCTGTCGGCCCTGCGGTCGGCGCTGTCGCTGATCGACTCCCTGCTCGCCACCACTCCCCTGTCCCAGCAGCAGGTGGCGCTCAACGCGCCCGCCGCCGCGGCCACCCTCGTCGACCTCGCGCTGCAGCTCGCCCGGGTCCTGCAGCTCGTCGGCTGGGGCGCGCTCGGCGCGTACCTGTTGCTGCGCGCCGGGTTCGCGATGCGCGACGTCGGTCTCGACGCCCGCCGCCCCGGCCGCGACGCCGCCGCCACCGCCGGCCTCGCCGCCGTCATCGGCATCCCCGGCCTCGGCCTCTACCTGATCGCGCACGCCATCGGCGTCAGCCTCACCATCGCGCCGACGACGCTCACCGACACCTGGTGGCGTATCCCCGTACTGATCCTCTCCGCCGCGGGCAACGCCTGGGCCGAGGAGATCGTCATGATCGGCTACCTGCTGACCCGGCTGCGGCAGCTGGGCTGGTCGCCGAACCGCGCCCTGCTCGCCGCCGCCGTGCTGCGCGGGGCCTACCACCTCTACCAGGGCTTCGGCGGGTTCGTCGGCAACCTGATCATGGGGCTGGTGTTCGGACGCTACTGGCAGCGCACCGGCCGCCTGTGGCCCCTGGTCGGCGCCCACACCCTGATCGACGTCGTCGCGTTCGTCGGTTACGGCCTGCTGAAAGGCCGCGTCGGCTGGCTCCCGTGACGTCGCACTGAGCTTCCCCGCTGCACCCCTCGTCCGGGTGCTGCAGGCGGGGCAAGGGGGGTGCAGCACCACCGACGGACGCCGGTCGGGGTGCACCGACCCGGCGCTGCGCGGGTGTCCGAGCAGGCCACCGGGCCCTTCCGACGCCCACGCGCAGACGGGGGCCGGCGTCGGGTGCGCGTCACAGGTCGAGGATCTGGTACCGCATGCGCGCCATCATGTTCTCGGCACCGGCCTGCACACCCGTGCCGGAGAACAGCTCGTCGATGCGGCCCGGGAGGTCCTCCGGGTCCCAGCGCTTGCCGCCGTTGGTGATCTCGGCGACCGAGGTGAACGGCTGGAAGATCTCGACGCTGTCGCCCTGCACCCCGAACACCTTGCCGCTGATGTGGTTCGACGCGTCCGAGCACAGATACGCCACGAGCGGGGCGATGTTCTCCGGCGCGAAGAAGTCGAACTCGCCGCGGGCCAGGGCCTCGTCGCGGCTGTCGCGGAACTCCTGCGGCATCAGGTCGAGCGTCATGCGGGTCAGGGCCGTCGGCGCGATCGCGTTGCTGGTGATCCCGGCGCGGGCGCCCTCCTGGGCGACGATCGTCGAGAACGCGGCGATGCCGGCCTTCGCGGCGCCGTAGTTGGTCTGGCCGAAGTTGCCCAGCAGCCCGGACGTCGACGCCGTGTGCACCAGGTGTCCGCCGCGCTTGTTCTCCCGCCAGTACTGCACGGCGGCGCGCGTCGGCAGGAAGTGGCCGCGCAGGTGCACGCGGATCACGGCGTCCCAGTCCTCGTCGCTCAGCTTGGCGACGGTCCGGTCGCGCAGGATGCCCGCGTTGTTGACGACGGCGTCCAGCCCGCCGAACTCCTCGACCGCAGCGCGCACGAGCGAGTCGGCGACGGCTGCGTCGGCGACGTCCCCGCCGACGGCGACGGCCCGGCCACCCGCGGACTCGATCTCCTTGGCGACGGCCTCCCCCGCCTCGGGGTCGAACTCGGCGACGACGACGGCGGCACCCTGCGCGGCGCACTCCAGTGCCTCACCGCGGCCGATCCCCCGGCCCGCTCCGGTGACGATGACGACCTTGGCATCGAGAAGTCCCATGGTCGGGATACTAAGCGTCACGGTCAGGGCTGACCGGGTGCGGATGCTCACACGCTTTTGCCTGGTAGAGCCCTGATCGACAGGGGTCAGATTACCCTTACCGGGTGTCCGGCGAGCTGAAGTTCCAGGTCCTGCTCCGCGACCAGATCCGCAACGAGTTCACCGCCAGCCAGCAGTACACGGCGGTCGCGGTGTTCCTCGACGACGAGGACCTGCCGCAGCTGGCCGCGCACTTCTACGCGCAGGCGCTGGAGGAGCGCAACCACGCGATGGCGATCGTGCAGTACCTCCTCGACTCGGGACAGCGCGTCGTGATTCCCGGGATCGGTGAGGTGCGCAACGACTTCTCGACGGTCGAGGACGTCGTCTCGCTCGCGCTGTCGCAGGAGCAGGAGGTGACCGCGCAGGTCACCACGCTCGCCCGGACGGCCCGCGACGAGGGCGACTACCTCGGCGAGCAGTTCATGCAGTGGTTCCTCAGGGAGCAGGTGGAGGAGGTGGCGTCGATGACGACGCTGCTCACAGTCGTCCGGCGGGCCGGCGACAACCTCTTCCACATCGAGGACTTCGTGGCGCGCGAGATGGCGCGTACCGCCCAGGCCACCGACGCCTCCGCACCCCCGGTCGCGGGCGGCCGCGTCTGAGCGGACGCCCCGACCGGGGGACGGAGAACCCGCTCAGCGCAGGGTGACCTGCTTGCCGGCGAGGGCGTCGCGGGCGCGGCGCTCGGTGTCGGTCGGCGGGGTGTCGTCGAGGCCGGCGAGGGCTTCGTCGAGGCGTGCGGCGAACGCGGCGACCGGCGCCGTCCACTCCTTGGGGTGCATGTCCGTGTCGAGGTCCCAGACCGGCACCAGCAGCCCGTGCGCGCGGAACGACCCCAGGTAGCGGGCGTCCTCGGACAGGGCGAGGCCGTCGCCTGCCTGCAGCCGGGCCATGGCGGCGAGCAGCCGGTCCTCCTGTTCCGGGCGCACCCAGCGGATGTGTGCCTTCGACCCGGTGTCGACCCAGTACGCGGCGCGCACCCCCTCGGCGACGACGGGCTCCGTCGGCATGATCACCGAGTTGGCGCGCTCCAGCATCGCCGCGAGCTCGGGGGCGAGCTCGCCGTCCTGCTCGGGAACCCACCAGGCGAAGTCCTGGTGCATCGTGAGGTCGAGCGTCGCGGCAGGGTCGAGCAGGTCCTGCAGGCGGACCGTCTCACCACCGAGGCCGGGGCCGACGACGGGCAGTGACTCGCCCGGCTCCGCCTCCAGACCCCAGCGAACGGCGCGGGCGACGTCGGCCGACAGGTCGCCCGACCGCGTCTGCACCTGCATCCCGATCAGGACCGAGCCGTCGGCACGGACGAGCGCTGCCGACGCGCCCGGCAGCACCGATGCGACGGTGACCGAGCGCTCGCCCTTGTCCCGCAACGGGAGCGGGGCCGTGGCGGACGGCAGGAACTCGCGCATGGCGACGAGATCGGCTTCCGCGGCCAGCCCGTCGAACGGGCGAACGACGATCACGTCGTCGCCCGCACCGTGGCAGACCTTGTAGCGCTTGCCCGATCCGCAGGGACAGGGGCGGCGGGGGTTCTCGCCCGGGGCGCTCGCGGCGGCGGCCCGGTTGCGTGTCTTCTTGGCCATCAGGGGTCAGACCGTAGCGAACGGCACCCGGCGCAGGTCAGTCGCCCGTCCGGACGGTCACCAGGGTCTCGCGGACGGGGGCGCGGACCGGCCCGAGCAGCATCGACAGCGCGGAGACCAGCCGGGCGGTGAGCACGGCGACCGCCGCGGCGACGAGGTCGACGACCGCGTGCAGGACGACACCGTCGGCACGCGCCTGCACGCCGGTGCGGAACGACAGCGCGAACACCGTGATCGCCAGGACGACGCCGACCGCCCAGACCGCCCACCACACGAGCAGCTGTCGCGACGGTCGTGGCCGGGCGTCGGCGGGCCGGTCGAGTGCGCCGTGCTCGATCTCGGCCAGCACCGACCCCGGCACCGACAGGTTCACCACGGGCACCAGCCAGCCGACGACGATCTCCCGGCCCGACCGGGACGCCACCCTGCCTCCGCGTTCGGCGCCGGCCCGCGCGGCCCGGACCGACCAGGCGACGACGAGCAGTCCGGTGAGCAGGCCGAGCACCGTCACCAGCCAGCCGGCCCCGGCGACGAGCATGTCCGACGCCGACACCACGCCCGCCGACAACGCCCCCGACCTGCTCAGCACCAGGAGCACGTAGCGCCAGATCTCGGCGCCCGCGGCGAGGACGGCCACCGCCGCGGTCGCCCACAGGGCCGGGACGATGGTCAGGGCGAGGGTGCGGGCGCGCAGCCAGTCGGCGACGGGCTCGGGCGCGGTCTCGCGCTGCCACGGCAGCGCCGGGAAGCCCCAGCGCGGGACGCCGCGGTAGGACGGCGGCCCGGAGTAGGGACGTCGGGGGGCCGGACGCGCGGGGGGGCCGGCGCCGGGTGGGGGCGTCGCGACCCAGCGGAGCGACGCGCGCTGCCGCGCGCAGTAGGGGCACGGGCCCCAGCCGGGGGCGACGGGACGTCCGCACGACGGACACGCGACCGGGCCCGGCGGCAGGCTCCGCGGCGGCAGTGGCCGGGGCATCGCGGCCGGTGGGTAGCCCTGCTGCGCGGCACGGGGCGGGGCCGGTGCGGCCCAGGGCGGCGGCCCGTACCCTGCCTGCGGGCCGGCCGCAGCGTGGGTCGGAGACACAGCGGTCGGAGGGACGGCGTCCTGCCACGTCCGCCCGGCGGGCTGCGGCGGCCACGCCGGTGCGGCGGGCCACGCCGGGGACCAGGCGGGCCGCGGGATCCCGGGGCCGGTCCGCGAACCCGGTGGCCCCGCCTCAGGAGCGGGTCCGCCGATCGCCGGCCCGGGGTCCGGACCCGTCGACGGGGACACGGCGCCCGGCACCGGATCGGGCGACGAGCCCGGGTCCCGGCGCGCGTCGTCGGGGACCCCGGCGGGGTCCTGCGGCGCGGCACCGTCGGGCACGGACGGCCGCGTCAGACGATCTCGGGCGTGCGGTCGCCGTCGGCGACGACGGGCCGGCCCTGCGCGGCCCATACCTGCATGCCGCCGTCGACGTTGACCGCCGGGTAGCCCTGCCCGACGAGGTAGGCGGTGACCCGCGCGGAGCGGCCGCCGGACCGGCAGACGACGTAGAGCGGATCGGAGTCGGGGATCTCGCCGAGGCGGCCGGTGAGCTCGGACATCGGCAGGTGCGCGGCGGTGGGCGCGCGCCCGGCGTCCCACTCGTCGGTCTCACGGACGTCGAGCAGGGGGGCGTCGGCCGGCACGTCGGCGACCGCGACGGACGGGATGGGACCGGTCATGTCGCCGATCCTCGCATGCCGGACGTCAGCCTCGGGTGAGCGCGGCGTCGGCGGTGACCCGGTCACCCGGTCACCCGGTCAGTGAAGATCGCGATGTCGAGGGCGGGCGACCCGACGGCGCTCACCGGCAGGCTTCCCGCAGGCGCCGCGTGTTCTCGATTTCGCGGCGGATCTCCAGCGCGCGCGGGTCGAGGGTGCGCTCCGCGTAACGGACGACCCTCAGTCGCCGAACCGTGACGGGCTGTCCTCGACCGTGTCGGCGCTCAGGCCGAGCCGTTCCGGTGCGTGCAGGCGCAGCAGCTGCTGGTCGGCGTCGGCGGGCCGTTCGCGGCGGGTCGCGCGGCTGACGACGACCATCGTCAGGAACGCCAGCGGCACGCTCACGACGGCGGGCCGGTGCAGCAGCGTGCCCAGCAGGCCGGTGGACGCGGCCCCGGCGAGACTGGCGGTGACCGCGCCGAGCGCGACGATCCCCCCGACGAGGATGCCCCACGTCGCGCCACGGGCGGTGAGCCCGCGCCACCAGACGCCGAGCACGAGCAGTGGGCAGAACGTCGACGCGGCGACGGCGAACACGAGCGCGACCGACTCGGTGAAGTCCAGCCTCGTCACGAGCAGCGCCAGCAGGATGGGCACGGAGCCGGCGAGCAGCGTTGCGACGCGGACGTCACGGAAGCGGCCGGGGAGCACGTCGGTGGACAGCACACCGGCGACGCTGGAGAGCAGACCGGACGACGTCGACAGGAACGCCGACCAGGCGCCCGCGGCGACGATCCCGCCGAGGACGGTGCCGGCCCAGCCGGTGCCGAGGACGGCGGTGGGCAGCAGCAGGACGGCGGCGTCGGTCTCGCCGGACACCAGCAGCTGCGGGGTGTAGAGCCGCGACAGCGCGCCGAGGAGGATCACGAGCAGGTAGAACGCGCCCAGCATGCCGAGCGCGACGACGGCGCTGCGGCGGGCCGCCCGGCCGTCGGGGTTGGTGTAGAAGCGGCCCAGCACGTGCGGCAGCCCCATCGTCCCGAGGAACGTCGCGAGGATGAGGGAGTAGACGGCGAGCAGGCCGTACTCGTCGCCGTCGGCGAACGGGGTCAGCCAGCTCGCGTCCTGGACCGGCGCGCCCTCCACGACCGGCACGGGCGAGCCCGCGTCGAAGTCCAGCCGGGTGCCTCCCTCTACGGTGTGCAGCCCGGGCTGCCAGGTCAACGGCCCGTCGACGGCGGCCCCGTCGACCTCGCCCGCGGCGCGCAGGGTCAGCGGGCCGTCGGCGCGCAGGACGACGCCGGTGGTGACGTCGACCGTCGTGGCCTGGGAGAACGACGGCGGTGCGGGCCGGTCGAAGGTCTTGTCGTTGCCGAGGAAGAACATCAGCGCGATGACGGCGGGGATCGCCAGCGCGGTGAGCTTGAGCCAGTACTGGAACGCCTGCACCAGCGTGATGGCCCGCAGCCCGCCGAACGCCACGGTCACCGCGATCACGACGCCCGCCGCGACGACGCCGACCCACTGCGGCAGCCCGGTCACCGTCGCGATGGTCAGCCCGGCGCCCTGCAGCTGCGGCAGCACGTACAACCAGCCCACGACCAGCACGAACACGGTGCACACCCGGCGCACCTGGGCCGATCCGAGCCTGGCCTCCGCGAAGTCCGACGGCGTGTACGCGCCCGAGCGGCGCAGCGGGGCGGCGATGAAGAGCAGCAGCGCGAGATAGCCGGCGGTGAACCCGACGGGGTACCAGAGCGCGTCGACACCGTCCTTGAGCACGAGCCCCGCGATGCCCAGGAACGACGCCGCCGACAGGTACTCCCCCGAGATCGCGCCGGCGTGCGCGGCGGTGCCGCTGTTCCGGGAGGCGACAAGGAAGTCCGAGGTGCTGCGCCGTCGCACGCCGTAGGAACCGACGAGGGCCGAGGCGACGGCGACGAGCACGATCGCGACGACGGCGGCGAGCGCGGCGGGGTTGGCGAGCGCGGCCGGGTTCACGGGCGGTCGGCGGGGTCGCCCGCGCGGTTCGGCGAGAAGCCGAGGCGCTCGGGAGCGTGCAGGCGCAGCAGGATGCGGTCGGCGTCGGCGGGCCGCGACGCCCGGGTCCGCCTGCTCACCAGGATCATCGTGAGGAACGCCAGCGGCACCGTGACGGCGGCGGGCCGTTCCAGCAGCACGCCGGGCACCCCGCCGGGGACGATCCGCAGCAACGTCAGCGTCGTCGCGACGGCGGCCGTTCCCCCGCCGACGAGTACCCCGGCGATCCCGCCCGCCGGGGTGAGCCCGCGCCACCAGATGCCGAGCAGCAACAGCGGGCAGAACGTCGACGCCGCGATCGCGAACACCAGGGGCACCGTCAGTGCGAGGTCGAGCCGCGGCACGGTGAGCGCCAGCGCGATCGGGACCACCGCGGACGCGACGGCGGCCAGCCGGAAGTCGCGCAGCCGGCCGCGCAGCACGTCGGTGAACAGCACGCCGGCGAGGCTCACCACGAGTCCCGACGACGTAGCCAGGAACGCCGCGGCCGCGCCCGCCGCGACCAGCCCGCCGACGAGCCAGCCCAGCCACCCGTTGCCGAGCGCCGCCGAGGGCAGCAGCAGGACCGCCGCGTCGGTGTCGCCGGACACCAGCAGCTGCGGGGTGTAGAACCGCGACATCGCCCCCAGCAGCGCCACCAGCACGTAGAAGATACCGATCATCGCGAGGACGACGACCGTCGTGCGGCGGGCGGCCCGGCCGTCGGGGTTGGTGTAGAAGCGCACCAGGACGTGCGGCATGCCGATCGTGCCGAGCGCGCACGCCAGCAGCACCGAGTAGATCTCCAGCAGCCGCCCCGGCCCCGACCCGGACAGCGGTGCGAGCCACTCCCGGTCGGTGGCCGGGCTGCCCTGCGCGGTCGGGACGGGGGCGTCGGCGGCGAACCGCAGCGTCGCCCCGCCGGTCACGGTGTGGGGGCCCGGTTCCCAGCGGACGGGCCCGTCGACCCGTGCGCCGTCGACGTCGCCGGACACCGTCACCGTGAGCGGCTCGGTCACGTCCAGGACGACGTCGGCGTGCACGGACACCGATGTCTCCGCGGTGAACCGTGGCGGGGCCGGCCGGTCGAACGTGCGGCCGTCGAACGCGAACAGGGCGACGATGACCAGCGCGGGCACGGCCAGCGCGGTGAGCTTGATCCAGTACTGGAACGCCTGCACGAACGTGATCGACCGCATCCCGCCGCCCACGACCCCGAGCACGACGACGATCCCCGCGCCGACGATCCCGCTCCACGGCGGCAATCCCGTCAGCACCGTCAACGACAGCCCCGCACCCTGCAGCTGCGGCAGCAGGTACAACGCCCCGATGAGCAGCACGAACGCCGAGCAGACCCGCCGCACCCCGGTCGACCCCAGCCGGGCCTCCGCGAAGTCGGGCACCGTGTACGCGCCCGACCGGCGCATCGGTGCCGCGACGAAGATCAGCAGAGCGAGGTAGCCCGCCGCGAAGCCGATCGGGTACCAGAGCGCGTCGACGCCCTCGCGCAGGATCAGGCCCGCGATGCCGAGGAACGACGCCGCCGACAGGTACTCCCCCGACACGGCCCCCGCGTTGACGACGGGCCCGACGGTACGCGACGCGACGAGGAAGTCCGACGTCGACCGGGCAACCCGGACGCCCAGGGACCCGATGACCGCCGACGCGACGGCGACGAGACCGATGGCGACCAGCGCGATGACCGCGGACGTGCTCACCCGGGCTCAGTCCTGCACGTGGTCGGCGAACTCCTGCTCGACCTTCTCCGCGGATCGGGTGTGCCACCAGCCGAGCAGCAACAGGAACGGGTAGACCAGGACACCCAGCAGCAGCCACGGCAGCCGCAGGCCGAGGATGTCGACCCGGCCGATCTCGGGGAACAGCGCGAACAGCGCCGGCAGCGACCCCAGCGCGAGCACCGCCACCGCCGCGACCCGCAGCGCCAGGCCGAGCTGGTTGCCGATCAGGTTGGAGCGCAACAGGTCGCCGACCGACGTCAGCTCCTGCACGTCGACGACCGTCCGCACCGACCGATGGTTCTGCCGGCGCTCCGACAGCACGACCCGCACCCGGCCCGACGCGTGGTCGATCTGCCCGGTCGCCGGGTAGGGCATGGTCTGCTCGACGGCGGAGACGCCGTCGGCGACGGAGAGGTACTCGGCGTACTCGTCGTGCTCGTCGGGGGCGTGGCCGTCGTGCGCGCGGGCGTTCCCGGCAGCCGCGTCGTCGGCGCCGGCCTCGTCGATGTCGGCAGCCGGTCCGGACGCGGCCGACCACAGGACCCGGGAGACGTCGTCCTCGTCGTCGTCCTCGGTGGCGACGTACCCGCCGTCGTACTCGTCGTCGTAGTCGGGCGCGTCCGCGGTGTACCGCGGGCCGGAGCCGGTCCGCTCGTCGACGCGGGGCTGTTCGGCCGTGACGTCCTCGAACGGCGGGTGGGCCTGCTCGGGGGCGACGGGATCGACGGGATCGGCGACGTACGCCGCGCCCGCCGGCGGGACCGGCCGCGGCAGGGTCCCCGGCGGCAGGGTCCCCGGCGGCAGGGTCCCCGGCGGCAGGG
>NZ_BEGX01000032.1 GCF_002583555.1 Pseudonocardia sp. N23
CCGGTGCTGTGTTGCCTGCCAGGGCCTGCCGTGCTGTGGAGATTCGGAGGGGAGCTCCGGTAGCCGCCGGACTCCCCTCCCCCACACCCCTTGCGTGCGTGGGTGTCTGAGATGCGTGGCGGGCGTCGGTGCGCCAGCGCTGCGCCGTCTCACGGACCACGCCGAAGCGACGCATCAACTCCGCCGCGCTCATTCCCCCCGCAGCGGCGCGGCGGCCGGCCGCGGCCCGCTCGCGCTGCCCGTCCGGCGGGAGCAGCCCGAGCCGGGCGTCCACGAGCTCGAGGCCGCGTTGGTGGCGTAGCGCGTTCCGTTCGGCCGGGGTCGTGCCGCCGGCGATGCCCTCCGGCAGCACCCGCAGGGCGTAGTCGAGGCACTGGGTTCGGACGGGGCAGCCCGCGCAGACCCGCTTCGCTGCGGTGACCTGACGGTCGAAGGCGGTGCCGCGGTCGGTCTCGGGGAAGAACAGGTCCGGGTCGACCTGGACACACAGCGCGTCAGCGCGCCAGTTCCGGGCCTCGTTACGCGCGGTGGTCATCCCACCGCCTCCGAACCCGCCGGCGGCTGGTGGTTGAGCGCCGGGGTGGTCGAGTCGTCCACCGTCGACAGGAACGACGCCACCGCCTCCGGCAACCCCTGCCCCGCCGGAGTCGCCACGAACAACACCAACGCGACCAGCGAGAACACCACCGCACCCGCCGGGACGCGGCACTTCGCACAGATCACCGCGCCGACGATCGCGAACACGATCAGCACACCCACGCTGCTCACGCCACACCGTCCGGGACTGTGCGACCCCAGGTGTCCACGACGTCCGAGCACTCGACACACCCTCCTGCCGCGCGTGCCCTCCTCAGAAGTTCGTCGACGGCCTCTGCGGGGACCACGTAGCGCCCTTGGCCGCGTCCGGCTCGCATCTGGACCGCAGGAAAGGCGTCGGCCTGGACAAGCCTGTAGAGGTGCTCCTTCGAGACGCTGAGGAGCGCCGCGGCTTCCGGGATCGAGTAGGTAGGCACCCCATCTGCACGCTTTTGCAGCGCCTTCCGCAACGTTCGTGCTTGAAGAACGTCCCTCCAGCTTTCGGCCTGAACGGCGTCGTCACTCATAGTTCCCTCCTGCGTCTGCAAACGGGTGCATTCACAATTGCGAACGCCATCCCGTCACACTCTGTACAAGTCGTGACCTGCACAGACAACAGAACCGCAGTTTGCAGTGCAGGAACAGGAGACTCCGTGTAACTAGACGTAACGGGGCAGCAGTTACGCCTTCTCGTCGTAGGCAAGATATGCAACAATTGCTTCTCATCCACCCCGCCGGAGGACTAATGTCTTCTCCACTCCGGGACGCACGCCTCTCCCGCGGTTGGTCTTCGACGAGATTGCGACATGAACTCACCCTCGCCGCCAGACGCCTGAATGTCCCGATCGCGACGGACGCGAGCCTCCGCGTCCTCATCTCCCGTTGGGAGAACGGTCACGCCTCTCCGGACCCGGTGAACCGACTGCTCCTTCTGGAGGTCCTGCACCTCGACGCCGCAGCTCTCGGGTTCGAAGAACCGGTTGACTCATCGCACAGCGACGTCGCCGGGCTACTGACACAGGCCATTCGACGGAACCAACCGCCAGTAGCCGTCGTCAACTACTTCGCCCGACAGCTGGCGGACCACGTCATGCTGGACAACCTCGCCGGCCCGGCCCACCTGCTGGACACGGTGATCGGCCAGCTCCGCCAAGTTGAACTGCTCGCGGAGTGCGGCGCGACTGATGTTGCCGAGGTCGCCTCTCGTTATGCGGAGTTCTGCGGCTGGCTCCACCAGGACGTGGGGCGCAACGGCGAGGCTCTGCGGTTGACCAGCCGGTCGGTGGATTTCGCTGAGATGGCGGGGAATCTTGAGCTTGCGACATACAACCGGATGCGAAAGGCCAACTTGCTAGCGGTGGCCGGCGAACTCCAGCTGGCAGCGTCGGTGGCCGGTCGAGCCCTGGACGACGCCTCGAGGCACTTCCCACATCTCGTGCCTGTCTGCCTTCGCCAACACGCCCTCACGTCGGCCCGGCTGAAGGATGAGCATGGGGCTCGCGCATCGATCGAGCGAGCATTAGCGCTGACAGCCGAGTCCGTCGATGGGTCCGGCCTCGCCACCTACTGCACGACCGGCTACGTGCAGATGGAGGCTGCACTGTGCCTCCTGGTACTGCGGCTGCCTGCTGAGGCAGCCAACGTGTGCGCCGAGGCGCTCAGCACCTGGCCATCCACATTGGTTCGTGATCGCACCGTGTGCCATGCCCGGCATGCCATCGCGCTCCTTGAACTACGTGAGTTCGAAGAGGCGTGCCGGACAGCGATGCTGGCGCTCGACGGCGTACGGTCGGCACCGTCGGGACGGGTGCTGCAACAGCTGCGCCTCGTCGTAAATCGCCTCCATCCGGTAGGCCGCAACGCGTATGTTCGTGAGCTGACCGAGGCGCTTGCGGAGGTCGTCTAAGCCAGGAGGATCCGCCGGTGCTCATCTCGACCGCGACGTCGACGGACGAGGCGACGCGGTCGGCGAAGGTCGCAGTTCTGCCGGTGGGCAGCTTCGAGCAACACGGGTCGCATCTGCCTCTGTCGACCGACACCTTGATCGCTGCGACGATCGCTCATCGGATCGCCACCGACTACCGTCTACTGCTTCTTCCCCCCGTGACCATAAGTTGCTCGCACGAGCACTCCGGATTCGCCGGAACGGTAAGCATCTCGGCGAGCACACTTAACGCGATAGTCACCGATATCGCTGCGTCACTCAGGCAGGGAGGAGTGCCGCGGCTCGCGATCGTCAACGCGCATGGGGGAAACTACGTCCTCTCGAACGTTGTACAACAAGCGAATGTATGTGGAACATCGACCATCCTCTTTCCTCGGTCAGACGATTGGTCCGACGCACGTCGCAGGGCCGGCGTGACGACGAACAACCACGAGGACATGCACGCCGGTGAGGCTGAGACGTCCATTCTTCTCGCAGCGCACCCGGAAAGCGTTCGACCTGAGTACAGAGATGCCGACAACAGTGTCGACGATCGACGCCATTTGCTGACCATTGGTATGTCCACTCTGGCGCCAGATGGGGTCATTGGGCGACCGTCGCTTGCCTCAGCCGAGAAGGGCAAAGCACTCCTGGACGCATTCTCGGAGCTATTTGCTTCACACCTCGAGTTACTGAAGGATCTCGAGTAAACAAGCAACTCACCACTCTCGCGGTCAGCGGTTGGAGACCTTGAGGAACCCGCCGAAACGGACCTGGAGCCCGAGGCCGCCCTACCTACTGCTGGGCCTAACCTTCGACGCGCGACTGCGGCAGCGTCATGCGGCTCCCCAAAATCTCGGACGCTTTGCGGTCCGACTCACCCACCCATGCCGCGTAGACGCGAAGCGTCGTAGTGCCGCCGCCGCCGTGGCCAAGGCGGCCAGCGACCGTGCGCAGGTCCACGCCCGCAGTGAGAAGCTCCGTCGCCGAGTAGTGCCGCAAGGCGTGCAGACGAGTCTCGATGCCGACGCCCCTGCACATCCGGCCGTAGCGATGCGTCACGGCGCTGGGATCCGCCGGCCGAGTCCGCAGCGGATCATACGAGAAGAGATACGTGTCATTCCGTGGCTCGGCGCCCACTGCTCGCACTTGTTCTTCATAACGCTGCCGGTGCTCGGCAAGCATGGCCACCGTCGCCGTATCCAAGGCGATCCGACGCATCTGGTGGGTCTTTGTATCCTTCTCGATCCGCTGGGCTCCGGAACGTATGAAGTTCCGCCGGATGGCAACCATGCCTGCGTCAAGCTCGACATCGGACCAACGAAGCGCGAGTGCTTCTGCGCGACGCATCCCTGTCACCATCACCAGCCAGACGAGAGCGCCCCAGTCCGAGTCTTGTCGCCACGCAGTTTCCAGAATCAACGCAGCCTCGGCAGCACTCGGCGGGTCAGGCTGCGGCCGAGGCTGCCGCGGCTTGCGCGCCTTCTCCGCCGGATTCGTGCGTATCCATTCCCACCTGACAGCGGCGGCCAAGGCGGCGCTGATGATCCAATGGACCTGCCGGATCGTCGACGCCGCCATCGGACGGCACGAGTGCGGCGGGCATTCGACCACCGTGCAGCCCGCTGCGTCGCACTCATGCGGCTCAGGCCCTGGTCGTCCGGGACGCCGTTTATGACGCACCACTCGGCATTCGTGCGGCCTACTCGTCCGGTGATCCACGGCGCCTTCACGCCCGTCGCACAGCTGACCGCAGCGACGGAGGTCCGCGTAGAACTCCTCCAGGACCTGCGTGGTGACCTTGGCGATCGGCACATGCCCCAGCCGGGGGTCGATGACGCGCCGGACGTATCCGCGATACCCCTCCATCGTCGACGCTTCCGCCTCATGCGTGCGCAGCCAGGACGTCAGGGCAGTGCCGAACGTCGCCTTCGTCCGAGGGTTGCGCTGCTCGTCGACAGTTCCCAGCAGGCGCGTGAGGATCTTTTGCGCCTCGCGCTCGTCCCGCGTGGACTCAGTGAGGTAGTTCGGTTTGCCCGTCACCGGGTCGACACCCGCGTACACAAGGACCTGGAACGAGTTCCCACGGCGGCGGACGTGACCGCGAGGGCGCGAAGGCTTTCCGCTGGTCCGGGCCACGGGTAAAGCATAGCCGATGACACTGTCATTGACAGGCTTCGCTCGGCAGCGCCGTAGACGACATGAACGTGCAGGTCAGTAACGGTGGGCCCCCGGGGGATCGAACCCCGAACCCGCGGATTAAAAGTCCGCTGCTCTGCCGATTGAGCTAGAGGCCCCGCGAGCGCCGCAGCGCCCACGCCAGACTACGACGTACCACCACCTTGCACCGCGACCCCACCGGGACGAGCCGGTGACCTTCGTCGCGCCGCCACCCCTCCCTGACGTCTGTCACTGTGCGTCATCGGCGATCCTGCTCCGATGCGTGCATTGCGGACTTCCGCGACGTTTCTGATCGCCGCCCTCGTGCTCGTCGGCTGCGCGAACTCCGAGCGCCCGTCGGACGCGCCCGCCACCGCGGCGACCGCCCAGACCCGCACCGCGGACGTCGCCAAGGAGTTCTCCGCCTCCGACACGGCCGCGATCACCTACAAGCCCGATCTCGTGCCGGTGGGCGCCTCCGTGGCGGTGTCGTCGCGGTCGGGGGGCGGGTCGTCGACTGTCACGCTGACGGTCACGGGCCTGGAGCCCGACCACCACTACGGCGCGCACGCCCACAGCAAGCCCTGCGGCGCAGCGGCTGCCGACTCCGGGCCGCACTTCCAGAACAAGAAGGACCCGGTGACGCCCAGCGTCGACCCCGCCTTCGCCAACCCGCAGAACGAGATCTGGCTCGACCTCTCGACGGGTGGGTCGGGCGCCGCCTCGGCGACGTCGACGGTGGCGTGGGACTTCACCGACGCGGCGGCGCCGAAGTCGGTGGTGGTGCACGCGAACCACACGTCGATGGAGCCGGGCAAGGCCGGTACGGCGGGTGACCGGCTGGCCTGCGTGAACGTCGCTTTCTAGACGGAGGACAATCGGCCGGGTGAGCGTGCAGGACCTCGACACCCGCCCGGCCGTCGCCGAGGCAGCACCGGCCACCGCGCCGGTCCTGCCGCCGTTGCGTATCGGGAAGTTCTCCGTCGACACCCCGGTGGTGCTGGCGCCGATGGCCGGGATCACGAACCCGGGTTTCCGACGGCTGTGCCGCGAGCAGGGCGCGGGCTACTACGTGTGCGAGATGATCACGTCGCGCGGCCTGGTGGAGCGCAACCCGCTGACGTTCCGGATGATCGCGTTCGACGCCGACGAGCACCCGCGGTCGATGCAGCTGTACGGCGTGGACCCGGCGACGATCGGGGCGGCGGTGAAGATCGTCGCCGAGCGGGATCTGGCCGACCACCTGGATCTGAACTTCGGCTGCCCGGTTCCGAAGGTGACGCGCCGGGGCGGCGGGGCGGCGTTGCCGTACAAGCGGAAGCTGTTCGAGCGGATCGTGCGGGCCGCCGTGGAGAACGCGGCCCCCGCCGGCATCCCGGTGACCGTGAAGATGCGCATCGGGATCGACGACGAGCACCACACGTTCCTGGAGGCCGCGCACATCGCGCAGGGGTGCGGCGTGTCGGCCGTGGCACTGCACGCCCGCACGGCGGCGCAGCGCTACTCGGGGACGGCGGACTGGTCGATGATCGCCCGGCTGCGCGATGCGATGCCCGCGGAGCTGCCGGTTCTCGGCAACGGCGACATCTTCTCCGCCGACGACGCGCTGGCGATGGTGTCGGCCACGGCCTGTGACGGTGTGGTGATCGGGCGGGGCTGTCTGGGCCGGCCGTGGCTGTTCGCGGACCTGGAGGCGGCCTTCGCGGGCCGGCCGTTGCCGACCCCGCCGAACCTGGGTCGGGTCGCGGCGACGGTGCGGCGGCATGCGGTGCTGTTGTGCGAGCACATGGGCGACCACAAGGGCATCCGCGACGTCCGCAAACACATCGCCTGGTACCTGAAGGGCTTCCCGGTGGGCGGCGACATCAGGAAGCGTCTCGGCATGGTCGAGAGCATCGACGAGCTCGACGAGCTGCTGGCGATGCTCGACCACGACGAGCCGTTTCCGGCCGACGCGGAGGGCCCGCGGGGCCGGCAGGGATCGCCGGGGCGCGTGGTGCTGCCGGAGCACTGGCTCGACGACCCGTGCGATCCGTCGGTCCCGTTCGGCGCGGAACTGGATCATTCCGGCGGGTGATCACCTCTACGGCCGGTGCATGCGTTCTCGCCCGGTCGTGTGGAGTCGCGCGCTAAAGGGTTGTCAGGGCCCGGAAACCTCAAGGGCCACACCCGTCACGACGAGACAATCGGCATGGCGACGGGGGTGATGACGTGGGGGACGTGACCGTGACGGCGGGACCGGTGCCGATCGGTGACGTCGAGCAGACTCCTGCGGCGGCCGCCGCCCGCGCCGCGATGCACACCGCCGAGGCCGAGAAGCTCGCCGCGCAGGGCCTGTGGGAGCAGGCGTACACGCATCTGCGTGCGGCGGTCCGACTGCACCACCTGGCGGGCAGCGCGACGACGGGCCCCGACGAGCTGGACCGGCTTCGCCGCGAGCACGCCGAGGCGCGGGAACAGAGCCTGCGCGACAGCCTGACGGCGAGCTACAACCGTCGTTATCTCGACGAGCGGCTCGGTGCCCTGCTCACCGACCTGGCCGGGCTGGGCGACGACACGGCTGGGGCGACGGGCATCTGCGTGGCGCTCGCCGACATCGACCACTTCAAGCTGGTCAACGACACCTACGGCCATCTACTGGGCGACCGGGTGTTGCAGCGCATGGTGTCCGAGCTCGACGCGGCGCTCCCCGACGGCGCGTTCTGCGCCCGCTACGGCGGCGAGGAGTTCGCGTTGGTCATGCCGGGCCGTGACCTCGGCGACGCGGTGCGCTGGTGCGAGGCGGCGCGGGAGCGCATCGCGCAGCACCCGTGGCACGAGCTGCACCAGGACCTGCGGGTGACGGTGAGCATCGGGGTGGCGCACTCCGACAGCCGCCCCACCGACGTCGAGCGCCTCATCGGAGCGGCCGACGCGCATCTCTACACCGCGAAGCAGGCCGGCCGGAACGCCGTGGCGTACCGCGCGGCGCGCACGGGGCTGGTGCGGCTGGCGGGTCCGGCGTCACGCCGCCGGTCGATCCCGCAGCCGGTGCGCACGACCGGGTGATCACGCCCCGGGGCGGTCACGGGGAGTCGGCTCCGTAAACTCGACGGACGCGGGGGCGGATCGTTCGGTCGACAACGACCGGGTCCGCCCTCACGCGTCTGGCCGAGGAGGTGACCGTGCCGAACGGGTCGGACCGTCCGCGAGACCCCTCGGCTCGTCGCCGCCCACGCCCTCCCGCCGACCCCGGTTCGCCCGATCCGCGCGACGACAGGTCCGCCGATCGGCGCAACAACGGCACCCGCCGAGGCGAACCGGCCGACCGGAGTGCCCGCGGGTCAGGGCACTCCGGCCCCGCAGATCGTGCGCTACCAGACGACCGTCGCCCTCGGGACGACCCGGCGCCCCGCACCTCGGCACTGCCCGCCGTCGGCCGGGATCCGGTGACGGAGCAGTTCACGCAGCTGCAGCCACGTATCGACGACGCCCCCCCGCGCCGACCCGACCGACCCCCGGCCCGCGACGAGGCCCGCGACGGCCCACCGACGACCGCGATCCGCCCGGCGACGCCCCCGACGCCCCCGACGCCCCCGACCGAAGCGATCCCGACGACGCGGAACCCGGCACGGCACGGCTCGGGACCTCGTACACCTCAGGACCCGACGCCGCAGGACCCGACATCGCCTCCCCCGGCCCGGCCACGGGAAACGGGCCGCCCCGCGACCCGCGAACCCGACCCGGACCCCGGACCCGGCTCCGGCAACCCCCGTCCCGCGCCGGCGGCGGCTCGGCTGCCACGACGCCCGAGCCCGCTGCCGCAGGCCTCGCCCTCCGGCGAAGCGGCCCCCGCCGAGCCGCGACCGGCCGCGAGCTCCCTCCCGCCGGGCCTGCTCGAGGCGATCAGCGGCAGTGACGGGGCCGCACCCAGATCCGGCAACGAGCCCGACGACGACAGCGACGACGACGAGGGGCCGCAGGACGCGCCCGTCGACCTCGCCACCCCCGACGACGGCCATGCCCGCCGACGCCGGATCGACGAGAGCCTGACGCGGTTGTCGGCGGCACACCGGGGCCCGGTGGAACCCCGCACCGCCGGCGACGAGGACGACGACCCCCGCGACACACCCGACCCCCGTGACGAACCCGAGGACCACCCGGTGGGCCCCGTCCCCGCCGGCGGACCCTGGTCGCAGGACATCGGCCACCGGGCGCGCAGGCTGCGCTGGGCGGCGGTCGCGGTGGCGCTGGTCGTGTTCGTCGCGATGACGGTGGGCTGGTCGTCGAAACTCGGGCTGGACGAGGGCATCCACCAGGTCGCCGGCCTCGACCCCGAGTCGGCGGCGGTCCTCGACGCCGACGCCCAGGCCGGCAGCCACAACGTCCTCCTGCTCGGCGTCGACACGACGACGGGAGCCGATCCGGGGGCGGACACGATCGTCCTCGCCCATGTCCCCGCCGACGGCGGCGCGGTGACGCGGCTGTCGTTCCCCCGGAACCTGGAGATCAACCGGCCGCCCTGCCAGGGCTGGGACGCGGCCACCGGCGCCTACCTCGACCAGACCGTCCCCGCCGAGACGCGCACGACGATCGACTCGGCCTACCGCTCCGGTGGGCCCGCGTGCGCGGTGCGGGTGGTGCAGCAGCTGACCGGGCTGTCGCTGTCGGGGTTCGCCGCCGTCGACCTGGGCGGGCTCGGCGACATGGCGGGCGCGCTGGGTGGGCTCCCGGTGTGCCTGGACCGCCCGGTCGTCGACGGGGTGCTGGGCACGGTGGTGCCCGGCGCGGGCGAGACCAGTCTCGACACGACGACCGCGGCCGGAGTCGTGCGGGCCCGGCACGTGCAGGGCGACCCGGGTACCGACGAGGGGCTCGTCGACCGTCAGCAGCGGGTGCTGGCGGCCGCGCTCGACGGCGCGTTGTCGACGCCGGCGTTGCTGAACCCGTGGCGCAGTCACGCCTTCGGGCAGGTGCTGGCGCGGTCGGTGGTCGCCGACGGGATGGACGCCGACCAGCTGCTCGCCACGGCGTTGACGTTGCGCGGCATCGGGGGCGGGCCGTTCGTCACGGTGCCGACGTCGGCGGAGAACAACTCGCGCGGTAACGCGATGATGCGCGACCGGGACGCATCGGCGCTGTTCAAGGCGTTGCGGACGGGTGCGCCGATCCCGGACTCCGCGTCGGCGCCGCCGAGCACGGCGTCGGTGCCGTCACCGTCGACGATCACGGTGGACGTGCTGAACGCGTCGCAGCGCCAGGGACTCGCCCAGGAGGTGGCGTCGCGGCTACGGGCGGTGACGTTCGGCATCGGGTCGGTGTCCAATGCGTCGCGGCCCGCGGCCGACACGGTGATCCGGTTCTCCCCGGACCGGGCGGCGGAGGCGCAGGTCGTGGCGTCGGCGGTGCCGTCGGCGAGGTCGGTGGCGGATGCGACCGCGAGCGGGGTGCTGCAGCTGGTGCTGGGCGACTCGTTCGACGGGATGATCCGGGCGATCCCCCCGAACTCCCCCGCCACGGCAACGGCCGGGCTCACGTCGGGCGCCTGCTCCTGAGTGGACCGCCGACGCCCGTGAGCAGGGGGAATACGTCGATCGTTCACCCCGGGTTCACCCGTAGGAACGGACTTCGGGGACGGTTCATCGTAGGCTCCCTCTCATGCGTGACCACTACCAGGAACAACTCGACGGGCTGGCCAACCGGCTGGCGGACATGTGCGACGGGGTGGCGGCTGCGCTCGACAAGGCTTCCCGCGCGCTGCTGAACGCCGATCTGCAGCTCGCCGAGGAGGTCATCTCCGAGGACACCGGGATCGACGGCATCCGCGCGCAGGCCGAGGAGCAGGCGTTCGCACTGCTGGCCCTGCAGGCGCCGGTGGCCACCGACCTGCGGATCGTCGTGTCGGCCATCCACGGCGCCGGCGACATCGAGCGCATGGGCGACCTGGCGCTGCACGTGGCGCAGGCGGCCCGTCGCCGGCACCCGCAGCCCGTGCTGCCCGACGAGATCGCACCCTACTTCGCCGAGATGGGCCGGGTCGGTGTCGAGCTGGCCACGAAGGCCGCAGCCGTCATCCGCACCCGCGACCTGACGGCGGCGGCCGAGCTCGAGACCGACGACGACGCGATGGACGACCTCCACCGGCACATGTTCACGGTGCTGATGGACCGCGACTGGGACCACGGGGTCGCCGCGGCGGTCGACGTCACGCTGCTCGCGCGCTTCTACGAGCGCTACGCCGATCACGCTGTCGCCGTGGCGCGCCGGATCGTCTACGTGGTCACCGGCCAGATGCCGGGCCCGATCACCGTCTGACGTTCCGCCCGCCCCGGACCGGTCCAGCCGTTTGACGCGGGTCCGGTCCGGGGACACAAGCGTCATGCCGGATAACTCGAGCAACGTGTACCGCGTGACCGAGATCGTCGGGACCTCCACGACGAGCGTCGACGAGGCGATCACCAACGGGGTGACGCGCGCGTCCCAGACGTTGCGCAACCTGGACTGGTTCGAGGTCACGGAGATCCGCGGGCATCTCGCGGAGGGTGGCGTCGACTACTACCAGGTGGGCCTCAAGGTCGGGTTCCGTCTGGACGACTGACGGTCGGAGGCCTTGCGACGCATGGCGTTCACCGGCCGTTCACCTGGATCACCGGATCCGGCGACGTCCGTTTCCTAGCCTGTCGCGGTGCGTGATGCGCTGCAGGTGCAGCTGACCGATCTGACCGCCCAGCTGTCGGTGATGGCGCGCGACGTCGCCCAGGCGATGCGCGACGCGACCACGGCCTGTCTCGACGGCAGGGTCCGTCTCGCGGAGCGGGTGATCTCCGGCGACGCGGCGATCGACGCGCGGCGCGACCAGATCGAGGAGCAGGCCGTCGCGATCCTGGCGCTGCAGCAGCCGGTCGCGACGGACCTGCGCCGGGCACTGGCGGTCATCCACGTCGCCGACGACATCGAGCGGATGGGCGACCTGGCCCGGCACGTGGCCAAGGCTGCCCGGCGCCGGCATCCCGGCACAGCCGTCCCCACCGAGGTGCACCCGCTGCTGGAGCGCATGTCCGACACTGCGATCGCCATGGCACTCAAGGCGTCCGAGGTGCTGCGGACGGGCAATGTGCTGCTCGCCGCCGAGCTCGACGGTGACGACGACGAGATGGACCAGCTGCACCGTGACGTGTTCGGCGTCCTCATGGACAGGAGCTGGCCGCACGAGGTGACGGCGGCCGTCGACCTGACGCTGCTGGCCCGGTTCTACGAGCGCTACGCCGACCACGCCGTGGCGGTCGCGAAGCGCACCATCTACGCGGTGGTCGGCGGCGGGCCCGACCCCCTCCCGACCTGACCCGCCGCCACTCGCGGTCTCCCGCCACCTCGGCTCAGCCGAAGCGGCCGGAGATGTAGTCCTCGGTGGCCTGCTCGGTGGGGTTCGAGAACATCTTCGGGGTGTCGTCGATCTCCACGAGACGACCGGGCTCGCCCGTCGCGCGCAGGTTGAAGAAGGCCGTCTGGTCGCTGACGCGGGCGGCCTGCTGCATGTTGTGCGTGACGATCACGATCGTGTACTCGGTCTTCAGCTCGGAGATCAGGTCCTCGATGGCGAGGGTCGAGATCGGGTCGAGCGCCGAGCACGGCTCGTCCATGAGCAGGACGTCGGGCTGCACCGCGATCGCGCGGGCGATGCAGAGTCGCTGCTGCTGACCACCGGAGAGGCCGCCGCCGGGCTTGGTGAGCCGGTCCTTGACCTCGTTCCACAGGTTCGCCCCGCGCAGGGCGCGCTCGGCGACCTCGTCGAGCTCCTTCTTCGCCTTGCGACCCTGCAGCTTCAGCCCGGCCACGACGTTGTCGCGGATCGACATCGTCGGGAACGGGTTGGGCCGCTGGAACACCATGCCGATCGTGCGGCGCACACCGACCGGGTCGACCGACGGCCCGTAGATGTTTTCCCCGTCGAGAAGGATCTCCCCGTCGACGCGGGCGCCGGGGATGACCTCGTGCATGCGGTTCAGGGTGCGGAGGACGGTCGACTTGCCGCAGCCGGACGGGCCGATGAAGGCCGTCACACTCCGCGGGGGCACCGACAGGCTGACACCGTCCACGGCGTGGAACTTGCCGTAGTAGATGTCGACGTCCTTCAGGTCCAGACGCTTGGCCATCAGGCGCTCTCTCTCACTTGGTCTTCGGGGCGGTGATCTTGGACAGGACCGCCGCCAGCAGCTGGAAGATCGTGATGATCAGGATGAGGGTGATCGCGGCACCCCAGAGCCGGTCGGCGCCGGCGTCGGTGGGGTTGGCCCGCTCGACGGTCATCATCAGCGGCAGCGACGCCATGTTGCCGCCGAAGATGTCGAAGTTGATGTACGGGGCGTACGCCACGAGGATCAGCACCGGCGCCGTCTCGCCCATGACGCGGGCGAGGGCCAGGACGATGCCGGTGAGCATGCCCGAGAGCGCCGTCGGGATGACGATCTTCACGATGGTCTTCCACTTGGGCACGCCGAGTGCGTAGGACGCCTCGCGCAGGTCGTCCGGGACGATGCGCAGCATCTCCTCGGTCGACCGGACGACGACGGGCAGCATCAGCAGCACCAGGGCGAGCGACACCGCGAGCGCGCTGCGGGGCAGGCCGAAGATCGAGATCCACACGGCGTAGACGAACAGCGCGGCGACGATCGACGGGACACCGGTCAGGATGTCGACCATGAAGGTCGTCGCCCGGGCGAGCCGGGTACCGGCGCCGTACTCGACGAGGTAGATCGCGACCATGATGCCGATGGGCGTCGCGATGACCGCGCAGACGAGCCCTTGGAGCAGGGTGCCGATGATCGCGTGGTACGCCCCGCCACCCTCCTGCCGGGCGAGGAGGCCGTTGAGCGACT
Source organism: Pseudonocardia sp. N23 (assembly GCF_002583555.1). Taxonomy (GTDB): domain Bacteria; phylum Actinomycetota; class Actinomycetes; order Mycobacteriales; family Pseudonocardiaceae; genus Pseudonocardia. Next base: position 13,516 of record NZ_BEGX01000032.1, read on the forward strand.
GCGACCACCAGGTCGAGCTGACGACCGCCGCGATGCCCTGACTGACGACCGTCCAGATGACCCACACCAGCGGCACGAGCGCGATGAGGAACGCCAGCGTCATCAGCACCGTGGCGACGCCGTTGCGGGCCTTGCGGCCGGCGCTGATGCCGGTGAAGGTCGGCGCGGTCGCGGACTTCTCGAGATCGACGGTGGTGCTCATGCCTTGGCCCCCGATCGGCCGATGACCCAGCGGGCCGCGGCGTTGACGAGGAACGTCAGCACGAACAGGACGAGGCCCGCCGCGATGAACGCCCCCGCCGACAGGTTGTTGTTGAGCTCGGCGAACGACAGGGCGATCTTCGATGCGAACGTCGCACCACCGTCGAACAGGCTGCCCGTGAAGATCGCCGGCGTAGCCGCCAGGATGATCATCAGGGCGATCGTCTCGCCGAGCGCGCGGCCGAGGCCGAGCATCGACGCGCTGACGTAGCCGGCCCGGCCGAACGGCCACACCGTCATCCGCACGACCTCCCACTTGGTCGCGCCCAGGGCGAGGGCCGCCTCGATCTGGGTGCGCGGGGTCCGCTGGAACACCTCGCGGCTGATGGCGGTGATGATCGGCAGGATCATGACCGCGAGCACGATGCCTGCGGTGAAGACCGTCGCCCCGGCGATCTGGACGTTGCCCGGGGAGAACAGGAAGAACCAGCCGAGGGTGTTCTGCAGCCACAGCGCGAACGGCTGGATCGCCGGCGCCAGTACGAACAGGCCCCAGAGGCCGAAGATGATCGACGGCACGGCGGCCAGCAGGTCGACCAGGTAGCCGAACGGGCGCGCCACCTTGGCCGGCGCGTACTGGGTGAGGAACAGGGCGATGCCCAGTCCGACCGGCATGGCGAGGACCAGCGCGAAGATCGACACCTCGACGGTGACGAGCAGCAGGTCCAGGATGCCGAAGTGCAGGTTGTTCGGGTCGCCGGCCTCGAACTGCCGGCTGGTCAGGAAGTTGGCGTTGTTCTGCAGGAGCGGCGGGACCGCCTGGATCAGCAGGAACAGACCGATGGCGCCGATGAGCGCGACGACGAAGGCGCCCGACCCGGTGGCGAGGAACCGGAAGATCCGGTCGCCACGCTGGACGAATGTCGCGCCTGCCGTGCCCTCTTCGGGGGGCGGCGGTTCGGTGGGAGGAATGCCTGCCTCCGGTACTGCGGCGGAGACGGAACCGCCCCACCGGTCACCGGGTTCACCGGTGCCGGTGGGGCCGTCCGTCACGGTCGGATCGCTCATCGCCCGCCCTCGCCTGAGCTCGGGCGGCGCTGCGCGCACGCGCTGTACTGATCGGTCGCTCGCTCGCGCTCGCTCATCGCGTCTCGGTCTCCGTGATTGTGCCAGTCGAGCAGATCAGGCGATGGCCTGAATGGCGGTCAGCAGCTTCTGCTGGAACTCCGCGGGAAGCGGGGCGTAACCCGCGGCGGAGAGGTTGGCCTGGCCGTCGGTGGCCGCGACCGTGAGGAACGACTTCACCGCAGTGGCGGTGGCGGCGTCGTAGCCCTTGGAGCAGACGATCTCGTAGGTCGCCAGGAACAGCGGGTACGAGCCGGCGGGCGGCTGCGCGTAGGTCTTGGTCAGGTCGAGGGTCAGGTCGTTGCCCTGACCGATGACCGTGGCGCCGGCGATCGCCTTGCCGACGTTGGCGTCGGTCAGCTCGACCGCACCCGAACCACTGTCGATCTTGGCCATGCCCAGCTTGTTGTCCTGCGCGAACGACAGCTCGACGTAGCCGATGGAGCCCTCGGTGGCGGCGATGGCCTGCGCGACACCCGCGGAGCCCTGCGCGCCGGAGCCGATGCCACCGGTGAACTTCTTGCCGGTCTCCTGGGTCCAGGCACCCTTCGAGGCGGCCTTCAGGTACTTCTGGAAGTTGTCGGTGGTGCCCGAGTCGTCGGAGCGGAAGACGACGTTGATGGGCGTGGCCGGCAGGGTCACACCGCTGTTGAGGGCGGCGATGGCCGGGTCGTTCCAGGTCTTGATCTGGCCGTTGAAGATCTTGGCCGCGACCTCACCGTTGAGGGTGAGCGAGTCGGCGCCGGCGACCTTGTAGGCGATGGCGACCGGACCGAACACCAGCGGCAGGTTCCACGCCGGGTTGCTCTGGCACCGGGTGGCCGCGGGGCCGGCTTCGGTGGAGCTGAGCGCGGAGTCCGAGCCACCGAAGTCGACGAGGCCGGCGGTGAACTGCTTGACGCCCGCACCGGAACCGGTCGGGTTGTAGGCGATCTTGCTGCTCGAGCACTTGGCCTGGTAGGCCTGCGCGAACACGTCCATCGCGTTCTTCTGGGCCGAAGAGCCCTCGGCGGTCAGGCTCGCCTTGCCGTTGCAGTCGACGGCGGGAGAGTTCGCCGACGACGTTCCGCCGGCACCCGAGCCGCCGGCGTTGGGGTCGCTACCGCACGCGGCCAGCAGGATCGCGCCTGCCGCTGCAAGAGCGACCACGAGCCCGTGACGCTGGAGCTTCACTGGAATTTCCTCCGCTTGGATCACGTTTGGACGGCTCGGGGCGGCCGTTCGCGGAGGACGCTAAGCAGGCTGAATGGACAACCGGCCCCGATCAGATGAACGAGAAATGAACTCATCACCGTGGGTGCCTGGGATCACTACCCGATCGTGATCATCGTGACCCGTTTGACCTGCGTCGACACCCCGCCGAGCGTGATTGCGCGACGGTGAACGACGATCAGCTGCGGTACATCGAGTGGACGCGCCACGGGGTGAAACCGAGCCGCTGATAGACGGCCACAGCGGGCGCATTGTCGGACTCGACGTAGAGCATCACGGCGTCGAGCCCGTGGGACCGCAGATGCTCCAGCCCGGCGATCGTCAGCGCCCCACCGAGACGCCGGCCCTGCGCCGCCGGGTCGACCCCGAGGACGTACACCTCGCCGATCGCCGGCCCCTCGGCCCCGGCCGGGTGGACCTTGGTCCAGTGGTAGCCGAGCAGCCGCTCGCCGGCCCCGTCGCCCTCGACGGCCAGCAGGAACCCTGCGGGGTCGAACCAGGCCTCCGTCTCGCGCTGCGCGACCTGCTCGTGCCCCCAGCCGCCCTGCTCGGGGTGCCAGTCGAACGCCGCGTTGTTGACGCGCAGGAACTCGGCCTCGTCGCGGGCCGGGTCGAACGCGCGCAGCCGCACACCCTCGGGGAACTCCGCGGCCGGCAGCGGCTCGTCGAGCTCGCGGCGCATCTGCCACAACTCCCGGACCTTGGTCAGGCCGTGCGTCGCGGCCAGCCGGGCCGCGCCGGGGTGCTCGCCGTGCGCCCACACCTCGAGCGGGCCGCCCGCGCGGGCGACGACGGCAGCGACCAGCGCCGTCCCGATCCCCTGCCGCCGGTGCCGCGGACCGACGACGAGCTCCGCCGTCCCCGCGCCGTCGCCCGACGTGGCGAGCTGCGCGTACCCGGCGACGACACCGTCGGCCGCGGCGACCACGTGCACGATCCCGTCGCCCCCGTGGCGAAGGTTGATCAGGATCTGCTCCGACAGCGGAGCGATCCCGTCGGCCTGCGCGGCCGCGTCGGCGAGGGCACGCACCGCAGCGGCGTCCTCGGCGCCGATGAGGTCCGAGATGGACGGTGAGGCGACTCCGGTCATGCCCGAAACCCTACGCGGGCAGGCAGACGGTCAGCCGCCGCGCGACACCGGCTCCGGGGCCCGGTGCTCCTCCTCGTCGTCGTCGACGGGACCGTCGAGACCACCCGCCGGCACACCCATCGCGCCCCGCGCCGGCCGCACGAACTTGTAGCCGACGTTGCGGACCGTGCCGATCATCTGCTCGTGCTCGGTGCCGAGCTTCGCGCGCAGCCGCCGCACGTGGACGTCGACCGTGCGGGTGCCACCGAAGAAGTCGTACCCCCACACCTCCTGCAGCAGCTGGGCCCGGGTGAACACCCGTCCCGCGTGCTGCGCGAGGTACTTGAGCAGCTCGAACTCCTTGTACGTGAGCTCCAGCAGGCGACCCCGCAGCCGTGCCGAGTACGTCGCCTCGTCGATCACCAGCTCGCCCAGGACGAGCGCGCCGCCCGTGGTCGCGGCGTCACCGCCGGGGCGGGCCCGGAGCAGACGCAGCCGCGCGTCGACCTCCGCCGGACCCGCGCCCGGCAACAGGATCTCGTCGACCGCCCACTCCGAGGACACGGCGACCAGCCCGCCCTCGGTGAGGATCGCGACGACGGGCACGTCGGTTCCGGTGCTGCCGAGCAGGCGGCACAGGCTGCGCGCGGCGACCAGGTCGCTGCGCGCGTCGACCAGAACGGCATCGTGGGGGCCCGCGTCGAGCAGGGCAGCCACCTCGGGCGCAGCCGTACGCACCCCGTGTGGCAGCAACGTCAGCGCGGGCAGGACCGCCCCGGGATCCGGATCAGCTGTCAGCAGCAGGAGTTCCACCGCCGGCTCCTCTCCGCCGGCGGCGCGACCAGGCAACCGGCACGTCACGCACGGCGTTCGACCCGCGGCGACAGGAGCCGGTCCGCCCGGTGCCCGCCTCCGCGCGACCCGGTCGGGGCTACCACGCGGAACGCTCGAACCATATCGGTTCAGTCGTGCGGTGTCCGGGTATCGCGGCGCACCTCACGGGACCGCCCCGTCGTTCGGAGGGGGCCAGCAGGGGCGGTGCGCGGCGCGCCCACTACCGTCGACTGGTTCGTTCGTCCGTGTCGGAGGTCTGAGTGAAGCGCCTGCTCATCGCGCTGGTGGTGCTCGTCGGTGCGCTGCTCGCCGCCGACTACGGCACGGCCGCCCTCGCCGAGTCCGCGGTCTCGCGGCAGATGCGCGCACAGCTCGCGCTCACCGACGACCCCGACGTCCGCATCAACGGGTTCCCGTTCCTCACCCAGGCGATCTCCGGCGACTACCGCAGCATCGACGTCTCCGCCACGCACCTGTCCGTCGGCCCGCTGCGCGAGGTCGAGGTCCGCGCCCAGCTGCGCGACGTGAACGCGCCGCTGTCGATGCTCCTCGGCTCCGGCCCGAAGTCGTTCACCGTCGCCGAGGCCGACGGGACCGTCCGCATCGACGCCGACGACCTGCAGCGGCTCATGCCCGGCGTCACCAAGATGCGCATCGAGAACATCGACCGGGGTACCGTCACCGACCTCGTCGACGAAGGTGGCCGGTCGTCCCTGCTGGGGATCGACCTCGACTCGTCGGCGCGGGTCGTCGGCACCCTGACGGTGCCGGGGATCGGTGAGAAGGAGGTCGCGGTGATCGCGTCGTTCCTGCTCGACGGACGCGACATCCTGATCGTGCCCCAGGACGTCCGCATCGACGACGGCCACGGCGACCGGCTGCCGCTGCCCACCACACTCGTCCGGACGCTGAGCGACGAGTTCGGCCTGCGGATCAGCCCCGGTACGTTGCCGTTCGAGGTGACGCCCCGGCTGCTACGGCCCCGTGACGGCACGATCGAGATCAGCGGCACCATCGAGAACATGACCATCGGCGGCGCGTCCCCGCTCGCCCGGTGACCCGGGCCCGCCGCGCTGACGCAGGAATGCCGGCCGCCCGTCCGACGTTGCGCCGGAGGTGAACACCACCGGGTTGTGGGTCGTCCTCGGCGTGCTCGTCGTCGCAACGGTCGCCGGTCTCGTCCTCCGCGCCCGGTCGGGCCGTGTCCGGACATCTGCGCGTCCCACGGGCCGGTCCGCACCCACGGCCGGCTGGTCGCTCGCCGGACACGCCCCCGCCGACGACGACCGCGTCCTGCTGCTGCAGGTCTCCTCGCCCGTGTGCACGCCGTGCCGGCAGACCGCTGCGCTCCTCGACGACCTCAGCACCACCACTCCCGGCCTCGTCCACGTCGAGGTCGACGTCGCCGACCGGCCCGAGGTCGCCTCCGAGCTGGGCATCATGCGCACGCCGACCGTCGTCGCGTTCGACCGGTCCGGCGCCGAGCTGCTGCGCGTCTCCGGCGTGCCCCGCCGTCCCGACCTCGAGGCAGCCCTCGCTCCGGCGCTGTCCGCGTGACAGCGGCCGGCGGCACCCCACGCGACCTGGTGACGAGGCCCACCCGTCCCGCCCTTCGGACCGGGCATTCCCGCTTTGCGGGATCCTCGGCTACCCTCGGCACCGTGAACTGGCCGCTGACCAAACGACGCGCAGTGGATCTGTGTCGCGTCGGCAGCTGCCTGTGTCGCGTCTCCTGACGCCGGCCACCTGAGTTCCGCCCGCACCTGCGCGGGCCAGGGTGTGTCCCGGACACGAACATCCGATCCTTCGTTCGTTCGTCCCCAGGAGTCCCCATGTCCACACCGGACGGCCCTGTCACGCCCGTGGCGGGTCCCGGTCACGTCCCCACCGAGCCCTCGCTCGACCCGCGCGGCGTGCGGTTCGCGGCGGCCCTCACCACCGTCGTCCTCGTGCTCGTCCTGCTCGCCGGCAGCGGATGGCTGGCCGCGGCGCAGGCCGTCGTGTTCGGCCTCGGAGCGTTCGCCGGTATGCGGTTCGCGCCCTACTCGCTGCTCTACCGGGCGCTGCTCGCCCGCCGGCTCGGGCCGCCCGCCGAGCGGGAGGACGCCGCACCCGTGCGGTTCTCCCAGCTCGTCGGTTTCCTCTTCGCCGTCGTCGCCGCGGTGGGCTACCTCACCGGCCTGACGACGCTCGGCATCGTCGCCACCGCGTTCGCACTCGCGGCGGCATTCCTCAACGCGGCCTTCGGCTTCTGCCTCGGCTGCGAGATGTACACGCTGATCTCCCGTACCCGGGCCCGGTTTCGGTCCCGCAACCCGCACACTGCAGAAGGAGCGACCGCATGAGCCGCGAAGACGTCCTGGTCACCACGGACTGGGCCGAGAAGAACCTCGGCGCTGAGGGCGTCGTCTTCGTCGAGGTCGACGAGGACACCACGGCCTACGACGGGGGCCACATCCCCGGCGCCGTCAAGTTCAGCTGGACCACCGAGCTGACCGACCCCGTGCGCCGCGACGTCCTCACCAAGGAGGACTTCTCCGCGGTGCTCTCGGCCAAGGGCATCGGCAACGACGACACCGTCGTCCTCTACGGCGGCAACAACAACTGGTTCGCGGCCTACGCGTACTGGGAGTTCAAGCTCTACGGCCACCAGGACGTCAAGCTCATCGACGGTGGCCGCAAGAAGTGGGAGCTCGACGGGCGCACCCTCACCACCGAGGTCGCCGACCGTCCCGCCGCCACCTACACGGCCAAGGACGCCGACCTGTCGATCCGCGCGTTCCGTGACGAGGTCGTCGCCTCGATCGGCGCGAAGAACCTGGTCGACGTCCGCTCGCCCGACGAGTTCTCCGGCAAGATCTTCGCCCCGGCGCACCTGCCGCAGGAGGTCTCGCAGCGTCGTGGCCACGTCAAGGGCGCCATCAACGTGCCGTGGAGCAAGGCGGCCAACGAGGACGGCACCTTCAAGTCCGACGAGGAGCTCAAGGCCCTCTACGGCGACGCCGGCCTCGACGACGGAAAGGCTGTCATCGCCTACTGCCGCATCGGTGAGCGCAGCTCGCACACCTGGTTCGTGCTGCGCGAGCTGCTCGGCCACAGCGACGTCAAGAACTACGACGGCAGCTGGGTCGAGTACGGATCGCTCGTCGGCGTGCCGATCGAGCTCGGGGCGGGCTCCTGATGTGCGGCGCGCCTGACCAGGCCGTCGCGCTGCCCGCGGGCACCGACCTGGAGAAGCAGACCGTTCTCGCCGGTCGCGTCGTCGCGGGTGAGAGCCCGGTCGGCGGCGCGTTCGTCCGGCTGCTCGACGGCACCGGCGAGTTCACCGCCGAGGTCGTCTCCTCGGCGTCGGGCGACTTCCGCTTCTTCGCCGCGCCCGGCACCTGGACCGTCCGCGCGCTGTCGCGCTCGGGCAACGGCGAGTCGGTCCTGACCGCCGACGGGCCCGGCCTGCACCAGACGAAGGTCGCGGTCGCCTGACCGGTCCCACCGGGACCAGCACGCAGCCGCAGCGAACGCTGCCACCGACGCCGCTCCGGGCACCCGCCCGGGGCGGCGTTCGGCGTGGGGGACGCGGCACGCGACTATGCTCCGCGGCCGTGCACTGGATGTTCACCGGACTGTTGATCGCGGTCAGCGTGGGGATCGCCGGCTACACCGGCCATCTCCTGCGCCGGCTGTTCACCACCGCTCCCGCCACGACCGCCACCCACCACGACGAGGCCTCGTGAGTTCCGACCTTCCCGACGACACCACCGACGACGCCGACCTGCGCACGACGATCCCGGGCCCGGCCCACGCCGCGCCCGACTCGCCGCAGCGCAACCGGCCCCGCTGGGACGACCTGCCCGTCCCCGACGACACCGCGAACCTCCGTGAAGGTCCCGACCTGAACGAGGCCTGTCTCGGGCTGCTGCCCCTGATCGGGGTGTGGCGCGGCACCGGTGAGGTCGTCTACCCGACGATCGACGGGCCGTTCCACTTCGGCCAGCAGCTCGTCTTCGCCCACGACGGCCGCCCGTTCGTCAGCTATGAGGCGCGCGCCTGGCTGCTCGACGACGACGGCAAGGTCATCCGCCCGGCGGCCCGGGAGACCGGCTTCTGGCGGCCCCAGCCCGACGGCACCCTCGAGGTGCTGATCGCGCACGGCACCGGGATCGTCGAGATCTTCTACGGCAAGGCCCGCACGCTGACGTCCTGGGAGATCGAGACCGACGCCGTCGCCCGCACCGCGACGGCCAAGGACGTCACCGGCTCGCACCGGCTCTACGGCCTCGTCGAGGGCAGCGACCTCGCCTACGTCGACGAGCGGGCGATGATGGGCCGGCCCATGCAGCCGCACCTGTCGGCGCTGCTGCACCGCATCGCGGGCTGACCCCCGACGGCCGCCCGCGTCGGCACACCGGCAGGCGGCCGCCGGGTCGGCACACCGGCGGGCGGCCGCCGGGTCGGCACACCGGCGGGCGTACGCCGGGGTCTGTGGGTCTGCTCGGGGCTGCCGGGTCGGCGCGGGCCCGCGGGGGCTTCTCAGCAGCCCGCAGGCCTGCTCACCAGCCGGGGGCCCGCAGGGTCCCCGCTCGGCGGCCGGCGGTTCGCAGGGTCCGCTCAGCGGCCGGCGGAACCGCTGGGTCCCGCTCAGGGGCCGGCGGTCCGCAGGGTCGACACCTCGGCGACCGGGATGCCGGCCAGGCGGGCGATCTGCTCGTCGCCGAGGCCGGCCGCGGCGAGCCTCTCGACGAGGCCCGCGAGGGCGTCCTGCTCGTGGCGGACCGCATCGAGGAGCCGGTCGAGCTGCCCCTGAACCCGGCCCAGCTCGACCGTGGCGCCGACGGCACGGTCCGGGTCCTCGAGCAGGACGGCGAGGAGCCGGTCGCGCGCGGCGACGTCGGGTTCCTCGGGCTGCGGTCGGCCCCGGTCCGCTGTCGCGGTGCGGTCGGTCGCGGTGCGGCCGGCCGCACCGCGACCGGCTGCCGCCTGGGTGGCCGCTTCCCGGTTCGCCAGCGCGTTCGCGACGGCGCCGGCGAGGCTGTGCCCGGCGCCCGGGGACTCGTCGGCCGGGGTCCGGTCGAGAACGGCGCCGGCCGCCGCCGGGACGGCACGCAGGACGGTGGTCGCAGGACCGGCCGGCTCCGCGGGGTCGTGACGCGCGGGGTCGTGGTGTCCCACAACCAGTCGCGGCCCGGGCACTTCCGGTTGTGCAGCAACGGGTTGCCCTGTGTCCGCCACGGTTGCGGCCGAGTCCTGGAGCCCGGCGCCGGGGGCACCGGCGCCGGGCTCGTCCCCGGCGGACGCCGTCGCGTCCCCGGTGGTCACGGGACCGTCGTCCGGTCCGGTCGCGTCGTCGGCGAGCGTCAGGTCGACGCGGAGCCACGGCGCGGCGACGTTCGTCTCGTCTGCGGGCCGCTCCGCGAGCGCCGCCGCACCGCGCTCGGGCACCCGCACCCGCACCGACGTCGACGCCCGGCGGGCCGCCGCCCGCTGCAGCAGCACGTCGGAGCTCACGGGTAGCGGCGTCGTGTCGGGATCGCGTCGCACCGGCGCGACGACAGGGCTCCCACCGCGTAGGGCGGCGAGGTCACCGACCGTCGCCACCGAGGGCGCCACGGCGGCCTTCGCCGCGGCGGGCACCTCGGCGACCGGCAGCGGCGCTGCGGTCTCGTCGGGAGCGGCAGGCTCGTCGTGAACCGCGGGCTCCTGCTGCGGGGCGGCGACGTCGGCACCGGCCGACGCCGGCTCACTCACGACGTGTGGCGGCTCCCCCGGGACGGCCGCCTCCGCGACGGGCGCCAGCAGCGCGGCGGTGGTCCGCTCCGCAGCTCGGCGACGTCGTCGGCGCAGCGCAACGACGACACCCACGACGACGGCGACGAGTACGACCCCCGCGACCACGAGCCAGCCGATGGGCACACCAAGCGGCGCAACCGCATCAGCCGAGGACGGCGACACCATGGCAGCGCACGGTACGCCAGGTGACATCACCCAGCGCAACCGTTGTCACCCGGAGCGTGACTGCGAGGTCGACCGCCCCTGACGGGCGTCCTCACCCCTGTCGGACCCCTTCGCGGACGTACCACCGTTGGCGTCGTTGCTGCCGGTGTCCGCACTCTCACCGGCCGGCGACGACCCCTGTGACGTGCGCTTCACCGCGTCCTTCGCCCCGATCGAGGCGGGCGTCGCGCGCGTGCCGGCCCGCTCGTCGGCCGTCGTCGAGGCGCTCGTCGAGCCGACGCCGCCGGTGCCGGACGACGACGCGGCGCCGCCGTTGCGGCCCTGCGATTCAACCGATCCGGTGGTGCCGTTGGCCTTGTCCCGGGTCCCGCCGCCGCCCTTCGGCGCGGACTCCGTCGCGGCCTGCTTCGCCTGGCCGGACGTCGGCGGTGGCCCGGTGAGGGCCGATCCCGACGCTCCCGCGGGCTTCGCGGTGTCAGTGCCGGGTGTGCGGTTGCGCGTGGTCGGCGCATCCTGGGACGCCTGCTCCGAGGCGGGCCGGAAGAGGTCGGCAACCTGGGCCGCGTCGCTGTGGGGGCGCATCGACACGGTGGCTCCGTCGCCCGCTCCCAGCCGCGCCTGGCCGGAGCGCGCTGCGGGCATGTCGGCGGGCGACGGGTGGCCCGCACCCTTCTGGGCGCCCTTCGGCGCCGTCGTGGTGCTGGGACGGGCCGACTGCGCCGGCGGGGTCTTCTGAGGAGTCTTCTGGGTCGCGCCCGGCCCGGTTCCCTGTGCGGACGCCGCCGGACGGTCCGCGTTCTGCGCGGGTGTGGCCGGCGCGGATCCGCCCTTCGTCGGCCCGGCCTGCGTCGGCCCTGGTGCACCCGTCCCGGACGACGTGGGCGCCGCCGGCAGCTTCTGCGCCGCGGGCCGGCCCGCCTGTCCTGAAGGCTCCTTCGGCGGCCGCGTGGCCGGGGAGTCGGAACCCCACGAACCCGCCGGCCCGGTCGGGACGGGGCGGGACCCGCCGGGCGGGGCGGAGGTTCCTGCAGCCGTCGGCGCCCCGGCCTGCGGCAGCCCGCCCGGCTTCGACCCGACCGACGGCTGCCCCCCGGGCCGCTGACCGCCCACGGGCGGCCCGGCAGGCTCCTGACCGGTGACAGGCGACCCGGCAGGCTTCTGACCGGTGACAGGCGATCCGGCAGGCCGCTGTGCCGTCGCGGGCGGACCGGCCGGACGCTGACCGCTTGCCGAGGCAGCCTGCGGCTGTCCGGCCGGGGACGTCCCGGCCTGCATCGCCGTCGTGGACTGTTGCCCTCCCGACGCCGCGGACCGCTGCCCGGCACCCGACACCCCGGGCGCCGACGTCCCCGTCGGCGACGACCCACCCGTCGACGATCCGGCCTGCGATCCAGCCGCCGGTCGACCGGCCTGCGGCGAGGGACCCGACGCGGCGGGGGCGCCGCCCGGACGACCGGATGCGCCGCCCTGGGCCGCAGGAGCGTTCGGGGGACGTTGCGGCGCAACGGGTGACGGCGCACCGGGCGTGCCCGGACGACCGGGCCCACGCTGCGCACCGGCGGCTCCCGGACCCGCAGCGGCGGCAGAGCCCGATGGACCCGCAGCGGCGGCAGGGCGGCCCCCGGCGGGAACGGAGCCGGCTGCAGGACCGGCAGCAGGACGAGCAGGGATCGGAGGCGCGGAGACGATCATCGGCATCGAGGCGGGCTGCCCCATGGGCGCAGCGGGGCCGGATCCTGCACGGCTCGGGCCGCGGGCCGCGTCGAGCTCGGCGCGCATCCGTTCCACGTCGCGGGCGAGGGAGTCACGCCGCTGCGTGAGCTCGTCGACCTCGCGGCGGGCGCGGCCGCGGATCTCCTCGGCCTCCTGCTCCGCGTGCGCGATGATGCTCTGCATCCGGTCGGACATCCCGTCGATCGGGTCGACCGGGCGGGGACGCGGCGATGGTGGGGGTCCGGGACGGGGCGTCGGAGCGCTCACGGGACGGGTGCGGTCGGCTGCCTGGGCCGCGTCGAGATCCGCGCGCATGCGGGCGAGGACCCGGTGCAGCCGCTGGATGTGGTCGTCGACCTGGCGACGTGAGTAGCCGCGGAAGACGACGTCGAAATGCGTGGCACCGGGTGACCGGTCGCCGGCGTCGGCAGACATCGCGTTACCTCCTGACCCGGGCGTCCACAACGCCGAGCGTACCGTCAGCGCAGCACCGCGTTCACCCTCTCGGAGCAGAGATCAGCCGGTCGGTTGGCTCGGGGCCTCGATGCCTGCAACGACGGAGCGGTACGTGAGGGTGCACGGTCGCCGGGTTTCCGACGGCTCACGTCGGCCCCGCCACCGCCGGGTGAGGTAGGCCTACGATCGGGTCGTGGACACCTCGCTGCGGCAGACGTTGCACCGGCGTGGCCTGCGCATGACACCTCAGCGTCAGCTCGTCGTCGACGCGGTCCGCCAACTGGGCCACGCGACGCCCGAGCAGATCTGCACCCGTGTCCAGCAGACCGCCCCGGCCGTCAACATCACCACGATCTACCGCACGCTGGAGCTGCTGGAGCGGATCGGTCTGGTCCGTCACACCCACCTGGGCCACGGCGCGCCGACCTACTCCGAGCAGGACCACCAGCACGTGCACCTGGTGTGTCATCACTGCGGAGCGGTGGTCGAGACGCCGACGGACCTGATGGACGCGCTCGCGACCCGGCTGCAGGACGAGTCCGGCTTCACCCTCGACGCGACGCACGTCGCCCTGTCGGGGCGCTGCGCCGACTGCGCCGAGGACGGCGAGGACGGCGACGGCGATGCTTCGGACGACACGATCACGTTGTCCGACCACCATGCAGAAGGGAACGCGCGGTGACCGAACCGCAGACGGACGTCGAGACCACCGAGCCGCAGGCCCAGGTCGACCCCGACGAGGCGGTTCCCGCACACCGCGGCGACCCGTTGGCCGAGCAGCGGGCGATGGCCCGGTCGGCGGCGGTGGTGGACCGCGGGCACCGCGAGGTGATCGCCGTGCCCGGCGAGGACCGGTTGAGCTGGCTGCACCTGCTGCTCACCCAGCACGTGAGCGAGCTGCCGGAGGACACCGGCACCGAGGCTCTCGTCCTGGATCTCAACGGCCGTGTCCTGCACCACATGTCGGTGGCTCATGTCGACGGCGTGGTGTGGCTCGACACCGATCCGGGCGGCTCCGCTGAGCTGTTCGAGTACCTGTCGAAGATGGTCTTCTGGTCGAAGGTCGAACCCCGGGACGCGACGGCGGAGCTCGCGGTGCTCAGCGTCGTCGGGCCGGACACGGCCGCCGTGCTGGCGGCGGCGGGCGTACCGGTGCCGGAGGCCCCGTCGGGGGCGGCGGCACTGCCGGGCGGCGGCTTCGTCCGCCGGATGCCGTGGCCGGGCAAGGACGCGGCGGACGTCGTCGTCCCGCGCTCCGAGCGGGAGGCCTGGTTCGCGACGTTGACGGCCGCGGGCGCCCGTGCGGCGGGGGCGATGGCGTTCGAGGCGTTCCGGGTGGAGTCGTTGCATCCGCGGCTGGGCATCGACACCGACGAGCGGACGATCCCGCACGAGGTCCGCTGGATCGACTCGGCCGTGCACCTGACCAAGGGCTGCTACCGCGGGCAGGAGACCGTCGCGCGGGTCGCGAACATGGGACGGCCGCCGCGGAACCTGGTGCTGCTCCACCTCGACGCGGGCGACGAGGAGCTGCCGGTGCCGGGCGACACCGTGTTCAAGGACGGCCGCGCGGTCGGCCGGGTCGGGACGGTGACGCTGCACCACGAGCTGGGCGCGGTGGCGCTCGCGCTGCTCAAGCGGTCGGTGCCGGTCGACGCGGAGCTGGTGGCGGGCGTCGAGAGCCGCGCTGCACCCGCCCGGATCGACCCGGACTCGGTGCCGCCGGAGGAGGCGGCGCCGCCGCCGGGGCGGGCAGCACAGTCGGGTCTGCGCGGCTGACCGCGCGCCGGGCCTGTGGTCAGCCGTTGCCCCTGTTGGCGGCGACGGCGCCCCAGTACTCGCGCAGCTGCTCGTAGCAGCTCTGCGCAGTGTCGCCGTCCCCGTCCTGGAGCGCCTGCAGCGCGTCCGCGACGAGCTCGGCGGAGGTGTCGGCGCGGAGGGCGTCGTCGTCGAGGAACGCGACGAGGCCGCCGTAGTCGAGCTCGACGACCGAGGAGCGGTCGAAGCGGGAGAGCCAGCTCGTGGTCTCGGCGAGGACCTCGGCGGGTCCGTCGTCGCCGATGCCGGAGCGGATCACCTTCTCGGCGCGTTCGGCGCGGGCGATCGCGGCGCCGATCGGGGCCTGCCAGTGGACCCGGCGTGGGACGTCGAGATGCAGGTTCCGGGTGTCGGCGTCGACGAGCGCGAACCAGGGCAGCGGCACGGTCCACGCGGACGTGACGACGTGCGCGGCGCCGGCGCCGATCTCGGCGAGAGCGGCCTCGGCGTCGCGGCGGGCGACGTTCTCCGGTCCGGTCAGCACGGCGGCGCGCAGCACCGGGGGCTCCTCGGCGAGGAAGGCGAGGAGCGCGGCGGCGGCGCGGGGGCGGGTGTCGAGGGGGCAGACGACGGTGTCGCCGGACTCCGACGTCGTGACCAGGACGTCGACGGTGGGGGCGGGCAGCAGCCGGGATCCGAGACCTGCG
Source organism: Pseudonocardia sp. N23 (assembly GCF_002583555.1). Lineage (GTDB taxonomy): Bacteria > Actinomycetota > Actinomycetes > Mycobacteriales > Pseudonocardiaceae > Pseudonocardia. The sequence continues at coordinate 28,540 of NZ_BEGX01000032.1, forward strand.
CGCAGGCAGCGTTCGCGGTCGTGCGCGCCTGCGTCGTCGGCGGCGAGAGGCCCCCGGCGGAGGGCTTCGCGGACGGGCGCACCGCTGGGGCCGTCGAACGCCCGGAGGGGTTCGTAGACCCGTAGGTACGACAGGAACGGCTCCGGCATGGGTCGGATGATTCCAGGCGGCGGGCCTCGGCGGGCCGATCCGGGTCACACCATCGATGCCACGTCGCACGGTCCTGGGTCAGCAATGTACGGTGGACCCCAGGATATTGATGACATGAATGGGGCCGCCGAGACATCCGGCCGCCCCTTCCCTGTTGTAAGGGGGACCAGCCATGGGGCGCGGACGAGCCAAGGCCAAGCAGACGAAGGTGGCCCGCGAGCTCAAGTACAGCTCCCACACGATGGATCTCGACGCGCTGCAACGCGAGATCGGTAGTGGGACGGCTCCTGCTGACGACGAGGAGCCCGACGAGTACGACTCGTACTACTCCTCGTACGCCTCCAAGGGCGACGACGAGGACGAGGACGCAACCCGCCGCTAGCCGGCGAGCCCTCGTTCCATCGCCGTCACACCGGGCGCTTCGGCGCCCGGTGAGGTGTGCCCGTGTGTCGCCGGAGCTTCGGCTCCGGTCGCCGCACGCTCCGAAACTTGTTATAGTTGCTACATAACAAGCAGTAAGATCGGATCGGGGTGACGCGACGATGGGACGGACGGCCAGAACTCTCCTCGCGGGGGGCCCGCACCTGGTGGCGGTACTGCCGGCCCTGGTGACCGCGCTGGTCGCGGCCGACCGGATGCCCGCGGAGGTGGGCACCAGGTTCGGGTTCGACGGCACCGTGGTGAGCTCGATGCCGCACGCTGCACTGGTGACGACGATCGTCGTGCTCGGTGTCGTCCTCCCCGCGGTGTTCGGCGCGATCGGCGGGCGCTCGGCCGCGGCGAGGGTGTCGTCGTACGACACGGCCCGGTTCTTCGGCCTGGTCTCCTGGGCGACGGCGGGCGTCCTGGGCACTGTGCTGTACGCCGCGACGGCGGCCAACGTCGACGTCGCCACCGCTGCCGACGCCCACCTGCCCGCCGACCGGCTGCTGATCGCGGTCGGGGTCGCCGTCGTCGCGGGCACCGTCGGGTACCTGGTGACGCCGTCGCTGCCGCCCGCCCCCGACGAGGCCGCGGGTGTCCCGCTGGTGGTCGGGGCCACGGAGCGGGTGAGCTGGTCGCGTCGCGTCGAGTCGCGGATGTCGTTGGCACTGGGGGCGGTGATGGTCGTCGCCGGCCTGGTGACCGGCTGGCTCGCCGGATGGCTCGCCGGTGCCCTGCTGCTGGTCGTGGGGCTGGCGGTGCTGCTGTTCGGATCGTCGGCGCTGGTGACGGTCGACCGGCGCGGGCTCGTCGTGGCGCTCGGCGCGGTCGGCCGGCCGCGACTGCGGGTCCCGGTGGAGGACATCGCGTCCGTCACGACGGGCGAGGTCTCCCCCGCGCAGTTCGGCGGCTGGGGCTACCGGCTGGTGCCGGGCGGCTCGGGTGTGGTGCTGCGCGGCGGCCCGGCGTTGATCGTGACGCGGCGGTCGGGGCGGCGGTTCACCGTCACCGTCGACGACGCGCAGACGGCCGCCGGACTGCTCGCCGGCCTGCCCCACGAGGCGGCCTGACGTGCTCTTCCGGGTCGACCCGGCCCGGCCGGTCCCCCTCGCCGACCAGATCGCGGCCAACGTGCGCCGCGGCATCGCCGACGGGACGGTCGTGCCGGGTGAGCGGCTGCCGCCCGCACGGGAGCTGGCGGCGTCGCTGGACGTCAGCATCCACACGGTGCTCGCCGGCTACCAGCGGCTGCGCGACGAGCAGCTGATCGAGCTGCGTCGGGGCCGCGGCGCGACGGTGCGGGAGGGCCTGCGTCCCGACCGGGCCGTCGTGGTGGGCCTGGTGCACGATCTGGTGGCCGCGGCGCGGCGGATCGACCTCGACGACGACGAGCTCGTGGACCTCGTGCGGTCCGCGGCATCGGGTGCCTCGGGGGCGTGACCCGACGGGCTGAGCGTCGCGACCAGGTGCAACGAGGCCGCCGCGCAGGGCGATCGTCCGGACAGGTACCCGTCATGGCGGGCTCCGGGAACACGACCGTGGCGGAGGAGTCGATCACGGGGGTAGTGTCACCCTGACGAGAATTTCGGACGTCAGGAACGGAACACGATGCGTGGCAACCTGTTCGCCGTAGGTGTGGACCTCGTGGTCCTCACCGTCCGCAACGACGAACTGTACGTACTGCTGGTACGTCGCGACGAGAAGCCCTTCGAGGGCACCTGGGGTCTGCCCGGCGGGTTCGTCGCCTCCGACGAGGACCTGCCCGACACCGCGGCCCGCGAGCTGGTCGCCCAGACCGGCACCGGCACCGCCGGCCGGGTCAGCGGCCATCTCGAGCAGCTCGCCGGGTACGCCGCGCCGGACCGCGACCCGCGCGGGCGCGTGCTGTCCGTCGCGTTCCTGGCCGTGCTGCCCGACATGCCCGATCCCGACCAGCCCGACGTCGTCAGCGGCTGGCACCCGGTGGCCGACGTCACCGAGCTCGCGTTCGACCACGCCCAGATCCTCGCCGACGGTGTCGAACGCGCCCGCGAGACGCTCGAGTACACGACGCTCGCCGCCGCCTTCTGCCCGCCCGAGTTCACCGTCACCGACCTGCGCCGGGTCTACGAGGCCGTGTGGCGCACCGAGATCGACCCGCGGAACTTCTCCCGCAAGGTCACCTCGACGCCCGGCTTCCTGGTGCCGACGCACCGCCACGTCACCGGCGGTCCCGGCCGCCCGGCGCAGCTGTTCCGCCGTGGGCCCGCCACCCGGCTGCACCCGGCGATGCTGCGGGAGCCCGCCGTCCGGGTCGTGGGCTGAGCGGCGCCCACCGCACCGCACGACTCGCCCGCGCGCAACCTGACGATCGTCCGGGAGGCGGATCGCAGCGCTGAGGTCGCGTACGGAGTCGGGTGGCGTCAGAAGCGCGGGTGCTCGCCCTTGAGCTGCACCCGGGCGCCGACGCCCGTCGGCTCGTCGCCCGTGCCGCGGCTGACCTCGCCGAGCACCCATGCGGGCACGTGCCGCGCGGTCAGCACGGCCATGGCCCGGTCGACGTCGTCGGGCGGGAGCACCGCGACCATGCCGACGCCCATGTTGAACGTCTTCTCCATCTCGGAGCGCTCGACGCGGCCACGCGAGGCGATCAGCTTGAACACCGGCGCCGGCGTCCAGCTGCCACGGTCGGCCACCGCGACCAGGCCCGGCGGGAGCACCCGTTCCAGGTTGCGGGCCAGCCCGCCGCCGGTGATGTGCGAGAACGTCCGCACCCCGGTCTCGGCCGCCAGCGCCAGGCAGTCGCGCGCGTAGATGCGGGTCGGGATCAGCATCTCCTCGCCGAGCGTCGTCCCGAACTCCTCGACGTGGCCCCCGAGCGGCATCCGCGCGATGTCGAGCAGCACGTGCCGGGCCAGGGAGTAGCCGTTGGAGTGCAGGCCGGAGGATCCCATGGCCAGCAGCACGTCGCCAGGGCGGACGCGCTCGGGGCGCAGCATGGCCTCGGCGTCGACGATGCCGACACCCGTCGCCGAGATGTCGTAGCCGCCGTCCTCCATGAGCCCGGGGTGCTCCGCCGTCTCGCCGCCCAGCAGCGCACAGCCGGCCTGCTTGCAGCCCTCGGCGATACCCTTGACGATCGACGCCACCTGCTCCGGGACCAGCTTGCCGACGGCGATGTAGTCCTGCAGGAACAGGGGCTCGGCGCCGCAGACGACGAGGTCGTCGACGACCATCGCGACCAGGTCGAGGCCGATCGTGTCGTGCTTGTCCATGGCCTGCGCCACGGCGACCTTGGTCCCGACGCCGTCCGTGGACGCCGCGAGCACCGGCTCGGAGTAGCGCCCGAGCTTGGGAGCGAACAGCCCGGCGAACCCGCCGATGCCACCGAGCACCTCGGGCCGCGACGCCATCTCGGCGTGCGGGCGGAAGGCCTCGACGGCCCTCTCCCCCGCCTCGATGTCGACGCCCGCCGACGCGTAGCTGGCCCGCGGGGTCTCCTCGCGGTCCTGCACATTGTCCTCGGGCACTGTCGGCGTGGGCGGCATGGGGTGATCGCTCCTGACGGCCGCCCGGGGCGACCCGTTCGTCATGGCCGCGACGCTGCGGCCTGTCTGTGAGGGCCGCGGGTGCGGCCTGTCGTCCGTCGGCCACACGGCCGTCGATCGGTCTCGTGGCCCCGGCCCGCGCCGGGGAGCCGGTCGCGACGGCGGTCGCCCGCGGGGTCGGGTGACCGTCCGGAGCCGGGATCGCTCGGGATCATCATGACCGGTCACCACCCGGGAGGTCGACCCCCGGGCGGACGCGGCCGTGTCGTTCCGGTCAGGGGCGGCGCAGCGCGTCCGCCGCACCGTAGCCGACCGACAGCGGCGTGGCATCACCAGACGACTCGGCCGCGACACCCACGAAGCTCGACGTCGCGCCGACGTCGGTCCGGTCGTCGCCGAGCTGTTCGAGCAGATGCTTGCCGAGCCGCGCCTCGTCGGGCAGGGCGATCGGGTACTCGCCGTCGAAGCAGGCGCAGCAGAGCCTGCTGCGCGGCTGCTCGGTGGCGGCGACCATGTTGTCGATCGACACGTAGCCCAGCGAGTCGGCACCGATCGAGCGCCGGACACCCTCGACGTCGAGGCCCCCGGCCAGCAGCTCCGCGCGCGTCGCGAAGTCGATGCCGTAGAAGCAGGGCCAGCGCACCGGCGGCGACGCGATCCGGACGTGCACCTCGAGGGCGCCGGCCTCACGCAGCATCCGCACCAGGGCCCGCTGGGTGTTGCCGCGGACGATGGAGTCGTCGACGACGACGAGCCGCTTGCCGCGGATGACGTCGCGCAGCGGGTTGAGCTTGAGCCTGATGCCGAGCTGGCGGATCGTCTGCGACGGCTGGATGAAGGTCCGGCCGACGTAGGAGTTCTTGACCAGGCCCTGCCCGTAGTCGATGCCGGAGCCCTGTGCGTAGCCGATCGCGGCGGGGGTGCCGGACTCGGGGACCGGGATCACCAGGTCGGCCTCGACAGGGTGCTCCTGGGCGAGCCTGCGGCCGATCTCGACGCGGGTGGCGTGCACCGACCGGCCCGAGATCGTCGTGTCGGGGCGTGCGATGTAGACGTACTCGAACACACAGCCCTTGGGCTCGGGGTTGGCGAACCGCGAGCTGCGCATGCCGTTCTCGTCGATGGCGATGAGCTCACCCGGCTCGACCTCGCGGACCATCGACGCGCCGACGATGTCGAGCGCCGCGGTCTCGCTGGCGGCGACCCAGCCCCGCTCGAGCCGGCCGAGGACGAGCGGCCGCACGCCGTGCGGGTCACGCGCCGCGTAGAGGGTGCGCTCGTCGGCGAACACCAGCGAGAACGCGCCCCGGACCCGCGGCAGGACCCGCATCGCGGCCTCTTCGAGGCCGGTGTCGGCCGCGTCGGCGGCCAGGAGCTCGCACAGCAGGTCGGAGTCGGTGCTGGACCGGAACGCACCACCGGAGATGCCGCGGGCGTTGATCTCGTCGCGCAGCTCCGCGGTGTTGACGAGGTTGCCGTTGTGGGCCAGGGCGACGCCGCTGCCGGCCGCGGTGGTCCGGAACGTCGGCTGCGCGTTCTCCCAGGTGCTGGACCCGGTCGTCGAGTAGCGGTTGTGGCCCACGGCGATGTGCCCGCGCAGCGACGACAGCGTCTGTTCGTCGAACACCTGGCTGACCAGGCCGAGATCCTTGAAGACCACCATCCGGTGGCCGTCGGACACGGCGATCCCGGCGGACTCCTGGCCACGGTGCTGGATGGCGAACAGCCCGTAGTAGGCGAGCTTGGACACCTCCTCGCCGGGCGCCCAGACGCCGAACACACCGCATTCGTCGTGGGGAACGTCGTCCTCGGGTGAGCTGTCGGTCTCGGGGTGGTGGGGGGCGGGGTGCTCGTTCCGACCGGAACTCAACGCACACACTCTCCTCGGCTGACGGCGGGCAACACCGTGAGAGGATTCTACGCCGCGCAGGGTCGAGAGCCCATCCCACGGGACCTGCGTCACCGATCGCCCCGTCGGGGGAATGCGGTGACCGGTCAGTGCTGCGAGCGCCGGACGAGGTCGGGCACCCAGGTCGCGGGGCCGGCATCACCGAACCAGCGGCCCTGCCCGAGGTCACAGCCCAACCGCCGCAACCGCTCGGCCTGCGTCCGCGTCTCCACCCACTCGGCCGTGACCTCGAGGCCGAGCGCGTGCGCGAGCTCCACGAGCGCGCGGACGATGCTCTCGTCGTTCGGGTCCGGGGCGGCGTGGCGCAGCCCGTCGATGAACGATCCGTCGATCTTGAGCGCGTGGACCGGCAGCCGACGCAGCCACGCGAGGCTCGACCAGCCGGTGCCGAAGTCGTCGAGGGCGAGGCGCACGTCGGCGCCGCGCAGCGCCGCCAGCACGTCGAGCGCGAGCGCCTCGTCGCCCAGGACGGCCTGCTCGGTGATCTCCAGCTGCAGTTTCTCCGGCGGCAGCCCCGACTCGGCGAGAGCCTCCTCGACCGCCTCGACCCAGCCGGGCGCGACGAGCTGCACCGGCGAGACGTTGACGCTGACATAGGGCGACACCGACCCGAGCGCGGCGTGCCACACCGAGGCCTGCCGGCAGGCCTCGCGCAGCACCCAGCGGCCCAGCTCGACGATCGCACCGCTGCGTTCGGCCAGCTCGATGAACCGGCCGGGCCCGATGACGCCCTCCACGGGATGCTGCCAGCGGACGAGCGCCTCCATGCCGAGCACCTGTTCGTCGCGGAGCCGGACGAGCGGCTGGAACGCGAGCCGGAACTCGCCACGCCGGACCGCCTCGGGCAGCCCCGCGAGGAGGGTGAACCGAGCCGCCTCACCCGCGTCGCGCTCTGGGTCGAACACCACCCGGCGCCCGCCGCCCTGCGCCTTGGCCCACGACAGTGCGACGTCGGCGGAACGCATCAGCTCCTCGGGGACCGTCGTACCCGTCGGCGCCTCGCTGACCCCGATGCTCGCCGTGACCGTCAACGACCGGCCTGCCAGCTGGAACGGCGGCGCCAACGCGTCGAGGAGCCGGTCGGCGAGGGCCTTCACGTCGTCGGCGCCCGTGGTGTCGACGACGAGGACCGCGAAGTCGTCGCCGCCGGTGCGGGTGACGAGGTGGTCGCCCGCGGCCATCTGCAGCCGGCCCGCCACTGCGAACAGCAGCTCGTCGCCGACGGCGTGACCGAGTGAGTCGTTGACGGCGCGGAACCCGTCGATGTCGACGGCGCACAGTCCGGCCCGCCGGGCTGCGCCCGGCACGAACGCCTGCCGCAGCTGCTCCTCGGCGACGGCGCGGTTGGGCAGGCGGGTCAGCCGGTCCTGCGTGGCCGCCCGTTCCAGCCGCGACCGCAGCCGGTGCCGCTCGGAGATGTCCTGGACGATCGCGACGACGCGGTCGGGTTCGCCGCGGTCGTTGCGCACCAGCGTCGCGTTGACCCGGGCCCACACGACGATCCGGTCGGGCCGCACGAGCCGCACGTCGATCTCGACGCTGTCGGGCCCGTCGGCTGACGCGACCCGGTGGTAGCTCTCGACGAAGGTCGCGAGGTCGTCGGGGTGGACGAAGTCGGCGGCCGAGTGCGGCAGCTCCGGCGGGTTGTCGACGCCGAAGAGCCGGTAGAGGGCGGGATTCACGTCGAGGATGTCGCCGGCGACGCTGCCGACGGCGATACCGACGCGGCCTCGCAGGTAGAGCGCGCGGTAGTGCAGGTCGCCGTCGGCGAGGACGCGCTGCAGGTCCTCCGCGGGCCAACGGGCGGCGGTCAGCAGGTCCTGACGTTCACTCTCGGCCCGCTCCCGCATCGCGCCGAGATAGCCGGCGACGAGCTGGTCGAGTGCGGTGGCCAGGCGCCGGGCACCGTCGGGGCCCGGGGTGCCGAGCATTGCCTGGGCGTCGCTGCGGAGCAGCGCCAGCGTCGGCGGGAGGAGCTCCTCGGGCTGGAGCCCGCCCGAACCGAGCGGCCGGCCGGCCGGTCCGCAGTGGTAGAACGAGGCTCCGATGCGCCGCGCGGCGGGCGGCCAGAACGGGTCGGCACGCAGTACGGTCGAGAGTCGGCGCAGGAGGGTGCGGAGCTGGCCCAGCGCGGGGCTGCCGGCGCCGGGGAGGAGATCGGACCAGCGGTCGGCCAGGCGGGTGACGGGGTCGGAGCTCGACGAACCGGTCGTGACGGGTTCCACCGGATCGACGGAGCGCAGGGCTCGGCCGGTTTCCGGGGTGGCCCTCTCAGCCGGCCCGGGCAGCCGCGCCACAACCATCTGCCCGTCCACCTCCGTCGCCCGGTGCGGGACGACCGCAAGATCGCGCTCCGCGGGCGCCATCTTTGACCTCCGGCGGCCTTTTGACCACCAACAGGTGTCACGGATCATCCATTCAGGTGACAGAGTCGTCACCTGAGGTCAGCGCAGCGGCAGCAACGTCGCCACCTCCGGTGCGCGCGATCCGGACGCGGTGACCGCGCCTGCGTGAACCGCATCACACCAACCCAGCGTACCCCTGGACAGTGCCAGCCATGTCCTGGGATCCGTCTCGACGACGTTCGGCGGGTTCCCCCGGGTGTGCCTGGGCCCCTCGACGCACTGCACCGCCCCGAACGGCGGCACCCGAACCTCGACCGTCCGACCGGGTGCCCGTTCCGCCAGGAGGGCGAGCGTCTGCTTGACCGCCGCCTTCACCACCGCCCTGCCGGGGTCCGGCCCGCCCGCCAGCCAGGCGTCGACCGGATCAGCGGTCGCGGGTACCTCGTCAGACACCGAAGAGCCTCGGCAGCGTGCCCTCCCACGCCTCACGCATCTCGTCGACCGACAGCGGGGGCAGCGTGTCGATGCGCAGCCCGTCGCCGCCCGTGGTGCCGATCCGCTCCGCCGGCACCCCGGCGGCCTCGGCCCGGGCCAGGAACGCGTCGGCGTCGGCCACCGTCACCAGCACCCGGCCCGCCGACTCGCTGAACAGCGCGACGAACGGGTCGAGCCCGGACGGCAGCGCCACCTCGGCGCCGTGCCCACCGACGAGGACCGCCTCCAGCAGCGCCTGCGCGAGACCGCCGTCGGACAGGTCGTGCGTACCGGTCAGGACGCCATCGCCGGCGGCCGCGGCCAGCAGCTCGGCCAACCGCTGCTCGGCGGGCAGGTCGACGGCGGGCGGCAGCCCGCCGAGGTGGTCGTGCACGACGTGAGCCCACTCGCTGCCACCCAGCTCGTCGCGGGTCTCCCCCAGCAGCACCACGGCGTCGCCCTCACCGGTGAAACCGCTGCGCACCCGGCGGGCGACGTCCTCGATCACACCGAGGACACCGATCACCGGCGTCGGCAGGATCGCGCGGTCGCCCGTCTGGTTGTAGAAGCTGACGTTGCCGCCGGTGACGGGGATGCCCAGCTGCACGCAGCCGTCGGCCAGGCCGCGCACGGCCTCCGAGAACTGCCACATGACGTGCGGGTCCTCCGGCGAACCGAAGTTCAGGCAGTTGGTGACCGCGGCCGGGACGGCACCGGAGACGGCGACGTTCCGGTAGGCCTCGGCCAGCGCCAGCTGCGCGCCGGCGTACGGGTCGAGCGCGGTGAAGCGGGCGTTGCAGTCGGTGGCGACGGCGATGCCGCGGCCGGTCTCCTCGTCGATGCGCACGACACCGGTGTCGGCCGGCTGCGCCGACGCGGTGTTGCCACGCACGTAGCGGTCGTACTGCTCGGTGACCCAGGCACGGCTGCACAGGTTCGGGCTGGCGGCCATCCGCAGGATCTCCGCGCGCAGCTCCGTCGGCGCGGCGGGCCGCGGCAGCCGGTCGGCCGCGTCGGCCTGCAGCGCGTCCTGGCCCGCACCGCGGACGACGGGGCGCTCGTAGACCGGGCCGTCGTGGGCAGCGGTGCGCGGCGGCACGTCGACGACCGTCTCGCCGTGGTGGCTGATCCGCAGCCGGTCGCCGTCGGTGACCTCACCGATGACGGTGGCGATCGTGTCCCACTTCGCGCAGACGGCCATGAACGCGTCGACGTCCTCGGGCCGCACCACGGCGCACATGCGCTCCTGCGACTCACTCGACAGGATCTCCGCCGCCGACATGCCCTCCGCGCGCAGCGGGACGGTGTCGAGCTCGACGTACATGCCGCCGTCGCCGGCGCTGGCCAGCTCGGTCGTCGCGCACGACAGGCCGGCGCCGCCGAGGTCCTGGATGCCGACGACCAGCCCCGCGTGGAACAACTCGAGGCAGCACTCGATGAGCACCTTCTCGGTGAACGGGTCGCCCACCTGGACACTGGGCAGCTTCTTGCGCCCGCCCGAGGCGTCGCCTGAGAACGTCTCACTGGCCAGCACGGACACGCCGCCGATGCCGTCGAGACCCGTCCGGGCGCCGAACAGGATGATCTTGTTGCCGGTGCCCGACGCGAACGCCAGGTGCAGGTCCTCGACCCGCATCGACCCGACACACATCGCGTTGACCAGCGGGTTGCCCGCGTAGCTGGCGTCGAACACGACCTCGCCGCCGATGTTCGGCAGGCCGAGACAGTTGCCGTAGCCACCGACGCCCGCCACGACACCGGGGAGCACCCGCGCGGTGTCGGGCGCGTCGGCCGGACCGAAGCGCAGCGGGTCGGCCACCGCGATCGGGCGGGCCCCCATCGCCATGATGTCGCGCACGATGCCGCCGACGCCCGTGGCCGCGCCCTGGTAGGGCTCCACATAGGACGGGTGGTTGTGCGACTCGACCTTGAACGTCACCGCCCACCCGTCGCCCACCTCGACGACGCCCGCGTTCTCGCCGATGCCCGCGAGCATCTTCGAGCGCATCTCGTCGGTGGTGGTCTCACCGAAGTAGCGCAGATGCACCTTCGACGACTTGTACGAGCAGTGCTCGCTCCACATCACCGCGTACATCGCCAGCTCGGCGTCGGTGGGGCGGCGGCCGAGGATGTCGCGGATCCGCGCGTACTCGTCGTCCTTGAGGCCCAGCTCGCGATAGGGCTGCGGCTGGTCAGGGGTCGATGCGGCGCGTTCGACGGAGTCGACGGAGTGCAGCTGGGGAACGGTCCCGGTCACGACATCAGGGTAGTCGGCCGCCCGGCGCGACCTGCCGCGGCCGAGACCGGTCTCACGGCAGGGCCGGCTGCTTCGCCCCGACGCCGCTCCAGGCGAAACCCGCCAGGCCGACGACGGCGGGATCGAGCAGGTTGCGTGTGTCGACGACGATCGCCGTGCCGACGAGCTCGGCGAGCCGCGACCAGTCCAGGATCCGGTACTCGGCCCACTCGGTGAGCACGACGACGGCATCTGCACCCCGGGCGGCCTCGTACGGGTCCGCACACACGGTCAACAGGGCCGGGTCGATCCCGGGCGCCGCTGGGCCGAGCGCGGGATCGTGCCCCGCCAGCTCGGCGCCCGCCTGTCGCAGCAGTGCCGCGACGCGCAGCGCGGGCGAGTCGCGCACGTCGTCCGTACCGGCCTTGAAGGTCAGGCCGAAGAGCGCGAGCCGCCGCCGGGCGAGGGAACCCGACCGGCTCCCCGTCACCGCGGTACGGACCTTGTCGACGATGCGCTGGAACTGACGCGTGTTCGTGTCGATCGTCGCCCGCAGCAGCCGGAACTCGAAGTCGGCCGAGTCCGCCACCTGCAGCAGCGCGTGGGTGTCCTTCGGAAGGCAGGAGCCACCCCAACCCGGCCCCGGGTCGAGGAATGCCTGCCCGATCCGCCGGTCGTAGCCGATGCCCTCGGTGACCGCGTGGATGTCGGCGCCGAGCCGCTCGCACAGCTCGGCCATGGCGTTGACGTAGGAGAGCTTCATCGCCAGGAAGCAGTTCGCCGCGTACTTGACCATCTCCGCGCTGGCGGCGTCGGTCAGGACAGCGGGTGCGCCGAGACGCGTGAACAGCGCCGCGACCAGCGCAGCGGCGTCCGGGTCGTCCGACCCGACGACGACCCGGTCGGGCTTGAGGAAGTCCTCCACGGCCGAGCCCTCGCGCAGGAACTCGGGGTTGCTCACCACCGCGATGTCCGGTCGGCCGAGCATCTCGCCGGTCCGGGCCGCCGTCCCGACGGGCACGGTGGACTTGTTGACGACGACCGCGCCGGCCGGCAGGTCGTCGCGGATCCCCTCGATCACCGCCTCGACCGCGGTGAGGTCGGCGACCCCGCCGACACCCATCGGAGTCGGGACGCAGAGGAACACCACCTCGGCGGGCCCGTCGTCGGCCTCCAGCTGCTTCAGCGCGATCCCCGCCCCGACGACGAACGACAGCCGACGTGCGGCGAGTCCCTCGGCCACCAGGTCGGCGAGCCCGGCCTCGCGGATGCCGACCTCGGCCCGGCGCAGGCGTTCGATCTTCACGGCGTCGACGTCGGCGCACACGACACGATGGCCGAGTGATGCCAGACAGGCCGCCGTGGTGAGCCCGACATAGCCCGCCCCGACAACCACGACGCGCCGTCCGAACATCGCGACCTGCCTCCCGCTCCATCACCGACCAGATGGGAGCTGTTGGTCCAATCAGGGCACCAGTATCGTCCGATCGTCGTAGAACGGATGCGTCGACCCACCGAGGTGCTCGTGCGAGTAGTAGTGACCGGCGGCGCCGGGTTCGTCGGGTCGCACCTCTGCGAGGCGCTGGTCGCCAGGGGTGACACCGTCGTGTGCCTGGACGACCTCTCGACCGGACGAGCGGCCAACGTCGCCGCGCTGACCGGACACAGGCGGTTCCAGCTCGTCGAGCACGACGTCACCACACCGTTCGACGTGGACGGTCGGGTCGACGCCGTGGCGCATCTCGCGAGCCCGGCCTCGCCGGTCGACTACCACGCCAGGCCGTTGCAGACGCTGGCCGTCGGCAGCCGTGGGACCGAGCACTGCCTGGAGCTGGCCCGGCTCAAGGGCGCGCGATTCGTCCTGGCCTCGACGAGCGAGGTCTACGGCGACCCACTGCAGCACCCGCAGACCGAGGACTACTGGGGCAACGTCAACCCCGTCGGCCCGCGCAGCGTCTACGACGAGGCCAAACGGTTCGCCGAGGCCCTGTCCGCCGCGTACCGCCGCACCCACGGCGTGGACGTCGGGATCATCCGCATCTTCAACACCTACGGCCCGCGGATGCGCCCGACCGACGGGCGGGTCGTCTCCTCGTTCGTGACGCAGGCCCTGCAGGGCGAGCCGATGACGATCCACGGCGACGGCGGCCAGACCCGGAGCTTCTGCTTCGTCGACGACCTGGTCCGCGGCATCGTCGCGATGCTCGACGGCAGCGAGCCCGGTCCGGTCAACCTGGGCAACCCGGCCGAACGCACGGTCACCGAGCTCGCCGCGCTGGTCCTGGCGCTGACGGGATCGACCGCCCCGGTCGTGCACCTCCCGCTGCCCGTGGACGACCCCACCCGGCGCCGGCCCGACATCACCGCGGCCCGCACCCGGCTCGGGTGGGAGCCCATGATCGACATCGACGAGGGCCTGCGCCGGACGATCGCGTGGTTCCGTGTCCACGACGACATCCGACCCGTCGTCCTCGACGCGGTCGAACCGCCGCGTGTCGTCCTGGACGCGGTCTCAGCGCGGCCCGCCGGGGCGCTCGGCGACGCCGGCCACTGACCCGGCGATGGAGCAGCCCACGTCCGACCTGCGGGCACCAGGTCGTCAACGGCCACGGCACGCGGCCGGTACGGCCGACGAGCTCCTGGACCATCTGAGGTCCCTGTCCGGCGGCGGGGTCGTCGACGCACCCCCGTCCGGGCCGACGTTCGCGCCCGGACCACCGGTCCGGCGCGACCTCGGCGCCGGCCTGCTCGTTCCCGTGGTGGGGCGACGAGACCAGGTCCTCGTGGCCGCGCTGAGCATCGGCTGGGCGTCGAGCCTGGTGATGTTCTGGGTGTGGTGGCTGCAGCCGGCCCACCGGACGAGCTGGGCGGGCCTCGTCGTCAACAGTGCCGTGCTGGCCTATCTGACGCTGCTGCCCGCCTACTTCCTGCTGACCGCGAACCGGGTTCGCCGGGTCGACCCACGGTTGCCGGTCCCGCTGCTGCGGGTGGCGTTCGTCGTGACAAAAGCCCCCTCGGAGCCCTGGGCCGTCGCCCGCCGAACCCTTCGGGCGATGTGCGCGCAGCGGTTCCCGTACGGCTACGACGTGTGGCTCTGCGACGAGGACCCGACGACGGAGACCCTGCGCTGGTGCCACGACCACGGCATCGGGGTGTCGAGCAGACGTGGCGTCGCGGCCTACCACCGGGACGTGTGGCCGCGGCGTACCCGGTGCAAGGAGGGCAACCTGGCCTTCTTCTACGACCGGCGCGGATACCGCGACTACGACGTCGTCGCGCAGCTCGACTGCGACCACGTCCCGGGGCCGGACTACCTCGCGCACATGGTGCGCCCGTTCGGCGACCCCGCGGTCGGCTACGTCGCCGCCCCCAGCGTATGCGACCAGGAGGGCACGGGCTCGTGGTCGGCGCGCGGCAGGCTGCACCGGGAGGCCGCGTTCCACGGCGCGATCCAGGCCGGCCATTCGGCGGGGCTGGCCCCGGTGTGCATCGGCTCGCACTACGCGGTACGGACCGAGGCGGTGGCGCGTATCGGCGGCATCGGCCCGGAGCTCGCCGAGGACTTCTCGACGGCGTTCCTGCTGAACTCCGCGGGCTGGCAGGGCGTGTTCGCCCTCGACGCCGACGCGCGCGGCGACGGCCCGCTCACCGTCGGAGCGATGCTCACCCAGGAGTTCCAGTGGTCGCGGAGCCTGACGACGCTGCTGCTCGACCTGGTCCCTCGCCACCTCGGCCGGCTCCCGTGGAGGCTCCGGGTGAGGTTCTTCTACGCACTGGTCTTCTACTCGCTGCTCGTGCTGACGACCACCGCCGGCCTGCTGCTGCCGCCGGTCGCGGCGGTGACCGGGATGCGGTGGGTACAGGTCGACTACGTCGAGTTCCTGCTCCGCTGGTGGCTGCTGTCTGCGTGGCTGGTCGCGGTGCTGCTCGTACTGCGCCGCAACGGACTGCTCCGGCCCCGGCGAGCGCCCGTCCTCAGCTGGGAGAATTGGCTCTACGCATTGGCCCGCTGGCCCTACGTGGCCTGGGGCGTGGTCGCCGCAGTCGGCCAACGGTTCCGACCTCGGTCCATCACCTTCCGCGTCACACCCAAGGCGCACGACGGCCTGGAACCGTTGCCCGTGCGGATCGTCGCGCCGTACGCGACGTTCTCGGCGATGCTGTCGATCAGCGCGTTCGCCGGGGAGGCGTTGACCGGCGCCGTCGGCTACGTGGGCCTGTGTCTGCTCGGCGCGGTGGCCTACGCGACCGTCACGACGGCCGTCGCGGTCCTGCACGGCGTCGAGGCGGCCCGTTCGGCCGGGGTGGGACGAGCACACGCCGTGCGACGGACGGCCGCGGCGTCGGTGCTCGTCGGCGCCGGGTGCTGGGCACTCCTCGCCGTCCCCGCCGTGTTGTTCCCGTTCTACGTCTCGATCGTCCTCGCGACCTGACCTGTACCGGAGGTACAGAACGTGTCCACCGTGCTCGTCACCGGCGGCGCCGGGTTCATCGGCTCGCACACGTGCGTGGAGCTGCTCGAACACGGTCACGACGTGGTCGTCGTCGACGACCACTCGACCGGTTCACCCGCCGCGCTCGACGCGGTGCAGGCGGTCACCGGGCGTACCCTCGTCGCGCACGACGTCGACGTGCGCGACCGCGCCGGGCTCGACGCAGTCCTCGCCGCCCACCGGGTCGACGCGGTGGTCCATTTCGCCGCGCGCAAGGCAGTCGGCGAGTCGGTCCGGATCCCGTTGGAGTACTACGACATCAACGTCGGCGGGACGGTCACACTCCTGCAGGCGATGCTCGCGAGCGGCGTGCACCGTCTCGTCTTCTCCTCGTCGTGCTCGATCTACGGCGACACCGGCGCGGGGCTGCTCGACGAGAGCCTCCCGGCCCGGCCGACCAACCCCTACGCACGCTCGAAGTGGATGTGCGAGCAGGTGATCGCCGACGCCGCCGCCCGCCACCCCGAGCTGGCCGCGGTGGCGTTGCGGTACTTCAACCCAGCCGGCGCGCATCCGAGCGGGCTGCTCGGCGAGGACCCGCGCGGCGCTGTCACCAACGTCTTCCCACTGCTCATGCAGGTGGCCGTCGGCCGACGGGACCGGTTGGAGATCTTCGGCGGCGACTACCCCACGCCGGACGGCACCGCCGTGCGCGACTACGTCCACGTCGTCGAGATCGCGGACGGGCACCGCGTCGCGCTCGACCGGCTGCAGCCGGGCATGAGGGTACTCAACCTCGGTACCGGAGTGGGGACGTCGGTCCGCCGCCTCGTCGCGGAGTTCGCCGAGGCCGCCGGACGGCCGATCCCCCATGCCGTGGTGGACCGTCGCCCCGGCGACGTCGCCGAGCTCGTCGCCGACACCGCACTCGTGGAGCGGGAGTGGGGCTGGCGCGCCCGGCTCGACGTGGCCGCGATGTGTCGCGACGCCTGGCGGTTCCAGCGGTCCCACCCCACGGGCTACCCCGGACGGCGGATCAGCGCCGTTGCAGCGCCCCCACGTCGGAGCCGGTGAGCGGCACCGGCGCGCCCGTCCGGTCGAGGAGACCGGCTTCCGGGGCGAGCAACGCGGTGAGATCGAGACCTGCACGCAGCAGCGGAGACCCCGCGCCGGGCACGAAACCCGCGTCCACTGCGGGGTCGTCGGCAACGGTCGCCGTCAGGCCGACGAGGGGGCCGGGCAGCAGCGGGTCCGCGACGACACCGGTCGGCGCACCGCTCTCGGTCTCCTGGCCGGTGCCGGCCCGCCAGGCCTCCGGGGCGCCGAAGGACCTGCTGCCCCAGCGGACCGACCAGGGCACGCCGTCAGCGGTGTAGCCGTTTCCCGCGAGCACCGCGACGGTGCGGCCGATGCCCTGCTCGGCCACGACGAGCGGCCCTGCACCGCGGCTGACGAAGAGGTTGTTCCGCACAACGACCCCCGAGATCCCCGGACCCAGTCGCAGCGCCGACGACGGGTCGCTCCGCTGGGGCGCCATCACGACGGTGTTCTGGTAGACCCGCACGTCGTCGGTCCGGCCGAGGACGGTGATGCCCCCGTAGATGCTCCACCGGCGTGCGTCACCACTGCTGACGTTGAACCGCACGACGCTGCCGCGGTGCACGTCGTTCTCCTGCCCGGTGTAGACGAGGAAGCCCGGACCGTGGTTGTCGTAGGACAGGTTGTACTGCATGACGGAGTTCGAGGTGTTCTGGTCGAGCCCGAAGCCGCCGCCGTCGGCGAGCCGGGCCGTCCGGTTGCGGTACGACAGGCTGTGCTCGATGACGACCTGGTCGGAGTCGTAGGTCCAGATGCCGACGGGGCCCTCACCGGACCCGCCCGAACCTCCGTTGTCGTGCGCCACCGAGCCCGACACGGTCGCGCCGCGCACGCTGCCCACCACGATGCCGCTGCCGGTGTTGTGCCGCGTATTGGCCGGGTCGCCGTGATTGCCGAACGCCGTGACACGCGAGACCGTCAGTCCCTCGTGCGCATAGGCCGGCGAGGCCGGGTCGAGCTCCGGCCCGTACACGGCGAGGCCGGCGTCCCGGTTGTCGTGCGTGACGACGTCGTCGACGACTGCGTCGCGGAAACCGGAGCCGATGTTCGCCGCGCCGATCTCGACCCCGTTGACGAACCCGCTGGCGTCCACGCCCGACACCCCGACGGCGTCGAGCATGCGACCGCCCGCCAGGTCGCTGTAGAACCGCACCCCGGCGGAGCCGGGAACGACCCCCTCCGCCCCCTTCCCGACGACGACCAGGTCGCCGATGCGCACGCCGCTCGTGTCGATGACGAGGACCGCGGCGTCCTGCCTGCTCTCGATGCGGGCACGACCGTCGCCGAAGCTCCCGACGACCACCGGCCTGCCCGGGTCGCCCGCGTCGTCGGCGTCGATCCGCAGCCGGCCCTCAAACGTCGCACCGCCCTGGAGCAGCAGTCGGTCCCCCGGCACGAGCCGCGCCGCCGACGCCCTGTCCAGCGTTCGCCAGGCCGTCCCCTGCGACGTGCCTCGGGCGGAGTCGTCGCCGGTGGGGCTCACGTAGAAGGTTCGCTCACCCGGCGTCCCGCCCAGCACCGAGCACGACGACACGAGCAGCGCAGCGATCACCGTCGCGACAGCCGTCGACCGCGGGGCACGAGGACTCGCCACCGTGTCCTCCTCGCCCTGGTCGCGCCGCGCAAGTCTAGACCGCGCGTGCTCCCGGCCGGGACGACGAACCTCCCCGGGTGGGTGATCCTCAGCCGGGCCGCTCGCCGCCGGGCAGCTGGACCACGCTGACGAAGAAGTGGTCGATCTGCTTGATCGCCTCGATGAAGCGGTCGAAGTCGACCGGCTTGGTCACGTAGGCGTTGGCGTGCAGCTGGTAGCTGCGCAGCACGTCCTCCTCGGCCTGCGACGTCGTCAGCACGATCACCGGGATCGCCGACAGGCTCGGGTCGGCCTTCACCTCGGCGAGCACCTCCCGGCCGTCGCGCCGGGGCAGGTTCAGGTCGAGCAGCACCAGGTCGGGGCGGGGCGCGTCGGCGTACTGCCCCTCGTTGCGCAGGTAGGCCATCGCCTCCGCGCCGTCGGTGACGACGTCGAGCCGGTTGTGCAGGTACTCGTCGAACGCCTCCCGCGTCATCAGCACGTCGCCCGGGTCGTCCTCGACCAGCAGGACGTTGATCACTCGCGCGTCGTCGGTCATCGCGTTCCTTCCCGGCCTGCGGACATGTCCGCCGGCTCGGCTTCGTCGGTCGGCGCCGCCACGGCCTGTCCACGGGGAACCCGCGGCGGGACGAGGGTGAACCGGATCGTGGTCCCCGGTTCGGGGCGCGGGTCGGTGTCGACCCAGATGCGGCCTCCGTGGAACTCGACGATCTTCTTCGCGAGCGCCAGGCCGATGCCAGTTCCTGTGTAGACGTCGCGGCCGTGCAGCCGCTGGAAGATCACGAAGACCTTGTCGACGTACTCGGGCTCGATCCCGATGCCGTTGTCCGACACCGCGATCTCCCAGCCCTCCTCCGGCCGGCCCACGGGCGTCGCCGCGATCCGGACGACCGGCGGCTCCTCGGGCCTGCGGAACTTGAGCGCGTTTCCGATCAGGTTGGCGAACAGCTGCAGCAGCAGCTGACGGTCCCCCATCAGCGACGGCAGCTCCCCGACGACGATCTCGCCGCCCGCCTCCGCCCGCGGCGCCTCCTGCTGCTCCGCCGCCGCGGCGACGACGTCGCGCAGAGCGAGCGTGGTGAAGCCGGCCGTCGTGCGGCCGACCCGGGAGAACGCCAGCAGGTCGTTGATCAGCCGCTGCATCCGCTGCGCACCGTCGACAGCGAACTCGATGTACTGGTCGCCGCGCTCGTCGAGCTTGTCGCCGTAGCGGCGTTGCAGCAGCTGGCAGAAGCTGGCGACCTTGCGCAGCGGCTCCTGCAGGTCGTGGCTCGCGACGTACGCGAACTGCTCCAGGTCGCGGTTGGACCGCTCCAGGTCGCGGGTCTGCTCGTCGAGCCGGTCCGCAGTGTCCTTGGCCCGGTCGAGCTCGCGGACGATGTGCGCACGCATGGCCTCGACGTCGTCGCCGAGCATGATGATCTCTCGGGGGCCGCTCGCCTCCACCTCGTCGGTGACCCGCCCCGACACCACGCCACGGACCTGCGCGGCCAGCCGCGAGATCGGGTGCAGCACCGCACGGCGCAGCACGACACCCGCGGCCACCAGGAACAGCAGGGCCACGACGGCCACCACGATCCCGACAGCGCTGACGAACGCCGACGCGGTGTCGAGCTTCTCGCGGGCAGCGAGGCGCTGGGTCTCGAGATCGGTCTGGAGGTCGTCGACCGCGGCGCGGACGGGGTCGAACAGACTGCGGCCGGTGTCGGGGGCGCCCGAGTCGACCGGCCGGCCCTCCCGGACCGCGGCGATCGCCGGTTCGGCGTAGCCGGTGTGCCAGGCGTCGATGCCGGTCTCGATGCGGTCGAGCCGCTCACCCAGACCCGGCACCCGGTCGCGCAGCCCGGTCAGCGTGGCCGTCGCGTCCTGTTCGGTGCGCAGCCCGCCGGCGTAGGAGGCGAGTGCCTCCTCGCGCCCACTGAGCTGGAACCCGCGCACGCCGGTCTCCTGGTCGACCAGGGCGGTCTCCAGCGTCTGGCCGGTGCGCACGGCGGGGCCGATCTCGTCGAGCAGGTCGGCCCGGGCGGCGTTGAGCCGCGACAGCGACACCGTGCCGACGACGGCGGCGATCACCGCGAGCAGCAGCGCCGTGGCGGCGACCACCCCGAAGATCCGCGCGAGCGGCCAGTGCCGGCCCTCGTCGGCCCGTGCCCTGCCGTCGACGGGCAGTCCGCCGCCCTTGCCGACGCGCAGCCGTGGCCGGCGGGGACGGGCCCGGCCCGTCCCGGTGTCGGCCGGACCGGTCACGCCAGGCCCTCGCCGGACAGCACCAGGATCGCGACGTCGTCGGCCAGCGGCCCGCCGTTGATGTCCTCGACCAGCTCCACCAGCCGCCCGGGCAGCATGTCCAGCGGCGTCGCGGCGTGCTCCGCGAGCAGGGCCAGCAGGCCCTCCTCCCACAGCAGCTCGCCGGGCACGCGGCCGCGGCCCTCGACGAGGCCGTCGGTGTAGAGCAGCAGCGACCACCCGGGGTCGAGCGTGATCTCCACGGGCTCCCAGACGGCGTCCGCGTGGATCCCCAGCGGCAGACCGACCTTCGGCGGCTGGGTGCCGGGGTGCGGCCCGAGCAGCACCGGCGGCGGATGCCCCGCGACCCGGACGAGCCCCCGGCCCGCGCCGCCCGCGCCGTGCGGGGTGAACGCCACGGTGCACACCGTCGTGAACAGGCATGGGTCGTGCCGCTCGCTGACCAGTACCTCCTGCAGCTTCGGAAGCAGCTGCGGCTCCGCGACACCGGCCAGCACCAGCGCCCGCCACGACACCCGCAGCAATGCACCCAGCGCCGCCTCGTCCGGGCCGTGGCCGCACACGTCGCCGACGATCGCGTGCACCGTGCCCGACGGGTCGAGGACCGCGTCGAAGAAGTCGCCGCCGATCACCGACCGCGTGCGACCCGACCGGTAGAACGTCCGCGCCGCGACACCCGAGCCGGCCAGCAGCGGCGTCGGCATCAGGCCGCGCTCCAGGCGCACCGACTCCGCCGCCGCGAGCTGTTCCTCACGCAGCCGGACCAGACCCGCCTCCGCCCGGCGCCGCTCGATCGCGTAGCGGATCGCCCGGATCAGCACCGGCCCGTCGGCCTTGCCCTTCACCAGGTAGTCCTGCGCCCCGATCCCGACGGCCGCAATGCCCAGGTGCTCGTCGTCCAGGCCCGTGAGCACGCACACCGCGGCGCCCGGGTCGGCGTTGAGCAGCTTGCGCAGGCCGTCGAGGCCACCCGTCGTCCCCGGGGTGTTCAGGTCGAGCAGGATGCAGTCGGCCGTGGCGTACAGCCGGTGTTCGAGCACGTCGCCCAACGAGCCCGACAGGCTCAGCTCGACCTCGGGATCGACCTCCGAGAGCAGCTCCTCGACGAGGAAGGCATCACCCGGATCGTCCTCCACGAGCAGGACCCGGCGGCCGGGCTCCGCAGGAAGGGCGCGCGTCACGTGATCGTGCTCCTCCCCAGGCCGGTACCGCGTCCGCGGCGGTCGCGACAGCCTAGAGCCGACCACCCCCGCCATCGCGACCCGGGACGGCGCTCAGGCCGCCGCGACCGCCCCGAGGACCGACGTGAACAGACCCAGCCCGTCGGCAGTCGGCCCGGTCAGCGAGTCGATCGCGTGCTCGGGGTGCGGCATCAGACCGACCACCCGTCCGTCGGCCGACGCGACCCCCGCGATGTCGGCCATCGCGCCGTTCGGGGCTCCGCCGACGTAGCGGAACACCACCCGGCCCTCGCCCTCCAGCTCGGCCAGCGTGTCGGTGCTCGCGACGAAACGGCCCTCACCCGACTTCAGCGGGACGACGATCTCCTGGCCGGCCTCGAAACCGCCGGTCCACGCCGTCGACGACGACTCGACCCGCAGCGCCTGGTCACGGCACACGAAGTGCAGGCCGGCGTTGCGCACCAGCGCACCCGGCAGAAGCCCCGCCTCGCACAG
This sequence comes from Pseudonocardia sp. N23, assembly GCF_002583555.1. Taxonomy (GTDB): domain Bacteria; phylum Actinomycetota; class Actinomycetes; order Mycobacteriales; family Pseudonocardiaceae; genus Pseudonocardia. Next base: position 50,652 of record NZ_BEGX01000032.1, read on the forward strand.
GATCTGGAACCCGTTGCAGATGCCCAGGACCGGCATTCCCTTGCGGGCCGCGTCGACGACCTCGCGCATGATCGGCGCGAGGCTCGCGATCGCACCCGCGCGCAGGTAGTCGCCGTAGGAGAAGCCGCCGGGGACCACCACCGCGTCGACCCCGCGCAGGTCGTGGTCGCCGTGCCACAGCGCCACCGCCTCCGCACCGGCGCGGCGCGCCGCCCGGCTCGCGTCGACGTCGTCGAGCGTGCCGGGGAAGGTGATCACGCCGATCCGCATCCCACTCGATCCGGGAGCACTCATACCCGGGTCACCGTCCAGTCCTCGATCACCGGGTTGGCCAGCAGGTCACCCGCGATGCGGTGGAGGGTCTCGTCGTCGAGCGAGTCGTCGACCTCCAGCTCGAAGTGCTTTCCCTGCCGCACGTCGGCGACGCCGCCGATCCCGATCCGGGTCAGGGCACGCGTCACCGCCTGTCCCTGCGGGTCCAGGATCTCCGGCTTCGGCATCACGTCAACGACCACTCGCGCCACACCGCAAGACTACGGGGGCGGTCGGCGCCGATCACGCCCACCTGCGGTGATGAACGGGCGAGCGGTTGTGACACTGCCGACGCCAGGCACCCGGATCGGGGCCGTTCGCTGGCGCAGGACCGGCCGTCGGGAGCAAAGTGGCCGCCGTGCAGATCACCCACTTCGGCCACGCGTGTGTGCTCGTCGACACCGGTGCCGCCCGGTTGCTGTTCGACCCGGGGACCTTCTCGTCCGGCTTCGAGAAGCTCGGCGGGATCGACGCCATCCTCGTGACGCACCAGCACGCAGACCACCTCGACGAAGACCGGCTGGCGCCGCTGCTGGCCGCCAACCCGGAGGCGCGGCTCATCGTCGACATCGGGACGTCGTCGATGCTGCACGACTACACCCACGAGGTCGTCGCCCCCGGGGAGTCGTTCTCCGTCGCGGGCGCCGCAATCGACGTCCTCGGCGGGGACCACGAGGTCATCCATCCCGACATCCCGATCGTGCCCAACAACGGCTACCTGATCGACGGCTCGACGCTGCACCCCGGCGACTCCTTCACCCCGGCGCCCGGCGAGCTCGACGTCCTGCTGCTGCCGACGGGCGCACCGTGGCTCAAGCTGTCCGACGCCGTCGACTACCTGCGCGCGGTCGCGCCGCGCACCGCGGTCCCGATCCACGAGGCCGTCCTCTCCCGCCCGGCGATGCACTACGGCATGTTCGAGGCCCTGGGCCCGGCCGGCACCACGGTCCAGGTCCTGGAGCGCGAAGCCGCGACCAAGGTCTGACACCGCCTCACCCGCGCGCAACCTCACTGTCGTCCCGGCCGCGCATCGCGACCGTGAGGTCGAGCGCGCGTTGTCTCCTGCGTCAGGCCGCGCCGGCGTGGACGCCCTCGGCGTAGGTGTGGGGGCGCGCGCCCGCCGCGAGGACGACGTCGACGGCCGAGAGCGCGGCGGCGACGCGCAGGGGGCGGCGCAGGTCCTTGACCCGCAGGCCGATCCGGACGAGCCCGCCACGACGGGCGACCCGAGCCGCCTCGGCGACGAGCAGCCGGCAGCGCCAGGTCTCGGGGGCCGGCCGGTCCTCGGCGCGGCGGTCCCCGGAGACGCGGAAGCCGAGCACCCGGGACGCCGTCGTCGTCCCCGCCCGGAGCACGCGGACGGCGGTCTCGTCGGCGCACAACGCGAAGTCCGCCTCAGCCAGCGCCTCCACCGTGCCCGGCGACGCCAGCCAGCGCGGCGGGGCGAACAGGTCGGTGTCGAGGCCGACGGAACGGGCGGCCCGACGGGCGGCGGTGATCCGCAGGCCGGCCTCGTGCCGCGGGAGCAGCGCGAACTCGGCGCGCCTGCCCAGCCGCACGGGCGACGACTGCCAGGCCCCGATGGGATCGGGCGTGTGGTCGTGGCCGTGCAGGAGCACGGCGTCGCCGACCGTCCGCCGCGCCTGCAGCCAGGCGACCACACCCGGGTCGGGGGCGTCGCCGCGGCGCATCCGCGGCCGGAACAGGTGCGAGACCGGCACCCCGCGGGCGTCGAGGTCGTCGACGAGCGCGGCGGCGAGGTCGAGGGCGTCGGGGTCGGCGGTCAGTCCGGACAGCGACACCATGAGTCGGGCGGCCATGTCACCATGGCGCCACACCGACGGTGAACCGCGCACCCCGTTCCCGGGGAACGGCTCACGAACCCCAGGTGGTCCCCGTGATGCGCTCGTAGACCTCGACGTAGCGGGCTCGGGTGGCGGCGACGACGTCGGCGGGGACCTCGGGGCCGGGCGGGGTGCGGTCCCAGTCGAGCGTGGCCGACCAGTCGCGGACGTACTGCTTGTCGAAGGAGAACTGCGGCCGCCCCGGCTCGTACTGGTCGGCGGGCCAGTACCGGGACGAGTCACTGGTCAGGACCTCGTCGCCGAGGACGATCTCCCTGGCCGGGTCGAGGCCGAACTCCAGCTTGGTGTCGGCGACGATGATCCCCGCCCGCCCCGCGATGTCCGCGCCGCGCGCGTAGACGGCGAGTGTCAGGTCCCGCAGCCGCTCGGCCGTCGCGGCGCCCACCGTGTCGACGACCTCGTCGAACGTCATGAACTCGTCGTGCTCACCGACCGGTGCCTTGGTGGTCGGGGTGAAGATCGGCTCCGGCAGCTTCGAGCCCTCGACGAGCCCGGGCGGAAGCTCGATGCCGGACACGGTGCCCTGCTTCTCGTACTCCTTGAGCCCCAGGCCGGTGAGGTAGCCCCGCGCGATGCACTCGACCGGGAGCATCTCCAGCTTCCGGCACCGGATCGCGCGGCCGGCGAACTCCGCGGGCACGTCGGTGGCGGAGACGACGTGGTTCGGGACGAGGTCGGCGGTGCGGTCGAACCACCACAGCGACAGCGCGGTGAGCAGGGCGCCCTTGTCGGGGACGGTCGTCGGCAGCACGACGTCGTAGATCGAGAGCCGGTCCGACGTGACGAGCAGGAGGTCGCCGTCGAGGTCGTAGACGTCGCGGACCTTGCCCGAGTGCAGCAGCTTCACAGGATCGCTCCGGGGGTGTAGGCGGCCGCGTCGGGGTGCGCGGCGGTGATCTCCTCGACGCGGGCGACGACGGCCGCGACCTGGGATCCGGCGGCGCCGGTGAACGACAGCGGGTCGGCGAGCAGCCCGTCGAGCAGGCCGGCGGGCAGCGCGAGGCGCTCGTCGCCCTGCAGGCGGGCGATCAGGTCGTTGTCGACCTGGCCCTTCTCCCGCATGGCCAGCGCGACGCCGACGGCGTGCTCCTTGATGACCTCGTGCGCTGTCTCGCGGCCCACCCCGGCACGGACCGCGGCCATGAGCACCTTCGTCGTCGCCAGGAAGGGGAGGTAACGGTCGAGCTCGCGGGCGATGACGGCCGGGTAGGCGCCGAACTCGTCGAGCACGGTCAGCGTGGTCTCGAAGAGGCCGTCGAGGGCGAAGAAGGCGTCCGGCAGCGCGACGCGGCGCACGACGGAGCAGAAGACGTCGCCCTCGTTCCACTGCGCGCCCGACAGCTCCGCGGCCATGGCGGCGTTGCCGCGCAGCACGACCATCAGGCCGTTGATGCGCTCGGCGGAACGGGTGTTCATCTTGTGCGGCATGGCACTCGACCCGACCTGGCCGGGCTTGAAGCCCTCGGTGGCGAGCTCGGCGCCCGCCATCAGCCGGATCGTCGTTGCCAGGCTCGACGGTCCGGCGGCGAGCTGCACGAGCGCGGAGGTGACCTCGTGGTCGAGCGAGCGCGGGTAGACCTGGCCGACACTGGTCAGGGTGCGGGCGAAGCCGAGATGCGACGCGACCCGGCCCTCGAGGTCGGTCAACTTCACGAAATCGCCGTCGAGCAGGTCGAGCATGTCCTGCGCGGTGCCGACCGGGCCCTTGATGCCGCGCAGCGGGTAGCGGTTGCGCAGGTCGGTGAGCCGGTCGTAGGCGGCGAGCAGCTCGTCGGCGGCCGAGGCGAACCGCTTGCCCATCGTCGTGGCCTGGGCGGCGACGTTGTGGCTGCGCCCGGCCATGACCAGCTCCGAGAGCTCTGCGGCGCGGCGGGCGAGCCGGGCCAGGATCGCGACGGTCCGGTCGGCGACCAGCTCCAGCGACAGCCGGATCTGCAGCTGCTCGACGTTCTCCGTGAGGTCGCGGCTGGTCAGCCCCTTGTGGACGTGCTCGTGGCCGGCGAGGGCGTTGAACTCCTCGATGCGGGCCTTCACGTCGTGGCGGGTGACGCGCTCGCGGGCGGCGATCGAGGCGAGGTCGACCCGCTCGACGACGGCCTCGTAGTCGGTGATCGCCTGCTCGGGTACCTCGACCCCGAGGTCACGCTGCGCCTGCAGCACCGCGATCCAGAGCCGACGCTCCAGCACGATCTTGTACTCGGGCGACCAGAGCCGGACCAGCTCGGGGCTCGCGTAGCGGGAGGCCAGCACGTTGGGGATCACGTGCACGAATCCTAAGCGTTGCCCGCCGCCTACAAGCGGGGGGCCAGCGTGGACGCCACCGCCGCGAGCTGCGACTCGAACGGGATCGCGCCCGAGTCGGAGTCGGACACCGACGTCACGGCGACGTACCCGCCCGACGCCGTGGGTGCTCCCGCGCGGGCCCAGCCGACGGGTTGCCCGTCCTCGACGGGCTCACCGGCGGGGGCGAAGACGACCGTCAGCACGCCGTGGGCGGGGCCGTCGTCGACCTCCAGGTGGACCTCGCGGCCGCCTCCCTGCTTGCACACCATGGGCACCGCGGCCTCCCGCGCCGTCGCAACCTGAGGCAGCGCCTCGTTCAGCAGCGCCCGCAGCCCGGGGTCCTGCATCGGCACGCAGCCGGTGTCCGACGCCCCGGGCACGGTGGGCGCGGCGGCGTTCGGCGGGACGGCGGCGTCGCCGCGTTCGAAGTTCGGCGTGCCGCCCGCGGCCGACGACGTCGCCGTCTCCGCGCCACCACCCGGCAGGCCCACGGCGAGGCCGATACCGCCGAACACCAGCACCGCCGCGGCCGCGCCACCCGCGATCGCCGACCGGCGGCGCGCGGTGGCCCGCTTCGAGGCGCGGACGACGTCGTCGACGCCGAACGCAGCGGGCGGGGCCGTCGGGCCCGCGGACCGCATCAGCTCGGTCAGGTCCTGGTCGCTCAGGTCACTCATGCCGCCCCCTCTCAACCGGCCGGACGCAGGTCGTCGATGCCGTCGCCGAGCGCGGCGCGCAACGCGGCCAGCCCGTGCGACGTCTGGCTCTTCACGGTGCCCTCCGAGCAGCCCAGCGCCTCGGCCGTGGCCGCGACGTCGAGGTCGTCGAAGTAGCGCAGCACGAGCACCGCCCGCTGCCGCGGCGGCACCGTCCGCAGCGCGGCGACGAGCGTCTCCCTGGTGGCGACGCCGTCCCCGGCGTCATGGGAGCGCACCGCCGTGTCGGGCACGTCCGGGGTGAACCGTTCACGCCGCCACGGACGCCGCGACTCGTCGACGACCGAGCGCATCAACGTGCGGCGCACCCACGCGTCGAGGACGCGGTTGTCGTCACGGCCCCGGATGCGGCGCCAGTGCCGGTGCAGCGCGACGAACGCGGCCTGGGCATGGTCGTCGGCGCGATGCCAGTCCCCGCACATCAGGAACGCGGTGCGCCGCACGGTGTCGCGCCGCGCGTCGAAGTACTCCGCGAACTCCTGTTCCACGGACGCCTCCACACCGCTCCCTCTTCTGTCGGCAGCCGATCCGTCACGCCCCGACGCATCCAGGACGGTCGATCCCGCGTACACGGTTGCAGCACCCGTCCGTCTTCACTCGAACAGACCAACTCCGTGACCATCTCGTGACGCAGACGCGACCTGACCGTCGTCGGGATGCTTGAATCCGACGGGTGCGACCCACCTCACGTGCCCGCCGCGCGAAGTCCGAGTCCGGTCCCGTCGATCTCCGTTCCGACACCGTCACCCAGCCCACCAAGCAGATGCGTGCCGCGATGGCGGCCGCGGAGGTGGGCGACGACGTCCTCGACCGTGACCCGACGATGCGCGCCCTGGAGGAGCGGGTCGCGGGGCTGCTCGGCGCCGCCGACTCGCTCTGGGTGCCGTCCGGGTCGATGGGCAACCTCATCGCGCTGATGGCCCACCTGACCCGCGGTGACGCCTTCCTCGCCCCCGCAGGCTCCCACGTGCTCGAGGCCGAGCTGGGCACCGCGGCCTGGCTGGCCGGTGGCATGCCGCGGCCGCTCGAGCACGACGGCGGCCCCGGCAAGATCACCCCCGACGCCGTGCGCCGGGCCGCCGGCGGGCCCGGGCCCTACTACACGATGCGCACCAGCCTGCTGTGCCTGGAGAACACCCACAACGCCGCCGGCGGGACCGTCACCGCGCCGGAGGAGCACGCCGCCGTCGCGGCCGCCGCCCGCGCCGCCGGGCTGTCGGTGCACCTCGACGGTGCCCGGCTGTGGCATGCCGCCGTCGCGCTGGGGGTGCCGCCCGGCGCGCTGACCGTCGGCGCCGACACCGTGCAGGTCTGCCTCAGCAAGGGCCTGGGCGCACCCGTCGGGTCGCTGGTCGCGGGGTCGGCGGAGTTCACCGCGGAGGCGCGGCGGCTGCGCAAGATGCTCGGCGGCGGTGTCCGGCAGGGTGGCGTGCTCGCCGCGGCCGGACTCGTCGCCCTCGACCGCGTCGACCGGCTCGCCGAGGACCACGAACGGGCCCGGGTCCTCGCCGAGGGGCTGCGCGAACACGGCTGGCAGGTCTCCGAGCCGGAGACCAACATCGTCCTGATCAGCGTCGCCGACCTGGCCGGGACGCTCACCCGCTTCGAGGACTCCGGGGTCCGGGTGGCGCCGATGGCCGGGAAGGTCCGGCTGATGACCCACGCCGACCTCACCGACGGCGACATCGACACCGCCCTCGACCGGATCGGCCCCGTGGAGAACGGCGTCCAGGACCCCGCGCCTGCCCACCTCGCACCGGCCGGCCCCGGGCACCGCTCCCTCAGGCGGGCGGCGGGCTCCGCCGGTCGCGCTCCAGCGCGGCGAGCCGGGCGTTGACCGCCCGCAGCTCGACGAGCACCTCGTCGAGCCGCTCCGTCGTGTCCTGCAGCTCGTCCTCAGTGCGCTGGGCCGCCGCGGCCGTGGTGGTGCGCAGGTTCGTGATGAACCAGCTCGCGATCGACGCCGTCACCACACCGAGCAGGGCGATACCCGCGACCATCAGCGTGCCCGCGACGAGCCGGCCCTCGAACGTCACCGGGTACCGGGCGCCGTAGCCGACCGTCGAGATCGTGGTGATCGTCCACCACAGTGCCTCGCCGAACGTCGTGATCGTCGCGCCCGGGGCGTCGCGTTCGGCGTCGAGCACCGCGAGCGCGGAGACGAACCCGACCAGCGTCACCGTGCCGGCCACGTAGACGGCGACGCGGCCGCGGAAGTCGTCACGCAGCTGCCGGTTCAGCACCCCGATGATCGTCACGACGCGCAGCGCACGCAGCGGGCGCAGCACCGGCAGCACGAGGATCAGCAGGTCGAGGATGTGTGTCCCGACGAACCGCAGCCGCCGGTGCGCCAGCGCGATCCGCACGACGTAGTCGGCGCCCATGATCGCCCAGATGACCGTCAGCACGGTGTCGAGCGCCTCGTGCATCTCCGGGGACAGCGACCGCTGCAGCACCTGCCACGTGAAGACCGCGAGGAACACCACGGCCAGCCCGGTCAACGGCCAGTCGACGCGGCGGTCCCAGGCGGCGATGCGCGGCTCGTCCATGGGCCCGGGACGATAGCCGCCGGCCACCGGCCACCGGCGCCGCGGCACCGACGATCCAGGCCAGCAGCGGCGTGACCTGGTCGGACGAGGGTCCGACGTTCACAGCGATGTCGCGGCGAGCGCGGACCGGCGGCCGCCGGGCGGCACTGATCACACCGCAGGGAGCCAGCCCCGGAGCCGTCGCAGCGCCTCGACGATGTCGTCGGTGCCGCCGGCGAAGGAGAACCGGATGAACCGGTTGCCGTCGACGGGGTCGAAGTCCATCCCCGGCGCGACGGCCACCCCCGTCTCTGCCAGCAGCCGGTAGGTCAGCGCCATCGAGTCGTCGGCCAGGTGCGACACGTCGGCGTAGACGTAGAAGGCGCCGTCGGCCGGGGCGAGCTTGTCGATCCCCAGGTCACGCAGCCCGTCGAGCAGCAGCGACCGGTTGTGCGCGTAGCGCTCGACGTGCGCGTCGACCTCCACGTAGGACTCCGGGCCGAACGCGGCCAGCGCCGCGTGCTGCGGCAGCGCGGGCGGGCACACCGTGAAGTTGCCGGTCAGCCGGTCGACGGCCCGGCGCAGCCGCGGCGGCACCACGAGCCAGCCCAGCCGCCAGCCGGTCATCGAGAAGTACTTCGAGAACGAGTTGACGACGATCGCCTCCCGCGACGTCGACCAGGCACACGACGTCGCGGGCGATCCGGCGTAGCCGATGCCGTGGTAGATCTCGTCGCTGACGAACTGCACGCCGTTGCCCTCGCACCACGTCGCGAGCGCCGCGAGCTCCGCCGGGTCGAGGACCGTGCCGGTCGGGTTGGCGGGGCTGGCGACGATGAGGCCCGCGACGGGCTCGTCCAGCGCCTCCAGCATCTCGACGGTCGGTTGGAACCGCGTCTCCGGGCCGCACGGCAGCTCCACGACCTCGCAGCCCAGCGCGGTGAGGATGTTGCGGTAGCAGGGGTAGCCGGGCCGGGCGAGCGCCACGCGGTCGCCGGCGTCGAACGCGGCCAGGAACGCCAGCAGGAACCCGCCCGACGAGCCGGTGGTGACGACGACGTCGTCCGGTGCGACGTCGAGGTCGTAGGTGCGCCCGTAGTGGCCTGCGATCGCCTCGCGCAGCGGCTCGATGCCCAGCGCCACGGTGTAGCCGAGGACCTCGGTCTCCAGCGCCGCCGCGGCCGCGGTGCGCACCGCCTTCGGCGCGGGCGTCGACGGCTGGCCCGCCGAGAGGTTCACGAGGTCGCCGTGGCTGCGGGCCCGCTCGGCCGCGGCCTGCCAGACGTCCATGACGTGGAACGGCGGGATCTGCGAGCGAAGCGCTTCGGGGCGCGGACCGGTCACGTCCCGAGCCTAGGAGACGCCCCGGCGGACGCTCCCGAGAACCGGCCGCAACCTCACGGTCGTGATCCGGGCGCAGGAGGACGCCGAGGTTGCGCGCGGATCGCTCGGGGCTGCCGCGGGTCAGGCGCGGGCCGGGATCGCGACCTCGCCGCGGGCGGCGCGGGCCGCGATGTCGGTGCGGTGGTGCGAGCCCGGGAGGTTGACGCCCGCGAGCCGCTCGTAGGCGTCGGCGCGGGCGCCGTCGAGGTCGTCGCCGGTGCCCACGACCGAGAGCACCCTCCCGCCCGCGGAGACGACGGCGCCGTCGTCGCGGCGCCGGGTGCCTGCATGCAGGACGCCCTCCCCGTCGGCGCCACTGATGACGTCACCGAGCCGGGGAACGCCGGGGTAGCCCTCTGCGGCGACGACGACCGTGACGGCCGAGCCCTCGGCCCACTCCAGGGGCGCGACGTCGGCGAGGGTCCCGGTGGCGACGGCACGCAGCAGGCCGGCGAGCGGGGTGCGCAGGAGCGCGAGGACGACCTGGGTCTCGGGGTCACCGAACCGGCAGTTGAACTCGATGACCGACGGCCCGGCCGAGGTCATGGCGAGGCCCGCGTAGAGCAGCCCGGAGAACGGGACGTCGCGCCGGGCCATCTCGTCGGCGACCGGCTGCACGACGCGGGCGACGATGTCGGCGACCGCCGCGTCGTCGATCCAGGGCAGCGGGGCGTAGGCGCCCATGCCGCCGGTGTTGGGACCGGAGTCGTCGTCGCCGACGCGCTTGAAGTCCTGGGCCGGCACGAGCGGGACGACGGTGGTGCCGTCGACCAGGCAGAACAGCGACGCCTCCGGTCCGTCGAGGAACGTCTCCAGCAGCACAGGGTGGCCGCCGTCGAGCAGGGCGGCGGCGTGCGCGCGGGCGATCTCGCGGTCGGTGGTGACGACGACGCCCTTGCCTGCGGCGAGCCCGTCGTCCTTGACGACGTACGGCGGCGTGAACCGGTCGAGCGCGGCGTCGAGCAGCGCAGGGCTGTCGACGATCTCGCAGCCCGCGGTGGCGACGCCCGCGGCCGTCATGACGTCCTTGGCGAAGCTCTTGGAGCCCTCGATGCGGGCCGCGGCGGCGCCGGGGCCGAAGCAGTCGATGCCGGCGGCGCGCACGGCGTCGGCGACACCGGCGACCAGCGGCACCTCCGGCCCGACGACGACGAGGTCGGCCGTCCAGTCACGGGCCAGCCCGACGACCGCCTCGGGGTCGACCGCGTCGACGCCGTGCTGCTCGGCGACGGCGGCGGTGCCGGCGTTGCCGGGGGCACACGCCAACGCCGTGACCGCAGGGTCGGACGCCAGGCTCAGGACCAGGGCGTGCTCTCGGGCACCGGAGCCGATCACCAGGACTCGCACGGTCGGCCAGCCTAGGGGCCCGCGGCGGGTGGGTGGTCACCGCATGCGGGATCCGGACGCGCGTCACAGTCCCAGGCGGGACGGCGCGGTCGTCACGCGTTCACCGCGGCGACGTCGCCCGGTCGACTTCCGTCGCCCGGACAGTCGTCCCGCGCCCCCAGACTGGCCCGATCATCACCCGACCGGGAGGACAGCCGGTGATCGACCTCGGCTCCGGTGCGACGGCACCCCTGGTGATCGCACATCGTGGAGCGTCGGGATACCGGCCGGAGCACACGCTCGCGGCCTACGAGCTGGGTGTACGTCTCGGCGCCGACGCGCTCGAGCCGGATCTGGTGTGCACGGCCGACGGGGTTCTCGTCGGCCGGCACGAGCCGGAGATCGGCAGGACGACCGACATCGCGGCACGTCCGGAGTTCGCCGACCGCCGGACGACGAAGACGATCGACGGCGTCGCGCGCGAGGGCTGGTTCGTCGACGACCTGACGCTGGCCGAGGTGCGGACGCTGCGCGCGGTGGAGCGCATCCCGGACGTCCGCAGGCGCAACACACTCCACGACGGACGCCACCCGGTCGCGACGTTCGACGAGATCCTCGAGCTGCGGGCGCGGCTGTCGGCCGAGGTCGGCAGGCCGATCGGGCTGTTCCCCGAGATCAAGCACTCCAGCTGGTTCGCGGCCCGCGGCCTGCCGATCGAGCCCGCGCTGGTCGACGCGCTCGACCGAGCGGGTCTGAACCGGCCGGGGTCGCCGGTGTGGGTGCAGTCGTTCGAGACGGCGAACCTCGTCGCCCTGCGCGGGGCGTTGCGGACGGGCCTGGTGCAGCTGCTCGACGACCACGGGGCCCCCGCGGACCTCACCGCGGCCGGGGACCCGCGGACGTTCGCCGATCTCGCCACGCCCGCGGGGTTCGCGGGGATCGCCCGCTACGCCGACGCGGTCGGGGCGGCGAAGCGGCTCGTCGACCCGCTGCTGGTGTCGGAGGCACACGACTTCGGGCTGTCGGTGCTGGTGTTCACGCTGCGCAACGAGAACCGGTTCCTACCGGCCGACCTGCGCCGTCCGGGACCCGACGGCGAGTGGCACGACGACGACTTCGGGGACGCGTTCGCCGAGGCGGAGCGGTACCTGCGACTGGGCGTCGAGGGCGTGTTCAGCGACCACCCCGACACGGCGGTGGCGGTCCGGGACGCGCTGACGGCGGCGACGAGCCGCGGCCGAGGGCTCAGCGGCTGACGTCGGCGACGAAGTCACGCAGCAGCCTGCGTACCTGCCCGGGCCGTTCCTGGTGCGGGAAGTGCCCGGCGCGGGCGAGGACGTGGCGGCGCACCCCGCCGCCGGCCCAGCGGTCGGACGCGGCGGCCGTCGCGGGCAGGATGCAGGGGTCGTCGGCACCGTGGATGGCGAGGACGGGCGCGCTGACGGGACGGGCGACGGCCGCGGCGAACCGCCGGCCCTCGGCGCGCAGCTGGGAGCGCATCGCCCACCGGTAGTACTCCATCGACGTGTGCGCGACGACCCCGATCCGGATTGCGGACCTGTTGTGCGCCACCACGTCCGCGAAGTCGTGGGTGATCGTCCAGTCGTGTCCCGCCCAGCGGCGCATGATCGTCTCGACCCGGGCGCCGTCGTCGACGCGCAGGGACCTTTCGGGCAGCCGCGGCAGCTGGAAGCCGAGCGCGTAGGAGGCGGTGGCCCGGCCCTGGCCGCGAGGGTCGCGCCACACGGCCCGGCGGAACGCCAGCGGGTGCGCCGCGCCGACGATCCCCAGCCCCGCGACGAGCCGCGGGTGCAGCGCGGCGAGCGTCCACGCGATGAAGCCGCCCCAGTCGTGCCCGACGACGGTGGCGCGCTCCTCACCGAGCGCCCGGATCAGGCCGGCGATGTCGCCGGCGAGGGTCCACAGGTCGTAGCCGCGGGGCGGCTTGTCGGAGTCGCCGTAGCCGCGCAGGTCGACAGCGACGGTCCGGTACCCGGCGGCGGCCAGGTCGGGCAGCTGGTGGCGCCACGACCACCAGAACTCCGGGAAGCCGTGCAGCAGCACGACGAGCGGGCCGGTGCCCGCCTCGGCGACGTGCAGCCGGATCCCGTTGGCGGACACGTCCCGGTGGATCCAGGGGCCCTCGATCCGGACGACCGACGGGTCCGGCCCGCGGCGCCGTGCGACCACCGGGTCAGGTCAGCTCAGGGGTGTTCCCCGCGGACTTGCCGCGGCTGCCGATGACCTGGGCGGTGTCCTTGAGCGAGCTGATCGTGCGCTCCGGCTTGCGGATCTTGCGCACCCGCAGGAAGCCGAGGAAGCCGAACAGGCCGGCGACGACGACCATGAAGCCGAAGACGATGCCGAACGCCGCCGCCCGGTTCAGCCACAGGGCGAGCAGCTCGCCCAGGGCGAAGAACAGGAAGAACAGGCTGAACAGCACGATCGTCAGGGCGACGATGAAGAAGATGCTGCCCTGCACGCCCTTCTTGACCTCGGACGTGACCTCGGCCTTGGCGAGCTCCACCTCGGAGCGGACCAGCGACGACAGGTGCGTCGTCACGTCCTTGACGAGTCCGCCGACCGACTGGTCCTCCGGCTTGACCGGGTCCGCGGACAGCGGGATCGAGGGCAGCACAGGCGGAACGTCCGTGCCGCCGGTGTTGGTCGGGCTGGCCACCGCGGTCCCCTTCTTCTGTCCTGCTGGGATCGTCACCGTCGCTCCGGGGAGCCGGTGACACGTCGTGATCAGGAGTCATCGTGCCACGGCCCCACGGGCGGTGCCCGCTCAGGCGCAACCGTCATCCGGTCGTGACGTGCCCGTCGTCATTCCGGGGTCGATCCGGTGTCGCTCCGGGGTTCCGCTCCGCTGTGGACGCGACGGCGGCGCAGCAGCAAGGCGGCCGCGATGAGCGCGGCCGCGGTGCTCGCGAGCAGGACCGCGGCCTTGGCCGCCTCCATCTCGGCCGGCAGGTCGGCCAGCGACAGCTCGGCGATGAGCAGGCTGACGGTGAAGCCGACCCCGCCGAGCATGGACACCGCGAGTATGTCGCGGCCGCCGAGCCCACGTGGGCGGCTACCGGGGACGAGCCGCATGACCAGTGCGGCCGACCCGGCGATGCCGATCACCTTGCCCACCAGCAGACCCGCGACGACGGCGAGCGGGACCGGATCGGTGACGACCGTCCGCAGCGCCTGGGCCCCGAGCGGCACCCCGGCGGCGAAGAGCGCGAACACCGGCACGCACAGCCCGGCCGACCACGGCTGCAGCCGGTGTTCGAGCCACACGGCCGGGGCGTGCTCCTCGCCGGGGTCGGCGCGGACCCGGACGAGCAGGCCCAGGACGACGCCGGCGATCGTCGCATGGATGCCGGACTCGTGGACGGCCGCCCACGTCACCAGGGCGAGCGGCACGTAGAGCCACCAGGCGCGGACGCGGCGGCGCTGCAGGTACCAGAACGTGGCCGCGCAGGCCGCGGCGACGAGCAGCCCGAGCAGGTGGATGCCTGCCGAGAAGACCACGGCGATGACGACGATGGCGCCGAGGTCGTCGGCGACGGCGAGGCCGAGCAGGAAGATGCGCGCTGTCGCCGGGAGCGACGAGCCGGCCAGCGCGAGCACCCCGAGCGCGAAGGCGATGTCGGTGGCGACGGGGATCGCCCAGGCCTGGTCCATGCCGGGGGCGCCGCGCCCGACGAGCAGCGCGAGCCCCGCGGGGACGACCATGCCACCCAACGCGGCAGCGACCGGCAACAGGGCGCGCCGGATCGACGACAGCTCGCCGACGACGAGCTCACGCTTGAGCTCGAGGCCGACGACGAAGAAGAACAGGGCGAGCAGCCCGTCGGTGGCCCACTGACCGACGGTGAGGTCGAGCCCGAGCGCGGCGGGCCCGAGGCGGGCGTCGCGGACCGTCTCGTAGCCGCCCTTCCACGGCGAGTTCGCCCAGATCAACGCGATCGCGGTGGCCCCGAGCAGCACCATCCCGCCGACGGTCTCGGTGCGCAGGTAGCGGGCGAACTCGGAGACGGGCTCGGGCAGGCGGCGGTTCATCGGGGCGGCTCCGGCGGAATCGGGCATGCGGACGACACGCCGACCAGACTTCCCGGCACACCGCCGACGACCTTACCGCCGCTCGGTCCGGGAACACCGGCCGGCTCAGTCCGGGAACGCCGTCCAGCGGGACACCGCCCACAGCCCGCCGAAGCAGCGCCTGCACCGCAGCGACGACGAGGAAGACGCTCAGCTCGACGCCACGGCGCTGCACGTCGACGGCGGCCACCGCGCCGCCCGCGACCCACCAGCGCCGCCACGATGATCGTTCGCTGCGGGCCCGGGGGTGTCGTCGAACGGGGTCGGTGACTCCACCGGCGGCACTGCACCGAGGGTACGCGGGGAATCCCCAGGTGGATGCGACATTCGGGGGACGCCCGTGGTCCTGCGGCGCCCGGGCCGCTACTCGTCCGGGCGGCCCCGGAGCCTCTTGATCGCGCCGCGCCGCGTCTTCGCGTCCATCCGCCGCCGCTTCGCACCCCTCGACGGCTTCGTCGGCCGCCGCGCGGGTGGGTCGGCCGCCGTCGCCTCTCGCAGGGCCGCCAGCAGCCGCTCCCGGGCGGCGTCACGGTTGCGCAGCTGGGAGCGGTGTTCGGACGCCACGATCGTGAGCACCCCGTCGACGAGGCGGTTGCCGAGCCGGCGCACCGCCCGCTCGCGCAGGTCGTCGGGCACGCTCGGCGAGCGCGCCACGTCGAACGACAGCTCCACCCGCGAGTCCGTCGTGTTCACGCCCTGTCCGCCGGGACCCGAGGCGCGCGAGAAGCGCCAGCGGAGCTCGCGCTCCGCCAGCACCACGTTCTTGCGCACCACGAGATCGTCGTCGGACACGAGCAGTGCCTACACCGCATCGACCGTCGGTGACCAGCCGAGCGCCGGCCCCAGCCGCGTCGCCATGTCGGTGAGGATCTGGACGTAGTCCTGCGGCTCGAAGCTGAACGGCAGCGCGAACACCACCTCGGTCACCGCCCGGTAGGCCTCGTGGGCGTGCAGCTGTTCGGCGATCCACTCCGACGGGCCGACGATGTCGCGGGCGAACAGCATCCCGGCCGGACCCTGGGGCTTCTCCGTTCGTGGCGTCCGTTCGGCCGCGTAGGCCTCGTACTTCGCACGTTGCTGCGGTGTCGCCGAGTCGGTCGGGACGACGACGAGCCCCTGCGACACCCGGCCCTGGGGGTGCGACTGCCGGAACTCGTCGATCTGGGCCCGCTGAATCGCCGCGAACCCCGTCCTCTCGTTGCCCTCGGCCCGCACGACCGAGCTGGTCAGCAGGTTCATCCCCAGCTCACCGGCCCGCCGCGCCGACCCCAGGCTCGCCGCGCCGTACCACATCCGCGACCGCAGCCCGGGCGAGTGCGGCTCCACCCGTTCCGAGTAGACCTCGAAGCCCTCGGTGCCGCTGAAGGTGCTCGCCCGCTCGCCCGCGACGAGACGCAGCAGCCGGCTGAGGCGCTCGTCGCCGAAGTCCTCGTCGGTACCGGGACAGAGCGCCTCCCGGACCTCGTCGAGGTTGCGTGGCGGTCCCACGCTCACCCCCGGGTTGAGCCGGCCGCCCGAGAGCAGGTCGACAGTCGCCAGGTCCTCGGCGAGGCGCAACGGGTTCTCCCAGCCCAGCGGCGTGACCGCGGTGCCGAACTCGATGCGCCGCGTACGCTGCGACGCCGCCGCGAGGACGGCGACGGGCGAGGAGATCCCGTACTGGAGGTGCCGATGCCGTAGCCAGGCACTGTCGAACCCGAGCTGCTCGCCCAGCTCGATGGTCCGCAGCGTGTTCTCGTGGCCGGGCCCCGGATCGGCACCGTCGAAGAGGCCGATGGTGAGGAAGCCGAGCCTCTCCAGCGGCCGCGCCGTCTCGCTCAGTCCTCGCCCTTCCCGTCCTGCATGCCCGACGAGATCAGGTCCATGACCGTCGAGTCCGCCAGCGTCGTCACGTCGCCGACCTCGCGGTTCTCCGCGACGTCACGCAGCAGCCGGCGCATGATCTTGCCCGAGCGCGTCTTGGGCAGCTCGTCGACGACCATGATCTGGCGCGGCTTGGCGATCGGCCCGATCTCCTTGGAGACGTGCTCGCGCAGCGCCTTGATGGCTTCCTCGCCCTTGGCCTCGTCCTGGGCGACGTTGCCGCGCAGGATCACGAACGCCACGATGCCCTGGCCCGTCGTCTCGTCCGACGCGCCGACGACCGCGGCCTCGGCCACCGTGGGGTGGCTGACCAGCGCCGACTCGACCTCGGTGGTCGAGATGCGGTGCCCGGACACGTTCATGACGTCGTCGACCCGCCCCAACAGCCAGATCGCGCCGTCGTCGTCGTACTTCGCACCGTCGCCCGCGAAGTAGTAGCCCTGCTTCTCGAAGCGGGACCAGTAGGTGTCGCGGTAGCGCTCCTCGTCGCCCCAGATGCCACGCAGCATCGACGGCCACGGCTTGTCGAGCACCAGGTAGCCGCCGCCGCCCGGGCCGACCGGCTCGGCCTCCTCGGTGACGACCTCGGCACTGATGCCCGGCAGGGTGCGCATCGCCGAACCCGGCTTCGTCGCGGTCACGCCCGGCAGCGGGGCGATCATCATCGCGCCCGTCTCCGTCTGCCACCAGGTGTCGACGATCGGGCAGTTGTTGCGGCCGATGTTCTCCCGGTACCACATCCACGCCTCGGGGTTGATCGGCTCACCGACACTACCCAGCACCTTGAGCGAGGACAGGTCGTACTTCTCCGGGATCTCCTTGCCCCACTTCATGAACGTCCGGATCAACGTGGGCGCGGTGTAGTAGATCGAGACACCGTACTTCTGGATGATCTCCCAGTGCCGACCCTCGTGCGGGGTGTTGGGCGTGCCCTCGTACATCACCGAGGTCGCCCGGTTCGCCAACGGCCCGTACACGATGTAGGAGTGCCCGGTCACCCATCCGATGTCCGCGGTGCACCAGTACACGCTCTCACCGGGCTTGTGGTCGAAGACGGCGTGATGGGTGTAGGCCGCCTGGGTGAGGTAGCCGCCGGACGTGTGCAGGATGCCCTTGGGCTTCCCCGTCGTCCCGGACGTGTAGAGGATGTACAGCGGGTGCTCGGCGTCGAACGACCGGGCCTCGTGCGTGTCGGCCTGCCGGTCGACGATCTCGTGCCACCAGACGTCGCGGCCGTCGGTCCACGGGACGTCGGTCTCGGTGCGCTTCACGACGAGCACGTGCTCGATCGACGGCGTGTCGGCGACCGCCTGGTCGGTGTTCTCCTTCATCGGGGCCGGCTTGCCGCGCCGGTACTGCCCGTCGGAGGTGATGAGCAGCTTCGCCTCGGCGTCCTCGATCCGGGACTTCAGCGCGCTCGGCGAGAACCCGCCGAACACCACGCTGTGCAGCGCACCCAGCCGGGCACACGCCAGCATCGCGACCGCGGCCTCCGGGATCATCGGCAGCTGGATCGCGACCCGGTCACCCTTGCCGACGCCGAGCTCGGTCAGCGCGTTCGCCGCCCGGCACACATCACGCTGCAGGTCGGCGTAGGTGATGGTGCGGGTGTCGCCGGGCTCCCCCTCCCAGTGGAAGGCCACCTGGTCGCCGTGCCCGTCCTCGACGTGGCGGTCCACACAGTTGTAGGCGACGTTCAGCTCACCGCCGACGAACCACTTGGCGAAGGGGGCGTCCCACTCCAGGACCGTGTCCCACTTCTTCGTCCACGAGAGCCGGTCGGCCTGCTCCGCCCAGAACGCCTCCCGGTCGGCGTCGGCCCGGTCGTACCAGTCCGCCGTCGCATTGGCCTGGGCCGCGAACTCCTCGCTGGGCGGGAAGGTGCGGTCCTCGTGCGACAGGTTGCTCAGGGTGGCGCCGGACTCGGCCATTTCCTCACGTCCTCCTCGTGGCTGCGGGGCCACCGACCGCGAGCACAACTCGGCGGCGGTCAGGGTCACCGTCTCGCAGCGAACGGTAGTGCGCCGACGCGCCGGATGCACCGTCAGTACGGAGAGGGAGCCACCGGGTGACAGGTGGGGGTCGGCACCGATGACAGCATGGCGTCGTGGCCCCCTCCTCCACCACGGACCCGCTGGCACCGCTCGTGTCGCTGCCCGGCGTCGGCGACGCCGTGGCACGCGTCCGGGACGCGCTCGTCGCCGTCCACAACCACCCGGCCAACAGGCGAGGATTCGCCGCCAACGCGGCCGAGGGAGGCCTGCGTGGCGCCCGCGCCTCGGCGGCGATCGACGGTGCCCCGCTGACCACCGCGGACCTCGTCTCCGACCCGCTGCTCGCCGGCGCGGCGCGGGTGGCCGACGAGCACGCCCGGCTGGTCCCGGTGTGGAAGGCCGCGCCGCTGCAGGCGCTGGCCCGGCTGCACGTCCTCGCGGCCGCCGACCTCGTACCCGTCGAGCAGCACGACGCCGAGCTCGGCCGGCCCAGGCCCGGCACGTCGGACCGGCTGGCGCTGCTCGCCGACCTCGTCACCGGCGCGACCCGGGTGCCCGCGCCCGTCCTCGTCGCCGTCGTGCACGGCGAAATCCTCGCGCTGACGCCCTTCGGGGTCGCGGACGGTGTGGTCGCGCGCGCCGCCGCCCGGCTCGCCGCGACCGCGTCGGGTCTCGACGTGAAGTCGCTCGCCGTGCCGGAGGTCGGGCACCTGCGCAGGCTCGCCGAGTACCGGACGGCTGCCGCGGCGTTCGCGGCCGGCGGGGCCGACGGCGTGGGTGCGTGGCTGCTGCACTGCTGTGAACAGTGGGAGGCGGGCGCACGGGAGGCGACCTCGATCGCGGAGTCGCGCTAGCCGTCGTCGCCGTCGTCGCCGTCGTCGCCGTGGTCGTGCCCAGGACATGAGAAAGGCGGCACCCTCACGGGTACCGCCCCTCTCGCACGACCTTCCGGGGTCCAGGCGTGCACTACGTGTCGTGGTCCGGCCTCGGCGTCCGGCGTCCCGGTACGCAGGCCCACGACGACATGCCTCCCGCGGCGTGCTGTGCGTGGAGTGCCCGGCGTCCGTGCACGGAGCCCACCCGGGGGAGACGGGTACTTCTCTGCCGTACCGCCCCTGGCCGACCGGAGTCCGTGGGGTCATTTGTAGTGCGTGACCGCGGGCACATCAAGGGTCGGATCGGGTACACCACCGGATGGACGCGTGGTGACGAAAAGGCGTCGCACGGAACCCGGATGGGGGCTGCACCGGAGCTGCGGGCACGGAGTACAAAGGATTGTTTGCGCTGCTCAGCGCCAGTGCCGTCGCAACGACCGGTGCCCGATCCATCCTGCGCCGGCCAGCGCCACCACACCCACGCCCGCGGCAGCCAACGTCGTCGGCGACGACACCCGCAGCCGTGAACCCAGCGCCACGGGATCGGCGAACGTCAGCACCGGCCAACCCCGCTCCTCGGCCTCCCGGCGCAGTGCCTTGTCCGGGTTGACCGCCGTCGGATGGCCCACCGCGGCGAGCAGCGGCAGGTCGGTGATCGAGTCGGAGTAGGCCCAGCAGTCGGCCATCCGGTAGCCGCGCTCGGCCGCGATGTCCCGAGCCGCCTCCGCCTTGTGCTCGCCGTAGCAGTAGTAGTCGATGTCACCGGTGTACCGGCCGTTACGCACCGTCATCCGGGTGGCGAAGCAGCGGTCGGCCGCGACGAGCGCCGCGATCGGCTCCACGACCTCCACCCCCGATGCCGACAGCACGACGACCTCCTCACCCGCCGCCTGGTGCCGGGCGATCAGATCGGCCGCCTCCGCGTAGACCAGCGGCTCGACGATCTCGTGCAGCGTCTCGGCCACGATGGACCGGACCTGCTCGACCTCCCAGCCCGCGCACAACGCCGTGATCCGCTTGCGCAGCATGTCCATCGTGTCCGCATCGGCGCCCGCGAGCAGCAGCATCAGCTGGGCGTAGACGCTGCGCAGGACGGCCCTGCGCCCGATCAGCCCGTGGCTGCGGAACGGCCGGCTGAACGCCAGCGCGCTCGACCCCGCGATGATCGTCTTGTCGAGGTCGAAGAACGCCGCCGACGTCGGGGTCCCCTCGGGCGGTCGTGGCACGTCGCGGGAGCTTGCCAGATGCCGGCGACGACACCGCGTCACGGCGCGCGGCACGCCACGGCGACACCCCGAACCACATCCCTCGGAGGGGCGCGCATCGGGCCCTTATCGGGCTACGATTGCCGCGGCCCGTTCGCGGGCCCGCGGTTCAGCTCGACCCCCCGGGGCTGAACCCACGACGGCCCCCGCCACTCCCCCCTGGCGGGGGTCGTCCCATGTCCGGGGCAGGCCGGATGCATTGGGCGCCAGCGGATCTCGGGCGGTTCTCCCGCCGCGCCGCGCGTGCTGCCCGCCGCATCGTCACACACCCCACCGACACCGCCGGCCGTCCACAGCAACCATCGGGTCGATCCGTCCACATCTCCACAGACCTGTCCACAGTCTCCGGTCAACCTCCCCACGTCCCCGTCCGGGCCGACACGCTCGACGACGGACAGCGCACCGCTCCCCGACGGTGCCGGCGAGGAGACGAGGACAGATGGACGAGCGACGCGCACTGCTGATGGTCGACGATCCCGACCTCCTCGACGCCGTGCTGCGCCTCGCCGCCGCCGCGGGGTGCGAGGTCCACCGCGCGCTCGACGCGACCGACGCCCGCCGCCATTGGACGGACGCGGCCGTCGTCGTGATGGACGTCGGGGCGGCCGAACGCTGCGCCCACGTCCCGCTCCCCCGCCGCGACGGGACAGTGCTGGTCACACCCGCCGACCCGCCGCCACACGTGTGGCGGCTCGGGCTCGTCGTCGGCGCCACGAACATCGTCGAACTCCCCGAGGGCGAGCTGTGGCTGGTCACCACGTTCACCGAGGCGACCGAGAACGCGGGGCCACCGGGCGCCGTGCTGGCGGTCGTCGGCGGCTGCGGCGGCGCAGGCGCCTCGGCCCTCGCCGCGGCCACGGCGCTGCGCGCGGCCCGCGACGGCACCCGCACCCTGCTGCTCGACTGCGACCCGCTCGGCGGTGGCCTCGACCTCCTCCTCGGCGCCGAGGACGTCCGCGGCGTCCGATGGCCCGAGCTGTCCGTCGTGGACGGACGGATCCCTGCGGGCGCACTGCACGACGCGCTGCCCGCCATGGGCGACCGCGGGCTGTCCCTGTTGTCCTGCGACCGGATCGGGCCCGGCCCGACCGCCGGCGCCCTGCGTGCCGTCGTCGAGTCCGGGCGCCGCGCGGGCGACACCGTCGTGTGCGACGTGCCCCGCCAACCGGGCGACTCAGCCGCCGTCGTCCTCCCGGCGGCCGACCTCACCGTCCTCGTCGTCCCGGCCGACGTGCGCGCCTGCGCCGCGGCCGCCCGCGTCGCGACCGAGCTCGCCGCACGGTGCCCCGCGGTGGGGCTCGTCGTCCGCGGGCCGTCACCGGGCAGGCTGGCACCCGTCGAGATAGCCCGGGTGCTCGACGTCCCGCTCCTCGCCTCGATGCGCCCGCAGCACGACCTCGACCGCCGGCTCGAACGCGGCCTCCCACCCGCCGACCGCGGCCCCCTCGCCGACACCGCCGCCACCCTGCTCACCGAGCTGCGCGACCGGTCCCGGCTCAGCCGCAGCGGGTGGGCGTCGTGAGCGCCCTGGTCGACCGGGTCCGTTCGCGGCTCGCCGAGAGCGGCGGGGAGCCCACCGCCGCGGCCGTCGCCGCCGCGATCCGCGCGGAGGCCGGCGGCGTCGTCTCCGACCTCGACACCCTCGCCGCGCTGCGCACACTGCGTCAGGAGTTCATCGGTGCGGGGCCCCTCGACGCCCTGCTGCGCGACCCGCGCACCACCGACGTGCTCGTCAGCGGCGGCGCCGTCTGGGTCGACCGCGGCCGCGGGCTCGAACGCACCGCCGTGTCCTTCGCCGACGAGGCCGCCGTCCGCCGCCTCGCCCAACGGCTGGCCCTCGCCGCGGGGCGCCGCCTCGACGACGCGAGCCCCTGCGTCGACGGCTGGCTGGCCGACTCCGGGGTGCGGCTGCACGCCGTGCTCGCCCCGGTCGCGGCCGACGGCACCTGCCTGTCGCTGCGGGTCCTGCGGCCCGCGACCCACGACCTCGACACCCTGACCGCCCTCGGAACCGTCGACGCCACCGGTGCAGCCCTGCTCCGCGCCGTCGTCGCCGCCCGGCTCGCCGTCCTCGTCTCCGGCGGGACCGGCAGCGGCAAGACCACGCTGCTCACCGCGCTGCTCTCGGCGGCCGACCCCGCCGAGCGCATCGTCACCGTCGAGGACGCCGAGGAGCTGCGGCCCCGGCACCCGCACGTCGTCCGGCTCGTCGCCCGGCCCGCCAACGTCGAAGGGGCCGGCGGGGTCGCGCTGCGCGAGCTCGTCCGGCAGGCGCTGCGGATGCGGCCCGACCGGCTCGTCGTCGGCGAGGTGCGCGGTGAGGAGGTGTGCGACCTGCTCGCTGCCCTCAACACCGGTCACGACGGTGGCGCCGGCACCGTGCACGCCAACTCCCCGAGCGAGGTCCCGGCCCGGATCGAGGCGCTCGCGGCGCTCGGCGGGATGGCCCCGCCCACGGCCCACAGCCAGCTCGCCGCCGCGGTGCAGGTCGTCCTGCACATGAGCCGCCGCGACGGACACCGCGTCCTCGACGGCGTCGGCGTCCTCGACCGCGGCGACGGACGCGTCCTCGTCGAGCCCGCGTGGACCCGATCCGGCGGCTGGGACACCGGCCGTGCCGTGCTCGGTGCGCTGTTCGCGGCCCGCGGTCAGGAGCCGACGTGGTGAGTGCCGCCCTCGTCGCGCTCGCAGCGGCCGTCCTCGTCGCGCCCGGGCACACCGCCGCAGCCCGGCTGCGCCGCGTGACCGGCACCGACGTCGGCGGGCGACGGCTCCCGCGTCCGACGGCGGCGCTCTGGGTCGTGCTCGGCGCGACCACGGTGGCCGGGCTCGTCGCCGGTGCCGGCGGGGCGGCGGCCGGGTTGCTGGCCGGCACGATCTGGGCTCGTCGTCGCGTGGCGCGGCGGGCCGCCCTCGCCGCTGCCCTCGCCGGCACCGAGCTCGCCGACGCGCTGACCCGCATCTGCGACGAGCTGCGCGCGGGAGCGCATCCCGCGGCCGCGCTCGCCGGGATCGACTCCGACGGCGTCACCGCCCGCGACGCGCTGCGTCCCGCCGAGGCCGCGCTACGTCTCGGCGAGACCGTCCCGGCGGCGCTCGCCCGCTCGGCCCTGCACTCCGCCCTCACCGCCGACGTCGACCGTGTCGCCGCGGCTTGGGCGCTGTCCGACCGCCACGGCGTCCCGCTCGCGACCCTCCTCGCGTCCGTCGCCACCGACGTCCGCTGGCGCGTCGACTTCGGCAACCGGGTCCGTGCCGAGCTGGCCGGTCCGCGTGCGACCGCCACGGTCCTCACCCTGCTGCCGGTGCTCGGCCTCGCGTTCGGGCAACTCATGGGTGCGGATCCGATCGGGGTGCTGCGCGACGGCCTCCTCGGCGCGGTCCTGCTCGTCGGCGGCACGCTGCTGACCGCGGCGGGTGTCGCCTGGTCCGAACGCATCCTCGCCGCGGCGGTCCCCCGATGAGCCCCCTGCTCGCCGCCGTCGCGCTCCTTGCCGCCGCGGCGCTCGTGACCACCGACGTCCACGTCAGCCGCACCCGGCTGCGGCTGCTGTACCGGTCCGCGCCGGTCCTCCTCGCCGCGCCCACCCCGGCGACGTTGCGCCGCGGCTGGACGGTCACCGGCGGCGTCGCAGTGGGTGCACTCGCCGCCGCCGTCGGTGGGGCGGTCGCAGGAGTCACCCTGGGCGCACTCGTGACCGGCGCGTTCGTGGTCCTGGCACGGCGGGCCCGGGCCGCCGACGCCGGTGAGTCCCCCGCCGAGCTCGCCGGTGGCTGGGAGCTGCTCGCCGTCTGCCTCGACGCGGGCCTGCCGCTGCCCACCGCCGTCGACGCCACCGCCCTGCGGCTCTCCGGCCCGGCCGGTCGCGACCTGCGCCGGGTCGCAGGACTGCTCGAGCTCGGCGCCGATCCTGTTGAGGCATGGCAGAGCGCTGCTGCCCGGCCCGCCCTCGCCGTCTTCTCCCGCGCGGCCCGGCGGTCGGCCGCGACGGGCTCCGGCATCGCGCACGTCGCCCGCACCGAGGCGGTTCGGCTGCGCGGGGAGCTCGTCGACACCGCCCGCGCGCGGGCCCAGCGCGCCGCCGTGACGATCACGGGCCCACTCGGCCTCTGCTTCCTACCTGCGTTCCTCGTCCTCGGCATCGCGCCCGTCGTCGTCGGCCTCGCGGGCGATGCCCTGGCCCTGTGGTGAGCCTCCCTCCGGTGAGCCGCACGGTGCCCACCCCACAGATCCGTCCGTCCCACCCACCAGAAGGAGAACCCGATGTCCGTCCTCACCCACTCCCGCCGTACCCCGTTGCTGCGCCGACTCCGGCGGTTCCTGACCGACGACGCCGGGATGTCGACGGTCGAGTACGCGATCGGGACGCTCGCCGCGGCAGCGTTCGCGGCGGTGCTCTACAGCGTCGTCAGCGGGGAGAACATCGTCACGGCGCTGACCGGGCTGGTCGAACGCGCGCTCTCCTCGACCGTCTGACCCACGCGAAGCGTGTCGACGACAGGGGCGCCGTGACCGTCGAGGCCGCGATCGCGCTCGGGGTGCTGGTCGTCGTGGCGCTGGCGGCGATGGGCGCGATCCTGGCCGTCGTCGCCGCCGTCCGGTGCACCGACGCCGCGCGGGAGGCGGCACGGCTCGCGGCCCGGGGCGAGCCCGACCGCGGCCGCGCCGTCGCCTCGCAGTTGGCCCCGCCGGGCGCGGTCGTCGAGATCGCATCCCAGGGTGACGACGTGGTCGCCTCCGTGACCGCTCCCGCCGTCCGCCCGTTCCCGCTCCGGGTCTCCGCCCGCGCCGTCGCCGCCACCGAGCCGGCCGGTCCACCGGCCGTCGAGCCGGGCGGCTCCGTCGAACCGGGCAGGTCCGTCGAACCGGGCAGCGCAACCGGAGTGAGTGGCGCGGTGGGAGTGGGTGGCGCGGCCAGAGTGGGTGGCGCGGCCGGCCGACTCGCCCGAACACTCCGCCGAGTCCGACACCGGACTGCCCCGGCGCCGCCGGAATCCGGTCCCACGTCGAACTCGGTGGATGGGCCGGCGGGCTCGGGCGGCAGCCGACGGCCGCAACGGGCCGGCCGGGTGGTTCCGGTCACCGCTCCTGCGTCGATCCCGACGGGAGTGCGAGCGCGGCGCGGTCCTGCGGCGGCGAGGACCGGATCGGGCCAGGACCGTGCCGGCAGGCGGCGGGGAGTCGACGACTCCGGTGTCGCCACGGTCCATGCCGCCCTGGCCGCGGTGCTCGTGCTCGGACTCGCGGTCGTCGGGATCGACCTCGGTGGCGCGGTGCTCGCCCGCCACCGGGCCGAGGCGGCGGCCGACCTCGCCGGCCTGGCCGCGGCCGGCGACGCCGCACTGGGTCAGGACGCCGCCTGCACCCGGGCCCGCACGATCGCCGCCGGCATGGACTCCACGCTGCGGCAGTGCGTACTCGACGGATGGGACGCGCTCGTCGAGGTGAGCACCCCCAGAGCCGCGGTGCTCGGCAACCCGGAAGCGCTGGGCAGAGCCCGCGCCGGACCCGCGTCACCACCCTGACCCCGGCGCGTCCGACACGACACGCCGAGCCGCACGAGCGCCGCGGGGATCCCGGCGCTGAGTGTCGGGGTATCCCGCCGAGGAGCCGATGACCGGCGCGGTCCACTCGGCCGAGGCATCACACCCGAGCGACCCACGCTCGACGACGAACGGTCGACAGCCGAGGACGAACGGAGTCGTACGTGTGTCAAAGACACTGTTTCCGCACGTCGGGCCCCGAGTGCCACCGAACAGCATCAAGACCCTCGCTCGTCGTTGCGCGTGCACCGATCGGCGACGACCGGTGGCGATGCCCGGTCGTCCCTGCCCTACTGGACCTGTCAGGGCGAGGCGGAATACACCGAACCCCGACGCCGAGCACGCTCCCCAGACAGCGGTGGGGCCGGAGCGCCTTCGAGCCGACCCCCATTCGGCTCCACCGCATTCAGGGCCGCTGCCGGCCGGTCCGGCCCCCGACGGGTCGGCCGGCAGCGGCCACCTCTTCCGGCGGCTCGTCCCCCGATCCTGGGGACCGGCGAGATGCCGCCCAGGCGGGTCAGCGGCGCTCGCCCACTGTGGCGGCAGCAGTCCGTCGTTATCGACCGCCGGGTGCCACGACGAAGTCGGCGCGGACTCGGCCTCGCCGCTGTCGCCTCGAAGACCCTCTCCGACCGCTGCACAGGTCCTCACCTCGCCGCACGGGTATCGCCACCTCCGGGGTGCGGGCTTCCAGCGCGACCACCGCGGCGGGCCGCCCGGAACCGGTGTCGATGTCGTCGATCGAGAGCACCGCCGTGGCCGCGCACGGGCCACCCCCATCGCGCAGGCTGACCGGTCCTGACCGTGGGCTGCAGACCGGCTGCGCGAGCACCCGGCTCAGCGCTGCCGGAGCGCCGCGACCACCAGGTCGAGCACGACGATCGCGCCGGCCTTGTCGAGCGGGTTGTTTCCGTTGCCGCACTTGGGCGACTGCACGCAGGAGGGGCAGCCGGTCCGGCAGCTGCACTCCTCGATCGCGGAGCGGGTGGCGCCGAGCCAGTCGGCCAGCACGGCATGCCCGCGCTCGGCGAGGCCCGCCCCGCCGGGGTGGCCGTCGTGGACGAACACCGTGGGCAGGCCGGTCTGGGGGTGCAGGGCTGTCGACATGCCGCCGATGTCCCACCGGTCGCAGATCGCGAACAGCGGCAGCAACCCGATCGCGGCGTGCTCGGCGGCGTGCAGGGCGCCGGGGATGCGGGCGGGCGGGATGCCGGCGTCGGCGAGGGCGGCGTCGTCGATCGCGTACCAGACCGCGCGGGTCTCGAGGGTCTGCTCGGGCATGTCCAGCGGCACGGTCTCGAGGATCCGGCCGTCGAGGGCCCGTCGTTGGTAGCCGACGACCTGCGTGGTCACCCGGGTCACCCCGAAGCTCACGGTGACGGCGCCGTGCTCGCCGCGGTCGATCTCGCCGACGATCTCGACGTCGGCCGTGGAGCGGGCGTCGGTGCGCCAGTCGGGGGTCTCGGCGTGGACCAGTGCGAGTCCGGCGTCGAGGTCGAGCGACTCGACGACGTAGCTCTCCCCGCGGTGCAGGTACACGGCGCCGGGGTGCGCGCTCGCGGGCGCGGAGCCGGCGTCGACGGTGCCGAGCATCCGGCCGGTGCCGGACTCGACCAGGGCGACCTGGCCGAGCCCGGAGCCGCGGATGTCGACCGACCCGGCAGGCATGTCCTGTGTCGACGGCCAGAACCAGCCGGTGGGCCGCCTGCGCAGGACGCCGTCGTCGACGAGCGCATCGAGGACACCGGCCGCGGGGGTGCCGGCGAAGACGCCGTCGAGGTCGGCCTCGGTGAGCGGCAGCTCGGCGGCGGCGCAGGCCAGGTGCGGGGCGAGGACGTAGGGGTTCGTGGGGTCGAGGACGCAGCGTTCGACGGGTGCGCCGAGCAGCGCCTCGGGGTGGTGGACCAGGTAGGTGTCCATGGGGTCGTCGCGGGCAACGAGGACGACGAGCGCTTCCTCCGCGGAGCGGCCGGCGCGGCCCGCCTGCTGCCAGAAGGAGGCGCGGGTGCCGGGGAACCCGGCGACGACGACGGCGTCGAGCCCGGCGATGTCCATCCCGAGCTCGAGGGCGTTGGTGCTGGCGACGCCGAGGAGCTCGCCGCAGGCGAGGGCGGCCTCGAGCTCGCGGCGTTCCTCGGGCAGGTAGCCGCCGCGGTAGGACTCGACCCTGGCGCAGAGGTCGGGGGCGGCGTCGGCGAGGAGCCGCCGGGCGCCCATCGCGGTGAGCTCGGCCCCGCGGCGGGACCGGACGAACGCGAGTGTGCGGGCGCCCTCGACGACGAGGTCGGCGAGCATCCGGGAGGCCTCGGCCCCGGCGGGCCTGCGGACGGGCGCGAGGTTCTCGCCGGTGAGCTCGGGCAGCAGCGGTGGTTCCCAGAGGGCGACGGTGCGCGCGGAGCGGGGCGACCCGTCGTCGGTGACGGCGGTGACGTCGCGGCCGGTGAGGACGGTCGCGAACGGTCCGGGATCGGCGACGGTGGCCGAGGCGAGCACGATCGTCGGATGCGAGCCGTAGCGGGCGGCGACGCGCAGCAGCCGGCGCAGCAGCAGGGCGACGTGGGATCCGAAGACCCCGCGGTACGTATGGCACTCGTCGACGACGACGTGGCTGAGCCGGCGCAGGAAAGTCGCCCAGCGGGCGTGCCTGGGCAGGATCGAGCGGTGCAGCATGTCGGGGTTGCTGTGGATCCAGCGGGCGTTGCGGCGGGCCCAGTCGCGTTCCTCGGCGGGGGTGTCGCCGTCGACGCAGGTGGCGCGCACGTCGGGGATGTCGAGGGCCTCGAGGGCGCGGAGCTGGTCGGCGGCGAGCGCCTTGGTGGGCGAGAGGTAGAGGGCGGTCGCGCGCCGGTCGGTGGCGAACCGGGTGAGGACGGGCAGCTGGTAGACCAGCGACTTGCCCGACGCGGTCCCGGTGGCGACGACGACGTCGTGGCCCGCGTGCGCGAGCTCGGCCCCCTCGACCTGGTGCGACCACGGCTGGTCGACGCCGGCGGTGCGGAGTGCGTCGACGACCGGGTCGGGAACCCAGACCGGCCACGGGACGGGCCGGCCGTGCCGCTGGTCGAGGCGGACGCTGTGGCGCAGCGGGCAGAGCGGGTCGCCGGGGACGGCCTCGGCTCCGGCGAGCACCCGGTCGAGGAGCCGGTCGCCGCGGCCGGGGCCGAGCAGCCGGTCGCCGGGGATCGCGGTGCCGGACAGCGCTGCGGTGGACGCGTCCGTCACCGACACGAGCGCCTCCTCCTGGTGCGATCCGGCCCGCCGATGCACGGCGCACCGGTCGAGGTTGGCACACCGGACCGACAGCCTGGCGTAGGCGCCCCGACAGGCCGTCTTGACCAGGGCGATTCCGATCTTGTGATCGAACCGTTACCACATCTGTGTCGTCGGACAACCCATAGCGGTGCAGATCACCCGGCCCACCTACACTGCCAACGCCCGGCGTCGCTGTCACCAGCGGTGACGGGGTGACGCCAGGGATGTCGTCCAGTTTGCGTTCCTGGCACCAGTGTCCGCACGATCCAGGAGAACGCATGCCCTCGTCCACCCTCGCGGCGATCGACCTCGCCGCGGGCGACCGCGTCATCGTCGGCGTGGTCGCGGTGGTCGCGCTCGCTGCCCTGGCCATCGGCTACGTACTGCTCCGGGAGGTTCTGGCCAACGGCCAGGGCACCGAGAAGATGCAGGACATCGGCCGAGCGGTCCAGGAAGGCGCCACGGCCTACCTCAATCGAATGTTCCGCACGCTCGGCGTATTCGTCGTGATCGTGTTCGTCCTGCTCTTCGCGCTCCCCGCGGACGGCTGGGGTGAGCGCATCGGGCGCTCCCTCTTCTTCATCGTCGGCGCGCTCTTCTCCGCGCTGATCGGCTACCTCGGGATGTGGCTCGCGACGCGCGCCAACATCCGCGTCGCCGCCGCCGCCCGCGAGCCGGGTGGTCGCGAGAAGGCGACCCGCATCGCGTTCCGCACCGGCGGCGTCGTCGGCATGTTCACCGTCGGCCTCGGCCTCTTCGGCGCCTCGGTCGTCGTGCTGGCCTACGCCGGTGAGGCTCCGAAGGTCCTGGAGGGCTTCGGCTTCGGCGCCGCACTGCTCGCGATGTTCATGCGTGTCGGTGGCGGCATCTTCACCAAAGCCGCCGACGTCGGCGCCGACCTCGTCGGCAAGGTCGAGCAGGGTATCCCCGAGGACGACCCCCGCAACGCCGCGACGATCGCGGACAACGTGGGCGACAACGTCGGTGACTGCGCGGGCATGGCCGCCGACCTCTTCGAGTCCTACGCGGTCACCCTCGTCGCGGCCCTGATCCTGGGCAGCGCGGCGTTCGGCCTGCAGGGCCTGCTGTTCCCGCTGATCGTCCCCGCGATCGGCGTGATCACCGCCGTCATCGGCGTCTACATCACCAAGGCCCGCCCCAACGAGGGCGGTCTGAAGGCGATCAACCGAAGCTTCTACATCTCGGCCGTGATCTCGGCGGTGCTGTGTGTCATCGCGGCCTACCTGTACCTGCCGGGTTCGTTCGGCCAGCTGGGCAGCAACGGCGCGGGCGTCCCCACCGACGCGTCGGTCGTGACCGCAATGGCCGGATCCGACCCGCGCCTGATCGCGTCGATCGCCGTGATCATCGGCATCGTGCTCGCCGGCATCATCCTGTGGCTGACCGGCTACTTCACGGGCACCGAGGACAAGCCGGTCAAGACCGTCGGCGAGTCCTCGCTGACGGGCTCGGCGACGGTCATCCTGGCCGGCATCTCGATCGGTTTCGAGTCGGCCGTCTACACCGCCCTCGTGATCGGTGCCGCGGTGTTCGGCGCGTTCGCGCTGGCGACGGCGTCGATCACGGTCGCGCTGTTCGCGGTCGCGCTCGCCGGTACCGGCCTGCTGACCACCGTCGGCGTCATCGTCGCGATGGACACCTTCGGCCCGGTCTCGGACAACGCCCAGGGCATCGCGGAGATGTCGGGCGACGTCGAGGGCGAGGGCGTCGCGATCCTGACCGAGCTCGACGCGGTGGGCAACACCACCAAGGCGATCACCAAGGGCATCGCGATCGCGACGGCGGTGCTCGCCGCGACGGCGCTGTTCGGCTCCTACCGCGACGCGATCACGCAGGCGCTGGCGAAGGCCGGCGCAGCGGCGACGGACGTGGGCACGGCGTTCGCGTTCGAGGTGTTCTCCCCGAACACCCTCGTCGGCGTGATCATCGGCGCCTCGGTCGTGTTCATGTTCTCGGGCCTGGCCATCAACGCGGTGACCCGCGCGGCCGGCGCAATCGTGTTCGAGGTGCGGCGTCAGTTCCGCAGCGACCCCGGGATCATGGCGGGGACGAGCCGTCCGGAGTACGGCCGCGTCGTCGACATCTGCACCCGTGACTCGCTGCGTGAGCTGGCCACCCCCGGCCTGCTCGCGATCCTCGCACCCGTCGCCGTCGGCTTCGGCCTCGGCGTCGGTCCGCTGGCCGGCTACCTGGCCGGCGCGATCGCCTGCGGCACGCTGATGGCGATCTTCCTCGCCAACTCCGGTGGCGCATGGGACAACGCGAAGAAGCTGGTCGAGGACGGGAACCACGGCGGCAAGGGCTCGCCCGCGCACGAGGCGACCATCATCGGCGACACCGTCGGTGACCCGTTCAAGGACACCGCCGGCCCGTCGATCAACCCGCTGATCAAGGTCATGAACCTGGTCTCGGTACTGATCGCCCCGGCGATCGTGGTGTTCTCGGTGGGCGAGTCGGCATCGCTGGGGCTGCGGATCGCGATCGCGCTCGTCGCGTTCGCGATCATCGTGGCGGCAGTCGTCGTGTCGAAGCGACGGTCGACGACGATCGCGGACACCCCCGTGGAGGAGCAGGTCGGCTAGTCCGTCCCGCGTCACCGCAGGTCACGACGAAGGCCATCCGCCCGCACGTTCGGGTGGGTGGCCTTCGTCGTGCCCGGGGGATGCCAGTAATGTCCGCTCGCCCGCGGCGCACCGAGCGTCGGAGTCCCCCGGAGGGTGTCGATGCGTCGTACGAGGTCAGGAACCTCGCTGCGACTGCGCACGCCCTCTCGCCGCCGCTCCGCTGCGCCGCCATTCCCACGAGAGAACCGGAGCATTCAGTGCGCCGTACCCCCCGATCCCTCAAGGTCTCGCTCGTCGCCCTCGCGGCGGCGGCGACGACCGTCCTGGCCGGCTGCGGCGGCCCCAGCGACGCCGATGTGAAATGGGTCGACGGCCTGTGTGGCTCGATCAGCACGTTCACCGAGGCGGTGCAGACACAGCCGAACTTCGACGCGTCGAACCCCGACGCCGCGATCCAGGGCCTCGAGGGCTACCTGGGCACGGCGAGCACCGCAGTCCAGGGCTCGATCGAGTCGATGGACAAGCTCGGCCCATCGCCGATCGACGGCGGCGATGCGGTCGTCACCCAGCTGAAGACGACGCTGACCTCGGTGAAGTCCTCGTTCGACCAGGCCCGCCAGAAGCTCGACGGCGTCGACACGAGCGACCCGACCGCGATCACGGGCGCGCTGACCGAGGCGCTGAGCCCGCTGCAGGAGCTGTCGAAGCTCGACACGAGTGGCCTGAACGGCAACGCGGACATCAACGCCGCTGCGTCGAAGGCCGCGAACTGCCAGAAGCTGCAGCGGCAGAACGGCTGACGCGGGGCGTCGACGGGCGGGCCGGGGGATCCCCGGCCCGCCCGCCCCGCGAGTGGGGGAGACTGGCGGACGGAGTGCCGTCGCTCGACCCCGTCAGGAGCCACGCATGCCGCGCCGCCCCACCTCGTTCCGCGCCGCCGTCGCGCTCGTCGCGCTGGCGTTCACGCTGCTGGTCGGGGGGTGCTCGTCGGTCGTGACGGGTGTCGCCTCGGCCGATCCGGCGCCGCGGCCGGCCGAGGGCGTGGGCGCCGACCCGGTGGCGTGGATGGACAAGGTGTGCGGGTCGTTCCAGCCGATGCTCGACGCGGCGCAGAAGACGCCGGACCTGGCCAACGCGCGTGACCTGCCGACGATCAAGAAGTCGTTCAGCGACTACCTGGGCGCGGTGCTCGCGGGGGTCCAGCAGGCCCGCTCGCAGCTCAGGGCCGCGGGCAAGGCGCCGGTGTCGGGCGGCGACGACGTGGTCGGCCGGATCGACGGCCTGTACGGGCAGTTCGAGACGAGCCTGTCGGAGGCGAAGACGCGGGTCGACGGCGTCGACCCGAACGACGCCACGGCGTTCCAGGCCGCGCTGACCGATGCCACGAACTCGCTGACGAAGCTGTCGCAGTCCGGCGGCGGGCTGGGCGACACGAAGCCGTTCATCCGGCTCAACCGCGCCGCGGACGCGGCGCCGAACTGCCAGAAGCTCGGCAGCCGCTGATTCCGATCGGGTAGCGAGACGCGCCGACCGGGTCACCGTCCGGCGACGCGCAACGACGACCCGGCGTGCCGCCCTGTTCTTGATCGAACAGATGTTCTACCGTGCGGCCCGTGGCTCAGCTGTCACTGTTCTCCGCGGAGGCCCGGCCGGTGCGGCGCACCGACCTGGCCGGGCTGCTGTGCGGGCCTGGCCGGATCGTACGGTTCGGCAGCGGCACGACGGCCCGGCTGAGCCTCGACGTGGCCGACGCGGTACGCGCACGCGCGGTGCGGGCGGCCGCGGCGGCGGCGGGGCTGCGCCTGGACGCCGACCCGGCCGACGACGGCTCGGTGGCGCTGCGCTCGGCGTTCCGCTGCGACCTGGTGTCGCTCGCCGCCGCCTGGAGCCGTGACGACGCGAAACACGTCCCGGACGACCTGCAGCTCGACGGTTCGATGCTGCGGCTGTGGGCGCTCGCTGCGGGCAGCCCCGACCAGCGCGGCGGATACCTGCTCGCGCTCGACCCGCAGGCACCGCACACCCACCGTCCACTGGCGGCCGCGGCGTACCGGGCCGGCATCTCGCCGGCCCGCGTCGGCGCCGACGACGCACCCGCCCTCCGGATCGCCGGGGCGGCCCGGGTGCGGCGTCTCGTCGAGCTCGTCGGGCCCACCCCCGAGCGCGTCCCGGCGACCGACTGGCCGCGGTGGTGGGGCCGGGCGTCGTGATCGTGGTTGACGACCTGGTTACGCTCCCGCTCGTCACCGCTTCCTGACGTGACAGATGCAACACGCCGGGTGAGTGTGCGAACGTGGCGGGCAGGACCGGTGTTGTAGGGATACTGGCGAACCTGGCCCCGCAACCGGGATCAGGGCGACCGAGCGGCCGGATCGACGGCCGACGGACGCGACGCGATCGGCGTCGGGTCCGGCGACGATGGAGTAGGACCAAGTGGCAACCCGAACGACGCGTTCGAAGGCAGGGGCCGACGACGACTCCGCCCCCGCCGCGGGCGGCAGCCGGCGCACCGGCACCCCTGCGGCGACGACGACGGGTCGTCCGACCCGGCGGCTCGTGATCGTCGAGTCGCCGACCAAGGCCAAGAAGATCGCGCCCTATCTGGGCAAGAACTATGTCGTCGAGTCGTCCGTCGGGCACATCCGCGACCTGCCGCGCGGCGCCGCCGACGTGCCCGCCAAGTACAAGGGCGAGTCATGGGCCCGCCTCGGCGTGGACGTCGACCACGAGTTCGCACCGCTCTACATCGTGACGCCGGAGAAGAAGAGCAAGGTCTCCGAGCTGCGCGAGGCGCTCAAGTCGGTCGACGAGCTACTGCTCGCGACGGACCCCGACCGCGAGGGCGAGGCCATCGCCTGGCACCTGCTCGACACCCTGAAGCCGACGGTCCCCGTCCGCCGGATGGTCTTCCACGAGATTACCGAGGCGGCCATCCTCGCGGCGGCCGAGAACCTGCGGGACCTGGACCAGGACCTGGTCGACGCACAGGAGACACGCCGCATCCTCGACCGGCTCTACGGCTACGAGGTCTCCCCCGTGCTGTGGAAGAAGGTCATGCCGAAGCTGTCGGCGGGCCGGGTGCAGTCGGTCGCGACGCGGCTGATCGTGCAGCGCGAGCGGGAGCGGATGGCGTTCGTCTCCGCCTCGTACTGGGACATCGCGGCGACGCTCGACGCCGGCGCCGATGCGACCCCGCGCTCGTTCGGTGCGCGCCTGGTGGCCGTCGACGGCAACCGGGTGGCGACGGGCCGCGACTTCGGGGCCGACGGCAGGCTGAAGTCCGACGCGCGCCCGCTCGACGAGGCGAGCGCCCGCCGGCTCGCCGAGTCGCTGCAGGGTGCCGACCTGACGGTCTCGTCGGTCGAGTCGAAGCCCTACACGCGCAAGCCGTACCCGCCGTTCATGACCTCGACGCTGCAGCAGGAGGCGGGCCGCAAGCTTCGGTTCTCCGCCGAGCGCACGATGCGCACCGCGCAGCGGCTGTACGAGAACGGCTACATCACCTACATGCGTACCGACTCGACGACGCTGTCGGCGTCGGCGATCGATGCCGCCCGGGCCCAGGCCCGTGAGCTCTACGGCGACGCGTACGTCTCGCCGCAGCCGCGGCAGTACACCCGCAAGGTCAAGAACGCCCAGGAAGCTCACGAGGCGATCAGGCCGTCCGGTGAGACGTTCCGCACTCCCGGTGCGATCGCCCGGGAGGTCGACGGCGACGACTTCCGCCTCTACGAGCTGATCTGGCAGCGCACCGTGGCCTCGCAGATGGCCGACGCGCGGGGCACGACGATGAGCGTCCGGATCATCGGCACCGCCGCGACGGGCGAGGAGGCGACGTTCGCCGCCTCGGGCCGCACGATCACCTTCCCCGGCTTCCTGAAGGCCTACGTCGAGACCCTCGAGGACGGCAGCGACGGCCAGGCCGACGACGCCGAGTCGCGGCTGCCGAACCTCACCGAGGGCGCGGGCGTCACCGCGACCGAGCTGAAGCCGGACGGCCACTCGACGAACCCGCCGGCCCGCTTCACCGAGCCGAGCCTGGTGAAGCAGCTCGAGGAGCTGGGCATCGGCCGCCCGTCGACGTACGCGTCGATCATCAAGACGATCCAGGACCGCGGCTACGTCTGGAAGAAGGGCTCCGCCCTCGTCCCGTCGTGGGTGGCGTTCTCGGTGATCGGACTGCTGGAGCACCACTTCGGCCGCCTCGTCGACTACGACTTCACCGCCGCGATGGAGGACGAGCTCGACGCGATCGCGTCGGGCAACGACTCGCGCACCGCCTGGCTGACAGGCTTCTACTTCGGTGCGGCGCAGGGCAGCGAGGGCTCGGTGGCCCGCGCGGGCGGACTGAAGAAGCTCGTCGGGGTGAACCTCGAGGAGATCGACGCCCGCGAGGTCAACTCGATCCCGATGTTCGCCGACTCCGAGGGCCGCGACGTCGTCGTGCGCGTCGGCCGCTACGGGCCGTACCTGGAGCGGATGGTCGACGACGCGTCGCAGCGGGCGAACCTCCCCGAGGAGCTGCCCCCCGACGAGCTGACCGCCGAGATCGCCGAGCAGCTGTTCTCGGTGCCGCAGGAGGGCCGCTCTCTGGGCACCGACCCGGTGACGGGGCACGAGATCGTCGCCAAGGAGGGCCGTTTCGGTCCCTACGTGACGGAGATCCTGCCCGAGCCGGAGGCGCCCGCCGCGGGCACGACGCCCCGGAAGAAGGCACCGGCCAAGCCGAAGCCGCGCACGGGTTCGTTGCTGAAGACGATGAGCGTCGAGTCGGTGACCCTCGAGGACGCGCTGCGGCTGCTGTCGCTGCCACGGCTGGTCGGGGCCGACCCGGAGAGCGGCGAAGAGATCACCGCGCAGAACGGTCGCTACGGGCCGTACCTGAAGAAGGGGACGGACTCGCGGTCGCTCACCGACGAGGAGCAGATGTTCACCGTCACCCTCGAGGAGGCGCTGGAGATCTACAAGCAGCCCAAGCAGCGTGGCCGGCGGACCGCTGCGGCCACGCCGCCGCTGCGTGAGCTGGGGAACGACTCGGCGACCGGCAAGCCGATGGTGATCAAGGACGGCCGTTTCGGCCCGTACGTCACCGACGGTGAGTCGAACGCGTCGCTGCGCAAGGGCGACAGCGTCGAGGAGATCACCGACGAGCGCGCGTCGGAGCTGCTGGCCGAGCGCCGGGCGAAGGCCCCGGTGAAGAAGGCCCCGGTCCGCCGCAAGACGGCCGCCGCCTCCAAGACGACGACCACCAAGGCGGCCGCGGCGAAGACGACGGCGGCGGCCAAGAAGGCCCCGGCACGCCGCCGGACCACCGCGGAGTCCTGAGGGACTCCGCCCTGCAGGACGACGCCGTTCTGCAGGAGCGGCACTTTCCTGCAGCTGGGCTGCCGGATGGCGCCGTTCCTGCGGAACCCGCGCGTCCCTGCCGCCGAGCGGTTCAGGCGAGCAGGGCCTTGACAGCTGCGGCCACCCGGCCGCCGTCGGCGCGGCCCGCTGCGGCGGCGTTGGCCTTCTTCATGACCTGACCCATCTGCCGCTGGCCCGGGGCCTCGCCGAGCTCGGCGGTGGTCTCGTCGACGGCGGTGCGCGCGATGGCGGCCAGCTCGTCGTCGGTGAGCTGCGTGGGCAGGTAGCCGGCGAGGACCTCGCCCTCGGCGATCTCCTGCGCCGCGAGCTCCGTGCGCCCCGCACCGGCGAACGCCTCGGCCGACTCGGCGCGCTTCTTCGCCTCCTTGGCGATGACCTTGAGCACCTCGTCGTCGCTCAGCTCACGAGCGGTGGTGCCGGCGACCTCGGCCGTGCCGATCGCCGTCAGCGTCATCCGAAGGGTGCGCTTGACCAGCTCGTCGCGAGCCTTCATGGCGGCCGTCAGGTCGTCACGGAGGCGCTGCTTGAGTTCGCTCACGCGCGTGAACGTACCCTGCATCGTGTGAAGAGCTGGGCGCGAATCGCACTCGGGGCGACGACGACCGGGGCCGCCACGCTGGCGTACGCGGCGGGCGTGGAGCGGCGCCGCTGGACGCTGCGGGAGGCCACCCTGCCGGTACTGGCGCCGGGCAGCCGGCCGATCCGCATCCTGCACGTCTCCGACCTGCACATGACCCCGGGCCAGACGTCCAAGCAGCGCTGGGTCGCGGAGCTGGCGTCGCTGGAGCCCGACCTCGTCATCGACACGGGCGACAACCTGGGCCACGAGAAGGCCGTGCCGAACGTGGTGGCCGCGCTGGGCCCGCTGCTGGAGCGGCCGGGCGCCTTCGTCTTCGGCAGCAACGACTACTTCGGCCCGACGCCCAAGAACCCGGCCCGCTACCTGGGCCGCAACGAGAAGCGCATCCACGGCGACCCGCTGCCCTGGCGCGACCTGCGCGCGGCGCTGATCGAGCGCGGCTGGGCCGACGCCACCCACACCCGGGTGCCGCTGACGGTCGACGGGGTGCGGATCAGCGTCGCGGGCGTCGACGACCCGCACCTGGGGCTGGACCGCTACCCGCGGGTCGCCGGCCGGGTCGACGACGTCGACCTGCGCCTGGGTCTCACGCACTCGCCCGAACCCCGGGTGCTCGACGGCTTCGCCTCCGACGGCACCGACCTCGTCCTCGCCGGGCACACGCACGGCGGGCAGCTGCGCATGCCGGGCGTGGGTGCGATCGTCACCAACTGCGGGATCGACCGGTCCCGTGCCCGTGGTGCGTCCCGCTGGGGCTCGCACACCTGGCTGCACGTCTCGGCGGGTCTGGGCACGTCGCCGTGGGCCCCGGTGCGGTTCGCGTGCCCCCCGGAGGCGTCGTTGCTGACGCTCGTGGCACGTCCCGCGGTCCGTGCGGCGCAACAGGGAACCCCCGCGTCGGCGGCTGTGGACGTCAGGTAGAGTTCACAGCGGCTCGCAGCGAGTTGGCGGGCAATCGGGGTGTGGCGCAGCTTGGTAGCGCGCTTCGTTCGGGACGAAGAGGTCGCAGGTTCAAATCCTGTCACCCCGACCAGAAATCCCAGTTCAGGGCCGGTTACTCCAGACGGAGGACCGGCCCTGAACTCGTTTCCCGGGTCTTCTGGGAGACGATCGTGAATACGATGCTCTCCCCCGAGCTTCAGCCGCGCGCGCCGAGGAGGGCGTCGAGACGAAGAGTTCCGCTTCGCGAACACCTACCGCTCGAGCGAAGCACTCAAGAGTTCTCGCGAGGACCACGCGCGTGACCGCTGCCGGGACGCGCGGAACGCGACCCGGTGGATCAAGATGCCCAGGGTGGTCGCGTTGATCTTGCTCCGTTCGTCTTCCTTTGGCGTAGCGCTCATACCGAGCTTGGCGTCGTGGCGTGCTGATCGGAGCTACACCGATGTTCCTGGAGTCCGGCTACCGGCGGAGAATGCCGTGCTCGGTGGCGAGGGCGACGGCAGCGGTACGGGAGTCGACGCCGAGCTTGGCGTAGATGTGGACGAGATGGGACTTGACCGTGGCCTGGCTGAGGTAGAGCCGCTTGCTGATGTCATGGTTGGACAGACCCTGCCCCACGAGATCGAGGACCTCGATCTCACGGCGGCTCAACGCGACGGATGGGCTGCGCATCCGGTTCATCAGACGTGCAGCCACGGTGGGGGCGAGGGCGGACCGGCCCGCCGCCGCTGCGCGGACGGCGGCACCGAGCTCGTCGGGTGGTGCGTCCTTGAGCAGGTACCCGGTGGCTCCGGCCTCCACCGCCGCGATGATGTCGGCGTCGCTGTCGTAGGTGGTGAGGACCAGGACCCGAGGGGCCCCCGGCTGAGCGAGGATCGCCGCGGTGGCCTGGTCACCGGACATTCCGTCGCCGAACTGCAGGTCCATCAGGACGACGTCGACATCGCCCGCCGCGGCGGCGGACACGGCCTGTTCGGCGGTGGCCGCCTCCGCGACGATGGTGAAGTCGGGCTCGGTCTCCAGGACCGCACGAAGGCCGCGTCGCACGATCGGATGGTCATCGGCGAGCAGCAAGCGGATCTGCGTCGTCACAGCGGAACGGATTCCTGAGCTGCTTCCGGAGCCGAGTCGGCAGCGCGGAGCGGGAAGCCCACGGCGACCGCGGTGCCCTCCCCGGGTGCTGACTCGACGGTGAGCGTGCCGTCGAGCGCACGAGCCCGCCCACGCATGGCGGCGAGCCCGAACCCGCCGTCGGTTCGGCCAGGGACCGGGCGCTGTGTCGGGTCGAACCCGACTCCATCGTCGACCACGTCGAGCGCGACTCCGGAGTCCATGTAGGTCAATGTGACCTCCGCCCGGGTCGCCCGAGCGTGCTGGACGGTGTTGGCGAGTGCCGCCTGCGCTATTCGCAGGATCGCGACCTCGTACGGGACCGGGAGCCGGAACCCCGCACCGCTGAGGTGAAAGTGCACGACGAGGCCGGACCGGACGGTCGTGGTCTCGCAGAGCCGGGCGAGGGCGGCGGACAAGGAGTCGCCTTCGAGCCCGGGCGGTGCGAGAGCGTGTACGAAGCGGCGGGCTTCGGCGAGGTTCTCCCGCGCCGCGATCCGCGCCTGTTCGACGTGGACGGCCGCCATCTCCGGGTTCCCCGGCAGAGCACGCTCGGCGGCACGCAGGAGCAGCTGGATGCTCGACAGACCTTGGGCGAGGGTGTCGTGGATCTCCCGGGCGAGCCGTTCGCGCTCGGTCGAGACGCCCGCGGCCCGCTCGGCAGCGGCGAGCTCGTTACGGGTCTCGGTGAGCTCTTCGATCAACAATGCCCGCTGTGTGCTCTGCCGGTACAACGCCTGGTAGCCCAGCGCAGTCGCCACCGCGACCGCCGCGCCGATCGTCGGCCCGATCACGGCTGCCGGACCGAGCGTCCCCTGATGGAAGGCGAAGCCGCCGACCGCCATGACCAGGATGACGCCGACCGCCGCCAGACCCCACCTGACCGGGAGCAGGTGCAGCTGCAGGAAGAACAGCGGGAAGGCGAGCCAGACCCCGTCCGGCGTCGACACCAGCAACAGCAGCCAGGCGACGGTCAGCACGGCCAGCCACCACGCGGACGACGCCGTCGACCGGCCCACCGACGGCACGAGCTGCCCGCCCAGGTAGACCAGGCCGACGAGCACCGCGAGTGCGACCACCACGGGCCGGTCGGTCGTACCGGCCACGACGCTGCGCACGACGACAAGCGTGAGCAGCCCGATGACCAGGGCGTGCAGGCACCCGCGCACGAGTCGGAGCGGGCGGTCCAGCACGGGGGGGTTCATGGCTGTCCCAGGGTAGCTCCGGCCAGGGCGCCGTCATCGATCGAAAGGTGGAGCCGCGGCCGCCTCCTTCGATACCGGCCGGCCGTTCCGCCGTGCGATGGCGTGGGTGCCCACCCCGATGAGACTGAGAGCCGAAGGAAGGAATCCGATGACCAAGCTCTCCTACGCGGCACTCGTCTCGACGGTCCTGGGCCTGGCCGCAGGCCTCTATTACCGCGAGCTCACCAAGGCCCACGAGTTCACCGGCTCCACGCAGCTCTCTGTCGTGCACACCCACCTACTGACCCTCGGCACGCTGTTCTTCCTGCTGGCGCTCCTGCTGGAGCAGGCCTTCGGCCTGTCCCGCAGCCGCCTGTTCGGCTGGTTCTTCTGGATCTACAGCGCGGGCCTCACCCTGACGGTGGCCATGCTGACTCTCCGCGGGACGCTGACGGTGCTGGGGCAGGAGGCCGGCGCCGCGATCGCCGGGATCGCCGGGCTGGGACACATCCTCCTCACCGTCGCCCTGATGCTGTTCTTCGCCGTGCTGCACCGGTGTGTGACCGCGCGCGACACGGTTGTGCGGTCCGCCTGATGTTCGTCGCATGGAGGGACCTGCGTTTCGCCCGCGGCCGGTTCGCCCTGATGGGTGCGGTGGTCGTCCTGATCACCATGCTGGTCGGGTTGCTCTCCGGTCTCACCGCGGGCCTGGCCCGTGACAGCACGTCGGCGATCTCCCAACTGCCGGCCGACCATCTCGTGTTCTCCACCCCCCCGGGTTCCGCGGCTCCCTCGTTCACCTCGTCCACGATCGACGTTCAGACCAGGCGCGCGTGGGCACAGACACCGGGCGTCACCGCCGTGGAGCCGCTGGGCCTCTCGACCACCCGCGCCGAAGCGAGCACCGCCACCGCTGTCGTGACCGCAGTGGGGATCGAGCAGGCGTCGCGGCTCGGCCCAGACGGGTCGGGAGTTGCTCCGGGGACGGTCACGCTCTCGGACAAGGCTGCCGACGACCTCGGCGCCGGGATCGGCTCGACGGTCAGCGTCGCGGGCCTGAGCCTCGATGTTGTCGCCATCAGCGGTGACGCCTCCTACAGCCACGTCCCGGTGATGTGGACGAACCTCGACGACTGGCAGCGGCTCAGCCCGGGTTCGAGTCCGCACTCGACCGTGCTCGCGGTGACCACCGAGCACGGCGCCGACCTCGCCGCCGCCGACACGCGCCTGGGCACGACCACCCTGTCCCGGGCCGACGCGTTGTCCGCGATCGGCTCCTATACCTCGGAGAACGGGTCGCTGCAGCTCATGCGCGGTTTCCTGTTCGCCATCTCCGCACTGGTCATCGGCGCCTTCTTCACCGTGTGGACCATCCAACGCAGCGGTGACATCGCCGTGCTGAAGGCGCTCGGGGCGTCCACCGGGTACCTGCTGCGCGACGCACTCGGCCAGGCGACGGTCCTCCTTGTCGGCGGCACCGCGATCGGCATCGGCGTCGCAGCGGGCCTGGGCACACTGGCCACGGACACCGTCCCCTTCGTCCTCGACGCGGCGACGGTCCTGCTGCCCGGCTCCGTCACGATCGTTCTCGGCGTCCTCGGGGCGGCGCTGTCCATCCGTCGGATCACCGCGGTGGATCCGCTCACCGCCCTGTCCGCCCGCTGAACCGGAGCATCCGATGAGTCTGCACCTGACCGACGTCACTCTCACCTACCCCGACGGTGACAGCCGGCTGACCGCGCTTGATCACGTCGATCTGCACGTCGCGGCTGGGACGATCACCGCGGTGACCGGCCCGTCGGGCGCAGGCAAGTCCAGCCTGCTCGCCGTCGCGGCGACCCTGATCACCCCGGACAGCGGCACCGTCGTCGTCGACGGCGTCTCCACCTCTGGCCTGGCCAAGGCCGAGCTGACCGATCTGCGTCGCAGCCGGATCGGGATCGTGTTCCAACAGCCCAACCTCATCGCGTCGCTCACCACACTCGAGCAACTGCAGCTGATGAACCACATCAGCGGCCGCTCCCCCGCAGCCGCACTCGACCGGGCCCGCGAGCTGCTCGACGCCGTCGGCCTGCGCGATGTCGCCGACCGCCGGCCGCACCAGCTCTCCGGCGGGCAACGTCAACGCGCCAACATCGCCCGCGCGCTGATGAACCGACCCGCGGTCCTGCTCGTCGACGAGCCCACCAGCGCGCTGGACTCCGAGCGTGGCGCTGCGGTGATCGAGCTCATCACCACCCTCACCCACCGAGACGCCACCGCGACCGTCCTCGTCACTCACGACCGCACGCATCTCGCCGGCGTCGACCAGGAACTCGTTGTCCGTGACGGGCGTCCCGCACAGTCGTCGGCGAGGTGAGTCCTCTCGATGCTCATCCGCTCGCCGTTGCCGCTCGGGCCGCCTGCTCTCATGCAGCGGACACACGGCGGCCGGCGACACGGCCAGGCCAGAGCATCGAAAGTGCTCGTGGACCTGGTCGTTGTCGTTGTGAGGCAGGCGCGGTTCTCTTGTCGTTTCCGTCCAAGACGGCCGCCGCCTCCGCGATCTAGCGTGCATCGGACAGTCCGCCCGAGCACGAGGAGACAGCACGATGCGTGACCTGGTCTACACCGGCTTCATGTCGCTCGACGGCGTTGTGGACTCTCCCGGCGGACCGCAGGAGGGTCACCGCAGCGGCGGGTGGGTGTTCAAGGATCTCGAGTTCGTCCCGGAGGCCTGGTCGCTCAAGGGCGAGGAGCTCGCCGACACGACGGCGCTGATGTTCGGCCGCCGCAGCTATGAGGCGTTCGCGTCGGTGTGGCCCGGTTCGCCCGACCACGCCGGCTACAAGGAGCTGCCCAAGTACGTGGTGTCGGCGACCCTGACCGACGACGCCCTCGTCGACGGGTGGGGGCCGACGACGATCCTCCGCTCGACCGAGGACGTGGCCGCGCTCAGGGAGGGCGACGGCGGCGCGATCTTCGTCCACGGCAGCGCGGAGCTCGCCCGGCGGCTGTCGGACGCGGGCCTGGTCGACCGGTACAACCTGCTCGTCTTCCCCGTGCTGCTCGGTGCCGGGAAGAGCCTGTTCGACAGGGCCGACCGGGACAAGCAGATGCTGACCCTGCGGGAGTCGGAGAGCTACTCCAACGGGATCCTGAAGCTCGTCTACGACGTCACGCGCTGATCCAGGTCGAGGGCGAGCGGGCCCCCGGCACCCTCCCGCAGCTGCCGGACGGTGCGGCCGACGTAGCAGCGCAGCGCCCGGGCGAGGTGCGGCTCGTCGAAGTAGTCGAGCGCGGCGACGACGTCGGTGGCCGGGTCCCCGGCGGCCAGCAGCTCCGCCGCCCTGCGAGCCCGCTCGATCTGGCGGACGGCGCCGCGGGTCAGCCCGGTGGCGGCGCGGAACCGGCGTTCGACGGTGCGCCCCGAGACGTCCGGGTGGTGGCCCCGCAGCACGTCGGCGACGAGTGGGTCACGGACGACCGTCCCGGCCCGGACGAGCCTGCCGACCAGGGCCTCGACGTCGTCGGGGCCGGGTGTCTCCCAGCTCGCGCCGTCGAGCCGGAACGTCCGTCGGGTGGTGTCGGGCAGCTCGATGCCGCCGTCGACCAGCGCCGCCGTGGGCACGACCCGCAACGAGGTGCCCACGGCGA
The DNA here is from genome assembly GCF_002583555.1 of Pseudonocardia sp. N23. Taxonomy (GTDB): domain Bacteria; phylum Actinomycetota; class Actinomycetes; order Mycobacteriales; family Pseudonocardiaceae; genus Pseudonocardia. Next base: position 95,354 of record NZ_BEGX01000032.1, read on the forward strand.
AGTCGATACCCGTGAAGGTGGCGCCCTCCGGCACGGGCGCGGTCCCGGTCCGGGTCTCGGGGCCGGTGACGCCCGCGTGGGTGCGGCCGGCCTGCTCCCAGAACACCAGGCCCCAGCGGACCGCCGCGACCGAGGTCATCGCGGTGACCCGGTCGCTCGTGCACGTCCAGACGGAGTCGACCCACGTCGAGTCGGACCGACGCGTCTCGAACCGGAGGCCCACGGGAGGCACGATACGTCGGCTCAGGCCCCGGCGATCTCGGTGAGGCGGCGGTCGAGGAGGCGCCGTCGGTGAGCCGGCGCGCCGGCGTCGACGGACGACCGCCGTCAGATCCCTTCGGCGACCGGGTGGATCTCGTCGGCGACGAGTCCGTGCGCCTCGCGGTGGACGGCTGCGGCCTCCTCCGCGCTGGGGGCGTCGACGAGGCAGAAGATCTTTCCGTTGGCCGCGTCGACCCAGTACTGGCGGTAGTCGACCCCGTGCGCGGCCTGGACGCGGAGGTCGGCCTCGTGCGCCTTCGCGACGTCGTCCAGGTTGATCGTGCCGTCCATGTTGTGCACGTCCATGAACAGAGGCATTGTCGATTCCCTTCTCCCGGCCCGAGGGCCTCATCTGCTGATGGGATCGAGTCTCATGGCGCGGACGGACGTCGAGAATGACCGGGACACCGGCGAACCTGACCCGGTGCCCACCAGGGGTCCGTCGGCGGCGCTGAACGCGGCGTTGGAACGGTTGCGGCTGCAGGGTGCGGTGTTCCTGCGTGCGGAGTACCGGGAGCCGTGGGCGTACGAGTCGCTCCCCGGTCCGGCGACGGCGAACCTGCTGCGGCCGGGCGAGACGCGGGTCGTGCTGTTCCACGTCGTCGCGTCGGGACGCTGCTGGGTGGCGGTCGGCGACGGGGAGCGGCACTGGGCTGCCGACGGCGACGTGATCGTGCTGCCCTACGGCGACCAGCACCGGATGGGGGGCGTCGACGACGCCGAGGTCGTGCCGCTGCTGTCGTTCCTCGTGCCGCCGCCGTGGGCGCAGATGCCGGTGCTGCGCCATGGTGCCGACGGCACTCTCACCGGCGTGGTCTGCGGATACCTGCACAGCAGCGACCCGCTGTTCGACCCCGCGATGCGGGTCTTCCCGCCGGTGTTCGTCGTCCGTCCGCCCGCCGGTCCCGCGGCCGACTGGGTGCGGGCCAACATCACGTACGCGTTGGCACAGACGGGCGACGGCCTCGTCGACGCCACTGCCCTGTCGACGACGCGGCTGCCGGAGATGCTGCTCGTCGAGGTGCTACGGCTGCACCTGGCGACGGCACCCGCGACCGAACGGGGCTGGGTGGCGGCGCTGCGGGACCCCGTGGTCGCGCCGGCGATGGCGCTGCTGCACGGCGAGCCCGAGCGGAAGTGGACGGTCGAGGAGCTGGCCCGTGCGACGGCGGTGTCGCGGTCGCTGCTCGACGCCCGCTTCCGCGACGTCCTGGGCCGCTCACCGATCCGCTACCTCACGGAATGGCGGATGCATCTGGCCCGTGACCTGCTCTCGACGACGGACCTGCCCGTCGTCGCGGTGGCGCGCCGTGTCGGCTACGACGCCGAGGAGGCGTTCAGCCGGGCGTTCAAGCGTCACCACGGCACAGCTCCGGGGGTGTGGCGGTCCGCGCACCACGCTTGACCTTGACATGGTGTCAAGGTCTGGGGTGGGTCGAGGAGGTGGTCCCGATGACCCCACAGGAGACGCTGGTCCGGGCCCTGGTGCACGGCGACGCGTCGGTACGGCTGCGGGCGGCGCTGGCGGCGGGCACGTCGCCGGACCCGGGCTACGTCGACACCCTGGTGGCGCGGTGCGCGGTGGAGCCCGACTTCTCGGTGCGCGAGATGCTGACGTGGGCGCTGATCCGCCAGTCCCCGGCGTCGACGGTCCCGCTGGTCGTCGCACAGCTGCGCTCGGGGCGGGCGCAGGCCCGTAGCCAGGCGCTGCACACGTTGTCGAAGATCCAGGACCCGCGGACGTGGCCCGCCATCACCCGGGAGCTGCTGACCGACCCCGACGACGAGGTGGCGCGCGCGGCCTGGCGGACAGCGGTCGGGCTTGCTCCCGAGGGCGAGCGGCTGGCGCTCGCCGAGGTGCTGGTGACGCAGCTCGGGCGCGGCAGCCGTGAGGTGCAGCTGAGCCTGAGCCGGGCGTTGATCGGACTCGGTGAGGTGATGTTGCCGGCGTTGCAGGACTCGCTGGAGGCGCCGGACCCGCTGGTCCGGCACCATGCCGTTGCCACACAACGGCTCCTGCGCGACCCGGAGGCGGGGTTCGAGCTCGCCGTCGAGGCGGCGAAGCGGGTGGTGGCGCTCGGCGGACACAGCCCGGAGGGGTGACACGACAGTGCTGATCGGTGACGTGGCCCGTCGGTCGGGGGTGAGTGCGCGCATGTTGCGGCACTACGACTCCCTCGGTCTCGCCTCCCCGACGGGCCGGACCGGCGCCGGTTACCGGGAGTACTCCGAGGAGGACATCCGGCGGATCCTGCACATCGAGATCCTGCGGTCGCTGGGGTTGTCGCTGCGCGAGGTCGGGCGCGCGCTCGACGACCCGGCTTTCGCCCCAGCCGCGGCGGTGGACGACCTGGTCGACCGGACGCGGGAACGGATCGCCCGCGAGCAGGAGCTGTTGACGCGGTTGCGCCGGATCAGCGCGGCCGATCCCCTTGGCTGGGACGAGGTCCTGCAGGTCATCGCGTTGCTGCAGGGACTCGGCTCGGACAGCGTGGGACGCCGGCAGCGGGCGGCGCTGTCGTCGGCCGACGACGTCGCGGTGCCGGTGGAGGCGCTCGTGGAGGCGGTGCTGAGCGAGTCGGACCCGACCGTCGCCGGGACGCTGCGGTGGGCGCTGGCCCGGTCGGGTGCAGACGGGTCGGCCCTGCTGGCCGGTGCGCTCGCGTCGCCGGTGGCGGAGGTCCGCAGACGGGCCGTCGAGGCCGTCGCGGAGCTGCCGGGCGAGGAGGCGGCAGCGGCGCTGCGCACGGCTCTGAGCAGCGACGACGTCGAGGTTCGCCGGCGCGCGGCGCTGGCGCTGGGGCCCCGCGGGGTCGTCGAGACGGTGCCGACGCTCGTCGACATGGTGGTGGCGGCGGTGAACGACGTCGAGGCTGCCGACGCGCTGGGCGTGCTCGCGGGCCGACCGGGGGCGGCGGACGGGATCGCCACGCAGATCGTGGACCGGCTCGCCGCCGGGACCCTCGACGCGGACGCGCGGCGACGGTTGGCGCAGGCGTTCGCGGGCATCCCGGGACCGGTGGCGTCGACGGCGCTGACCGGGCTCGCGGCCGACCCGGATCGTGGTGTCGCGGTGACCGCCGGATACGTGTTGGGGCTACGCGTCGGGAACTGACCGGACCAGTCGGACGATCGACTCTCCTCAGCGGCCGATTTCCTGGGACGCTGGTGGGGTGACCTCCCGAGATTTGTCCGTGTTCGTCGGCGCGGCCGCGCGGGCGCCCCAGCTCGTGGGTGCCGTCGTCCCCAGCGGCCGCCGTCTGGCTGACGCCCTGACCGCCGTCGTTCCGCGCACGGGCTCGCCGTTCGTCGCGGAGCTCGGACCCGGCTCGGGGACGGTGAGCCGCGCCGTGGGCAGGCGGCTCCCCGGCGACGGCCGGCACGTCGCGGTGGAGATCGACGCCGCGTTCGCCCGGCACCTGCGCCGGACGTTGCCCGACACCGAGGTCGTACACGGCGATGCCGCCGACCTGCGCGACATCGTCGACCGTCCGGTCGACGTCGTCGTCAGCGGGCTGCCGTGGTCGCTGTTCGACGAGATGCGCCAGCGCAGCATCCTGGGCGCGGTACGGGACGTCCTGGCCGGCGACGGCGCGTTCACGACGTTCGCCTACCGGCACGCGGCCGGCCTGTCCGGGGCGCGCCGGTTCCGCCGGCTGCTCGACGAGCACTTCGACGAGGTCATCGACGGCCGCACAGTGTGGCGCAACGTGCCGCCGGCGGGCGTCCTGTTGTGCCGCAGGCCGATCCGGGGAGGGGCAGCCTGACCTCAGCTGTCGTTGTTGCTGCCGCTGGACTTGTCGGGCAGGTACGGCTCGATGGCGGCGGCGAGCTTGGCCGCGGTCATCGACTGCAGCCACATGTGGCCGGGCCCGCGGATCTCGGCCATGAGGAGCGAGTCGCCGAAGAACTTGTTCTTGATGCCCTTGACGGTGGTGAACTGCAGGTCCATCCCCGACGTGTACAGGGCGAGGTGCCCTGGGTGGACGATCATCGACTCGCCGGGCCCCAGGTCGTACTCGACGATCTCGCCGGACAGCTCTACCCACGCGGTGCCGTTGCCCGACAGCTTCTGGAAGACGAGCCCGGCCCCGCCGAAGATGCCCGCGCCGAGGCGCTTCTGCAGCGCCACGGAAATCTCGACGTCGCTGGTGCTGGCGACGTAGCTGCCGGACTGGACCATGAACTCGTCGGCGGGGTCGATGGTGAGCTCGCGGAAGACTCCGGGCATGCGGGCGGCGAAGGCGACCATGCCGCCGCCGGGGGCGCTGTACTCGGTGAGGAACAGCTGGCCGCCGCCGAGCGCTCGTTTGAGGCCGCTCATGAAACCGCCGCGCCCGCCCGAGCCGAACCGTGTCGACGTCTCCAGCTGCAGGCCGGGGGTGTACCAGGACACCTCACCGCCCTCGGCCGTGATGTGCTCCCCGGGCCCGAGCACGACCTCCAGCACCGGCATCGTCGTGCCGATCGTGCGTGTCTGCACAGCGGTCCCCCGTCGTCGGCGTCTCGGTGATCGAACCGTAGAGCCGCCGGGCGGGCCGCGTCCACGGTTCGGTCCTCAGTGGCCGCCGTCTCCGGTGGTGGCGGCCGGGACGCGCCGGGGCAGCAGCAGTGGGGTCGCCAGCAGGAGCACGCCCGCGGCGGCGATGGCCACGCGCGGCCCGGTCGCCGCCGCCAGCAGCCCCCACAGCGCGGTGACCGCGGCGATGGCCGCCTTCGTCGACACCGACCACGCCGTGAGGCCGCGGACCAGCCGGTCGTCGGGCAGCAGCCGCAGGCGCGTCGTCGCAAGCACCGGGCTGAACACCCCCGCGCACGCGACCAGGCAGAACTGGACCGCGATCACCAGCACGATCCCCCACGCCCCGGCCGGGACGAACGCCACCGCACCCGACCACACCGCCCGCAGCGTGCCGCCGACGCGCAGCACCGTGGTCTCGGAGAACCGCGCGACCAGCCGCCCCGACAGCCGGGCACCGACGAGCCCGCCGATGCACGGCGCCCCGAACGCCAGCGCGTACTGCCATGGCGCGAACCCGAGCTCGCCGAGCATGAGGACGGCGGCGACCGGCGCGGTGGCCATGATCAGTGAGTTGACGGCGACGACGTTGAGCAGCAGCGGGCGCAGGACGGGGTGGCGCAGCAGGACCCGCCAGCCGTCGACGAGATCGCCCCGGCGGACCGCCGGGACCGCGACAGGCGTCTCCGCCACCGGCCCGATCCGCCGGATCCACGCCGCGGACGCCAGGAAGCTCACGGCGTTGGCGACGACCGTCGTGACCGGGCCCAGCACGCCGACGGCGAACCCGCCCAGCGGCGGCCCGACCGCGGTGGCGACCCAGGTCGTCGACTCGAACCGCCCGTTGGCGACGAGCAGGTCGCCCGGCGCGACGACCGACTTCAGGAACGCGCCGCTCGCGGCGGTGAAGGCGATGTCGGCAGCCGCGACGACCACGGCGACGGCGAGCAGCTGCGGCAGCCCGAGCCATCCGGCCAGGTGGGCAAGAGGGACCGTCGCCAGGACGGCGAAGCGCATCAGGTCGGCGCCGATCATCACCGGCCGCGGGCACCTGGCCGCGACGAACGGCCCTGCCAGCGTCGCCAGCAGCGCCCCCGCCGCGGGTCCGGCCGCGGCCAGCAGGGACACCTCGACGGGCCCCGCGTGCAGGACGAGGATCGCGATCAGCGGGAAGGCGTCGAAGGCCAGCCACGTCCCTGCCGCGCTGGTGGCGAACGCCGCCCACAGCAGGCTGAACCGCCGCCCCAGCAGTCGCGCCATCCGCAGAGCATCGCGCGGCCCACCGACAACTCAGGGGTCGGGGGGCAGGCTCGCGGACACCGCGAAGGACGTTCGACGTAGCTGAGTTCGTCGGGCACGAACGGCCCGTGGACGGCGCCGCGCGGTGGCGTCCATGCGAACAGCTGGTCGACGATGGCACCCGCGAGACCGTCGTCGACGGTGCCCCGGTCCGCGCGGAGGGATCAGGCCCGCTCGAACCTCATGTGCGCGACCGTGCCCGACGCCACCACCCCGGTGCAGACGTACCCGTCGGGGGAGACGCCGTCGAACGGTCGCTCACCCGCGCCGAGCAGGACCCCCGACACGGCGAGGTGCATCGAGTCGACGAGCCCCGCGCGCAGGTACTGCCGGACCGTCTCGGCCCCGCCACCGATCCGGATGTCGGCGTCGCCCGCGGCAGCCCTGGCCTGCTCCAACGCGTCCTCGATGCCGCCGGTGACGAAGTGGAAGGTCGTGCCGCCCTCCATCGTGACGGGCTCCCGCTCGTGGTGGGTCAGCACGAAGACAGGGTGGTGGTAGGGCGGCTCCGGGCCCCACCAGCCGGTCCAGGAGTCGTCGGGCCACTCGCCGCGGATCGGGCCGAACATGTTGCGGCCCATGATCGTGGCGCCGAGGCCCGCCGCGGCGGCGACGACGTACTCGTCGTCGAGACCGGTCGTGCCGCCCTCCTCGCCCACCATCGCGCGGAAGCTGCGGGTGGGGAACATCCACTGGTGGAGGCGTTCGCCGCCGGTACCCAGCGGGGCCTCGAGGGTCTGGTCGGGGCCGGCCATGTGGCCGTCGAGGGAGACGGCGACGCTGACGCGCAGCTTTCCGGTCATGATGTCCTCCGTTTTTCGTCGGGATCACCATCAGGTCGGAGCCGCACCGAGCTTCTCGACATCCGGGGTGGGGCCGATGTCGAGCGACGGGGAACAGCTCCGACCATGCTGTGTGACGCGCCCCGGCCGGGGCGCGGCCGACCGCGAGGAGCGATCGTCGTGAAGTACATGCTGTTGATCCACAACCGTCCCGGCTTCCTGGACGAGCTGACCGAGGCCGAGCGCACCGAGCTGTTCGGCGATGTCGACCGGATCATGGGCGAGCTGACCGAGTCCGGCGAGATGGTCGGCGGGCAGGCGCTGGCCGACCCGTCCACGGCCGTCACGGTCCGCGGCGTCGACGGCCGGCCGGTGGTGACCGACGGCCCGTTCGCGGAGAGCAAGGAACAGTTCGCGGGGTACGTCGAGGTCGACTGTGCGTCGGTCGAGCGGGCCGTGGAGATCGCGTCGTCGTGGCCGGACGTCCGCTTCGGCGGCGGTGTGATGGAGGTGCGGGCCGTCATGCAGGACTCCGGGGCGGAGATGTGACGTCGCGCGTCGTCGAGGACCTGCTGCGCGCGGCCGCGCCGCAGGTCCTCGGCACGCTCGTGCGCCGGCACGGGCAGTTCGACGCGTGTGAGGACGCGGTGCAGGAGGCGTTGCTCGCGGCGGCGACGCAGTGGCCGGCGCAGGGCGTCCCGGAGAAGCCGCACGCGTGGCTGCTGACCGTCGCTGCCCGGCGGCTGACCGACGAGTGGCGCAGCGAGAGCGCGCGCCGCGACCGTGAGTCCGCCGTCGCGACGGCCGAGCCCGAGCAGGTCGAGCCGGAGCCGGGCGAGCGTGGCCCGGACGGCGACGACACGTTGCGGCTGCTGTTCCTGTGCTGTCACCCGGAATTGTCGGCGCCGTCGCAGGTGGCGCTGACGTTGCGTGCCGTCGGCGGGTTGACGACGGCGGAGATCGCGGCGGCGTTCCTGGTGCCGGAGTCGACGATGGCGCAGCGGATCAGCCGCGGGAAGCAGCGGATCAGGACGGCCGGCGCACGGTTCACGATGCCTGCGCCGCAGGAGCGTCCGGCCCGGCTGGCTGCTGTCATGCAGGTGCTCTACCTGGTGTTCAGCGAGGGCTACACGACCTCGGGCGGGGATGCGCTGCAGCGCACCGACCTGACGGCCGAGGCGGTCCGACTGGCCCGCGAGCTGCACCGGCTGACCCCGGGTGAGGGCGAGTCGGCGGGGCTGCTGGCGTTGATGCTGCTCACCGACGCCCGCCGCGCCGCGCGGACCGACGCGTCGGGTGCGCTGGTGCCGCTGGCCGAGCAGGACCGCACGCGATGGGACCGCACGATGGTCGACGAGGGCGTCGCCCTGGTGACCGACACCCTCGCCCACCATCCGGCCGGCCCCTATCTGGTGCAGGCCGCGATCGCGGCGGTGCACGACGAGGCCACCCGGGCCCAGGACACGGACTGGCACCAGATCGTCGCGCTCTACCGGGTGCTGTCGCGTGTGGAGCCGAACCCGATGGTCACGCTGAACCAGGCGGTCGCCGTCGCGATGGCCGACGGGCCGGACGCCGGTCTCGACGTGGTCGAGTCGCTCCGGTCCGACGAGCGGATGACCATCCACCACCGGTGGCACGCGGTGCGGGCGCACCTGCTGGAGATGGCGGGCGCGCACGACGAGGCGCGGGCCGCCTACCGGGAGGCGGCCCGGCTCACCACGAGCCTGCCCGAGCGGCGCTACCTGGAGTCGCGGAGTGCGCGGCTGGAGCGCTGACCGGGTCGTGGGTCAGGCCTCGACTTCCTCGATCGGGGCGCCGGTGGCAGCGCGGAGGACCGACTCGCAGCCCTTCTTGGCCGCGGCCTTCGTCTCGTAGGCCTCGCCGGTGGCCACGACCTGGCCGTTGCTGGCCTTGAGCCGGAACCGGAACTTGCCGGCGCGATCCTTGTAGACCTCGAACTTGCCTGCCATGTCGTCCCCCACGTCCTTGGAGAGAAGCCTCGTGCGGCGATCGTCCGGTCGGAACCATAGCGGCGATTCCGATCGTCGCAACAGGACTCGCGGTGCCGGTCAGCGCAGGTCGAGGCGCATGCAGCAGCGCGGCCACCGGTCCAGGCCCCGGCGGATCTCCTCTGCGCGCAGGGCTTCGAGGCCGGCGGTGACCTCGTCGTCGCCGATCTCGATCAGCCGGAGGGCGTCGGCGGGCCGAGCGGGCCGGACGATGTGCTCGGACACGCCCGGACCGTACCCGTCGCGAATGTGTACGGGCGTCTGAGACGGACGTTAGGCTGATCATGTGGGTCACCGCGAGGAGCTGTTGGCGGGTGCGCAGGAGTGCCTGCACGACAAGGGCTGGGGCCGCACCTCGGCGCGCGACGTCGTCGCCGCGTCCGGGACGAACCTCGCCTCGATCGGCTACCACTTCGGCTCCAAGGACGCCCTGCTGGCCGCCGCGCTCGTCGCGTCGACCGCGGAGTGCGCCGAGGCCGTGGACCGGGCCCTGACCGACGACCCGCCCCTCGACCCGCCCGCCGACGACGTGTCGGCCCTCCCGGCGGGCGACCCGCTCGACCGGTTCGAGCGCACGTGGGAGCGCGTCGTCGAACGGGTGGCGCGCGACGAGCGGATGACGACGGCGACGGTCGAGGCGCTCGCGCAGGCGCCGCGGGTGCCGCAGGTGCGGTCGGCGCTGGCCGCGGCCGCGGACCTCACCCGCGAGGACCTGGCGCTGACCTTCCATGCCGCGGGCGACGACGACGAACGCACCCGGGTGCTCGGCGCGTTCTACCAGTCGCTGCTGATCGGGACACTCGTGCAGTGGGCCGTCGACCCGGCGGGCGCACCGTCGGGACACGACCTCGCCGAGGCCCTCCGCATGATCGTCGCCGACTCCACGGAGAACACATGACCCGGCCCGACGAGTTCTGGACCACCAACGGCGTCCGGCTGCGCCGCGCCCGGCAGAACCCCGGGCCGCACAACTGGCTGTTCCTGCCCGGCGGTCCGGGGATCGGGTCTGAGAGCCTGGCCGAGCTGGTCGAGGTCGCCGACCGCCCGGGGACGAGCTGGCTCGTCGACCTCCCGGGCGACGGCTCCAACATCGCCGCGCCCGGCGCGCCGGCCGATCCCTACGCGCTGTGGCCGCACGTGCTGCTGGAGGCCGTCGACGCGCTGCCGCACCCGGTCGCCGTCGGGCACTCGACGGGTGGGGAGTACCTGCTGTCGGTGCCTGCCCTCGAGGAGCGGCTCGCCGGGCTCGTCCTGGTCAGCACGGCGCCCGGCTGTTCGTGGATGCCGACGTTCGAGGCCATGTGCGCGGCCGATCCGCTGCCCGAGGTCGCCGCGGCCGCCGAGCGCTACGGCGCCGACCCGACGGACACGGCACTCGCGCAGGTCGCAGTGGCATCGGCACCCTGGAACTTCACCCCGGAGGGCGTCGCCGCGGGGCGGGACCTGTTGTCCCGCATGCCCTACAACCGGCTCGCCGTCGAGTGGTCGGACGTGCACTTCGACCACTCCTACGCCGCGGCGTGGTTCCCCGCCACGCTTCCGACGCTCGTCCTGAGCGGCGGGGCCGACCGGATCGTCGACCAGACGCTGTGGGACGACCCGCGCTTCACCGGGCCGAACGTGCACCGCGTCGTCGTCGACGGGGGCGCGCACTTCCTGTGGATCGAGCGCCCGGACGCGGTCGCGGCGGCGTTCGCCGGGTTCGCCCCCACGCCCGCATGAGAGCGGTCAGCGGTCGCCGCGCGGGCGCCCGATCCCGGCGACGTAGAGCACCCCGAGCACGACGAGTGGGATGACCGTCCACACGAACCACGGGTAGATCAGCTCGACGTTCGTGGCGCTGACGATCCCCCAGACGACGACGTTCACCGCCAGCACGCTGCCGAAGACGATCGCCAGGACGCGCATCGCCGTGCCGCCGCCGGTGTCGGAGAAGATCGCGCGGGGCTCCGTCGGTGAACGCCGGGCCTGTGAGCGCCGTGCCGTGGCCGGCTCGGGCGCGTCCGGGACGTCGGGCAGGTCGGCGGTGACGATCGCGAGGTCGCCGCGGGTCTTGCCGGCCCAGACGGCCTGGACGCGCTCGTCGTACTCGGAGATGTCGAGCAGACCACGGCCCTGGGCGCGCAGCAGGAGGTCCTGGACCGCCTTGCGTTCGGCGTCGGACACCCGGATCCGGTCGGCGGGGACGGGCTCGTTCACGACGGCCATGGTGCCACGCCCGCCGCACATCGCGGTGGGCCTCGACCGCACCCGGTGCCACGAGCCGGGCCGGTGACCCGGCAGGATCGCAGTCGTGCACCCCGACGCCGCCGTCCCCGACCGGCTCTTCGACGACGACGCCCGCGAGCAACGCTGGCGGGCCCGGTTCACCGCTGTCCGGATGTCGCGGCCGCAGTGGGCGCAGGACGCGCCGGACCGCTGCGTCTACACCTCCAACGCGGGCGGCACCACCGAGGTGCACACGTGGGACCGGGCCACCGGCCTGCACCGCAAGGTCACCAGCCGTCCGGCGGGCACCCACTCGGCGACGCTGCCGCCCGACGGCGAGCGCGTCTGGTGGTTCGACGACACCGACGGCGACGAGTTCGGCCGCTGGGTCACCGAGCCGTTCGCCGGGCTGCCCGCCGGTGACCGGCCGGCCGACGCCATCGCCGGCGTCGAGGACGGCTACCCGGCCGGCCTGGAGATCGGCCGCACCCTCGTCGCCGCAGGCACCTCGACCGACAACGGCAGCCGGATCTGGTTGCGCCGCAACGACTCTGAGGCCGATGCCCACGTCCTCTACGAGTCCTCCGAGGACGCCGGCGTCGGCGCCCTGTCCGAGGACGAGACGCTCCTCGCGATCAGCCACTCCGAGCACGGCGACTCCCGCCACCCCGACGTGCGGGTGCACCGCACCTCCGACGGCGCCGCAGTGGCCGAGAAGTCCGACGGGCCGGGCAAGGGACTGACCCCGCTGGTGTTCAGCCCCGTCGCCGGCGACCAGCGGCTCCTGCTGCTGCACGAGCGTCGCGGCCGCGAGGAGCTGCTGATCTGGGACGTCGCCGCCGGCACCGAGACCGAGATCGTCCTCGACCTGCCCGGTGAGGTCGTCGCCGACTTCTACCCCGACGCGTCGGCGCTGCTCGTGTGGCACACCCACGCCGGGCGCGTCCGGCTGTTCCGCCACGACCTCGCCGACGGCACCCTCACCGAGCTGCCGACGGCCCCCGGCACCGTCGGGTCCGCGGAGGTCCGGCCCGACGGGACGATCGAGTACACGGCGTCGTCGGCCGCCGAGGCACCCTCGATCCGCGCCCTGCACCCCGACGGCACCGACCGCGTGCTCGTCGCCCCCGACGGCGAACGCCCGCCCGGCTCGGTCCCGGTCCGCGACGTGTGGGTCGACGGGCCCGGGGGGAAGGTCCACGCCCTCGTGGCCGAACCGGACGGCGACGGCCCCCACCCGACGGTGTTCAGCCTGCACGGCGGCCCGCACCACGCCGACGAGGACCGGTTCAGCGCGATGCGCGCGGCCTGGGTCGATGCCGGATTCTGCGTCGTCGAGGTCAACTACCGCGGCTCGACGGGCTACGGCTCCACGTGGCGGGACGCGATCGAGGGCCGCCCCGGGCCGACCGAGCTGGAGGACGTCGCGGCGGTCCACGACTGGGCGGTCTCGTCCGGCACGGCCGACCCGGCGCTGACGGTCGTCGAGGGCTGGTCGTGGGGCGGGTTCCTCGCGCTGCTCGCCGCGGGCACCCAGCCGCAGCGGTGGGCCGCGGCGATCGGGGGCGTCCCCGTCGCCGACTACGTAGCCGCCTTCGAGGACGAGATGGAGCAGCTTCGCGCGTTCGACCGCGCGCTGTTCGGCGGCTCCCCCGACGAGGTCCCCGACCGCTACCGGGTCGCGTCCCCACTCACCTACGTCGGCGACGTCCGCGCGCCCGTGCTCGTCCTCGCCGGCGAGAACGACCCGCGCTGCCCCATCCGCCAGATCGACAACTACCTCGACGCCCTCGCCGCCCGCGGCGACGTGCCCTACGAGGTCAGCCGGTTCGACGCCGGGCACGGCTCGCTCGTCGTCGACGAGACGATCCGCCATGTCGCCACGGAGATCGACTTCGCCCGCCGGGCACTCGCCGCCCGGCCGGAGTGACGTCACCCCGGTGTAGCGCAACGGAAACATCCGCCCCGGACGATGGAGTCGCCTGAGGGGGTGGACGACGTGACGCTGTGGCGCGTGCACGTGGAGCTGGAGGACCGGCCGGGCCGGCTCGGGGAGCTGGCGACGGTAGTGGGTGCCGCGGGATGCGACATCGTCGCACTGCACGTCGTCGGTGAACCGGCCGACGACGGCGCGATCACCGACGAGCTGCTCGTCAAGGTTCCCGACCGGATCGAGGCGGGCGAGCTCGTCGAGGCCATCGGATCGGCGGGGATCCCGTGCACGCTGCTGGTGCGTGCCGACGCCGCCGAGCTGTCCGACCCGGCGACGACGGCGCTCGCGTTGGCGCGCATGGTCGCCGCCGACCCGGGGAGCGCACCGCGCGCGGTCGCGACGATGCTGCGGGCCCGCCTCGTCGCGCCCGACGCGCCGGCGCACCCGCACACCCACACGTTGCGCGTCGGTACGCAGCAGGTGCGGCTCGGGCGGGCCTGGCCGTTCACGGCGACCGAGCTGTCACGGGCCGCGGCGCTGCTGGAGCTGGCGTCGCAGCTCGGGCTCGCGACCCCCGTGCACACACCGTCCGACGACCGCATCCTGCTGCTGCTCGACGGCACCGAGGCGGTACTGCGGGCGGCCTCGCCCGAGGACTCGCTGCTCGTCGCCGCCCTGCACGCGCGCTGTTCGCCGGAGACACGGCTGGCGCGGTTCGGCGACCCGTCGCCGCGGCTGGCACCGGGCCTGTTGCAGGCGGTGCTCGCCGGGGAGAACGGCGTCACCGCGGTCGTCGCGACGAGCGCGGACGGCGGCAGCGTCGTCGGGCTGGCGACGCTGCAGGACCGCTGCGGGGGCGAGGTGACCCTGACCGTCGTCGTCGAGGACGGCTGGCAGGGCCGCGGGCTGGGGACGTCGCTGGTGCGCCGAGCGGTCGACCTCGCGCTCACCGACGGGGCGGACACGATCGCGGCGTCGACGGCGAGCGGCGACATGCGGCTCACCCGGCTGCTGCGCCGGGCGGGGCTGCGGCCGACGGCACGGCTGGAGGGCGACGCACTCGTCGTGTCGGCTCCGCTCGTGGCGGCGGCGGTCGCGGGCTGACTGTCCTGGCGGACGGGTCTCAGCCGAGCAGGTCGAGCACCTTCTCCGGCGGCCTGCCGACGACGGCCCGGTCGCCGAGGATCACGATCGGCCGCTCGACGAGGACCGGGTTCGCGGCCATCGCGTCGAGCAGGGCGTCGCGGTCGGCGCCGGCCAGGCCGAGCTCGCGGTAGCGGGCCTCGCCGGTGCGCACGATGGCCCGCGGGTCGTCGGTGCCGAGCTTGCGCAGGACCTCCTCGAGGTCGGCGCGGGTCGGCGCGACATCGAGGTAGCGCACCACGTCGGCCTCCACGCCGCGCTCGGTGAGCAGGGCGAGCGCGCCGCGGCTCTTCGAACAGCGCGGGTTGTGCCAGACGACGGGCCGGTCCTCGGTGCTCACGCCCGGAATCCTAGGCGCCCGGTCAGTGCGCGGACGCCTCCGGGAGGCGGTGTCCGGCTGCCCCCGCCCTGCTGCACGCGGCGCACAGTCCGCGGAACACCACGACCGCCGTCTCGACCCGGTAGCCGGCGGCGTCGGCCGGGTCGAGATGGGCGGCGACGCCCGGGACCTGATCGACGTGCGCGGTCGCCCCGCACGCCCGACACACCAACCGGTGACGCTCCATGCGCCCGGCTTACCAGCCGCTGCCGACGGAAAGTGGTGCCCGTCTCAGATCGAGACCGGATGCCCGCCGCGAACGACGTCAGGCGTCCGGGAGATGGACCTCTTCGAGCACGAACGTCTCGATGTCGAGGACGAATCCCCGGATTCGGGTGTCGGGGTGCAGGAACGGATCATGGCGCAGCTGCGCCATGTCCCGGCGGACGCTCGTCATGGGGTTCTTGAACGCATGGGTCCGCCACGGCGGACGCATGCCGGTCTCGGCTGCCAACTCCTCCGAGAAGTCCTCGTCGGTGAACGTCGAGAGGCCACATCCACCGTGCTGCACGAGAAGGACGTCGCGGGTACCGAGCTTGCGCTGGCTGATCGCCAGCGACCGGACGGTGTCGTCGGTGACCACGCCGCCGGCGTTCCGCAGCACGTGCACCTCGCCCAGCTCGAGACCGAACAGGGTGAAGGTGTCGATTCGCGAGTCCATGCATGTCACGAGGACGGTCTTCAGTGCGGGCGGCACCGCCACGCCCTCCGCGGCGGCTGCGGCGAGCTTGCCGCCGCCCGCCTGGTACCGCCGGATCAGTTCTTCGCTGCTCACGTCCGGAACGTTATCGGCGACGCCGTGAGCACGGGATACGGTGTGACCGGGACGGCAAGCGCGTCACCCGATCCACTCATCCGCTCAGGCCGGAGGGCTCGCTTCGTGAGTGCGACCGACGCCCCGGTGGCGGTACGCAGACCCGCTGGTGTCGCCACCCTGCTGGCGCCGGCCGGAATCTACCTGGCCATCCGCCTCGTCGGCGTGCTGGCGCTGGTGTGGCTGTCGCTGACGCACGGTGTCTCGCCGATCGACCGGCTCCGGGCCTGGGACGGCGACTGGATGCTCGCCATCGCCCAGCACGGCTACGGCGGCATCCCCGAGACGATGCTCGACGGGCACGGCAACCACAGCCCGTTCACCGCGCTCGCCTTCTTCCCCGGCTACCCGATGACGATCACCGTCGTCGCGCCGCTGCTCGGCGGCAACTCCGTCGCGGCCGCGTTCCTCGTGTCGCTGGTCGCGGGTGTCGTCGCCGCCTACGGGCTGACCCGGATCGGCGAGCTCGTCCCCGGCGGGTCGCGACGGACCGGACTGCTGCTGACGGCCCTGTTCGCGGCGGCGCCCATGGCCGTCACCCTCAACATGGCGTACACGGAGGCGCTGTTCTGTGCTCTCGCGGCGTGGTCGCTGGTCGGGCTGCTGCAGGGCCGGTGGTTGCTCGCCGGGGTGATGTGCGGGTTCGCCGGGCTCGTCCGGCCGACGTCGGAGGCGCTGGTGCTCACCGTCGTCATCGCGGCGGCGGTGGCGCTGGCCACACGTCGCGACGGCTGGCGCCCGCTCGCCGGTGCCGTGCTGTCGGTCTCGGGCATCGCCGGCTACCTGATCTTCGTGGCCGTCCGCACCGGCGAGCTGACCGGATGGTTCACCGTCCAGAGCACGGGGTGGGACGGCGGCATCGACGGCGGCGTCGCCGGCATGAAGTTCATCCTCGGCACGCTGACCAGCCGCGACGCCGCGCTCATGTACTACGTGTCGGCGGTCGTGCTGATCGGCGCGCTGGTACTGCTCGGCCTGTCGTTCGCCGCGCGGCTGCCGTGGCCGCTGCTGCTCTACGGGGCGGCCGTCGTCGCGACGGTGTGGCTCGCGTCCGGGGTCATGGCGTCACGGCCGCGGTTGCTGCTGCCCGCGTTCGTGCTGCTGCTGCCGATCGCCCTCGGCCTCGCCAAACGCCGCCCCACGACGGCGGTGTCCGTCGTCGTGGTGGCGGCGCTGGCGTCGGCCTGGTTCGGCGCGTACTCGCTCACGATCTGGCGGTACGCGATCTGACTGCGCTCAGAGCCCCGCGGCGACCGTCTCGGCGATCTCGTAGGTGTTGAGCGCGGCGCCCTTGCGCAGGTTGTCGCCGCACACGAACAGCTCCAGCGTGTTCGGGAAGTCCAGCGCCTGCCGGATCCGGCCCACCCACGTGGGGTCGTCGCCGACGACGTCGGCCGGGGTCGGCCACTCGCCCGCGGCCGGGTCGTCGCGCACGACGATCGTCGGCTGCTCGGAGAGCACCTTGCGGGCTGCGTCGACGGTGACCTCGCGCCCGAACGTCGCGTGGACCGCGAGCGCGTGCGTGGTGACGACGGGCACGCGCACGCACGTCGCCGACACCTTGAGGTCGGGGATGCCGAGAATCTTGCGGGACTCGTTGCGGACCTTCAGCTCCTCCGACGACCAGCCGTCGTCCTTCACCGAGCCGGCCCACGGCACGACGTTGAGCGCCAGCGGAGCCGGGAACGGCGAGTCGTCGGGCAGCCCCGCCTCGGCGAGCGCGGCCGCGACGTCGCCGGCCTTCTGCCCGAGGTCCTTGCCCGCGACAGCGGACAGCTCGGCCTGCAGCCGGTCGATGCCGGGCTGACCCGCACCCGACGCCGCCTGGTACGACGACACCACCAGCGCCTCGAGGCCGAACTCGCGATGCAGCGCACCCATCGCGGCCATCATCGACAGCGTCGTGCAGTTGGGGTTGGCGATGATGCCCTTGGGGCGGTCGGCCGCCTTGTCCGCATTGACCTCCGGCACCACGAGCGGCACGTCGGGGTCCATCCGGAACGCGCCGGAGTTGTCGACGGCCACCGCGCCGCGCGCGGCGGCGATCGGCGCCCACTCGGCGCTGACCGCGTCGGGCACGTCGAACAGCGCGATGTCGACGCCGTCGAACACCTCGGCCTCGAGCAGCCGGACAGTGATGTCCTCGCCACGGACCTTGAGCACCTTGCCCGCCGAGCGGGCGGACGCGACGAGCCGGATCTCGCTCCACGGCACGGACTCGCGGGCATCGATGATGTCGATCATCGTGGTGCCGACGGCCCCGGTGGCGCCGACGATCGCAACGACGGGACCCTTCGCGGCGCTCATCGCCCGGTCCCCGCGTACACGACGGCCTCTTCCGCGCCACCGAGCTCGAACGCGTCGTGCAGGGCACGGACGGCGCCGTCGAGCTGGTCGGCCCGGCAGATCACGGAGATCCGGATCTCGGAGGTGTTCATGGTCTCGATGTTCACGCCCGCGTTCGACAGCGCCTCGCAGAACGTGGCCGTGACACCCGGGTGGTTGCGCATGCCCGCGCCCACCAGCGACACCTTGCCGACCTCGGGGTCGTAGACGACCTGCTCGAAGCCGATGTCGCTCTTCGCCCCGTCCAGCGCGGCGACCGCACGCGGGCCGTCCGTGCGCGGCAGCGTGAACGTGATGTCGGTGGTGCCGACGGACTCGTGGGAGATGTTCTGCAGCACCATGTCGATGTTGATCTCGGCATCGGCGACGGTGCGGAAGATCCGGGCGGCCATGCCCGGGGTGTCGGGCACGCCCATGACCGTGATCTTGGCTTCGGAACGGTCGTGCGCGACCCCGGTCAGGATCGGGTTCTCCAACGGAATCTCCTCGATCGACCCGGCGACGAGCGTCCCCGGCTTGTCGTTGTACGAGCTGCGCACCCGCAGCGGCACGTTGTAGCGGCGGGCGTACTCGACGGCGCGCAGGTGCAGCACCTTCGCGCCGGAGGCCGCCATCTCCAGCATCTCCTCGTACGTCACGGTGTCGAGGTGCTGCGCGTCCGGCACGATCCGCGGGTCGGCGGAGAAGATGCCGTCGACGTCGGTGTAGATCTCGCAGACGTCGGCGTTCAGCGCCGCGGCCAGCGCGACGGCGGTCGTGTCCGACCCGCCGCGGCCCAGCGTCGTGATGTCCTTGGAGTCCTCGCTCATCCCCTGGAAGCCGGCGACGAGGACGATCGAGCCCTCGTCGAGCGCGCTGCGCAGCCGGCCCGGGTTGACCTGCACGATGCGGGCGTCGCCGTGCCTGGACGTGGTGAGCATCCCGGCCTGCGAGCCGGTGAAGGAGCGGGCCTCGGCCCCGAGCGCATGGATCGCCATCGCGACGAGCGCGTTCGAGATGCGCTCACCCGCGGTGAGCAGCATGTCCATCTCACGGGCGGGCGGCGCGGGCGAGACCTGCTCCGCGAGGTCGGTCAGCTCGTCGGTCGTGTCCCCCATGGCGGAGACGACGACGACGACGTCGTGGCCTTCTTTGCGCGTCCGGACGATCCGCTCGGCGACCTTCTTGATGCGGTCCGCGTCCTGAACCGACGATCCGCCGTACTTCTGCACGACGAGGGCCACGCCGTCCTCCTGTCCTGGCGCCGCTCACACGACGACGTTGCGTTCGGCTGGGAGCCCGGACCGGTCGGCACGCTCTCCCGACCGCCCGCGGGCCTGGTCGGGAGCCCAGCCTACCGGCGCCGAGCAGCGCCGTTAACCTCGATGACCGATGCCACAGACACCGACGGCGCCCCGGCCCCGCTCGCAGGGTGTGCCGGAGGCTCCCGTGAGAACGGACACGTCCGCGCGGCGGCCCCGCCGGGGCCCGACGACCGTGACGGTCCCGGTCCTCCCCCCGGCCCCCGTCGTGCGCGCCGCGCTCGCCCCCGCGGTCGTCTACCTCGCCGTGCGCGGCGTCGGCACCGCGGTCCTCGTCCTCCTCGCCGGCGCCAACGGTGGCCGCCTCGGCGACCGGCTCGACGCCTGGGACGGCCACTGGTTCCTCGGCATCGCCCAGGGCTGGTACGGCGACGTCCCCCTCGGTCTGGTCGACGCCAGCGGCGCCCGCACCGCCGCCACCCCGCTCGCGTTCTTCCCCGGATACCCCGCGCTCGTCGCGATCGTCCGGTTCGTGACGGGCGTGCCCCTGCTGGTCGCCGCAGTCGTCGTGACGGTCGGTGCCGGCGTGCTCGCCGCGTACGCCGTCGCGCGGATCGGCCGGGCCGTCCCCGGCGGCTCCCCCCGCGCGGGGCTCGTCCTGGTCGCGCTGTTCGCGTCCGCACCGATGGCCGTCGTGCTGTCCATGGCCTACTCCGAGGCCCTCTTCTGCGCCTGCGCCGCCTGGGCGCTCGTGTTCCTGCTCGAACGACGCTGGTCCGCCGCGGGCATGTGCTGCCTCGCCGCCGGCCTCGTCCGGCCGACGGCGTGGGCGCTGCTGATCGTCGCCGTCGCAGCCGCCGCGGTCGCGCTGTACCGGCGCGAGGACGACGCCAGGCCGTGGGCCACGATCGCCCTCGCCCCCGTCGGGCTGCTCGGCTACCTCGCGTGGGTGGGCCTCCACACCGGCTCCCCGACCGGGTGGTTCACGCTGCAGGCCACGGGCTGGGGCTCCCGCGTCGACGGTGGCCAGGCCACGCTGCGGTGGGCGGGCTCGGTGCTGGCGTCCGGCCCGTCGATCTTCGAGGTGGGGACGATCCTCGCCCTCGCGGGTGCCGGGGTGCTGCTCCTCGTCGGCCTGCGCGACGCCGCCGCCGCGGCGCTGCCGTGGACGCTGTACTGCTACGGCGCCCTCGTCGTCGCGATGGACGTCGGCAGCGCCGGGGTGATGGCATCGAAGGCGCGACTGCTGCTGCCCGCGTTCACGCTGCTGATCCCCGTCGCGATCGCGCTGGCCCGTCTCGCCGAGCGGCACCGCGTCGCGGCCGTCGGGCTCGTCGCGGGGGTGGTGCTGGCGTCGGCCTGGTTCGGCGGGTACGCCGTCGCGATCTGGCCGGCCGCGATCTGAGCCGTCAGGGCTTCAGCAGGTCCGGCTTCAGCAGGTCCGGCTTCAGGAGATCCGGCGCACCAGCCGCACCACGACCGCGGTGATCAGCCACCAGATCGCCGCCGCCACGCCGTAGTTCAGCGTGATCCGCAGCTTGCGCTCGTCGGGCAGGAACAGGTCGTCCAGGCCGAGGGTGAGCCGGCCCGCGACGTCGGACACGAACGCCGTCAACCCGTTGGCCGGGTTCGCGTCGAGCAGCGTCAACACGATGTGCAGCACCAGGAACGCGACGATGACCATTCCGACGATCTGCAGCACCCGAGCCAACATGCCCGCGCCGCGACGTGCCGAGGTGCGCACAGCCATGGACCCTCCGCCCGATTCGTAACCGCCGGGCCATCCTGACACGGGCGCCGCCCGAGGACCGGGCGGCGCGGCCGACCGATCGGGGAGCGGCCGACGTGAGCCGGATCCCGCGATGCGGGAGGTGCTTGCCGTCGGGACCGCACAGGGGGTTACAGTCGTCTCGTGGCGCACCTGCTCCTTATCCGCCGCGGCGGGGTCTGACCGACCGGCCCCTCGTCGCGGAGTGTGGCGTGCCCGCCGGTCATCACGTCCCGGCCGCACGAGGAGCACATCGAGCATGAGCATGTCCCCCGACGCGTACACGTCGTCGAACGCCAGCCGTATCCGCACGCCGTCCGATCCCGTACCCGAGGGCCAGGCGCCGTGGAACCCGCAGCGCGGTTCCCATCTGCCGTTCCACCGCTACCGGCCGTTCCACGAGCTGGTCGAGCCCGTGTCGCTGCCCGACCGCACCTGGCCCGACACCCGCATCACCAAGGCCCCGCTCTGGTGCGCGGTCGACCTGCGCGACGGCAACCAGGCCCTGATCGACCCCATGAGCCCCGCGCGCAAGCGCCGCATGTTCGACCTGCTGGTCCGCATGGGCTACAAGGAGATCGAGGTCGGCTTCCCGGCGGCGAGCCAGACCGACTTCGACTTCGTCCGCGAGATCATCGAGACCGACGCGATCCCCGACGACGTCACCATCCAGGTGCTGACCCAGGCCCGCCCCGAACTCATCGAGCGCACCTACGAGGCCTGCGAGGGCGCGCCCCGCGCGATCGTCCACCTCTACAACTCGACGTCGATCCTGCAGCGCCGCGTCGTCTTCCGCTCCGACCGCGACGGCATCTCCAAGATCGCCACCGACGGCGCCGAGGACGTGCTGCGCTTCTCCGAGAAGTACCCGAACACCGACTGGCGCTTCGAGTACTCCCCCGAGTCCTACACCGGCACCGAGCTGCAGTACGCGGTCGACGTATGCAACGCCGTCAGCGGGATCTGGCAGCCCACCCCCGAGTCGCCGATGATCGTCAACCTGCCGGCAACCGTCGAGATGGCCACCCCCAACGTCTACGCCGACTCCATCGAGTGGATGCACCGCAACCTCGCCCGGCGCGAGGGCATCGTGCTGTCGCTGCACCCGCACAACGACCGCGGCACCGGTGTCGCCGCCGCCGAGCTCGGCTACCAGGCCGGCGCCGATCGCATCGAGGGCTGCCTGTTCGGCAACGGCGAGCGCACCGGCAACGTCGACCTGGTGACCCTGGGCATGAACATGTTCACCCAGGGCGTCGACCCCCAGATCGACTTCTCCGACATCGACGAGATCCGCCGCACCGTCGAGTACTGCAACCAGCTGCCCGTCGCCGAGCGCCACCCCTGGGGCGGCGACCTGGTCTACACGGCCTTCTCCGGCAGCCACCAGGACGCCATCAACAAGGGCTTCCAGGCGATGGAGACCGACGCGGCCGAGGCCGGCGTCGCCGTCGACGACTACCGCTGGGAGGTCCCGTACCTGCCGGTCGACCCCAAGGACATCGGCCGCAGCTACGAGGCCGTCATCCGGGTCAACTCGCAGTCCGGCAAGGGCGGCGTCGCCTACATCATGAAGGCCGAGCACCAGCTCGACCTGCCGCGCCGGCTGCAGATGGAGTTCTCCAAGGTCATCCAGAACTACACCGACACCGAAGGCGGCGAGGTCTCCCCCAAGGAGATGCGCGACGCCTTCGACGTCGAGTACCTCGACCGCGCCACCCCGCTGAAGCTGCTGCGCCACACCCTCACCAGCGATGGTGAGGGCCGCGACGAGATCATCGCCACCGTGCGCGTCGAGTCCGACGTCCACGAGATCCGCGGCAGCGGCAACGGCCCCATCGCGGCGTTCGTCGACGCGCTCGCCGGCATCGGGTTCGACGTCCGCGTCCTCGACTACCACGAGCACGCGCTCTCCTCCGGTGACGACGCCCGCGCCGCCGCCTACGTCGAGTGCACGATCGAGAACAAGGTGCTCTGGGGCGTCGGGATCGACAGCTCCATCGTCAGCGCCTCGCTGCGGGCCGTCGTCTCGGCCGTGAACCGCGCGATGCGCTGACCCACGAGAACGTGGCCGCCGGGCCCGCGCGATCCGCGGGGCGGGTGGTCCTCCACGGCCGCGTGCCGGGTGACGACCTCACTCGGGAACGGCCGACGGCCCGGGAGGGACGGACGACAGGTCCGCCCTCCCGGGCCGCTGTGTATCTGGTGACTCCTCGTGACGGTCGGGGTGCCGTCAGGCGGGGTCGAACTCTCCGGCCTTCACACCTTTCACGAAGGCGACCCACTCGTCACGGGAGAAGGCGAGGGTGGTCTGTCCCTCGTCCTTGCTGTCCCGAACGAGGACTGTTCCGTCGGGGCTGAGCCCGACCTCGACACACTCGCCGAAGTTGCAGAAACTGCTGGTAGAGAACTCGATCATGACTCCCCCTCTCCGGACGCTGCGACTGGTAGCGGTGAAGATACTCAGCCATCAACGCCGCCGAATCCCGGGGTGAGAGGGACTTCGCGACGACGTCATCGAACACCTCCGCGTAGAGCTTCGTGTCCTCTTCGGAGTCGAGGTACGTGTCGCCAGCATGACTCTCGATGTACACGGTCTGTCCGAGTGACTCGCGGAGTTGCAGAATCGTGAACTGACCGATGTGGGCCCGATGGATACCGACCGAGAGGGGAAGCACCCGGACGTCCACGTTGGGCAGGGCTGCGGTCCGCGCAATGGCGTCGATCTGCTCAGCCATGAGCGCAGGTCCTCCGACCACGCGGCTGAACAACGCTTCATCCAGTACGGCCGCCATCTGCAGCGGGGCGGTGTGACGACGCAGCGCCTCCTGCCTCTGCAGCCGGAGTTGGACAAGGCTCTCGATGTCCTGGTTCGCATGGCCAGGAAGCAGAGCGGTCAGCAGCGCGCGCGAATACGCCGCAGTCTGCAGCAGCCCCGGCAGGACCATCGCGGTGAACCCTCTGTAGCCCACCGCCTCCGTCTCCATCGCAGCGTATCGACCCGGAATGTCGAGGACATGCCGCGCTGTCTGAACACCCTCCGTGTACGGCTCCCACCAGCCTTGCTGGCGGCCGTCACGGACCAGGCGGAGCAGCATGTCGTGCTCGGTGTCCGACGTGACGCCGTAGATGCGCATCAGCTCGCGGACGTCGGGGAGCTTGGGTATCCCCTTGCCGTTCTCGAGCCTCGAGATCTTGGACGTCGAGCACGACATCTCGCGGGCGACGTCGTCCAGGTGTAGTCCCGACTTGTTCCGCAGTCGTCTCAGCTCGGCACCGAGGCGACGCCTCGGGCCTGCGGGACCGTGCGCTTCGGCCATCACGGGCTTCCTGGGAGTGCGGGGGCTGGGCCGGCGGGGGACGTGGCGCGGCCGAGGAAGAGTACGACATGTGAATGCCTGGTGCAATCTCATCAGATTGCAATTGCATGAGGGGCTTCCATACGGCATTCTCATACCTGTCCGAACGATCCGGTTCCGCTCTCACGGAGCCTGTGTCGGAGAGAGGAGGCGTCATGAGGTTCTCCACGACAGCCTCCCGAGTCGCGCCCCGCCAGCCTGACGGAACCGCACCCGCAACCCGGGCGTCCCGGCTTCCGCACCCGTCCCGGCATCTGCCGGGAGCACCGACCTCCCGGCAACCGGCCGGGTCAGGAGATCACGGGAGAGGGCTTCACCATGAAGAAGAAGGCACGCACGGCTGACCGCACGGTTCGCGCCGCCACCCGTCCCGGCAGGTGGTCGCCATGATCGCCCTGCTGCTCGTCGGCTTCAGCGCACTCGTCGTCCTCGCGGTGATCGTCGGCGTCGTCGACGCCGCCCGCGCCGCGGACCGGCGATTCGTCGCCTCCGAACGCCGCCTCGCGTGGGAGCGCCGCCAGCAGCACCGGCACGCCTCCGCGACGGCGTCCTCCTGGGACGACGAGGACGACTGACCGGTCCGGTACCGACGGGGGGTCGGCACCGGACGGGCCGCCGCGCACCGCGCGGCGGCCCACCTCTCCCTCTCCCGCGAGGGACTCCCCCGATCGGGAACGTCGTCGGCGGGCCGCAACCCGGTCCGCTCCCGGGAGGAGGTCGTGATGATCGTGTTCGTCGCACTGGGCATCACCGCACTGACCGTCGTGTCGGTGATCGTCGGACGACTCTCGGTCGCCGACACCGTCGAGGCCCGCCGCGCGCAGCAGACGCGCAAGCACTGGGACCTCTACCGGTGGGAGCAGGAACTCCTCAACGCCGCCGAGGTCCGCGGCTGCCCGAGCTGCCGGCTCCTGCGCCGGCGTGCGGAGTTGCACGCCGACCCGCCTTCGGAGTAGCTGCTACAGGGCGCGCCGACCCGACAGCGCGCGGCCGAGGGTGAGCTCGTCGGCGAACTCCAGGTCGCCACCCATCGGCAGCCCGGACGCGAGCCGCGTCACCGTCAGCCCCGGGAAGTCGCGCAGCAGCCGCACCAGGTACGTCGCCGTCGCCTCCCCCTCGGTGTTGGGGTCGGTCGCGATGATGACCTCGGCGATGTCGGTCTCGTCCGGCGCCGGACCCGTCCCACCGAGTCGGGCCAGCAGCTCACGGATCGTCAACGAGTCGGGGCCGATGCCTCCCAACGGGTCCAGAGCACCCCCGAGCACGTGGTAGCGGCCCTTGAACTCACGGGTCCGCTCGACCGCCAGCACGTCCTTGGGCTCCTCGACCACACACACCATCGTCGGGTCCCGGCGCGCGTCGGCGCAGTACCGGCAGCGGACGTTCTCCGAGACGTTGTTGCAGACGTCGCAGAACCGCACGCCCTGCTTCACCCGCTGCAGCACGTCCTGCAGCCGGGACACGTCGGCCGGATCGGCCGCGAGCAAGTGGAACGCGATCCGCTGGGCGCTCTTCGGCCCGACGCCCGGCAGCCGGCCCAGCTCGTCGATCAGGTCCTGGACCGGCCCCTCGAACACGGTGCTCCGCGCCCCGTCAGAAGCCGGGGAGGCCGAGGCCGCCCGCGGCCCCGCCCAGGCCACCCGCGAGGGGGCCCATCTTCTCCGCCTGCGCCTGCGACGCGGCCGCGCTCGCGTTCTGGAACGCGCCGACGACCAGGTCCTGCAGCGTCTCGACGTCGTCGGGGTCGACGACCTTCGGGTCGATCCTGACCGCGCGCACATCCCCGGCCGCCGTCATCGTCACCTCGACGAGACCGTTGCCCGCCTGGCCGGTCACCTCGAGGACCTGCAGCTCCTGCTGGGCTGCGACGAGCTGCTCCTGCATCTTCTGCGCCTGCTGGAGAATCATCGACATGTCGGGCTGACCCGGTTGCACAGAGCTCTCCCGTCACTTCGCCGCGTGTCCGCTGCGGACCGCGCCCGATCGCCAGGGTAGCCGTGCGAAGCTGTCGGCCGTGTCCGCCCCGAGTCGCACCGCACTCCTGGTGTTCGCGGCGGCCGTGCTCGCCGCGTGCGCCACCGCCGCGCCGGTCAGCGGCACCGCGACTCCGCTGTCGTCGCCGGCCGCCCTGCCCTCCCCCGCGGCCGCCCCGACCGCACCTCCGACGACCCCGCCGACGACGGTCCCGCCGCGGCCCCGGATCGTCGTCCTCGACCCGGGGCACAACGGCGGCAACGCCCGCAACCTCGCCGCGATCAACAAGCAGGTGCCCGACGGGCGCGGCGGGACCAAGCCCTGCAACACCACCGGCACCCAGACCGACGCCGGCTATCCCGAACACGCCTTCGCCTGGGACCTCGCCCGGCGTGTGCGCGACAAGCTCACCGCGAAGGGCGTCACCGTCGTGATGACGCGCGACAGCGACGCAGGCGTGGGGCCGTGTGTCGACGTCCGGGGCGCCGCCGGGGAGAAGGCGGACGCCGACGCCGTCGTGTCCCTGCACGCCGACGGCTCCGCCCCCGCGAACAGGGGCTTCCACGTCGCCTACTCCGAGCCGCCGCTCTACCCGGCGCAGGCCGGCCCCGCCCACGTCCTCTCCGCCGACCTGCGCGACGCCCTGCGCACCGGCGGGTTCGCCGTCTCCGACTACATCGGTCGCGACGGTCTCTCGGCCCGCAACGACCTGGCCGGGCTCAACCTGTCGACGCGCCCCACCGCCCTGGTCGAGTGCGCGAACATGCGCAACGCCGCCGAGGCCGCGCTGGTGTCCTCGGCCGACGGCCGCGAGCGCTACGCCACCGCGATCGCCGCAGGTGTCCTGGCGTTCCTGGCACGTTGACGAACCCTCGTCCGGCCATGCCCCCACCGAACGTGTCGTCAGCGCGGGTCGCGCGCCCTGGTGACACGTGGTGCGAGGCCGCCCCCGACGAGCGTGTCGTCAGTGCGGGGCGGAGGCTCTCACGACACGTTCGGTGCCAGGATCAGACGCCCGAGCGGAGGGTCGACGCGGAGTCGAGGATCGCCCGCGCCATCGCGTCGGCTGCCGGCGACGTCGAGCGGCGCGAGGTCTGCAGCGTGAAGTCGAAGGCGTCGAGCTCCGGGAGACCCGGTATCGGCACCAGGCCGTCCGGCATCAGCGTCTCCGCATGCGCGACCACCCCCAGCCCCGCCGAAGCCGCCGCCCGCAGCCCCGACAGAGACCCGCTCGTGCACGCCATCCGCCACTCCAGCCCCGCGGCCTCCAGCGCCGCGACAGCCGTCGCCCGCGACAGCGCCGGCCGCGGGTAGCTGATCAACGGCACCGGGCCGCCGTCGAGCCGGAACCCCGGCGACGACACCCATACGAAGCGGTCGCGCCACACCCGCGTCCCCCGCGGCCGGCCGGGCGAGCGCTTCGCGAAGATCAGGTCGAGGTCACCCGCGTCGAGCGCAGCCTCCAGATTCTCGCTGAGGCCGACCGTCAACACCAGGTCGACGCCCGGGTACCGGCGCCGGAACCGGTCGAGGATCCGCGCCAGCCGGGTCGCGACCAGGTCCTCCGACAGCCCCAGCCGCAGCCGCCCGCGTACCTGCACACTGTGGAAGTGGGCCAGCGCGCGGTCGCCCGCGTCGAGGATCGTGGCGGCGAACTCGACCATCGCCTCGCCGTCGGCCGTCAGCGCCACGGAGTGGGTGTCGCGCACGAACAGCGTCCGGCCGACGGCCTCCTCCAGCTTGCGGACGTGCTGGCTGACGGTGCCCTGCCGCACCCCGAGCCGTTCCCCGGCGCGCGTGAAGCTCAGCGTGTCCGCCACCGCGGCGAACGAGCGCAGCAGCACAGGATCCAGCACCTGGTCATCGTAGAACGCGATGGCAGACAGCACGGTGCACGTGTTTCCGAATGACAGCTGCCGGTCGACGATGGAGGGGTGCTCGACCGTGTCCGCCGCATCCGCCCCGACCCGTTCATCCTGGCGCTGCTCGCCGTGATCGGGATCGCCGCCCTGCTCCCCGCGCGCGGAGCCGTCGCCACCGGCTTCGGCCACGCGACGACCGTCGCCATCGGGTTGCTGTTCTTCCTCTACGGTGCGCGGCTGTCCACCCGCGAGGCGGTCGAC
Source organism: Pseudonocardia sp. N23 (assembly GCF_002583555.1). Taxonomy (GTDB): domain Bacteria; phylum Actinomycetota; class Actinomycetes; order Mycobacteriales; family Pseudonocardiaceae; genus Pseudonocardia. The sequence continues at coordinate 123,515 of NZ_BEGX01000032.1, forward strand.
GGCCTGCGGCACTGGCGGCTGCACGGCACCGTCCTCGCCGCCACGTTCGTGCTCTTCCCGCTCCTCGGCCTCGCCGTCACCCTGCTGCCGACGGCCATCCTGCCCCGCGACCTCGCGCTCGGCGTCGTCTTCCTGTGCTGCCTGCCCTCGACCGTCCAGTCGTCGATCGCGTTCTCCTCCCTCGCCCGTGGCAACGTCCCTGCCGCGATCTGCGCGGCGTCGCTGTCCAACCTGCTCGGCATCGTCGTCACGCCGCTGCTCGCGGGCCTCCTGCTGGCCTCGCACGGCGGCATCTCCGGCAGCGCGGTCGTCGACGTCGCGCTGCAGCTGCTCGCCCCGTTCGTGCTCGGCCAGCTCGCGCGCCCCTGGATCGGCGGCTGGGTGGCCCGGCACAAGAGGCGCCTGGTGGTCGTCGACCGCGGATCGATCCTGCTGGTCGTGTACGTGGCGTTCAGCGAGGGGATGGTGGAGGGCATCTGGACGCGGCTGTCCGTCTCGGCGCTGGTGACGCTGGTGGCCGTCTGCCTGACGCTGCTGGCGGCCGTCCTGCTGATCACCTGGTACGTCCCGCGCCGCTCCCCCTACGCCGACCGCGTCACGATCATGTTCTGCGGGTCGAAGAAGAGCCTCGCCAGCGGCCTGCCGATGGCGGGGGTGCTGTTCGCGGGCGCCCAGGTGGGCCTCCTGGTCCTGCCGCTCATGCTGTTCCACATGATCCAGCTGATGGCCTGCGCCGCGATCGCCGCCCGGCTGGCCCGCCGCGCGCAGCCGTCCGAACCCGTGGTCCTGGCGCGCCGGCCTGGCACCGCACGTGTCACCAGCGCGACTCCACGACTCTGAGCACACGTCGGATGGCGAGGCGTGCGGCACGTCGCGGGGTGGCCCGGCACCGGCACCGATCTCGGCGAACGTGTCGTCAGTGCAGCCGGCACCGCTCCGGTCGCACGTTCGGCGCCCAATCCGGATCGGACGTGTCATGGGAGGGCTGCGATCGAATCCGGTGACACGTCGGGTGTGGGGACGCCCCTGGCGGTGAGCGCCCGCCAGACCAGGATCGCGATCTCCCGCGTCGTCGTGTCGCTCCCGACGTGCACCATCTCCCATCCCGCCCTGGCCAGCTCGGCCTCCCGACGGAGATCGCGCCGGGCCCGACCCGGCGTCCGATGGTCGCTGCCGTCGTACTCGATCCCCAGTGCCACCTGCGGGTAGGCCAGGTCGAGCCGGTACCGGCCGACAGGATGTTGTGGCACCGGAGCCGGGAGGCCCGCGAGCAGGATCGCCACCCGCGTACGGCTCTCCCCCGGGGACTCGGCCCGCGCATCGGCGAGCTCGACGACTCGCGGCAGCCGCCGCGTTCCGCGTACACCCGGGTGACGACGGGCGAGCGCGAGCACCGCGCTCGGCTCGAAGCGACCGACCCGCGCGAGCGCGTCGACCGCCGGGACCGCCCGCAGCAGGGGCTCCCGGCGCGCGAGGTCGTACGCGGTCCGGAGCGGCGAGGTCAGGTCGATCCCGTCGACGGAACGGGTCTCTCCGGGATGCGGTCGGAAGCGGTGCACCCGGAGGCCGGGTCGGGGACGACGGTCGCTGCCCGGCAGGACGATCTCGACCGGCGCTGACGCCGGTGCACACGATGCACCGAGGAGCTCCGCCGCCGCCCAGCCCGCGAGGAGTCCCTTGCCGTCCGCGTTGAGATACGCCGCGATCGCCCGGACCCGCAGGTCGACCGGGACACCGGCGCCCACGTAGACGTCCGGGAAGAGTCGTACGAACCGCTGCCCGCGAAGCGCGCTCTTGCCGACCGCGCCCGCAGCAACGGCTTCCGACCCACGGAACGGCGTACTCCCGATGTCCATGGGCGCTTGGACGCGAACGGGCTCGATCCGGTTCCCCCGTTCGGTAACCAGACCGAACGTGTCGCCAACACAGTGACACCGCGCTCGACACACGTTCGTCCGTGAGGCACTCCCCGGGCGTGTCGTCAGCGCAGCACGGGGACGCCTACGACACGCCCGATGGATCGGGCGCCGGGTCAGTGCTCCGAGGTGGTGCGGGCGAGGCGGCGGGTGATCACGAAGTTCGCGACCTCCACCAGCACGATCCCGACGACGGCGACCGTGAGACCGACGAGCATCGTCGGGGTGTGGCCTGCGTCGAGCTGCCAGAAGTCGCGGCCGAACGGCAGCGGGGTCAGCAGCGCGTAGGCGAAGCACCCCAGCGAGGCCACGACCAGCGCCACCTTCCACAGCGCGAAGGGCCGGGCGATGACGGCGAGCACGCCCGTCGCGATCAGGTAGAGCGCGAGCACCGCGGCGGTCTTCTGCTGGATCTCCGTCGCCCCGACGTCGGTGCGGACGATCAGGTACGTGATCACCGTGCCGGCGGCGGCGATGATGCCCGACGGCGCCGCCAGCCGGAGCACGCGCCTGACGAACCCGGTCCGGGCACGCTCGGTGTTCGGCGCGAGCGCCAGGAAGAACGCAGGGATGCCGATGGTCAGCGCCCCGATGAGCGTCAGGTGCCGGGGCAGGAACGGGAACGGCACCCCGATGGCTCCGATCGCGATGGCCAGCAGCACCGAGTAGACGGTCTTGGTGAGGAACAGGTTCGCGACGCGCTCGATGTTGCCGATGACGCGCCGGCCCTCGGCGACGACGTGCGGCAGGGTCGCGAAGGAGTCGTCGAGGAGGACGATCTGGGCGACGGCGCGGGTGGCCGGGCTGCCGGAGCCCATCGCCACCCCGATGTCGGCGTCCTTGAGCGCGAGGACGTCGTTGACGCCGTCGCCGGTCATCGCGACGGTGTGTCCGCGCGACTGCAGCGCTCCGACCATCGCCCGCTTCTGCGCCGGCGTGACCCGGCCGAAGACGGTGCCACTGTCGACCTCGTCGGCCAGCGCCTCCATGGTCTCGGGCAGCTCGCGGGCGTCGACGGGTGCGTGGGCACCGGTCAGCCCGAGCGACGACGCGACCGCGGCGACCGACAGCGCGTTGTCGCCGGAGATGACCTTGACCTCGACGTCCTGTTCGGCGAAGTAGGCCAGCGTGCCGGCGGCCTCGGGCCGCACCTTCTGTTCGAGCACGACGAGGGCCACGGGGTCGATGTCGCCGGGCCCCGCCGGGTCGTCGACCTGGCCGGCGGAGCTGCCCAGCAGCAGGACGCGCAGGCCCTCGGAGCCGATGCGTTCGGCCGCGGCGCGGTCGGCGCTGCCCTCGGGGAGCAGCACGTCGGGGGCACCGAGGATCCAGTTGCCGCGGTCGCCGAAGCTCGCGCCGGACCATTTGCGTGCCGACGAGAACGGCTGCGTCGCCGACACGGTCCAGCCGGGCGAGGTGCAGGCCTCGGAGATCGCGAGCAGGCTGGCGTTGGGCCGCTTGTCGGAGACGCCGAGCGCGCCGAGCGCCTCGCGCGCCTGCGGCTCGGCGTGCGCGCCGAGGGAGTCGACGCGGGCGAGCCGCATGCCGTTCTCGGTGAGCGTGCCCGTCTTGTCGGCGCACACGGTGTCGACGCGGGCCAGGCCCTCGATCGCGGGCAGCTCCTGGACGAGGCAGTTGCGCTTGCCGAGCCGGATGACGCCGACGGCGAAGGCGATGCTGGTGAGCAGCACCAGGCCCTCGGGAACCATCGGCACCAGGGCGGCGACCATGCCGCGCAACGCTTCCGACAGGTCGTTGCCGACCGTGCGGAACTGGCTCCAGATGATCAGCGCCGCCGCCGGCACCAGGAGCCAGGTGATGATCTTGAGAATCCTGTCGATGCCGGAGCGCAGCTCGGAGTTGACCAGCGTGAACTTGCTGGCCTCCTCGGCGAGCTTGGCCGCGTAGGCCTCGCGCCCGACCTTCGTGGCCTGCTGCGCCCCACCGCCCGCGGCGACGAAGCTGCCCGAGAGCACCTGGTCGCCGACGAGCTTGTGCACCGGGTCGGACTCGCCGGTCAGCAGGGACTCGTCCACCTCGAGCCCGTCGGCAGCCAGCACGATCCCGTCGACGACGATCTTGTCGCCCGGCCCGAGCTCGATGACGTCGTCGAGCACGACGGCGCTGGGCGAGAGCTCGGCGGACGTCCCGTCACGGCGGACCCGGGGCCGTGCCTCGCCGACGATCGCGAGCCGCTCCAGGGTCCGCTTCGCGCGGAGCTCCTGGAAGATGCCGATGCCGGTGTTGATGATGATCACGAATCCGAACAGACCGTCCTGGATCGGGCCGATGACCAGGATGATCGCGAACAGCACGCCGACGATCGCGTTGAACCGGGTGAAGACGTTGGCGCGCACGATCTCGCCGACGCTGCGGCTGGCGCGGGCGGGAACGTCGTTGGTCTGCCCTGCGGCGACACGCTCGGCGACCTCGGCGGCCGTCAGTCCCGTCGTGACGTCGGTGGGCGCCGACTCGATGGTGGACACGTCGGCGGAGCCTACGCAGGTCGAACAGGGGCGTACCCGGGTGCCAGCACCCCAATCACCCTCGATCCACCCATTTCGTGGCTCGGGGTCGCTCAGGGTCTGTCGATCGCCTTGGCGCCCAGCTCGGCGGTCAGGAGCTCGATCGCGACCTCCTCGGGGTCGCGACGTTCGACCGGCCCGTTGTCGGAGTCGGCGGCGACCTCGGCCATCATCGACTCCTCGTCGTCGGGCGGAGGCTCGTCCGAGGACGGTTCCGGCGGCAGCGGGATGCCGTCGTCCGGGGCGGAGCGGCGGCGCGGCGGCGCGGCACGGTCGGCCGACGGGCGGGTGTGCTCACGCCGCGTCGGCGGGGTCGCCGGTTCGCGCCGGGACGGTGCGGCCGGGGCGGCGTCGCCGAACTCGCAGCGGACCCGCCAGCGGACGCCGAGGACGGCGTTGAGGGCGTCGGCGATGACGTCGAGGTTGCTCTGCTCCGACAGCAGCCGGGCCAGTGCCGCGGTGCCGGCGGCGAGGACCAACGTGTCGTCGGCGACCGTGCGGACCGTCGCCGTGACGAGGAGGGCGTGCGTGCGGACCTTGCGCTGCTTCGTCGCCGACAGCACCTCCGGCCAGATCCGGCGGACGGCAGCGGCGTCGAGGCCCCGCACGGCGGGGGGCGGCTCGGCGGCCGGGGGCTCGGCAGGCGGTTCCGCGGCCCGCAGTTCGGCAGCAGGCGGTTCCGCACCAGGCCGCTCCGCAGCCGGCCGCTCGGCAGCGGGCTGTCCGGCAGCAGGCCGCTCGGCAGCGGGCTCCGGCTCCGGACGGGCGCGGCGTTCGGGGGCAGCCGGCTCCGGGCGACGGGCGGCAGCGGGCTCGGCACGCTCGGGCTCGCCGGCACCGGGCCGTGCTGCGGGCTGCCGGCGCTCGGGCCGTCCGGCGGCGTCGCGACGCTCGGGCGCGGCGGGTTCAG
>NZ_BEGX01000033.1 GCF_002583555.1 Pseudonocardia sp. N23
CATGCCGATCGCCACTCCCGAGGTCTACAACGCCATGCTCGACGGAGCCAAGAAGGGCGAGTACGCCTTCCCGGCGATCAACGTGACGAGCAGTGAGACCCTCAACGCCGCGCTGCGCGCCTTCGCGGAGGCCGAGAGCGACGGCATCGTCCAGCTGTCGACGGGTGGGTCCGAGTTCGCGTCCGGCCTGGGCATCAAGGACATGGTCGTCGGATCCGTCGCGATGGCGGAGTTCGCGCACGTCGTCGCCGAGCGCTACCCGGTCAACATCGTGCTGCACACCGACCACTGCCCGAAGGACAAGCTCGACAGCTTCGTACGCCCGCTGATGGCGATCAGCGCCGAGCGCGTCGCCCGCGGCGAGGACCCGCTGTTCCAGTCGCACATGTGGGACGGCTCCGCCATCGAGCTGGAGGAGAACCTGCAGATCGCGGCCGAGCTCCTCGACGCCGCCGCCAAGGCGAAGATCATCCTGGAGGTGGAGATCGGCGTCGTCGGCGGCGAGGAGGACGGCGTCCACAACGAGGTCAACGAGAAGCTCTACACCGCGCCGGGCGACTACGAGCGCACCGTCGAGGTACTGGGCGGCGGCGACAAGGGCCGCTACCTGCTGGCCGCCACCTTCGGCAACGTGCACGGCGTCTACAAGCCGGGCAACGTCAAGCTGCGCCCGGAGATCCTGAAGGAGGGCCAGGACGTCGCGCGGGCCAAGCTCGGGCTCTCGGCCGACGCCAAGCCGTTCGACCTGGTCTTCCACGGCGGCTCCGGCTCCGGCCTCGACGAGATCCACGAGGCGATCTCCTACGGCGTCGTGAAGATGAACGTCGACACCGACACCCAGTACGCCTTCACCCGCCCCATCGCGACGCACATGTTCCAGAACTACGACGGCGTGCTGAAGATCGACGGCGAGGTCGGCAACAAGAAGCAGTACGACCCGCGCTCGTACCTGAAGAAGGGCGAGCAGTCGATGACCGACCGGATCGTCGAGGCCTGCCAGACCCTCAAGTC
>NZ_BEGX01000034.1 GCF_002583555.1 Pseudonocardia sp. N23
CGTCGACGAGGTCGTCCCCAAGCGCGCCTGGGACGAGACCGTCGCCGAACGCGCGCAGCAAGTGGCGGCGAGGTCTCCGCGGCCGGTGGACGCGCAGGGCGTCACGCTGCACCCGCTGCAGCCCGATGGCTACACCTACCAGCATGTGAAGGCGGAGCTGGATCGCGAGCGCGGCATGGTGGAGATCACGATCCGTGTCCCGGAGGGTGGGCTACCTCTCGACGTCACGGAGGTTCACCGTCTGGGGGACGCGTTCTGGCCGCTGGCGGTCACACGCGAGCTCGACGACTTGATCCTGCGGCTGAGGACCAACGAGCTCGAGCTGGGCACCTGGCTGTTTCGGACGAGTGGGCGAATCGACGACGTTCTCGCCTATGACGACCTGCTCGCCGCCAACGTCGACGACTGGCTGGTCAACGAGGTGCGGCACTATTTCAAGCGCGTCCTCAAGCGTCTCGACGTCACGTCGCGCTCGCTGATCGCGCTGATCGAGCCGGGCTCCTGCTTCGCTGGGTCGTTGCTGGAGCTGGCCCTCGCCGCTGACCGGCAGTACATGTTCGACGGAAGCGTGCGCGACGCCGAGAACGTCGCGGAGATCGTCCTGACCGGCGCCAACTTCGTCGGTTACCCGATGCCCAATGGCGTCGGGCGGCTCGAGAGCCGCTTCCACAGGGAGGACGACCACATGGCGTGGCTGCGCCGCGAGTCCGGCCGGCGGCTCTCCGCCCAGGAAGCCGTCGAGCTGGGTCTGGTCACCGACGCCCCCGACGACATCGACTGGGACGACGAGATCCGGATCATG
>NZ_BEGX01000035.1 GCF_002583555.1 Pseudonocardia sp. N23
GCCATCGTGTGCTTCCTCCTCGATCGGAGTTACACCGTTGGTTTTACAGTCCCATCAACGAGATCAGCGCCGCGATGTAGAAGAAGTAGCGGTGCAGGTTCTGGCCGAGCAGCGGGAAGCGCGTCTCACCGGTGTACTTCTTGTGCGGCTCGGCCACCGCGCACGCGGGCGGCGACAACCAGAAGGCCCGGTAGTAGGCCTTGCGGTAGTAGTAACAGGTGAGCCGGAACAGCAGCAGGAACGGCAACGTGATCGCCGCGTAGGGCAGCCACCACCAGTCGGGCAGGAACTGCCCGAAGTGCGACGCCTCCGGATAGCACCCGACCGAGAAGCACGGGGAGTAGAACGGCGTCAGGTAGCTGTAGTTCTGATCGTTCGTGAAGTAGAAGGCCTGCATGAACGCGCGGACGGTCGCGTAGACGACCCAGAGGCCGAGTCCGGCGACGTTCAGCAGGGGCGGCAGCCACCACCGGTCGGTGCGCAGCGTCCGTTCGCTGATCTGCGCCCGCCCGGTGGACGCGTCTGTGGTGGATGACACGTCGGAGTTCCTCGTCTGTTCCAGGCGTCGGCGGTGACTCTGACCAGAACATCGCCGCGACGCCGGGGCTGTTGGATTGGCGGAGCCTACGACGTGCAGCGTTCCCCGGTGTCCTCGGGCCGACGTGAGTCCGCAGGTCGAGACACGGCTCACACCCTCGGCGATGATCACCGGGAACGCCGAGCGGCCCGGCCCCTCCGCGGGGCCGGGCTCTCGTCGCGCGGCGCCCTGCGCCGCTCGCGGTCAGGCGCTGCGCCTCCTCGCCTTGCGGGCGGCGAGGTAGTCCCGGTTCAGCTGGGAGATGACGTCGAGCGGGATCTCCTTCGGGCACGCGACGGCGCACTCGCCCGTGTTGGTGCAGCCCCCGAAGCCCGCCGCGTCGTGCTCGTCGACCATCGCGAGCACGCGGCTGTTGCGCTCCGGCTGCCCCTGCGGCAACTCGCCGAGATGGGTGATCTTGGCGCCGAGGAACAGCGACGCCGACCCGTTCGGGCACGCCGCGACGCACGCGCCGCACCCGATGCAGGCCGCCGCCGTGAACGCGCGGTCCGCCTGGTCCTTGGGCACCGGGACGGCGTGGGCGTCCGGGGCCGAGCCGGTCGGGGCCGAGATGTACCCGCCGGCGGCGATGATGCGGTCGAACGCGCCACGGTCGACGACCAGGTCCTTCACGACGGGGAACGCCCCCGCCCGGAACGGCTCCACCGTGATCGTGTCGCCGTCGGAGAAGTGCCGCATGTGCAGCTGGCAGGTCGTCGTCGCCTTCTCGGGACCGTGCGGCTGCCCGTCGATGACCATGCTGCACGCGCCGCAGATGCCCTCGCGGCAGTCGTGGTCGAACGCGACCGGCTCCTCGCCCTCGACCGTCAGCTTCTCGTTCAGGACGTCGAGCAGCTCCAGGAACGACATGTCCGGCGACGCGTCGTCGACGTCGTAGCTCGCCATGGCACCGCGGTCGTCCGCGTCGCGCTGCCGCCAGACCTTCAGATGCAGTCTCACTCGTAGCTCCGCCGGCTCATTTGTAGCTCCGCTGCGTGGGGGCCACGTACTCGAACGTCAGGTCCTCCTTGTGCAGGACCGGCGCCTCGCCGCGGCCGGTGAACTCCCACGCCGCGGCGTAGGAGAAGTTCTCGTCGTCACGGGCGGCCTCGCCGTCGGGCGTCTGGCTCTCCGCGCGGAAGTGACCGCCGCAGGACTCGTTGCGGTGCAGCGCATCCAGGCACATGAGCTCGGCCAGCTCGAAGAAGTCGCCGACACGACCGGCCCGCTCGAGGCTCTGGTTGAGCTCGACGCCCGTGCCCGGCACCAGCACGGTCTCCCAGAACTCCTTGCGCAGCTCCGGAATCCGGTCCAGCGCCTTGCGCAGCCCCGCCTCGGTGCGCTCCATCCCGCAGTGCTCCCACATCAGGTGGCCGAGCTCGCGGTGGAAGGAGTCGACGGTGCGCGTCCCCCTGATGGACAGCAGTGTGTCGATCCGTTGCGCCACATCGTCCTCGGCCGCGCGGACCGCGGGGTGGTCCGGGTCGACCGGCTCGTGCTTCGCCGTCGCCAGGTAGTCGCCGATCGTCGACGGCAGCACGAAGTAGCCGTCGGCGAGGCCCTGCATCAGCGCCGACGCCCCGAGCCGGTTGGCGCCGTGGTCGGAGAAGTTCGCCTCCCCCACCACGAACAGGCCGGGGATCGTCGACTGCAGGTCGTAGTCGACCCAGAGCCCGCCCATCGTGTAGTGCACGGCCGGATAGATGCGCATCGGGACCTGGTAAGGGTCCTCGCCGGTGATGCGCTGGTACATCTGGAACAGGTTCCCGTACTTGGCCTCGACCGCCGGGCGGCCCAGCCGGCCGATGACCTCGGCGAAGTCGAGGAACACCCCGAGCCCGCCCGGGCCGACACCGCGGCCCTCGTCGCACACGTTCTTCGCCGCACGCGAGGCGATGTCACGCGGCACCAGGTTGCCGAACGCCGGGTACTGACGCTCCAGGAAGTAGTCGCGCTCCGCCTCCGGGATCAGGTTCGGGTCGCGGTCGTCGCCCTTGCGCTCCGGCACCCAGACACGGCCGTCGTTGCGCAGCGACTCCGACATCAGGGTCAGCTTCGACTGGTGGTCGCCACTCACCGGGATGCACGTCGGGTGGATCTGGGTGAAGCACGGGTTGGCGAACAGCGCCCCCTTGCGGTGCGCCCGCCAGGACGCGGTGACGTTGCAGCCCTTGGCGTTCGTCGACAGGAAGAAGACGTTGCCGTACCCACCCGACGCCAGCACCACGGCGTCGGCCAGGTGGCTGCGGGTCTCCCCGGTGATCAGGTCGCGCGCGACGATGCCGCGGGCGTGCCCGTCGACGACGATCAGCTCCAGCATCTCGTGCCGCGGGTACATGGTGACGCCACCGGCGTCGACCTGACGCTCCAGCGCCTGGTACGCACCCAGCAGCAGCTGCTGGCCGGTCTGACCGCGGGCGTAGAACGTCCGCGACACCTGCGCGCCGCCGAACGAACGGTTGTCGAGCAGGCCGCCGTACTCGCGGGCGAACGGCACACCCTGCGCGACGCACTGGTCGATGATCTGGCGGCTGATCTCGGCGAGCCGGTGCACGTTCGACTCCCGAGCCCGGAAGTCGCCGCCCTTGACCGTGTCGTAGAACAGCCGGTGCACGCTGTCGCCGTCGTTGCGGTAGTTCTTCGCCGCGTTGATGCCGCCCTGCGCCGCGATGGAGTGCGCCCGGCGCGGGCTGTCCTGATAACAGAACGAGCTGACCCGGTAGCCCAGCTCCGCCAGGGTCGCCGACGCCGACCCGCCCGCCAGCCCCGTGCCGACGACGATCACGTGCATCTTGCGCTTGTTCGCCGGGTTCACGAGCTTGACGCCGAAGCGGCGCCGCTCCCAGCGGGTCTCGATCGGGCCGTCCGGCGCCGCCGCGTCGGCGACCGGGGCGCCGAGGGTGAAGTCCGCGTAGCTCATTGCAGGCCTCCTCAGACCAGGCCGAAGGTGGCGGCGAACGGGACCGACAGGAAGCCGACGACCAGCACCGCCGCGAACACGAACGCGAACGTCTTCAGTGCGCGCTGGGTGAGGGCGTTGGACCGGCCGAAGGTCTGGAGGCCGCTCCACATGCCGTGCCGGACGTGGAAGCCGACCGTCAGCACCGCGAGGGTGTAGAAGAGCGTCACGTACCAGCGCGACGGGTCGAAGTCCGCCACGACGTTCGCGTGGACCTCGCCGTGCACACCGTTCGGGTTGAGCGTGCCCGTCGTGAGGTCCAGGACGTGGTAGACGACGAACAGCAGGATGATCACCCCACCCCAGCGCATCGTGCGCGCGGCGTAGCTGCCCTCCACCGGCTGCCGGTGGACGTAGCGGACCGGGCGGGCCGCGCGCGCCCGGCGGGCCAGCACGATCGCCGATCCCACGTGCGCCACGAGTGCCACCGTCAGGAGCACCCTGATCGCCCACAGCACGCCCGCGTACGGCACCGCCGGCTCCAGCAGCGTCCGCAGCCAGGCCGAGTACGAGTCCAGTGCGTCGGCACCGAAGAAGATCTTCAGGTTCCCGACCATGTGGAGCACGAGGTAGAGCAGCATGGCGGCCCCGGAGGCCGCCATCACGTACTTGAGGACCACCGACGGGACCCGCCGGCGGCGGCGCGCGGGAACCGGGCGTCGCGCGGGGGTCGTCCCCCGGCTCGCGGGCCGGTCGGCAGTCGTCGTCACGCATCAAGTGGACGTCTCACACCGGCCAAACGTCCAATGCATGAAAACGACGACACCGATGCCCGTAGGCTATAGGCGTGACGCTGCAGCAGCTCGCGTACTTCCTCGCCCTCGCCGACGTGCGCAGCTTCACTCGGGCGGCGGATCGCATGGGTGTCGCCCAACCCACACTGTCGCGTCAGCTCAAGGCCCTCGAGGACAGCCTCGGGGCGCCGTTGATCAACCGCGCGCAGGGCCGGCTCACCCTCACCCCCGCGGGCGAGGCCATCCTCCCCCTGGCCCGGCGGATGCTCGCCGACGCCGACAACGCCCGCGCCGCCGTGGCCGAGGTCGTCGGACTGCGCCGCGGCCGCGTCCGCGTCGGCGCCACCCCGTCGCTGTGCATCGGCGTCCTCGCCGACGCGATCCCCGTCTTCCACGACCGCTACCCCGACCTGTCGATCGAGCTCTCCGAGAGCGGTTCCCAGCTGCTCGTGCGTGGCCTCGAACGCGGCGAGCTCGACGTCGCCGTCCTCGTCGTCCCCCGCCAGGGCCTCGACCCGTCGCTCGAGGTGACACCGCTGCTGCGCGAACGGCTCTCCGTCGCCTCACCGCGCTCCGAGCCCCCGCCCTCGGGCCGCGGGACGATGAGCATCACCGAGCTCTCCCGGCGCGCCCTCGTGATGTTCCGACGCGGCTACGACCTCCGCGAGGTCACCCTGCGCGCCTACTCCGACGCCGGCGTCGAGCCGCGCTTCGCCGTCGAGGGCGGGGAGATGGACGCGGTGCTGCGCCTCGTCGAGACGGGCACCGGCGTCGCCGTCGTTCCCGACCTGGTGTTCGCCGGCCGGCCACGGCTGCGCCGTACGACCCTGACCCCGCCGCTCTACCGCACCGTGGCGCTGGCCTGCCGTACCGACGTCACCCCCACACCCGCGGTGCAGGCGTTCCAGGACACGCTCCTGGGATTCCTCGCCGAGGCCGAGACGATCGGCGACCTGGGCACCGACGTCCAGGTCCTGCACCGCGCCCCGACCCCGTGACCCCTGCCCGCCCTGCCCCCGCCCTGCCCCCGCCCTGCCCCCCGCCCTGCGTCGCCCCGCCCCGGCCCCGCGTCGCCCCGCCCCGCGTCGCCGAGTCCGACACCAGGCCGCTTGTCGACGTGGAGAACCGGCGTCACGTCGCATCCGGCGCACGGGAAATACCGGCGCGGGGAGGGTCGTCCATCCGGGCCCGTCAGACCGACCCCGTGTGCGCCGAGGCCGGCGCGAGACCGCATCGGTGTCCGGCCGCCGGCCTCGTGTCGCGTTCGGCGTGGTCCGGCCGGGCACGGCCCTGTCGGCGACGTGTGAGGCTCAGTCGTCGGTCTCGGGGATCTGGTCGGCCAGCTCCGCCGCGTGCTCCGCGACGGCTTCCTTGACGACGCGGTACGCGATCCCCGCGGGGTAGCCCTTCCGCGCGAGCATGCCGAGCAGCCGGCGGGCCATCGCCTCGTCGGGGACGCCGCTGCGGGTGCGGAGCTTGCGGTCGACCAGCGCGCGGGCGCGGGCCTCCTCGGAGGCGTCGTCGATCTCGGACAGCGCCTCCCCGACCGCCTCGGAGTCCACCCCCTTGCGGCGCAGCTCGACGGCGATCGCCCGGCGGCCGAGGCCGCTGTAGGTGTGCCGTGAGTGGACCCACTGGTCGGCGAACGCCTTGTCGTCGATCAGACCGACCGCACCGAAGCGTTCGAGGACCTGGTCGGCCGCGTCGTCCGGGATTCCCTTGCGGCGCAGTACGTCCGCGAGTTCTTTCCGCGTCCGCGACCGGACCTCCAGCTGCCGCAGGCAGATCGTCCTGGCCGCAGCCACCGGATCGTCGGGCGGCTCGGGCGGTCCGCTGCGTCGGCCACGCTCACCCGAGCGCCCACCACGAGTCGACCGACGTCCGCGAGCGCGATCCGGTTCGCGAGGCCCGTCGGGGTCACGTCCGTCCGCCGTGTCGGAACCGGTAGGGGCATCCTCCGGCGCGGGGGCACTCCGTCCATGATCGTCGCCCGGACCGCGCCGGCGCCCACCGTGCGCACGACCCACCTGCGAACGGTCACTCTGCGTACGGTCACCCTGCGAACGACGCCCACCGGCGCGACCCGGCCGACTGTCCCGCCGGAGCAGATCGGCGGCCCGGACGACCGCCGGCAGCGAACCGGTGCCGCCGGACGAGGCACCGGACTCCGAGTCGGCGACGGGCTCCAGGTCGACGGCGGGGTCCATCTCGACGACAGGGCCCAGGCCGACAGGGTCCAGGCCGACGACGGTCGGAGCGGCCACACGGGTGTCGACCAGCATCGACAGGTCAGCCATGCGGACGCCGCTGTCGTCACGGTCCCGCGGGGCCACGTCGTCGGTACCGGGGACGTCGTCGGCACCGGAGAGGTCCCCGAACCCGGCCACGTGACCCGGCTCGCCGGCTTCGTCCTCCGAGTCGAAGTCGAAGCCGGCGACCGCGATCACACGACGGGGGCCGTCGGGCTGCTCGGCGCAGGCAGCGTCACCGGCGCGAGCGGGGTCGTGCGAGTCGGGCACCCGATCAGAAGTCGACCGGAGCCGGGAGCGGCTCGACGGCCTCGGCGTCGAGCACCGCACCGATACCGAGCTTCTCCTTGATCCGCTTCTCGACCTCGGCGGCGATGTCCGGGTTCTCCTTGAGGAACTTGCGGGCGTTCTCCTTGCCCTGCCCCATCTGGTCGCCCTCGTAGGTGTACCAGGCACCCGACTTGCGGATGATCCCCTGCTCGACACCCACGTCGATCAGCGAGCCCTCGCGGCTGATGCCGACGCCGTAGAGCACGTCGAACTCGGCCTGCTTGAACGGCGGGGCCACCTTGTTCTTCACGACCTTGACGCGGGTCCGGCTGCCGACCATGTCGGTGCCGTCCTTCAGCGTCTCGATGCGGCGGATGTCGAGCCGGACGGAGGCGTAGAACTTCAGCGCCTTGCCACCGGTCGTGGTCTCCGGCGAGCCGAACATGACGCCGATCTTCTCGCGCAGCTGGTTGATGAAGATCATCGTGGTGCCCGAGTTGCTCAGCGCACCGGTGATCTTGCGCAGCGCCTGGCTCATGAGCCGGGCCTGCAGGCCGACGTGGCTGTCGCCCATCTCGCCCTCGATCTCGGCGCGCGGCACGAGCGCGGCCACCGAGTCGATCACGATGATGTCGAGTGCGCCGGAGCGGATCAGCATGTCGGCGATCTCGAGCGCCTGCTCACCGGTGTCGGGCTGGGAGACCAGCAGCGCATCGGTGTCGACACCCAGCGCCTTGGCGTACTCCGGGTCGAGCGCGTGCTCGGCGTCGATGAAGGCGGCGATGCCGCCGGCGGCCTGGGCACTGGCCACCGCGTGCAGCGCGACCGTGGTCTTACCGCTGGACTCGGGGCCGTAGATCTCCACGACGCGGCCACGGGGGAAACCGCCCACGCCGAGCGCCACGTCGAGCGCGATGGAGCCGGTGGGGATCACGCCGATGGGCGGGCGCGTGTCGTCACCCAGCCTCATCACGGAGCCCTTGCCGTGGTTCTTCTCGATCTGTGCGAGGGCGAGTTCGAGGGCCTTCTCGCGGTCGGGTGCGGTCATCTCGGTCTGCCACCTCGCTGATGCGCTGTCGGTGCGGGATCGGTCCGGCGCCTTGGCCGATGTCTTGCGGGGAGCCACGGACGAACCGTATTGGGTCCGACCGACAGTTCCTGCGTGCACGCCCCCGCTGTGGACAACCGGGAACGTTGTGGACCGAAGGCTATACGAACAGGTGTTCGAGTTCGGTTCCGACACGCCGATCGGCTACCGTGCCGCGCCGAGCGGCGCACCCACCCGGACAACGACTGCCCGCGCCGCGGGCGACGTCCCGGTCCCGGCGAAAAGAACCGCAGGTCAGCGCCTGTCGGCAGGCACGTCGTAGGCCTCGCACACCACGCGCCACACCCGTTTGGGGTCGATCCCCGCCTCGATGGCCTGCTCGACCGTGCGGCCGCCGAGCTCGGCGAACACGTGGTCCTTGGCCAGCGAACCCGCCCGCACGGCGCCGAACTCCCCCGCCATCAGCTCCCGGAAGTGACTCAGTCGCACACGCCGAGCGTACCGGCGCGTGCCAGTGTGGGACTCGTGCGCGACGAGCTGACCCGACAGGTGTGGGAGCTCCTCGGCGGAGCGCCCGAGGACCTTCGACGGCTGACGATCACCGGACCTCCGACCACGCTGACCTCGCGGTTCCCGGTCACCGACGTCGGCGCGGCCGTCGTTGGCGCGGCACTGCTGGCCGCCACGGCGGACGGTCGCGGACGTGCGGTCGGCATCGACACGCGGCAGCTGGCCGTCGCCATGCGGTCCGAGCGGTACCTGCGCCGCGACGGTGCGAGCCCGGGAGATCCGTTCGACCCGCTGTCGGCCTTCCACCGCACGGCCGACGGCTGGCTGCGGCTGCACGCCAACTATCCCTGGCACCGCGCCGCGGCCCGTCGCGTACTGGGCCTGCCCGACGGCGCCGGTCCCGGTGACGTCGCCGCGGCGGCCCGGCACTGGCGCGCCGAGGAGCTGGAGTCGGCGGTGCACGAGAACGGTGGCGTCGCCGCGGCGGTGCGCACCGAGCAGCGGTGGAGCGCGACGGCGGCCGGCGCGGCCGCGCGGGCACTGCCGCTCGTCGGGACCCGGAACCTCGGCGACGCCGCGCCGCGGCAGGCCCGGCGCCCACGCGTGCTGGACCTGACCCGGGTGATCGCGGGCCCCGTCGCCACCCGGACGCTCGCCGCGCACGGCGCCGAGGTCGTGCGGCTCGACGCCCCCGACCGGCCCGAGCTCCCCGCCCAGGCGTGGGAGACGCTGACGGGCAAGCACAGCGCACTGCTGGACCTGGCGACGGGCGCGGACCGGCTGGAGGCACTGCTGGCGGGCGCGGACGTCGTCGTCACCGGGTACCGGCCGCACGCGCTCGACCGGTTCGGGCTCGCCCCGGAGACGTTGGCGCAGCGCTTCCCGGGGCTGGTCGTCGTCACGTTGTCGGCGTGGGGCGGGACCGGGCCGTGGGCCGGTCGGCGGGGGTTCGACAGCCTCGTGCAGGCGGCGTGCGGGATCGGCGAGACCGAACGTCGCGACCCGGATCCCGCGTGCCCGCCCGGAGCGCTGCCCGCGCAGGTCCTCGACCACTCGACGGGCTACCTGGGCGCTGCCGCCGCCCTGCTCGCGCTGGCCCGGCAGCGCCGGGACGGCGGCACACCCCACGTCGAGCTGGCGTTGACGGCGACGGCGTCGTGGCTCCAGTCGTTGCCCCGCACCGCCGAGCCGCCGGCCGCCGAGGAGGTCGACGCCTCGCCGTGGATCGGGGACGTCCCCGCGGCCGACGGGGTGCTGACGCTCGCGTCCCCGCCCGGCACCGTCGACGGGGAGGGCCTGCGCTGGCCCGGACCGGCTCCTGCCTACGGTGCGGCCCCGGCGACCTGGCCGCCGGACGCGCAGGCCCCGTAACCTGTCCGATGTGTCCGCGTCCGTGATGTCCGCGACGACGGGGACCCTCGCGCAGGGCGACCCGACCGGCATGTCGTCGACGGTCGGCCAGGTCGTCGTGGTGCTGGTCCTGCTGGCGTCGCTCGCGCTGCTCCTGCGCTGGTGGATCCAGCAGCGCAAGCGCTGATCACACCCCCGCGACGACCCGGGCATCGGCGGCGCGCGCGGCGTTGACGGACCCGCACCCCGGTCGGGTGCTCAGCCAGTTCCTCCACCTCGGGGCGACGGTCACCGCCGGCGCGCTCGGCGTCCCCGCCGGCACGACCGCGCTGATCGCGGCCGTCCCACCGCTGGTCGTGGCGACGCGCGCCGGTCCCGGCCCTGGGCGAACGGCCCGCGGCTCGGGCTGCTCGTGGGCCTGGCCGGGGTGGCGCTCGTCGTCGGCGGGGACGTGCACGCCGACGGGGTGCCGTGGTGGGCGTTCCTGCTGCTCGTCGGCGGGATGCTCGTGCTGTCCGCCGGAACGCTGCTCACCCGGCGCGCAGGGACGTCGGAGTCGCCGCTGGAGTCACTGACGATCCAGGGCGTGACGACGGCCGCGCTGTTCACCGTGGTCGCCGCAGTGGACGGTCGGCTCGCCCCGCCCGCCGACCCCGGCTTCTTGTGGTCGGTCGCGGGGGTGGTCGGGCTGTCGACGTCCGGCGGCTACGGGGCGTACCTGTTCGTCGTGCGCCGCAGCGGGGCGACACGGGCGGCACGCTGCTCCACCTCACGCCGCCGACCACGATGATCCGGGCATATCCGATGTTCGGACAGGTTCCGGGGGTGCCGGCGCTGCCCGGCGTCTCGCTCGCCGCGATGGGCGTCGCCCCGGTCCTGCTGCCCGCCGGCAGGCGAAATGTCGGTGCCGGGTCCCATGATGGACCCCGTGAGCCCGCTCGACGGCTTTTCGCCCGCCACCCGTGACTGGTTCACGGGTGCGTTCGCCGCGCCCACCCCCGCCCAGGAGGGTGCCTGGGCGGCGGCGCAGGCGGGTCGCAACGCGCTCGTCGTCGCCCCCACCGGCTCCGGCAAGACGCTGGCGGCGTTCCTCTGGGCGCTCGACCGGCTGGCCACCGATCCCGTCCCGGAGGACCCGCGGCGGCGCTGCCGCATCCTCTACGTCTCCCCGCTCAAGGCCCTCGCGGTCGACGTGCAGCGCAACCTCCGGTCGCCGCTCACCGGTATCCGGCAGGCCGCGCAGCGCCTCGGTCTGCCCGTCCCCGACGTCACGGTCGGCATGCGCACCGGCGACACACCCGCCGAGGAGCGGCGCCGCTTCGGCCGCACCCCGCCCGACGTGCTGGTCACCACCCCGGAGTCGCTGTTCCTGATCCTCACCTCGGCGGCGCGGGAGTCGCTGCTCGGCGTGCAGACCGTGGTGGTCGACGAGGTCCACGCCGTCGCCGGCACCAAGCGCGGCGCACACATGGCGCTGTCGCTGGAACGGCTCGACGAGCTGCTCGTCCGCCGGGGCGGCGGCCCCGCCCAGCGGATCGGGCTCTCGGCCACGGTCCGCCCGATCGACGAGGTGTCCACGTTCCTGGCCGGCGTACGGCCCGTCGAGATCGTGCAGCCGAAGACGCCCAAGACCATCGAGGTCGAGGTGCAGGTCCCGGTGCCCGACCTCGCGGCGCTCGACGAGCAGCCCGCCCCCGGCAGCGCCGACGAGGAGGTCATCGGCTCGGCAGCGGGCACCGCGCGCAGACCGTCGATCTGGCCCGCGGTGGAGCGGCGGCTGCTCGAGCTGGTCCGCGCACACCGCTCGACGATCGTGTTCTCCAACTCGCGACGGCTCGCCGAACGCCTCACCTCACGGCTCAACGAGCTGGCCGCCGAGGAGGCCGAGGCAGCGGAGGCCGTCGATCTCGACGAGGTGGCCACCGGCGCGTTCCCGGCGGAGGCGGTCGGCCAGTCCGGGATCGGCGGCGGCGCCCCGCCGACGGTCGCACGCGCCCATCACGGCTCCATGTCGCGCGAGCAGCGCACCCAGGTCGAGGAGGAGCTCAAGAGCGGGCTGCTGCCCTGCGTGGTGGCCACGTCGAGCCTGGAGCTGGGCATCGACATGGGCGCGGTCGACCTCGTCGTCCAGGTCGAGGCGCCGCCCAGCGTCGCGTCCGGGCTGCAGCGCGTAGGCAGGGCCGGGCACCAGGTCGGCGCCGTGTCCCGCGGGGTCGTGTTCCCCAAGTACCGCGGCGACCTGGTGTCGTGCGCGGTCGTCGCCGAACGGATGGCCAGCGGCGCGATCGAGTCGATGCGCTACCCCCGCAACCCGCTCGACGTGCTCGCCCAGCAGATCGTGGCCATGGTCGCGATGGAACCGTGGACGCTGTCCGATCTCGCCGCCGTCGTCCGCCGGGCCGCACCCTTCGCCGCACTGCCCGACTCGGCACTGCACTCGGTGCTCGACATGCTCTCCGGGCGCTACCCGTCCGAGGAGTTCGGCGAGCTCCGCGCCCGCATCACCTGGGACCGCGTCACCGACGAGCTCGCCGGCCGCCCCGGCGCACAACGGCTCGCCGTCACCTCCGGCGGCACGATCCCCGACCGCGGCCTGTTCACCGTCATGACGCCCGGCGGCGCCGACGGCGCGGGCTCACGCGTCGGCGAGCTCGACGAGGAGATGGTCTACGAGTCCCGCGTGGGCGACACGTTCCTGCTCGGCACGTCCAGCTGGCGGGTCGAGGACATCACCCACGACCGCGTGATCGTCACGCCCGCCCCCGGCCAGCCCGCGCGGATGCCGTTCTGGAAGGGCGAGTCGATCGGCAGGCCACTGGAGCTCGGCCGCGCCGTCGGGGCGTTCGTCCGGGAGATGGCCGGCCTGCCCGACGAGCAGGCCCGCGACCGCGCCACCGCCGCGGGACTCGACACCTGGGCGACCGACAACCTGCTCGCCTACCTGCACGAACAGCGCGACTCGACCCGCCACGTCCCGTCCGACCGGACGATCCTCGTCGAACGCTTCCGCGACGAGCTGGGCGACTGGCGCCTCGTCGTGCACTCCCCCTTCGGCGCCCAGGTCAACGGCCCGTGGGCACTCGCGATCGCCGCCCGGATGCGGGAACGGCGCGGTGTCGAGGTCAGCGCCGCAGGCGCCGACGACGGGATCGTCCTGCGCCTGCCCGACGCCGTCGACGACGACGGCTCCGAGATCGTGCCCACCGCCGAGGACGTACTGCTCGACCCGGCGGAGGTCGAGCAGATCGTCGTCGGCGAGCTGGGCGGATCCTCGCTCTACGCATCGCGGTTCCGCGAGTGCGCCGCACGCGCGCTGCTGTTGCCCCGCCGTGACCCCAGACGGCGCAGCCCGTTGTGGCAGCAGCGGCAGAAGTCGGCGCAGCTGCTCTCGGTCGCGGGCAGGTACGAGCAGTTCCCCATCACGCTCGAGGCGATGCGCGAGTGCGTGCAGGACGTCTACGACCTGCCCGGCCTGCGCGAGCTGATGGCCGACGTCGGGTCCCGCAAGGTCAAGGTCGTCGAGGTCGCGACGACCCAGCCGTCCCCGTTCGCGCGCAGCCTGTTGTTCGGCTACGTCGGGATGTTCCTCTACGAGTCCGACGCCCCGCTCGCCGAGCGCCGGGCCGCGGCGCTGTCGCTCGACTCGACGCTGCTCGCCGAGCTCCTCGGGTCCGAGGCCATCCGCGAGCTGCTCGACCCGGAGGTGCTCGCCGAGGTCGAGGCCTCGTTGCAGCGCACCGCGCCCGACCGGCACGCCCGCGACGTCGAGGGCGCCGCCGACCTGCTGCGGTTCCTCGGCGACCTCACCGAGGCCGAGGGCGCGGCCCGCGGGGTCGACCCGGGATGGTTCGTCGAGCTGGAGTCCGCGCGACGCGCCATCCGCGTCCGCATCGGTGGCGAGCAGCGGTGGCTCGCGATCGAGGACGCCGGCCGGGTCCGCGACGCACTGGGCGCTGCCCTGCCCGTCGGCGTACCCGAGACGTTTACCGAGCCCGTCCCGGATCCCCTGGGCGACCTGGTGATCCGCTACGCCCGCTCGCACGGCCCGTTCCCGCCCGCCGACGTCGCCGCCCGGTTCGGGCTCGGCGTCGCCGTCGTGTCCGGAGTGCTCGACCGGCTCACCGGAACCGGGCGGCTCGTCCGCGGCGAGCTGCGGCCCGGGGCCGAGGGCATCGAGTTCTGCGACGCCGAGGTACTGCGCCGGCTGCGGCGGGCGTCGCTCGCGCGGCTGCGCTCGGAGGTCGAACCCGTCGAGCAGCGCGCGCTCGGCCGGTTCCTTCCCGCGTGGCAGGGGGTCCGCGCCGCGACCGCGACACCCGGGCGGCGGGGCCGGTTCCGCGGGGTGCCGGGGCCCGAGGACGTGATGGGCGTCGTCGAACAGCTCGCCGGGGCGCCGCTGCCGGCCAGCGCGCTGGAGTCGCTGATCCTGCCCGCGCGGCTGCCCGGCTACTCCCCCGCGCTGCTCGACGAGCTCACCGCGGCCGGCGAGGTCACCTGGACCGGCTGCGGCACCCTCGCAGGATCCGACGGCTGGCTCGCCGTCGCACCCGCCGACGTCGCCGACCTGCTGCTGCCCGAACCCGAGCCCGACATCGCGGCGACCCCGCTGCACCGGGCGCTGCTCGGCGCGCTCGGCATGCCCGCCGACGCCACCGAGCTGCCCCCACACCCCGGCGCCGCCCTGTTCTTCCGTGGCCTCGCCGACGCCGCCGCCCGCACCCTGGTCGACCAGGGCGAACAGGCCCCTGCTGACGACGCCGTCGTCACCGCCGTCTGGGACCTCGTGTGGGCGGGCCTACTCACCAACGACACCCTCGGCCCGCTGAGAGCGCGGCTCTCCGGCGGCCGCGGCGCGCACAAGCAACGCCGCCAGGCACCCCGTGGCCGCTACGCCCAGCTCCGCGCCGGCAGGCCCGCGATGCCGAGCCGCGGCGGGCCGCCGTCCGTCGGTGGACGCTGGGCGCTCGCCATGGGCCGCGAGACGGACTCCACCCGCCGTGCCCACGCCCGCGCCGAGGCCTACCTCGAGCGCCATGGCGTGCTCACCCGGGGTGCGCTGTCCACCGAGCGGGGCAAAGGTGGGTTCGCCGCCGTCTACCGGGTGCTCCGGGCAATGGAGGACTCCGGGCGCTGCCGGCGCGGCTACGTCGTGGACGGGCTCGGGGCGGCGCAGTTCGCGGTTCCGGGCGCGATCGACCGGCTCCGGGCGCTGTCCCGTCCCGACGGCTCCGCGGCACCCTCCTCGGGAGCCGACCCCTCCGCTGACCTCGACGACGTTCCCTTCGCCCATGGTCCGACCGAGCCTCCTCCCGGCCGGCGGGGCGGGCCGGGGTCGCTCGCCGCGGGGCGTCACGAGCCGGTGGGGCCGGCCGCGGTCGTCCTCGCCGCGGCCGATCCCGCACAGCCCTACGGCGCCGCACTCGGCTGGCCCTCGACCGTCGGCGAGTCCTCGCACCGGCCGGGCCGGAAGGCGGGCGCGCTCGTCGTGCTGGTCGACGGGGCGCCGTCGCTCTACGTCGAACGCGGCGGGCGGTCGCTGCTGTCGTTCACCGACGACCGCGACGAGCTCCGTGCCGGCGCCGAGGCCCTCGCCGGGGCCGTGCACGAGGGCTGGCTGGGAACGTTGGCGGTCGAGCGGGCCGACGGTGTCGGGTCGCTGGGCTCCGACCTCGCGGACGTCCTCACCGAGGCAGGCTTCCGCGTGACCCCCAAGGGCCTGCGCCTGCGCGCCTGAGCCACGGGCACCCGACGCCCGGCGGCACCGGGTGTTGCACGAACGGCACAGTGGCGCGACTCAGTTGCGCGAAAGGGCCGTTCGTCGAGGTCGGAGAGGGCGCCGGCGTCGCGCGCGTCTTGCTCCCGACCGGCCGCGGCAGCATCCTGGGTGCCCGGCACACGGTGGCCGGACCATCGCAGTGCCGCGAGACCCGGGAGCGTCCGGATGACGTCGTCGACCCGACGTGCCCGCTCCGCCGGGATCGCGCGACGGCTCCACCTCCGCCGCCGGCCGGCGCGCGCCCGGGCCCTCCACCCCCCGGCATGCGGGAGCCGATCGGCACGTCCGTCGACGCCGCGATCTCCGGCACCGCGATCTCCGGCACCCCGACCCTCGGCACCGCTGTCCCCGGCACCCCGACCCTCGGCACCGCTGTCCCCGGCACCGCTGTCCCCGGCACCGCTGTCCCCGCGAGAACCGGCCGGGAGAGGACCGGCCGGGAGAGCGCGAGTACCGCGGGTCCGCAGACCGCGGCTCGTCGCGCTGTGCGTCGCGGCGGCACTCGCCGTCAGCGCCGCCGTGGCAGGATGCACCGGCTCCCCGACCGGCAACCGCATGCTCACCGTGCACGCCCCCGGCGACCTGGCCCTGTCCCCCGACGGCCGCACGGCGTACGTCGTCGACCGGACCGACGGCGTCGTCCGCGCCCTCGACACGGCCGACGGTCGCGAGCGCCTTCCCGCCGACGCACCGTTCACCGACGCTCTCACCGCGGACCACGGCGGCACCCGGCTGTTCGCGTTCTCCCGGTCGGCCGGCGCGGTCACGGAGATCGACCCGCGGTCCATGGCCGTCGTGACCCGCATCTCCGCGGACGACCCGGTGGCGGTCGCCGTCGCCCCCGACGACTCCCGGGCCTACGTGGCGAGCGGCCGGGGCGGCTCGCTGACGATCATCGAACTGGCGTCCGGGTCCGCGGTGGTGCGGCCGGTGGGCGCGTTGCCCAGCGACGTCGTGGCGGCGGGCGGCCACGTGTACGTCGCGTTGGCCGCGGACCGGAGGATCGCAGTGCTGAGCCCGGACGGCGTCGAGACCGGCGAGGTCAGGTTGCCGACCAGTGCCGTCACCCGGGACAACCCGGTCCGCCTCGGTGTCACCCCCGACGAGTCGACACTGCTGGCCCTCGATCCCGTCCGCAGCGAGCTGTACGTGATCGACCCGCGGTCGTCGCAGCTGCTGTCGACGCTCGGCGCGGCTGCGGGCGAGTCGACGCTGCGGATGTCGGCGGACGGGGCACGCGCCTATGTCGTCGCCACCACGGCCGGGGAGATCGCGGTCATCGACGTGCGGCGCCGGGTGCAGGTCGCGACCGTGCCGCTGGGTTGTGGCCCGGGTGGCATCGCGGAGGCATCGGACGGGCGCGCGCTGGTGGCGACCTGCCCCGCGCAGGACACGGTCGTCGTCACGGCGCGGTGAGCCGGGCACGACACGGACGGACAGCCGCCGCAACGGCGCGTCGTCATCGCCTCGGCGCCGGGCAACGACGAGCCGCAGACGCGGCAGCGCGGGTGCCCGCTGCCGGACCCGACTCCTCGGCTCCGGCAGCGGGCGCACCCCGGGCCGGCGATGTCCCGGGCCGGCACCCGTATCAGCGACGCGTCACCTGCGGTCGCGGCGGTCGGCGGAGCGGAGCGGGGCCTCGGGGTCGTCGATGTCGCAGTGCGTCCCGGCTTTCGCCGACGGCCGCGCCGTCGGATGATCTGGTGATGAGCGACGACGCCTACGGTCCCGTCATGCGGCGTCCCGCCGCCGATGTCCTCGACACGACCGGGATCGGTCGCTATGTCCGGTGGCTCGCCGCGGAGCGGGACCTGCGGTTCGACGACTACGACGGGCTGTGGGAGTGGTCGGTGGCGGAGCCCGAGGACTTCTGGGAGTCGATCTGGGACCACTTCGCCGTCGACGGCGAGTACGAGCGGGTGCTGGGCTCGACGGAGATGCCGGGGGCGCAGTGGTTCCCGGGCTCGACGGTCAACTACGCCCGGCACATGCTGCGGCATGCGGTGGGCGACGGGGCAGGCGGCGACGTCGCGATCATCGCGCGGTCACAGACCCGTGGGCCGCTGGAGCTGACGTTCGCGGAGCTGCTCGACCAGGTGGGGCGGGCGCGTGCGGGCCTGCAGCGGCTCGGTGTCCGGTCCGGTGACCGCGTCGTGGCCTACCTGCCCAACATCCCCGAGGCGCTGGTGGCGTTCCTGGCCGCGGCGAGCCTGGGAGCGACATGGGCGTCGTGCGCGCCGGAGTTCGGGTCGCGGTCGGTCGTCGACCGGTTCGCGCAGATCGAGCCGACGGTCCTGCTGACGATCGGCGGCTACACCCACGGTGCGAAGGAGATCGACAAGAGCCGCGAGGTGGCCGCGATCCGGGCGGGACTGCCGAGCGTGCGCCACGTCGTGGCGGTGCCGTTCGGGCCGGTCGAGGTGCCGGACGCCCTGTCGTGGGACGACCTGCTGGCCGAGCCCGGGCCGCCGGAGTTCGAGCCGGTGCCGTTCGACCACCCGCTCTACGTGCTGTTCTCCTCGGGGACGACGGGCCTGCCCAAGGTGATCGTCCACTCCCACGGCGGCATCCTGCTCGAACACCTCAAGCTGCACGCGCTGCACCTCGACACCCGCCCGGGCGACCGCGCGCTGTGGTTCACGACGACGGCGTGGGCGATGTGGAACATCACGATCTCGGCGATGCTCGTCGGTGGCTCACTGGTGCTGCTCGACGGCAACCCACTCCACCCGGACCTCGAGGAGCAGTGGCGGATCGTCGCGGAGACGGGCGCCTCGCTGCTGGGGACGAGCCCCGGCTACCTGATGGCGTGCCGCGCCCAGGGGGTCCGGCCGACGGACCTGCTCGGCGGCGGCGCCGGCCGGCTGCGCCAGGTCGGGGTGACGGGCGCGCCGCTGCCCGGGGAGGCGTTCGACTGGATCGCCGAGCAGTTCGGCGACGACGTGCTGGTCAACTCCATCAGCGGTGGAACCGACGTGTGCAGCGCGTTCGTCGGCGGTGGGCCGTGGCAGCCGGTGTACCGGGGCGAGATCGCGGGCCCGTGCCTGGGCGTGGACGTCACGGCGTTCGACCCGGACGGCAGGGAGATCGTGGACGAGCTCGGGGAGCTGGTGGTGCGGGCGCCGATGCCGT
Organism: Pseudonocardia sp. N23; assembly: GCF_002583555.1. Classification (GTDB taxonomy): domain Bacteria; phylum Actinomycetota; class Actinomycetes; order Mycobacteriales; family Pseudonocardiaceae; genus Pseudonocardia. Next base: position 18,606 of record NZ_BEGX01000035.1, read on the forward strand.
CGATGCCGGTGCGGTTCTGGGACGACCCGGGCGACGAGCGCTACCGGGAGGCCTACTTCGACACCTACCCGGGCGTGTGGCGGCACGGCGACTGGGTGATCCGGACGCGGTACCGCAGCTTCGTGGTGACGGGCCGCTCGGACGCGACGCTCAACCGCGGCGGGGTGCGGCTGGGGACGGCGGAGTTCTACTCGGTCGTCGAGGACCTCCCGGAGATCGACGACAGTCTCGTAGTGCACCTGGAGGACTCGACGGGGGCGACGGCGGGCAACCTGATGCTCTTCGTGGTGCTGCGCGACGGAGCGGAGCTCGACGACGCCCTGCGCGGGCGGATCCGCGACACCCTGCGCGCGGAGCTGTCCCCGCGGCACGCTCCCGACGTGATCGCAGCGGTCCCGGCGGTGCCGCGCACGTTGACGGGCAAGAAGCTGGAGAAGCCCATCAAGCAGGTGCTGCTCGGGAAGGAGCCGGGCGACGTCATCAGCGCGGACGCGGTGAGCGACTTCGACGCCCTCGCGGCCTACCGGGACGCGGCCCGCACCTGACCCGCACCGCACGACGGACTCGACACGCGGCTCGTCCGATCATGGACGGGGGACTCAGCCGAATGCGCCGCGCAGGGCCCGCAGCGCTTCCTGCAGCGACGAGAGGGCGGGCCCGCAGACGCTCGGGTCCGACACCGGGCCCTGGCCCGGCGGCAACAGGCAGCCACCCTTGGTCAGCCGGTCGACGGCCCCGTCGACGGCGTCGGCGGCCGCGGTGACGGCGCCCTGCTCGGCGTCGCCGTTGGCGGCGGCGCGGGCGGCCACGGTCACGTTGGCGACCTCGCGGGCGAACCGGGCGCACTGCGGGTAGACCTGCGTGCCGTCCTGGGTGGCGCACTCGTCCTTGCCGAACACGGTGAGCTTGTCGACGACGTCCGCGCGCTGCGCGATGGGCGCGGAGTCCCGCGACGACTGCGCCCCGGACGACGAGGTCTGCGACGCGTCGGCGCAGCCCGCGGTGAGTGCGGCGACCACCGCGAGGCCTGCGACGGCCCCGCGCAGCCGCGCCGCGCGCCGGAGGAGAAGGACGGGAACTCTCGAACGCACCGGCACGTCACCGACCCTATGCCCGCCACCGACTCCGCCGCCGCCCGACTGCCCGCCCTCCGGACGAACGGCACAGTCACGCCCGTTGCGCGACTGTGCCGTTCGTCCAGGAGGGGGTGCGAAGGGCGACCGCGGGGCACGGCTCAGCGCCGGCCACCCTTGCGCGTCCCCGGTTTGCGACGGCCCGCCGCGGCCTTCCCCGACGTTCCCGCGGGCCGGCGCGGCCGGTCACCGTCGGCTTGCGGCTGCGCGGAGGCGCCGCGCCGGGCCGCGGCCCGGGCCGGTCCCTCGCCGGACCCGGCCGGCGCCGCCCCGGCCCCGACCTGCGCCGCCGCGACGGACGTCGTGACCGGCTTGGCCCCTGGCCGACGCCCGGGCGGCGCCGGTCTGGCCCCTGGCTTCGGCGCGGCGTCGGCAGCGGAGACGGCCGCGGCGGCACGTTGTCCGGTGAGCAGCGCGTCCTCGCGGTCCATCGCCTTGTGCACCAGGTGCTGCTGGACCATCGTCCAGCAGTTGTTGGTCAGCCAGTACAACAGGATCGCGATCGGGAACGTGAAGAACAGTCCGCCCACGACGACCCCGAGCGGGAAGATCCACGGCGTGAGCTTCATGAACGCGGCCATCTGCGCGGCCTGGGTGCCGGGTTCGGGAGGCGCGGTCTGCGCGGCGAGCTGCTGGCGTTGCGAGTTCCGGGCGGTGATGTGGGTGGCGACCGCGGCGAGCACCATCAGCGGCACCGCGACGACGATCACCTCCCAGCGGTCGACGTGGGCGCCGAAGGAGTCGAGCAGCGACTGCGGCATCGACACCCACGACGACAGCGGCGCCCCGAACAGCCGGGCCTCCAGGAACGAGCGCACCTCGTCGGGGCCGAAGACGTAGTTGCCGATCGCGGCGTTCTGCTCGAACGTGAGCCCGGGCCGGTTGAAGTAGCGCAGCACGTGCAACAGTGCGAGGAAGACCGGCATCTGGATCAGCAGGGGCAGGCAGCCGCCGAGGGTGGAGACGCCGTGCTCCTTCTGGAGCTTCTGCGTCTCCTCCATCATCTTCTGCTTGTCGCCGGCGTGCCGTTTGCGGATCTCGGCGAGCTGCGGGGCGATGACCCGCATCCGCCGCCCGGACCGCACCTGCGACAGGAACGGTTTGATCATGAGGGCGCGCAGCGTCAGCACCAGGAAGACGACCGACAACGCCCAGGCGAACCCGCTCGACGGGCCCAGGACCAGCGCGAACGCCTGATGCCAGAACCACATGACGGCGGAGACGGGGTAGTAGAGGAAGTTCAGCACGACGCCGCCCCGGACAGGGCGCGCGTGGGACCGGGACAGGACACGAAGGGACTCCAGGAGGACCGGGGCGGGAAGGGGTGGACCCCGGCGGCCGGTCAGGGAGGAGTCAGACCGCCGGGAGCAGTCCCGACGGTGCGCGTGCCCGGGTGTGCCCGGCCGCGTCCGGGTCCTCCTGGCGTGGTGGCGCGCACCGCGACCGCGCCTGGCGCAGAGCGCGGGCGGTGACGGCGTGCAGCGGTGCGGCGGCGACGCGCATGACGGCCGAGGCGTGCCGGGCCATCCCCCACGCCCACAGGACGGCACCCAGGACACCGATGACGACGCCGGGCTCGCCCGCGAGCAACGCGAAGCCCGTGACCAGCAGGACCAGCGCCTGCAACGTGGGCTCGCCGCGCATCGTCACTCCCTCGGCCTCGACGACCCGACGGTACCGGACGACGGGCGCGTCGGACACGCAGCGCGCACGGTCACGCCGGCAGCAGACCACGCCGGTACGCGGCGGACACGGCGCTCGCCCGGTCGCGGACGTCGAGCTTGGCGTAGATGTGCAGCAGGTGGGTCTTGATCGTCGCCTCGCTGATGAACAGGGTGCGGGCGGCCTCACGGTTGGTGGCCCCGGTGGCGACGAGCGCCAGGACCTCCAGCTCGCGAGCCGACAGTGCCTCCTCGGCGGGCGTGCGGACCTGCCCCATCAGCCGCCCGGCGACCGCCGGGGACAGCACTGCCTCGCCGCGGTGGGCGGCCCGGACGGCGCGCAGCAGCTCCTCGCGCGGGGTGTCCTTGAGCAGGTAGCCGGTGGCGCCGGCCTCGATGGCCGGCAGGACGTCGCGGTCGGTGTCGAACGTCGTCAGCACGAGGACCCGTGGGGCGGAGCCGCCGCGGCGCAGCGCCTTGATGGCCTCGACGCCGCCCATCGTCGGCATCCGCAGGTCCATGAGGACGACGTCGACGGGCTCGGCACCGGCGGCGGCGACCCTGGCGAGGGCCTCGGCGCCGTCACCCGCCTCGCCGACGACGTGCAGGTCCGGTTCACCCGACAGCACGCCGCGCAGCCCGTCGCGCACAACGGGGTGGTCGTCGACGATCAGGACGCGGATCGGCGGGCTCACAGGTGCACCCTCTCGGTCGTCCGAACCGCTGCCGGAGCGGGGGACTCCGCCGGGATCGCCGGCACACTCGCGCTGAGTGCGGTCCCCTCGCCGGGTGCGCTCTCCACCGTGAGGGTGCCCGACACCCGGTGCACGCGCTGTTCCATGGCCGTCAGCCCGAAGCCGCCACCCGCACGGTCGGGCAGGTCGAAGCCGCGGCCGTCGTCGCGCACGTCGAGAACGACGACGTCGTCCATGTACGACAACGTGATCCCGACGGTCGTCGCGTCGGCGTGCTTGGCGACGTTGGCCAGCGCCTCCTGAGCCACCCGGAACACGGCGACCTCGACGTCGGGCAGCAGCGGCCGGGTCGCACCGGTGGTCTCCTGGCGCACCCGCACGCCCGTCGTCCCGGACCAGCGGCCGACGAGGTCGGCGAGCGCTTCGGGCAGCTGCGCCTGTTCCAGCGGTTCGGGGCGCAGGGCGTCGACCGAGCGGCGGGCCTCGGTGAGGCTCTCCCGGGCCAGCCCGCGGGCGATGCGCAGCCGGTCGCGCATGGCGTCCTCGGTCCCGGCGGCGTCGGCGGCCTCGAGCTGGGTGACGATGCCGGTGAGGCCCTGCGCGATCGTGTCGTGGATCTCCCGCGCCATCCGGGTGCGCTCGTCCTGCACGCCCGCCTGCCGCGCCTGCGCGACGAGCTGCGAGTGCAGCGCGGCGTTCTCCCCCAGCGCTGACTCGAGCTGCGCGTTGGTCTCCTCCAGCTCGGCGATCATCTTCTTGCGACGCTCGGTCTGCTGCCCGCTGATCGCGGCGAACCAGTTGAACCCGCCGGCGATCACCGCGTTGCCGACGAGGAGCGCGCCCAGCGCCCACCACCAGCCCGTGGTCCACGGCAACGCGAGCCGGCCCCCCATCTGGGAGAACGCCGCGCACGCCGCCACGAACGCGACGGCGGAGTAGCGCCACCGGCCGTGCAGGTAGCAGAACGCGTGGCCGTACCCACCGATCGCCATGAACGCGAAGAACGGGGAGAGCCAGGTGAGGACACCCATGAGGGCGAGCAGGCCGACCATGTAGACCCCGCCGACCCACGGTGTGCGTGCCCGGATCGGCTCGCGCACCGTCAGCAACCAGATCCAGCCGACGGCGACCACGGTGAGCACGGCCATCCACGTCCAGGCCGCGACGGTCTCGCCCGAGACCGCGAAGGCGGTCAGGACGACCCCGAGGACCAGGCCGGCGAGCGCCGCGAACCGGTCGATCACCCGGTCGACGCGCTCCTCGACCGCATCGAGACGGTCCATCTCCCGCGTCGTCATCGCGCCCCCTACTCCCAGCGGAACAACCTAGTCGCGGCGACGCCCGTCAGCACCGCCCAGCCGACCAGCACGACCAGGTGGATCAGCTGCGGCCACGAGCCCGCCGCGGCGGCCTGCAGAGCGCCCGCGCCGGCCCCGAGCGGGGTCCAGTCGCTGATCGTGCGCAGCACCGCGGGCATGACGTCGCGCGGCAGCCACAGCCCGCCGAAGAACATCAGCGGGAAGAACAGCACGGTCCCGATGGCGTTGCCGGTCCGCCCGGTCGGCGCGACGGCCGCGACGAGCAGCCCCAGCCCGTAGACCGCGGCACCGAGCAGGACCAGCGCGACGAGATAGGCGAGCGGGTTCTGCGGCAGCGGCACACCGAACGCCAGCCGTGCGACGACGAGCACCAGGATCGTCGACGCCAGCGTGACGGCGAGCATCGTCGAGGTGATCGCGAGCAGCAGCGTCTGCGGCCGGACGGGCGTCGTCCGCATGCGTCGCAGCACACCCTGTTCCCGATACGTCGCGACCATGGCGGGCAGGGCCTGCACCGCCGACACCGCGAGCACCATCGCGACCATGATCGGCGCGTACACGTCGATCAGCCGCGGACCGCCGGGCCCGATCGGCTCCCGGAACGCCGGGATCAGCCCCAGCACGACGAGCAGCACCGTCGGGAACAGCAGGGTCGCGACGGCGCCGACGCGGTCGCGCAGGAACAGTCGCAGCTCGGAGCGGGTCAGCGGGCCCAGGCCCGTGAAGCCCGACAGGCGCGGGCGCACCGTGCCGGTGGGCGCCGCCGTCGTGGTGGTGGTCATCGGATCCCCTCCCCCGTGAGGGCGACGAACGCGTCGTCGAGTCGTGGCTGGGTGACGCGCAGCTCCGCGGCGATGATCCGCCGGTTCGCGAGCGCGGTGGTGACGGTGGCGAGGACGTCGCCGGTGCCGGTGATCTCGACGCGGCCGTCGCGGTGCACCAGCACCGACCCCACGTCGGGCAACGCCCGCAGCATGGCCTCGTCGACCGGCTCGGACGGCCGGAACCGGATGACCTGTGGCGCCCGGGTGCGTTCCACCAGCCCGGACGGCGTGTCGATGGCGACGACCTTCCCGGCGTCGATCAGCGCGATCCGGTCGCAGAGGCGCTCGGCCTCCTCCATGAAATGGGTCACCAGCACGACGGTGACGCCGTCGTCACGGATCTGTTCGACGAGCTTCCAGGTGTTGCGCCGCGACTGCGGGTCCAGGCCCGTCGTCAGCTCGTCGAGGACGGCGACGCGCGGCCTGCCGATCAGCGCCAGGACGATCGCGAGCCGCTGCTGCTGACCGCCGGACAACTTGCCGAAACGGGTGTCGCGCTGCCGCGTCAGCCCGAGCCGGTCGACGAGGGCGTCGCCGTCGGCGGGGTCGTCGTAGAACGAGGCGTAGAGCGAGACCGCCTCGGTGACCGTCATGCGCTCGGGGAGCCTGCTGTCCTGCAGCTGCACCCCGAGCACCTGGCGCAGTGCGACGACGTCGCGCTGCGGGTCGAGCCCCAGCACCCGGATGGTGCCGCCGTCGGGGACACGCAGCCCCTCGACGCACTCGACCGTCGTGGTCTTCCCCGCCCCGTTGGGGCCCAGGACGCCGAAGATCTCCCCCTCCTGCACCTCGAAGGACACGCCGGCCACGGCGACATGCTCGCCGTAGCGCTTCTGCACACCGTCGACCTCGATGACCGCCATGCACCAAGGGTGTCGCGACGGCGGCGCCCGCGGATCGGTCCCGCGGCTGCCGTCCGGCCCCGCCGCGGTGGATGCCCCGATCAGCCGATCGGTTGACCGAACCGCCCCGAGCCGGCCGTCCGGCACTCCCGAGGAGCCCCGCAGACGCGCACGACGAGCCGAACGCAACCCCACGGTCGTCCGAGCACCCGCGAGGACCCCCCGGGGCGCGCCCGACCCGCCGCGCACGACCTCACGGTCGCCGGGGCCCACGGGCGCAGCCGTGAGGTTGCGGCCCGGGCGGGTCACCGGAACCGGGACACGGCCGTCACCGGCGTCGCTCGCGGCCCGTGAACGACGCCCCCGCCTGTGGCCCGGCGCCGGAGACGGGCCGACGCGGCGGCAGGCGCGCGGGCCCGGGGCGGGATACCGTCGCACCGTGCCCGAAGGCGACACCGTCTTCCTCGCCGGGAAGCGGCTGCACGCCGCGCTCGCCGGCAAGCTGCTGCTGCGCGGCGAGCTCCGGCACCCGCGCTGGGCCGAGCACGACCTGGCCGGGCTGATCGTGACGGGCGTGGCGAGCGTCGGCAAGCACCTCTTCACCCGGTTCGACGACGGCACCAGCCTGCACAGCCATTTCCGGATGGACGGCTCGTGGCACCTCTACCGGCCGGGGATGCGCTGGCGGCGCCCCGAGTACGAGGCGCGGGCCGTGCTCGCCAACGAGGACCGGGTCGCGGTGGGGTTCGCCCTGCACGATCTCGAGCTCCTCCCCACCGACGACGAGGACCGCCTCGTCGGGCACCTCGGCCCCGACCTTCTCGACCCGGCCTGGGACGCCGGCCTGGCCGCGGAGGCGTTGCGCCGCTTCACCTCCCGCGCCGATCACGAGGTGGGCCTGGTACTGCTGGAGCAGCGGGTGATGGCCGGCGTCGGCAACCTCTACAAGACGGAGGCCTGCTTCCTGCTGGGCGTGTCCCCGTGGACGAAGGTCCGCGACCTGCCCGACCCGGAGGAGGTGATCACGTTGTCGCGCAAGCTGTTGCTCGCCAACGCCGACCGCCCCGAGCAGACGACGACGGGGTCGACGCGGATGGGCGAGGCGCACTGGGTGTTCGAGCGGGGCGGGCGCGAGTGCCGGCGCTGCGGCACCCGCATCCGGACCGCGGACCAGGGTGACGGCATCTACGCGCGGATCGCCTACTGGTGCCCGCGCTGCCAGCCGGGACCCACACCCGCACCGGCCCCGCGCCAGGGGCGCCGCCGCAGCGGGTCCGGCGCCACCCGCCGGTACTGAGCACGCACGACGGCTGCGCAACACGGCGGCTGCGCGACACGGCGACTGCGCACACGACGGCGCCCGCCCCCGGGAACCGGGAGCGGGCGCCGTGACAGCCGTGGATCAGTTGGTGCCGGGCTGCTTCTGGATCGACGGGCCGGTCTGCGGCTGGGCCGCCGCCGGGGCGGTTCGCCCCGAGGTGACCTCGCCCGCGACCGGGGTGCCGTGCAGCGATGCGCGGATCTGCTCGAGGCGGCTGGAGCCGGCCATGTCCACGGTGGACTGCTGGACCTCCAGCATGCGGCCCTGCACCGAGTTCTGCGCGAGCTCGGCGGACCCGAGCGCGTTGGCGTAGCGCTTCTCGATCTTCTCGCGGACCTCTTCCAGCGACGGGGTGTTGCCCGGCGCGGAGAGCTCGCTCATCGACCGCAGCGACGCCGCGGCCTGCTCCTGCATCTTGGCCTGCTCGAGCTGGCTGAGCAGCTTGGTGCGCTCTGCGATCTTCTGCTGCAGCATCATCGAGTTGCGCTCGACGGCCGTCTTGGCCTGCTGGGCGGCACCGATCGACTGGTCGTGCAACGTCTTCAGGTCCTCGACCGACTGCTCGGCCGTGACGAGCTGCGTGGCGAACGCCTGGGCGGACTGCTCGTACTGCCCGGCCTTCTGCTCGTCACCGCTCGCGCGGGCCTGGTCGGACAGGACGAGCGCCTGCCGCGCCGACGCCTGCAGCTTCTCGATCTCCCCGAGCTGCCGGTTGAGCTTCATCTCGAGCTGGCGCTGGTTGCCGATGACGGCCGCCGCCTGCTGCGAGAGAGCTTGATGCTGACGCTGAGCGTCCTCGATGGCCTGCTGGATCTGCACCTTCGGGTCGGCGTACTCGTCGACCTTCGACGAGAACAGCGCCATCAGGTAGTTCCAGGCCTTCGCGAAACCGTTGGCCATCTGCTCCGCCTTACCTCCGAGTGCGACACGATCAGTCACCGCGCCGTTCCGGACATCTGTCCCGGTGCGCGCTGCGGCCCCCATCGTGGCACCGCGCACGACACATGTGCCAGCGTGGGACGACGATATCGGGGATCGTCCGGAGGCCGCCGTCCGGGCGACCCGGGGGCCAGGTTACCGAATCCCGGGGCATCCCGGAGGTCGGGCGTCCCCGTGCGCCACCAGCGCGGATCCGGTGCCCCGCAGCGGGCAGCACGACGACAGGCGTGCGCCGGTCCGGGCCGGTGACGATCAGGAGAAGATCAGGCGGCGGCGCTGACGCTGGCCACCGGCGACGCGGGGGCCGTGACCGGCTGCGGGCTGACAGCGGCCGACGCGGACCCGGCGATCCGCAGGTCGGCGTGGCGCTGTCCGATGGGCACGATCATCTGCGGCCGCATCGTGGCCGCCATCTCCTCGGCCGCCGAGGTGAGCAGGTCGGGCAGCGAGACGTCGAGAGCCTCGCAGATCGATGCCAGCAGCTCGCTGGACGCCTCCTTGACGCCGCGCTCGACCTCGGAGAGGTAGCCGAGGCTGACCCTGGCCTGCCGGGACACCTCACGCAGCGTCCGGCGGCGGGCGGTCCGGGCACGCCGAAGGCTGCCGCCGATCGCCTCACGCAGCAGCACAGCCATGCGACCCTCCTCGTCCAACCGTGCCACGGCCCTCCGGGAAACCCGGATGGGATCCGTGCCCGGCCCGCGGACGGCCCGGTGGCCTCACCGTACCGACTGGGGACGCCGCACGTCGCCTGCCGAGCCGGTCTGACGTGTCCGCCGAGGGCGAACACTCCCCTGCCGGGGGACGACGGTCACGCCGCGTCCAGGTCACCCGGCATCAGGGGCCACCCGGCACCAGGGGTCACCCGGCATCAGGGGTCACCCGGCATCAGGGGTCACCCGGCATCAGGGGTCACCCGGCGTCAGGGGCACCCGGCGTCAGGGGCCACCCGGCATCAGGGGCACCCGGCGTCAGGGCACCTCGTCGTGGACGGCGGTGCGGGCGGCGCTGCGCAGCTTGATCGCGCGGACGACGTAGTCGGCGCCGGTGACGACCGTCAGCACCAGTGCCAGCCCGAGGACCGCCCAGCGCAGCCCCGTCAACGTGGTCGACGAGCCCAGCAGCTCGTCGAGCGGGAGCACGAACAGCCCGATCGCGAGGCTCTGCACGAACGTCTTGGCCTTGCCGCCGCGGCTCGCGGCGATCACACCGTGGCGGATCACCCAGAACCGCAGCAGCGTGATCGCGACCTCGCGGCCGATGATGACGATCGTCACCCACCACGGCATCAGCGCCAGCAGCGACAGCCCGACCCAGGCCGCGCCGGTCAGCGCCTTGTCGGCGATCGGGTCGGCGACCGCGCCGAAGTCGGTGACCAGACCGCGGCTGCGCGCCAGCTGGCCGTCGAGCCGGTCGGTGATCGCGGCGACGGCGAACACCCCGGCCGCGATGAGGCGCCACGCCACCGAGTGCCCGTCGTCGACGAACAGCACGACGAGGAAGACCGGGACGAGCAGCAGCCGGACGACCGTGAGGACGTTGGCGATGTTGAGCACCGGCGGCGACGCGGCGTCCGCCGGTGGGTTCGTCATCGCCGGCCCCGCGTCACGCCGACCCCGCGGCGACGAGCCCGGCACGGCCGCCGGGAAGGACCTCGCGGGGGGAGACCACCAGGTCGGCTCCCTCGGTGTCGACGACGACGCACCGCACCAGCTGGCCTGCCTCCAGGCCCGACCCGCGTTCGAGGACGCACTCGCCGTCGACCTCGGGGGCCTGGTGGGCGGCGCGGCCGGTGCACTCGAAGTCGTCGTCCTCCGCCTGCTCGACGAGCACGACGACCTCGGTGCCGACGCGGTCCTCGGCCCGCTGGACGACGAGCTCGTCGACCAGCGACGCGATCCGCGAGACCCGGGCCTGCACCTCGTCGGGGTCGATCTTGTCCGCGTAGCCCTCGGCCTCGGTGCCGTCCTCGTCGGAGTAGCCGAAGACGCCCACCGCGTCGAGCCGGGCGCCGGTGAGGAAGGCCTCGAGCTCGGCGAGGTCGTCCTCGGTCTCGCCGGGGAATCCGACGATGACGTTGCTGCGGATGCCGGCCTCGGGGGCGAGCGTGCGGATGCGCTCACACAGGTCGAGGAAGTCGGTGCGGCCGCCGAAGCGGCGCATCCGGCGCAGCACCGCGGCGCTGCCGTGCTGGAACGACAGGTCGAAGTAGGGCGCGATGCCGGGTGTACGGGCGATGGCCTCGACGAGGTCGGGCCGCATCTCGGCGGGCTGCAGGTAGGACGCGCGGACACGGTCGATCCCCGGGATCGCCGCGAGCCGCGGCAGCAGGTCCACCAGGGCCCGGGTACCGCCGGGCAGGTCCTTGCCGTAGGACGTCGAGTTCTCGCTGACGAGCACCAGCTCGCGGACGCCCTTCTGGGCGAGCCACGCGGCCTCGGCGAGGACGTCCGTCGGCGGGCGGGAGACGAACGCGCCGCGGAACGACGGGATGGCGCAGAACGCGCAGCGCCGGTCGCACCCGGAGGCGAGCTTGAGGTTGGCGACCGGCCCGTCGGACAGCCGGACCCGGGACAGGTCGGGCACCCACTCGTGGCCGGGCACCGACACGTCGACGGCCGCGGTGGGCCGGGCGGCGGGGGTGAGCGGCAGCAGGGTGCGCCTGTCGACCGGGACGTGCGGGGCAGGGGCGTGGCCGCCCAGGACGTCGCCGAGGCGTTCGGCCAGCTCGGGGTAGGCGTCGAAGCCGAGGACCGCGTCGGCCTCCGGGAGGCTCTCGGCCAGCTCGGCGCCGTAGCGCTCGGCCAGGCAACCGACCGCGACGACCTTGGCGCCGGTGGCGCGCGCGACGTCGGACGCGGACAGGACCGTGTCGATCGAGTCCTTCTTCGCCTGCTCGACGAACCCGCAGGTGTTGACGACGATGACGTCGGGCGCCGGGCCGCCGGACGACGGGTCGGCCTCGACGAGCTCCCACCCGCTGCCGGCGAGACGGCCGGCGAGTTCCTCGGAGTCCACCTCGTTACGGGCGCAGCCCAGGGTCAGCAGGGCAGCACGCCGCGGGGCGGACTCGGGTGGTGGGGGCTTGGGCACGTACCACAGGGTATCCCGCGGGTCCTGATCTATTCTGACCCGTCGTGGCAGACGTGCTCGTCCGGCGGGCCCGGACCGCCGACGTGACGGCGATCAAGTCCCTTGTGGACGGCTATGCGGGTCGGGTCCTGCTGGCCAAGGAGATCATCACCCTCTACGAGGCGGTGCAGGAGTTCCTGGTCGCCGAGCTCGACGGCGTCGTCGTCGGGTGCGGTGCGCTGCACGTGTTGTGGGAGGACCTCGGCGAGATCCGCACGGTGGCGGTAGCCCCCTCGACGCTGGGCCGCGGGGTCGGGCACGCGATCGTGTCGGGGCTCATCGACGGTGCCCGCGAGCTGGGGCTGCGCCGGCTGTTCGTGCTGACGTTCGAGAAGCACTTCTTCGCCAAGCACGGCTTCGCCGAGATAGACGGCACCCCCGTCTCCCCCGACGTGTTCGCCGCGATGCTGCGCTCCTACGACACCGGCGTCGCGGAGTTCCTCGACCTGGCCCACGTCAAGCCGAACACCCTCGGCAACGTGCGGATGCTGCTGGTCCTGCCCTGACCTGTGGGAATGGCGGGCGACGAGCTGGTCTGGCGACGGCCGCCGCCGCCCTGCGCCCGTACGTCGACCTCTGATCGGGCTACCGGATGTCGGCCACGCCGCCGGGCACCCACCAGGGCGTGCCGGGCGCGCACCTGACGTTCCTGTTCTGCCTCGACGGCACGATCGACGTCATCGAGACCCCCGACGGCCGCGGGACCGGGAGCTTCGACGTGATGGTCGCGGGCCTGCACGACCGGCCGGCCGTGATGGCGCCGACGTCGCCGCCCGCTGCGGGTACGCCGACCAGCCGCACCTGGCGCGCGACTTCCGCGACCTCGCCGGGCTGACGGCGACGGAGTGGCTGTCCGAACGCCCGGCATGACCCGTGGGGGACGGAGCCCCGCCGTTCGCGCCCGAGGGGCCGGACCCCGCGGCCGGGCGCACGGGCGGGGCGCCGCGTACGGCTCGACGCACCCCCCGCGTGCGGCGGCGCACCCGGGCGGGGCGAGGATCGCAGGCGTGTTCCGGATCGTGCTGCTGACCCCTGAGATCCCGCAGAACACCGGGGCGATCATCCGGCTCGCGGCCAACACCGGCGCGCAGCTGCACCTCGTCGAGCCCCTGGGGTTCTCCCTCGACGCCCGGCACGTCCGCCGCGCGGGTCTGGACTACCACGAGCTCGCCGACGTCCGGGTGCACCGCGACCTCGACGCGGCCTGGGAGGCGCTGCTGCCCGCCCGCGTGCACGCCTTCACCACGACGGGCACCGACCTCCACACCGACGTCGACTACGAGCCCGACGACGTGCTGCTGTTCGGCCGCGAGTCGACCGGGCTGCCGGCCGAGGTGCAGACCACGCCCCAGGTCACGACCCGGGTGCGGCTGCCGATGGTGCCCGGGTCGCGGTCGTTGAACCTCGCGAACGCGGCGTCGATCGCGGTCTACGAGGCCTGGCGGCGCACGGGCTTCGCGGGTGCCGCTCAGCCCTTGTAGACGGCCTGGATGTCGAGCTCGATCTCGATCGTCGAGCCGACGACGGGCACGCCGCGGGAGAGCACCTGCTGCCAGTTGAGGGTGAAGTGCTCGCGGTGCAGCTCGGTCGTCGCGAAGACCCCGGCCCGCGTCCCGTTCCAGTCCTGGATGCCGAGGAACGTGGTGTCGAGCTGCACGTCGCTGGTCAGGCCGTGCAGGGTCAGCTCGCCGTCGACCACCCAGCTGTTACCCGCGCGCCGGGTGAACCGGGTGCTGGTGAAGCGCAGCTGCGGGAACCGCTCGACGTCGAGGAAGTCGGCGGAGCGCAGGTGCGCGTCGCGCGCCTCGACATTGGTGTCGACGCTCGCCGCGTCGATCACGACCTCGACGATCGAGTCCTCGAAGGGCTCCTCGACGTGGATCGTGCCGCGGAAGTCGTTGAACCGCCCGTAGACCTTCGACAGGGCGATGTGGCGGGCGACGAACCGGACCGAGGAGTGGTCGGAGTCGATCTCGTAGACGCCGGGTGCGGGCGGTTCGAGGCTGGGATCCGCGACCATCGTGATCTCGCCGAGCTCGGCGTGCTTGCCCCAGTCCACCGAGACCGAGCTGGCGACGCTCTGGAAGCCACCGAACTCCGCGCGGACCCGGTAGTCGCCCGGGACGACCGCGGCGGCGAAGTAGCCGAACGGGTCGCTGTCGGAGTGGGCCACGCGCCGGTTCCCCCGGTCGAACACCGAGATCTCCGCGCCCGGGACCGGCTTGCCGCCCTCGTCCCGGATCTGCCCGCTCAACAGGCCGCCGGTGAGCGGGATCGGCATGAGGGCACTGCGGGACGTCGCACCTCGCCCGGAAGCCGCCCCGCGGCGTTTGAAACCGAACATACGACACCCTTTCGCCCATCCGGCGGACCTCGTCCGCGCGACCGGCTCCAACGATGGCACGGCGTGTAGTCGTTCACCGGTCGAATCGTGGGAGATGCCACATATTCGCGACACTGCGTCACTAAGGGTGATCATCGGACCCGAACGGGTCACGGGTCACTCCTCGAACTCGTCCTCCGGGCCGGGGCCACCGCCGCCGCGCATCAGCCAGATGACGTTCTCGAGCTCGTCGGGCTTGATGAGCACGTCGCGGGCCTTCGATCCCTCCGAGGGACCGACGACCCCGCGCGTCTCCAGCAGGTCCATCAGCCGGCCCGCCTTCGCGAAGCCGACACGGAGCTTGCGCTGCAGCATCGACGTCGACCCGAACTGCGAGGTCACGATCAGCTCGGTGGCCTGGACGAGCAGGTCGAGGTCGTCGCCGATGTCCGCGTCGACCTCCTTCTTCTCGCTGGCCTTCTGCGCCGTGACGCCCTCGAGGTACGTCGGCTCGGCCTGGTCCTTGGAGAACTGGACGACGTCGGAGATCTCCTCGTCGGAGACGTACGCGCCCTGCATGCGGACGGGCTTGCCCGCGCCCATGGGCAGGTAGAGCCCGTCGCCCATGCCGATCAGCTTCTCGGCGCCCGGCTGGTCGAGGATGACCCGGCTGTCGGTCAGCGACGACGTCGCGAACGCCAGCCGCGACGGCACGTTCGTCTTGATCAGGCCGGTGACGACGTCCACGGAGGGCCGCTGCGTCGCGAGGACGAGGTGGATGCCGGCGGCACGGGCCTTCTGCGTGATGCGCACGACCGCGTCCTCGACGTCGCGCGGCGCGGTCATCATCAGGTCGGCGAGCTCGTCGACGATGCAGAGGATGTACGGGTAGGGCCGGTAGACGCGCTCGCTGCCCAGCGGGGCGGTGATCTCCCCGGAGCGCACCTTGCGGTTGAAGTCGTCGACATGGCGGACCTTGTTGGCCTGCATGTCCTGGTAGCGCTGCTCCATCTCCTCGACCAGCCAGGTCAGCGCCGAGGCAGCCTTCTTGGGCTGGGTGATGATGGGCGTGATGAGGTGCGGGATCCCCTCGTAGGGCGTCAGCTCGACCATCTTCGGGTCGATGAGGATCATCCGGACCTCCTCGGGCGTGGCCCGGGAGAGCAGCGAGACGAGCATCGAGTTGACGAAGCTCGACTTGCCGGAGCCCGTGGAGCCCGCGACGAGCAGGTGGGGCATCTTCGCGAGGTTCGCGCAGAGGAAGTGGCCCTCGATGTCCTTGCCCAGCCCGATGACCATCGGGTGCTGCTCGTTGCGCGCGTTGGCCGAGCGCAGCACGTCGCCGAGGCGGACCATCTCACGGTCGGTGTTGGGCACCTCGATGCCGACGGCCGACTTGCCCGGGATCGGGGCGAGCAGCCGGACGTTGTCGGTGGCGACGGCGTAGGCGATGTTGCGGGTGAGCTGGGTGATCTTCTCGACCTTGACCGCCGGGCCGAGCTCGATCTCGTAGCGGGTGACGGTCGGGCCGCGGGTGAAGCCGGTCACCTGCGCGTCGATGTTGAACTGTTCGAGGACGCCGGTGATCGCCTCGATCATGGCGTCGTTGGCGCTGCTGCGGGTCTTGGGGACCGGGCCGCCGGGCAGCATGTCCGGCGGCGGCAGCTTGTACTCGGTCTCGCCCAGCGGTTCCCGGATCGCCAGCGACATCTGCTCGCCGGTCGGCGGGTTGTCGGGCTCGGAGACGGGTTCGATGACGCGGACCGGCTTGCGCGGCGCGCGGGGAGGGGGCGGCGGGGGCTCCTCCGCGGCCGGTTCCGGCATCGGCGCGGGAGTGTCGGCCTCGTCGTCGGCGTAGGCGTAGGCGTCCGCGGCGCTCTGCCGGCGACGCGACGGGCGCCGCAGCCGGGCAGGCGGGGCCTCCTCGTCGACGGGGTCGGCGGCGGCCTCGTCGTCGTGGCGCTCGTCGGACTCCTCGTCGATGTCCTCGTCGCCGGCCACGGGCTTGCCGAGCAACCGCCGGGTGCGGTTGGGCAGCTCCCTCACCGGCGTCCCGGTGAGGACGAGGAAGCCGTAGCCGGTGAGCAGCACCAGCACCGGGACGGCGACGAACGGGCTCAGCCCGCTCGCCAGCGGCGTCCCCGCGAGGTATCCGAGGCCGCCACCGGCCCCCGACCACAGGCCGGGCTCGGTCGGCGAGCCGGAGAACAGGTGCACCAGCCCCAGCACGCCCAGAACCATCAGCAGCGTGCCCACCGCGACCCGCGGTCGCGACTCCGGATGGGCCTCCGTCGTCATCAGCACGATGCCGACGACCACCAGCAGCAACGGCAGCAGTACGCCCGGCGTCCCGAACACCGCCCCGACCGCAGCCGAGAAGCCGCGCCCGACAGGGCCGCCCGCACCCCACCAGATCCCGGCGGCGGCGATGACGGCCAGCACGATGAAGCCGACACCGAGGCCGTCGCGGCGGTGCGCGGGGTCGATCTCGCGGGTGCGCCCGGCCGCCTTCCCCGCCGACTTCCCCAGCTTGACCACACCGCGGCCGACCGCGTCGATGCCCTTGTCGATCAGGTCCGGGCTCTTCTTCGCCGGTGCCGGCCTGCGCGACGTCGACGGCTTGCGTCCCGACGTCGAGCCGCGCGAGCGCGACGCCCCCGAGCGCGAGGCTCCTGAGGAGGGACGGCCCGACCCTGCGGCGGCCCGCGTCGTTCCGCGGGCACCACCGGTCGACGCACGTCCTGCCATGCCCGACACGGTAACCGGGCGAGCCCGATGATCCGGGGACCGACGCACCCGACAGGGGAATGCGGTCCCGGTCACCGGCGGGCGGCGGTTGTCAGTGCACCACCCGCGGCGGCGCGGCGTCGAGCACGAGTGCCTGGCGCTTGCCGTGCACGGTCAGGTATCGCAGACCGTCCGTCCCCGCCTGGAAGCGGCGGCGGGACCGGCGAGGCAGCCACACCATCGCGCCGGCCTCCAGCAGGAGGTCGTTGCGTTCGGTGGTGAGCACGCCGCTGCCGTCGAGGACGACGAACAGGACGTCGAGATCGGGGCCCTCGTGCTCACCGACCTCGGCGCCCGGCGCCAGCCGGACGATGTTGGAGTCCAGGTCGCGCTCGCGCATCTCCAGCTTCCACTCGACCCCGGCGGCATCGGGGGCCTTCGCCCCGGCGCGCAGGTCCCCGACGACTCGTGGCAACGAAGCGGCTGCGAGCTTGCTGATCCGGATCCGCCACACGGGCCCGCGCTCGACGTACTCCCAGCCGTACCCGTCGGGCAGGTCGGAGTCGAACTCGTCGCGCAGGTGCTTCGGATCGTGGTTGTTGACCAGGACGAACGACTCGCCCACGGCGAGGGCGTCGTAGGTCCGGAAGATCGTCGGGTGCTTGTCGGGCTTGCGGAGCGGGCGGACGTCGAGCTCGAGCGCGGTCATGGTGCCAATTTATACAAGTGCCCGCTGTGTAAACTCAAGACGTGGCCTATGTGATCGGACTCCCCTGCGTCGACGTACTCGACCGGGCCTGCGTGGACGAGTGTCCGGTGGACTGCATCTACGAAGGTGAGCGCGCCCTCTACATCCATCCCGACGAGTGCGTCGACTGCGGCGCCTGCGAGCCGGTCTGCCCGGTCGAGGCGATCTACTACGAGGACGACCTGCCCGAGGCCCTGCAGCAGCACCAGGCCGACAACGCCCGGTTCTTCGCCGTACCCCTGCTGGGCCGGGACGCCCCGCTCGGCAGCCCGGGTGGGGCGGCCGAGCTCGGCCGCCTCGGGGTCGACACTCCGCTGGTGGCCGACCAGCCGCGCCTCACGTGAGCGGGGAGCGTGGACCCGGCCGTCGCGACGAGGTGCTCGCCACCCTGCGCGGCTCGCCCGAGCCGATGAGCGTCGCAGAGATCGCCTCCCGTCTGCACGTCCACCCGAACACGGTCCGGTTCCACCTCGACATTCTCGTCGACGACGGGCGGGCCGAACGCGCGCCGGTCGTCCCGGCCGGCCCGGGCCGGCCGCCCCTGTTCTTCCGGGCGCTACCCGGGATGGACCCCGCCGGCCCGCGCAACTACCGGCTGCTCGCCGCGGCGCTCGTCGGGAGCCTCGCCGCCGGCCCCGACCCCGCCACCGCGGCGGCCACCGCCGGACGCGCCTGGGGGGCCCGGCTGGCCGGCGGCTCCCCAGCCCGGTCCGCATCCGACGGGGTGCGCTCGCTCGTGACCCTGCTCGACGAGCTGGGCTTCGCCCCGCAGTGGCCCGGCGCAGGACGGGCCGACGGGCAGATCGCCTTGCGACACTGCCCGTTCCTGGAGCTGGCGACCACCGACGCCCATGTCGTGTGCCCACTGCACCTCGGTCTCATGCAGGGAGCGATGCACGCGCTCGCCTCCCCCGTCTCCGTCGACCGGCTCGAGCCCTTCGCCGGCCCCGACCTGTGCCTGGCCCACCTGTCCCTGTCCCCGTCCACCAGCGGGGACGACACCCGAGAGGACGATCACTGATGTCCGCAGGACCCGCCGTCGCAGTCGCCATGACCTTCGGCTGGCTCGGCATGGTGCTGGCGATCTCGTTCCTCGAGGCACCGCTGAAGTTCCGCGCCCCCGGCGTCACCGTCCCCATCGGCCTGGGGATCGGCCGACTCGTGTTCCGCGCGCTCAACACCGTCGAGCTCGTCCTGGCACTGGCGCTCGTCGTGGTCGCAGTGCTCGGCGCGGTGCCGGCCACGGCCGTCGTCGCGGGCGCGGTCGCGATCGTCGTCCTCCTCGCGCAGCTCAGCCTCGTCCGGCCGCGGCTGTCGCGCCGCTCGGACGCCGTGCTCGCCGGTGGCGACGCCCCGCGGTCCCCCGGGCACCTCGCCTATGTCGCGCTCGAGATCGTCAAGGTCGCCGCCCTCGTGTTCACCGGCGTCGCACTGCTCACAGCCTGACCGCACCCCGACATCACCCGGAGGACACCCCGTGCACACCCCCGATCCGATCGCCCTCGACGCCCTGGCCGATACCCACCTCGCCGCGGCCAGGACCGCACCTGGCGGGCGCAGCGCCCACACCGTCGTCGGCGGGCGGACTGCCAGGCTGCGCCAGACGCTGGTCGCGCTGGCTGCAGGCCACGGTCTCGCCGAGCACGACAACCCCGGCGAGGCGACCCTTCAGGTGCTGCGCGGCCAGGTGGAGCTCCGCAGCCGCGCGGGCACCGTCAGCGGCGGAGCCGGCGCCCTGCTCGTCGTCCCACCCGAGCGGCACGACCTGTGGGCCGTCGAGGACTCCGCGGTGCTGCTGACCGTCGTCGCCCGCGAGGGGTGAGCGGCCGCTGCTCGACGGCCGGTGCGTCGCCGACCCGGTGTGCCCTGGCTGCGCACGTCGCGAGCAGGGCAGCCATCGCGGCTGGGCACTCGACGGTCATCACCGAACCTCCGCGCACCGGCTCGCCGCCGCCGGTCCGCCGGTCGCCGTACGGACCGCCGGTGACGACCCCGGCGGCCCACGTCAGACCGCGATGACCGTCGGCACGATCATCGGGCGGCGGCGGTAGGTCTCCCCCACCCATTTGCCGACGACCCGCCGCACCGCCTGCGCGATCCGGTGCGGGTCGGTGATGCCCTCGTTCTCGGTGCGCGACAGCTCGTCCTCGATCAACGGCAGCACGGCCTCGAGCGCCTTCGGGTCGTCGGAGAACCCCCGGCCCGACACCGTCGGCGGCGCGACCGCACGACCTGTCCGCGCGTCGACCGCGACACTGATCTGGATGAAGCCACCCTCGCCGAGGGCCAGCCGGTCCGACAGCGTCGTCTCGCCGATGTCGCCCACGGACAGCCCGTCGACGTACACCCGCCCCACCTCGACACGCCCCGCGATCGATGCGATCCCATCGACCAGGTCGACCACCACGCCGTTCTCCGCCAGCACCACACGCTCCTCCGGAACGCCCGTCTGGACGGCCAGGCGGCCGTTGGCACGCAGGTGACGCCATTCGCCGTGCACCGGCATGACGTTGGACGGGCGGACCGCATTGAACAGGAACAGCAGCTCACCGGCCGGGGAGTGCCCCGACACGTGGACCTTCGCGTTGCCCTGGTGGATCACCTTCGCGCCGAGGCGGGTCAGGCCGTTGATCACGCCGAACACCGCGGTCTCGTTGCCCGGGATCAGCGAGCTTGCCAGGATGATCGTGTCCTCCGGGCGGATCCGCACCGACCGGTGGTCGCCGCGCGCCATCCGCGACAGCGCCGAGAGCGGCTCGCCCTGCGACCCCGTCGACACCAGCACCAGCTGGTCGTCGGGCAGCGACATCGCCTCGTCGAGGTCGACCAGCAGCCCGTCCGGGACCTGCAGCAGATCCAGCTCACCCGCGATGCCCATGTTGCGCACCATCGACCGGCCCACCAGGCACACCCGGCGGCCGTGCTTCGCCGCCGCGTCGAGGACCTGCTGGACACGGTGCACATGGCTGGCGAAGCACGCCAGGATGATCCGTGACGTCGCTCTGTGGAAGACGCCCTCGATGACCGGGCCGATCTCCCGCTCCGGTGTCACGAAGCCGGGCACGTCGGCGTTCGTCGAGTCGACCAGGAACAGGTCCACGCCCTCGTCCCCGAGGCGGGAGAAGCCCGCCAGGTCGGTGAGCCGGCCGTCGAGCGGGAGCTGGTCGAGCTTGATGTCGCCCGTGTGCAGCACCAGGCCCGCCGGCGTGCGGATCGCGACCGCGAGCGCGTCCGGGATCGAGTGGTTGACCGCGAAGTACTCGCAGTCCCACGGGCCGTGGTGCAGCCGCGCACCCTCCGCCACCTCGAGCAGGTGCGGCGTCAGGCGGTGCTCCTTGCACTTGGCCGCCACCAGCGCCAGCGTGAACTTCGAGCCGACGATCAGCAGGTCCGGCCGCTGCCGCAGCAGGAACGGAACCGCCCCGATGTGGTCCTCGTGGCCGTGGGTCAGCACGAGCGCGTCGATGTCGTCGAGCCGGTCCTCGATCGCCCGGAAGTCCGGGAGGATCAGGTCGACGCCCGGCGAGTCCTCCGAGGGGAACAGCACCCCGCAGTCGACGACGAGCAGCCGGCCGTCGTACTCGAAGACCGTCATGTTGCGGCCGATCTCGCTGATACCGCCCAGCGCGAACACCCGCAGCCCGCCCGCGGCGAGCGAGGCGGGCGCGTGCATGGGCAGCTCGGCGGCGTTCTCGGCGTCGGGCGGCGGAGCGGGCACCGGACGGTCGCGCCGGTTCGAGCGGGAACGACGGTCGGCCCTGCGGTCCGACCGGGCAGGAGGACGTGTCACCGGTATGCGACCTCCGCACCGAGATCGACGGCGGCCCGGGCACCCAGCGCACCGTAGCCACGATGGGTCTCCTGGCCGACCGCCTCGGCGTCCAGCGCGATCCCCGCCGCCGTCAGGTCGACGACGATCGCCGCGACCTGCTCGTCCGTGGCCGGAGGCAGTGGCAGCCGTGGGTCACCGACGTCGATACCGCGCAGCTTCAACGCCGTCTTCGCGAACACCACCCCGCCGACGCGGCCCATCGCCCGGATCACCGGCAACGTCGCATAGTGGAGGTTGCGGGCGCGGTCGTGCTCGCCCGCCTCGTACGCGTTCAGCATCGCGCGCAGCCGGTCGGCCACGACGTGCCCGATCACACTGACGAAGCCCACCGCCCCCACCGACAGCCACGGCAGGTTCACCGGGTCGTCGCCGGAGTAGTAGGCCAGCGTCGTCGTCGCCAGCACCTCCGTGCCGACGCGCAGGTCGTTGCGGGCGTCCTTGACCGCCACGATCCGCGGATGCTCCGAGAGCTTCTGCAGCGTCTCCAGCTCGATCGGGATGACGCTGCGCGGCGGGATGTCGTAGAGCATCACCGGCAGGTCGGTCGCATCCGCGACCGTCGTGAAGTGTGCGACCAGCCCGGACTGCGGCGGCCGCGAGTAGTACGGCGTCACCAGCAGCAGCCCGTGTGCGCCCGCCTTCTCCGCCTGACGGGCCAGGTTCACGCTGTGGCGCGTGTCGTACGTCCCGGCTCCCGCGACCACGACCGCCCGGTCGCCCACCGCGCTCACGACAGCTCGGACCAGCTCCGCCTTCTCTGCGTCGGACGTCGTCGGGCCCTCACCGGTCGTGCCGTTGACCACGAGCCCGTCGTTGCCCAGGTCGACGAGGTGTGACGCCAGCTCCTCGGCTTTGGCGAGGTCCAGCTCCCCGTCGGCGTCGAACGGGGTGAGCATGGCGGTCAGCACCTGACCGAACGGGCGGCCCGGTGGCCGCGACGGAGCTGGGGTCATGGGTCATGACCGTACCTGCGTGCCGCCCGATCCGGGCTGCCGACCGGCTGCGTGCGCGACTGGTCACAACCCGCCCGGCGCTACAGCCCCCGGCCGGACCTGCGGTACCCCTCGACGTCGGGCGCCGCACCCTCCAGCTCCACCCGGCACGCCTCCCGGCCGAACGCGTGCAGCGCCACCTCCGCCGGCTCGCCCACGATCGTCACCAGCCCCGGGCCCGTCCGCACCACGTGCACCGCACCGTCGGGCCTGCGCACCACCACACCCACCGGGCTGCGCCGCCACAGCAACCGGCCCATCCGGCCGATCAACCCCCACAACGCGGTGTCGCGCGCCTCGTCGGCCGGCCGCGGCTCCCAGCCCGGCTCACCACGC
Organism: Pseudonocardia sp. N23; assembly: GCF_002583555.1. Lineage (GTDB taxonomy): Bacteria > Actinomycetota > Actinomycetes > Mycobacteriales > Pseudonocardiaceae > Pseudonocardia. Next base: position 41,430 of record NZ_BEGX01000035.1, read on the forward strand.
CGCACGTCCTCGTGGTGGACGAAGAACTCCGCGCCGTTCGCGAACTCGTCGACCTTTCCCACCCGGTACGGGGACCAGGCCGGCGGGCCCTCCCGCAGATCGTCGATCATCTCCTGCCACGGGGTGTCGGCGTAGCCGTGCATCGCGCGGTCCGTGATCGGCGCCAGCGCCGACAGCAGGATCCCCGGCGCAGCCCACGGCTGACGCTCCCGCACCAGCAGGTGCGCCAACAGGTCACGGCTCGTCCAGCCCGCACAGAGCGTCGGCCGGTCCGGGCCCGACCGCTCCAGCTCGTCACACACTGCCGCTCGTTCGGTCGTCGCGAGGCTCACGGTCGCGAACCTAGCCGTCGCAGGCGCCGCGCACCGGGCGGGTGGCACGTCCGTCCGGTCTGTTGTCGGGTGGGCGGATGCAGGATGCCGACAGCCACCCCGGGCCCGACCACCGTCTCGGGCTCGACCGGCAGATCGCCACCATCGCCGGCGAGGGCGCCCGGCTCGGCGCCACCGTCCGCCGCGACCCCACCCGCCCCGCTGCGCTCCTGCCCCGACTGGCCCGGCTCCGACCTGCTCGCCCACGTCGACGCCTTCGCCCGCTGGGTCGTCGGGCTCGTCGACGGCACCGGCCAGCTCGACCGCGACCTCCCCGACATCGACCCTGCGGAGGCTGACGCCACCTGGGACGACGACCTCGCCCAGCTCGCGCGACCCTGCGCGCCACCCCGCCCGACGCGCCGGCCCGCAACTGGGCCGTCTCCCCCGACACCGTCGCCTTCTGGCAGCGCCGCGCCGCCCACGAGCTCACCGTCCACCGCTGGGACGCCCAGACCGCCGCCGGCCCCGCGCCCGCCCACGGCGACGCCCGACCGACACCTGCGTCGCTGCAGACGGGGTCGACGAGTTCTTCGACGTCTTCGTCGCGACGGGCCTCGCCGCCGGCATGGTCCCCCGCTCCGCCGCAACCCTGGCCGTCGAGCTCACCGACGCGGGCGCCCGTCGCGAGCACGACCTCCCCGAAGCCGGACCCGTCACCACCATCCGCGGCCCCGCCGCCGACGTCCTGCTCGCCGTCTGGGGCCGCGCGCCCCTGCAGGCCCTGCACGCCGACGGCGACCCCTCGGTCCTGGAGAACTGGCCGCGCATCTGACGATCCCCGATCGGCGGCATCGCCCGGGCCCCTCCCCGACGAACGGTGTCGAGCCGCCGGACCACGCAGCGTGCGACGAGCCCCGTCGAGCTCGACGTGGGGCTTGGTGCCCGCCGCCCGCCGGAGAAGTCTCGTGTCGAACTCGGCGGAGCCAGCGACTCGCTACCCCTCGGTGACGACGCTCGGGCGCTCCGCTACCCCTCGGTGACGAAGGGGCTCGACGCGATCTCGGAGCCGTCCTCGAGCTTCTGGATGTCGAAGTCGTTGAAGACGTTGGGGACCTCGCGCTGCAGCTGGCGCAGGCACTCGACGGCCAGCTCGCGGATCTCGACGTCGGCGTGCTCGGAGGCGCGCATCGCGATGAAGTGCCGCCAGGCCCGGTAGTTGCCGGTGACGACGATGCGGGTCTCGGTGGCGTTGGGCAGGATCGCGCGGGCGGCCTGCCGGGCCTGCTTGCGGCGCAGCGTGGCGTTGGGGACGTCGGCGAACCGCTTCTCCAAACCCGCCAGCAGCTCGGTGTAGGCCTGGACCGCCGCCTCCGCCGCCTTCTCGAACATCTCGTGCAGCTCGGGGTCGTCGCCGATCGCGTCGGGCTCGACCATCGCGGCGTCGCGCTCGGGGACGTAGCGCTGCGAGAGCTGCGAGTAGGAGAAGTGGCGGTGCCGGATCAGCTCGTGGGTGAGCGAGCGCGAGATGCCGGTGAGGTAGAAGCTGACCGTGCCGTGCTCGAGCACCGAGAGGTGGCCGACCTCGAGGATGTGCCGCAGATAGCCGGCGTTGGTGGCCGTGGCCGGGTTGGGCTTGCCCCACGACTGGTAGCAGGCCCGGCCGGCGAACTCGGCCAGGGCCTGACCGCCGTCGGCGTCGGTGGTCCACGGCACGTCGGACGGCGGGAAGAACTCGGTCTTCGCGACGAGCTGGACGCCCAGGCGCACGATCTCCGGCATACCGGCAGCGTAACCGGGCACCCCGGCACCCCGATCGAGGCCCCGGGGACGATCCGCCGTCCCCGCACGTTCCTTCGGTGAGCACGGCGAGCGCCAGAAGTGCCGTCACCAATACCTTGCGATGACACCACAGTGACGCCATAGTGGTGTCATGGATGTCAGTCAGTACGTAGCGCAGCTGCGGGAGGACCTCTCCTCCGCCGCGGCCGCCGGCGACGAGCAGACCCGGCGGACCGCCGCGCTGCTCGGCGCGGCGATCGAGCCGGCCGCCCGGCTGGCCGTCATGAACGCCCTGTCCGACCTGGCCGCCGAGGTCACCGCCGCACTGGGCGACCGGGTCGTCGAGGTCCGGCTCGACGGCCGGGACGTGCGGGTCGTCGTCACCGGCGACGAGCACGCCCCCGAGCCCGAGCCCGAGCCCGCGCCCTCGATGCCGCCGCTCGGCGGCGACGCCGGCGACATCAGCCGCATCACGCTGCGGCTCGTCGAGCAGATCAAGGGCCAGGCCGAGCAGGCCGCCGCGGCGCAGGGCGTCTCGCTGAACTCGTGGGTCGCCCAGGCCGTGCAGGGTGCGCTGTCCGGGCGCGGCGGCAACGGCGGCAACTGGGACCGCGGGAACTGGGACCGGGGCAACTGGGACCGCGGCGACCGTGGTGGTCGTGGCCGTGGTGGCCGCCCCGACGACGGACGCCGCGTCCGCGGCTGGGTGCAGGGGTGATGACGATGAGCGACGAGACCCACGACGAGACCCCCGACCTCACCAAGGACAGCTCCGCCGGGGGCGACACCGGCGCGGCGGACCTCGGCCGTGAGGAACGCTGGGACACGACGGGCCCCGCGGAGCTGGAGCTGACGATCGACGTCGGCTCGGTGACCGTCGAGCTCTCCGACACCACCGAGGTGTGGGTGGAGGTCCGGCACGAGCCCCGCGGTGGCAACGTCTGGACCAACGGCATCGCCGGGCTGGTCAACTGGATCGGCTCGGCCACGAGCCGCGGCGGGTTCCCGCAGATGCAGGGCGGTTTCCCCGCCGGCATTCCGGCGTTCGACGAGGGCGTCGAGGAGCTCGCCGCCAAGGCCGTGGCGGCGACGGAGATCCGCTGGTCGGAGACCTCGCGACGGCTCGTGGTGCGCTCGCCGCAGGAGATGCCGCTGCGGATGATCCCGCTGGCGGTGACGGTCCGGGCGCCCGTGGCATCGCGGCACGCGGTGCGTACCGGCGCGGGCGACGTCTCGGTGACCGGCCGGGCGGGCTGGGGGGCGGTGCGCACCGGGTCGGGCGACGTCAGGCTGGAGGAGACGGGCGGCGACGTCGACGTCACCACCGGGTCGGGCGACGTCGACCTCGGCCCCGTCGCCGGGCGGGCGAAGGTCCGCACCGGGTCGGGCCGCATCGCGGTCGCGGCGCTGGGTGGTCCGAGCCAGGTCAAGACGGGCAGTGGTGACGTGGAGCTCGGCGAGGTGACGGGCGATCTGGGTGTCCGCACCGGGTCGGGCGAGGTCCGGGTCACCGACGCGGTGTCGGGTTCGCTCGACCTCACGACCGGATCGGGCGGGGTCAGGATCGGGGTGCACTCCGGTGTCGCCGCCGAGCTGGACCTGTCGTCGGGGACGGGACGGGCGCGCAGCGAGCTGGAGGTCGGCCGGGTCGCCCCGCAGCAGGCTCCGGCGTTGCGCATCCACGGCCGCGCCGGGACCGGCGACGTCTTGGTGACGCGGGCGGCAGCCGCAGTCTGATCGACATGCCGGGTGGGGGCCCGGCTCGCCGGTGGGAACCCGGTCGCGCTGGGGAGCGGCGACCGGGTTCTCCCACGGCCGGGCACGGTTCGTCGGCACCGCGACGGACGGCACGCCGACGCCGCGCGGAGTTCGACACAGGACGCGCCCGACAACCGTCGAACCAGTCCCAGGTCGACCTCGACGAGAGTCGGGTCGCGCCGTCGTCCGTCGGGACCAGCCCGCGGCCGCGACGTCCGCCGGCCACCGCAGGGCATCGCGCGGGCCGCGCTGTCAGAGGGCGCGGACCTCCCGGTCGAGTGCCGGAGCCAGCCCACCCCGCTCCCCGACGACGACCTTCTCGAGCCCCAGCCAGCCGGCCATCGCCTCGAGCTCGGCGGCCAGCTCGGCGGCGACCCGCCGTTCGTCGGCACCCTCGACGCCCGCCTCGGCGAACGCGCCCTTGACCCGCAGCGTGCCCGCGGCGCGGTCCGACTTGAGGTCGACGCGCGCGACGAGACGGCCGTCGAGCAGGAACGGGAAGACGTAGTAGCCGAACTCGCGCTTGGGCTCGGGCACGTAGATCTCGATGCGGTAGCGGAACCCGAAGATCCGTTCGGCTCGGGCGCGTTCCCAGACCAGCGGGTCGAACGGGCAGAGCAGCGCCCGTCCCACGACCTCGCGCGGCACCCGCACCCCGGGCGCCCGGTAGGCCGGCCGTGTCCAGCCCCGCACGGTGACACGCTCGACCGCGCCCTCTTCGACGAGCTCGGCGAGGGCGCGACTGTTGCGGTCGGGGCCCAGGCGGTAGTAGTCACGCACCTCGGGCTCGGTGGCCACCCCGAGCGCAGTGACCGCCTTGCGGACCAGGCGGCGTGCCGCCTCGTCGTCGGCAACTGGCGGTGCCCCGAGCACCGCTGCGGGGAGAACGCGTTCGGGCAGGTCGTAGAGGCGCTGGAAGTGCACACGGGTGCCGGTGGTGAGCTCCCCGACGCCGAAGAGGTACTCGCAGATGCGTTTGACGTCGGACCGGTCCCACCACGTGGCTCCCGGCGGGCGCGGCGCGGACCGGCCGCCGAGCGCGTTCTCCAGCGTGCCCGCTCCGACAGGCCCGAGCTCCTTCACCGCGGCCAGTACGTCGGCCACCAGCCCCGGGTCGCGTTCGACGAGTGGCCCGTAGTTCCGCCACCAGCCGCGGCGTTTGGCGCCCGACAGCAACAGCGGCCAGTCCTCGACGGGCAGCAGGCACGCCTCGTGAGCCCAGTACTCGGCCAGCAGCCGGGGGCGGCGTGCCGAGTGCGACCAGGCCGCGTCGTCGACGAGCTCGCGCGGATACGGGCCGAGGCGCGCGAAGAGCGGCATGTAGTGGGCGCGGACGGCGACGTTGACCGAGTCGAGCTGGAGCAGGTGCAGCCGGCCCAGGACGCGCTGCAGGTGCCGGCGCGTGACGGGGCCGGTGGGCCGCCCGTCGGCGAAGCCCTGCGCGCCGAGCACCGTGCGGCGCGCGACGTCGGCACCGATCGCGAGCGTCCCGTCCCTGACCACGCCCGCATGCTGCCACCCACCACCGACAGTTCCGGGTCGGGGACATCGGGTCGGGAGCCTCAGGTCGGCGGCGGTGCCTCGACCGGCGGCCGGCGTTCGGCGGCGACGACGAGCACCACCGCGGCGACGACGATCAGCCCGCCCACGACCTGCAGCGGGCTGAACCGCTCCCCCACCACGACGACGCCCAGCAGGACGGCGATCACGGGGTTGACGTAGGCGTAGGTCGCGACCGTCGACACCGGCAGCCGGTCGAGCGTGTAGGCGAACGCGCTGAACCCGAGGCAGGACGCGATCAGCGCCATGTAGACCCAGGCCCACCACGAGACGGCCGGCACGGAGCCGACGTCGAGCCGATCACCCTTGCCGAACCCGACCGCCAGCAGGATGACGCCGCCGATCGTCATCTGGACCGCGACGAGGGTGAGCGGGTTGGTCGGCGTGGACATCTTCGTCGCGGAGAAGGTGCCGACGGCCCAGCCGAGCCCCGCCAGGAGAACCACCCACGGCCCCCACCAGGCGTGCCCGGACACCCCGGCCGACCCCTCCGACGACCCCGCGAGCAGCAGCACCGCGAGCCCCGCGATGCCGATCGCGACACCGAGGAACGTCGCGGGCCGGGGCCGGTCGCCGGTCGCCCTGCGCAGGAGCACGATCCACAGCGGTACCGACGCGATCAGCAGCGCCGCGAGGCCTGACGACACGTTCTCCTGGCCGATGGTGACCAGGCCGTTCCCCCAGGCGGGCAGCAGCAGCCCGGTGAGCGCGCACGTCAGGAACTGCGCGCGGGTCAGGCGGAACGCCGAGGGCCCGCGCAGGACGAGCAGCAGCAGCGTCATCGCGATGCCGCCGACCAGGAACCGGAAACCGCCGGTCAACAGCGGCGGGACGTCGGCGATGACGATCCGGTTGCCGAGGTAGGTCGAGCCCCACACGACGTAGACGACGACCATCGCGACCCAGGCGGCGCCGGGCCGGTCGATCCGCCTCGTACTCGCGGGATCGGCCTCGACGCTGCTCACCGACCGGACGTTGCCATAGCGAAGCAGCTCGGCGCGAGCGGGAGTCCGGTGACCCCGGCCTCATCGGGTACGACGGCTCTGGGTAATCATGCGCCATGGCCATCGCCGCGGTCCGCCCCGCCACCCCCGACGACGTCGACGAGATCCTCCGCATCCAGGCCGTGACGTGGCGCGCGGCGTACGCGGGCCTGGTGCCCGACGAGGCGATCGCGCAGCTCGACGGCCCGGACGCCCGTCAGGCCTGGTCCGACGCGGTCGCGGCGGCGACGGCGGCGCCCGGCACGGGCCCTGCGGGCAGCGCGTTCCACGTGTTCGTCGCGAAGGAGGGCGACTGGACGGTCGGGTTCTGCGCGGCCGCCGGGCACCGCGGTGAGGGCGGCGTGCTCGCGGAGGTCAACACCCTGCTGGTCGAGCCGCGGTGGGGCCGTCGCGGACACGGCGGCAGGCTGCTCGCGCACGCGGCGAAGGCGTTGCGCGAGAGCGGCTCCGACTTCGGGCACGCGTGGGTGGCCGAGCGCGACGAGGCGACGCTGCGGTTCTACCGGACGGCCCGCTGGGAGCCCGACGGGGCGGCCCGCACGCTCGACACCGGCGACGGGGCGCTCCGCGAGGTCAGGGTGGTCGGGACGCTCGACCTGGCCCTGGACGAGTAGCGGGTCAGAGCCCGAGCAGCGGCTCGAGCCCGATCGTCAGACCCGGCCGCGACCGCACCTCACGCACCCCGAGCAGCACGCCCGGCATGAACGACGTGCGGTTCATCGAGTCGTGGCGGATCGTCAGGATCTCGCCGTCGGCGCTGCCGAGCACGACCTCCTGGTGCGCGACGAGCCCCGGCATCCGCACCGAGTGCACCCGGATGCCGTCGACGTCGGCGCCGCGGGCACCGTCGAGGGCCGTCGTCGTGGCGTCGGGGACCGGGCCCGACCCGGCCTCGGCGCGGGCCTGCGCGATCAGCGTGGCTGTACGGGCGGCGGTGCCGGACGGGGCGTCGATCTTGTCGGCGTGGTGGAGCTCGATGATCTCGACGGACTCGAAGAAGCGCGCGGCCTGCCGGGCGAACTGCATCCCCAGGACGGCGCCGACGCCGAAGTTCGGGGCGACCAGCACCGAGGAGTCGGGCGCGTCGGCGAGCCAGCCGCGGACCGTCTCGAAACGGGCCTCGTCGAACCCGCTGGTGCCGACGACGGCCGCAATCGCGTTGCGCACGCAGAACTCGACGTTGCCCATGACGACGCCGGGCTGGGTGAAGTCGACGACGACCTGCACGCCCGCATCGACCAGGCCGGTCAGCGCGTCCCCGTCGTCGAGGGCGGCGACCAGCTCGGTGTCGGGCGCGGCCTCGACCGCGCGGCACACCTCGGACCCCATGCGGCCCTTCGCACCCAGCACCCCGACCCGGATCAGTTCGTTCGTCACCCGGGCAGCCTAGATCGTGGCGTCGGTCAGCCGACGAACATCCCGACGATCCACGCCGCCGTCGCGAGCAGGCCGGCCGCGAGCTCGATGAGCATGCTGAACCCGACCGCACGCAGTGCCGCCTTCGCCGACGTCCAGGCCTGGCCGCGGTCGGGCAGCCGCGCCAGCTCGGCGAGCCACACCCCGAGCACGAAGCCCAGGAACAGCCCGATCACAGGGACGACGAAGAACCCGACGACGCCCAGACCCGCACCGGCCATCAACGTCCGGCCCGGTACCCCGGCGTCCTTGAGCTTGCGACCGGGCAGCAGGTACTTGGCGACGGTGCCGACGATCACGAGCGCGCTCGCGACCGCGAGCACCCACCAGCCGACGGCGTCGCCGCGCGGGATCGCCCAGACGGCCACGCCCGCGAGCACGACGATCAGCCCGGGCAGGACGAGCGAGACGATCCCGACCAGCCCGAGTGCGATGATCAGGCCTGCCAGCACAGCGGTCATGCGCGCCTCCTCGTGAGTGGCAGCGGGTCCCCTGCCGGGCGTGTCGGCCCGTCGAGAGGCGGGGCCGGGGCGGGTGCTCGGTCAGCCGGCCAGTTCCCGCAGCGCGGCGGGCAGGTCGTCGACCTCGTCATAGGGGCCGACGACGGCCGCCGTGAGGGGTTGTGCGAGCAGGTCGCGGGCGACCGCGGCGACCTCGTCGGCGGTGACGGCAGCGATGCCGTCGAGGCTCTCGGTGAGGGTGCGCTGGCGGCCGTGGTCGAGCTCGGAGCGGCCGATGCGGTTCATCCGCGACGGGGTGTCCTCGCTGCCCAGCACCAGCCCACCACGCAGGGAACCCTGCGCGCGGACCAGCTCGGCCGTGGTCAGGCCGCCCGTGGCGACGTCGGCGAGGACGTCGCGCACCACGCCCGCGACCTCACCGAGGCGCTCCGGCGCGCAGCCCGCGTAGACGGACACGCTGCCGGCGTCGGCGTAGCTCGCCGCCGACGAGTACACCGAGTATGCCAGCCCGCGCTGCTCCCGGACCTGCTGGAACAGCCGCGACGACAGTCCGCCGCCGAGCGCGGTGTTGAGCACCGCGAGGGCGCGCCTGCGCGGGTCGTGCCGGTCGACGCCGGGGACGCCGAGAAGCAGGTGCGCCTGCTCGGTGTCGTCGGAGCTCAGCACGAGCTTCTCGCGGCCACCGGCCGGACGCGCACCACCCTGGCGCGGCGGCACCGGGACGACCCCCGCAGGCGTGGTGGACGCGGCCGCCGCGAGCGCGGCCCCGGCCAGGTCGGCGAGGTGGCCGTGGTCGAGGTTGCCCGCGGCGGCGACGACCATCCGCGGGGTCGTGTACTCGCTGCGCCAGAACTCGTGCAGCGTCTCTCGGCTCATCCCCCGGATCGACTCCTCGGAGCCGACGATGGGCAGGCCGAGGGGGTGACCGGCGAAGAGGGCGTCGTCGAACAGCTCGCCCAGCAGGTCCTCGGGATCGTCGTCGCGCATCGCGATCTCCTCGAGGACCACGCCGCGTTCGAGCTCCGTGTCGGCGTGGGCGAGCCGCGCGTCGGTGACGACGTCGGCCAGGAGGTCGATCGCGAGCGCCACGTCCGTGTCGAGGACGTGGGCGTAGTAGCAGGTGTGCTCCTTCGCGGTGAACGCGTTGAGCTCGCCGCCGACGGCGTCGATCTCCTCCGCGATCCCCGCCGCGGTGCGCCGCTGCGTGCCCTTGAACAGCAGGTGCTCGAGGAAGTGGGCGGCACCGGCCTGCTCGGGGGTCTCGTCACGCGAGCCGATCCCGATCCAGATGCCCAGCGACACCGACCGCACCCCGGGGACCGACTCGGTGACGAGCCGGATCCCACCCGGAAGTTCCGACCGCAAGACGCCGGGGGCGGGTGCGTCCGCACCCGCCCCCGGCGTCCGAACCGTTGTCGTCACTCGGCCTCGGCGGCCGCGGCGACGGGCTCGCCCTCGGCGGGGGCGTCCGTGGCCGGGGCCGCGTCGTCTCCCACCGGGACCAGGCTGATCTTGCCGCGGTTGTCGATGTCGGTGACCTCGACGCGCAGCTTGTCGCCCACCTTGCAGACGTCCTCGACCTTGCCGATGCGCTTGCCGTTGCCCAGCTTCGAGATGTGGACGAGACCGTCCTTGCCGGGGACCAGCGAGACGAAGGCGCCGAAGGCGGCGGTCTTGACGACCGTGCCCAGGAACCGCTCGCCGATCTTCGGCAGCTGGGGGTTGGCGATGGCGTTGATCATGCCGATCGCGGCCTCGGCCGAGTCGCCGTCGGACGCGCCGACGTAGATCGTGCCGTCGTCCTCGATCGAGATGTCGGCACCGGTCTGCTCGGTGATCGAGTTGATCATCTTGCCCTTCGGGCCGATGACCTCGCCGATCTTGTCGACCGGGACCTTGATGGCCACGACGCGCGGGGCGAAGCGGCTCATCTCGTCGGGGCCGTCGATGGCCTCGTCGAGCACCTCGAGGATCGTGAGCCGCGCGTCGCGCGCCTGGCCCAGCGCCGCCGCGAGCACCTCGGACGGGATGCCGTCGAGCTTGGTGTCGAGCTGCAGGGCGGTGACGAACTCCGCCGTGCCGGCGACCTTGAAGTCCATGTCACCGAACGCATCCTCGGCGCCGAGGATGTCGGTCAGTGCCACGTAGCGCGTGGTGCCGTCGACCTCGTCGGACACCAGGCCCATCGCGATGCCCGCGACCGGCGCCTTGAGCGGCACACCGGCGTTGAGCAGCGACATCGTCGAGGCACAGACCGAGCCCATCGACGTGGAGCCGTTGGAGCCCAGCGCCTCCGACACCTGCCGGATCGCGTACGGGAACTCCTCGCGCGTCGGCAGCACGGGCAGCAGCGCCCGCTCCGCCAGCGCGCCGTGGCCGATCTCGCGACGCTTCGGCGAGCCGACGCGACCGGTCTCACCGGTCGAGTACGGCGGGAAGTTGTAGTGGTGCAGGTAGCGCTTGTGCGTCTCGGGGCCGAGCGCGTCGATCTGCTGCTCCATTCGCAGCATGTTCAGCGTGGTGACACCCATGATCTGGGTCTCGCCGCGCTCGAACAGCGCCGAGCCGTGGGCCCGCGGGACGACCTCGACCTCGGCCGAGAGCGGCCGGATGTCGGTGAGCCCACGGCCGTCGATCCGGACCTGGTCGGTGAGGATGCGGCGACGGACGAGCTTCTTGTTCAGCGACCGGAAAGCGGCGCCGATCTCCTTCTCGCGGCCCTCGAACTTCTCCGCGAGCAAGGCCAGCACACCGGCCTTGATCTCGTCGATCCGCGACTCCCGCTCCTGCTTGCCCGCGATGGTGAGCGCGGTGGCGAGGTCGGAGCCCGCGGCGGCCTCGACGGCGTCGAACGCGTCGGGCTGGTAGGCCGGGAACGTGGTGAACGAGCCGGTCGGCTTGGCCGCCACGTCGGCGAGCTGCTGCTGGGCGACGCAGAGGCTGCGGATGAACGGCTTGGCCGCCTCCAGGCCCGCTGCGACGACCTGCTCGGTCGGCGCCTGGGCGCCGGCCGCGACGAGGTTGTTCGTCTCGGTCGTGGCCTCCGCCTCGACCATCATGATCGCGACGTCGTCACCGACGATGCGGCCCGCGACGACCATGTCGAACACGGCACGCTGCAGGTCCTCGTACTGCGGGAACGCGATCCACTGACCGTCGATCAGCGCGACGCGGACGGCGCCGATCGGGCCCGAGAACGGCAGCCCGGCGAGCTGGGTCGACGCCGACGCGGCGTTGATCGCCAGCGCGTCGTACGGGTCGCGCGGGTCGAGCGACATCACCGTCACGACGACCTGGATCTCGTTGCGCAGGCCGTCGACGAACGACGGGCGCAGCGGCCGGTCGATCAGGCGGCACGTGAGGATCGCGTCGGTGCCCGGGCGGCCCTCACGGCGGAAGAACGAGCCCGGGATCTTGCCGATCGCGTACATGCGCTCTTCGACGTCGACCGTCAGCGGGAAGAAGTCGAAGTGGTCCTTCGGCTGCTTCGAGGCCGTGGTGGCCGAGAGCAGCATGGTGTCGTCGTCGAGGTAGGCGACGACGGAGCCGGCGGCCTGCCGGGCGAGCCGGCCCGACTCGAACCGGATGGTGCGGGTCCCGAAGGACCCGTTGTCGATGACGGCCGTGGTCTCGTGGATGTCATCGATGATGGGATCGGTCATGAAGTGAGGTGTCTCCTCGTGGAAGGCACCGTGGCCACCACGACGCGGGCGATCCTCGGCTGAGCCGGTCTTCGATCGAAGCCCTCGGGCGACCCCTCCCCATGGAGCGGGCGGGCCCGGGAGCCACTACCGAGGACCGGCGGATGCGTCCTGGGTGCGATGGCGCGGTGCGTGTCGGCTGCGCGGTCGCGCAGCGAGTTCAGTTGTCAGGATGGCCCTGCCGGGTCGCCCCGGCGAAGGATGGCCCTGCCGGGTCGCCCCGGCGAAGGATGGCCCTGCCGGGTCGCCCCGGCGAGCCGCGCCGCCCGGGACCTGTCCGGCCCCGGGGCGGCGGGAGGTCAGCGGCGCAGACCCAGGCGCTCGATGAGCGACCGGTACCGGGCGACGTCGACCGACGCCAGGTACTTCAGCAGCCGGCGACGGCGGCCGACCATGAGCAGCAGGCCGCGACGCGAGTGGTGGTCGTGCTTGTGCATCTTGAGGTGCTCGGTCAGGTCGCTGATCCGCTTGGTCAGCAGCGCGACCTGCGCCTCGGGCGAGCCGGTGTCACCCTCGTGCACGCCGTAGGCGTCGAGGATGATCTTCTTGTCTGCAGCGGCGAGAGCCACGGGTGGTACTCCTCATTGGTCTGTCCGTGAGGGTGCTCGCCCGGTCGGAGACGACCGGCGGCGGGGAGGTCCGGGTCGGCCGCCACGAACCACAGCCGTACCCGACGAGCAAGGCTACCAGTGCGTACCCCGCTGTCGCCTCCGGCCCCGCCCCGACGGCCGGCGGCCACCGGGAACGTGAGTGCTGGTCAGCGGGCCTGCACCGCCGCGATCCGCAGCACGTCGGCCAGCTCCGGGAACGCCGGCTCGAGCAGCGCCGCGGCCGCGACGAGCCGGGCCGCCCCGGTCACGGCGCGCAGGGCGTCGGCCGCGACGTGACGCGGCCCGCCGGGACCGCGGACCCCGGCGCCGGGCCGGACCTCCACGACGTCCTCCAGGAACAGGTCCTCCGGCTCCGTCCGCAACGGGATGACCCGGCCGCCGACGTCGTCGACCGGCCGGGCCCGGACCCCACCGGTCCGGCGCACGCCGATCCGGCCCGCACCGGCACCACACGCCCCGGCCGCATCCGGACCCGCGCCCGCGCCGCTGTGACCAGGACCAGGACCAGGACCAGGACCAGGACCCACGGTCGCCGGGACCAGGGCGGGTGCCGCCCACGCCGGCCGCGCCGCCCCGACGTCGGCGAGCAGCGCGTCGACGACGACCGCCGACGGCGGCGACGCGGGCAGCCGGGAGTCGAGCAGCATCAGCCTGCCGAGGACCGCCGGGTCGCCGATCTTGACCCGACGTCCGCTGACCAGCTGGCTCAGCATCGCGGGGCTCAGGCCGAGCGCGTGGGCGAGCCGGCCCTGCGTGATGCCCAGCCCACCGGTGATCCGGCGGACCCGATCCCCCACCGGCGCCCCGTAGAGCTCGCGTTGCCGCTCGCGCGCGGCCGCGATCCGCTCGGCCTCGGCCCGGTCGGCCTGGGACCGCCCGCTCCCGGTGCGCCCGGTCCCGGTACGCCCGCTCTCGGATCGTTCGTCGGTCATGATCGGGATCGTGGCAGCGGCCGCGCTCGTCCGTGGCCGTTTCGCCGAACTCACCCGATCAGGGCGCGAGCAGCTCCCGGGTGCGGGCGACGTCGCGGTGCATCTGCTCGACCAGCGCCTCGACGCCGTCGAACTTCTCCATGCCGCGCAGCCGATGGGTGAACTCGACCGACACCTCGTGGCCGTAGAAGTCCTCGTCGACGTCGAGCACGTAGGCCTCGACGGTGCGCTGCCGCCCGGAGAACGTCGGGTTGGTGCCGACGGACACCGCCGCGGGCAGCGTGCGGTCCGCGATGACGAACCGACCTGCGTAGACGCCGTCGGCGGGCAGCGCCGTCCACGGCGGGGAGGCGACGTTCGCGGTCGGGAACCCGAGGTCGCGGCCGCGCCGGTCGCCGTGCACGACGACGCCGTCGATGCGGTGCGGGCGGCCCAGGACCGCGGTGGCGGTCTCGACGTCGCCGGCGTCGATGCAGGCCCGCACGAACGTCGACGACAGGGTCACCGAGTCGTCGCTGACCAGCCCGAGGCCCGCGACGGTGAAGCCGAAGCGGCGGCCCAGGTCGGCGAGCATCGCGACGTCGCCCTCGGCCTTGTGGCCGAACGTGAAGTTGTCGCCGACGACGACGACGGCGGCGTGCAGCCGGTCGACCAGGACCTCGTGGACGAACTCGGCGGGCGTGCGCCGCGACAGCTCCGCGGTGAAGGGCAGCACGCAGAACGCGTCGATACCCAGCTCGGCGATGAGGTCGGCACGGCGCGCCAGGCTGGTCAGCCGGGCGGGATGGCTCCCGGGCCGGACCAGTTCCGACGGATGCGGGTCGAAGGTGACCAGCACCGTCGGCAGGCCGCGTTCGCGGCCGAGCGCGACCGCTCGGTCGATCAGTTTCTGGTGGCCCCGGTGGACGCCGTCGAAGATGCCGATCGTCACGACACTTCGGCCCCAGCCGGTCGGCACCGCTTCCAGGCCCCGCCAGCGCTGCACGGCCCGGAGCCTACGGGCCGTCCGGCGCGGGCCCGCTCCCGGCCGGTGCGAGGACGACGACGGGCCGGGCGGCACCCTCGCGTTCGGCGACGAGACCGACGGCGTGCCCGTCGGGGGCGAAGACGCCGTAGGTGCCCCCGAGCCCGGCCGCGGGCAGCGGGCGGCCGTGGGAGAGGTCGGCGGCGGTGGCCTCGTCGACGTCGCGGCGCGGGAAGGCGGTCGCGACGGCGCCGTCGAGGTCGAGGGACAGCGCCGGGTCCGACTCCAGGGTCTCGAGGGTGCGCGCGTGGTCGAGGGTGAACGGCCCGACCCTGGTGCGGCGCAACGCCGTCAGGTGCCCGCCGACACCGAGGGCGGCGCCCAGGTCGCGGGCCAGGGCGCGCACGTAGGTGCCCGAGGAACAGGCGACGGTGACGTCGAGGTCGGTGACCGCGTCCCCGCGGCGCAGCGCGTCGAGGGTGAACTCGGAGACGGTGACGGGCCGCGCGGGCAGGACGACGTCCTCGCCGGCGCGGACGCGGGCGTAGGCGCGCTTGCCGTCGATCTTCACCGCGCTCACGGAGCTGGGGACCTGCTCGATCGCTCCGGTGAGGGCTGCGATCCCGGCACGGATCGCGTCCTCGGCGACGGCGGAGGCGTCGGCGCCGCCCGTGGGTTCGCCCTCGGCGTCGTCGGTGGTGGTGGAGCCGCCGAGGCGGACGGTGGCGGTGTAGGCCTTGGTGTCGAGCGCGAGGTGGCCGAGCAGCTTCGTGCCGCGGTCGACGCCGCAGACGAGCACACCGGTGGCCATGGGGTCGAGCGTCCCGGCGTGGCCGATCTTGCGCGTGCGCAGGATGCGGCGCAACCGGGCCACCACGTCGTGCGAGGTGAGCCCCGCGGGTTTGTCGACGATCACGAGTCCGGGAGACGGCACGGGTCGCGATCCTTCCCGGTCGGGCTCAGACGTCGAGCCGGTACCCCACCCCGCGCACGGTGCGCACGGCCCGAGGGCGGCCGAGCTTGGCGCGCAGCGACGCGACGTGGGCCTCCAGGGTCCGTTCGAGGCCGGGTCCCGGCCCGCCCCACACCTCGTCGACGAGCGCGGCCCGGTCGACGACGGCGCCCTCGCGGCGGGCGAGCGCGGCGAGCAGGTCGAACTCCTTGCGCGCCAACGCCACCGACTCTCCGTCGACGAGCACCTCGCGGCGCGCGAGGTCGATCTCGACGTCGCCCGCGCGCACCGCGGGCGCGACGCCGAGGCCGCGGCTGCGGCGCAGCACGGCGTCGATGCGCGCCAGCAGCTCGTCGAGGAGGAAGGGCTTCACGATGTAGTCGTCGGCGCCGCTGCGCAGCCCGCTGACCCGGGCCTCGACGGCGCCGCGCCCGGTGACGGCGATGATCGGCACCCGCGAGGCCTCCCGGATGCCGCGGCAGACGCCGAGGCCGTCGCGGTCGGGCAGGCCCATGTCGAGCAGGACGACGTCGGGCTCGTCCTCGGCGACGGCCGCGAGCGCCGCGGCGCCGCTGGTCACATGCCGGACGCGGAAACCCGCTCCGACCAGGGCCCGCCGCAGCGCGTCACCCGCGACCTCGTCGTCCTCGACGAGCAGTGCTCGCACCTTCTCGCGTCTCCTGTCCGGAACGTCCCGCCCTGCGAACCTCAAGAACTGCTCAATCATGGCACCGCGAACGTCGACATGTTGCGCGTCACATTCCTACCTTCGTGCCACCGACGTCGAGGAGGACGGCATGGCCGAAGTTGCGGAAATGGCCCCACCGCGCAGGCGGTTCTGGACACAGCTCTGGTTCTGGGTGATCGTCGGCATCGTCGCCGGGATCGTCCTGGGCATCGTGGCCCCGGCCGCGGCCAAGGAAACCAAGTGGCTGGCCGACGCGTTCATCCAGCTCATCAAGGTCATCGTCGGTCCGGTCATCTTCTGCACCGTCATCGTGGGGATCGCGTCGCTGGGCAACCTGGCCCGCGCCGGCGGTCTCGCGCTACGGGCGCTGGGCTACTTCCTGCTGGCGACGATCGTCGCGCTGACGCTCGGGCTGATCGCGGCGAACGTCGTGAAGCCGGGTGTGGGGTTCACCGGCGAGCCGACGCAGGCGCAGCTCGACCAGGCCGCGGGCCAGATCCAGCAGAGCCACCAGGACTCCGGGTTCGTCGCGTTCCTGACCAACGACCTGCTGCCCAAGAGCTTCCTGGGCCCGTTCGTCGACAACAAGGTCCTGCAGGTCCTCGTGCTGGCGATCCTGACGGCCTGCGCGATCAGCGCCCTGGCGGCGCCGCTGCGCAAGCGGCTCGTCGGCGGGGTCGAGGCACTGTCGAAGGTGATCTTCGGCATCATCAAGCTGATCATGTGGCTGGCCCCGCTCGCGGCGTTCGGCGGCATGGCCTACACCGTCGCGGTGTTCGGCGCGTCGTCGCTGAAGAACCTGGGCACGTTGATGATCACGTTCTGGGTGGTCTGCGCGATCTTCGTGTTCGTCGTGCTCGGCGCGGTCTCGGCGTGGGCCGGGTTCTCGATCCTCAAGGTCATCCGGCTCATCAAGGACGAGCTGCTGATCATCCTCGGCACGTCGTCGTCCGAGTCGGTGCTGCCACGGCTGCTGACCAAGCTGGAGTCGGCCGGGGCGTCGCGCCAGACCGTCGGCCTGGTCATCCCGACCGGCTACTCGTTCAACCTCGACGGCACCTGCATCTACCTGACGCTGGGCGCGCTGTTCATCATCCAGGCGGGCAACGAGACGCTGCCGATCGGCGCGCAGATCGGGCTCGCACTGCTGATGGTGCTGACGTCCAAGGGCGCGGCCGGCATCACCGGCGCCGGGCTGGTGACGCTCGCAGCATCGCTGCAGGCCTTCGGCGGGGAGTTCTTCACCCCCGAGGCCATCGCCATCGGCATCGCGGTGATCATCGGCATCGACCGCGTCATGAGTGAGGGCCGGGCCGTCACCAACTGCATCGGCAACGTCGTCGCGACGCTGGTCATCGCGCGCTGGCAGAACGAGCTCGACCGTGACCGGCTGCGCGCCGTGCTCGACGACCCGTCGCTCGTCGCCGCCGACATGGAGTACCACCACGGCGGTGGCAGTGCCCGCGACGAGGAGGGCGACACCGTCTCGCTCGACAAGGACGAGAGCACGGACAGGGACGACAGGGAGGCCGTCGGCAGCGGGACACGCTGACCGGCGGGCCGGGACCGCTGCGAGGATCGCTCGATGCGCCGACGTCGCGGGTCCCGGCTGGTCCGGCAGCTGCTGGT
The DNA here is from genome assembly GCF_002583555.1 of Pseudonocardia sp. N23. Classification (GTDB taxonomy): domain Bacteria; phylum Actinomycetota; class Actinomycetes; order Mycobacteriales; family Pseudonocardiaceae; genus Pseudonocardia. Next base: position 59,199 of record NZ_BEGX01000035.1, read on the forward strand.
GCTCCAGGTGGTGACCGTGCTGCTCACCGTCGGCGGGCTGGCCGGCCTCGGGGTGTGGGGTGCGAGGGCGGCCGCCGACGACGGGGCGGCGGCCCTCACCCTCGCCACCGCGGAGACGACGGCCGTCGACCCGGCGGTCGTCGCCGCCCTGTCCGCACCCGACCCGGCCGCGACCCTGCAGCCCCTCACCCAGCAGATCCAGTTCCGGACGGGCACCGCGTTCGTCGTGGTCATGACCGTCGACGGCATCCGCTACAGCCACGCCGACCCCGCCCGGATCGGCGAGCGATACATCGGCACGATCGCCCCCGCGGCCGCGGGCGGCACCGTCAGCGAGACCTACGTCGGCACCCTTGGCCCGTCGGTGCGCTCGGTCGTCCCGGTCCGGACGCCCGACGGCCGGGTCGCCGGGCTCGTCGCCGTCGGCCAGCTGACGACCCGGATCGGCGACCAGGTCGTCGCCTGGCTGCCCGCGATCATCGGGACGGCCGCGGGTGCGGCGGTGGTCGGCGCCGCGCTGGCGTGGCTGCTGGCCCGCCGGGTGCGCCGCCAGACCCTGGGTCTCGAGCCGGAGGAGATCGCCGCCGCCTACGCCCACCACGACGCCGTGCTGCACGCCGTGCGCGAGGGGCTGCTCGTCGTCGACGCCGAGGACCGGGTCGTCGTGGTCAACGCGCACGCCCGGGCCCTGCTGGGGCTTCCGGACGGATCGCTGCAGGGCCGCGGGCTCGCCGAGCTCGGCGTCGACCCGGCGCTGCGGGAGATCGTCGGCCAGCCCGGCGAGGTCCGCGACGCGCTGGCGCTGGCCGGTGAGCGGGTGCTGCTGGTCAACCGCACCCCCGCCGGGCCCGCCGCAGGGGCGGGGACGGCCGTCGTGACCCTGCGCGACCGCACCGAGCTGGCTGCCGCGGTCCGTGAACGCGACGACGCCCGCGGGCGCGCCGAGGCGATGGCCGGGCAGGCCCACGAGTTCGCCAACCGCATGCAGACGGTGCTGACGCTCGTCCAGCTCGGCAGCACCGACGACGCGCTGCAGGCCGGGTCCGCCGCCGTGCGCGGGGCCCGCGGCCCGCTCGACGACGTCACCGTCGGCGACCCCGTGCTCGCCGCCGTGCTGGCCGACAAGGGCTGGGCGGCGGCGGACCGGGGCGTCGTCCTGCACGTCGACGACGACACCGAGCCCGGGCCGTGGGCTCCCGACGACCTGCTCACGATCCTCGGCAACCTGCTCGACAACGCCCTCGACGCCGTCGCCGCCGTCCCCGCGGGGCAGCGCCGGATCGGCGTCACCCTCACCGACGGGCCGGCAGGTCGGTCGATCGAGGTCGCCGACACCGGGCCGGGCATCCCGGAGTCGGCGCGCACCGAGGTGTTCGCCCGCGGCTGGTCGTCCAAACGCGCCGAACCGGGACGCCCGCGCGGGATCGGGCTGGCGCTGGTCGCACGCGTCGTCGCGCGGCTCGGCGGGACGATCGAGGTCACGGACGCGACGCCGGGGACCTGCATGCGCGTCGTCCTGCCCCGCCTCTGAGCCCGCGTCGCAGATCCGGGCGCACGACGGACGTGCAGGTCGACGGCCCGACCACGGACGTGTCGTCAGCGCCGCCGCACAGCTCTCACGACACGCCGGAGTGCCCGCGGCGCCTGGCGGAGCACGGCCGGCGTCAGGGGCCGACCGTGTTCAGGGGCCGACCGTGTTCAGGGGCGGACGGCGCCCGCGACGGCCCAGCGGCCCGAGCGGGTCCGCGTCGTGACCGCCACCAGCCTCCCGACCATGAACAGCGTCAGCCCCGTCCAGATCCCGGCGAGCCCCCAGCCGAAGACCAGCGACAGCCAGATCATCGGCAGGAACCCCAGGGCCGCGGAGAGCAGCGTCGTCGTCCGCAGGAACGCGGCGTCACCGGCCCCGAGCAGCACGCCGTCGAGGGCGAACACCAGCCCGGCGACGGGTTGCAGCGCCACGAAGAACCACCACGCGACCGGGACGACGGCAAGCACGGCCGCGTCCTGGGTGAACACTCCGGGCAGCACGAAGTAGAGCGCCCCGAACACGATCCCGCACAGACAGCCGATGACCGTCCCGTAGCGGGCGATCTGCCCGGCGACGGCCTTGGCCCGGTCCACTCCCCCGGCACCCAGCGCCGACCCGATCAACGCCTGCGCGGCGATCGCGACGGCGTCGAGCGTCAACGACTGGAACACCCACAGCTGCAGCACGATCTGGTGCGCGGCCACCGACGGGGCACCGAACCGGGCGGCGACGGCCGTGGCGGACAGGAAGCAGGCCTGGAACGCGAGGCTGCGCAGCACCAGGTCGCGGCCCAGGCCGAGCTGGGCGCGGATCAGGGACCAGTGCGGGCGCAGGGGGACGGGATCGGCGGCGGGGGCGGCGGCCTTCTCACGCAGCAGGGCGGTGAGGAACAGCCCGGCGACAACGACCTGCGCGCCGACGTTCGCGACGGCCGACCCCTCCAGCCCCCAGCCGTCCCAGCCGCCGACGCCGTGCACCAGCATCGGGCACGCCACCGCGGACAGGCCGTTGCCCGCCAGGACGTAGCGCATGGGCCGGACCGTGTCGTGGACGCCGCGCATCCAGCCGTTGCCCGCCAGCGTCACCAGGATCAGCGGCGCCCCGAACAGGGCGATCCGCAGCCACGACACCGCGGCGCCGGCGATCTCGTCGGTGCCGCCGAGCGCGCTCGCGACCGGCTCCGCGACCAGCTGCCCGACGACGAGCACGACCAGCCCGACGACGAGCGCGAGCCACGTCGCCTGCACGCCCTCCCCGACCGCGGCCGACCGCCTGCCCGCGCCGTGCAGCCGGGCGGCACGCGCCGTCGTGCCGTAGGACAGGAACGTCAGCTGGCTGGTGACCTGCGCGAACATCACCCCGGCGACGGCGAGCCCGGCCAGCGGCAACGCACCGAGGCGCCCCACGACCGCGGTGTCGACGAGCACGTACAGCGGCTCGGCCGCCAGCACCGGCAGCGCGGGCAGCGCGAGCCGGACGATCTCGCGGGCGGGGACGCGGGCTGCTCCCCCGTTCATCCCGCTGCGGTGAGCGCGGCACGCAGCCGCGCGAGGACCTCGTCCGGGTCGCCGTCCAGGGTCACGCCCGCTGCGCGCGGATGACCGCCGCCGCCGAGGGTGACGGCGGCAGTGGCGACGTCGACGGTCCGCGAGCGCATGGACACCGACCAGCGACGAGGCCCCACCTGCTTCAGCACTGCGGCGACGTCGGCCTCCGAGGCGGTGCGCAGCAGGTCGACGACGCCATCGACCTCCTCGACGCGGTGGCGGCCCATCACCGCGGCGGGCACGACGGCGGACACGAGCCCGTGCCCACCCGCCGCGGTCACGTCGAGGGTGGCGGCGTGCAGGATGCCGGCGAGGTCGTCGAACCAGGTGAACGGGTGGTCGTCGCTGATCGGTCGCAGCACGGCCTCGACGTCGACCCCTGCCTCGAGCAGCTCGGCCGCCATGCGGTGCGCGGCGGGCCCGGCGGTCCGGAAGCCGACGGTGTCGGTGACCAGCCCGGCGTAGAGGCAGGTGGCGACGGGCCGGTCGACGGGGGCACCCATCTCGGCCAGCAGCCGGTGGACGAGCACGACGGTCGCCTCGGCCGACGGGTCGAGGATGCGGACGTCGCCGAACCCGGGGTTGGACGCGTGATGGTCGATGAGCAGCGACGACCGGGCGGTGACGAGCCGGTCGGCCAGCGAGCCCAGCCGCTCCGGCGCCGCGGTGTCACACATCACGAGCAGCTCGGGTGCCGCGGGAACCGCCTCGGGTGCGACGAGCAGGCCGAGCGCGTCGAGCGGGCGCAGCGACTCCGGCGGCTGCGCGGGCGAGGCGAACGACACCCGCACCGTGGCACCGCGCCGGGCCGCGACGATGCCGAGCGCGAGCGCGCTGCCCAGCGAGTCGGCGTCCGGCTGGACGTGGGCGACGAGGGTGACGTCACGCGCCGTCGCGAGCAGCTCCGCCGCAGCGGCGACGGCCGCGGCCGTGGTGCTCGGGACGCCGGTCGGCCCCCGCCCGGCCGTCGCCGTCATCAGGACTCGTCGTCGTCGGTACGCGGCGCCCGGTACGGGTCGGCCTCGCCGGCCGGCTTCGCACCGGCGGCGAGCCGGGCGACCTCCTCGTCGGAGGCGCGGGTGCGGGCGAGCAGCTCCTCCATACGACGGGCCTCGTTGGGCACCACGTCGAGGACGAACGCGAGGCTCGGCGTGTGCCTGATGCCGGTCTGCTGCCCCACCTTGGAGCGCAGCACGCCGTTGGCGCTGGCCAGCGCGGCGGCGGCACCGGTGACGTCCGGGTCCACGTCGACACTGGGGCCGAGCACCGTGTAGAAGACGGTCGCCTCCCGCAGATCACCCGTGACGCGGGCGTCGGTGATCGTCACCATCTCCAGCCGCGGGTCCTTGATCTCGTGCTCCAGCTCGTGCGCGACGATCTGGGAGATGCGCTTGGCGAGCCGCCGCGCGCGGGCCTGGTCGACCATCTCCGGTCTCCTCACTCCGTGCCGCGCGCCGGGGCGCACGACCTACAGCATTGATGCTCAGTCGTCCTCTGGACCCATGATGCGGGTGCGGGCCGAGAGCAGTTCGATCTCGGGTCGGGACGCGACGAGCCGCTCACAGCGCTCGAGCACGTCGACGACGTGGGCGTGGTCGGCCGCGACGCACGCGACCCCCACCAGCGCCCGCCGGTGCAGGTCCTGGTCGCCGGCCTCGGCGGCGGCGACCTCGAACCTGCGGCGCAGCTCGGCGACGATCGGCCTCACGACCGACCGCTTCTCCTTGAGGGAGTGGACGTCCCCGAGCAGGACGTCGAGCTCCAGTGCTCCGACGTACATGGCGACGACCCGTACCGGCGGCGGCCCCGAGTGGGGCCGCCGCCGGGAACCGGGTCAGACCCTCGGCTTCTCGCGCATCTCGAAGGTCTCGACGACGTCGCCGACCTTGATGTCGCTGTAGTTGCCGAGCGTGAAGCCGCACTCGAAGCCCTCGCGGACCTCGACCACGTCGTCCTTGAACCGCCGCAGCGAAGCCACGGGCAGGTTCTCGGCGATCACGACGTTGTCGCGCAGCAGGCGGCCGCGCGCGTTGCGGCGGATCTCGCCGGACATCACGAGGCAACCGGCGATCGTGCCGACCCGCGAGGACTTGAAGACCTCACGAACCTCGGCGCGACCCAGCTCGACCTCTTCGTACTCGGGCTTGAGCATGCCCTTGAGCGCGGCCTCGATCTCCTCGATGGCCTGGTAGATGATCGTGTAGTACCGGATCTCCACGCCCTCGCGGTTCGCGAGCTCGGTCGCCTTGCCCTCGGCCCGGACGTTGAAGCCCAGGACGATGACGTTGTCGGCGATCGCGAGGTTGATGTCGCCCTCGGTGATGCCACCGACGCCGCGGTGGATGACCCGCAGCTCGACCTCCTCGCCCACCTCGATCTTCATGAGCGCGTCCTCGAGAGCCTCGACGGTTCCCGAGTTGTCACCCTTGATGATCAGGTTGAGCTGGTTGGTCTCCTTCAGCGCGGCGTCGAGGTCCTCGAGCGAGACGCGCTTGCGGCGGCTGGCCAGCTCGGCGTTGCGCTCACGGGCGCGACGACGGTCGGCGATCTGGCGGGCCACCCGGTCCTCGTCGACGACGAGGAAGGTGTCGCCCGCGCCGGGCACCGACGTGAAGCCGATGACCTGCACCGGGCTCGACGGGTAGGCCTCGATGACGTCGTCACCGTGCTCGTCGAACATCCGCCGGACGCGCCCGGAGGCGTCGCCCGCGACGATCGAGTCGCCGACCCGCAGCGTTCCGCGCTGCACCAGCACCGTGGCCACCGGACCTCGACCGCGGTCGAGGTGGGCCTCGATCGCGACACCCTGGGCCTCCATGGCCGGGTTGGCCCGCAGGTCCAGCGAGGCGTCGGCCGTCAGGAGCACGGCCTCGAGCAGCGCGTCGATGTTGGTGCCCTGCTTCGCCGAGATGTCGACGAACATCGTGTCGCCGCCGTACTCCTCGGCCACGAGGTTGTACTCGGTGAGCTGCTGGCGGATCTTGGCGGGGTTGGCCCCCTCCTTGTCGATCTTGTTCACCGCCACCACGACCGGCACGTCGGCGGCCTGGGCGTGGTTGATCGCCTCGACCGTCTGCGGCATCACGCCGTCGTCGGCCGCGACCACGATCACCGCGATGTCGGTCGACTTCGCGCCACGGGCACGCATGGCGGTGAACGCCTCGTGACCCGGGGTGTCGATGAAGGTGATGGGCCGTTCGTAGCCCTCGAGCTCGGTCACGACCTGGTAGGCACCGATGTGCTGGGTGATACCGCCGGCCTCGCCCTCCATGACGTTGGCCTTGCGGATCGTGTCCAGCAGCCGGGTCTTACCGTGGTCGACGTGACCCATGACGGTCACGACCGGCGGGCGGATGACCAGGTCGTCCTCGCCACCGGCGTCCTCGCCGTAGGAGATCGAGAAGCTGTCGAGCAGCTCCCTGTCCTCCTCCTCCGGGCTGACGACGACGACGTTGTAGTTCATCTCCGAGCCGAGCAGCTCGAGGATCTCGTCCGACACCGACTGCGTGGAGGTGACCATCTCGTTGAGGTGGAACAGCACCTGCACGAGCGAGGCCGGGTTGGCGTTGATCTTGTCGGCGAAGTCGGTCAGCGACGCACCGCGGGCGAGCTTGATCGTCTCGCCCTGGCCCTTCGGAAGGCGGACGCCGCCGACCGAGGGGGCCTGCATCGCGTCGTATTCCTGACGCTTCTGCCGCTTCGACTTGCGGCCCTTGCGGGCCGGACCGCCGGGACGACCGAACGCACCCGCGGCACCGCCGCGGCCACGCGCACCGCCGCCGCCACCGGGACGGCCACGGAAGCCACCACCGGCAGGAGCGCCGCCGCCACCGCCACCGGGGCCACCGCCACCGGGACGGAAACCGCCACCGCCGCCACCGGGACGACCGCCGCCACCGCCGCCGGGACCACCGGGACGACCGCCGGGACCACCCGGACGACCGCCGGGGCCACCACGGCCACCACCGGGTCCACCAGGGCCGCCACCGGGCCGGCCTGCGGCCGGCCGGGCGGGCATCATGCCCGGGTTGGGCCGCGGCGGCATGTTGCCGGGCGACGGCGGGCGAGGCCCACCACGACCGGCGTCACCAGCGGGACGGGGACCGCCGGGACGGGGACCGCCCTGGCCGGGACCACCGGGGCGCTGACCGCCCTGGCCGGGCGCGGAACCGCCACCCGGCTGCGCGGGCGGGCCGGGACGCGGCGTGGCCGGGCGCGGCGGGGCGCCGGAGCCGACACCGAACGGGTTGTTGCCGACGCGCGGGGTGCGCGGGCCGGGCTTGGGCGCCTGCGGGCGCGGCGGCACCGTCGCACCGTCGGTGGCCGCGGCGGCAGCGGGCTGCTGCTGCGCGGGGGCCTCCTGGCGACGCGGGGCGGGACGCGCGGGCTCGTCGGTCGACTCGGCCGGAGGCGCGGGCGCCTCGACCGGGGTCGACTCGGCGGCCGCGGGCTGCTGACGCGGGCCGGGACGCGGACCCGGACGGGGTCCGGACGCGGCGGGACGCGACGGGGCCTCGGCGGAGGCCGCCGGGGCGACCGGAGCGGACGCCGGTGCCGCCGCGGGGGCGGCGGGCTCCGCGACCGGACGCGGCGCGGGCGGACCCGGACGCGGACCGGGAGCACCGGGACGCGGGCCGGGAGTGGGGGCGCCACCGGACGGAGCCGGGGACGCGGGTCGCGGACGTGCGCCACCGCCGGGGTTGCCCCCACGACGGCCGTTGCCGTTGCCGCCACCGGAGACCGAGTCGCGCAGCTTGCGCGCCACCGGGGCCTCCACCGTCGACGACGGGGACTTCACGTACTCGCCCAGTTCCTGCAACTTGCTCAGGACCTGCTTACTGCTGAGACCGAGCTCTTTTGCGAGCTCGTGCACGCGGGCCTTGCCTGCCACTGCACTCCTCTAATTCCGGAGGCCGGGCGGCAGGATCCGCTCGACCTCGAACCTAGTGTCGAAGCACGTTCATGGTGCGATCTTCACGACTGGCTCATGACGGGTCGACCTTGCTTCCTGGTGTGTCGAGCGCGGGAGTCTCCCGTGCCCCGTGGGCCTGCAGGTGGAACCGCACCGCTGCGACGTCCAGCGGTCCCTGCACTCGAAGAGCGCGCGGGAACGCCGAGCGACGCTCGGCGCGGTCGAGGCACTCCGGATCGAGGTGCAGCCAGGCACCCCGGCCCGGTAGCCGCCGCCGCGGGTCAGGGGTCAGAACCCCGTCCACCACAACGACACGCAACAGACCACAGGCCTCCGCCCGGTTCCGACACCCGACGCATGTCCGCACCGGTTCGGAGCCGGTGCGAGCACCGGATCCGGCGAGCGGACGATCGGGAGTCGGCCCCTGGCAGTGGGCCGGTTGCGAGTGTAGCGCGTCGCCGATCAGCCGACCGACTCCGTACCCGTGGTTCCGGCTACCCCGGCCGTCTCCTCGTCGGTGACGTTGCGGGGGTCGGCGTCGCTGCGGATGTCGATGCGCCACCCCGTCAGTCGTGCCGCCAACCGGGCGTTCTGCCCTTCCTTGCCGATCGCGAGCGACAGCTGGAAGTCGGGTACGACGACCCGCGCGGTGCGTGTCTTCGCGTCGATCACCGTGACCGACACCACCTTCGACGGCGACAGGGCGTTGCCCACGAACGTCGCCGGGTCGTCCGACCAGTCGATGATGTCTATCTTCTCGCCGGCCAGCTCGCTCATCACGCCCCGCACCCGGGCACCCATCGGACCGATGCACGCGCCCTTCGGGTTCACCCCGGACACCGTCGAGCGGACCGCGATCTTGGTGCGGTGCCCCGACTCGCGGGCGATGGCGACGATCTCCACCGACCCGTCGACGAGCTCGGGGACCTCCAGGGCGAACAGCTTCCGGACGAGGTTGGGGTGCGTGCGGCTCAACGTGATCTGGGTGCCGCGCTGGCCGCGGGTCACGCCGAGGACGTAGCACTTGATGCGGTCGCCGTGCTGGTAGCGCTCGCCGGGGACCTGCTCGGTCTGCGGCAGCGCGCCCTCGGTCTGCGACCCCGACAGGGCCAGGACGACGACGCCACGGGCGTTGGCCCGCGAGTCGGCCTGCACCTCGCCGGTGACGATCTCGCCCTCCTTGGCGGAGAACTCGCCGAAGGTGCGCTCGTGCTCGGCGTCGCGCAGGCGCTGCACGATGACCTGCCGCGCGGTCGTCGCGGCGACGCGGCCGAAGCCGTCGGGGGTGTCGTCCCACTCCCGGTCGACGGTGCCGTCCTCGCCCAGCTCCTGGGCCAGCACGCGGACCAGTCCGGACTTGCGGTCGATGTCGATGCGGGCGTGGGACTCGTGGCCCTCGGTGTGCTTGTAGGCGGTGAGCAGTGCCGTCTCGATGGCCTCGAGGACCATGTCGAACGGGATGTCCTTGTCGCGCTCGATCGCGCGCAGGGCGGCGATGTCGACGTTCATACCTCGTCCTCCGTCCGCTCGACACGCCCGCCGAGCTTCTCGACCTCGGCGTCCGGCGGTTGCTTGAACTCGACCTGGACCAGCGCCTTCTCGACGTCGGTGTAGCGCAGTGCGCGGATCTCGCCGTCGACGAGGAGGTCGACGGCGTCGTCGCCCGCGCGGCCGACGCGACCCGTGAGCTTGTCACCGTCGACCGGCGTCACCTCGACCAGCCGCAGGAACGCCCGCCGCCAGTGCCGGGGCAGCGTGAGCGGCCGGTCGACGCCCGGGGAGGTGACCTCGAGGGTGTAGGAACCGCCGATCAGGTGCTCGTGCTGGTCGAGCTCGGCGGAGGCGGCGCGGCTGAGCGTCGCGATGACGTCGAGGCTCACCCCCGCGGTGTCGTCGGCGGAGTCGACGACGACCTTGACCGTGTGCCGCCGGCCCGTCGCGCGGACGTCGAGCTCGTCGAGCTCGAATCCGGCGTCGGCGACTATCGGCGCCAGCAGCTCGTGCAGCTGCCGGCCGACCTGGTCGGGGGTGGGCATTCGGGACAACTCCTGACGTGAACGGGTTCGCGGCACGGACGGATCGCGCTCGGCCGCCACAGGGCCTGCGCACTGTCGCCGCGCCGTGCCGGGTGGGCCGCCAAGGGTATCGCGACGGCTCTCGGAGGCGGCCTGGCAGGATGGCCCGCCGTGAGTCCCCGCGGCCTGGTATCGCTCCCCGTCCCGGCCGGGCCGGTCCGGTTGACCCGGCGGCGGCTGATCGCACTCGCGGCGCTGGCCCCGGTCGCGGGCGCGGCGCTGTCGGCGTGCGACGGCGCGTCCGGCAGCAGCGGGCCCGACCCGTTGATCGCGCTGGCCCGCGCGGCGCGCGACGACGCCGAACTGATCGGAGCCGCCATCACCGCCAGCCCCGCGCTCACCGACCGCCTCACCCCCGCCCGGCAGGCCCGCACCGACCACGCGGCGGCGCTGGAGACGGAGGTCGCCCGGCTGGCCGGGGGCACCCCGGCACCGGCCACGCCGGCGACGTCGACCGCGCCGCCCGCGAACCCGACGACCGCGTCGGTGCTCGCCTCTCTCAAGAAGTCGGCGAACGACGCGGGCGCGCTCGTCGCGACGCTGCCGGCGGCGCGGGTCGGCCTGGTCGCAGGGGTCGCCGCGTGCTGTGCCGCGTACACGGTGGTGCTGTCGTGAGCGGCCCCGCGCAGCAGCGCGCGTCGGTCGACCAGGCCTCGATCGACGCGCTGCAGGACGTGCTGGAGACCGAGCACGCGGCGCTGTGGGCGTACTCGCTGATCGTCGCCTACCTGCCGACAGACCTGGCGGAGCGGGCCCGCGGCGACTCCGACGCGCACCGCACCCTTCGGGGGCTGATCGAGCAGACGCTCAGCGACGTCGGGGCGCGTCCGGTCTCGGCGCTGCCGTCGTACAAGCCGCCGACACCGGTCACCGACGGCCCCACCGCCGAGCAGCTCGCCGTCGTCGCCGAGACCGACACGCTGGCCGCGTGGCGGTCCGTGCTGGAGCGCACCACCGACAAGCCGCTGCGGGCCGCCGCTCTCGACGCACTCGTGTCGGGAACGGTCAGGTGCATGCAGTGGCGGTCGTCGGCGGGGTTGACGCCGGTGGTGCCGACGTTCCCCGGCCGCACGCCCTAACGAAGGGCCGCGACGGCACGGTCGAGGTCGTCGGCGGTGTTGTAGAGATGGAACGAGACCCGCGCACCACCCGCGCGGGCCGACGCCGCCACCCCGGCCGCGGCGAGCCGCCCGATCGCGCCGGGCGCGGCCACGCTCACGATCGCCGACCCGGTCGGCGCCGTGCCGAGCGCGACGCGCAGCGCGTCGGCGAGCCGGGTGCAGTGCGCGTGCACCGCCGCCATGTCGAGACCGGCCAGCCACGGCAACGACCCCGCCGCCCCGACCTGGCACGTCCACGCCGGTGAGACGTCGAAGGCCCGCGCATCGGCGGCGAGCTGCGGCGGCAGCCCGTAGACGCCCGTCCACGGGTCCTCGCTCGCATACCAGCCCGCGAGGTGCGGGACGGCCTCGACGTCGTCGCGCAGCGCCATCCAGGCCGTGCCGCGCGGTGCGAGCAGCCACTTGTACCCGCTGCCCACGACGACGTCGGCCCACGCCAGCGACAGCGGCAGCCAGCCCGCGGCCTGGGTGACGTCGAGGACCACCCGGGTGCCGTGCCGCTCCCGGACCGCGCGCAGCCCGTCGAGGTCGGCGATCCGGCCGTCGGCGGACTGCACGACGCTGACGGCGACGACGTCGGCCTCCGCCGCGGCCTCGACGAGCCGGTCGGGCGGCACCTCCGTGACCGTGACCCCGCGTCCGGCCTGCACCGCGAACGGGAACGAGACGCTGGTGAACTCCCGCTCCGCCACGACGACCCGCGCCCCGTCGGGCACGGCCGCCGCGATCGGGCCGAGCAGCTGCGACGCGGCGGTCCCGATGGCGACCCGGTCGGCGCCCACCCCGACCAGCGAGGCGAACGCGGCGCGCGCCGTCGCGACGGGCGCGTCGAACTCCGGCGGGGAGTGGTGCCCGCTCCCCCACCGCCGTACCGACTCGCCCACGGCCTCCGCCACCCGCAGCGGCGGCACACCGACGCTCGCCGAGTTCAGGTAGCCGGCGGGGACGTCGAAGATCTCGCCGAACGCGGTCCGCATCGGCGCGACGCTACCGACCCCGGACGAACGGCACCGTGACGCACCCCGTGGCACGACTGTGCCGTTCGTTCGCTCCGGGAAGCGCTTCGCAGGGTCGCCGGTAGCGTGGTCGCGATGCACAGCGAGCTGATCGAGATCCGGACCGGTACCTCGGAGACGGTGCGCGACCTGGGCGCCGAGATCGACGCGTTCCTGCGCGCCGCGCTCGCCGGCGACGGGCTGCTCAACATCTGGGTGCCGCACGCGACGGCGGGGCTGGCCGTCGTCGAGACGGGCGCCGGCAGCGACGACGACCTGCTCGCGACGCTACGCGACCTGCTACCCGCCGACGACCGCTGGCGCCACCGGCACGGCAGCCACGGTCACGGCCGCGACCACGTCCTGCCCGCGATCATCTCGCCGTCGCTGATGGTGCCGGTCCTGGCCGGGCAGGCCACGCTGGGGACGTGGCAGTCGGTGTGCCTGGTGGACACGAACGTCGACAACCCGGTACGGACGGTGCGGTTGTCGTTCCTGGCCGGCTGACCCTAGACCCTCACGGGCAGGGCCGCGGTGTATCCGGACGCCACGTCGCCGGTCATCGTCGCCAGCTGGCGGTCCCAGCCGTCGCGGAAGACGTTGTCGGAGTCCAGCGACACCTGCGACAGGTTGCGGACGCTCCCCGGGTAGCCGTCGGTGGCGTAGACGGTCTCGCAGGTCGCCTGCGGCAGCGCGAGCTGGGTGGTGCGCACCGCGTTGCCCGACGACGTCACCTGGTCGAGGGCCGGGTAGATCTCGACGTGGACGTGCGGCCAGCGACCCGCGTAGCAGGCCGGGAAGATGCTGGTGAACGACACCTTCCCCGCGCTGTCGGCGGCCTGCACGCCACGCAGGTAGTTCTCGCCGGTGACGCCGCGGGAGTAGAGCGAGTAGTTGCCGTCGCGGTCGCAGTGCCACAGGTAGACGGCCGCGCCGGGCATCGCGGCTCCGCTCGTGTCGGTCAGTGTCAGGTCGATGCGCAGCGGGACGCCCTGCGCGGTCGTCGTCGACGACCCGAAGCTGGAGCGGATGTCGCTGCGGACGATCCCGGCGTCGTCGAGGACGTTCGGGCCGTTGGAGCCGTCGGCCGGGTAGGGCCCGCCGGTCTCCTCGGGGATCTCCCCCGACCCCGGCCCCGCAGCGCCGGACGCCGTCGTGGCCGCCGCCGAGCCGGTCGTCCCGGCCGCGCAGCCCGCGAGCGTCAGCGCCCCCGCCCCGGCGAGCAGGCCGAGCAGCCGGCGCCTGCCCAGCAGCCGCGGCAGGTCGCGGGAGATGCCCCCGAAGTCGTCGTGGTCGTCGTCGTGCACAAGGGCTCCTCGGAGGCGTGGTGGGGGTGTCCCGTCACCACCGTCCCGAGTGCACCCCGCCGCCGGCTGGGAACGAGCTGTGCGTCCGCTGTGCTCGTGAGTGGCGCCACTCACGTGGGTCAGCCGCGGACGAGCCCCACCAGGTGCGCGACCGCACCGTCGAGGGCGACCTCGACGCGCTCGCCGCTGCGCCTGTCCTTGACCTCGATCTTCCCGTCGGCCAGCCCGCGACCGACGACGACGATCGTCGGCACCCCGACGAGCTCGGCGTCGGCGAACTTCACGCCTGGCGAGGCCTTGCGGTCGTCGAGCAGCACCGACAGACCGGCGGACTCCAGCTCGCGGGCGAGCTTCTCCCCGCCCGCGGTGATCTCCTCGTTCTTGCCGGCGATCACGAGGTGCACGTCGTACGGGGACACCGCGCGGGGCCAGATCAGACCCGACCCGTCATGGCTCTGCTCCGCCACGACGGCGACGAGGCGCGACACCCCGATGCCGTAGGAGCCCATGGTGATGCGGACGGGCTTGGAGTCGGGGCCCAGCGCGTCGAGGGAGAACGCGTCGGCGTACTTGCGGCCGAGCTGGAAGATGTGGCCGATCTCGATGCCGCGGGCGGACTCCAGCGGCCCGCTGCCGTCGGGGGCCTCGTCGCCCGCGCGGACGTCGGCGGCCTCGATGGTGCCGTCGGGGGTGAAGTCACGGCCCGCGACCAGGTCGACGACGTGGTGGTCGGCCTTGTCGGCACCGGTCACCCAGGCGGTGCCGGTGACGATGCGGGGGTCGACCAGGTAGCGGACCCCGTTGGCGGCCAGCGCGCCCGGGCCGATGTAGCCCTTCACGAGGAAGGAGTGGGCGGCGAAGTCCTTGTCCTCCAGCAGCGCCACCTCGGCGGGGGCGACGGCGGCCTCGAGGCGCTTCATGTCGACCTCGCGGTCGCCCGGCACACCGACGCCGAGCACCTCCCACTCGTCCGACCCGGGCTGCCGCAGCTTCACCAGGACGTTCTTGAGCGTGTCGGCCGCGGTGAACTGCCGGCCGAGCCCGGCGCCGTTGAGGAACGTGACGAGCGACTCGATGGTCGGCGTGTCGGGCGTGTGGTGGACCTGCGCGGCGGGCTTGTCGTCGATCGGCTGCGCGGGGGGCGCGGGCGTGGTGACGGCCTCGACGTTGGCGGCATAGCCGGACGCGGAGCGGACGAACGTGTCCTCGCCGGTCTCGGCCTCGGCCAGGAACTCCTCCGACGCCGACCCGCCCATGGCGCCCGACGTGGCGGACACGATGACGTAGCGCAGCGAGAGCCGGTCGAAGATCTTCGTGTACGCCTTGCGGTGCAACGCGTACGACTCGGCGAGGCCCTCGTCGGAGAGGTCGAAGGAGTACGAGTCCTTCATCAGGAACTCGCGGCCGCGCAGGATGCCCGCGCGGGGGCGTTCCTCGTCGCGGTACTTGTTCTGGATCTGGTAGAGCCGGACCGGGTAGTCCTTGTAGGAGGAGTACTCGCCCTTCACCGCGAGGGTGAACAGCTCTTCGTGGGTGGGCCCGAGCAGGTAGTCGTTGCCCTTGCGGTCCTTGAGCCGGAAAAGGTTCGGGCCGTACTCGGTCCACCGGTTCGTCGCCTCGTAGGGATCTCGGGGCAGCAGCGCGGGGAACTGGATCTCCTGGGCGCCGAAGGCGTCCATCTCCTCGCGGACGATCTCCTCGATCTTCCGGAGGACGCGCAGGCCCAGCGGCAGCCAGGAGTACACGCCCGGCGCGACACGGCGGACGTAGCCGGCGCGGACCAGCAGCTTGTGGCTGGGCACCTCCGCGTCGGCCGGGTCCTCGCGGAGGGTGCGGAGGAACAGCGACGACATCCTGGTCAACACGCGCGCAAGGGTAGCGACGACCGCCGACGGACTTCGCCCCGGTTACGGCACGACGGTCGTCATCGGCTTGGATGTGCGGATGAGCAGCCGTGTCGTGGTGCTGGTGGCCCGTCCCACGCCCTCGGGTGTCGACGCCCGCTCGCTGGCCGGGCTCGCCGCGGCGGTGGCCGCCTCCGTCGCCGACCCGGTCCGCGTCGCGCACCTCGACCAGGCGGAGCCGTCGATCCACGATGTGCTCGACGAGGCGGTCCGCGACGGCGCCGGCACCGCGCTGCTGGTCCCCCTCGCCGTCCCCGCCGACGCCTACCTGCGCACCTGGATCGCCAAGGCCGTCGCGAACTGGCGCGAGACACGGGCTCCGCTGCAGCTCGACGTCCGCCTCGCCGACGACCTCACGGCGAGCGCGGGAGCGGCCGCCGCCGTCGCGGCCCTCACCGACGGCGAGGGCGAGGCGGTCACCGCGTCGCCGGGTGGGTTCCGCGCCCCGTCGTGGTCCGAGCTCCCGGGCCACGACCGGCACCTGCTGCTGTGCCGCGGCCCGCGCTGCACCGCGCACGGCGCGGGTGCCACCCACCGCGCGCTGTCCGCCGCCGCACGCGACGAGCCGGGCACCCTGGTGACGCCGATCGGCTGCCTCGGACCGTGCAACCTGGGCCCGATCGTCATCGAGACGCCCGGGGACGATCCCGAGGGCACCTGGCACCAGCGCGTGGACCCGAGCGTGGCGAGGGCGCTCGCGGCACGGCGGGCGGACGTCAGTAGCGGTTGAGCCTCGTGCCGGCGGCGAGGGCGATGTCGACGGACTCGTGGCGATGAACCGCGCCGGCTCGGGTCGACGTGGTCGATCACCTTGTCCGCGACGGCGGCCGGCGGCTCGGAGACGATCTCCCTGAGCTCTGCGTCGCTCTCGATCACCCCACGCGGGTAAGGGCCCCTATTCGCGCAGGAGTGACGTGAGGTGCGCACCGACCACCGCGTCCTCGATGAGGAACCCGTCGTGGCCGTAGGGCGAGTCGATCACCTTCAGCTGCGCGCCCGGGATGCCCTCGGCCATCTCGATCGACTGCTCCAGTGGGTAGAGCCGGTCGGAGTTCACCCCGGCGACGTACGTCGTCGCCCGCACCCGGCGCAGCGCCGACGCCACCCCGCCCCGGCCACGGCCGACGTCGTGGGCGTTCATCAGCTCGGTGAGCCGCACGTAGGAGCCGGCATCGAACCGGTGCACCAGCTTGTCGGCGTGGTGGTCGAGGTAGGACTCGACGGCGTAGCGGCCGCCGTGCCACGGGTCCTCACCGTTCTGGGCGTCGCGGCCGAAGCGGGTGGCGAGCTCGAAGCCGCTGCGGTAGCTCAGGTGCGCGATGCGCCGGGCGACGCCGAGCCCGGCGTGGGGGCCCTTGCCGACGGGGAGGTCGTGGTGGTCGCCACCGTTCCATCCCGGGTCGGCGCGGATCGCGGCGAGCTGCGGTGCGGCCCAGCCGATCTGGTCGGCCGAGGTCGCCGAGGGCGCGGCCAGCACGAACAGCCTGCGGACGCGGTCGGGCTCGCACGCCGCCCACTCGAGCGCCCGCATGCCACCCATCGACCCACCGATGACGCACGCCCACGTGTCGATGCCCAGCGCGTCGGCGAGGACGGTCTCGGCGGCGACGGTGTCGCGCGCGGTCACCAGGGGGAACCGGCTCCCCCACGGCACCCCGTCGGGGGCGGTCGACGACGGGCCGGTGGACCCCTGGCAGCCGCCGACCACGTTGGGCGCCACCACGAACCACTCGGCCGGGTCGAGCGCGCGGCCGGGCCCGACGACGGCTTGCCACCAGCCCGCGGTGGGATGCCCCGGTCCGGCCGGGCCGACGACGTGGCTGTCTCCGGTCAGCGCGTGCAGCACGAGGACCGCGTTGGTCCGCTGCGCGTTGAGCGTCCCCCACGTCTCGTAGGCGATCCGGACGCCGGGCAGCTCGCCGCCGCCCTCCAGGCGCAGCGCCGCCGGCAGCTGCACCCACTGACGACGACCGGGGTCGTCCCCCTCCCGCCAGGCACCGCTGGCGGGAGGGAGGACGACGGAGTTCGTGGTGCTCATGACCTCTGCTCAGGCGCCCTTGGCCGCGCGGAAGCCCGCCTCGAGGTCGGCCTTGATGTCCTCGATGCCCTCGAGACCCACCGACAGCCGGACCAGGCCGGGACCGACACCCGTGGCCAGCTGCTCCTCGCCGGAGAGCTGGCTGTGGGTGGTGCTGGCCGGGTGGATCACCAGGCTGCGCACGTCGCCGATGTTGGCCAGGTGGCTGTGCAGCTCGAGTGCGTCGACGAACTTCTTGCCCGCCTCGACGCCGCCGCGGATGTCGAACGCGACGATGGCGCCGACGCCGCGCGGCAGGTACTTCTGGGCGGCGGCGTGCCACGGGCTCGACGGCAGGCCGGCGTAGTGGACCTTCTCGACCTCGTCGCGGGCCTCGAGCCACTCGGCGACGGCCTGGGCGTTCTGCACGTGCCGCTCGATGCGCAGCGACAGCGTCTCGATGCCCTGGATGAGCAGGAAGCTGTTGAACGGCGCGATGGCCGGACCGATGTCGCGCAGGAGCTGGACCCGGAACTTGATCAGGTAGGCCAGCGGACCGAGCGCGTCCCAGTAGTTGAGGCCGTGGTAGCTCGGGTCCGGCGTCGTCAGGCCCGGGAAGGCCTCGGCGTGCACGCCCCAGTCGAAGTTGCCCGAGTCGACGACGACGCCACCGATCGAGGTGCCGTGACCGCCGAGGAACTTCGTCGCCGAGTGGACCACGATGTCGGCGCCGTGCTCGATGGGCCGCACCAGGTAGGGCGTGGGCACCGTGTTGTCGACGATCAGCGGGATACCCGCCTCGTGCGCCGTGTCGGCGACACCGCGGATGTCGAGGACGTTGCTGCCCGGGTTGCCGATGGTCTCGGCGTAGAAGAGCTTGGTGTTGGGCCGGATCGCGGCGCGCCACTCGTCGAGGTCGTCGGGGTTGTTGACGAACGTGACCTCGATGCCCAGCTTCGGCAGCGTGTAGTGGAACAGGTTGTACGTGCCGCCGTAGAGCGCGGCGCTGGAGACGAAGTGGTCGCCCGACTCGGCGAGGTTGAGGATCGCGAGCGTCGACGCGGCCTGGCCCGAGGCCACCGCGACGGCGCCGATCCCGCCCTCGAGCGCCGCGATGCGCTGCTCGAGGACGTCCTGGGTCGGGTTCATGATCCGCGTGTAGATGTTGCCCAGCTCGGCCAGCCCGAACAGGGCTGCGGCGTGGTCGCTGTCACGGAACGTGTACGAGGTGGTCTGGTAGATCGGGGTCGCACGTGCGCCGGTCGTCGGGTCGGCGGTGGCGCCTGCGTGGACCTGCTTGGTCTCGAAGGACCAAGCGGCGGTGGGGTCGGTCGTGTCGGTCACGATGCTTCTCCTGCGTGAGGACGTGCTTCGGCTGGATGTGGGGACGAGCGCGCCCGGATCGATTCTGTCCGGCGCGAGGGGCCTGCCGACGGTCGCCTCTGGACCTGTGGACCGTGGCCCGGTGGCACACCCCGGTGCGGAGGACCGGGAACATCGGCGGGTCGAGTCAGCGACTGCGACAGGCCGCACTCGTGACCCGCATGTTGTCGACATGCAGGCGCGCCACGAGGAAGATCACGCCGCGAAGGTATCCGGTGCCGATGTGGCCGCACAACCACCCCTCACATCGTTGGTAGCGTCTTGCGCCGTGCTCGTGCTGCTGCCGCCCTCGGAGACCAAGCGCGACGGTGGCGACGGACCTCCGCTCCGTCTCGACGCCCTGACGTTCCCGGAGCTCGGCGGCCTGCGCAAGGTGCTGGCCGACGAGCTCGTCGAACTGGCCGCCGACCTGCCCGCGAGCCGGACCGCGCTGGGGCTCTCGCCCCGCCAGGACGACGAGGTCACCCGCAACGCACGACTGTGGGAGTCGCCGACGATGCCCGCGCTGCACCGCTACACCGGGGTGCTCTACGACGCGCTCGACGTCACGACGCTGCGCGGCGCCGCGGCCGCCCGCGCCCGTGCCCGGCTCGCCGTCGGGTCCGCACTGTTCGGCCTGGTCCGTGCCGGCGACCCGATCCCCGCCTACCGGCTCTCCGCCGGCTCCACGCTGCCCGCCGGCGGGACCCTCGCGGCGCGCTGGCGGCCCGTCCTCGACCCGGTACTGGCCGCGGTCGCCGCGGGCGAGCTCGTCGTCGACCTCCGGTCCGGGTCCTACGCCGCGCTGGGCCGGGTTCCCGGTGCCGTCGACGTCACGGTGCTGGCCGAGAGACCCGACGGCAGCCGTAGCGTCGTCAGCCACTTCAACAAGGCCCACAAGGGAGCGCTGGCCCGGGTGCTGGCGGGGACCCGCGCGGAGCCCGCCGACGCCGCCGCGGTGGCCACCATCGCCCGCCGGGCGGGCATGCGTGTCGAGCGCCCCGCACCGTCGTCACTCGCCGTGATCGTGCCGGCGTGACGCTGCCCGGACGATCGGCCACGGACCGGCGACGAGATCCGCGACACGCCCGGGCCTGTGTCCGTTTCGGGAGGGCCGGCAAGTAGCGTCAGGATGCGGTACGGCCCGGCGCTCGGGCCCGAGTGGAGAGTCGATGCGGACCCGGAGCAACCTGGCGATCGTGGCCGCACTCGTGGCGGCGGGACTGTTCCTGACGATGGCCCTGACCGCGCCGAAGGCGGAGGTCGCCGGCATCCCGTCGGCAGCGGGCACCGCGTCGGCCGACGAGCCCCCACCCCCGCCGCCCGGCCCTCCCGAGTGGATGCGCCCGTTGCGCCCCGGCGAGCGGCCGCCGCAGTTCGTCCTGTTCTCCTTCGACGGTGCCGGCGCCGACTCGCACTGGAAGCGGGTGCTGCCGCTGGCGCAGCGGTCCAACGCCCGGTTCACGGGCTTCCTCACCGGCCTCTACCTCGTCCCCAACAACGAACGCACCCGCTACACCGGCCCCGGACATGCTCCCGGGAAGTCGTCGGTCGGGTTCGGCGGCAGCGAGGCCGACATCGCCACCCGGATCGGCAACCTCAAGACCGCGCTCGCCGCGGGCCACGAGATCGGCACCCACTACAACGGCCACTTCTGCGCGGGCTCCGAGCCGTCCGGGGCGAAGTGGACCACCGCACAGTGGGACTCCGAGCTCGACCAGTTCTTCCGCTTCGTGCGCGAGGCACCGGGGCTCGACCTGCCCGACGGCACCGTCAGGGGCGGGCGCACCCCGTGCCTGGAGGGCAAGAAGGACCAGCTCTTCCCGGCGATGGTCGCGCACGGGATGGTCTACGACAGCAGCGGCACGTCCGGATCGCTCACCTGGCCGTCGAAGACGAACGGCGTCTGGGAGTTCCCGATGCCGTCGGTCACCGTCACCGCCCTGGGCAAACGGGTGATCATGATGGACTACAACCTGTGGTTCTCCATGAACGGCGCCAAGGACGAACCCGAGAAGGCGTCGCTGTTCACCGAGTGGACCGTCGCCGCCTACTTCACGGCCTACCAGGCCGCACTCACCGGCAACCGGGCCCCGCTCGTCGTCGGCAACCACTTCAACGACTGGAACGGCGGCGCGTTCAGCACCGCCGTCGAGACGTTCATGGGCGAGGTGTGCCTGCGGCCCGAGACGGCCTGCGCCACATACCAGCAGGTCATCGAATGGATGGGGCTGCAGGACCCGGCGGTGCTGGCCGCGCTGCACGCGGAGCCCCAGCCCCGCCCCTGACACACCCGCAAACGGGTGGCGGCCTGTCGTAAGGTGGTCATCGGCACTGGCGGACGCACGGACGGAGCACAGATGACGGGCAGGGACCGCGCCACCGGGTGACGAAACCCCGAGGGCGCACCGCGGCACTCCGTCGTCCCTCGTCCCGTGAGGTCTGCTCGTGTCCGATCCCTCGATCGTCTGCTCCGCCCTCTCCTATGTCCTGCCCGACGGCACCGTCGTGCTCGACGGCGTCTCCTTCGCCGTCGGTCCCGGCCTGACCGGGCTGGTGGCGCCCAACGGTGCCGGCAAGACCACCCTGCTGCGGCTCGTCGCCGGGGCGCTGACGCCCAGCACCGGCAGCGTCACCGCCGCCGGGCCGGTGGGGCTGCTCCCCCAGGACCTGCCCTTCCCGACCGAGGTCACCGTCGCCGGGGTCCTGGGCGTCGCCGAGACGATCGCCGCCATCGCGGCCATCGAGGCGGGCGACGCCGCCGAGGAACACTTCACCACCGTCGGTGACGACTGGGACGTCGAGGAACGCAGCCGTGCCGAACTCGACCGCGTCGGTCTCGGCGGCGTGGCCCTCGCCCGGACGCTCGGCACCCTGTCCGGCGGGCAGGTCGTGTCGCTGGGGCTCGCCGCGCTGCTGCTGCGCCGCCCCGACGTGCTCCTGCTCGACGAACCCACCAACAACCTCGACCGCGACGCCCGCGAGCGGCTGCTCGCGGTGCTCGACGGCACGCCCGGGTGCGTTCTCGTCGCCACCCACGACCGGGAGCTGCTGGAACGGGCCGACCGGATCGCGGAGCTGGGACGCGACGGCGTGAGCGTGTTCGCCGGGAACCTCGACGCCTACGAGGAGGCCGTCCGTGTCGAGCGCGAGGCCGCGCAGCGGGCGGTGCGGTCGGCCGAGCAGGACGTGAAGCGGGAGAAGCGGGCGATGCAGCAGGCCCGCGAGCGGGCCGACCGGCGTGCGGGCAGCGCCGCCCGGGGCCTGCCCGACGCCGGGCTCGCCCGCATCGTCGCCGGTGGCCTCGCCCGGCGGGCACAGGAGTCCGCCGCCCGGTCGGACCGCACCCACGGCGACCGCGTCGACCGCGCGCGGGCCCGGCTCGACGACGCCGAGCGCGGGCTGACCTACGACGCCGCACTCGTCCTGGACCTCCCCGACACGACCGTGCCGGCCGGGCGCACCGTCGTTGCGGCGCAGGGGATCCGAGTGCGCTCGCTGTTCGGCGACGGCATCGACCTGACGATCCGGGGCCCGGAACGCATCGCGCTCGTCGGCGCCAACGGCTCCGGCAAGTCGACGCTGCTGCGGGTCCTGTCGGGTGAGCTCGTGCCCGACGCCGGTGACGTCCGTGGCGCCGGAGGGCGGGCCGCGCGGCTCTCGCAGCGCCTCGACCTGCTCGAGCCCGATCGCTCGGTGGTGGAGAACCTCGAGGCCGTGACGCCCGGGATGCCGCGCTCGCAACGGATGACGATCCTCGCCCGGTTCCTCTTCCCCGGCGAGGAGGCGCACAAGCCCGTCGGCGTGCTGTCGGGCGGCGAACGGCTGCGCGCCACCCTGGCCTGCGTGCTGCTCGCCGAGCCCGCGCCGCAGCTGCTGCTGCTCGACGAACCCACCAACAACCTCGACATGCCCGGCACCGCGCGCCTCGCGGGCGCGCTGCGGGCGTTCCGGGGCGCCCTGGTCGTCGTCAGCCACGACGATCGGTTCCTGGCCGACGTGGGTGTCGACCGCCGGGTCGCGCTGCACGGCGGCGCCCTGGTCGAGGCGCCCGGCGGCGCGACCCCCTGACCGGCCGCGACCTCCCTGCTGTCCGTGCGGCCCGGAGCAGCGACGACGGTGCGCGCGGATGGTCGGGCGCGCCCTCACCGCTGTCGGCGGGCCGGCGCGCAGCAGTGAGGTTGCGCACGGTTAATGCGTTGCGCTCCGTGCGCCCGGCCCGCGACGATCGGCACCGACCGGACGGTCCCGATCGACCGTCCGGACCCGACCGCAGGAGGTGCCCGATGTCGACCGCCGCCCGGGACGTGGCCCGACCTCGTCCCGTCCTCACCCCGCCGGCCGACGCCGGACGCCGCTGTTAGCGCGTCCTTGCGCGTCCACACCCGGTGGGGACCTCACGGTCCAGGAGACCCCACCAGTGCCATCCCACGATCGATCGTTCACCCGCGGCCGGCCACGGCGCCGCCGCTTCGACGACGAGCACGACCCCGCCGACGACGCGTACGTCTCGCGCAGCCGGCGGCGCACCACCGGTCCGACCCCGCCGCCCCGCGAACTCGACGGGCGGGCGGGCGAGGACGTCGACGGCCCACCGGAGGGTGACCGCTGGTCGACCTGGGACGCCGCCGACAAGGGGCCCGAGCCACGCCCCGGCTGGGTGGTGACGGCCACCGGCGCCGTCGACACCGAGCTCGGCGTGCTCAAGACCGGCAAGGAGGCCGACGTCCACCTCGTCCGCCGCGCGGAGCCCGGCGAAACCGGGATCCTGATGGCGGCCAAGCGGTACCGCTCCTCGGAGCACCGGATGTTCCACCGCGACGCCGGTTACCTGCAGGGCCGGCGGGTCCGTCGGTCCCGCGAGACCCGGGCGATGGCGTCACGCACCGACTTCGGCCGCGACCTGCTCGCCGGGCAGTGGGCGCGGGCCGAGTTCGCGGCGTTGTCGACGCTGTGGGCGGCCGGCGTTCCCGTCCCCTACCCGGTGTCGGTCGACGAGACCGAGGTGTTGCTGGAGCTCGTCGGTGACGGGGACTCCGCGGCCCCTCGCCTGGCCCAGCTGCGACCGGACACAGCCGAGCTGGCCGACCTGTGGGCGCAGCTCTGCGAGGCGCTGCTCGGACTCGCCCGGCACGGCCTCACCCACGGCGACCTGTCGGCGTTCAACCTGCTGGTCGACGACGGCAGGCTCGTGGTGATCGACCTGCCGCAGGTCGTCGACGTCGTCGGCAACCCGTTCGGGCCGTCGTACCTGGGTCGTGACGTGGACCGGATCGCCGAGTGGTTCGCCGCCCGCGGGCTGCCCGGCGCGACGGCGGCGCGGGAGGCGTTGCTGGCGGATCTGACCGCCGAGCTGGGGATCACGCACCCGGGAACGTCACACCGGTGAGGTTCGGGCCGGACGCTCGGGTAGGCTGATCACGAGCGTCCGGCCCGGCCGACCCCGGCCCGGTGACCCCCGACCCGATATCTGGGGCCGCATCCGTCGCGGACGTGTCCGAAGCTTCATCCCATGTGGGCGCTGTGTTGCGCCCGGGCTCGTCCCCGCGATCACCCGCCCGTCTTCTCGACGGGCGAGGCAAGCTCCGTGCGACGTGCCACGTCCGGAGGTCCTTTTCTTGGCTCCCCAGCAGGCCCGTTCCGCGGGTTCCGCCGATCGTTCTTCCCGCTCGGGTTCGGGTCGTGCCCGTCCCCAGCAGGCCCGTGGCCGTGGGCGCGGTTCCAACCGTCGCCCCACCGCCCCCGCCCGTCCCGCCACCCCGATGCCGCCCGAGGAACTGTGGACGACGCCCGAGTCGGGCATGCCCGCGTTCGCCGACCTCGGCCTTCCCGAGCCGGTGCTGCGCACGCTGGCGTCCGAGGGCTTCACCGCGCCGTTCCCGATCCAGGCGGCGACGCTGCCCGTCACCCTGAGCGGTCGTGACCTGCTGGGTCGCGGCCAGACCGGGTCGGGCAAGACGCTGGCCTTCGGGCTGGCGCTGCTGTCGCGGCTGGCCGGTGGCCGCGCGACACCCCGCAAGCCGCGCGGCCTCGTCCTGGTGCCGACGCGCGAGCTCGCCCAGCAGGTCGTCGACGCGCTCGACCCGTTCGCGCGTGCCCTCGGGCTGCGCACCGCGGTCGTCGTGGGCGGACTGTCGTACAGCCGGCAGGCCGACGCGCTGGCCCGTGGGGTCGACCTGCTGGTCGCCACCCCCGGCCGGCTGACCGACCACACCACGCAGCGCACCGCCGACCTCTCCGAGATCGAGGTGACCGCGCTCGACGAGGCCGACCGCATGGCCGACATGGGGTTCCTGCCCCAGGTCCGGGCCATCCTCGACCTCACCCCCGCCGACGGGCAGCGGCTGCTGTTCTCCGCGACCCTCGACGGCGACGTCGCTGCGCTGGTCAACAGGTACCTGCACGACCCGGTGACCCGCGCGGTCGACTCGGCGCGCGCGTCGGTCGACACGATGGACCACCACCTGCTGCGGGTCGACTCCGCGGCGAAGGCGCAGGTCGTCACCGAGATCGCCGCACGTGACGGCCGGACGATCCTGTTCGCCCGCACCAAGCACGGCGTCGACCGCTGGGTGCGCAACCTGCGCCGCGACGGCGTGGTGGCGGTCGGCCTGCACGGCGGCAAGTCGCAGAACCAGCGCAACCGCGCGATCGCCGACTTCAAGGAGGGCCGCACGCCGGTCCTCGTCGCCACGGACGTCGCCGCGCGCGGCATCCACGTCGACGACGTCAGCCTCGTCGTGCACATCGACCCGCCCGCCGACCCGAAGGACTACCTGCACCGCGCCGGCCGCACGGCCCGCGGTGGCGAGTCCGGCACCGTGGTGACGCTGGTGACGCCGGAGGAACGCCGCGATGTCGACACGCTGACCCGGCAGGCCGGAGTGCGCCCGACGGTGCACGACGTCTACCCGGGTGCGGCGGCGATGGCGCAGGTCACCGGCTCGCGGACACCCAGTGGGGTGGCCGTGGCCGAGCCGCCGAAGGCCGTGCAGGGCACCCCCCGCGGCCCGGGCCGCGGCAGGTCCCGCAGCCGCCAGGGCGGCGCCCCGGGTGCCGGTCACGGCGGATCGGGCGGTGGCGCCCGCCGCGGCGCGCCGCGTGCAGGTGGGAACCGCCGGTCGGCCGGCGGCCGCTCCAGCGCCGCCTGACCTGACTGTGAGGCTGGTGGTACCGGCCCGGTAATGGTGGGTTGGTGCACGACGACAGCA
>NZ_BEGX01000036.1 GCF_002583555.1 Pseudonocardia sp. N23
CGGCGCTCACCGCGGCGCGCGCCGCCGTCACCGCGGCCCGCACGGCCCGCGACGCCGCGGCCCACGCCGACCGCGCGGCCGCACTGCGACCGTCGCTGCACGTCGGGGAGCGCTGCCCGGTGTGCGAGCAGACCGTCGCGACGCTGCCGCCCACCGTCGACGGTCCGGCCCTGGCCGCCGCGGACAGCGCTCTCGCCACCGCGGACACCGAGCTCGACCGGGCCCGGGTCGCCGACGCCGACGCCGCGTCGGCCCTCGACCGCGCCGCGGCCGACCTGGCGCGCCTCGACACGGAGGCCGACACCCTGCGTGCCGGGCTCGACACGGCCGTGGACGCGACGTCCCTGCGCGCCGAGCTGAGCCGGCTCGACGCCGTCGAGACCGAGGCCGTCCGCGCCGACACCGCCCTGCGCCTGGCGCGCACCGCCCGGGACGTCTCGGCCGCCGCCGTCGATGCGGTGCGGGCCGAGGTGACCCGCGCCGCCGGATCGCTGCGCTCCGCCCGCGACCCACTGGTCGCCCTCGGGGCACCCGCCGTCGCCGACGACGACCTCCCAGGAGCCTGGTCCGCACTCGCCGGCTGGGCCCGCACCGCCGCCGACGAGCGCGACGCCGCGGCCGGGCCGGCCCGCGCCGAGAAGGCCGCAGCGGCCGGGACGGCCGACGCCACGGCGACGGCGTTCACCGATGCGGAGTCCGCGCTTGCCGCTGCCCGGACCCGCGAGACCGCCGCCGCCCGCGCCGAGCAGGCCGCCCGCTCCGCGCTGACCGCGCTCGACACCCGCGTCGACGCGCTCGTCACCGCCCTCGCCGGTGCCGCGGCGCCCGACGAGATCGTCCGCGCCCTCGACCGGCTCGACGCCCTCGACGCCGAGGCCCGCACCGCCGCCGATGTTCTCCGTGCCGCGCACGGCGCCGCCGCCGAGGCCGCCGCCGCGTCGACGGCAGCCGAACGGTCGGCCGCCGCGGCGTGGGACGACCTGCGCGGTGCCCGCGACCCCCTCGTCGTGCTCGGCGCCCCCACCGTTGTCGGCGACGACCTCGTCGCCGCCTGGCGGACGCTCGCCGACTGGGCCGCCGCGGCCGCCGCCGACCGCGACGACCGGCTCGCAGCCGAACGTACCGCCGTCACCGCGGCCCGCGCCCGCCGCGACGAGCTGACCACCGACCTGCTCGACGACCTGGGCCGCCACGACCTCGCCCCGCCCCGAGGCACCGCGTCGGCAGCCGACGAGACCGACCGGCTCGTGCAGCGGGCGGCCTCTGTCGTCGCCACCGAGCACGCCAAGGCCCAGGCGGCGCGGGACCGGCTCGCCGAACGCGTCGCCGAGTCGGCCAAGCTACGGGCCGACCGGGCGGCGGCCGAGGAGAACCAGCAGGTCGCGCGCATGCTCGGCCAGCTGCTCAAGTCCGACCGGTTCCCGCGGTGGCTGGTCGCGTCCGCGCTCGACGTACTGGTCGCCGATGCCTCGGCGAGCCTCGCGGAACTCTCAGGGGGCCAGTTCGAGCTGACCCATGACAACGGCGAGTTCGTCGTCGTCGACCACGCCGACGCCGATGCCCACCGTCCGGTCAAGACCCTCTCCGGCGGGGAGACGTTCCAGGCGAGCCTCGCCCTCGCGCTGGCCCTGTCGGCGCAGATGTCGACGCTCGCCGCCGACGGCGCCGCCCGGCTCGACTCGATCTTCCTCGACGAGGG
This sequence comes from Pseudonocardia sp. N23, assembly GCF_002583555.1. Taxonomy (GTDB): domain Bacteria; phylum Actinomycetota; class Actinomycetes; order Mycobacteriales; family Pseudonocardiaceae; genus Pseudonocardia. The sequence goes on from NZ_BEGX01000036.1 coordinate 1,700, forward strand.
CTTCGGCACGCTCGACGAGGCGAACCTCGAGGTCGTGGCCACGACCCTGGAGAACCTCGCCGCCCGCGGCGACCGCATGGTCGGCGTGATCACCCACGTCGCCGCGCTCGCGGAGCGGGTGCCGGTGCGGTTCGCGGTCAGTCGTGACCAGCGGACGGCGTCGGTGGTGCGCGAAGGCCCCTGACCGGGACCGGTCGTGTGTCCGTCCTCGGGCCGATCGTCGAATTGCGATGTCCGGTCGCTTGTCCTCGATCGTTGTGAGCCGCTAGCTTCCACCATGCGGTGAATCGGTGTCCAAATAGTGGACACGCAGTGCTTCGCACCGCCCTCGACGGCCGTACCGGAGGACTCCCATGGGGATCGTTCGTCCCGTCAGCACGCGGCTGGTGCGCCGCGGGATGGTCGCAGTGACGGCGCTCGCGCTCGCCCTGACGGCGTGCAGCACCGGCAGTGGAGACAGCGGAGGTGCCACGGCCTCCGGAGCGGCCAACACGGTCTCGGCCGCGGTGACCGACAACGTCGCCAAGTACAAGGGGCTGCCGACCTTCACACCGCCCGGGCAGCCGATCGACCCGAGCACGTTGCGCGGCAAGCGGATGTTCCTCATCCCGCTCGTGCCCAACCCGTTCAACCAGAGCATCCAGGAGACGATGCAGGCGATCGCGCAGAAGGTCGGGATGGAGTTCACCGTCTATCCCAACCAGGGCAAGCCCTCGGAATGGGTGCAGGGGATGAACGCGGCCCTGACCGCGAAGCCCGACATCATCGTGCTCAGCACAGCCCCGGACCCGCGCACCCTGCAGCCCCAGCTCGCCGCCGCCAAGGCCGCCGGGATCCCGGTGCTGGTCACGCACTTCTACGACGACTCCTCGCCCGCCGCACCGGGCTGTGAGGGCTGCGGCGCCGGGGTGACGGCACTGGTCACCGCGCCGTTCAACGTCGCGGGCAAGGCGGCGGCGGACTGGATCATCGCCGACTCCAAGGCCAACGCCAACGTCCTGCTCATCGGCGGCGCCGACGTGCTCCCGAGCCCGGCGACACTCGACACCATCGGCAAGCAGTTCGCCGCCGAGTGCCCGGCTTGCAAGGTGACGGTCAAGAACATCCCGGTGTCGGACTGGAACACCAAGACCCAGAGCGAGATCCAGTCCGCGCTGACCGCGGACCCCTCGATCAACTACGTCTACCCGCTCTACGACGCGATGGTCGCCGGCGCGGTGCCCGCGATCCAGACCCTCGGACGGGTCGGCTCGGTCAAGGTCGTCAGCTACAACGGCTCGCCCTACGCCCTCAAGCTCATCCAGGAGGGCGACATCGTGGCGATGAACGTCGGGGAGGACACCGTCGGCATCGGCTACGCCTCGATGGACCAGGCCTTCCGCATCCTGTTGGGGCAGCCGGCGGTCGAGGAGCGCACCCCGATCCGCATCTGGGACAAGACGAACGTGAACGAGTCCGGTGTCCCGCCGGAGGTCGGCAAGGGCTACGGCGGCGCGCTGCCGGCCGGCTTCCTGCAGCTGTGGGGCCTGCCGGCGTCGTGACGACCCCCGCCGAACGATCCCGGCCGAGATCGACACGAGCGTGGTCCGGGCCATGACCGAGCCGGCCTGACGTCGAGCTCGGCGGGGGTGACGCGGGCGGCGCTGCGGGGGCGGTCAGTCCGGCGACGTGGCTGCGGCGGCCTCGATCTCTCTCGCGGCGGCCATCACCGGCCCGGCGTAGCGGACCCCCGGGCCGGTGCCCAGCCGCTCCACCGGGCCGGACAGGCACACCGCTGCGACGACCTGGCGTCCGCTGTGGACCGGGGCGCTGACCGACGCGATCCCCGCCGCGCGTTCACCGACGCTCTGCACCCACCCGGCCCGCAGGGCGTCCTCGTCCCCGAGGAGCAACCGGCCCGCCGACCCCTTGTGGACGGTGAGCAGCGCACCGACAGGCACCATCGTGCGCAGCTCCGCCGACGACTCGATCGAGACCACCACGAGCCGGTGCGGGCCCCGCCGGACGAACAGCTGTGTGCTCTCGCCGGTGTCGGCGGAGAGCCGGCCCAGGACCGGCGTCGCGATCTGCGACAGGCTCGCAGTGGCGAACCGGCTACCGGTGACGAGCAGCCCGCGCTCGTCGCGGCGCACGAACCCGTGGGTCTCCAGGGCCGCGACGAGCCGGTGTGTCGTGGTCCGCGGGAACTCGACGGACTCGGCGAGCTCCTGGAACCCGAGCGGCTGGCGGCGTTCGATCTGGTTGAGCAGATGCATGGTCTTGTCGAGCACGCCGACCCCGCTGACCAGGTAATCCACGACGCGATTCTAGTGCCGGGAACCGGTCGGCCCTCGCCGTCGTCGACCGGCGCCGGGTCCTTCCCACCACCCTGCGGCCTGCCGGCGGCGTTCGTGAGGGCGCCGGCCCGCGGGTGGGTCAGCCCGGGACGGGGCCGTGCAGGCAGAAGGGAGCGCCGAAGGGATCGGCGACGACGCCCATGCGCCCGAAGGGGCTGTTCCCGGGCGGCATCAGCACCCCGCCACCACCGGCCTGGACCGCGGCGACGGCCGCGTCGACGTCGGCCACGGCGAAGTAGACGATCCAGTGGCTCGGGGTGCCGTCGGGGGCGCCCATGAGCCCGCCCATGCCGCCCTTGACCTCCCCGTCGAGGGAGAACGTCGTGTAGTCGCCCGGAGCGCCGTCGACGGCGTCGTAGGTGTAGCCGAACACCGCCCCGTAGAAGGCGCGCGCCGTCTCCGGGTCGGTGAGGCGGGCGTCCTCCCAGGCCAGCCCGCCGGGCTCGTTGACCACCTGCGCGCCGTCCATGCCCAGGGTCTGCCACACCCCGAACACGGCCCCCACGCTGTCGGCGGCGATGAACATCCGGCCGCTGCCGGGGATGTCCATCGGGCCGGCGATCACGGTGCCGCCGTTGTCGGCGACCAGCTTCGCGGAGGCGTCCGCGTCGTCGGAGGCGATGTACAGCGTCCAGAACGAGGGCTGGCCCTCCTGCATGATCGGGCCGATGCCGGCGGCAGCACGGCCGTCGACCTGGGCGATCTGGTAGTTGCCGAAGTCGGCCCCGGTGTCGACGAACGACCAGCCGAGCACCGATCCGTAGAACCGCGTCGCCGCGGCGACGTCGGGGACGGTCAGGTCGACCCAGCACGGCGTCCCCGCCTGCCACCGGCCCTCGTGAGTGGTCATCCCACACCTCCGTGCATGCGTCGAACTGCTCCGGACCGCGAGCCTGGCACCACCCACCGACAGTTCGTGCCGGTCGATCGGTGAACGGTCGGCCTCCGCCGTGTGCGGGGCCGGGCCGGACGGTTCGGCGCACGGCAGCGGGCCGCTCGGCGGGTCGGCGGCCACCGGAGAGGTGGGATCGGCGACGATCGGCGGGCACCACCGCGTCGACGAGAGGGAGGGCTGCGGATGCGGTTCACCGTGGACCCGTGGGACCCGTCCTACGGCACCGGCCTCGACGCGGATGCCGGCGACGAGGCCGCGACGTCGGAGGCCAGCATCGACGTGACGGTCGAGCTGCCGGCCGACCGCTGGGAGCCCGTGGCGGCCGATCCGCGGGTGTCGCCGCCTGCGGCGACCTTGTTCGTCGACGGGGTGCGCCGGGTCGACGCGCAGGCGTGGGTCGACGACGGGTCCGCCGACATCGGTCCGGGCGCGAGCACGGCGGCGCTGTGCGCCTCCTACGCCGCCGGGGTCGTGTGCTGTGCCGGTGACCGGGCGGAACCGGTCGCGGTGACGGTCGCGCGGTCGCTGCTGACGTCGGCGGCCGGGGCCACGGACGTCGTCACACCCGCCGGTCGGTACGTGGCCGAGATCGTTCCTTCGAACGGCGCGCTGGCGCCCGCCCAGAACCTGAGCCTCGCCTTGCAGGGCAGGCTCGCCGCCATCGAGGTCGATGCGGCCGGCCGGGCCCGGGCCGAGGCCGGCACCGGTGACGACGACATGCTGGTGGTCGACGGACCCTTGCGCGGGCGTCAGCACCTGCCGCGGGCGCTCGGCTACATCAAGACCCACCGCACCCGGTACCTGCAACGGCTGCAGCCGGACCTCGACGCGCTGGTCGCGACGCTGGCGCCGGGGGAGCGGACGCCGGTGTTCCTTCTGGGCACCTCGTGGCAGCGCTACACCTGGTACCTGCGGCTGCCCACCGGGCCGGGCTCGCCGTGGGCGGGTGTGGTGCGGCTGGAGTGCAGCGCCGCCCAGCCCGCGGCGGACGCGCTCCTGATGGCCGCGGTGAGCCAGGTGACGCTGCCGCGCTACGCCTCCCACGGCTACAAGGACTCCCGGGCCCCGCAGAACCTCTACCCGATCGGCGGGCTGGAACGGTTGCTGCGCAGGCGGTTGGGCGACGCCGGGGTCGTCTACCGGGCCCTTCGGCGGGCGGCGTGGGACAACACGGACGCCCCGGTCCCGGTGCACTGATCGTCTCGATCCCGGACGGTGTGGGTCCGAGCGGTCGGTCCCGGAGCCGATCGACTCCCAGAGGCGTGCCTTCGGACCGGCCTGGACCCGGGCAGGACCGATCGCCGAACTGACACAGGTCGAGCAGATCACGGGCAGAACCATGCCGGTGTCGAACCGGGCGGCCGGGCCGGGGTCCGGGAGCCTGCAGGCCGGGGTCAGGGCTGCTGGGGTCAGGGCTGCTGGGGTCAGGGCTGCTGGGGGCAGGGTGGGGGGAACTCCGCTCGCACCCCGGCCAGCCGCACGGGGCGGGTGCGGTGGCCCTCCTCGAACAGGTCCAGCACCGCGAGCGCACCGGTGACGAGCTCCTCGGGCGCTGACGTCGGCGCCGGCAGCGTCGCGCTGCGCCCGCGGGTGAGGAACGGGGCGAACCGCAGCTTGACGCCGATCCGCACGGCGGGGCGGCCCTCGGCGGCGACGTCGTCGGCGACCCGGCGGGCCAGCGCGGCGATCTCCTCGCCGACGAGGGCCCAGTCGTCGAGGTCGGTCTGGAAGGTGGTCTCGCGGCTGCGGGAGCGGGCGACGTGTGGCGCGTCGGACACCTCCTCGCGCCCGATGCCGCGGGCGAGCTGCACGTAGTAGGGCCCCATCGCCGGGCCGATCCGCTCGGCGAGCTCACCGGGCCGGGCCTCCGCGAGCTCGGTGACGGTGCGGTGGCCCAGCTCGGACAGGCGGCGGGCGGTGCGGGTGCCGATGCCCCACAGCGCCGTCGTGGGCCGGTCGCCCATCGTCGCGAACCAGTTGTGGCGGGTCAGCCGGAAGGTGCCGGCCGGCTTGCCGAACTCCGTCGCGATCTTGGCGCGCAACGTGTTGTCCCCGATGCCGACGGTGCACGACAGGCCGGTCCGTTCCGCGACGGCGTGCTGGACGTCGCGGGCGAGGGCCTCGGGGTCGTCGGTGCCTACGCCGAGGAACGCCTCGTCCCAGCCCATGACCTCGACGACCACGGGGAACGACCGCAGCACAGCCATCACCTCGTCGGAGGCGGCCTCGTAGGCGGGGTTGTCGGCCGGCAGGAAGACCGCGTCCGGGCAGCGCCTCGCCGCGGTCCGCAACGGCGTCCCGGACCGGATGCCGAACTCACGTGCCTCGTAGGAGGCTGTCGCAACGACCGCGCGTTCGGTGGGGTCACCACGCCCGCCGATGACGACGGGGCGCCCGGCCAGCTCGGGGCGCCGCCGGATCTCGACGGCCGCGACGAACTGGTCGAGGTCGACGTGCAGCACCCAGCGCGTCGGCATCGGCCCAGTGTGGCCGATCGGGCTGGGGACGACCCGGCGTGAGGGAGTGGTCAGACGCCGGTGTCGGCGGGCACGACCCGGAGGGCCGGGACGGCCGTCGGGGGCGCCGTGGCGGCGAGCGCCGTGGACACCCAGCGCAGCATGCGGACGTCGGTGCAGGAGGCGAGGAGCTCGGCCTGTTCGGCGACGCCCGCGTCGGTGGGCGACGTCGCGACGTAGCGCCGGCGCAGCGACGCGAGGTCGGCGGGGACGACCGGCTCGCCCGGCAGCGAGCCGTCGGGGAGCTCGACGGGCAGGTCTCCGGCGACGAGCCGCAGTGCGGCCCAGCCGACCACGCGCATGCCTGGGGCGAGCACGACCGACCCGTCGTCGGGGGCCGCGGTGCCGGTACCGGGGCGGCTTCCGGCGCGGTGGTCGCAGCCGGGCATCCGGTGATGGCGATGGGTGCGCAGGATGCCGCCGTCGAGGACGACCCAGGCGTCGACGGGCGGCGAACCGACCTCGCGGGCGACGACCAGGGGTGGGCGGCGGCGGGCGATCCAGTCGAGCACGGCGTGCCGGTGACCGGGCACTACGGCGAAGACACCGGGCCCCTCGCCGGTCGCCACGAACACGTCGGACCACCACATCGCGGACCTCCCGTGCCGTCGACGTCCGGGGTCGTCCCGGTGCGACGGCGATGCGAAGGGTAGGGCGAGCGGGTCCCGGGTGCCGTACCGGCAGTCCGACCGTGTGGGGCCGCGTGACCGACCGTCGACAACCCCCTCACCAGCGGTGATCCGGTCGGCCGCACGGGCGGCTCACGAAGCGGTGATCCCTGCAAGTCGAGCCGCCCGAATCTGACTCACGGTCACCATTCGATTCAGGGTCACACGAACGGGCGAAGCCGTCCTCGCGCGGCTAACGACACGCCGTCGGATCCGCGATGCTCCAACAACGGCGAACGGAGGACGACATGGACCGGCACACGAGTGGTGACGCGACCTGTCCCGAGGGCACGAACGACAGCGGTTGCGAGGTCGTGATCGGGGCACCCCGCAGGGCGCTCGACGACGTGCGTGACACCGGTGGTTCCGTGGTGGTGCCGATGATCCCGACGCCGCGCAAGCCGGTCCGTGACCCCGCCCGCGCGGCGGTCGTGCTGCGGCACGCGCGGCTGCGTTCCGACGGCGGGCCGCAGTTCTGCCAGCCCAGCCGCGCGGAGACGGCCGGGGTGGCGCCACGCCGCCAGGGCACCCGCACCGACGGGAAGGTCATCTACCCCGACCGGGAGTCCGCGGAGCAGGCCGGCCGGGAGTTCGAGTCGCTGGGCTCGCAGCCGATGCGATCCTACCGTTGCAACCGCTCGAACCACGGGCACTACCACCTGACCCGTGACACGACGGCCCTCGCCCGCCGCGTCGACCTCACCGCGCGCATCCCGCAGCAGCGCAGCGCCTGATCGCACCCCGCGCGCCACCCCACGGCTGCGCGCGGCCCGTTCCACAGCAGAGAGGTTGCGCGCCGGGAACCGGCCGCAACCTCTCTGCCGTTCGAGGCCCGGTCTGCAGCAGTGGGGCTGCGCGCGAAGGGGCGTCCCGGGGCCGGGCCTGGCGACGGCACCCAGGGCGCAGGCAGGAGCTCAGGTGCGGACGACGGCGACGCGGGGCTCGGGGATCGGGTGCGGCGACTCGGAGGGGCGGCGGCTGCGCCGGACGGCGCGTTCCTCGATCCGCCGCGTCACCTCGTGCCCACCCTCCCCGGTCCGCGCCAGCGCAGCGACGACCAGCTCACGATGGCCCGGGTCGTCGGTGCGGCGCAGGAACCGGGTCAGCTCGTGGGCGGCGGTGCGCGGGTCGCGCGCCGCGACCCATGCTGCCAGCTCGGCGTCGGCGACCTCGGGCCGCGAGCCCGACATGCGCACGCAGACGTACTCGACGTCCTCGTCGGCGAGCTCCCCGACCAACGGTGCGTGCACGCCCTGTTCGACGAGCAGCTCCCGGCACACCCAGATGCCGATCGGGGTCAGCGAGACGACGGTGGGGTCGGGGTCGTCGCGACCGGCGAGGGCGGTCAGGTGGTCGTGGTCGGTGCTCTCCTCGAGCTCGACGGCGCCGAGGAGCTCCATCGCGTCGAGGAGGGCGGCCACGTCGCGGCGCCACAGCCGCTGCTCGACGTCGCCGGCGAGGTCGTCGACGACACAGCCGAACTGCCCGTTCACGGTCTCGCGGACGACCCGGTAGAAGTGCTCGACGGGAACGGGTCCGCCGCCGGCCTGGTAGAGGTCGAGCCACAGGACGGGGAAGGCCTCACCGAGCGACATGCTGAACAGCGACGGCGCGCCGAAGACGTCGGTACCGCCGAAGTGGTCGCCGAGCCGGCCCAGGGCCTCGAAGGCGCGGCGGAAGAACTCGATGGGCCGGTGCAGCAGCGGGCCGGAGCCCTTCACGGGGACGAGCCGCCGGTTGACCACGCGCACCAGCCTGGCCTGCCGCGCCCAGGACAGGAGCAGGGCGACGTCGGGCAGGTCGTCGCTGGTGCGGGCGTTCTCGCGGTAGAAGTGGTCGAGCCCGAGGGCGTCGGCGAGGGAGAGCGCGTCGGCGAGCCGGAGCTGTCCGTCGCGGGTGAGGGGGCGCCCGGCGCGGACCCAGTAGGTGAAGGCGCGCAACCGGTCGAGCGCCGAGGAGGCGGAGGCGGTCTCGACGAGCTGCGCGGCCGAGGGCAGCAGCACCGGTCCGGGGGCGGGCTGGGCGTCGTCGGGCTGTTCGCGGCGCCGGGTCTCCTCGCGGGTGACGGCGGCGAGGGCGTCACGGTCGATGTCGAGCTCGCCGCGGGTGGCCTGCTCGAGGAAGCGTTGCACCGCGAGGAGGTCGGCCTTGTCGACGTCGTGGCGCATCATCTGGACGTTCCAGAACTTGCCGAGGTCGTAGTTGCGCTCGTCGGCCATCGCGTCGTAGAGGGCGGGCGTCGAGTCACCGACCTGGTCGTGCAGCTCCTGGACGGGGGCGGACCCGGCGTCGAGGTGGTCCTCCTCGGCGAGCAGCGCGAACAGCGCGTGCAGGGCGTTCGGGATCTCGGCCCAGTCGGTGTCGGCGACGGCGACGGTCCGCGGGAACCACACGGCGAGGGCGTCGGCGACGTGGCGGCGGGTCCAGCGGCCGAGCCGTCCGTCGACACCGATCTTGTAGTCGAGCGCGGCGCCGACGAGCACGGGATCGACCTCTCGGCCGAGCCGCCGGGACCGGGCCAGTACCGCGGTCAGCAGCCGGTCGCGGACGAGCCCGTACTCCTCGTGTTCGTGTGCCGCGAAGACCAGACGCATCGACCCAACTTTTCCAGCCCGCGGATCTCCGCCGACAGGCGGGGGAGGGTGATCGTCATGTCGCGGGCGGTGACGTCGGACGATCGCCGTGCGTCCCCGGAGGTGGTCGCGGAACGTGACGAGGCCGGGTCGCCAGCCACGCCCCGGCGAACACCAGCGCGGTGCCGGCGAGGGTGCGGATGCCGACGGGCTCACCGAGCACGAGAGCCCCGCAGGCGACGGCGACGACGGGCGCGGCGTAGGTGATGAGCGCGGCGTGGTCGGGGCCGGCGGCGGAGACGAGGGCGAAGAACGCGACGAACCCGACGGCCGTCGCGCCGATGCCGAGCGCGCCCACGGCCGCGAGGCCCGTCGGGGTGGGGGCGGGCGGCGTCTCGGCGCCGAGGGCGACGGCGCCGACGGTCACGACGACGAGCACGGGTGCGGCGATCGCCAGCATGGCGGCGACGACACCGAGCGCAGGGACGTCGCCGAACCACCGGCCGACGAGGACGGCGCCGACGGCGTAGCAGGCCGCGGCGACGACGAGCGGCACGACGCCGGGTCCGGCCCCGGCGACACCCGACAGCACGGCGACGCCGCCGAGGCCCGCGAGCAGCCCGACGACCGAGGCTGCGCCGGGCCGCCCACGGGTCCCCAGTACGAGGCCGGTGAGCAGCACGAACAGTGGTTCGGTCGCGATCACGACGGCCGCCGTCCCGGACGGGACGGTCCGCTCGCCGACGGGGATGAGCACGAACGGCACGACGACCTCGACGACGGCGAGCACGACCAGACGCCCGCCCCGCCCGTGCAGCAGGGCCCGCCGGGACCGGCGGAGCCCGAAGGGCGCGAGGACGAGTGCGGCGAGCGCGACGCGCGCCGCGGCGAGGGAGACGGGGCCGAACCCCTCGCGCAGCGCGATGCCGATGAACAGGTACGGCAGGCCCCACAGCACCGAGACCGCGACGAACAGCCCCCACGCCCGCGCCCCCGTCACCGGATCACCGTAGGCCGCAGGTGTCCGATCACATGGATGCAAGCTTGCATCTATGAGTACGGTCGTCGGGTGGCTTCCCGGGAACCTGCGGCCGAGCGTGCCTACGCCGCCACCAAGGAGCTCGTCCTGTCCGGTGACCTGCCCGGCGGGCACCTGCTCAGCGAGGGCGACATCGCCGAGCGGCTCGGGATGAGCCGCACGCCGGTGCGCGAGGCGTTCCTGCGGCTGCAGTCCGAGGAGCTGCTGGAGCTGATCCCCAAGCGCGGCGCCGTCGTCGTGCCGGTGTCGGTGGGGGAGGCCGACGATGTGCTCGACGCGCGCGAGGCCGTCGAGACCGCGGCCGTCCGCCGGCTGCTGCGCCGTCCCGCCGACGTGCCCGCCGCCGTCGTCGCGCTGCGCGCAGCCCTGGACACCCAGCGCCGGCACGCCGCCCGCGACGACCTGCCGGGGGTGGCTGCGGCCGACGAGGCCTTCCACCGCACGATCGTCGACGCCGGGGGCAACCGGCTCACCGCCCGCTTCTACGCCTCACTCGGCGACCGGCAGCGCCGGATGAGCATCCGGGCGCTCGCCCCGAAGCCCGAGCAGGTCGCCGTCGTCCTCGACGAGCACGCCGCGCTCGTCGGCGCGATCGAGGCCCTCGACGGCGACCGGTTCGCCGCGCTGCTGCCGGCCCACCTCGACGGCACGCACCGGCCGGTGCGATGAGGCCTGCGCGACGAGGCCTGCGCGACGAGGCCGGCGCGGTGAGGGGGAGCCGGGCCTGGGCCGCCGTCGCCGCGGCGATGTTCTGCTGCGGCTGGGGCGGCAACCAGTTCACGCCGCTGCTGATCATGTACCGCGACGCCGCGGGCTACTCGGTGCTGACCGTCGACGCGTTCCTCGGCGCCTACGTCGTGGGTCTGGTGCCGACGTTGCTGCTCGCCGGCCGCGCCGCCGCGCGCTGGGGACGGCGGCCGCTGATGCGGGCGGGCACCAGCGCGTCGCTGGTCGCGAGCCTGCTGCTCGCACTCGGAGAGCTGGGGCCCGTCCCCGTCTTCGCCGGTCGCCTGGTGACGGGCGCCGCCGTGGCGGCCGCGATGGCCGTCGGCTCGACGTGGGTCAAGGAGCTCTCGGAACCGCCGTTCGACGACGCCGCCCCAGGTGCGGGGGCCCGTCGCGCCGCGCTGTGGCTGACCCTCGGGTTCGGCTTCGGCGCCGGGGTGGCGGGGGTGCTCGCGCAGTGGGGGCCGTGGCCGATGGTGGCGCCCTATGCCGTGCACGTCGCGCTCACCGCCGCCGCCCTGGTCGCGGTGTGGCGGGTGCCCGAGACCGTGCCGGGCGGGACGCAGCCGCCGGTCCCGGTGACGGGCGTGGTCCGCAACCCGCGGTTCCTGCGGGTGGTCGTCCCGATGGCGCCGTGGATCTTCGGGTCCGCGGGCGTCGCCTACGCGATCATGCCGCAGCTCGTCGGCGACCGGCTGGGCTCGTGGGGGCTGGCCTACTCGACGCTGCTCACCGTCGCGACCCTGCTGACCGGTGCGCTCGTGCAACCCGTCGCGAAGCTGCTCGACCGCCGTACCGACGCGCGCGCCGTCGTCGTGTCGATGATCGTGATGCCGGCCGGTCTCGCGCTCAGCGTCGTCGCCGCGGTGCAGCGCTCACCCTGGCTCGCGCTGGGGGCGGCGGTCGTGCTGGGTGGCGCGTACGGGATCGCGGTCGTCGCCGGCCTGCTGGAGCTCCAGCGTCTCTCCGGGCCCAAGGAGCTCGCCGGCGTCACCGGCGTGTACTACGCGTTGGCCTACATCGGGTTCCTGCTCCCGACGGTGCTCGCGCTCGCCGCCCACCTTGTCGGCTACCCGTGGCTGCTGGGGGCCCTCGTCGTGATCTGTGCGGCGGGCACGGTGACCATCGCCACGTCGAGCCGCACGCATCTGCCGGCGGCTCCGGCGAGGATGGGCTGACGGCACGGTACGAGGAGGTACGGGGTGCGTTCGGTTCAGGTGGTCCGGCTCGACGGTCCGGCGGCGGTCGAGGTGCGTGACGTGGCGGAGCCCGCGGCGGGAGACGGGCAGGTGCTCGTCGACGTCCGCGCCGCGGGCGTGAACTTCCCCGACGTCCTGCTCACCCGGGGCCTCTACCAGTACAAGCCCGACCCGCCGTTCGGGCTGGGTTCCGAGCTCGCGGGCGTGGTCCGCGAAGCGCCCCCCGGGTCCGGCCTCGCGCCCGGCGACCGGGTCGCGGGCTTCGCGACGTACGGCGCCTTCTCCGAGGTGGCCGCGGTCCCGGTCGACCACACGGTGTCGCTGCCCGACGAGGTCTCCTTCGCCGCGGGCGCCTGCCTGCCGATGAACTACCTCACCGCGCACTTCACCCTCGCCGTGCGCGGTCGCCTCCGCGAGGGCGACGACGTGCTGGTGCACGGCGCGGCCGGTGGCGTCGGCACGGCGGTGACCCAGCTCGCGCGGGCCATGGGCGCCCGCGTGATCGGGGTCGTGTCCAGCGACGCGAAGGCCGAGGTCGCGACGGCCGCGGGCGCGCACGACACGGTCCTCGTCGACGGGTTCAAGGACGCCGTCCGCGAGCTGACCGGCGGGAAGGGCGTCGAGATCGTCGTCGACCCCGTCGGCGGCGACCGGTTCACCGACTCGCTGCGCTCGCTCGCGCCGTTCGGCCGGGTGCTGGTCGTCGGCTTCACGGCGGGGGAGATCCCGACGGTGCGGGTGAACCGGTTGCTGCTGGGCAACACCGAGGTCGTCGGCGTCGCGTGGGGTGGCTACGCGCTCGCGCACGAGGGCTACGTCCACAGGCAGTGGGCGGACCTGCTGCCGTACCTGCGGTCAGGGGCGCTCGACCCGGTGATCTCGCAGACGCTGCCGTTCGAGCGGGCTGCCGAGGCGCTGGCCACGATCGACGAGCGCCGCGTCACCGGCAAGGTCGTCCTGCAGCCATGACGCCGGGCACGCAGAACCTCGTGAGTGGCGATGGTCGCTCCGGCGACTATCGCCACTCACAGGTACCGCCCGGGACCGGGGCGGCCGGGTCGTAGGGCGTGCGGGTGAAGACGAAGGTCGCCAGGTTCAGCGCCACCGGGTCCAGACGCAGCGTCTCGCCGGCGAAGTAGCCGTCCAGGCCGATCCAGGTGCCGTCGGGACCCGGCCGGAACCGGCTCGCCCGCCCCGGCCGCCCGAGCCCGCCCAGGTGCAGCAGCCCGCCCGGGACCGCCCGCAGCGCGTACGGCGACGGACCCCAGTACCAGGGCCCCAGCAGCTCCACGGGCACCGGCGACGGCGCAGGCCCCCACGCGTCGACGACGTGCGGCTCGGCGGCGCGGACGTCGGCGAGCAGTGCGGCGGGCAGCCCACCGTCGAGGCCCGAGGTGGTGTTGGCCAGCGCGAGCGCGCCGGTGGCCTCCTCTCGGTCGACCCAGAGGCCCGCGAGGAACCCGGGCATCGACCCGCCGTGGCCCACGAGCGTCGCCCCCTCGACGCGGCGGACCTGCACCCCGAGGCCGTAGGACGACCAGCCGGGGGCGTCGGAGGGGTCGATCCCCGACGGGACGGTCATCTCCTCCAGCGTCGCGCCGGCGAGGACGTCGCCGGTGTCGCCCAGCAGGAACGCGCCGAGCCGGGCCAGGTCGGTGGCCGTGGCCCACAGCTGCCCGGCCGGGGCCATGACGACGGCGTCGTGCTCGGGCTCGGGCGCACGGACGTCGGCCCACGGATGCACTGCGAAGCCCTGTGCCGCCGGGGCGACGGGTCGCGGCGTCGTGCGGGTCATGCCGAGGGGCAGGAGCACCTCGTCGCGGGCCACCGCGGCCCAGGAGCGGCCGCGGGCGCGGGCGACGAGCTCGCCGAGCAGCCCGAACCCGAGGTTGGAGTAGTGGAAGCGTCGCGCCGGGGCGAGGACGGCGTCGGCGGGGGTGAGCCCGAGGCCCTCCAGCGTGGTGCCGGGTGCGCGTTCCCACCACTGGCCGGGGCTCTCCGAGGTCACACCGCCCATGTGCGACAACAGCTGTCCGAGGGTGCGGTCGCCGAGCGGGGTGCCGGGCAGGTGCGCGTCGAGCGGGTCGGTGAGAGTGAGCAGGCCCTCGTCGCGCAGCCGCAGCACGGTGATCGCGGCGACGGTCTTGGTGATCGAGCCCAGGCGGTACTGGACGTCGCGGTGCGGCTCGGCGACGTCGCCCCGCGCGGCCGACCAGGCCAGGCCGCCGTCGCGCACGAGGCCGGCGACGAGCCCGGGGACGCGGCCGTCGCGCTGGGCGCGGGCGGTGCGGGTGTAGAGGGTGCGGGCGGTGCCGGGCAGCAGCTCTGTCACGACGCGGACGTTATCGGGGCGCCTCGGACGACGACGCGGCGATGCGGCGCAGCAGTGGCTCCACCCGGTAGTCGACGAGCCGGCGCATCACCAGGCCGGTCGTCGTGCGTTCGACGCCGTCGACGGCGAGCAGCTCACCGGCGACGCGGTAGAGGTCGTCGGCGTCGCGGGCGACGACCTGGACCTGCAGGTCGGACTGCCCGGAGATGCCGAGGACCTCCAGTACCTCCGGGACCTGCCCGAGTGCGGCGCCGACCTCGTCGAGGCGGCTCTGGGTGACCTGCACCGTCACGTAGGCGACGAGCGGATAGCCGAGTGCGGCGGTGTCGATGCGGCGTTCGAACCCGCCGAGGACGCGGTGCTGGTCGAGCCGGGAGAGCCGGGCCTGGACGGTGTTGCGCGACAGGCCGACCCGCTCCGCGAGGGCGAGCACGGTCGCGCGGGGGCTCTCGGCGAGCGCGAGCAGGAGCCGGGCGTCGACGTCGTCGATCCGGTGGCCCGTGGGATCGATGCGGGGGTCGAGCGGGGGGTCGGTGGGACGTGGACTGGGCACGTTGCCCCTCTCCGGGACTCGATCGGCGACGTGGACCGTGCATTCTGCACGGTCCGGAGGTCGGAACTGGTGCACTCATGGTGCCGAGTGGTCGGATGGGTGGGCAACTTGCGCCCTACACGCCCGGAGTGTGATCGGAATGAGCACCGCAATCTCGTCCGGCCCGGAAGCCGGTCCCGCCGACGACCGGCTCGCCGTGCTCACCGAGGTCGAGAAGCGGGTGCTCTGGCTCTCGACCGCGATCATCGACCACGCCAACCGGGTGCGCCCCAACACCACCGGCCTGAAGGTCGGCGGGCACCAGGCGTCGTCGGCGTCGATGGTGACGATCATGACGGCGCTGTGGTTCGAGCACCTGCGCGAGAACGACCGGGTCTCGGTGAAGCCGCACGCCTCGCCCGTCCTGCACGCGGTGAACTACCTGCTCGGCGAGCTCGACGAGCGCTACCTCACGACGCTGCGCGAGTTCGGCGGCCTGCAGTCCTACCCGAGCCGGTCCAAGGACCCCGACCCCGTCGACTACTCGACCGGTTCGGTCGGTATCGGTGCGACGGCCCCGATCTGGGGTGCGCTGGCACGCCGCTACGTCGACTCCCGCGGGGGCGGCGCCGGCACGGGGCGGCAGTACTCGCTGGTCGGTGACGCGGAGCTCGACGAAGGCGCCTGCTGGGAGGCGATCCTCGACCCGATGGTCGCCGAGCTGGGCGAGGTCGTCTGGATCGTCGACCTGAACCGGCAGTCGCTCGACCGCGTCGTGCCCAACATCGGTGCCCTGCGCATCCAGGGCATGTTCGAGGCCGCGGGCTGGCAGGTGCTGACGGTCAAGTACGGCAAGCTGCTCCACGAGCTGTTCGAGCGCCCGGGTGGCGACGCGCTGCGCCGGCGCATCGACGACATGTCCAACCCCGAGTACCAGCGGCTGCTGCGCTGTACCGCGGCCCAGCTGCGCGAGCGCCTGCCGGACTCGCCCGAGCTCGCCGGGCTCGTGGGCACACTCGACGACGACACCCTGCTCGCCGCCGTCCGCAACCTGGGCGGGCACGACCTGCAGGCCGTCGGTGACGCGTTCCGGGCCATCGACGACACCCGCCCGACCGTGATCCTCGCCTACACGGTGAAGGGCCACGGCCTGGCGACGGCGGGCCACCCGCAGAACCACTCGTCGCTGCTGACGGGCGACCAGCTCGCGGAGCTGGCCGAGGCGGTCGGCACGTCGGTCGAGGACCCGTGGGCCCGCTTCGCCGACGACTCGGCCGCGGCCGAGCTGTGCCGCGAGACCGCCGCCCGGCTGCACCGCGACGCCGTCCCCGCGCTGCCGAAGGTCGACGTGCCCACCGACATCGGCCGCACCCCCAGCGGGAAGGCCACCACGCAGGCGGCGCTGGGCCGGACCCTGCTCGACCTGACCCGTTCCGCCCCCGAGGCGGCCGCCCGCGTCGTCACCCTGTGCCCGGACGTGTCGTCGTCGACGAACCTGGGCGGCTGGGTCAACAAGGTCGGGGTGTGGTCGGCGGCCGAGCGCCGGGACTGGTTCGACGACGACCCCGAGACGATCCTGCACTGGCGCGAGCGACCCACCGGCCAGCACCTGGAGCTGGGCATCGCCGAGGGAAACCTGGTGGGACTGCTCGGTGAGCTGGGTGCGACGTGGAGCCGCTGGGGGCAGCCGCTGCTGCCCATCGGGGTGCTCTACGACCCGTTCGTCGAGCGTGCGCTGGAGCCGTGGTCGTTCGGCATCTACGCGGGCGGGCAGTCGATCCTCGTCGGGACCCCGTCAGGGGTGTCGCTCGCGCCCGAGGGCGGTGCGCACCAGTCGATCACCACGCCGTCGGTGGGTCTGGAGCAGCCGGGCTGCACCACCTACGAGCCCGCGTTCGCGATCGACGTCGAGTGGACGCTGCTGGCCTCGCTGGCCCGCCTGGGCCGCCCCGACGGGACGTCGGCCTACCTGCGGCTGTCGACCCGCCCGGTGGACCAGACCCTCGCGGCCGTGCCGACCGACCCGGCGGCGCGCGAGCGCCGTCGCAAGCAGGTCGTCGCGGGCGCGTACCCGCTGCGTCGCACCGAGGACGAGCCCGACCTGACCATCGCCGCGATGGGCGCGGTCGTGCCCGAGGCGCTCGCCGCGGCGGACCGGCTCGCCGAGCAGGGCCTCGCCGCCGACGTCGTCTGCGTGACCAGCCCCGGCCTGCTGTTCGACGCCGCGCAGGCCCGCACGGGGCACGGCGACGCCGACAGCTGGGTCCTCGACGCCGCGTTCCCGGCCCACCGCGCGGCGCCGCTCGTCACCGTCCTCGACGGGCACCCGCACACGCTGGCGTTCCTCGCCGGCATCAACCGGGTGCGGGCGACGCACCTGGGTGTCTCCCGGTTCGGCCAGTCCGGCGACCTCGAGTCGGTCTACCGCCACCACGGAATCGGTGCCGACGCGATCGTCACCGCGGCTCTCGACGTCACCGACTGAGGCTGCGGGGGCGACCCGCGGTCACCGCGGGTCGTCCCCGGAGGAGCCGGGGGATCCGGGTGCCGGACCGTCGTCGCCGGGGAGCTCGTCGGCGGGATCGCGCATCGCGAGGAACCGCTCGACCTCCGCCGCGAGCTCCTCGGCGCTGGGCAGCTCGCCGCCCAGCCCGCCCGAGCCCTCCGCGTTCGCCCCGGCCACCGTGTCGTACTGGCGCTCCAGCGCGGTCACGACCTGCGCGACCTCCTCGGAGTTCTCCACCTGCGCGGTGATCTCCACGTCGGCGCGCTCCGCAGCCTTGGTCAGCGACTCCGTCGGCAGGAAGAGCCCCGCCGAGACGCCCGTGTGGTCGAGCAGCGCCCGCGCGGCGTGCGGGTACTCGGCCCGTGCGAGGTAGTGCGGAACGTGGACGGCGAAGCCCATCGCGTCGTGACCGGCCTCGCCCAGCCGGTACTCCAGCAGCGCGACGGCCGAGCCGGGGACCTCGGCGCTGCCGAACCACGCCGTGTGCCCCTCGACGAGGTCGGCCCGCGTGGCATGCGCGGTGACGCCGATCGGGCGGGTGTGCGGGACCGCCATCGGGATCCCGCTGAGCGTGATCACCAGCCGGACCCCGAGCTGCCTGACGATCTGCTCGACGGCGGCGACGAAGCGCTCCCACTGCGTGTCCGGCTCGGGACCGGTGAGCAGCAGGTACGGGGTGTCGCCGGAGTCGGTGACCGCGACGATGTCGAGGACGGGCGGGGAGTAGCCCGCCCAGTGGTCGGTCTCGAACTGCAGCGGGGGACGCCTGCTGCGGTAGTCCACGAGCTGGTCGATGTCGAAGCTCACGACCGTGGTCGTCTCGCGGCCCTCGACGAGCGCCTCGGCGGCGAGCCGCGCGGCGTTGCCCGCGTCGACGAACCCGTCGAGCACGACCACGAGCACCGGATCGCTCAGCTGCGGGGCGTCATCGGCCACCGTGTAGAGCTCCTGCGGGTCGAGCACCGTGTGTCCTCCGGCCGTCGTCTCGCGCGTCCCGTACGGGACACCCGTCGCCGGGCGACGTGCCCGGCCACCCCGCACAACGCGCGGGAGCCCGCACAGCATCCCGTGGATCCGCCGAGCCGTTCCATTGTCCTGGTCGTGGCCCACGACACGGGCGGTGGGTGGCGGGGGCGGGGCCGACCCAGCTCACATCGTGAGGCGGCCCGCAATCGGGGTCCGGACGGGCCGGTTCCGGCGCACCATGGATCCAGTCATGAGCATGAGTGGTTGCCGCCCGTGGGTGGTCTGGTCCGTCGGTCTGTTCGCCTACCTCATCGGTGTCATGAACCGGACGTCGTTCGGCGTCGCGGGTCTCGACGCCGCCGACCGGTTCGACGCCGCCCCGGCGGTGCTGTCGGGGTTTCTCGTCCTGCAGTTGCTGGTCTACGCGCTGCTCCAGATCCCCACCGGGATCCTCCTCGACCGTTTCGGTGCCCGCACGCTCGTCGTGGTCGGCGCGCTGGTCATGGCGGCAGGGCAGCTCGTCCTCGCGCTGGCCGAGACGCTGCCGCTCGCGATCGCCGCGCGCGTGCTCGTCGGCGCCGGTGACGCGCTGACGTTCATCAGCGTGCTGTCGGTCGTGAACGCGTGGTTCCCTGCACGCAAGGTGCCGGTCATGACCCAGCTGACCGGGCTGCTCGGGCAGGGCGGGCAGATCCTGTCGGCCGTCCCGTTCGCCGCGCTGCTGCACGGGGTCGGGTGGGCCCCGGCGTTCGTGTCGGCGGCGGGTATGGGGGTGGCGGCCGCGGTCGCGGTCGCCGCGGTGCTGCGCAACCGGCCCGCGGGCGCTCCGGCGCCGGTGTCGGCCACGTCGTGGCGTGCGGTCTCGGACTCGCTGAAGGCGTCGTGGGCCGAGCCGGGAACGCGGCTGGGTCTGTGGACCCACACGGGCACCCAGTTCGCCGGCACCGTGTTCGCGCTGATGTGGGGGGTGCCGTACCTCGTCGCCGGCCAGGGCATGTCGCCCGCGGCCGCGGGCGGGATCCTGACGCTGCTCGTCCTCGTGGGGGTCGTCGCGGGGCCGGTGTTCGGCGAGTTCGCCGCCCGGCACCCCACCCGCCGGTCCTGGCTGGTCATCGGGGTGATCCTGGCGACTGCCGCGGCATGGACGGCGGTGCTGCTCACCCCGGCGCCGGCGCCGCGCTGGATGATCGTCGCCCTGGTGGTGGTGCTGGCGGCGGGCGGCCCCGCGTCGATGATCGGGTTCGACTACGCCCGGACGTTCAACCCCGGGCACCGGCAGGGGACCGCGGTCGGGATCGTCAACATCGGCGGGTTCACCGCGTCGCTGCTGGTGACCCTCGGCGTCGGCGCGGTGCTCGGCCTGACCGGCGGGTACACCCCGGAGTCGTTCCGGGCCGCGTGGACGGTGCAGTACGTCGTCTGGGCCCTCGCCCTGGCCGGGGTGATCATCGCCCGCAGGCGGGCCCGGCGGAAGCTCGCCGACGAGGGCTTCCCGGTGCGGCCGCTGCGGGAGGTCTTCGCCGAGCGTCGACGCGAGACGGTCGGCGCCCGATCCGGAAGTTGAACGGTCAACTCAGAGGCGCGTAGCCTGCGGAGGTGACTTCGGTGGACTTCTTCTTCGACCCCGGCTGCCCCTTCACGTGGCGGACCTCGCGCTGGATCGCCGAGGTCGCCGACGCCGGCGCCGCGACGGTCACGTGGCGCCTGATGAGCCTCTCGATCCTCAACGCGGACAAGGACATCCCGGAGGAGTACCGGTCGCTGGCGGCCCAGGGCGCACGCGTCCTGCGTGTCCTCGCGGCCATCGAGGACAACGACACCCGGGGCAGGCTGTTCACCGCGCTCGGCACCCGCCGTTTCGACAAGGGCGAGGACTGGGACGACGCGTTGCTCGCCGCTGCGGTCGCCGACGCGGGCCTGCCGGCGTCGCTGGCCGAGTCGGCCGACGATGAGGACCTCGACAAGGTCGTGACGGCGTCCCACGAGGAGTCGCAGGCCGCCGTCGGGCAGGAGTCGGGCAGCCCGGTGCTCCGCCTCGGCCGCAAGGCCTGGTTCGGGCCCGTCGTCGTCCCGGTGCCGACCGGTGACGAGGCGATGCGCCTGTTCGAGGCCGTGAAGCTGCTGGCCGACGTGCCGTCGTTCAGTGAGCTGAAGGGCAGCCGCAACCCGTTCTGACCGCGTCAGCCCACGTGCACGCGGACGTGGCCCAGCACGCTGTGCCCGCTGAGCCGCACGGTCGGCGCGTCGGGCCGCGGCAGCACCCCGCGCGCGGACCGGCGCTCCACCAGCGAGCGCTTGCCCAGTGCGGCCGTCCCGGCGTCGACGAGTCGCGTGCCGGGGGAGACGTGCACCTCGATCTTGCCCAGCAACGAGTTCGCGACGACGTCGACCACCACGTGAGCGGGCAGCTCGCGCAGGTCGAGGATCACCGCGCCCAGCACGGCCTCGACCTCGACGCGGCCCGACGACACGTCGGGACGGCGGGCGACCTTGCCCAGCATGACGCGCAACGGCTCGCCCGCCGCGGCGTCCGGCGACGTCAGCCGTGACGTCATCGCCGGCCGGGTGGTCGTCGCCCGGGCAGCCGGGACGATGCCCGTGGCGGCGCCGCCGGGCAGGTCGGCCAGCTGAGGCGCCAGCTGCGACGCGGTCCGGGCGGAATACACCGCCTCGAGCCGTTCATCGTGTTCGGACCAGGTCAGACGACCCTCGCCGACGGCCGTGTGCAGGACGGCGGCCGCGCGCTCGCGATCGTCGTCGGAGATGCGGAGCTCCACCTCGGACATCCCCGCATCGTATGACGCCATCGTGATGTCATCAAGACGTCAAGCGACGGGCGGTCGCGACAACGCGCCCCGGACGGGCCGCGCCGGGTAAGGTCGGCGCTGCGTCGACGCCGGCACGGACCCGAAGGAGGGGCACGTGTGAACGTGGCGCAGGCAGCGGCCGAGGTACTCCGCCGAGAAGGCGTCGAGCACCTGTTCGCCTATCCGCTCAACCCGCTGATCGACGCGGCGGCCGCCGTGGGCATCCGGCCCGTGATCGTCCGCCAGGAACGCATCGGCATCCACATGGCCGACGCCGTCAGCCGGCTCACCGACACCGTCGGCGTCTTCTGCATGCAGGCCGGACCCGGTGTCGAGAACTCGTTCGGCGCCGTCGCCCAGGCCTTCGCCGAGGGGATCCCGCTCGTCGTGATCCCCGGCGGTGCGCCGCGGGCGCAGACGTGGGTGCAGCCGGCCTTCAACGCCGCGCTGAACTTCCAGCACGTCACCAAATGGGCCGAGCAGGTCACGACGGGGGCCGGGCTGGTCCCGGCGCTGCGGCGCGCGTTCACCCAGGCGCGCAACGGCCGGCCCGGGCCGGTGCTCGTCGAGATCCCCGCCGACGTCTGGGCCGAGGAGGCCCCCGGTGTCGACGGCCACGTCGCGTCGGGACGGGCCCGCAGCGCCCCCGACGCCGCCGCGGTCGACGCGGCCGTCGACACCCTGGTCGCCGCGGACCGACCGCTGCTCTACGCCGGGCAGGGCGTGCACCACGCCCGCGCCTGGACGGGGCTGCGTGAGCTGGCCGAGCTGCTCGAGGCGCCCGTCACGACCAGCCTGGAGGGCAAGAGTGCCTTCCCGGAGACGCACCCGCTCTCACTCGGCTCGGGCGGTGTCGCGATGCCGCGGGCGGTGTTCGAGCACGTCCGCGACGCCGACGTCGTGTTCGGCGTCGGTGCCAGCTTCACCGCGACGGGTTTCGGGATCCGCTTCCCGACCGCCGGGAAGACGTTCGTGCACAACACCGTCGACCCCGTGGACCTCGACAAGCACGTGCCCGCCGCACACGCGCTGATCGGCGACGCGGGCCTCACCCTCGCCACGCTGACCGACGCCGTCCGCGAACGCGTCCGGGGTCCCCGCGGCCGCGTCGCCGAGGTCACGGCCCGCATCCGGGCCCAGAACGACCCCTGGCTCGCGCAGTGGCGGCGCCACCTCGACAGCGACCAGACCCCGCTCTCGCCGTACCGGGTCATCCGCGACCTGATGGCGACGGTCGACGTCGCCCGCACGATCATCACCCACGACGCCGGCAGCCCCCGCGACGAGCTGTCCCCGTTCTGGCGCACCGAGGCCCCGCACACCTACCTGGGCTGGGGGAAGTCCACCCAGCTCGGCTACGGCCTCGGGCTCGCCATGGGCGCCAAGCTCGCCCGGCCGGACATGCTGTGCGTCAACGTGTGGGGCGACGCGGCGATCGGCATGACCGGGATGGACCTCGAGACGTGCGCGCGCGTCGGGATCCCGATCCTGTCGGTCCTGCTCGACAACTCCGCGATGGCGATGGAGGACCGGATCATGGCGCTGTCGCGGGACCGCTACGGCTCCACCGACATCTCCGGCGACCACGCCGCCATGGCCCGCGCGCTCGGGCTGCACGCCGAACGTGTGACCGCACCCGACGACATCGTGCCCGCGCTGCGCCGCGCGATCGCCGCGACCGGGACGGGGACGCCCGCTCTCGTCGCGTTCGTGACCACCCGCGACAAGCTCTACTCGACCTTCGACTCGTGAGGGGTGCCCACATGGGGACATCGATGCGCGCCGCGCAGCTCGTGGCACCCGGCCGGATCGAGGCCGTCGACGTGCCGGTACCCGTCCCGGCCGCAGGTGAGGTGCTCGTCCGGTCGAGCCGCGGCTCGATCTGCGGCAGCGACCTGCACATCGTCTTCGACGGGTTCCACCGCGGCGCCTTCCCCGCCGCGCCCGGCTTCCCCGGCCACGAGGGCGTCGGGGTGGTCGAGGAGTCCCGCGACCCGGCGTTCGCCCCCGGCGACGCCGTGCTGGCGGTCCCGGTCCCGCGTGATGCCCGCTGCTTCGCACAGTGGCAGGTCGTGAAGGCGAGCTCGCTCGTCCCGCTGCCGCACGGTGGTGACCGGCACCGGCTGCTCATGGCCCAGCAGCTGGGCACCGCGATCTTCGCGATGCGCCGCTTCTGGCCGCCTGCCGTCGCCGGGCCCGCCGAAGGCCGCACGATCGCGATCTGCGGCGCGGGCTCGGCGGGCCTGTTCTTCACCGCGCTTGCCCGCCTCGCCGACTTCGCGACGGTCGTCGTCGCCGACAAGGCTCCCGTCCGGCTGGCGATCGCCGCCGACTACGGCGCCGACGTCGTCGTGGACGTGCGGGAGTCCTCGTTCGTCGATGCCGTCATGGAGACGACCTCCGGGCTCGGCGCCGACCTGGTCGTCGAGGCCGTCGGCTACGACGAGACCCGGATCCAGTGCCTGCAGGCCGTGCGCACCGCGGGCCGCGTCGGCTACTTCGGCTTCCCCGAACGGCCGGACGGCCCGTCGACGTGGTCCTACAACGACGCCTGGGTCCGCCGCCCGACGATCGAGCACTCCCACAGCACCCAGTCCGAGCCGGGGCTCACCGCGTTCCGCGAGGCCGTCGGCCTCATCCACTCCGGTGCGGTCGACGTGACCCCGTTCCTGGACCCGGTGTACCCCCTCGACCGGGTGCAGGAGGCGTTCGAGGCCGCGCGCGACCGGCGGGGCGGCAAGATCGCGGTCGATCTCACCTGACACCGGCGGCGACGCCGCCGCGGTGGACCGGTGCGGCAGCGGCGGCGCGCAACCCGCCAACGGCCCCTTGACATGATCTTGCGCGGTCTTCAATATTGAAGACGGCCTGGTGAGGGTCACAATCTCGCGAACAGATCGCCGTTGCCGACCGGTTCCCGGATACGGCGACGTGCCTCGTGATCCATTCCCGCACACGATGTGATCCATTCCGCCACACGACCGGTGGGCGAGCTCACCTGCAGGAGGTCCGATGCTGAGCAGGCTCGACAACGAGACGATCTGCAGGGTCGGGAAGGGCACTCCGATGGGTGACCTGATGCGCGAGTACTGGGTGCCGTTCGCTCTCGCCACGGAGATCGGGGCGGACTGTGATCCCGCCCGGATCATGGTGCTCGGCCAGCGGTTCCTCGCGATCCGGACGACGTCGGGGATCCCGATGCTGATGGACGAGGAGTGCCCGCATCGTGGCGCGTCGATGTGGTACGGGCGCAACGAGGACGAGGGGATCCGCTGCGTCTACCACGGCTGGAAGTTCGACGGCGGCGGCCGCTGCGTCGACATGCCGAACGAGCCGCCGGGCAGCAACTTCAAGGACAAGGTGCGGCTCCCGACCTACCCGGTCTCCGAGGCCGGCGGCCTGCTGTGGGCCTACCTGGGCCCGCGCCCGACACCGCCGTCCATGCCGGGCTTCGAGTGGATGGGCGAGGACAGCGAGAGCGCCGCCTGGGCGTTCCAGCGCGAGTGCAACTGGCTGCAGGCGCTCGAGGGCGACATCGACACCAGCCACTTCGGTTTCCTGCACGTCGGGCACGCACAGCCCGGCGACGCCCCCGAGGACTCGTTCCTGCGCTACGCCATCGAGGACCGGGCGCCGCGCTACAAGGTGCTCGACACCGAGTTCGGCGCGACCTACGGGGCCTACCGGCCCGCCGGTGACGAGGACCGGCTGTACTGGCGTTTCGCGCACTTCCTGTTCCCCTTCTACACGATGGTGCCGACCGGGGTGCTCGGGACGAAGCTGCAGATCAGGGCCTGGGTCCCGATGGACGACAGCCACACGATGGCGTTCCACTCCGCGCCGACGGTCCGCCGCTACACGGCGCCGGCGTCGCAGAAGGTCGGCATCACGGAGCGGGAGGCCACCGCGACGGAGTTCCTGCCGAACACGACCGACTGGTTCGGCCGGTTCCGGATCACGGCCCGCCGCGAGAACGACCATCTGATCGACCGGGCGCTGCAGCGCAGCGGTGAGAGCTACACCGGGCTGGGCGGGGTCAACATCGAGGACCAGGCCATCACCGAGAGCATGGGCGACATCTACGATCGCACCAAGGAGCACCTGGGCAGCTCCGACGTGATGGTGATCCGGGTGCGCCGGCGGCTGCTCGCCGCCGCCCGCGCGCTGGCAGACGACGCCGTGCCGCCGCCGGCGGTCGACGCGCCGGAGGTGTACCGGCAGCGCTCCGGAGGGATCGTGCTCCCGGCCGACGCCGACTGGATGGAGGCCACGGCCGAGCTGCGCAGCGCAGGTGTCGAGCATCCTGAGCTCGACCCGAGCCTGGCCGGCGGCGCATGAGCGCACCCGTCGGAACCACCGGCCTCGACGAGTTGCTCGCCGTCCCGTACGTGATGGACGTGCAGGCAGTGCAGCGCGACGACGGTGACTGGGTCTGCCGGGTCAGCTACGACGAGCTTCCCGGGTGCGTCGCCGAGGGTCGCACACCGTTCGACGCGTTGACGCGGCTCGAACGGCGACGCGTGGAGATCCTCACCGATCTGCACCGCGCCGGCACCCCACCACCGCCACCACGCGCTCCGCTGCGGATCTAGCCACGACCGGTTCGCCCACGGCCCCGGCCTGCGGCGGACCCGGTCCGCCACGACATCCCGAACCCGAACGCGTCACCCACCACCACACCCGCGCCGCCGGCCACATCGGCAGCGGGGCGGGATCGCACGCGACACGAGGAGGCCCGACGATGCTGTCGGCCGAGGACAACGAGATCCTGACCCGGGTCGGTCCCGGGACCCCGATGGGCGAGCTGATGCGCCGCTACTGGACGCCGGCGTTGCTGTCCGAGGAACTGCCGAGTCCGGGCGGCGACCCGGTACGGGTACGGCTGCTGGGTGAGGACCTGGTCGCCTTCCGCGACCTCAACGGTCGCATCGGCCTCATCCAGGAGAACTGCCCGCACCGAGGTGCGTCGCTGTGGTTCGGCCGCAACGAGGGGAGCAGCGCTGCACCGTCGACGGCGGCAGAGGGGATGTGCGGGCTGCGGTGCCCGTACCACGGCTGGCAGTTCGACGTGGACGGTCGGTGCATCGACATGCCGTCGGAACCGGCGAGCAGCTCCTTCAAGGAACGGGTGCAGGCAAAGGCCTACCCGGTGCACGACTCCGGTGGGATCGTCTGGGCCTACCTCGGGCCGCGCGAGACCATGACCCCGTTCCGCGACTTCGGTACCGACTCCCTCGCCCCCGAGCACGTCACGGCGGGAAAGACCTTCAGCCCCTGCAACTGGGTGCAGGCGATGGAGGGAAACCTCGACACGTCGCACATCTCGTGGCTCCACCAGTACGACGCGATCTCCGAGCTGCCCGACGACGGGACGGACAAGCCCGGCTACAACTCGGTGGAGACGTCGTGGCGGATCTGGCGTCACGACCGGGCGCCGCGTCTGGAGGTCCAGGACGACTGGTACGGCTACCGCTACGCCGGCATCCGGACCTCACCCAACGGGCACACCCACGTGCGGATCACGGGGTTCTGCGTGCCCAACGTGACAACGGTGGCGGCGATCCCGTACCGCGGGCGGTTGAGCATGTTCGTCCCGGTCGACGACGAGAACTGCCTGCGCTACAACGTCGTCGCGCAGAAGATCGGCGACATGCACGGCTACGGGAGCGGCGGGAACCTCTTCGACGTGCGGAACTTCCCGTACGCACCGCAGACCCGACAGGGCATCCGGCCGCGCGAGTGGACGGCCGAGAACGACTACCGCATCGACCGGGACGCACAGCGGACGCAGAACTTCACGGGGATCTCCGACTTCAACAGCCAGGACCTGATGGCGACCGAGTCGATGGGACCGATCTACGACAGGTCGCAGGAGCACCTGGGCACCAGCGACCGGGCGGTGATCCGCATGCGGCGCATCCTCATCAGCGCAGCCAAGGCGCTTGCGGAGGACGGCACGCCGCCGCCCGCGCTGGCCGGGGACGGGCACGACTTCACGACGTTCCGTTCTGCGGAGAAGATCCTCGAGCCCGGTGAGGACTGGCGGATCCTCGGCACCGACGACGATCCGTTGGTCCAGGAGGAGATGCCGGCGCGGCGCTCGGCAGCGAGCGGCCAGGCCTGAGCGCCGGCTCCCGTCGGCACCTGCCCCGCCGCCGGTGACACGGCGGCGGCATCACGCGTGACCCGCGGCGCGGGACCGACCCCGCCCCGCGCACCACGCATTCCTCACCACGACCCGCGAGCCGATGGCGTCCCGCGAGATTGTGAGGCAAGCCGATGCACCTCAGACGTGTGTTCCGACGGTCCGCGCTCCGGTTGCAGGGGGTGCTGGCCCTGCTCGTGGCGGCGCTCCTCGTGCTCGCGGGGTGCGGGGCGAGCAACAACGCCCAGCCGGGCTCCGGCTCGTCCGGGATGGACTCCTCGCACCCCTTCGGTGGTGACCTCGCCACCGAGGGGACACCACAGCGAGGAGGCGTCCTGCGCTACGGGATGGACCGCGAACCGGTCTCGATGGACCCGGCGGTCCCCGGCTACCAGATCGCTGACTACGCCGTCTACGACCCGCTGTTCCGGATGAACGCCGCCGGGGACGTCACGCCCTACCTCGCGGAGTCGATGACCACCGACGACAACGGCGCCACGTGGACCCTGAAGCTGCGATCCGGCGTGATGTTCCAGGACGACACACCGCTCGACGCCGACGCGGTCGTCTTCAACGTCACCCGCCAGCAGCAGATGACGCGCTCACCCGGCAACGTGTACGCGAAGTGGGTCGCCAGGATGACCGCCGTCGACCCGTTGACCGTGCGGTTCGAGCTGACCCGGCCCGTCGGGGTGTTCGTCAACGCGTTCGCGCTGCGGTCCAACGACGGAACCCTGGGCCTCATGGCGTCGCCGACGGCGGTCAAGAAGTGGGGCGCGGACTACGGCAGGCACCCGGTCGGTGCCGGCCCGTTCTCGTTCGTCGACTGGGTGCCCGACTCCCGGATCGACGTGACGCGCTTCGACGGCTACTGGCGGAAGGACAAGGGGATGCCCTATCTCGACGGCATCCAGTTCCGGCCGGTGCCCGACACCGAGGCGGCCTACGTGTCGGTGTCCAACGGCGACCTGGACGTGCTGATCTGCTCCTACCAGACCGAGATCCTGCGCGGTTCGAACAACAAGGACCTGCGGACCTACTACTACCCGGGCAACGGCGGCGAGTACTTCTACTTCAACTTCACCAAGGCGCCGTTCGACGATCTCCGGATGCGGCAGGCACTGGTCGCCGCGCTCGACCCGAAGGCGATGAGCGTGACCCAGTACAACGGGTTCATGGACCCGGCCCAGGGCCCGTTCTCCGCCGACAGCCCGTTCTACAACGCCGACGCGGCCCAGCAGTACCCGCGCTACGACCAGGCCAAGGCGAAGGCGCTGATCGCGGACTACGTCAAGAGCGGCGGTGACCCGAACTTCACCCTCTCGACGGCCAACAACCCGACCCGCACCCAGTTCGCGCAGTTCGTGCAGGCCCAGATGAAGGCCGTCGGGGTGGACGTAGAGCTCGACCTGCAGGACCTCGGCACCTTCAGCTCGAAGGTCGTTCAGGGCGGCAACTTCCAGCTGTCGACGTGGGTGTCCGGCTGGCCGACGCCGTTCCCGTCGCTCGTGCAGCTGCTGCACACCGGTGGCAGCGGCAACTACGGGCGCTACTCCGACCCGCAGGTGGATGCGTTGCTCGACGACGCCGTGGCGACCACCGACAAGGCCAGGCAGCTGGCCGACTACCAGCAGGTCCAGGCCATCGCGGGCAAGGACCTGGCGATCGGCTGGTACAGCCGGGCCTACACCGGGATGCTCACGCGCGGCAACGTCAAGGGGATCGTCCTCGACATCCCGACGGGCGCGCAGGTGTGGGCGAACGCATGGATGTCACACTGACGGCCGGGGGTCGCCGGACCGGGCTCGACCCGGTCCGGCTGCCGCTAGGCTGTCGCGATGCTGTGACCCGGCCGCCCGCACCGGAGGCACCACCATGGCACGAGCGCCGATCGCCCGACCCGCGGGCC
>NZ_BEGX01000037.1 GCF_002583555.1 Pseudonocardia sp. N23
CTCGAACGACAAGTGGAACGACGACAAGTGGGACTCCGGTTACGGCGGCAAGAATTACAACAACGACGACTGGAGCTACTCCAGCTGAGCACGAGGGCCGGGTCTGTTTCCCGGCCGGTGGCCGCCACCCGTGGGGGGTGATGGCTATCGGCCCCGGACCCGGTCCAGACACAGCGAGGCTTGACGATGCGCGTTCGGGCACGGGCCGCCCGAACGC
>NZ_BEGX01000038.1 GCF_002583555.1 Pseudonocardia sp. N23
TACAGCGCCTGCGCGCAGCGCCGACCGAGCGCGAGCGAGGGAGTGCGATGAGCGAGCGCGAGCGAGGGAACAGTCGGTACAGCGCCTGCGCGCAGCGCCGACCGAGCGCGAGCGAGGGAGTGCGATGAGCG
>NZ_BEGX01000039.1 GCF_002583555.1 Pseudonocardia sp. N23
CTGGTCACCGACGCCCCCGACGACATCGACTGGGACGACGAGATCCGGATCATGCTCGAGGAGCGGGCGTCGCTGTCCCCCGACGCGCTCACCGGCATGGAGGCCAACCACCGGTTCGTCGGCCCCGAGACGATGGAGTCACGGATCTTCTCCCGGCTCACCGCATGGCAGAACTGGATCTTCGTACGCCCCAACGCCTCCGGCCCCGAGGGCGCACTGCGCCGCTACGGCACCGGACGCAAGGCCGAGTTCGACAGGAAGCGGGTCTGAGCAGTGTCCATCGATTACTCGGAGAAGATTCCGAACAACGTCGACCTCGCCGGCGACCGCAAGCTCCAGCGGGCACTGGAGTCGTGGCAGCCCAACTTCATCAACTGGTGGAAGACGATGGGCCCGGCCGTCCCGACCCAGGACGTCTACCTGCGCACCGCCGTCGACGTCGGCAAGGAGGGCTGGGCACAGTTCGGCCACGTCGCGATGGAGGAGTACCGCTGGGGCGTGTTCCTCGCCGAGCGCGGCGACGACCGGCGCATCGCCTTCGGCGAGCAGAAGGGCGAGCCCGCCTGGCAGCAGGTCCCCGGCGAGTACCGCGCCGACCTGCAGCGGCTCATCGTCATCCAGGGCGACACCGAGCCCGCCTCGGTCGAGCAGCAACGCCGCCTGGGCGAGACCGCGCCCAGCCTCTACGACCTGCGCAACCTGTTCCAGGTCAACGTCGAGGAGGGCCGCCACCTCTGGGCGATGGTCTACCTGCTCCACGCCTACTTCGGCCGCAACGGCCGCGAGGAGGCCGAGGCGCTGCTGCAGCGCAACTCCGGCGACCTCGACAGCCCCCGGATCCTCGGCGCGTTCAACGAGGAGACCCCGGACTGGCTGTCGTTCTTCATGTTCACCTACTTCACCGACCGCGACGGCAAGTACCAGCTCGGGACATTGAAGGAGTCGGCGTTCGACCCGCTGAGCCGCACGTGCGAGTTCATGCTGAAGGAGGAGGCGCACCACATGTTCGTCGGCACCACCGGTGTCGACCGCGTGGTGGGCCGCACCGCGGAGCTGATGCGCGAGCACGACACCGACGAGATCGCCCCGCACGGCGGCATCCCGCTCGACGTGATCCAGCGCTACATCAACTTCCACTACTCGGTGTCGCTGGACCTGTTCGGCTCCGAGCGCTCGACGAACGCGGCCAACTACTTCACCGCCGGACTCAAGGGCCGCTGGCAGGAGGAGCGTCGCAAGGACGACCACGTCCTGACCGAGGTCGCGTCGGACGTCGACGTCGTCCGCGACGGGGTGCTGACCACCGACGAGGTCCCGGCCCTGCTCGCGCTGAACCACGACCTGCGCAACGAGTACGTCAAGGACTGCCAGTCCGGGCTCAAGCGGTGGAACCGGGTACTGGAGAAGGCGGGCGTCGGCCGCACGCTGACGCTGCCGCACGTCGGGTTCAACCGGCACGTCGGCGTCTTCTCCG
>NZ_BEGX01000040.1 GCF_002583555.1 Pseudonocardia sp. N23
TTCTTCTTTCGGGGGTCACCTACCGCCCGGCCCACCATGAAGAGCCCGGGCTAGTAAGGCATCAATACGACGACAGACTTGTGTTCCGCTACATCACCGAGGCGATCCAGGTCCTCCCCCCGAGCCTGTCCAAGGCAATGGCGGTGACCGTCCTGCTTCTCAGCCACGCTGGCTGAAGCCAAGCGGAAAGGGCTCAGCGTGAATCAGCGATCAGTGTATAGGCGCCACGGTGGAACAGCAGCGGCGAGCGAGACTTGTCCGCGTCTAGGTCGCGGACTCGGCCGACGACGATCGTGTGATCACCGCCGTCGTACTCATGCTCCAGCGTACAGTCGACCCAGGCACTCACATTGTCGAGGATCGGGGCTCCAGAAGGCGCCGTATGCCAGCTCACCCCAATGAACTTGTCTACGCCGGAGCGTGCGAACCCGGCACTGTGGTGCTGATGGTCGGCGGCGAGGATGTTGATACAGAAGGTGCCGACTTCGCGTATCCGCGGCCAGGTCGTCGATGAGCGGGCTGGTGAGAAGTTTACTAGCGGCGGTTCCAGGGACAACGACGCGAACGACTGACAAGTGAAGCCTATCGGCCCCTCTGGACCGGCCGCCGTCACAATGACGACCCCCGAGGCAAAGTGGCCCAGTACTTCCCGCATAGCAGCGGCGTCGACTGAGTTCGGGTAAGTTTTAGCGGCCATACGCGGACCGGTCATCCCGTAGATGATAGATGACTCGAGTAGGAAGCATAAGACACGTTCTCACTGAATGAGAAGTCCAGTTGATGCCGCCCTAGCAAGTCTGGACAGTGATCACTTATCGACCGGATCCGATCATTCCCTGCCGTGGCTGTATGTGGCCATTCCCGCGTTAAAATTCAGGGGTGATGACCCTAAGAAAGGATAGCGCGCCCGAACTTGAGCTCGCCGAAGTTCTGTCTGACGGATCGACACTTGAAGCCGAGATATAAGAAGAGGGAATCCTGCATGCAGGCCCTCTTGGGCTCCGCTTGCGCTAGACGCAGGGCCAGCCATATCGGAACTGCCTCTCGGTAGGGTAGCTTCGGAGGCTGGCTCAAATTGCACCGTTAGCACACCCAGTTTATCGCCTCACTAATGGAGCAGCACCAGTGATGCTCTCGAAGTCCAGAATGCATATTCTGAGAGCGCCGTGGCGAACTAGCACTGCAATCGTGTTAGTAGCACTCAACTTACGTCCGGCGGTCGTCGGCGTTGGCCCGTTGCTCCCGGAGATTCGCATCGAGCTCTCTATGTCTGCCACTGCTGGCGGGTTGTTGACCGCTCTCCCCGTTCTATGTTTCGGCCTCCTGGCTCCCGTGGCACCGCGGCTTGCTCGTCTTGTTGGACTGGAAAGAGCCCTGTTCGGGGTGCTAACCATGATCGCGGCAGGGTGCCTACTGCGGATGCTCCCAGGCCAGGTAACTTTATACGTTGGCACGGTCGTTATCGGCGCTGCAATCGCATCGGGAAACGTTCTTCTTCCTGCGATGATAAAGCGTGACTTCACTCATAATCTGGGGAAGATGACCGCAGTCTACTCGGCAGCAATTTCGCTGGGCGGCGGCCTCGGAGCTGCAGTGACCGTGCCTCTAGCGGATGCAGCAGGATTGGGTTGGCATGCTGCATTGGGGGCGTGGGCCCTATGGGCGGGGCTGGGCATTATTTGCTGGATTCCCCAGCTGCAGCGGGCAGGAAAGCGCACCTCGCATGGACCACGGGTTGGGAGCATCGCTCGACGTGCGCTGGCTTGGCATGTAGCGGGCTATATGGGTCTGCAATCACTCGGATTCTATGCAGGATCTGCCTGGTTCGCAGAAATTTTCATGGACCGAGGATGGTCGCCTACACTTGCGGGGGTCCTCGTATCGATTGTAAGTGTTTCCGGACTGGTGGGGAGTATTGTGACGCCAATTCTGGCAACCCGAGCAAAAGATCAGCGCATCCTCGCCTTACTGGTTACTGCCGTCGGATTCCTTGGCGTCTCTCTCATGCTAGCGCCGGGGCTAGAAGTCTTCGCCTCGATAGTAACGGGACTGGGTTCTGGTGCTGCACTTGGCCTGGCTCTGACATACATCGGTCTACGCAGCTACGACTCCCATCACGCGGCACAGCTGTCTGGCATGGCTCAGTGCGTTGGTTATACTCTGGCGGCGGCTGGGCCATTCATTGTGGGAGCTATGCATGATGTTAGTGGCGGATGGACTGCTCCTCTCCTCGCTCTTCTTTTGCTTTTTATTCCCCAAGCAGTGTTTAGCTATCTCGCAGGTCGCAATCAAGTCGTTGAGCCGAGAATTATATAGCAAGCCGCCAGGCTGGGTCGCCGCAATCATCCGCGAATCTGAGGGAAAGCGATGAACGTGTCGTAGTGTCAATGGAAGCATTGTCTCGCTCTAAATTCGACTTGCATGATTAAGTGAAAGTTTCCGGATGGAGACCATGTGCTCAAGGTTGTTCCGACATGGGTGTAGCAGTTCTGGTAGGTGACTCAAGTCCGGCGAGGCCTGCTGCCTATCGACTCGCTGCGACACTCGCTGGCTGCGACGTTGCCACGACGTCTACGGGAGAGGGAATCGGCACAAGGATCCTGGTTGTTGGGGCATTCGCTATTGCTGGTCGTCTGGATGACGCCTTGCTCCCCGTACTGTCTAGAATACATATGCGGGGCGCCTTCGTTTTCTTGATAAGTGTGGGCCGTTGGCCGGAAGAGAGTCGGACTGCCGACAGCCTCCTGCGACCGCTAATCCTTGCAGGCGGTGGGTATTGTCCCGCCCCGACTCTCCATTTACTGGCGGATGATCCCGCCGCAATCAGTGCATTCTGCAGGTACTGGGGCCCTGTCGCGAGAGCAATGCAGTCTTCCCCATCAAGCTCTTGACCGTCTGCCGTTTGTTGTTCTTCCGAATGGAGAGCAGGTGAGGGCGTGCTCGACCACGGGAGTGGTGTCGTGTCGCTGCGTTGAGACGGGCTCCGGGCGGCTGACAATGCAGGTTCGCTAGGTCTTGATCAGCAACTTCTGGGACCCCAGCTGCCGAACCTTAGGCTGCGTCCCCGCTGGTGGTGGAAGTCCCGGGCCCTTCCGGCGAGGCTGAGCGTGTGGGAGGGCCACCGGCGTGAGTCTCTGCGTGTTCTCGCCAAGGAACCCGATCTGCCAGGCATGATCGAGGCCGAGCTCACCGGCGCCATCGTCTCAGCGCTGCATGAGCGCACCGAGTCTCGGGCGACTCATCACGGCAGGATCTGAACCGCAGGGACGTGTTGTCGTCTGGCCCGAGTTGCACAGGTGTCGGGGACCTGTCTGGTGTTGATGCTGGTGAGCGGGTTGTCGGCTGAGGATTCGGGGCACTAATCGGTAGCCTGCGCGGGTGGCATACGTCCGGAAGGTCAAGACCGCTTCCGGGGCCACGGCGGTGCAGATCGTGGAGAAGCGTCACGGCGTGCGCAGGATCGTCGCCCACATCGGCTCCGCTCACGACGACGCCGCGCTCGCCGTGCTGGTGGCGTCCGCTCGTGACCGGATCCATGCAGGTCAGCAGGCCCTCGACCTGCCGGCGGCCGAGAGGGCGAGCGCGGGTGGGGCGACGGTCACCGGGTCAGCCAGCGAGGTCCTGTGGCAGGTCCTGACCGACGCGTACCGCCAGCTCGGGTTCGACACCGTCGCTGACGAGGCGTTCCGGGCGCTGGTGCTGGCCCGGATCGTGGAGCCCACCAGCACCCAGGCCGCGGTCGGCGTCCTCGACGAGCTCGGCGTGGCCGCGCCGCATCGCAACACCTTCACCGCCGCGTTGCGCCGCTGCATCGCCCAGGACTACCGGGCGGTGTTGGCCTCGGCATGCGCCACGCATTCGGTGCGGACGAGGTCGGCGTCGCCGATCCTCTACGACGTCACCACGCTGCACTTCGAGGCCGAACACGAGGACAAGCTCCGCAAGGTGGGAATGAGCAAGGAACGCCGGGTCGACCCGCAGATCCAGGTCGGGCTCCTCGTCGACCCGTCCGGCTTCCCTCTGGAGGTGTCCTGCTTCGAGGGCAACACCGCCGAGACATCCACCCTGCTGCCTGTCCTGCGCGGCTTCAAAGCCCGCCACGAGGTCGAGGACATGGTGGTGGTCGCCGACGCCGGGATGCTCTCGGCGAAGAATCTGAACGCGCTGGAAGACGAGAAGTTCTCCTTCATCGTCGGGTCTCGGATCAGTAGAGCGCCCTACGACCTGGCCGAACACTTCGAACGCCACGGCAACGCCTTCACCGACGGCCAGCACCTCGAGTCCACCCGCGTCATGGGCACCGGCAAGGCCGCCCGGTCGCGCAGGGTGGTCTACCACTACTTGTTCGCTCGACATAAGCGCGACGACAGGGCGATCAACGCCATGGTCGACCGGGCGGAGAAGGTCGCCGCCGGGAAGCGGCCGCTGAAGAAGGACCGCTTCGTCCGTCTCGACTCCGGAGACGCCGAGGTCGACTGGGGCCTGGTCGAGCGGGCCCGTCAGCTCGCCGGTCTCAAGGGCTACGTCACCAACCTCCCCAAGTCCACCATGGACGGCGCCGCAGTGGTCGAGGCCTACCACGATCTCTGGCAGGTCGAGAAGTCCTTCCGGATGGCCAAGAGCGATCTCCGTGCCCGGCCGATCTTCCACCGGCAACGCGACGCCATCGAAGCCCACCTCACCGTCGTGTTCGCCGCCCTGGCTGTCTCCCGCCACCTTCAGGAGGCCACCGGCGCCTCGATCCGCAAGCTCGTCCGAACGCTGAAACCGCTACGCACCGTCCGCGTCGACGTCGGCGGACACCCGATCACAGCCACCCCGCAGATCGTCGGCGACGCGCGCGTCCTGCTCGACCGGCTCCCCGCCATCAACGCGCCGGGGCACTAAACCTGTGCAACTCAGGTCTGGATGCAGCCGTGGACGGCCTGGGGGTCGGCCGCAGTCGTAGAGACGACGTCGGTTCCTATGGCTGATCGCGCGGGGCTGGTCGGTCTACGCCGCTCGCCGCGAGGTCGAGGTCTACCGCACTACCGGCGTGAACTGGAGCCGCGGCTACAACGTCTACAAGAACGGCCAGGACCACTACTTGGAGATCCTGGAGCGCAAGCCCGGCGCGCTGCCGGGATCGACCG
The DNA here is from genome assembly GCF_002583555.1 of Pseudonocardia sp. N23. Taxonomy (GTDB): domain Bacteria; phylum Actinomycetota; class Actinomycetes; order Mycobacteriales; family Pseudonocardiaceae; genus Pseudonocardia. The sequence goes on from NZ_BEGX01000040.1 coordinate 5,133, forward strand.
CGCTGGCTCAGGCCCGCGAGTCAGGGGCGTTCACCCCGGCGCATGAGGCGTTCTGGGCCGCGCTCGGCGACGCCGGCGGTACCCGGGCGTTGATCGAGGTGCTGCTCCTGCACCGCTACCTGGGCCACGCCCAGGTGTCCTGGCAGGCTTGCATGCCGCGGCCTCGGTCGGCGCGGTCTCGGCCGACGTCGTCGCGGTCGAGGCCCGCAAGGCCGCAGCTTCTCATCCAGCCGGACATGCAGACAGCCACCCCACGGCCCCTGGAGCCAGCCGCCGCCCGGGTGGTGAGCCTAACCCAACGGCGCCTGCACGACCCGGCCGCGGTGATCGCCGGGCTGCCACCGGATCGGCGGCCGTTACCCACCGTCGACGCCTACGACGAGCTGCTGACCCGCTGTACCGCCACGACCGGCGAGAAGCCCACCGCATCGGGATGTCGAGCACATCGAGTTCGGAGGTGTCATGAGCCAGCCCAAGCTGCGCAGCCGCGCGATGACCGAGCAGGCCGCCCAGGCCGCGGTCGATCAGGCCTGTCGCTCGTTGCGGCTGCCCACCATCCGGGCCCGGGTCGCCGAGCCCACCGCTGCGGCGCAGCGCGAGCAGCTGACCTACTCCGGGTTCCTCGCCGAGCTGCTGTTGGCCGAGTGCGACGACCGCGACTGGCGCCGGTCCGCACGCCGGATCAAGGCTGCCGGGTTCCCGCGGGAGAAGTGGCTCGACGACTTCGACTTCGACGCCAACCCCCCAACTCCCGGCCGCGGTGATCCACACCCTCGCCGGCTGCGACTGGTTCGCAAGGGCCAGCCGCTGTGTCTGATCGGTGACTCCGGCACCGGCAAGCCCCACATGCTCATCGCGCTCGGCACCGCCGCCGCCCAGTAGGGGTTCCGGGTCCGCTACACCCTGGCCGCGAAGCTGGTCAACGAGCTCGTCGAGGCCGCCGACGAACGCCAGCTCGCCAGGATGATAACCCGTTACGGGCGGGTGGATCTGGTCTGCATCGACGAGCTGCTACATGGAACTCGACCGCCGCGGCGCCGAGCTGCTGTTCCAGGTTCTCACCGAGCGAGAGGAGACCGCCAGCGTCGCGATCGCGTCGAACGAGTCGTTCTCCGGCTGGACGAAGACCTTCACCGACCCGCGACTCTGCGCCGCGATCGTGGACAGACTCACCTTCGCCGGGAACATCCTCGAGACCGGCACCAGCTCCTAACGACTGGCCCATGCCCGAGCCGCACGCGTCGACCCCGCCACCTGAGCACATCACTGGAGCCAGATTCCTCCGTCATGCCGGGGCCAGCTTCGGTTGACAGAACCATCAGGTCATAGGCGGTGGCCAGCAACGTGTTCGGGCGGCACCGTGCGGCGACGAACTCTAGGTAGTCGTCCACCGGCGCATGCCCCAGCGACGCGGCAGGATTCCCCGCGGCGTCGACCCTTCGTACCAACTGCGGCTGCCAGGCCACGCGCGCTCCTCGACGGGAACGCCCATCCTGCCCGTCCGCAACACCAGATCGGAGGTTCGACACCCACCAACCACCGAAGAACTCGAACCCGGCGACGTGAGCGGTGGTCCAGGCGTGCTGGTCCATGGTCAGCACCGGGCGGACGAATACGTGCCGGTAAAACGACAACACCATCACGAACGCCCACGCCCGTCCCCGCCGACGCCCGCCGACCGGGTCGGCTCCACGAGCCGAGAAACCCGTAGTCGATCTGCGCCTCCGCGGCCGGCGGCGGGTCCTCACACAGCACCGTGACCGCTCCCGGACACCCTGCTCGGGCAACGTCACGGCGATCCACCGCTTCAACGATGCCGCCGAGGCCACGACCCCGTGCTCGTCGCGCGGCCGCTGCCGGATCGTCGCCTTCGTGACCCCAGCGGCCAGCAGCTCAGCGATCAGATCGCGGTGACGGTCGAACTCCGGCCAGATGATCTGCCGCAGCCCCGTGTCCGCCAGACCAGGGAACCAGCCGCGGACCAGCTGCTCCCACTCGCTCTTCGGCCGCTGCCGGGCTGACTCCCGCCGCCAACGCCGGGGACACGTACTTCTTCACCGTCTTGCGGGCCACCGGCCTGGTCAAGGCCCTCCTCGTCCTCATCCGCGCCGGCTGAAGCCAAGTGGAAAGGGCTCAGTGGATCAATATCTCGGTCACATCGACCACGTCGAACGTTCTCCTCGCCACTCGCGCCTCCGCCAGATCCAACCGACGGCGGCAGCCTCATGCCTGCGAGGACCACACCCACGACGCCACGCTCGTCCTTCCGCTGAGGAACTACTGAGCGCCGACCTGAGGAACTATATGACGGTGCGCAACGCCGTGGTGATCCCTGACCAGTGCGCTTTGGACGCATAGCGCAGGGTCGCCCGCGCCAGGTGCACCACGCAGCCCTGAACCGTGGCTAGTACTGCAACGGCAGTCGCGGCGTGTCGTGAGAGGCTGATCGATGTCGG
>NZ_BEGX01000041.1 GCF_002583555.1 Pseudonocardia sp. N23
GGGCACATCCCGCACGCATTGTTCTTCTCCACCAACGTGGTGAAGCCGAAAGAGGTCCGCTACCCGGCGACCAAGACCGACGGCTCCAACATGGACGGTGCCGGCTCCCCGATCCCCGAGGGCGCCCGCGTCCAGCTCGACCCCTCCATCGACGTCGAGGCCATCCCCGGCATCAGCAAGGGCGAGGCCACGATCGCGAAGGCGCTGCAGGAGTACGGCGCCTACGTCGGCGACAACGGCGGCGCCCGGATGGCCTTCATCGCCGAGTACGCCCCCGACTCCGACGCCTAC
>NZ_BEGX01000042.1 GCF_002583555.1 Pseudonocardia sp. N23
GATGGCGGCGTGCACACCGTCGAGGGTCTCGGTGCGGTCGTCGCCGCTGAGCAGGGCGGCGCCGACGAGCAGCAGGCCCAGGTTGACGGCTCCGGCGACGGTGAGGGCGACGGCGACGTCGGCCTTGGTGGCCGAGAGGAGCCGGCGGCGTTCGGGGCCCGGGGCGGGCGAGCCGTGCCGGTCGCGGGAGAGCGAGGAGTGCACGTAGATCGCGTGCGGCATCACGGTCGCGCCGAGCATGCCGGCAGCGAGCAGG
>NZ_BEGX01000043.1 GCF_002583555.1 Pseudonocardia sp. N23
CCTGGCCGTCGCCGCCGCGCTGGCCGCGGGACCGGCCCTGACCACCACCCCCGCCCTCGTCGCCGACCAGGCCGACAACCGGACCTGCACCGTCCAGACCACCACCGGAAACACCAGCACCAGCACAGGGACCGGCGGCACCGGGACCGGCGGCACAGGGACCGGCACCGGCGGCACGGGGGCCAGTGGCACGGGGCAGCTCACGCCGGATCAGGCCGCGAAGCTGCTCGAGCAGACCCGGGAACTGGTGACCTCGCTGACCCTCGCCAGCGCGGATGCCCGCGCGGCAGCGTTGGGCTCGGGCATCCGGGCGCTGGGGATCACCCCGTCAGTGGCCTCGGGCTGGCAGCAGCAGGCCCACGACCTCGCCGACACCACGCTGGCCGCGATGGGCGACGACCCGGCCGCCGGAGCACTCGCGGTCGCGCTGGCCAAGGCCGGCTACTCCCCCACCCCCGCCGACCTGCGCACCGACACCAACACGGCCCCCGACACCAGCAAGGCCTCCGACACCAGCGCGAGCACGGCCACCGGCACAGCATCGGGACAAGACGCGGCCGCGGATGGTGGGAGCGGGCCGGCGATCGCACCCAGCGCCGCGGCCGGGTCGGTCCTGCTCGCCGGCGGCGCGCTCGCTGCGGCGATCCGCGCGCTGCCCGCCGACGGCGTCGAGGTCTGCGGCCTCGACTCCACCACCAGCAGGGGCTCGTCAGCTGGTGGCGCCGCCGGCACCGGCGACTGGTCGGCCCAGGCAGACACCCTGCTCGCCCAGCTGACCGGCGACTCCGACCCCGCCGCCCGCCAGCTCGCCCAAATCATCGAGCAGGCCCGCGCCAGCGGGACCGGGACCGGGACCGGGAACACCGTCAACAACCAGGTCACCGAACGCGGCAACAACGGCTCCACCACTGGCAACGACAGCACCGGCACCAGCGACAGCGGCGCGACCAGCACCGGCACCACCAGCACCGACAACGGCAGCAGCGACACCGGCAGCACCGACACCGGCAGCACCGACACCGGCAGCAGCGGGACAGGGAGCACCGGACAAGGGAGCACCGGGAGCACCACCGGTGGTGACACCGCCCCGGGCGGCGGCGGAGCCACGGGTTCTGGGGCTACGACCGGCGCTGACGATGCCCCGACCGATCAGACCTCGACCGGTGGGGCCGGGGCGGCCGGGCAGGCGTGGGAGGCGAAGGCGCAGAAGCTGGCCGACGAGCTGTCCTCCGCCGGTGACGACCCGGTCGCGCGCAACCTCTCCGAGCAGCTCGCCGCGCAGGGCATCACCGGCCGCGCCCAGCAGGCCGGCACCACGAACCCGACCGACACCACCTCCACCGGCACCAACTCCGGGGACAGCTCGTCGACCTCGGACAGCGCCGATCAGGGCGGCGGCGACAACGATCAGGCCAGCGACCAGGACAGCGACCAGGACAGCGCTCAGGACACGGGCAGCGGTCAGCACGGCGCCGACGACGAGCAGAGCTCCGACGACCAGGACCAGCAGCCGCAGGACGACGAGACGTCCCGGGACCGGCAGGAACCGCAGGACCAGGGAACCTCGGATGACGCGGCGACTTCCGGCGGCCAGGGCGGCGACACACAGTCCGGCTCGGATGCCTCGGCCAGCACGACGTGGGACCGGCTTGCCCAGTGCGAGAGCGGTGGCGACTGGAAGATCAACACCGGCAGCGGCTACGGCGGCGGCCTCCAGTTCGCGGCCTCCACGTGGCGGGCTTACGGAGGCGACCAGTACGCGCCGAGCGCGGACCAGGCCACCCGTGAGCAGCAGATCGCGGTGGCGGAGAAGGTCAAGGCCGACCGCGGCGGCTACTCGGCGTGGCCCGCATGCTCTCGCAAGCTGGGTCTGCAGTGACCCCATCCCGATCAAGTGGACTCAGCATGGCCATGGTCGGCCCGCTGATCGTGCTGCTCCTTCTCGGCCTCGTCGTGCTTAGCCTCGGTCTGTGATGCGAGTGCGCGTGCGCCGCGGCTGCAGCAGCGCGGAAACGGCAGATCGGTCAGGCCACGTCATCCGCACCGGGGTGATCGCCAGCGTGGTGGCGCTCGGGCTCGTTACCGGCGCCGGGCCCGCAGGCGCGACCGAGAACTCGCCGTTGGCCATCCTCAACACCTCCGCGGCGTCGTGTGGGTGGCGTGCGGCGGCTGCCGACCTCGCCGCGGCCACCGCCACTGCCACCGACCCGCGCGCGAAGGCCATTTACGACGCGCTCGTCAAGGCTGGGCTCAGCGCGCCCGCCGCCTGCAGCAGCGGCGCGGGCACCGGGAGCGACACCGGGACCAGCACGGGGACGGCACCGACGAAGGGCATCGACGACGGGGCTCCCGGTGGCGGCCGCACACTGACGGTCGGCGCGGGCGGGACCTACCGCGACATCAGCTCTGCGGTTGACGCCGCGCAGCCTGGTGACACCGTGCAGGTCGCCGCGGGTACCTATCCCGGCTTCGCCATGTCCCGCGACGGCGCGCCGGGCAAGTGGCTCACCATCGCCGCCGCACCCGGCGCGAGCGTGGTGATCACCGGCGGCGGTGAGGGCAACGGGCTGGTCTCGCTCGACGGGCGTTCCTGGGTCCGGCTGGTCGGGCTGACCATCCGCGGCTCGTCCAGCCACGGCATCTACGGCGACAAGATCGACCACATCGTCGTGCGCCGCTGCG
>NZ_BEGX01000044.1 GCF_002583555.1 Pseudonocardia sp. N23
TCCCTCGACGGCCGCTCCTGGGTCCGGCTGGTCGGGCTGACCATCAAGGGCTCGTCCAGTCACGGCATCTACGGCGACAAGATCGACCACATCGTCGTGCGGGACTGCGAGGTCGCCGACTCCCAGGACGGCGGCATCGTGCTCTCCAACGGCCGCGACGTCCTCGTCCAGGACGCCAACGTGCACGGCAACAACGCCCGCGGCACCTCGGCCAGCAACGAG
>NZ_BEGX01000045.1:0-8969 GCF_002583555.1 Pseudonocardia sp. N23
GCGCGACCACCACCTCGACGAGCTGCGCGAGATGCTGCTGCACCCGACGATCCGCGGGCGGCTGGGCACGGCGGTGCCCGACGTCGCCCACCACGAGGGGGACGACGCCGGGCGGGTCGCGGCGAGCTGACCGCTCAGCCGATCACCACGGTGGTGGCGAAGAGGCCCGTCGGGTCGTTCTGCGCGCGGATCGCGCGCAGCCGGGCGAGATCGGCGTCATCCCACAGCGCGGCGACGCGGGCGGGGCCCGCCTGACCGAGGAGGTTCACCAGCCCGCGGGCGCAGGCCCAGGGCCGCAACGCCTCCAGCACCGCGGCGGCCGACGCGGCGACGACCTCCACCGGCGGCCCGGCGAGCACACCGACGCTGTAGACCGAGAACGCTGCCTCCCGTCCGGACACGGCGTTGGCGATCGCCGGGGCCCGGCCGATAGCCCCGCCCAGCAGCCGCACCTCCACCATCGCCAGCGGCGCGTCGACACCGGGGCCGGCAGCGGCGAGGAGCGCGTCGACCGCCTCGGCGGGCAGCTCGCGCAGGGCGCCGCCGCGGTCCCAGACCGGCATCGGGGAGGTCGGGTCCATGTGGACGGCGTCGACGGCCGCGTAGGGCAGGTCGGAGACGGTGTCCATCACCGGCGTCGCGACGGTCCGCATCGGCGCGAGCAACGACTCACCCTCTGCGGCGGAGCCGAGGTGGGCGAACCGCACCGCGACGACGAACTGCCCGCGCAGCGGCTCCGGCAGCGCCGGGTCCGGCGGGAGCCGCAGCATCGCGACGGACGAGGTGGTGTCCTCGGGCAACGCCGGCGCCCACTCGCGCCACGTGTGGAGCACGGTCGCGGCGTCGGTGGCCCCGAACATCACGGCGCCGCCGAAGAACCGGGCGACGGGCATCAGGTCGAACTCGATCTCGGTGACGATGCCGAAGTTGCCCTTGCCGCCACGGACGGCCCAGAACAGGTCGGGCTCGGTGTGGGGCGTGACGTCGCGGACCCGGGCGTCGGCGGTGACGAGGGTGAACCGCCGGACGTGGTCGGCGGCGAACCCGTAGCGGCGGGCCATCGGGCCGAGGCCACCGCCCGTCGTGTAGCCGACGACCCCGACGTTCGACGACGAGCCGTTGAGCGGGGCCAGGCCGAACGGCGCGGCGGCGTCGATGACCTCACGCCAGCGCACCCCGGCGCCGACGCGCGCGGTGCGCGCGGTCGGGTCGACCGTCACGCCCGTCAGCCGGCGGGTGGAGACGAACACGGTGCCGAACAGCCCGTCGAGCAGGCCGTGTCCGGTGGCCTGGACGGCGACCCTGCGGCCGGTGGCCGCGGCGTGTGCGACCGCGGCGGCGACGTCCTCGGCGCAGGTCGCGCCGACGACGACGGCGGGCGCGGGCAGGTGCGCGGCGTTGAAGCCGGCCACCTCGTCGGCGTACCCGTCGTCGCCCGGGAAGAACACGGGCCCCGCGACGCGGGAGAGGCTGTCCTGGTGGTCGATCATCGCGGTCATCGGTGGTTCCCCCTGTGGTGGCAGGCCCCGTTCGGGGGCGCTCCGTCTGGGGAGAACTGTGCTGCGGCGCAGGGGTCCGGCTCGACCGCGCCACCGGGTGTGTGCCCGTCGCGGCAGCGTGAGCGCCACGGTGTGGACAGCACCCCCTCCGACGGCCGGGCTGCCACCCGTGGGAGGCCGTAGGGTCGGGCCATGTCCGAGAGCACGGTGGCGGCGCGGGCGGCCGCGCTGGAGGAGGTCCTCGTCGAGAAGGGGTACGTCGACCCCGCCGCGCTCAAGGAGATCATCTCCACCTACGAGCACGACGTCGGGCCGCGCAACGGCGCCCGCGTCGTGGTCCGGGCCTGGACCGACCCCGGCTACCGGCAACGGCTGCTCGCCGACGCCACGCCCGCCATCGCGGAGCTCGGTCACGGCGGCCGGCAGGGCGAGCACATGGTGGCGCTGGAGAACACCGAGTACCTGACGTCGAGCTACTACGCGATCTGGCTGCGCGGCCTGGAGGACCTGCTCGTCGCCCACGGTCTCGTGGCCCGCGACGAGCTGGCCGCGGGCCGGGCGAACACACCGGGCGAGCCTGCCCGGGTGCTGCGCGCCGCCGACGTCGCCGCGACCCTCGCCGCCGGCACCCCCTACACCCGCGAGGTCGCGACGCCGGCCCGGTTCGCCGTCGGCGACCGCGTCCGGGCCCGCACCATGCACCCCCGCGGGCACACCCGGCTGCCGCGGTACGCGCGCGGTCACGTCGGCACCGTCGTCGCCGTCCGAGGCGCTCACGTGCTGCCCGACCGCAACGCCCACGGCGCGGGGGAGGCCCCCGAGTGGCTCTACACCCTGCGGTTCGAGGCCCACGAACTGTGGGGCGAGGACGCCGACCCCGCCTCGACCGTCGACGTCGACGCCTGGGAGTCCTACTTCGACCCCTCCACCGGACCGTGACGAAACGGGCGCGCGTGGGAACTACCGCGGCAGCCCGTTCGTCGGAGAGGATGACGGCGGAGGAGGGGTTCGCACATGCTGCTGAAAATCCTGGGGGTCGCGCTCGCGATCTGGATCGTCATCTCGGTGCTCGGGGCGGTGTTCAAGTTCCTGGGCGTCGCGCTGGTGATCGGCGCGGTCCTGTTCGTCGGCGCCGCCGCGTACACGGCCATCAAGAACAAGAACAACAAGGCACTTCCCCGCTGACGCGGCCACGGCCATACTCCCGGCCGTGCTGCACGGCCGGGAGTCCGAGCTGCGCGAGCTGCTCGCTGCCGCGGCGGCGGCGTTCGCCGCGCGCCGGGGCACGTCCGCGCTGATCGTCGGCGACGCGGGGATCGGCAAGACGCGGCTCGCCGCCGAGGTCGCCGACCGGCTGCGCGCCGACGACGTGCACGTCGCCTGGGCGGCCTGCCGAAGCGACCGCGGCGCCCCACCGTACTGGCCCGTCCGGCAGCTGCTGGCCGCCCTCGACCGGTCCGACGCGCTGGCCGTCCCGGCCGGGGCCGAACCGGAGTTCGCCCCGTTCCTGGTCCTGGACGCCGTGGCGGCCGCGTTCGGCGCCGCAGCGCCCGTGCTGCTCGTGGTCGACGACGTGCAGTGGGCCGACGCGGCCACGCTGCGGCTGCTCGGTGCGATGCGGGCGCACCTGGCGTCGACGGCGGTGTTGCTGCTCGCGACGTGCCGTGACACCGATCCCGATGCGGCGCAGGCCCTCGACACGCTCCTCGCCGACCGACGGATCGCGCTGCGCGGGCTCGCGGCGCCGATGCTCGTCCCTGTCGTCGCCGAGCTGACCGGGGAGGACGTCGACCCCGCGGCGGCCGCCGAGCTGCACGCCCGCACCGGCGGCAACCCGTTCTTCGCCGCGGAGGTCGTGCGGATGCGCCGCGCCGGCGACGCGACGGGTGTGCCCGGCGGCGTCCGCGCCGTCCTCGACCGCAGGCTCGACCGGCTCCCGGCCGGCACCGAGACCGTGCTGCGGGCCGCCGCCGTCCTCGACGCGGGCGTGACGGCGGGCGTCGACGGGGTGCTGCTCGCCCGGGTCGCCGGCGTGGCCCCCGCGGACCTCGCCGCGGCCGTCGGGCCCGCCACCGACGCCGGCCTGCTGACACACGAGACGGGCCGGGTCCGGTTCCCGCACGCGCTCGTCGCCGAGACCCTCGCGGCGCGCACGCCTGCCGCGCAACGCCTCCCGATGCACCGCCGCGCCCTCGACGCGCTCACCGCCCGCGCGGCGAGCGGTGCCGCCGACGACGCGGCCGTCGCCCACCAGGCGCTCGTCGTCGCCGAGCTGTCCGGCGATCCCGGCGACGGCCTCAGGGCGGCGCGGGCCGCCGCGTCCGCCGCAGCACAGGCCGCCGCGGACACCGCCCACGAGGACGCGTTGCGCTGGCTCGACGCGGCGCTCGCGGCGCTGCCGGGCGACGACCCTGCACATCGCGACGTGCGTGCGGACCTGCTGTGCGCACGGGGCGAGGCGGCGCTGGCCGCGGACGACATCCCCACCTCGCGCGCCGCATTCACCGCGGCGGCCGCGCGGGGCCGCGCGGCGGGGCGGGCCGACGTCCTGGCGACGGCCGCGCTGGGTGCGACCGGCGGCAGCGCCGGCTTCGAGGTCGACCTGGCCGATCCCGACCGGGTCGCCCTGCTCGAGGAGGCGCTGGCCGCCCTCCCCACCGACGACTCGGCTCTGCGCTGCGCGGTGACGGCCCGGCTGTCGGTCGCGCTGAGCCACACCGCCGGGGAGGACCGCCGGGCCGGGCTGGCCGACGCCGCGGTCGCGATGGCGCGGCGTCTCGGCGACCCCCGGGCCCGCGCGAGCGCGCTGGCCGCGTGGTGCGACGCCGTCGCCGGACCCGACCACGTCGCGGCGCGGCGGGCGGCGGCGACCGAGATCGTGGAGTCCGCGCGTGGGGCGCGTGACCGTGCCGCGGAGCTGCTGGGCCGGCGGCTGCGGCTCGTCGCGATGGCGGAGGCGGGTGACTGGGTGGCAGTCGACGCGGAGATCGACGGCTACGCCCGCGTCGCGGCGGCCGTGCGCCGCCCGGGCCTGAGCTGGCTGGTCCCGCTGTGGCGCGGCACGCGCGCGACGATGCGCGGCGACACCGCCGCCGAGGCCGTCCACACCGCCGAGCGGGACCGGCTCGCGACGCTGTCGGGCAGCCCCAACGCCGAGCTGCTGGCCATGACCCAGGACTTCGTCCGGGCTGCGCTGCGGGGCAGGGCCTCAGCGTCGGTCGGGCGGTTCCAGGAGCTCGCGCCCGAGTCGGTCGCCGCGTCGCACTGCACGGTCGCGCTGCTGCACGCCCTGTCGGGGGCGTCCGTGCAGGCGCGGCTGTCGCTGCAGCGCTACCTGGCCGCCCGCAGCGACGGCCCCCGCGACAGCGAGTGGCTGCCGGAGGTCGTGCAGTGCGCGCGGACGGCGCTGATAGTCGGCGACCGCGACGCCGCCCGCGACGTGTACGCGCTGCTGGTGCCGTTCGCCGGACAGTTCGCGATCGAGGGCATCCTCGCGGGCACCTGGGGCAGCGTCGACGGCCACCTGGGCAGGCTCGCGGCGTCGGTCGGTGACGACACCGCCGCCCGCCGCCACCTCGCGGACGCCGCGGTGCTCGACACGGCAGCCGGAGCGGCACTGACGGAGCACACCTGGGAGGCACCCGCGGCCGCGGATGCGGCCTTCGTCCGCGACGGTGAGGTCTGGACGCTGCGCTGGGCCGGCCGCGAGGTCCGGCTGCGCGACACCAAGGGCCTGCGCGACCTCGCCACGCTGCTCGCCCGGCCGGGCCGCGACGTCGCCTCGGCCGAGCTGGTCGGGTCCCTCGACCTACCGGTGCCCGCGGCAGCCGAGCTGGCCGACCGCACTGCCGTCGCGGCCTACCGGCGCCGGCTGCTCGACCTGCAGGACGATCTCGACGACGCGACCGCCGCACACGACCCGGTCCGCGCCGAACGTGCCGTCGCCGAACGCGACGCGCTGCTCGCCGAGCTCGGCGCCGTCACCGGGCTGGGCGGCCGGCCGCGCACCGCGGCGTCGGACGCCGAGCGGATGCGCAAGGCCGTCGGTAACCGGGTCCGGCAGGCGCTGGCCCGCATCGACGACGTCCATCCGGAGCTGGGCCGCCACCTCGCGGTGTCCGTACGGACCGGGACGTTCTGCCGCTACGCCCCCGACCGCGAGGTGCACTGGCAGCTGTAGCGCGGCCGCGGCGACGGCGTGGCATCGCCACGCCCGATGTGGCGCCTCCCTGCTGACGACACCAGCGACACCGAGGAGGACACCATGACCGCCACCGTCACCACGGCCGAGGAGCTCGCGGGCCGGCTGTTCGAGGCCGGGATCGGCGCGTTCGAGCTGCTCACCGTCGGGCTGGGGGACCGGCTCGGGCTCTACCGGACGCTGTCCGACGGCCCGCTCACCCCGACCGCGCTCGCCGCCGCCACCGGCGTCGACGCCCGCTACGTGCGGGAATGGTGCGAGCAGCAGGCCACCGCCGGGATCCTCGCCGTCGACGACCCCACCGCGGACCCCGACGACCGCCGCTACGTGCTCCCGCCCGGCACCGAGGCCGTGCTGCTCGACCCCGACAGTCCCGCGCACGTGGTGCCGCTCGCCGGGTTCCTGGAGTCGGCAGGCCGGGTGCTGCCCGCGCTGGAGCACGCGTACCGGACCGGCAGCGGCGTGCCCTTCGCCGACTACGGCGTCCAGCACGCGCAGGGCGGGTTCAACCGGCCCGCGTTCACCGGCCGGCTCGTCGCGGAGTGGCTGCCCACCCTGCCCGACCTCGATGCCGCGCTGCGGGCCGGCGGCGCGGTCGCCGACCTCGGCTGCGGCGTCGGGTGGGCCGCGATCGCGCTGGCCCGCGGCTACCCGGACGCGACCGTCGACGGGTACGACGTGGACCCGGCCTCCGTGGAAGCCGCGACCCGCAACGCCGCCGACGCCGGGGTGGCCGACCGGGTGCGGTTCGTCGTCGCCGACGTCACCGACCCCGCTCTGACCGGCGACTACGCCGGGGTGTTCGCGTTCGAGATGATCCACGACCTCGCCGACCCCGTCGCCGCGCTGCGCACCGCTCGCCGGCTGACCCGCGGGCCCGTCGTCGTCATGGACGAGAACGCGTCCGACGGGTTCACCGCCCCCGGCAGCCCCGTCGACCGGCTGCTCTACGCCGCGAGCGTGCTGCACTGCCTGCCCGTCGGGCGCTGCGCGGAGCACTCCGCGGCCACCGGGACGGTGATGCGGCCCGCGACGTTGCGCCGCTACGCCGCCGACGCCGGGTTCACGCACGTCACCGACCTCCCGATCGACGACGCCATGTTCCGCTTCTACCGGCTGGAGGGCTGATGTCCGCGACCGGTACGACGGTGCCGCGCTCCGGCGCGGAGGACGACACCCCGTCGACCGACACCCTCACCCTCGCCGCCGTGCGCGCGATGGCCGGCCGCGCGACGGCGTGGGCGGACGCGGCGGGCGGCCGGACGTCGCGCGAGCCGGGTGTCGTCCTGGCCGACGCCGGCTCGCCGTGTGTGTTCCTCAACGTCGCCGTCGCGACCCGCGGGCCTGACGCAGCCGACCGGATCGCCGCGTTCTTCCCCGCCGGGCGGCCGTTCCTGCTGGTGTGCCCGCAGCCGACCGCCGACCTCACCGGGCTCGTCCTGATGGGCCACCCGCCCTTCATGATCCGTCCTGCGGGAGGCCCCGCGCCCGCGCCTGCCGACGGCGTCACCGTCGAGGAGGTCACCGACGTCGACGGGCTCGCCACGTGGACCCGGCTGCTGGCCGACGGCTACCCGGCCCCGGCCTCGCCCGCGCCCGCGGGGCTGCTGGGCGGGCGGACCCGGTTCTGGCTCGCGCGTGTCGACGGCGAACCGGCGGGCTGCGCGCTGTCGCACGCCACGCACGAGGTCGTCGACGTCGAGGCCGTCGCGACGCTGCCGCGGTTCCGTGGCCGCGGCGTCGGCACGGCCGTCACGTGGGCGGCCACCGTCGCCGACCCGGCGTCGCCCGCGGTCCTGATCGCGAGCGACGCCGGAGCCGGCGTCTACCGGCGCCTCGGCTACCTGCCGGTCACCCGGTGGACGCTGTGGTTCCGTCCGTAGCGGTCGGTCCCCACGTCCCCTTCGCGTAGGGCGCCGGCGTCGTCGTCGCGTCCAGGATCGGCGCGACGATCCGCCACGCCTCCTCGAGCGTGTCGAACCGCGCGAAGTGCGCCGGGTCCCCGACGAGCGCGTCGCCGAAGATGCGCTCGTACGGTTCGTGGGCCAGGCCGAGGACCTGGCGAAGGTCCACCACGATCGGCACCTCCTCGGCGACGTCACCCGCGCCGGGCCGCTTCGCGAGCACGGAGAACGTGATGCGCGAGTCGGGCTGCAACCGGATCCGGATGCGGTTCGCGGGCGGCACCGCGTCGTCGGCGCCGGTGAACAGCGGCCGCGGCGGCGCCTGCAGGACGACGTCGATCTCCAGCAACGTCTCCGGCATCGCCTTGCCCGCGCGGATGTGCACGGGCACCCCTGTCCAGCGCCAGTCGTCGATGTGCAGGACGACGGACACGAACGTCTCCGTCGTGGAGCCCGGCTTCACCCCGGCGACGCCGAGGTAGCCCTCGTACTGCCCGCGCACCGTCTCGTCCGGGTCGATGGCGCGCACGCACGACAGCAGGGCGTGCTTGGCGTCGCGCTGGTCGTCGGCGGCGTCGCTGCGCGGCGCCTCCATCATCAGGTAGGCCAGGACCTGCAGCAGGTGGTTCTGCACGACGTCGCGGACCGTGCCCACGGCGTCGTAGAACGAGCCGCGGTCGGCGACGTCGAAGTCCTCGGCCATGGTGATCTCGACGCGGTCCATCCACGTGCGGTTCCACAGCGGCTCGAGCAGCGTGTTGCCGAACCGCAGCACCAGCAGGTCCTCGACGGACTCCTTGCCGAGGTAGTGGTCGACCCGGAACACCTGGTCCTCGGTGTAGTTGCGGGCCAGCTCGGTGTTGAGCGCCCGTGCAGAGGCGAGGTCGTGGCCGAACGGCTTCTCCACGACCAGGCGCGCACGCTGGTTCAGGTCGACGCTCGCGAGCGCGTCGGCGACCGTCCCGAACAGGCTCGGCGGCACCGCGAGGTAGTGCACGACGAACGGGTCGGTCGCATCGGCCCGCGCGCGGACCTCCTCGGCGAGGCGGCTGAACGTCGCGGTGTCGGAGTAGTCGCCCGCGACGAGGGTGAGCAGGCCCTGGAACCGTTGCAGCACGTCGTCGTCGACGTCGTCGATCACCTCGCGGACGGCGTCGGCGGCGTGGGAGCGCAGCGCGTCGGTGTCCCAGTCGGTGAGCGCGACACCGACGACCGGCACGGTCAGCTCGCCGCGCTCGGCGAGCCGGTAGAGCGCGGGCAGGATCTTCTTGTGCGCCAGGTCGCCGCTGATCCCGAACAGGACGAGGACGTCACCCGGGACGGGGGACCCCGCCGTGCCTGCGGCGGGGGGCGTCATGCCTTCTT
>NZ_BEGX01000045.1:9019-85148 GCF_002583555.1 Pseudonocardia sp. N23
ATGTGCCCGCCGAAGCCCTTCCGCTGCGCCGACTGGATCTTGTCGGCGAAGATCTCGCTGCCGCGGGACCCGAAGCGGGCGTAGAGCGCCGTGGTCAGCAGCGGCGCCGAGACACCTTCCTCGATGGCCGCGATCGAGGTCCAGCGGCCCTCGCCGGAGTCGGACACCCGGCCGGAGAACTGCTCCAGCTCAGGGTCGGCGTGCAGCGCCTGCGCGGTGAGGTCGAGCAGCCACGAGCTGACGACGGACCCGCGGCGCCACACCTCCGCGACCTCACCCAGGTCGATCTGGTCGTAGGGGTAGTACTTGGGCGCGGCCAGCGGCGCGGTCTCGGCATCGATGTCGTGCGCGTGCTTGCCGATGCCGGCGTGCTTGATGATGTTGAGACCCTCGGCGTAGGCGGCCATCAGCGCGTACTCGATGCCGTTGTGCACCATCTTGACGAAGTGCCCGGCACCCGACGGCCCGCAGTGCAGGTAGCCCTGCTCCGACGGCGACGGGTCACCGGTGCGGCCGGGAGTGCGGCCGACGTCGCCGACGCCGGGTGCCAGCGAGGCGAACACGGGGTCGAGCCGGTCGACGGCCCGGTCCGGACCGCCGATCATCAGGCAGTAGCCGCGGTCGAGGCCCCAGACTCCGCCGCTGGTCCCGCAGTCGACGTAGTCGACGCCCCGGGCTTCGGTGAGCTCGGCGCGGTCGATGTCGTCGCGGTAGGACGAGTTCCCGCCGTCGACGATCGCGTCGCCCGGCTCGACCAGCTCCAGCACCTGCTCGACGATCTGGCCGGTGATCGCGGCGGGCAGCATCAGCCACACCGTGCGCGGCGCGTCCAGCTCGGCGACGAGCTCGGCCAGCGACGCCGCGCCGATCGCGCCCTCGGACTCCAGCTGTGCCACGGCGTCCGGCGACACGTCGTGGACGACGCACTCGTGCCCGTCGCGGATCAGCCTGCGCACCATGTTGGCACCCATGCGACCCAGCCCGACCATCCCGATCTTCATGCTCGACTCCCGTGCGTGTCCTGTGTGGCGTCTGCGTACGACGTACGCGTGGCACTGTCCCGTCCCGGAGCCATCTTGGTGCCCGTCAGGGGATCTCGCCCAGGGGTTCGTCGGTGAACGACCGGCGAAGCCCGGAACGCCCGGCCCCCGAACACCCCGCCCACGAGCTGCGCCGGGCGGTCACCGGCAGGCGCCTCGGCGTGCGGAGCCGAACGGGCCTGGCACGGGACCGGTCGCGGGGGCGAGAATCGGACATGTGAGCGGGCACGCCGAGCTCCGGCATCTGCGCGCCTTCGTCGCCGTCGCGGAGGAGCTGCACTTCTCGCGTGCCGCGAAGCGGCTCAACGTCGTCCAGCAGGCGCTGTCGACCCAGATCCGGCAGCTGGAGGACGAGCTCGGGGTGCAGCTGCTGCGCCGCACCACCCGCAGCGTCGAGCTGACCGAGGCGGGCCGGGAGCTGCTCGGCCACGCCCGCGGCATCCTCGACTCGGTGTCGACGGCGTTCGAACGGACCCGGCGCACGGCCGCGGGGGAGGCCGGGCTGCTCGCGATCTCGTTCACCCCGACGCTGGCCGACGAGACACTGCCGCTGCTGGTCGACGAGCTGCACGCCCGGCACCCCGACGTCACGCTGCAGATGTGCGAGATGTGGCAGGCCGAGGCCGTGGAGGCGGTCAAGGCCGGCCGTTTCGACGTCGGCCTGGCGCGCTGCCCGACCCTGACGGGCGACCTGGAGTGCGCGACGCTGCGTCAGGAGCCGATCGGCGTCATCCTCGCGGGTGACCACGCGCTGGCCGACGAGACGCCGGTGCCGATGGCGGCGCTCGCGGCGATGACCCTGACGATCTGGCCCCGGGCGCTGTCGCCCGGCTTCTTCGACGAGGTCGTCGGCTTCTACCGGTTCAACGGGTTCGACGGCCCGATCCACGAGTTCGAGTACCTGTCGTCCGGGGTGTTCCACACCGACCCCGCCGCGCGCGCCCGGGTGGCGGGGGGCCGCGCGTTCTCCGTCGCGTTCGAGACGCAGTTCCATCCGGTTCCCGACGGGTTCGTGTGGCGCCCGGTCGAGCCCGCGCCCGTCGTGCCCGTGCACCTGTTCTGGCGCAGCGTCGCCGGGCCCGCCGTGCAGAACTTCCGGGCCCTCGCCCTCGACGTCGCCGAACGGGCGGGCTGGACGGCTCCGCGACCCGTACGTGGGGGGGCGCTCCGGACCCCGTGAGAACCGGCCCACCCGGCCCTCGTCATCGGCGGTGCGCTCGTGAGCGGCCCTGCGGACGTGAGCGCCGAGGTCGGTCAGGCCACGCAGTGCAGCGGGTGCCCGTCGTTGAACGCGACCATCTCGTCGACGATCCGGTCGTAGTCCAACGGCCCGCCGAGCGGTTCGCCGCGCAGCTCCGAGTAGGCGCGGTGGATGTTGCCCACAAGCCGTTCCGAGTCGGTGAGCTGCGCGAACGTCCCCAGGTCGAGTGACCGGGCGAGGTCGAGCGGCTCGGTGCCGGCGTCGAACCCCCGCTTCGCGACGTCCTGCAGCCACCGCAGGTAGTCGCGCTGCCGCCCGATCAGCTCCGGCCCGCCGACGGGCCCGTGCCCGGGCACGAGGGTCTGCGCGCCGAGGCCGTCGAGCTCGTCCAGCGCCCGCAGGAGCCCGGAGATCGACCCCATCACGACGAACGGCGTACCCCCGTTGAACACCAGGTCACCCGCGAACAGCAGCGAGTGCTCCGGCAGCCACAGGTACACGTCGTTGGTCGTGTGCGCGGGCCCGACGAACTTCACGGTGCCCGGCACGTCGTCGCACCAGATCGTGATCTCGTCGCGGAAGGTCACCGCAGGCGGGACGATCCGGATGTCACCCCAGTCGACGCCCGGGAACCACTTCTTCGTCTCGAAGCCCGTGGCGATCGTCGCCGACCGGCACAGCTCGTGGCCGATGATCGTGGCCTCCGGGAACAGGTAGTTCCCGTAGGTGTGGTCGCCGTGGTGGTGGGTGTTGAGGACGGTGCGGATGGGGTGCGGCGACAGCTCCTCCACCGCGGCCCGCAGTGCCCGTGCCCGGCCCTCGGTGAACGTGGTGTCGACGAGGACCACCCCGTCGCGGCCCGCGAAGATGCCGACGTTGTTGAGCCCCCAGCTGCCGTCGAGCTGGACGAAGACGTGGAAGCCCTTGCCGAGGTCCTGCAGGGCAGGGTCGGGCATCCCGGCCTCCCGGGAACGGGGAGTACTCACGTACCACCCCCGGCGACCGGCGCAGGCGCTCCCGTGATCCCGAACTCCGGCATGATCTTCTCGCCGAACAGCTCCAGCATCCGCAGGCCCTCGTCGCGGGGGATCATGCCCCAGTGGAAGAGCCACACGAAGTAGTCGATCGGCAGGTCGGCGAGGAAGCCCTCGATCTTGCGCTTGACGTCGTCGACGGTGCCGCCGATCAGCAGACCCGAGTCGATCAGCCGGTCCGCGAGGTGCTCGCCGGGCTTCGGGACGGGGCCCTCCTCGTCGTCGAGGCGGCTGCCCTCCATGAACCCGAACTGCTCGTACCAGCCGCGCCACACCGGCTCCTCGTAGAGCTCGACGCTGCGCCGGATCTTGGCCCGGACCTCGTCCTCGGGGGTGCCGTTGGGGAAGACGTAGAACGTCCGGCACACGCCGATGCCCTCGCCGAAGCGCGGGTGCCGCCCGCGTGAGGCGGCGCCCTCCTGGTAGATCTCCATCAGCGCGCGCAGCTTGGTGTGCGAGCCCATCAGGATCGTCGGGGTGACGTTCTCCTCGCCGCACCAGCGCAGCGTGCCGGGGCTGGCGCCGAACGCCTGGAACAGCTGCGGGTGCGGGCTCGTGTACGGCTTGGGGACGATGCCGACGCCCTTGATCGTGCCGTTCTCGTCGACCTCACCGGGCACGCCGTACTTGCCGGTGATCGTCGCGGCCGGCGGCCAGTTCGGGATGCCCGAGGTCGGGAACGGGATCTTGTAGGTCGGGCCGTCGTAGGTGAGCAGGTCCTCGGTCCAGGCCTTCTTCATGATCGCGAAGTTCTCGCTGAACAGCAGCCGGTTGCGCTGGTCGGCGTCGCTCTGGTCCGACGCCGTGCTGGTGACGTTGAAGCGCTGCCCCAGGATGTTCTGCCAGCGCGCCTGGTACCCGCGGGCCATCCCGACGAAGAGCCGGCCCTGCAGCATGTGGTCGGCGATCGCGATCTCCTCGGCGAGGCGGATCGGGTCGTGTGCGGGCAGCACGAGGCCGAGCTGGCCGTGGCGCAGCCGCTTCGTGTAGTGCCCGAGATGGACGTTGAGCATCAGTGGGGCGGGGGAGATCTCCATGCCTTCGGTGTGCATGTGGTGCTCGACGTGGGTGATGCCCCAGTAGCCGAGGTCGTCGGCGGCCTGGCACACCTCGATCAGCCCGGCCAGCATCTTCTGGTAGGCGTCGTTGCTGCGGCCGATCGGCCGCTGGGCGGCCATCGCCGCCTCGTCGCCGAGCGTCGGATAGACCTGCAGGATCACCTCGGTCATGCGTCCTCCTCCTGTCTGCTCAGGTCGATAGCGGGGTTCTCGGGCCGGCTGTCCTTCTGCCCGACGGTGTTGCGCAGCACTCCGATGCCCTCGACCTCGAGCTCGACCACGTCGCCGGGGGCGATCCACCGGTCGAGCTCCAGGCCGCACCCGCGCCCGACGGTGCCGCCGCCCAGGACGTCGCCGGGGTGCAGCGGCTGGTACTCCGAGAGCGTCGAGATCACCTGGGCGAACGTGAAGCGCATCGCGCCGATGGTGCCGTCGGACCATGTCTCGCCGTTGATCCGCGCCTGCATCCGGGCGCCGGTGGCGTCGAAGGCGTCGGAGGTGGTGAGGCAGGGGCCCAGCGTCGTCGCGAAGTCTTTGCCGAAGGCGGGCCCGATGCTGACCGACATCTCGCGGAACTGGATGTCGCGGGCGCTCCAGTCGTTGAAGATCGTGTAGCCCACGATGGCGGCCTCGGCCTCGGCGACCCTCGCCCGGAACAGCGGCGCCCCGATCACGGCGGCGACCTCGAGCTCGAAGTCGAGCTTGTCGGTGTAGTACGGCCACGGCGCGACGGTGTCGGGCGCGATCACGGTGTCGGGGTTGCACTTCCAGTGCACCGGGATGCGGAACCACTCCTGCGGGACGTCGCCGAAGCTGTTGCGCACGTGCTCCTCGACGAGCATGAAGTCGCGCATCGTCCGGGGCCGGGGGAGCGGGGCGAGCAGCGTGACGTCGGCGAGCGGGTGCGTGACGGCGGCGACGGCGGAGACCGTGCGGGCGTCGTCGAGCCCGGCGGGACCGCGTTCGAGCAGGTCCAGCATCGACGCGAACCCCGGCAGGTCGACGACCCGGTCCCCGTCGAGGGCCCCGACGCGTGGCGTCGCGTCCCCGGGTGGTTGGTAGGTGACCAGCCGCAACGTGTCCTCCTCGACCTCGTCCAGCGGACCCGACGCTAGGTCCCCCCGCGATGTGATGTGAAACACCGAGTCGAGGGCGGATTGACCACGAGCTGTGGTGAATGTGCGGGAGGTGCCTCGACCCCCGGCATGATCACCCAGTAGTGAAAACCGATACCGTTACCGTGTTCAGTCGGGGACGAGGAAGGGGACGGCTCGTGCGGATCGCGTTCGTCGGCAAGGGCGGCAGCGGCAAGACGACGGCGGCGGCCATGTTCAGCCGCTACCTGGCGGACCGCGGGCACCCCGTGCTCGCCGTCGACGCCGACATCAACCAGAACCTCGGCGAGGCGCTCGGCGCCACCGGCCCCGCGCCCCGCGCGCTCGGCGCCGACCTGCCGTGGCTCAAGGACCACCTGCGCGGCAACAACCCGCTCGTCGCGTCGGCCGAGGCGATGATCAAGACGACGCCACCCGGCCCCGGCTCGCGCACCGCCGGGCTGCGCGCCGACGACCCCGTCCTCGCCCGCTGCGCGGCGACCACGCCCGACGGCGTGCGGTACCTCGTCACCGGAGAGTTCGACGAGGCCGACATCGGCGTGTCCTGCTACCACTCCAAGACCGGTGCCGTGGAGCTGTGGCTCAACCACCTCGTCGACGGCGGCGGCGAGTACGTCGTCGTCGACATGACCGCGGGTGCCGACGCCTTCGCCTCGGGTCTGTTCACCCGCTTCGACCTGACGGTGCTGGTCAGTGAGCCCACCCGGCGCGGCGTCGGGGTCTTCCACCAGTACGCCGCGCACGCCGCGGGCCGCGGTGTCGCTCTCGCCGTCCTGGGCAACAAGGTCGACGACGGGGCCGACGTCGCCTACCTGCGTGAGCACGCCGGCGACGCGCTCGTCGGCTGGCTGGCCCGCTCCTCGTGGGTGCGGGCCGCCGAACGCGGCGAGCCGCGCCCGGTCGCCGAGCTCGAGGCGCCCAACGTGGCGGTGCTCGCCGACGTCCTCGCGGCCCTCGACGCCCGCCCCCGCGACTGGGAGCGCTACCACCGCGACACCGTCGAGTTCCACCTGCGCAACGCCCGCGCCTGGGGCGACCGGGCCACAGGCCTCGACCTCGCCGCGCAGGTCGCTCCGGGCTTCGTCCCGGGCGTCCCGGTCCCGGCCTGAGCCCCGAACCCCTCCCTGCCGTGAACGATCGGCGCAGTGCTGCAACCGAGTTGCGTGACTGTGCCGTTCGTGCGACCGAGCCCACCCCCCCACAGAGGAGAGAACGCCATGTCACTCGACGTCCCCACCGCCGTCCTGGAGCGCGCCGAGCGCGGCGAGCTCGACGACGCCGCGTTCCTCGCGGTCGTCCGCGACTCGCTGCCGTACGCCTGGGAGGTCGTCGCCGCGGCGGTCGCCGACGGGCAGGCCCGGCCCGAGGCACCCTTCGGCGAGCACGAGGTGCCGCCGCCGTCGGAGACCGAGCGCGGCCAGCTGCTGCGGGCGCTCGCGAGCAACGCGATCCGCGGTGCCCTGGAGCGGCACTTCGGGGTGACCCTGGCGTTCCAGAACTGCCACCGGGTCGCCGCGTTCACGCCGGCCGCGGTCGACTCGCCCGTCTACCGAGAGTTCGTCTCGATCCGTGGCCAGGTGCTCAACCAGAGCCCGGAGCTGCGCGACTGCTGACGGCGCACGAACGAGGGCCCCGACGGATGTCGGGGCCCTCGTCGTCTCATGCGGGTGTCACTCGGCGAGCAGGCGGTAGATCGCCTTGCGCGCCTCGGTGATCGACTCCGTCGCCGTCGCCATCTGCTCGGGCGTCCCGGTGGCCATCACCTGCTGCGCGGCCGCGTGCAGCTGGCCCAGCTGGGTCCAGAGCTCGGCGGTGTCCTCGTCGGGGTCGCGCTTCGCGGAGTCCCAGACCTTGTCGAGCTCCTCGCGGTGCTCGGCGACGTAGGCCGTACCGGCCTCGGTGAGCTGGACGACGCGACGGCCGTCGGTCTGCTCGACGCGGACCAGGCCCTCGTCCTCCAGCTGCGACAGAGTCGGGTAGACCGAGCCGGGGCTCGGCTTCCACGCACCGTCGGTGCGCGCCGCGATCTCCTGGATGATCTCGTAGCCGTGCCGCGGCTGCTCCGCGACGAGCGCGAGGACGGCGGCGCGGACGTCGCCACGGTTGGTGCGGCGCCCACGACGGCCGAAGCCGCGCGGGCCGCCCGGGCCGAAGCCGGGGCCGCCGGGACCGAAGCCCGGTCCACCCGGACCGAAGCCCGGTCCGCCGGGGCCGAAGCGTGGGCCGCCGTGGCGTCGACCGCCGCGCCTGCCCGGGCCCGGACGGGGTCCGTCGTCGTCATCGGGGCGCTCGTGCGGGCCACCGCGCTCGGCGGACATCGCCGCGCGCAGGGCGGCACGGCCGCCGCGACCGCCGCCGAAGGCGGCGAAGGGGTGTTCCCACGGGGGGTTCATGGCGTTCATGGTGTGTCTCCTTGTGATGAGATCGAGCCGTCGATCGGCTCGCGTGCCATCACGATATATCGCGACTACATCGCGATGCAATACCGACTTCGATAGGCGAGAGCTGCGTCACCCCAGGGGAGGTGCCGGGAACACCAGGACCCGTCCTGTTCGTCCTACGATGTTGCGCTCCGCACGGGGCGCCGCGAGGAGGCGATGGCGATGGCCGGAACCAGCGGATCGAAGGCTCGTACGGCGGGAGCCGCGGGGATGGCCGGCCGGTTCGGGCCGCGTCGCCTCGCCGCGTTCCGTGCGCTCTGGACCCTGGTGCGTCAGACCCGCCGGCCCGGCGCCCCCGGCGTCGGCGACATGTTCCGCGCGTTCCCGCGGATGGCGGGCGCCGCCGTCACCGGGCGCTACCCGGGCCTGACCACCAGCCGGCTCTTCCTGTTCGTGCTCGCCGCGGTGTATCTGGTCTCGCCGGTCGACGTCGTTCCCGAGATCGTGTTCAACGTCTTCGGTCTCGTCGACGACGCCGTCGTCGCCCTGTGGCTCGGCGGTGCCGTGCTCGCCGAGACCGACCGCTTCCTGCACTGGGAGCGGACCGACGGCGCGCGCCCCGGCACCTACGACGGCATCGTCGAGGGGGAGGTCGTGGGGGAGACCGTCCGGTGACGCCGGCGGGGACAGTCGCGCCCCCGTCGCGTCAGGACGTCAGTCGCGCCCGGATCTCGGTCTTCACCACCTTGCCGACGGTCGAGCGCGGCAGGTCCGTCCAGGTCAGTACCTGCTTGGGCGCCTTGACGCTGCCGACGCGCTGTTTGGCGAACGCCACCAGCTCCGGTCCGGTCACCTCGGTGCCCGGGTGCAGCTCCACGACCGCGACGACGCGCTCGCCCCACTTCTCGTCGGGCAGCCCTACCACCGCGCACTCCCGCACCGCAGGGTGCGCCGCGAGCGCCTGCTCGACCTCGGCGCTGTAGATGTTGAAACCGCCGCTGATGATCATGTCCTTGGCCCGGTCGACGATGTGCAGCCAACCCTCCGGGTCGAGGAAGCCGATGTCACCGGTGTGGTGCCAGCCGAAGCGGGACGCTTCGGCCGTCGCATCCGGGTTGCGGTGGTAGCCCGACATCACCAGCGAGCTTCGCACGACGATCTCGCCGCGCTCCCCACCCGCGAGGATGTTGCCCTCCTCGTCCATGATCGCGACGGTGACCAGCGGTGTCGGCCGCCCCGCCGAGGAGAACCGCTCCCGGGCGAGGGTCCCGTCGGGGTGGAAGTGGTCGGCGGGGGCCATCGTCGAGATCATCATCGGGGCCTCGGTCTGCCCGAACAGCTGCCCGAGGACGGGCCCGATCCGGGTGAGCCCCTCCTCCAGCCGCGCCGTCGACATCGGGGCCGCGCCGTAGAACAGGCACTGCAGCGACGACGTGTCGGTGGTGTCGAGGGCCGGATGGTCGAGCAGCATGTAGATCAACGTCGGTGGCAGGAACGTGTGCGTGACGCGCTCGCGCTCGACCAGCCCGAGGAACTCGCCGACATCCGGTTTCGGCATGACGACGATCCGCCCGCCCAGCGCCATCACCGGGAAGCACAGCACCCCGGCCGCGTGGGTGAGCGGCGCCAGCGCCAGGTAGGCGGGCCGCCCCTCGAAGGGGTAGCTCATCAGCGTGATCGCCGTCATCGTCTCCAGCGCCCGGCCGGTGAGGACGACGCCCTTGGGGCGTCCCGTCGTCCCGCCGGTGCCGACGATCATCACGACATCGCCCGGCGGGGGCGCCTCGACCGGCCCGGTGACGGTGCCCGCCGGGTCGAGCCAGTCCTGCAGTGAGGGGACGTCGGGCAGCTCCGCGTCGAGGCAGACCAGCACGTCCAGCGCCGGGAGCGACCCGGCCACGGCGCCGACGACCGCGGCGTACGCCCGGGTGAACAGCAACGCCTTGCACTCGAACAGGTCGAGCAGCTCGCGGTTCTCGCCCGCATCGTTGCGCGGGTTGATCGGGCACCACACCGCGCCGGCCCTGGCGATGCCGAAGACGCAGGCGAAGGCGACGGGGTCGTTGCCCGACAGGACGCCGACCTTGTCGCCGGGCCTGACGCCCGAGCGCCGCAGCGCCCGGGCGACGTCGTGGCTGAGGTCCTGCACGTCCCCGTAGGACAGCACCCGGCCGCCCATCTGCAGGCAGGTCGCGTCCCGTCCGAGCGACGCGCCCTTGTCCAGGTAGGCGGTGAGCGACATCAGCCCGTCACATCCCCATCCCGCCGTCGACCGGCAGGCCGGCGCCGTTGACGAACCGGGACTGGTCGGACGCGAGGAAGACGACCGCGTCGGCCATGTCGGCGACCTCGCCGAGCCGGCCGGACGGGGTGAGCTCGACGACCGCGGCGACGGCCGCGTTCGGGTCGGGGAACAGGCCCAGCCCGGACGTCTCGACGGCGAGCTTCATGCCCATGTCGGTCGGCACCAGACCGGGGTAGACGCAGTTGACGCGCACGCCGTAGCCGAGCTTGCCCGACTCCATGGCGGCGACCCTGGTCAGCCGGTCGACCGCGGACTTGGTCGCGGAGTATCCCGCGATGCCGGGGAACGCGATCGTGGCGGCGACCGATGCGACGTTGACGATCGCGCCGCCGTTGCCCGCCGCGCCGCCGGGACGCATCGCGCGCAGGCCGTGCTTGAGCCCGAGCATCGTGCCGAGGATGTTGACCTCGAGCATCTTCCGGACGTCGTCGGGCTCGGTGTCGACGATCAGCTGCGTGACCTCGACGCCTGCGTTGTTGACCAGCACGTCCAGCCCGCCGAGCTCGGCGACGGTGTGTGCGATCGCGGACTCCCAGCCCGCGTCGTCGGTGATGTCGAGCTCGACGAAGTGCGCCCCCTCGATGTCGGCGGCGGTCTTCTCGCCCACGTCCGTGAGGACGTCGGCGAGCATCACCGTCGCACCCGCGGCGGCCAGCGCCCGCGCCATCCCCTCGCCCAGCCCCCGGGCACCTCCGGTGACCAGTGCACGGCGACCGGTCAGGTCGATCCCACCCATCGAACCTCCTTGTTCGGCGGCACCGGACCGGCCCCGCGGCGTAGGTGATGCGGACCACAACCTAGGAAGGATTTTGGACGAGTGTCAAGATTTCGTTGGACGGATGCCCAGGACGTGGGGCACCGTATTCTGCGAGGCAACCCCGACGAGGCGGTGACAGCACCCGTGACCAGGCCGGCGATCCGCACCGGCGAGCGCGCCGACCGCATCGCGCGCCGCCGGGTCGACAAGTTCGAAGAGCGCCGCCGCGAGCTGGGCGATGCCGCGCTCCAGACGCTGTCCGAGCTCGGCTACGCCCGCACGAGCCTGCGTGAGATCGCCCAGAACTCCGGGTTCTCCCACGGCGTCCTGCACTACTACTTCCACGACAAGGTCGACCTCATCACCTACTGCGTGCGCCGCTACAAGGCGGTCTGCGTGCAGCGCTACGACGACGTCGTCACCACCGCGGGGACAGCGGTGCAGCTGGCCGCGGAGTTCGCGGGCGCGATGGCGACGACGCTCGTCGACGACGCGGTACTGCACCGGCTCTGGTACGACCTGCGCTCGCAGTCGCTGTTCGAGGAGTCCTTCCGCGCCGACGTCGCCGAGATCGACGCGAGCCTCGAGCGCATGATCTCCCGCGTCGTGTCCCGCTACGCGGAGCTGACCGGGACGCCGCCGGTGTGCGGCACCACGCTGGCCTACGCGATGTTCGACGGGATGTTCCAGCAGTCGCTGCTGCGACAGCTCTCCGGCGACCCGGCCGCGCCCGCCGACCTGCGGGCCGGTGTCGTCGACATGCTCGCGATCGTGACGGGTAGGGCGCACCCGTAGCCGAGGGTGGGCGGTCAGCGGCGCAGCAGGCGCAGCACCGCGGGCGGGCGGCCGCCGAATCCCTCGGCCTCCAGCGCCGCGACCATGATCCGCGGCAGGTCGCGCACCGCGGGGAACGCCACGTAGCGCGGAACCCAGTCCGGGCGGAACTTGTCGTTGAAGCGGTACAGGCTGTCGATCTGCCACCAGCGCGACGCCGTCCGCAGCAGCTTCGCCCAGCCCCGGGCCACCGGGCCCGCGCCGATCCGCTCGCCCCGCTCCAGCGCCGCCCGGAACACGGCGAAGTTCAGCGACACCCGTGCCACCCCGAGCCCGGGCGCCGCCGCCATCAGCTCGGCGATCATCAGCTCGTTGAGCCCGTTGTCCGACGCGGGGTCGCGGCGCATCAGGTCCAGCGACATGCCGTCGCCACCCCAGGGGACGAACTGCAGCAGCCCCCGGATCTCGCCCTCCTGCGCGGCGAGCACCACCACCGCGCAGGGGTCGCGCGGGTCGGCGACCCGCGACAGCGCCATCGAGTAGCCCCGCTCGACGGCGTCCCCGCGCCACCGCGACGCCCGGTCGGCGACGGCCGCGCGCTCGTCGTCGGTGAGGTCGGTGAGCCGGCACACCCGCACCGAGTAGCCGGCGCGCGCGAGGCGGCCCGACGCCTGCCGGATCCCGCGCATCGCCCGGCCCTCCAGGGTGAACGTTGCGGTGTCGAGGACCGCCTCGTCGCCGAACTCCAGCACGTCGAGGCCGGCGCGGGCCCAGGCGGTGGCCCCGAGCTCGGAGCAGCCGAGGACGGCGGGCACCCAGCCGTAGGACGCGCACTCGCCGAGGAAGGCCTCGATCGCGCCGGGCCATGCCTCGTGGTCGCCCAGCGGGTCGCCCGACGCCAGGGCGACGCCCGCGAGCGCCCGGTAGGACACCGCCGCCTTCCCGGTGGGGGAGAAGACAGCGGCCTTGTCGGTGCGCAGCGCGAAGTAGCCCAGCGAGTCGCGGCTCCCGTGCCGGTCGAGCAGGGCCCGCAGCCGGTCCTCGTCGTCGCCGGTGAGCTGTGGTTCCGGTTCGGGGGAGCGCAGCAGGTGGTAGCCCGCGACCAGCACCGCGGTCACGCCGAACGCCAGGCCGACCGCGGAGGTGAGGTCGTCGAGCCAGCCCGCCCGGAACTGCACCGGCCCCGATACCCCGACCAGGGAGAGTGCCGCGTGCCCGGCCTGCTGCCACAGGCCCGGGTTCCCGTCGATGCGCCGGGGGTTGAGCGCCAGCAGGAGCCAGACCAGCACGAACCCGGCGACCGGGAGCTGCATCAGGATCAGCACACCTCGCGTCAGCCCGCCGGGGTCGGGACGGGCGACGAACCGCCGCCGGCATGCGACGAGTGCCACGAGCAGCGCCAGCGTCAGCGCCGCCGCGACGTAGCCGTGCCCGGTGGTGACCCCGTGCAGCACGTTCACGACGGTCAGGACCGCGCTGACCACGATCGCGAGGGTCCACGCGCGGCGTTTGCGCCGCCGCAGCCCGGCCCCGAGCAGCCACAGCCCGACTGCGGCGACCAGCGAGATGACGACGCCCGCCATCCCGACGGCGGGGGGCAGTCCGAGGCTCGCGCGCAGCGACGCCATGAACGCCCGCCGCGGCGCCGGGAACAGCGCGGCGACGACCGTCACCAGTGCGACGAGCCGGGCCGTCCACACGACGGCACGGACCGCGGCGGTGCCGGCGAGGCGACGCCGGCGGGCCGACGGGTCCGGACGCACCGTCTTCGCAGGCCCGCGGTCGTCGTCGCCGCGGGTCCGGGTGCTGCCGGGGCCCTCACGACGGGCAGCGTCGGAGCGGGCCGCGTCAGGACGGGACACGGTCAGCTCCTGCCCGGTCGTTCGTGGGGGCGCGGGCGGGTCCGGTCAGCCGGGAACCGAGCCAGCCGATGACCGCGCCGGGCGCGTCCGCCCCGTCCCGGAGTACGTAGCCCGTCAGCTGTGCGGGGGAGACCAGCGACGCGGCGTCGGCGGGGGTCGCGGCCCCGGCGGTCACGGCCAGCAGCGCGGGTGGTGCGTCCGGGCCCGCGGGGGCGGTGAGCCCGCACGGCGCGCCCGCGGCGGCGGCCCAGTCGGTCGGGCGGCCCAGCGCGATCGACAGGGGGCAGCCGGTGTGCCCGATCGGACCGGCGATCGCCCACCCGGCGCGGTCGCGCCGCACCGGAAGACCCGAGGCCGAGCCCACGGCCCAGTCGCGCAGGGCAGCGGCCTCGTCGGCACCCACGGGGCCGGTGGCGACGACCACGACGGGCGGCGAGCGGTGCTCGGTGATCGCCCGGTCGAGCGCGTCGACGAGCGGATCATCTGCGGCGAGGGGGCCGAGCCACTCGACGACGGGGAACACGACACCGTCGGCACCCGGCGCGCCCGCCGCCGCGGGCAGGTACACCGGCAGCGGTCCGTGCGGCCCCGCCACGGTGCGGACGGTCCCCGGCCCGGTGTCGTCGGCCCGGGCGCCTGCCGCGCTCACCGCGGGTGCCGACGTCCCGAGCAGCGCGGCGAGGGTCGGGTAGAAGCTGCCGGCGCTGTTGGCCACGGACGCGGGCGTGAGCACGACGAGCGCCGTCGCGGCGAGCACCGAGGCGGTGCGCCCGGCCCGGGGATGCCGCCACCGCCGCCATCCGAGGACGACGACGACGCACGACACGGCCGCGAGCACCGCCACCCCGCCGACGAACCACGGCGAGACCAGCCGTACCGCCGATGTGTCGAGCGCCAGCACACCGGAGAACATGTCATGCCGCACAGGCGCCACCGCCGCCGGGCTGATACGGGTGGTTCGCCGGGATCGGACGCCGCTCCCCGCCCGTCGAGCTCGACAGGGGACTGCTCCGGATCATGATGGAACCAGTCGTGTGTCGAACTCGGTGGGGCCGCGGGTGGGTGCTCGCCGGGTCAGTTCGACAGATCAGCTCGACAGGTCGACAGGTCAGCTCGACAGGGCCGACATCGACTGCCAGGCACTCCAGTCGACCGCCCAGTCGTAGACGTCACCGTCGGCCGCCGAGAGCGTGACGCTGCTGCCCGTGACCTCGACCGGGTCGCCGAACATCGCCGTGTCGAAGTAGGTCTTGGCGTTCTTCAGCGACAGGTTGATGCAGCCGTGGGTGACGTTGCGGTTGCCCTGCGCGCCGACCGAGGCCGGGTTGGCGTGGATGAACTCACCGTTGTTGGAGATCCGGACGGCCCACTTCTCCGGCAGGTTCTGGTAGCCGTAGGCGAGGTTGGTCATCAGCACCGTCTCGGCCTTGCCCATGACGATGTGGGTGCCGCTGCGGGTGACGCGGTTCGGGTCGGTCTCCAGGCCGTAGGAGGCGGGCAGGTCGAGGACCTGCTGCCCGTCGCGGATCACGACGATCCGGTGGCTGGTGACGTCGGCCTTGACGACCTGGCTGCGGCCGATGGTGAACTCGCTGCTCAGGTCGGCCGCGCCGTAGCCTGCGGAGCCCATGTCGACGCCATAGACCGCCGCCGTCATCGTCACCCGCGTGCCTGCGGGCCAGTACTCCTTGGGACGCCAGTGCGCCCGCGAGCCCTGCTGGTCGTCGGGCAGCCAGGCCCACGCGCCCTCGACCGGCGTCGACGTCGTCACCTTCAGCGACTTCTCGACGGCCGCCTTCGCGGTCTGGTCGAGGTCGCGGTTGAACTGCACCTCGATGGGGGCGGCGACGCCGACGGTCGCGCCGTCGCCGATGTTGGTGGTGGCCTTCACGGTGCGCTTCGGGGTGACCGTCGTGAACGAGCCCGCGAGGGGAGTGGTGGTGCCGTCCGCGGCGACCGCGGTGCCCGACCACGTGTACGTGCCGCCGTAGCCGAGCGGCTCGGTCGGCGTCCACCGCTTGGCGTCGTCGGACAGCGTGCCCGCGACGGCGACGCCCTTCGCGTTGGTCAGTGCGACGTCGCGCAGCGTGCCGGAGCCCCCGTCGGCCGTGACGTCGGTACGCGGGCCGACGCCGTCGGTCCCGTCTGCGGGAGTCACCGAGGCGGGCACGACGGGCGCGGTCTGCTGCGCCTGCTTCTGCTCGTGCGTCGCGCGTGCGGCGGCCGTCGCGCAGCCGCTGACGAGCACCATCGCGACGAGCGCGGCGATGAGCGCGGCCGGCCACCGCCCGTTGCCCCGCAGCGCCTGGCGCGGTGTCACGGTGGCTGTCCTGCCACCGGTAGTTCGTGCACGCTCGGCCACGGCCGATCCCCCTCGTCGTCCCCGCTCGCCCGGTCGAGTCGCGGCACACGTCGTCGCCGCGACCGTCGACCCGGGCGGTCCGCCCGCGATGATCCCAAACCGGCCGCCGGGAAACGCCCTGTTCGGGTTGCGTTTCGGCAGCGTTCCGGAGATCACCCCGATGGTCGTATCGATCTGTCCCCGAAGCGGCGTTACCGCCGCATTCGGGGTCCACCCGACCGGGTGGACGGTGCTCCGTTCGTGGACGGGCGACACCGCCCCCTGCCCTGCCGGGTCACCGGACCGGCGGTGGAGAATGGACGGGCGCGGCCGACGGCGACCCGTTCGGCGAGCAGCCGGGCCGCGCCCGGTCGCCCGTCCGGGGCCGTCCGGCAGGCCACGAGCGGAGGACGCAGGTGGGAGACCCGGTCCTGCGGCTGCACACCCGCCCCCTTCCCGCCGCCCTCGACGGCCTCACCGTCTTCGACGCCGTGCGCCGGCTGGCGCACCGCACCCGGGTCACGGCGTGGTCGGGCAGCTGGTCGCGAGGAGCGCTGGTGACGTGCGACCCGGCCGGCCCGGAGCCCGCGCCCGACGCGGACCCGTTCGCGCTCATGGGCGACGTGCCCGCCGTCGACGCCGACCCGGACGCCAGGGCTCGCGGCGCGGTCGGCGGGGGCTGGTTCGGCTACCTCGCCTTCCGGGCGGGTGCCGCACCCGCGTCCGAGGTCCCGGCGTGGTCGCTCGCCTGGTACCGCGACGTGCTCCGCCACGACGGCCGGCGCTGGTGGTACGAGGCGCTGCTCGACGGTTCCGACGACCTCGCCGCCACCGACGTGCGCTGCGCCGGGCTCGTCGGCGACCTGTCCCGGCCCGCCGCACCGCAGCGGGCGCGGCTCGAGGTCGTCGGCGTGCCCGGGCGGGACGCGCACGTCGCCGCCGTCGAGCACTGCGTCCAGGCCATCCGCCGCGGCGAGATCTACCAGGCCAACATCGCGACCCGGCTCGACCTGCGGCTGCACGGATCCCCCGCCGAGGCCTGGGCACGCCTGGGGGAGACCCTCGGCCCGGCCAGGGCGGGTTTCGTCGCCGACCCGCGCTGCACCGCTGTCGGCGCCGGCCCCGAGGTCTTCCTGCACCGCGACGGCACGACCGTGCGCACCGAGCCGATCAAGGGCACCCGGCCCCGCACCGGCTCCTCCGCCGACGAGCGCGAACGCGCGGCGCTGGCCGCGTCGGCCAAGGACGCCGCCGAGAACGTCATGATCGTCGACCTCATGCGCAACGACCTGTCGCGGGTCTGTGCCACCGGCACCGTCACGGTGCCGCGGCTGCTCGCCGTCGAGCCGCACCCGGGCGTGTGGCATCT
Organism: Pseudonocardia sp. N23; assembly: GCF_002583555.1. Taxonomy (GTDB): domain Bacteria; phylum Actinomycetota; class Actinomycetes; order Mycobacteriales; family Pseudonocardiaceae; genus Pseudonocardia. The sequence goes on from NZ_BEGX01000045.1 coordinate 26,257, forward strand.
CGTGTCGGAGGTCCGTGGTGAGATCGCGGCCGGGACGGGCGACGCCGCACTGCTCGCGGCGGCGTTCCCTCCCGGGTCCGTCACCGGCGCGCCGAAGATCCGGGCCGTCGAGATCATCGAGGACCGCGAACCGGTGACGCGCGGGCTGTTCACCGGGGCGATGGGTTTCGCGGGCCCGCTGGCCGGGCTGGAGCTGGCCGTGACGATCCGGACCCTGGAGGTCCTGCCCGACGGCCGCACGCACCTCGGGGTGGGCGGCGGCGTCACCGTCGACTCCTCGCCCGCGGAGGAGTGGCGGGAGTGCCTGACCAAGGCCGCACCGCTGCTGCGGGTCCTCGGCGCGACGCTGCCGGCCTCGGCGGGTGCCGATCCCGGGCCGCCCGGCGGCGGGGTCGCCGACCCGGCACTGGGCGTCTTCGAGACGCTGCTCGTCGTCGACGGGGAGCCGCGCCGCCTCGCCGACCACCTGCGCCGGTTGCACCGTTCCTTCTGGGAGCTCTACGGCATCCCGCTGCGCGCCGACGTCGCCGCGGCCGTCAGGGCCGCCGTCGGCACCGGCACCGGTGCCGACGGGGGGACGGTGGCCCACCTGCGGGTGCGTGTCGACGCCCGCCCCGACCGGCCCGGCGAGGTGCGTGCCGTCGCGACCCCCTGCGACGCGCCCGTGCCACCCGCCGACCAGCCCGGCGTCCTGCTCACCCCGGTGCGCGGTGTCGAGGGCCTGCCCCACAAGTTCGCCGACCGTGCCTGGCTCGACGCGCTCGAGGCATCGGTCCCGGACGGCACGGTCCCGCTGCTGGTCACCACGGACGGCCACGTGCTGGAGACGACGCGGTCCTGCGTGGCGGTCGTCCGCGACGGCCGGGTGGCGACCCCGCCGCTCGACGGCCGGCTGCTGCCCGGAACCGCCCGGCAGGCCGTGCTCGACGCGCTGGACACCATGCGCGTGCCCTACGACCCGGTCCCGGTCCGGCTCGACGAGCTCGCCGGAGCCGACGCGATGCTGCTGTGCAACGCGGTCCGAGGAGTGCAGTGGGTCCGCACCGTCTCGGGTGCCGCCGACTGGGACGGGCCCGCGCCGCTGGTCACCGCGCTGGCCGACGCGATCACCGCGGGGCCCGCCCACCGCGGGGGCGGACCCGCCGCGGCGACAGCGCAGGTAGCGTTCTCCCGGACGGGCGCGGAGAGACCGGGCCACGGGAGAGGTACGGCATGAACGGCGCGACCGACGAGCTCGCCGCGGCCCCGCTGGACCGCACCCTCGCCGAGCCACTGTGGTCGCAGCTGCTGGCCGACCTGCGCAGGCGGCTGCGCGACGGCGCGTTCGTGGCCGCCTTCCCCGGCGAGCTCGGGCTCGTCGCCGAGTACGGCGTCAGCCGCCACACCGTCCGGGAGGCGCTGCGCCGGCTGCGTGACGAGGGCACCGTGGTCGCGGCGCGCGGGCGGGCCCCGCGGCTGGCCGATCCCGTCGAGATCGAGCAGCCCCTCGGTGCGCTCTACAGCCTGTTCGCGTCGGTGGAGTCGACGGGCCTGCGCCAGCGCAGCGTCGTGCGCACCCTCGACGTGCGGGCCGACGGCGTGGTCGCGGCCCGGATGGGGCTGGAGGAGTCGACGCCGCTGGTCTACCTGGAGCGGCTGCGGCTGGCCGGGACGTCACCGCTGGCGGTGGACCGGGTGTGGCTGCCGGAGTCGCTCGCCGCGCCGCTGCTCGACGTCGACTTCACCCACACCGCCCTCTACGACGAGTACGCCGAGCGCTGCGGGGTGCGGCTCTCGGGCGGTGAGGAGCACATCCGGGCGGTGGTGCCGGTGGCGTCGGAGCGCGAGCTGCTCGGCATCCCGACGGGCGTCGCCGGGTTCTCGATCGAGCGCCTCGGCAGGGTGGGGCTGCGCGCCGTCGAGTGGCGGCACACGCTGGTCAGGGGTGACCGGTTCGCCGTGACCGCACAGTTCTCCGCGCGCAGCGGCTACCGCTTCGGCCCGGTCGACGACCCGGCCTGAGCCCCGGCCGCCGCGACCGGGGCCTGCCGCAACCCGCGCACACCGCCGCGGCCGGGCCGCAACCGGACAGCACCGGGCGACCCGGGTGCCCGGGTAGCGTCGACGTCACCCGGTGGTGACACCGGTGACCCGGTCGGCGGCCAGGCCGCGTGACAGCTCCTCCAGGAGCGGACCGGCCGCCGCGATGCAGCGGTCGACGTCGGGTTCGAGATCGGTCAGGGCGTAGGCCCGGTCGATCCCGGCGGTCTGCAGCCGCTCCGGGGACAGCGTGGTGTGCCCGGTGACGGCCACGACGGGGACCCCGGCCGCGCGGGCGGCGGCCGCGACCCCGGCGGGGGCCTTGCCGGCGAGGGTCTGCTCGTCGAGCGCGCCCTCCCCGGTGACGACGAGATCGGCGCCCGCGAGCTGCTCGCTGAACCGCAGCAGGTCGAGCACGATGTCGATGCCCGGCCGCAGGGTCGCGCCGAACACGGCACCCGCCGCGAACGAGACGCCGCCCGCGGCGCCCGCCCCGGCGTCGTCGCGGTGGTCCTCACCGGTCGCCCCGGCCACGAGATCGGCCCAGTGGCCGAGGGCCGCGTCGAGGGTCTCGACGTCGGCGCGGGTCGCGCCCTTCTGCGGCCCGTACACCGCGGCGGCCCCGTTCGGCCCGCACAACGGGTTGTCCACGTCGCACGCCACGACGATCTCGACGTCCGCGAGCCGGGGGTCGAGCCCGCTCAGGTCCAGCGACGCCGCCGCGGCCAGTGCGGCGCCGCCGAGGCGCAGCGGCCTGCCGTCGGCGTCGCGGACGACGGCGCCGAGTGCCGCGAGCATCCCGGCGCCGCCGTCGGTACTCGCGCTGCCACCGATCGCCAGGACGATCCGGGTGCAGCCTGCCGCCAGCGCCGCGCCGACGGCCTCACCGAGGCCGATGCTGCTGGCGCACAACGGGTCGGGGATCCCGTCGGGCAGCCGCATCAGGCCGCAGACGGTGGCCATCTCGACGATCGCGAGATCGTCACGACGGGCCCAGCGGGTGCGGACGGGCTCTCCCGTGGGGCCCGACGCCGTGACGGGCACGACCTCGAACCCCGCGGCGAGAGCCACGTCCACGGTGCCGTCGCCGCCGTCGGCCACGGGCAGGGCGACGACGTCGGTCGCCGGAGCGACCGCACGCAGACCTGCCCGGACGTGCCCTGCCACCTCGACGGCGGTCAGGGAGCCCTTGAACTTGTCCGGGGCGACGACGACACGCATCAGAGCGCCCGGGTGACGACGGTCGTCGGCGCCTCGGCGGTGTCGGACGTGACGCCCTCGAACTCGGTCATGTTGTCCAGCGCGCTGCCCATCGCGATGTTGGTGACGCGCTCCAGCACGATCTCGACGATGACCGGGACCTTGTGCTCGTCGGCCATCCGGCGGGCCTCGATCAGGGCGGGCTCGATGCCGTCCGGCTCGAACACACGGATCGCCTTGCAGCCCAGGCCCTCGGCGACCTTGACGTGGTCGACGCCGTAGCCCTTGAGGCCGGGCAGGGCGTCGTCGTCGGCGTTGATGTTGTCGAACGACAGCTGGACGTTGAAGTCCATGTCGAAGTTGCGCTGCGCCTGCCGGATCAGACCCAGGTAGGCGTTGTTCACCAGCACCTGGACGTAGGGCAGGTTGAACTGCGCGCCGACCGCCAGCTCCTCGATCATGAACTGGAAGTCGTAGTCACCGGAGATGCCGACGACGTTCTGCGTCGGGTCGGCGGCGACGACGCCCAGCGCGGCCGGGACGGTCCAGCCCAGCGGGCCTGCCTGGCCGGCGTTGATCCAGTTGCGTGGCTTGTAGACGTGCAGCAGCTGCGCCGCGGCGATCTGCGACAGGCCGATCGTGGTGACGTAGCGGGTGTCCGGCCCGAACGCCCGGTTCATCTCCTCGTAGACCCGGTGCGGCTTGATCGGGACCTGGTCGTAGTGGGTCTTGCGCAGCATCGTGGACTTGCGGTCGGCGCACTCGTGCGCCCACGCGGAGCGGTCCGGCAGCCCGGTCGCCGCGGCCCGCTCGCGCGCGACCTCGACGAACAGCTCCAGCGCGGCCTTGGCGTCGGAGGTGATGCCGAGGTCGGGGGCGAAGACGCGCCCGATCTGGGTCGGCTCGATGTCGACGTGGACGAATGTGCGGCCCGCGGTGTAGGTGTCGAGGTCACCGGTGTGGCGGTTGGCCCACCGGTTGCCGATCCCGAGCACGAAGTCCGAGGCGAGCATGGTCGCGTTGCCGTAGCGGTGCGAGGTCTGGATACCGGCCATACCCGCCATCAGCGGGTGGTCGTCGGGGATGGTTCCCCAGCCCATGAGCGTCGGGACGACCGGGGTCCCGGTCAGCTCGGCGAACTCGACGAGCAGGTCGGAGGCGTCGGCGTTGATGATGCCGCCGCCCGCGACGAGCACCGGGCGCTCCGCGGCGAAGAGCATGTCGAGGGCCTTCCCGACCTGCGCGCGGGTCGCGGCGGGCTTGTAGACCGGCAGCGGCTCGTAGGTGTCGATGTCGAACTCGATCTCGGCGAGCTGGACGTCGATCGGCAGGTCGATCAGGACCGGTCCGGGACGGCCCGAGCGCATCAGGTGGAACGCCTGGGCGAACACACCGGGAACCTGCGCCGGCTCGAGGACCGTGACCGCCATCTTGCTCAGCGGCTTGGCGATCGACGCGATGTCGACGGCCTGGAAGTCCTCCTTGTGCAGCTTCGCCACCGGCGCCTGGCCGGTGATGCACAGGATCGGGATCGAGTCCGCGGCCGCGGAGTACAGGCCGGTGATCATGTCGGTGCCCGCGGGGCCCGAGGTGCCGACGCAGACGCCGATGTTGCCGGCGGCGGCGCGGGTGTAGCCCTCGGCCATGTGGGCCGCACCCTCGACGTGGCGGGCCAGGGTGTGGCGCAGCTCCCCGTCGGCACGCACGGCCGAGTAGAAGGGGTTGATCGCCGCACCGGGCAGACCGAACAGGTTGGTGATTCCTTCGCGGCGCAGAATCGCGACCGCGGCGTCGACCGTCCTCATACGAGACATGTCGGGTGTCCTCTCGTGAGGTCGGTGATCAGGAGGTGGTGGACTCGCCGGCGCGGCCGGAGAGTTCCTCGACGGTCTTGAACAGCGCCGAGTGGTCGAGACCGCCGTGGCCCTGGGCGTGCAGCGACGCGACCAGCTGGGCGACGTGCGACCCGAGGGGGATGACGACGCCCGCGGCGCGCGCGGCGTCGGTCACGATCTTCATGTCCTTGTGGTGCAGCGCGATCCGGAAGCCCGGGGTGAAGTCGCGGCCCAGCATGTTGGCCGCCTTGCGCTGCAGCACGGTGCTGCCGGCGAGGCCGCCGCCGAGGACCTTCACGCCCGCCTCGGTGTCGACGCCGTGCGCCTCGAGGAAGACGATCGCCTCGGCGAGCAGCTCGATGTTTCCCGCGACGATCAGCTGGTTCGCGGCCTTGACGGTCTGGCCCGAGCCCGCGGGGCCGACCAGCACGACGGTCTCACCGACGGCGTCGAGCACGGGCTGCGCCGCCTCGAACACCTCGGGCTCGCCGCCGACCATGATCGACAGCACGCCCTCGACCGCGCCGGCCTCGCCACCGGAGACCGGGGCGTCCAGGACGCGCAGGCCGCGCTCGGCGCCGACACCGGCGAGCCGGCGGGAGACGTCGGGCAGGATCGTCGAGAAGTCGATGACGATGGCGCCCTCGGCGGCGTTGTCGAACACGCCGTCCGCGCCGGTCAGGACCTCTTCGACGTCAGGGGAGTCGGGGACCATGACGGCGATGACGTCGGCGCCCTTGACGGCCTCGGCGACGCTGCCCGCGCCCCGGCCACCGGCGGCGACGAGCGCCTCGATCGGCTCGGGGGTGAGGTTGTAGCCGACGACGTCGAAGCCGGCCTTGACGAGGTTGATCGACATCGGCTTGCCCATGATGCCGAGGCCGATGAACGCGACGGTGGTCTTCGTGCTCATGTTCGTTGTGCTCCGGTGTGTTGCGGGTGTTCGGGTGGTCAGGCGGCGCCGCGCTGCGAGCGTGGCAGCCATTCGAGACTCGCGGCGGTGTCACCGGTCGAGGGCTTGTACTCGAGCGAGACCCAGCCGTCGTAGCCCTTGTCCTGCAGGGCTTGCAGCCGGCTCGCCAGGTCCAGGTCGCCGGAGCCGGGCTCGCCGCGGCCGGGTACGTCGGCGATCTGGACGTGCGCGATGTCGCCGGAGTGGGCGGTGATCGCGGCGTCGAGGTCGTCGCCGTTGCCGGCCAGGTGGAACAGGTCGAAGAGGAAGCCGACGTTGGTGACGCCGGCGGCCCGTACCTCGTCGACGACGCCCACGGCGTCGGCCGTGGTGCGCAGCGGGTAGGGCTTGGGACCGCTGAGCGGCTCGATCAGCACGGTCGAGCCTGCGGCCTCGACGGCCTTCGCGGCCAACACGAGGTTCTCGATCGCGAGCTCGTCCTGCTCGGCCGGGGTCGCGTCGTCGACGCGGACTCCGTAGAGCGCATTGAGGCCGCGCACGTTCAGCCGCTCGGCGATCGACGCCGCGACGGCGACGTTGTCGCGCCACTCGCCCGAGCGGGACGGGATGGACAGCACGCCGGCGTCCGGTCCGGCCAGGTTGCCGCCGAAGAAGTTCAGGCCGACGAGGGCGACACCGGCGTCGGTGATCGCGGTGACGAACGCGTCGACCTCGGCGTCGGCCGGAGCGGGCTCGGCGAAGGGCCACCAGAACTCGACCGCGTCGAAGCCGGCCGCCTTGGCGGCGGCGGGCCGCTCGAGGAGCGGGAGCTCGGCGAACAGCAGCGAGCAGTTGGGCAGGTAGCGCATCGCGGGGAAGGCCATGGTCCGCCGGACCTCCTATTTTCCGTATCGCGGAAGTCAAATTCTGTTCAGTGAGAACTGTAGGGCGGGGGCGTCGGCGGTGTCAAACCTGCGACCTGCGAGAACAGGTGGGGTGCGCAGCGGGACCGGGAGGCTGCACACCGCACATGTGATGTGTATCGCATCGGCGTCGTCGGTCGATCAGCGCGAGCCCGGGGAGGGTCGGGAACTCCGGCAGCTCGTCGCGGAGGGAGACCTCGCGCAGCAGTCCGCCGACCACGATCGCGCCCTCGCCCCGCAGCCACGCCTCGTGATGGCGCAGCGACAGGCAGACGCTGTCGTGCAACCCTGCCCCGCTCACCAGCCCGAGGTTCGACGAGTGCCGCGGCGGCGGGCGCACCGTCGACGACGAGGTGGCGTTCGTCGAGGTGTCAGCCGCGGACGCGGACGATGATCGCCGGGAGCGGCGCCGCGGCGGGCAGCGTGCGGCCCGTGTCGTCGGTCAGGTGCGGCGGATCGCGTCGTGCAGCGCGACCTGGCCGCCGACCACGTTGCGCCAGTGCGGCGTGCTCGCGTCCTCCGGGTCGGCGAGCCCCGCCCGCGCGCCGGAGGTCAGGGCCTCCATCGTCGACCCGGCGTCGGTCGGTCCCACGAACTCGACGCGGCGGTCGCGCTGGTCGGCGGGAGCTCCGGCGACGTGCCACCGGACCGCTCGGACGTCCGCGGTCGTGTCGAGGAGGTCGAGGCGGCCGGCGCGGCTGATCTCGTCGCGGCGTGCCTCCCGGTCGGCGAGCAGCGTGTCGCGCCGGGCGCCGAAGCGCCGCTGCAGCCCGGCGACGAGGGCGAGCGCCGGGGGCGTGGGCACGCGCTCCTGGTCATCGACATGAGGTCCGTGGATGTGCCGAGGCGCCGGTCTCCTCTCGGCGGGGTGATCGGGTGGTGGGGGAGTGGCGGAGCGGAGAGAAGATCGACAAACTTCTGTATGGCAGAGGTGATGTTCCGGATCGTGAGAGCCGCTGACGGCTCACCCGCTCGGCGCGCCGGTCAGGGGTGCTGACCCCGGTCGAGCGGGATCGGTATTGTTCCGGATGGCGGAAGACGAATCGCGCTTCCGGCCGGGCGTGACGACGGTGGCAGCGCGAGGACGGGTGGGGTACGAGATGGCGGGACAGGCCGAACCGGGCGCGGAGCGCAGCAGTGGCCGGGTGCAGTCCGTCGAGCGCACCTTCGAGCTGCTCGAGGCGATGAGCGACCTCGGCGGTACGGCCGGGCTCTCGCAGCTCGCCGCCCGCCTCGGGCTCCCGCTCCCGACGATCCACCGCCTCGTCCGCACCCTCGTCGACCTCGGCTACGTGCGTCAGCAGCCGTCCCGCGAGTACGCGCTCGGCCCCCGGCTGATGCGGCTCGGCGAGCACGCCTCGCGGCTGCTCGGCACCTGGGCCATGCCCCACCTGCGCGACCTGGTCGACGAGATCGGCGAGAGCGCCAACCTCGCGATGCTCGACGGTGACCACGTCGTCTACACCGCCCAGGTCCCGGGCGTGCACTCGATGCGGATGTTCACCGAGGTCGGCAGGCGTGCGCAGGTGCACTGCACGGCTGTCGGCAAGGCGATGCTCGCGCTGATGCCGCGCGAGCAGGCGGACGTGATCGTCCGCGGCTCCGTCATGACACCGCAGACCGGCCACACGATCGTCACGCTCGACGGCTTCCACACCGAGCTCGCGCGGGTCAAGGAGATGGGCTACGCCGTCGACAACGAGGAGCAGGAGATCGGCGTCCGCTGCGTCGCGGTCGCCGTCCCCGGCCGGACGCCCCGGGCCGCGTTCTCCATCTCGGGACCCTCTCCGCGGATGACCGACGCCCTGATCCACCGCGCAGTGCCGCTCCTGCGTCGCGCCGCCGAGGGTGTTGCGGGGGAGCTGGACGAGTCCGGTCCCGGCACGGCCAAGGTCGGCTGACGCCGGCTGCCGGTCAGGCCTGGTCGGCCTGCTGCGCGGCGACGGCCTCACGGACCTTGTCCATGTCGACCTCGCGCACCTTGCCGATGAGCTCGTCGAACGCGGGCGCCGGCAGCGCACCGGGCTCGGCGTAGATCACCAGGCCGTCACGCACGGCCATCACGGTCGGGATCGAGGAGATGCCGAAGGCCTGCGCGAGCTCGACCTGCGCCTCGGTGTCGACCTTCGCGAAGGTGATGTCGTCGTACTTCTCGGAGGCCTCCTCGAAGACCGGCCCGAACTGGCGGCAGGGTCCGCACCATGCCGCCCAGAAGTCGACGAATACGGTGCCGCCCGAGCCGACGACCTCGTCGAAGTTGTCGGTGGTCAGTTCAACTGTCGCCATGGGGGGCACAACGGCCAGACCGAGCGTTCTGTTCCCGGCTCTCCTCCTCCCGGGTGACCCGCGCCGCCTCGTCGCGGCGCACCGCACGCACCAGGCGCGCGACCGCGGCGTCGTACTGCGGTTCCAGCCAGTAGCCCCCGTGCACGCGGTCGTACGGGTCCGCCAGCGGAGCGAGATCGACACCCGGGTCGACGCCCGGGTCCGCACCGAGCTGCGTGCCCGGCTCGTCGATCAGGTCGTCGACCGGACCACCGACGGGGTCGGTGTCGCGCCACATGTTCCGCCAGCGGCCCTCGAGGCGGCGGTCCAGCGCCGTCGTTGCGGCCGCGTCGAACCAGGCGGGGAAGAACTCGCCGTACAGGTGCTGCCACGGCGACCCGAAGGTGAACAGCGCGACGGGACCCAGCGGCGCGGGCGCCAGCAACAGGGCCGTGCCGGCGACGACCGACCCCTGGCTGTGGGCAGCGACGACCAGCGGCGCCCCCGCCCCGGCCGGGCCCGGCCCCGCCCCGGCGGCGATCCGCGCCGCCAGCCCCGTCACGGCCCGGTCGGAGTACGTCGGCGGAGCGAGCGGATGGAACCACCTCGGCCAGAACGTGCCGACGTCCCACAGCACCCCGATGCCCCGGCGCACCGAGACGCTGCGGACGGCGGCGTGCATGCGGCGCAGGAGCAGCAGGGTCGGCAGCAGCACCGCCAGCGAGAGCGCCAGGTCGGCGAAGGTGCGCGGCGGCACCGGCACTCCCAGTACCTGCACCGACCAGCCCGCCCGCAATGCCACGACGACCAGCACGGCCACCCCGGCGACCGACAACGCGACGCCCACCCAGCCGGCCGCGCCCAGCCGGCGGTGCCGGCCAGCGGCCACGACCCCGGCGAGCACCAGCGCCACGAGGGCCACGACGACGCTCGTCGACACCACCGGCGGGATCGACGCGAGCGACGGCAGGTCGCCCCGCACCAGCGCGACCACCACCCCGGTGCCCGCGACCGCCGCCCCCAGGACCGCGAGCAACGCGGTCAGCCAGGACGCACGGATCGTCAAGGCGCGCAACGCCACCGGCGCGGGCAGCGTCCTGCGCCTGCCCACCGCGACGAACCGCAGGGCCAGCCAGGCGAACGCGACGACGACCAGCGTCGCGGTGAGGATCGTCGTGAACGCCGCCGCCATCCAACCGACCGCCTCGCCCACGACGAGCCCGCCGCCGACCAGCCGCGCCACCTGCTCGGCCAGCCCCGCACCCAGCGCCGCACCGGTCGCCGCCGCGATCAGCAGGATCGCCGGCGCATTGGCCCGGCGCAGGTCGGCGTGGCGGGCCCGGCCGTCGCGGCGCCGCCCCGGACCACCCACCACCGCCATCGCGACCGCCACGACGAGCAACGCCACCGTCAGCCACAATGCCGAGCCGCGTATCGCGGGCAGGAACGGCGTCGCCACCACCCAGGCAGGCGTGATCCCGGCCGACGCCGCGACCGCTGCCGCCACGGCGAGCACCGGCAACGGCCACGTCCCGTGCCGGACCAGCGCCGCGGGCGGGAGCCCACGACCGCGGACAGGCCCCGCACCCACCGGGTCGCGCGGCGCGCCGTCGGCGAGGCTCACCAGGCACAGCAGGACGGCGACGACGCCCAGCCCCGCGACCGCCACCCAGAACCCGACCCGGCCCAGGAGCTCCCAGACCCCGCCGCGCGCGGCACCCGGCCAGCACCCGACGAGCCCGAGGACGCCCAGCGCCGCCCCGAGGTGCAGCCGGCGCAGCGCCACGTTGACACCGGGGCTGTCCCACATCGGCTGCTGGTCGTGGTGCAGCGACACCCGGCCCGCCGGGTCCGTCCACACCGACCAGGGATCGACACGGCGCTGCGCCGGCCGCTGCCGGATCCGGCTGAGGAACACCACGACCAGCAGCACGCCCGTCGCGGCCAGGAACCCGGCGCCGACCACCCAGACCGGTGCCCCGAGCCGGCGCACCAGCCACTGGTATGCGCCCAGATCGGCGACGATCAGCTGCGCCCACAACACGAACACCACTGTCACGAGCAGACCGCCGACCCGCACCAGCAGCACCGCGAGCCGCACCCGCGGCCCGCGCCGGGCGGGCACGTCGGGGGAGCCGGGGGCGTCGGGCCCGGCGAGCAGCGCCCAGCCCGCCAGGTTGGCCAGCATGAACGGCAGCAGCACCACGTAGAACGCCTGGTACCAGCGGCCGGACGTCAACGAGCCCCACGACCACGCCCGCAGCTCCGGCCGCTCGGGCGGGCGCCGCCACTCCGAGATCGCGCCGTCGGCGTCGGTGCCCGTCTCCTCCGGCCGGTCGACCCGGACGGGCGGGACCAGCTGCAGCATCACCGCGGGCGGCGTCCCGGCCACCCCGTGCACCCGCAGCTCGACGTGACCCTCGCCCATGGCAGACGACGATCCCATGCCGGGCTGGGCCGATCTAACGTCCGTCGCCCGGCGGGTGATGGTGCCCCGTCCGCCGGCGCCCCGCCGCGTACACGGCCGCCTCGGTGCGCCGGGCGAAGCCGAGCTTGTGCAGCAACGACGACACGTAGTTCTTGACGGTCTTCTCCGCGAGGAACAGCTCGTCGCCGATCTGACGGTTGGTCAGGCCCAGCGCGACGAGGTCGAGGATGCGGCGCTCCTGCGGTGACAACGACTCGTAGCGCGGATCGGCCGGCGTGCGCAGCCGCTCGAGCGCGCGCGCCGCGGTCTCCGGGTCGATCAGGCTGCCGCCCGCGGCGGCCGTCCGCACCGCGTCGACCAGCCCGGCCCCCGCGACATCCTTGAGCAGGTACCCGGCCGCGCCCGCGACGACCGCACCGAACAGTGCCTGGTCGTCGCTGTACGAGGTCAGCATCAGGCAGGCAGGGGGCGGGTCGAGCAGCGACCGGATGTCGCGGCAGACGCTGATGCCCTCGCCGTCGGGGAGCCGGACGTCGAGGATCGCGACGTCGGGGCGCGCCGCGGGCATCCGGGCCAGCGCCTCCGCAGCGGACGCGGCCTCGCCGACGACCGTGACGTCGTCCTCACGCTCGAGCAGGTGCGCGACACCACGGCGGACGATCTCGTGGTCGTCGACCAGGAACACGGAGATACCGTCCACCACGACCTCCTCGTCGAGCGGACCCGAAAATACCGAGGATCGGGGCCGGACGGGACCTTCCGCGACTGCCCGGTTGCACCTGGCCGGCGACGGGCGGCGTGTCGCGGCGGCGCGCCGGTCGGGATTCCCACCCCGAGGTCGCCTGCGGCGGAAGGTTCTCCCGCACGGCGCCGCGGCGTCAACGCTCGTGGACGCCCAGGTCGACGGCCTTGCCCTCGGGCCGGGCCGCGCCCGCGATGTCGGTCGTCGGGGCCAGCGTCGCGACGCCCGCGTCGATCGCAGCGGAGCCGGTCTGCAGGTGGAAGTCCCCGCCCGCGGCGTTGACGAACTTCGGGTCACCCGTCGTCAGGTTGTGGTCGAGGGTGAAACCACCGGTTCCACCACTGATCGCCGACGGGTTGCCGGTCAGGATGTTGTTGCGGATGACGTTCGTCCCGCTGAACCCGCTGGTGCTGAACACGATCCCGGCCCGCTTGTTGTTGTAGGCCACGTTGTTCAGGATGCGGATGTTCGACATCGTGCCGCTGCCCTCCTTCCACAGCCCGATGCCGCCACCGGCATTGCCGGTCAGCACGTTGTTGTAGATGTCGATGTTCGACAGGCGCTTCGTGGGGGAGTACGACTCGACGGCCACGAGGATTCCGGGCTTGGAGGAGTTGGTCGCGCCGGTCACGACGTTGTCGAAGATCTTCACATCGTGGACGGAGTCGGCGTAGATGTTCGGGCCGCGGTTGTTGTGGACGCGGTTGCCGTGCACGAGGGCGTTGCGCGTCTCGTACTTGACGTCGATCCCCTCCTCACCGTTGTCGTGCACCTGGTTGTTCTTGATGTCGACGGTGTCGTAGCCGACGAGGCTCATCGCCTCGTTCGACGCGGCGGTTCCGGCCTGGTTCGTGTGGTGCACGTTGTTGCCGGCGATCACCGCGTTCGCACCGTCGAGGAGGACCAGTCCGCCGTTGCGGGTGTTCGACACCTCGGTGTCGGAGATCTGGATGTTCGATGCCTTGGCGCCGTAGATGCCATGCGTCGGCGAGTTCGTGACCGTCAGGCCGGCGATCTTGATGTACGAACGCCCGTCGAGGCTGACGAGACCGTTGCCGCTCTTGAGGCTGTTCTTCCCGTCGACGACGACCTTGGCACCCGCCTTGCTGCGCAACGTGATGTACCCGGCCGACGCGCTGCCGCTGGTCGGGAACCTCAGCGCCTCCGCGTAGGTGCCCGCGGACACCTCGACGGTGTCGCCGGCCTTCGCCGCGTCGAGCGCCGACTGGATCGTCTTGTAGGTGCCGGCCGCGCCGACGCCGAGCGTCTGCGGTGCCGCGGAGGCGACGCCGTGGATGGCGAAGCCCGCGCCGATGGCGACCGCGGCGGCGGCGACGAACGTCTGCCGGCGCCGGGCGGGCGTCCATCGTCGACGCGCCGGGCGCGCAGGGGAGGTAGCTCGATGTGAAGTCATGTCTCTCTCAATCCGCTGTCAGTCGCGTGGGGAGCGGGACTGCGAACGTGACTTCGGAACGCGTGATGGGCGCGTTACAGAGCGTCGGCTCACGAATGGGGCTGGTGAGGTGCATGTGGGTTAAGCGGGCTGCGGGAGGCCTTGAGGTTGGCCAACGAACGGGTGAAGTCAGGGCTGATTCGCCGAGGTGGGCGCGGTTCGCGCGCATCGCCCGGTTGCCGAGCTCACTTTCACCGTGACGGCCGCGTGATCGAGGCTCTCACGAGCCGCCCCGTTCCTGCCGGGCGCATGCATTCCCGGGGGACGGAAGGGGTCCCGGAGGCAGGCCGGCGTCGGACGCCGTGCCGGGTCGCGGCGGCAACCCTCTCCAGCGAGCCGGCTCGAGGCCGGTTCCGAGCACCGGGGAGCCGGTCCGACGTCGAGTTCGCCGAGGGGTGCGGAGTCCCTGTCGGGACGGCGCAGGGAGGCCGACGATGTGCGCCGGAACGGTGTGGTGGTGCCCCCGGTGCGACTCGAACGCACACTGGGCGGATTTTGAGTCCGCTGCCTCTGCCGATTGGGCTACGGGGGCCGGTTGCAACGTGTCTCCGGACACGAAAGGGAGATCGTTGGCTGGGCTCGAAGCGTAGCCCGATAGCCTTGCCCCTTCGCAATCGCCCCACGCTGAAGGAGTGACCCGGTGGCTCAGCAGGTTTCCGAGGACGGCCACGACGCCGCAGAGGCGGCGGGACCCGCCCCGGGCTGGCGGGTTCTCGTCGCCGAGGACGAGGCGTTGATCCGCCTCGACCTCACCGAGATGCTCTCCGAGGAGGGCTATCAGATCGCGGGCGAGGCCGGAGACGGCGAGGCCGCGATCGACATGGCACGCGACCTCAAGCCCGATCTCGTCATCATGGACATCAAGATGCCCAAGAAGGACGGCATCGAGGCGGCGGGCACGATCGTCGAGGAGCGCATCGCCCCCGTCGTCATGCTCACGGCGTTCAGCCAGCGCGATCTCATCGAGCGGGCCCGTGACGCGGGTGCGATGGCGTACCTGGTGAAGCCGTTCGCCCGCCACGAGCTGGTCCCGGCCATCGAGCTGGCCGTGTCCCGGTTCGCCGAGAAGCGTGCCCTCGAGGACGAGGTCGCGACGCTGTCGGAGCGGCTGGAGACCCGGAAGGTCGTCGACCGGGCGAAGGGTCTGCTGATGACCAAGCAGAACATGTCGGAGCCGGAGGCGTTCCGCTGGATCCAGCGCACCGCGATGGACCGCCGGACCACGATGAAGGCGGTCGCTGACGCGATCGTCGACGGGCTCGCCGAGCCCAAGTGACGCGGGCCTGATCCGGCCGGACGTACGGTCCGGACAGACACGAACGCCGCCGGGGTCCTCGGACCCCGGCGGCGTTCGTCGTCTCGCGGGCGGTACCTGCGCGGGCGTCAGGCGACGCCCAGGTACGCCTCCTTGATCGCCGGGTCGGCCAGCAGCTCCTTGCCGGTGCCCGACTTGGTGATCCGGCCCGTCTCGATGACGTAGGCCCGGTGCGCGCGCTGCAGTGCCTGCTGGGCGTTCTGCTCGACGAGCAGCACCGTCGTGCCCTGGCTGTTGATCTCGGTGATGATCCGGAAGATCTGCTGGATGAACTGTGGCGCAAGGCCCATCGACGGTTCGTCGAGCAGCAGCAGCCGCGGCTTGGCCATCAGGGCCCGGCCGATCGCGAGCATCTGCTGCTCGCCACCGGACAGGGTGCCTCCCGCCTGGGACCTGCGTTCCGCGAGCCGCGGGAACAGCTCGAAGACCCGGTCGAGGTCGGGCCCTAGGTCCTTGCGGTCCTTACGGCTGTAGGCGCCCATGTCGAGGTTCTCCAGCACCGTCATGCCGGGGAACACGCCGCGGCCCTCGGGGCTCTGCGAGATGCCCCGCACGACCCGCAGGTCGGCCCGCAGCGAGCCGATGTCCTCGCCGTCGAAGCGCAGCGTGCCCGACGAGACGGGCCGGATCCCCGAGATGACCCGCATCGTCGTGGTCTTGCCCGCGCCGTTGGCCCCGATGAGGGTGACGATCTCGCCCTCGTCGACGTGCAGGGTGAGGTCGTGCAGTGCCTGGATGCGCCCGTAGTGGGCGGACAGGGACTCGAGCTCAAGCAGTGGCATCGTCGGGGACCCCCAGGTAGGCGGCGATGACGGCGGGATTCTCGCGGATCTCGTGGGGGAGGCCCTCGGCGATCTTGCGGCCGAACTCGAGCACCACGATCCGGTCGGTCACGCCCATGACCAGCCGCATGTCGTGCTCGATGAGCAGGACCGTGTATCCGTCGTCGCGGATCTTGCGGATCAACCCCATGAGGTTGTCCTTCTCGGCGGGGTTGAACCCCGCGGCCGGCTCGTCGAGGCAGAGCAGCTTGGGCTCCGTCGCGAGCGCCCGGGCGATCTCCAGCCGGCGCTGGTCTCCGTAGGGGAGGTTGCGCGCCTTCTCGGCCGCTCTCTTGGTGATCCCGACGAACTCCAGCAGCGCCATGGCCCGGTCGATCGCCGCCCGCTCCTCGCGGTGGTGGCGGGGCAGTCGCAGCAGTGCGCCGGGGACGCTCGTCCGGTGCCGGGCGTCGGCGCCGACGACGACGTTCTCCAGCGCGGTCATCTCGCCGAACAGCCGGATGTTCTGGAAGGTGCGGGCGATGCCGAGCCGGGTGATCTGGTGGCGCGACCGCCTGCCCAGCGGCTTGCCCTCGAGCAGCACCTGCCCGGACGTGGGCCGGTAGACGCCGGTGAGCGCGTTGAAGCAGGTCGTCTTGCCGGCACCGTTGGGGCCGATGAGCCCGAGGATCTCGCCTCGGTTGATGCCGAAGGACACCGAGTCGAGTGCGACGAGGCCCCCGAAGCGCATGGTCACGGACTCCATGCTCAGCAGGGTGTCCCCGACCTCGACGGCGATCTCGCGGTCGGGCGCGACGACCTCGGCGACCTCGGCCGCGCGTTCGGCGAGCTCCTGCGGGGTCATGGCCTCGAGCTGTTCGACGATGCTGCCCTCGCCGTCGGGCACCAGGCCGGGGCCTTCGCGGGCGAGGTTGTCGACGTGCTCGTCCGCGCGGTGGGCCGCCTGCTCGCGGGTCTCCTCGTCGAGGGTCACCGTCTCGGACGTGTCGGCCGTGCGCTCGCCGGAGGCCGTGCCGCCGGAGGCTGTCGTGCCGTCGGACGTTGTCGTGCCGTCGGACGTTGTCGTGCCGTCGGATGCCGCCGTGTCGGAGGCCGTGGCGTCGGCCGCCACCCCGGCGGCGGCCGGCTCCGACGTCTCAGAGGGGTTCCCGGAGGACGACGCCGAGGACGACGCCGAGGACGACGCCGACGACGCAGCCGAGGGCGACGCGGCCGGGTCGGCCGCAGCGTGTTTCCCGGGACGGTCCGCGGGGTCGGCTCCGTCGCGTGTCTCGTCCGTCATGCCGGCTTCTCCCCTTCACCGCGGAGCGAGCTGTCCGAGCTGACCTGTTCCGGTCTGCCCACCAGCCGCAGGTAGGCCTGCCGCCCGTAGGCGAGCAGACGCTGGCGGGCCCCGAGCAGGCCCTGCGGGCGGAACATCATGAGGATGATCAGTGCGACGCCGAAGATCAGGTACTTGTACGCGGCGAGCTCGACGAAGCGGTTGGGCAGGTAGGACACGACGAACGCGCCCAGGACGACGCCGACCTTGTTGCCCGAACCACCGAGCACGACGGCGGCGAGGAACAGCACCGAGGTCGGGACGTCGAACTTCTGGTTGTTGACGAACCCGATCTGCCCGGCGAACAGCGCCCCGGAGAGGCCGCCGATCGCCGCGCCGATGACGAACGCCCACAGCTTGAAGCGGATCGTGGCGACGCCCATGATCTCGGCCGCGTCCTCGTCCTCGCGGATCGCGATCCACGCGCGGCCGACGCGGCTGCGCTCGAGGTTCCCGACGAGGAACAGCACGGCGATCGTGATCGTCACGCACAGCCAGTACCAGGCGGTGCCGTTGGACGTCGTGAAGATCGGCTGGCCGTCGGCGGCGGTGCCCGGCGGGCGGCCGACGCCCTGGAAGCCGACCTGGCCCTTGAGGGGGCCGACGATCGTCGCCAGCAGTCTGACGATCTCACCGAACCCCAACGTGACGATCGCGAGGTAGTCCCCGCGTAGTCGCAGTGTCGGCCCTCCCAGCACCAGGCCGAAGAACATGGTGATGACCATGGCCAGCGGCAGTGTCCAGAGGTACGGGATGTGCCACAGCACCGAGTCGGGGCTGGTCAGCAGGGCCGCGACGTAGGAGCCGATCGCGAAGAAGCCGACGTACCCGAGGTCGAGCAGACCCGCCTGCCCGACGACGACGTTGAGGCCGATCGCGATGAGGGCGAAGCGGGCGGCGTCGAAGAGGGCGAGCGGGAAGTTGGTGCCGGGCTCGGTCGTCAGCAGCGGGGGGTTGAGCAGCGGCAACGCGTAGATCAGCACGACGACGGGGATCAGCCACGCCCACTGCTGCGGGCGCGGCAGGCTGTTCCAGCGGTCGCGGATCGAGACCTTGTCCGACGACGCGGGCGTGGAGCCCGATGCCGTCGGTCTGTCGGAGGTGGTCGTCATACCCGTGCCCTCCCGAGGGACTCGCCGAGGATGCCTGTCGGCCGGACCATCAGGATCGCGACGAGCACGACGAACGCGACGACGTCGATCCACTGTGCGTTGCCGAACAGGGTCGCCCCGTAGTTCCCGATGACGCCGAGGAGCAGGCCGCCCAGCAGGGCGCCGCGGATGTTGCCGATGCCGCCGAGGACGGCGGCGGCGAACGCCTTGATGCCGAGGATGAAGCCGCCGTTGAACTGCACGCCGGCGGGGACCTTCATGACGTAGAACAGTGCGGCCGCGCCGGCGAGTATGCCGCCGATGAGGAACGTCAGGACGATGACCCGTTCCTTGTTGACGCCCATGAGCGTCGCGGTGTCGGGGTCCTGGGCGACGGCGCGCAGGCCGCGGCCGAGGCGGGTCCGGTTGACGAACTGGTCGACGATGATCATGAGGATGATCGCCGCGACGAAGATGGTGATCTGCTGGCTGTCGATGATGACCCCGCCGATGTCGAACACCGGCTGCGGCCGGAACATGATCACGGCGGGTTCGGGGTTGGCGCCGCGCCAGGCGAAGAGCGCGTACTGGATGGCGAACGAGGCGCCGATCGCTGTGATCAGGAACGCGAGCCGGGGTGCGTTCCGCCGCCGCAGGGGCCGGTAGGCGACACGTTCGAGCAGGACCGCCATCAGGCCGGCGGCGAGCATGGCGACGAGCATCGCGAGGACGAGGTCGCCGACGAGTGCCGGGAGGCTGAGCCCGGGGGCGGACGGACCGAAGCCGAGCGCCGCGAGGGTGAAGAAGACCGCGTAGGCCCCGACGATGAAGACCTCGGAGTGGGCGAAGTTGATGAGCTGGAGAACGCCGTAGACCATCGTGTAGCCCATTGCCACGAGCGCGTAGATCGCGCCGTAGGCGAGGCCGTCGATGGTGTTGTTCCAGAACTGGCTCACGAACGCAGCGATGTCGAACTTGATCCAGTCCGGGCCTTGCGCGAGCACGATTGTCGAGATCACGGGCACACGTCCCTCATGTGCGACGGGCATGCCCGCCGACGACCGTGGAGGTCATCGACGGGCATGCCCGTGAGCAGTCGTGCGGATGGATGACGAGGATCAGCCGATCGTTCCGACGTAGACGATCTTGCCGGCCTGGACCTTGTACCCGTAGACGGTCGTGGCCGCGAGCTCGCCGGTGCCGTCCCACTTGAAGTGCTTGCTGAAGCCGTCCTTGTCGTAGTTCTTGACGAAGTCCTTCAGCGCCGCGCGGTCCTTGATGCCGGAGTCGATGCCCGCCAGCAGGATCGTCGCCGAGTCGTAGCCCTCGAGCGAGTAGGTGCCGGGGGCCTGGCCGCCGCTGACGCCCTTGTAGGCGTCGGCGAACTCGGGCAGCAGCTCACCCGGGACACACGGGCAGGTGAAGAACGCGTTGTTCGACGCGTCGCCCGCCTGCTGGATGAACTTGTCGTCCTTGACGCCGTCGGGGCCGACGAACACGCCCTGGTAGCCCTTGGTGACGAGCTGCTGGTCGAGCGGCGCGCCCTCGGCGTAGTAGCCGGCGTAGAAGACGGCGTCGGGCTTCGCGGCGATGACCTTGTTGACGACGCTCGAGAAGTCCTTCTGGCCGGTCGTGATCTTGTCCTGGCAGTCCGCGGCGACGGCACCGAGCGCGTCGTTCGTGGTCTTGGCCAGGCCGATGCCGTAGTCCGAGTCGTCCTGGATGACGCAGACCTTCTTGGCACCGAGCTTGCCGGTGAGGAACTTCGCGGCGGCCGGGCCCTGCACGTTGTCGTTGCCCAGGGCGCGGAAGAACGTCGTCCAGCCGTTCTGGGTCAGCGTCGGGTTGGTCGCCGACGGGGTGAGGTGGACCAGGCCGGCCTGCTCGAAGATCGCGCCGGTGGCCTTCGACTCACCGGAGAACGGAAGACCGATCCCGCCGATGATGTCGGTCTCGCTGACCACCTGGGTCACGATGCCGGGCGCCTTGCCCGGGTCGCCCTCGGTGTCGAACTTCTTCAGCTGCACCTGGCAGTTCGCGTTCGCCGCGTTGTGCTGGTTCACGGCGAGCTGCGCGCCGTTGAGGATGTTGATGCCGAGCTGGGCGTTGGCGCCCGACAGCGCGCCCGCGAACGCGATCGTCGTGGTCGCGGCGCAGGTCGCCTGGCCGTTGCCGGCCGGCTTCACCGCGTTCGGCGGCACCGGCAGGTTGGTCACCTCCGGGACGTCGACCTTGGTGGCGGAGCCCCCCGACCCGCTGTCACCCGAACTGCTTGTGTTCGCCGCGCAACCCGCGAGAACGACGGCGAGTGCCGCCGCCCCCGCGATCACTGCGATGCGCCTTGCTCTAGCCACGTGGACCTCCTCGCACCTGCACCCCCCGGGCGACAGGCTGGCCGTTGCCCCGCCGCCGTTCGGGGCGAGGCATAGCCGCGGAAAGTAGTCCCGCGCCGGGAGGGTGGACAGTTCGCCGTGAATTCTTGTGTCCAAGTCGTGATCGGGACTCGCCCGCGGACCGTTACCTCGATGGGGTGGAATCGTCCGCGCCCGAAGGGCTGATCGTGGAGCGCGCGCTTACCGCGGGGCGGGCCGGGTGTCGCGATGCAGACAGGTCAGCTTGGCCGTGCAGGTGCGCCTGCCCTCCTCGTCGACGACCACGATCTCCGACGTCGAGGTGCTGCGGCCGACGTGCAGGGGGCGGGCCGTGCCCGTCACGAACCCGGTCGTGGCCGCACGGTGGTGCGTGCAGGCCAGTTCCAGGCCGACGGGGAAGCGCTCCGGGAGGGCGTGCAGCGCCGACAACGTCGACCCCAGCGACTCGGCGAGCACGGCGCTCGCACCCCCGTGGAGCAGGCCGAACGGCTGTAGGTTGCCCGCCACGGGCATGCGTCCGACGACTTCCTCCAGCGACATCGACACGATTTCGATGCCCATGCGGGTCGACAGCAGTTCGGCGGGGTCGATGCGGGGTCCCGGGAGGGCCTCGAGATCGGCGGGATCGATCGGCACGGCCGGAGCCTATGCGAGTGGTGACGTCGTCGTGATCTCGACGCCGCCCGCCCCCCGACATCGCCGCCCACGCCCGGGAAGGGTCCGTGTCGTCGGGCAGCGGACGGGGGCCCAGGGGGCTCAGCGTCACCGTCAGGTGCCGCGGAGCGCACCCCAGCTGGTCGCGACAGCCTCGGCGACGGTGGGACCGCCGAGGTGGGTTTGGATGCGGTCGGCGAGCTCGGTGCGTCGACCGGCAGGAGCCGGCGGCGGGCGCGCCACCTCGTCACCTGCCGCCACCTCGTCACCTGCCGCCACGTCTCGTCCAGCACGTCGGCCATCCTCAGGCGGGGCGGTGCGTCACGAAGATCGCGGTGCCCGGGAAGAGCTTGCCGCGCAACGGGGACCACTGTCCCCAGATGCGCTCGTGGCCGTCGGGCCACTCCGGTTCGACGACGTCGTCGAGGACGAGGCCTGCGGCGACGACGTCGCGGATCCGGTCGCCCATGGTGCGGTGGTGCTCCACGTAGGTGGCCGCGCCGTCGTCGTCGACCTCGAGGTAGGGGGTGCGGTCGAAGTAGGACTGGCCGACGACGAGCCCGTCCGGACCCGGGTCGTCGGGGAAGACCCAGCGCATGGGGTGGTTGACCGCGAACACCCAGCGGCCGCCGGGGCGCAGCACCCGGTGGACCTCCCGCATGACCCGGCCCGGGTCGGCGACGAACGGCACCGCGCCGTAGGCCGAGCACGCGATGTCGAACGAGGCGTCGGCGAAGGGGAGGTACTCGGCACCGGCCAGCACCAGCGGCACGGCGACGCCGCTGGCGACACCGGCGGCACGGGCGTGGCGCAGCATCGCCGCCGAGAGGTCGAGGCCGACGGGGGAGGCACCCTGTGTGGCCAGCCAGCGCGAGCACGGCGCGGAGCCGCACCCGACCTCGAGCACGCGCCGGCCGGCGACGTCACCCAGCAGCCGGGCGTCGGCCTCGCGCAGCGCCTCGGGCGACCACACGAAGTCGACCTGCCCGATGTCGGCGGAGTGCTCGCCGAGGTAGTCGTCGGCGTCGGCGTCCCACCAGGCGCGGCTGGCGCGCTGCGACTCGGCCGACCCCACCTCGCGGCGGGCGATGCCGGCGGTGCCCAGTAGCGCCTCGGCGGACGCGCCGGTCCGGTCGCCGTCGCTCACGTCCTGCGCAGCGTCGTTCACGTCACGTCACCGTTCACGTCGCGTCACTACGACGGCAGCGGTCCGCGGGGGCCGGACGACGGGTGCACACGGGTACATCGTCCCAGCTAGTCCGGTCCCGACCGGGGGGACCCGCGTTGCCCTGATCTCACGTCGCCGCGTAGCATGAACCACAGACCGTGGTCAACGCGGCGGCCACCGCAGGGCATGTGCCCGGGTACCGCCCACCGCGGCTAATCTTCGTCCAGCATGATCTGCATTACCCATCGATCCAAAGGGTGACAGCTACAACGTCACAGCGACACACATCCATCCAGGTCACCATGACCACGCCGAATTCCAGCACCGGAGCAACCCACTACATGTCCACCGACACCACCGCGGCCCCGACCCACACGACCCCGCAGGTCGCCATCAACGACATCGGGTCGGAGGAGGACTTCCTCGCCGCCATCGACCTGACGATCAAGTACTTCAACGATGGCGACATCGTCGAAGGCACCATCGTCAAGGTCGACCGTGACGAGGTCCTGCTCGACATCGGTTACAAGACCGAGGGCGTCATCCCCTCGCGGGAGCTGTCGATCAAGCACGACGTCGACCCCGCAGAGGTCGTGTCGGTCGGCGAGTTCGTCGAGGCCCTCGTCCTCCAGAAGGAGGACAAGGAAGGCCGTCTGATCCTGTCCAAGAAGCGCGCGCAGTACGAGCGCGCCTGGGGCACGATCGAGGCCCTCAAGGAGGCCGACGAGCCGGTCGAGGGCACGGTCATCGAGGTCGTCAAGGGCGGCCTGATCCTGGACATCGGGCTCCGTGGCTTCCTCCCCGCCTCGCTGGTGGAGATGCGCCGCGTGCGCGATCTGCAGCCGTACGTCGGCCGCAAGATCGAGGCCAAGATCATCGAGCTGGACAAGAACCGCAACAACGTGGTCCTGTCCCGCCGGGCGTGGCTCGAGCAGACCCAGTCCGAGGTCCGCAGCGAGTTCCTCAACCAGCTGGCCCGCGGCCAGGTGCGCAAGGGCGTCGTCTCCTCGGTCGTCAACTTCGGTGCGTTCGTCGACCTCGGCGGAGTCGACGGTCTGGTGCACGTCTCCGAGCTGTCCTGGAAGCACATCGACCACCCCTCCGAGGTCGTCGAGGTCGGTCAGGAGGTCACCGTCGAGGTTCTCGACGTCGACCTCGACCGCGAGCGGGTCTCGCTGTCGCTCAAGGCGACGCAGGAGGACCCGTGGCGCCTGTACGCCCGGACCCACGCGATCGGTCAGATCGTCCCGGGCAAGGTCACCAAGCTGGTCCCCTTCGGCGCGTTCGTCCGCGTCGAGGAGGGCATCGAGGGCCTGGTCCACATCTCCGAGCTGGCCGAGCGCCACGTCGAGATCCCGGAGCAGGTCGTCCAGGTGGGCGACGACTGCATGGTCAAGGTCATCGACATCGACCTCGACCGTCGCCGGATCTCGCTGTCGCTCAAGCAGGCCAACGAGGGCATGACGGCCGAGACCGAGTTCGACCCGACCCGCTACGGCATGGCCGCCGAGTACGACGACCAGGGGAACTACATCTACCCCGAGGGCTTCGACGTCGACTCCGGCGAGTGGCAGGAGGGCTTCGAGACCCAGCGCGAGGCCTGGGAGAAGGAGTACGCCGAGGCGCACGTGCGCTACGAGCAGCACATCGCGCAGATCAAGAAGACTGCCGAGGCCGACGCCGAGGCCGCTGCCGACGGTGGCGGCACGAACTACTCCTCGCAGGCGGGGGAGCCGGCCGAGACCGGCGGCTCGCTGGCCAGCGACGAGCAGCTCGCGGCGCTGCGGGAGAAGCTCTCCGGCGGAGCGTGATCGTCGGTTGCCGGGCGGGTTCCCGCCCGGCAACCATCCGGCGGCCCCGGTGATCCTCGTGATCACCGGGGCCGCCGTCGTCGGGGGGTTGGGCGGGCCCGGCGGGCTGTGACTCCAGGTGGCTGTGTGACATCGACCGATTGCCGCAGCACGGTCCGGGAATCATGTTCGGTTGCGAACGAAGCGATCACGATTGGGCGGCTATCGCCCATCGGTCGGGCGCGTCTGCTGCGTTGATCTTGTTCGCCCCCTAACGTCTCATCCGTGCGGTACACGTGGCGTCAGCGGTTGGTCACCGCGGGCGTCGCCCTGGTCGCCGCGGTCACCCTCGCGGGCGCGAGCGGCTGCGCACGCGGCCCGGGTGACGCCGAGTCGCTCGCTGTCCCCACCTTCCCCGGGTCGACCACGACCGCGGGCGCACCCGGTGCGAAGAAGGACGACGGACTGCCCGACGACTGCACCACCCTCATGGCGGCCGACGACCTCGGGGCGCTGTTCGCCCAGCCGGTCGGCACCGTCGTCGTCCGCACCATCCGGGGCGTGCCCGCACCGTCCGTCGGTCGCCTGGAACGCGTCGCCTGCACCTACAGCCGGGCCGGCGAGACCGGGTCGGCCGTCGCACCGATCGTCGACGTCAACATCGGCCGGTACACCGACGAGGCCGCCGCCCGCAGCCAGTGGAAGACCAACTCCGACGCCGAGCGCTCCGGCGCCTCCGCCACCGACATCACGATCGGCGATGCGGCCGCCGTCGTCGTCAGCAGGCCGAAGGAGACGACGATGCTCGTCGCCTACCGGCTCGACACGCTCACGTTCATCCTCCCCACCGCGCAGGCCGGTGGCCGCGCGCCGCAGGACGTCCTCGTCGACCTCGCTCGTCGGCTGATCCCGACGCTCGTCGCCACCATGCCGCCCGTCTCGACCGCACCGCCGGCGCCACCGGGACCGGGGTCCGCCGACACCACTCCGCCCGCCCACGACCCCGCGGCCGGGGCGCTCGGCCGCTGATCGGTTAGCGTGGCTCCCGTGGCGGACGTCGCGCTGATGGTGGGGCTCACGGGCGGGATCGGATCGGGCAAGTCGACGGTCGCGCGGCGGTTGACCGTCCACGGCGCCGTCCTCGTCGACGCCGACGCCGTCGCCCGCGAGGTGGTGGCCGCCGGCTCCGAGGGGCTGGCCCGCATCCTCGCCGAGTTCGGGCCCGGGTTCGCGGGCCCCGACGGCGAGCTCGACCGCCCCCGCATGGCGGCCGCCGTGTTCGCCGACCCCGGGGCCCGCGAGACGCTCAACGGCATCGTCCATCCACTCATCCGGGCCCGCTCCGCCGAGCTCGTGGCCGCCGCGCCGCCCGGCTCGGTCGTCGTGCAGGACGTCCCCCTGCTCGTCGAGGGCGGCATGGGCGCAGGGTTCGCGCTGGTCGTCGTCGTGCACGCTGACGAGGAGGTCCGCGTCGGACGGCTCGTCGGCAGCCGGGGGATGGCCGAGGAAGACGCGCGCGCCCGCATCCGGGCCCAGGCCGGCGACGACGCGCGCCGCGCCGCCGCCGACGTCTGGCTCGACAACTCCGGAACCGCCGCCGCGCTGGAGGCGTCTGTCGACGAGCTGTGGTCGCAGCGGCTGATCCCCTTCCGCGACAACGTGATCGCCGCCCGCCCGGCGGCACCGGGCGCCGGGATCGCCGTCGCCGATCCGGTGGCCTCGGCAGCGCGGCTGGCCGCCCGGGTCGCCGCTGCGGCCGGGGAACACTCCCTCGGCGTCGAGCACGTCGGGCCCGGCGCCGTTCCCGGCCTCGCGGCCCCCGACCTCGTCGACCTGCGGCTCGTCGTCGACGACCCCGCCGCGTCCGGGCAGCTCACGCCGGCGCTCGCGCGGGCCGGGTTCGTGCCTGACGGTGGGGGCACGGGCTCGTGGGCGAGCGCCGACCCGGGCAGGCCCGCACGGCTGCGTGCCTGCGCCGCCGACGACCCGGACCTGCGCGTCGACCTGCTCGTCCGCGACCGGCTCCGGGCCGACCCGGACAGCCGTGCCACCGTCGGGTGGCACTCGCACGGGTGGTCCTCGGAGACCGTCGCCGCGGCGGAACGGTGGGCGGTGTCGACCGGTTGGGTGTCCCCGTTACGATGAACGGGCCTTCCAGTCGAAGCTACGCATCGGTCGGTGTAACAGCACCAGAACGCCGGCCGATGGTCAGGTGGTGGATCGCGCCGGCTCCCCGGCGCACGCGCGGTCCGCTGTTCCGAGACGAAAGGGAAGACCACGGTCGTGAGCGCCCTCGTGGACCATCGCTCTGACCCCGGCGACCCTGCACGCAGCCGCGGGTCCTGGCCCGCAGGCACGGGTCCGGAGTACCACGCCGACGACGCGGCCCACGACGACGAGCCCTACGCCGCCGGGTACGACGCCGGCGGGGCCCATGACGGAGCCTACGACGACGGGTACGACGACGAGCCCTACGCCGACGGCGACACCCGGTTCGTGCCCGTCGAGGCCGACGCGGGTGCCGGTGGACGCTACGCCGAGGCCGAACAGGACGCCGAGGACGCGCCCGTCGGCCGACAGCGCGCCCAGTTCGGCCGCCACCTCGAGGCGCACTACCCGCGGCTCGTCGCCCAGCTCTACGCCATCACCCTCGATGCGGGCCAGGCGCACGACGTCGTCCAGGAGGCCTATGCCCGCGCCTGGCGCACCTGGCCCGAGATCGTCCGCCGCGGCGACCCGGCCGACTGGGTGCGCCGTGTCGCCGTCTCCACCTCGATGCGCAGCTGGGGCGCCATGGTCGGGCGCCTCGCCCGCCGCCGGCCGCCAGAGCTCGAGACGATGGAGCCCCGCGCCGCTGCCCTCGTCGGGTCGCTGCAGCGCCTCTCACCGGCCGAGCGCCGGGCGGTCGTCCTGCACCACATGGTGGGGATGCCCGTCGCCGACATCGCGGCGATCGAACGCCGATCCGAACACAAGATCGAGGCGCGGCTCGTCCGTGCCAGGCTCGCTGTCACCGAGGACATGGGGGACGTGTTCCTCGACATCCTCGGTGCGGAGGTAGGGGACGACCGTGACTGATCCGCTCCGCGTCGTGACCGAGGAGTTCCGTCGACTCGACGACGAGCTCGCCGCGGGGGTCGCCCTCCCGCCGGTCGACGACGTGATCCGCCGCGCCGGCCGTCTCAACCGGGCCAGCGCCGCCGCCGCGGCCGCCGTGATCACCGTCGGTGCGCTCGGCGGGATCACCGCCGTCGCGCAGGCGTCGCAGCCCGACGCCGTCGCCGCGCCGGGTGGGCCGCTGCCCTCCGGCGCCGTGCTCGCGCCGCCGGCTCCGGTCGTCTCGACGACCGCCCCGACGACCACGACGACCCGGGTCACGCCGCGGACGACGACGAAGACGGTCCCGAAGACGACGACCACGGTGCCGAAGACGTCGGCGGTCGCCCCGACCACCACGGTCGCCCCGCCGGTGACGACGGTTGCGCCGACGACGACGCGCGCTACCCGGTCGTCGACATCAAGCGTGACGGCTCCTGCGAACGCGGCCGAGGCTCTGATCCCTGAGTGACACTCAGTCCCAGCTCAGCGTGACCCCCTCGGTCGCGAGCCAGGCATCGAGGTCGTTGCCGTGCGCGGCCAGCGCCGCGACAGTGGCGCAGGCGCGCTGCATCCCGTACTCGGCGAGCCCGGGGTCGAGCACACCGCTCGCGACGGCCCCGACGAACTCGTCGACGTCGATCACCGTGGTCTCCCGGCCCGTCTTCACGACGACGTCCAGGTACAGGTCGGTCATCGTCCACCGGTCCGGGCCGGGCTCGATGTGGGCGATGTCGAGGTAGAAGTCCTGGTCGCGGACGTGCCCGGGGGTCCATGCCCAGACGGCGACGCCGATCCCCAGTGCGGGCAGCAGCCACTGCCGGATCCACGTCGCGCTGGGGCGGTTCACGATCGCCCTGCTCATGTAGAGGCCGAACGGCTCGACCCGGTAGGTCGCGACCTCCCGGACGATTCCCTTGTTGTCGGTGTTGACGGCGGCGTCGACGTCGAAGGTCTGGATCTTCGGCGGGTGCACACCGACGATCCTTGCAGCCGCCCCCGCCGGGGTCTTCCGTGCGGGAGAGAAATCGTCGGTGGGTGCTCGTACTCTGGAATCGTGGCATTCGCGACAGAGGTCCCCGGCAGCGCCGCCGACGTGCACGTCCGGCAGGGCATGCCCGTGGCGCACTCCGAGCACCGCCCGGTGGGCGACATCCCCCGTACCGGCGGCCGGTTCGAGGTGGTCAGCGAGTACAACCCGGCGGGCGACCAGCCGGCCGCGATCGACGACCTGGAACGCAGGCTCCGCGCCGGCGAGCAGGACGTGGTCCTCCTCGGCGCCACCGGTACCGGCAAGTCGGCCACCACAGCATGGCTGATCGAGCGGGTCCAGCGGCCCACGCTGGTGATGGCGCCGAACAAGACGCTCGCGGCGCAGCTGGCCAACGAGCTGCGGGAGATGCTGCCCAACAACGCGGTCGAGTACTTCGTCTCG
The DNA here is from genome assembly GCF_002583555.1 of Pseudonocardia sp. N23. Taxonomy (GTDB): domain Bacteria; phylum Actinomycetota; class Actinomycetes; order Mycobacteriales; family Pseudonocardiaceae; genus Pseudonocardia. The sequence goes on from NZ_BEGX01000045.1 coordinate 55,038, forward strand.
TACTACGACTACTACCAGCCCGAGGCGTACATCGCGCAGACCGACACCTACATCGAGAAGGACTCGTCGATCAACAACGACGTCGAGCGGCTGCGGCACTCGGCGACGCAGAACCTGTTGTCGCGGCGCGACGTCGTGGTGGTGGCGTCGGTGTCGTGCATCTACGGCCTGGGCACTCCGCAGTCCTACCTCGACCGGTCGGTCGAGCTCACGGTCGGTGCCGAGGTGGAGCGCGACCAGCTGCTGCGAGCCCTGGTCGACGTGCAGTACACGCGCAACGACGTGGCGTTCGCCCGCGGCACGTTCCGGGTCAGGGGCGACACGGTCGAGATCATCCCGGCCTACGAGGAACTGGCGATCCGCATCGAGTTCTTCGGTGACGAGATCGAGGCGCTGTACTACCTGCACCCGCTGACGGGCGACGTGGTGCGCCAGGTCGACATGGTCCGCATCTTCCCGGCGACGCACTACGTCGCGGGTCCGGAGCGGATGGAACGCGCGGTGCGCGACATCGAGGCCGAGCTGGCGGAGCGGCTGGCGGAGCTGGAGCGCCAGGGCAAGATGCTGGAGGCCCAGCGGCTGCGCATGCGCACGCAGTACGACCTGGAGATGATCCGCCAGGTCGGGTTCTGCTCCGGCATCGAGAACTACTCCCGCCACATCGACGGGCGCGGCGCCGGTACCGCCCCGGCCACCCTGATCGACTACTTCCCGGACGACTTCCTGCTGGTCATCGACGAGTCCCACGTGACGGTGCCGCAGATCGGCGGCATGTACGAGGGCGACATGTCCCGCAAGCGCAACCTCGTCGAGTTCGGGTTCCGGCTCCCGTCGGCGGTCGACAACCGTCCGTTGACCTGGGAGGAGTTCGCCGACCGGATCGGCCAGACCGTGTACCTGTCGGCCACCCCGGGCAACTACGAGCTGTCGCGTACGGGCGGGGAGTTCGTCGAGCAGGTCATCCGGCCGACCGGACTGGTCGACCCGGAGGTGATCGTCAAGCCCACGAAGGGCCAGATCGACGACCTGGTCCACGAGATCCGGCTGCGCACCGAGCGCGACGAGCGCGTCCTGGTCACCACCCTGACCAAGAAGATGGCCGAGGATCTCACCGACTACCTGCTGGAGCTGGGCATCCGGGTCCGGTACCTGCACTCCGAGGTCGACACGTTGCGCCGTGTCGAGCTGCTGCGGCAGCTGCGCACGGGCGAGTACGACGTGCTCGTCGGCATCAACCTGCTGCGGGAGGGTCTCGACCTGCCGGAGGTGTCGCTCGTCGCGATCCTCGATGCCGACAAGGAGGGCTTCCTGCGGTCGGGCACGTCGCTGATCCAGACGATCGGGCGTGCGGCGCGCAACGTCTCCGGTCAGGTGCACATGTACGCCGACCGGATCACCGAGTCGATGCAGCACGCCATCGACGAGACCGACCGGCGCCGCGCCAAGCAGGTCGCCTACAACACCGAGCGGGGTCTCGACCCGCAACCGCTGCGCAAGAAGATCGCCGACATCCTCGACCAGGTCTACCGCGAGGCGGAGGACGGCGAGGTTCCCGTCGGCGGGTCGGGGCGCAACCAGTCGCGCGGCAAGCGGGCGGCGGGCGAGCCCGGCCGCGCCGCGGCGAGCTCCGGCATCGTCGCGGGCCGCGACACGGCGAACATGCCCCGCGCCGAGCTGGCCGACCTCATCCAGCAGCTCAGCGACCAGATGCTGGCCGCCGCGCGCGACCTCCAGTTCGAGCTGGCGGCGCGGTTGCGCGACGAGGTGGCCGACCTGAAGAAGGAGATGAGGGGGATGGACGCGGCCGGCATCCGGTGACACGCCGCGCCGCGTTGCTCGCCCCGCGCGACCGGCCGTGACGGCCTTGGCTACCGTGGTGCGTGACCTGCACCGCGTCAACGGCCGGAGGACACGCGTGACCGTCTCGAGCATGCCGTCGGCTACGGCTGCGCTCGGCCGGGTGCTGCGTGGGCGCTTCACCGTGCCGCGCAACACCTTCGTGGTCACGGTGCCGCTGCTCGCGGTGGCGCTCACGGCGCTGCTGCTGCACACCCACGGCTACCACATCGACCTCGAGGTCTACCGGCTCGGCGTCGACACCTGGCTGGCCGGCGGCGACATGTACGGCCCGCTGCCGCCGACGGTCAGCGGACTCGCGCTGCCCTTCATCTACCCGGTGTTCGCCGCGATGGTGCTGACGCCGCTGGCGCTCGTCCCGTGGGCGGTGGCCTGGGTCGCGCTGTTCGCGGTGTCGTTCGCCAGCCTCGCGGTGACGCTCTACGTCGTCGCCGTGCGGTGCTGGGCCGCCGGTGGGCGCAGCGGTGCGATCGCCGTCGCGTCACTGGGGCTGCCGCTGGCGCTGTGGATCGAGCCGGTACTCGAGACGTTCGAGTTCGGCCAGGTCAACCTGGTGCTGATGGCGCTCGTCGCGGTCGACTGCCTCACGGTCCGCACGCGCTGGCCGCGGGGGCTGCTCGTCGGCATCGCGGCGGCGATCAAGCTGACCCCCGCAGCCTTCGTCCTGTACTTCCTGCTGCGCCGTGACTACAGGTCCGCCGCGGTCGTGGTCGTCACCGCCGCGGCGGCCACGGGGGTGGGCTTCCTGGTCGACCCGGCGTCGTCGGCGCGGTACTGGTTCGGCGGGCCCGCAGCGGGCGTGAGCGGGTCGCTGTTCTACACCAACGAGACGATCCAGGCCGTGTTGGCGCGGATGGGCGTCGCCGGGTTCACGCTGACGGCGATCTGGGCGCTCGCGTCGCTGGTCCTGCTCGCGCTGATCGTGCCGGTCGTCCGGCACGGCGACCGTCCGCTCGCGCTCGTCACCGTCGCCGCCTTCGCGTTGCTGGTGTCGCCGACGTCGTGGTCGCACCACTGGGTGTGGATCGCGCCGGCGCTCGTCGTCACGATCGGGCACGCCCTGCGCGGCCGTTCGGCGGGCTGGGCGACGGTGTCCGCGGTGCTGGTGGTGGCGTTCTACGTCGCACCGTTCCGGTTCCTGCCGCACGACGAGGGCCGTGAGGCCCACTGGAACGGGTGGGAGCAGATCGCGGGGGCGACGTACGTGATCGTCGCGGTCGTGCTGCTGGCCGTCGGCTGGTGGCAGTACGGGCCGGGCCGGGAGCGTCGCCTCGCAGCGTCGGCGCCGGCCACCGGGTCCTGATCGGGGTGGACCACGCCGAGCTCGTCGCCGACGCGCTGGCCAGGCCGGGCGCGACCGAGGACGAGCCGTGGGACGGCGACACCGTCGCCGAGGTGGGCGCCAAGATCTTCGTCGTCCTCGGGGGCAACGGTCTCGGGGGGTCCGTACGGCGGGTGGGCGAGCCGTGCCCGAACTGTCGGACGTCCGTGCCAGGGTGAGTCATGGGAATCGGAGTCCAGATCACCTTCGACGCGCACGATCCCGGACGCCTCGCCGAGTTCTGGGCGCTCGCGCTCGGCTACGTCATCCAGCCCCCGCCGCCCGGCTTCGACGACTGGCCGTCGTTCCTGGTGTCCATCGGCATCCCGGAGGACCAGCACGACCGGGCCTCGGCCGCGGTCGACCCCGACGGCGCCGGCCCACGGCTCTTCTTCCAGAAGGTGCCGGAGGGCAAGACGGCGAAGAACCGCGTGCACCTCGACGTCAACGTCGGCGCCGGTGCCGAGGACCGGCAGGCGGCCGCGCTCGCGCACCGGACGACGCTGGAGGAGGCGGGCGCGACGTTCCTGCGGGTCGTCGACGAGCCCGGCGGCTGGTGCCTGGTGATGACGGACCCCGAGGGCAACGAGTTCTGCCTGCAGTGACCAGCCGTGCGGACGTCCCCGATGACCCCGCCGAGTTCGACGCGGGACCGCCGTTGTTGATGAGCGAAGCGGCCTGACGTCGAGTTCGGTGCGCTCGGCAGCCGCCAGGCTCCGCGGAGTCGGACGCGGCGACCCGCCGGGTTCGACGCCGGACTGCTGCAGTGGGTGATCCGACCCAGCCTTGTGTCGAGCTCGGCACGTGTCGGGGCGGTGGGTCGGCGGCGGCAGCGGCGAGGTCAGCCGCGCGCGACGACTGCGTCGGCCTCGGCCTTCAGGGCATCGAGCACGGCGGCCACCGCGGGGCGGGCGGCTGTGGCCGCCCGGGCCACGGCCTCGACCCGGCGCGCGGCCCGCACCCCGCGCAGCGGGCGACGGGTGAGCCGGCGGCCACCGCGGTCGTCGGTGGAGTAGCGGGGGAGCAGGGCGATGCCCAGGCCCGCGGCCACGAGCTCCTCGGTGACCGCGAAGTCGTTGATGCGCTGGACGACGCGTGGCCGGGCGCCGGTGCGCAGGGCGATCGTGCGGAGCACGTCGTCGACGGGCCAGCCCACGTGCACGCTGATCCAGTCCTCCCCGGCCAGGTCGGCCAATCGCAGCCCCCGCCTGCGGGCGAGCCGGTGCCCGGGCGGCAGCACGACGTCAAGGGGCTCGCGCAGCAGCGGCACGGTGATCCAGCGCCGGGCGTCGTAGGTGGGTGGCGGGCTGAGCTCGTCGTGGTGGGTGACGACGATGTCGAACTCCGCGGCGAGGGCGGGCACCTCGCCGGGCGTCATGTCGACGACGGCGGCGCGCACGCCGATCGGCCCCGTCGTGAACCGGGACAGCAGGCCGGGCAGGATCATCCGCGCACCCGAGGGGAAGAACGACACCGTCACGTCGCCGGCCGGTTCGGAGTGCAGCGCGTCGACTGCGGCCTGGGCGCGGGTCATCGCCGCGAGCACCTCCTCGGCCCGCTCGACGAGAACGGCACCGGCGTCGGTGAGCCGCAGACCCCGGCCCGCAGGCTCGGTCACCGGAGTGCCGACCTCCTCCGCGAGGGCCTTGAGCTGCTGGGATATGGCCGACGGGGTGTAGGACAGGGCGGCGGCCACGGCGGTGACACTGCCCCGGTCGGCGAGCTCACGCAGTACGCGCAGGCGCTGGACGTCCATGAAGACATTCTGAACGATCCGTTCAGTTCTTTTCGATCGACTTCCACGATCTCGCGGGTGACGGTGGACGGGTGACACCCCGCGACCGCCTCCTCGCCGCCTTCGTCGCCGTGCTGTGGGGCGTGAACTTCCTCGCGATCCACATCGGTCTGGGGCACTTCCCGCCGCTGCTGCTGGCGTGTCTGCGGTTCACGCTCATCGCCGTCCCGACGATCATGTTCGTGCCGCGGCCGGCCGTCCCGCTGCGCTGGTTCCTGGGCTACGCGCTCGGGTTCGGCACGCTGCAGTTCGTGTTCCTGTTCGTCGCGATCGACGTCGGGATGCCGACGGGCCTGGCGTCGCTGGTCCTGCAGTCGTCGGCCCCGCTGACCGTGGTGCTCGGCACGCTGCTGCTGCGGGAGCGGCCGAGCAGGCGTCAGGTCGCCGGGATCGTCGCAGCCGCGGCCGGGCTGACGGCGATCGCGGTGTCCCAGGCGCAGGTGGCGGCCCTGGTGCCGGTCCTGCTGACGCTGCTCGCCGGGCTCAGCTGGGCGCTGGGCAACCTGTGCGGGCGGCTGGCGGCCCCGCCCGACCCGATGCGGCTGACGTTGTGGATGTGCGTCGTCCCGCCCGTCCCGCTGCTGGCGCTGTCGCTGCTGACCGAGGGCCCGGCGGCCGACCTGGAGGCGCTGCGGACGGCGTTCACCCCGTCGGGCTGGGCGGGGATCGGCGCGATCGTCTACCTGGCGGTGTTCGCGACGGTGATGGGCACCGGCATCTGGACGGCCCTGATGCGGCGCTACCCGGCCGGTGTCGTGGCGCCGTACTCGATGCTGGTCCCGATCGTCGGCATCTCGACGGCGGCGCTGGTGCTGGGCGAGCGGCCCGGGATCGTGGAGCTCGTGGGGGGCGCGGTGGTCGTCGGCGGGGTGCTGCTCGGCTCGATGCGCCCCGCCGCGCAGGCAGGGTCACCCCTGGCGCCGACGGCCCCGGCCGGTCCGGGCCCGGCCTCCGACCCCGCACGAACGGCCCTTTCCCGCAACTGAACGGCACCACTGTGCCGTTCGTGCAACAGGGGCCGCCCGCCTCTGAAAGGCGAGCCCTGGGCAGGTCCGGAGACGACGGAGGGCGGCGACCCCGTGCCAGGGGTCGCCGCCCTCCGGTCGGGCGCGGGTGGCGTCAGACGTTGGCCGCGTGCCGCTCGATCAGCTGGCCGAGGCGGGGCAGCGCCTCCTCGACGTTCTTCTTGCCGTTCGGGCGCAGCTTCGCGTAGACCTTCTTCGCGGCGTCGCTGCTGGTGTGCTGCGCGCGCTCGTCGGTGACGTTCAGGAGCGCGTCGGCAGCCGCGTCGGAGCGGGCGGTGAGGAAGGCACCGAAGTCGCCACCACCGGTCGCGCGGAACTCGCCGTAGAACGGCTCGAGGGCGTCCGCGAACTCGGGGAGCATCCGGTTCATGGCCGACTCGACGATGCCGGGCTTGATCTTCTTGACTGCGCCGTAGCCGGTCTTGATGACCGCGCCGGACACGCCGTTCTTGTCGCTGACCTCGGCGTCGACCAGCTGCTGCAGGTCGGTGATCACCGCGGGACGGCGAGCGGGGTTCAGGAGGATCTCTTCAAGCGTCTGGGCCACTGCCGGACGGTCCTTTCGGTCTCTCTCGGGGGTATCGGATCGGCCTGTCGGGGCATGCCGATCTCGACTCCGGGACGCTACTACAAGATCAACAAGCACCTGTACCTCGGAGGGGGGACCGCCGGTCGTGGCGGCATCGGTGCAGGGTGGACGTCGTCAGCTGGTGATGTCCTTGCGCTGGAACCGCCACACCGCGAGCGCACAGAACACGGCGGCGTAGCAGAACGCGGAGAACACGCCGCGGGTCATGTCGCCCCAGTCGACGGTGGTGGACAGCAGGTCGGCCCAGGCGTTGGCGTAGTGCGTCGGCAGGTAGTCGCGCAGGTCCTCCAGCGCGGTGATCTGGTCGAGGATCTGGGAGACGATCGACGTCATCACCGCGCCGCCGACGGCGCCGAGCGGGGCGTCCGTGCTCACCGACAGCAGCAGCGCGAGCGCGGCGACCCAGCTCATGTTCAGCGCGAGGTAGACCGCTCCGAGCAGGACCCGGCCGACGGCTGTCCAGAACGACAGGGACTCACCGGTGGGTGCCACGAGGTCGCCGGCGCCGTACGCGATCGCCCCGACGACGAGCGACACGACGGGCAGGAGCAGCAGCGCCGCGAGCGACAGCACGCCGGCGACGATCGCCTTCTGGCGCAGCAGCCGCGCCCGCGGGACGGGCGCGGCGAGCAGGTAGCGCAAGCTCGACCAGCTGGCCTCCGACGCGACGGTGTCGCCGAAGAACAGCGCCACGACGACGACGAGCAGGAACCCGGCGGAGGCGAACAGCGCGAACACCGCGAAGTTGGCCGCGCTGTCCTTCGCGAGGTCGACGAGGTTGACCGACGCGCCGGGCGGGCCGTCGGCGGCGAGGCTGAAGGCGATCCAGAGGATGACGGGCAGCAGCGCGACCAGTGCGAACGCGACCTGGGTGCGGCGGCGGCGCAGCTGGCGGATCATCTCGACGCGCAGCGGCATGGTGCGGGCGACGTCGTAGGGCTCGGTGGGCACGGGCGCGGAGAACCCGCCGACGTGCCCGCGCCGGGTCGACGCCTCAGCGGCCTCGAGCGCGGTGCCGGTCCCTGATCCGGCGGCCGGCGACACCAGGGTGGGGTGCGGCGCGGTGCCGTTGGTGGTCGGGTCGGGCTCGTTCACGGGGTCGCATCCTCTCCGACGAGCTGCAGGAACGCGTCCTCCAGCCTGCGCCGGGGTCCGGCGGACTGCACGCCAACCCCGGCGGTCACCAGCGCCTGCACGGCCGCGGCCCGCGGCATGCCGTTGAGCTCCGCGTGCACGAGGGTGCCGTCGACGGCGACGTCACGGACGCCGTCGAGGCCGCCCAGGACCGCGGCGGCCTGCTGCGGCTCGTCGACGGTGAAGCTCGCCGCCCCGCCGCCCGCGATGATCTCGTCGACGGTGCCGTCGGCCACCACGAGGCCCTTGTGCATGACGACGACGTGTGTGCAGGTCTGCTCCACCTCGGCCAGCAGATGGCTCGACACCAGGACGGTGCGGCCGTCGGCGGCGTAGCGGCGCAGGACCTCGCGCATCGCATGGATCTGGGGCGGGTCGAGCCCGTTGGTGGGCTCGTCGAGCAGCAGCAGCTCCGGCAGGCCGAGCATGGCCTGGGCGATGGCGAGCCGCTGGCGCATGCCCTGGCTGTAGGCGCCGACCCGGCGGTCGACCGACGAGCCGAGCCCGGCGATGGCGAGCGCGTCCTCGACGTGGGCGTCGGCGGGCGGGCGGCCCGTCGCGGCCCAGTAGAGGCGCAGGTTGTCGGCACCGGACAGGTGCGGGAGGAAGCCGGGGCCCTCGACGAACGCGCCGATGCGGGCCAGCACGGGGGCGCCGGGGCCGATCGGTTCGCCGAAGGCGCTCATCGTCCCCTTGGTGGGCCGGATGAGGCCCATCAGCATGCGCAGCACCGTGGTCTTGCCGGCGCCGTTGGGGCCGAGCAGACCCAGCACCATGCCGGGCCGGACGTCGAACGACACGTCGCGGACCGCGGTGAACCCGCCCTTGTAGGTCTTGGCGAGGCCGTGGATCTCCAGCGGCAGTGCGGCCGGGTCGGGGGTGGGGGCGAGCCTGCGGCGCCGCAGCGACCGCGCGACGACCCAGGCCAGCAGCGCGCCGACCAGGATGACCCCGATGCCGACGAGGTAGCCGACGGGCACGGTGTTCGCGGTGACGGCCCGTCCCGGTACCGACGGCAACGTCAGCGCGGCCGGGGAACCGGTGTCGGCGAGCCCTATCCGCCACACGGCGGGATCGTTCGCGGCGGCGTAGCCCTGGTCGGTGGTGCTGACCGAGACGAGCAGCCGGTCGCCGGCCTGCACGGGCGCGACGACGGCGGGCAGCGTGACAGTGACGGTCGTGGCCGAGCCGTCGGCGGGCACCGGGACCCGCATCGGCGCGACCGTCGAGCCCAGAAGGACGCGGCGGCCGTCGGCGGAGAGCGTGGAGATCTTGCCGAACAGCACGGCCTCGGGGCCCGCGGGCTGGCCGGGGGAGCGCGCGACCGTCAGGGACACCCGTGCCGCGCCGGCGAGCGTCGTGGACTCCGTGAACGGTTCGGTGCGGAACTGGGCGGACTGCCCGGGCAGCTCCGAGGTGAACGCGGAGAGCCTGCCCGCGAGGCTGCCGAGCGCCCCGCCGAGTCCGGGTAGCGACGTGATCGCCGCCGGGTTGCCACCGGCCGGGTTCACGACGTCCTGCGGTGCGCCGGTGAGGCCGAGCGTCCTCGTGGTGACGGGCGCGTTGCCGGCCAGACCGGGGTAGGTGTCGGAGACGATCGTGCGGCCGGTGGGGGTCGACCCGCCCGCGCGGACGCCGCTCTGCACGGCGTAGGCGAACCCGGACGTCGGCGCGGGGCCGGTGCGCATCAGGTAGTGGTCGAACCACTCGCCGATGTCGTCGCGCACCGAGGTGCCGGGGGCGCCGCCGTCGTGGCCGCCCGCGTACCAGACGACGCGCACGGTGCCGCCTGCCGCGGCGATCTGGCGGGCATTGGCGTCGGCCTGGTCGAGGCCGAAGAGGGTGTCCTGCTCGCCCTGGACGATCAGGGTGGGCGCGGTGATCCGGTCGGTGACCGAGGCGGGTGACGAGCGGCGCAGCAGGTCGGCCGTCGCGGGGGACAGCCGCCCGGTCGTCGCGGCCTCGGTGTAGGCGGCGCAGACCTCGGCGGTGAACCGGCCGCACGTCAGCGGCGTGCCGGGGGACGTCCCTGGTGGTACCTGCGCCGACGAGCCGCTCCCGGTCGCCGGCCCGGAGCCGGTGGCGGCCGGGTCGGTGCTCTGCCCCGTCGTCGCGGTGGCGTCGTCGGACCCGCTGTTGCCGCCGCCCAGGACCGAGGCCTGCGCGGACTGCCCGCCCGTGGGTGCCGCGCCGGCGGAGAAGAACACGCCGGCCCAGCCGCGCTTGAACACGCCGTCGGTGCCGAACGTCCGCGCGGCGGGGGTGGCGCCCGGCGGCGGGGTGCCGGTGGCGTCGGGGAACAGCGCCTGGCCGAGGTCGTTCCAGGTGATGACGGGGGCGAGGGCGTCGACCCGCTTGTCGTAGCCCGCGAGCATCAGCGAGAGCGCGCCGCCGTAGGAGCCGCCGGTGACGCCGACGCGGGGGTCGCCCGGCCCGTCGAGCTGCACCTCGGGTCGCTGGGCGAGCCAGTCGACGAGGCTGCGTGCGTCGGCGACCTCGTAGTCGGGGGAGTCGAGTGCGATCTGGCCGCCGCTCGTCCCGAAGCCGCGGGCCGACCAGGCCAGCGCGACGTAGCCGCGGGCGGCGAGGTCACGGGCGTCGGCGTCGACGGAGGCCTTGCTGCCCCCGAAGCCGTGCGCGACGAGAACGGCGGGCGCGGGGGTACGGGCAGGCAGGTACAGGGTGGTGTCCAGGCTCACCGGGGTCCCGACGCCGGGGCCGCCGCTCACCTCGATGCGCTGCTCGGAGGTGCGGACGCCGGAGTCGCTCGAACCGCCGCGCGTGGTCGCGAACAGGATGACTCCTGCGGCGACCACGACGACGGCCACGACGGCGACGAGCGCGCGCGTACGCACGCTCCGAGGAAGTCGGGGCACTCCACGACGTTATGCGTAGTCGTGTCGGGTACCGGTGAGCAGGCCTCAGCGCACTCTCAGGGCCGTGTCGGTACGACCACGAACCCGGTCCCGGGGCGCGACCCCCGGCACGGTCGGGGCCGGGTCAGCGGACGTCCTGCGCGTGCTCGACCCTCGGGTCGCCCGCGAAGAACGGCCCGATGATCTCCCGCCACTTCGGGAAGCGGTCGGATCCGCGGAAGCCGACGGTGTGCGCCTCGACGCTCTGCCATTCGACCAGCAGCACGAAGCGGCTGGGCGACTCGATACCGCGGGTCATACGCGCCGAGACGAAGCCGGGGGTCGCGGCCAGCAGGTCGCGCGCCTGGAGGTAGGCGGCGGCGAACTGGTCTTCGGTCCCGGGGCGGATGTCGAAGTCGGCGATCTCGAGCACCATGCGGATGATCCTTGTCCATCGGGTGGCTCCGGTCACCTCGTGAGGGCCGCGAATCGCCGAGCGTTGCAACGGTCGTCACCGCCCGGAGTCGCCCGGTGGGCCTTCCAGGTGATGCAGCGTGACGTCGCGCAGCGCGCCGTGGTCGATCGAGGCCGTCATCCACGTGTGGGTGGGCTGTCGTCGCCGGTCGGTCGGGGAGCCGGGGTTGAGCAGCCGCATTCCTGCCGGGCTCGTGGTGTCCCACGGGATGTGGCTGTGGCCGAAGACGAGGACGTCGGTGGCGGGGTACAGCCGGTCCATCCGGCGCTCGCGGCCGCCCGCCTGCCCGGTCTCGTGGACGACGGCGAGCCGCACCCCGCCGATCTCGACGCGGGCGACCTCCGGCAGCCGGGCCCGCAGCTGCGGGCCGTCGTTGTTGCCGTACACGCCGACGAGCCGGGCGGCGCGGGTCCCGAGCTGGTCGAGCACCTCGACCCCGACCCAGTCACCGGCATGGATCACGACGTCGGCGTCGTCGACCGCGTCCAGGACCGCGGCGGGCAGCACCCTGCCGCGGCCCGGGACGTGGGTGTCGCTGATGATCAGCAGACGGCTCAGCGCACGCCGACCAGGTCGACGACGAAGATCAGCGTCTCGCCGCCCTTGATGACGCCGCCGGCGCCGGCGTCGCCGTAGCCCATGTGCGGGGGGATCTCCAGCCGGCGACGGCCGCCGACCTTCATGCCCTGCACGCCCTGGTCCCAGCCGGCGATGACGCGGCCCTGGCCGAGCGGGAAGTCCAGCGTCGAACGCCGGTCCCAGGAGGCGTCGAACTGCTCGCCGGTCGAGTGCGCGACGCCGACGTAGTGGACGCTGACGAACGACCCGGCCTTGGCCTCGGCGCCGTCGCCGACGGTGATGTCGGTGACCCGCAGGTCGGTGGGGGCCTCGCCGTCGATGGGCTCGACCTCGGGCTTCTGCAGCGTCACGGGTTCTCCTTCTCGATCATGTTCTCGGGGTCGCGGCAGCACCGGACGGCCGGTGCCGTGCGGCCCACCACCCTGCCAGACACGCCTGTCGCGGTCGCGGCGCGGGACCGTGCGGCACAGACTGGGGCGCGTGCCGCAGCCCCGATCCGACAGCACCGGCGAGAAGGCCGACGAGGAGTGCGAACGGACCCGAAGCGGTGGCGCGCACCGACCGTCACGCTCGTCGCCGGGTTCATGGGCCTGCTCGACGTCAGCATCGTGTCGGTGGCGCCGACGCCGCTGCTGCTCGTCGTGGCCCGGCCGATCGGCGTCGTCGCGCACGAGTAGCCCGCCCGCGGGGACTCAGACGGGCGGCGACGGCACGCCCAGCGCCCGGCGCAGGAAGTCCACCTGCAGGAGCAGCAGGTTCTCCGCGACGACCTCCTGCGGCGTCATGTGCGTGACCCCCGACAGCGGCAGCACGCTGTGCGGGCGGCCCGCCGCCAGCAGCGCCGACGACAGCCGCAGCGTGTGTGCGGCGACCACGTTGTCGTCGGCCAGGCCGTGGACCAGCAGCAACGGCCGGTGCGGGGTGCGCGCCGCAGCGACGTCGTCGAACAACGACGAGCGCGCGTAGGCCTCCGGGTCGGCGTCGGGCGTGCCGAGGTAGCGCTCGGTGTAGTGGGTGTCGTAGAGGGCCCAGTCGGTGACGGGCGCGCCCGCGACCGCCGCGTGGAAGACGTCGGGGCGGCGCAGCACCGCGAGCGCGGCGAGGTACCCGCCGAACGACCAGCCCCGGATGCCGACCCGGTCGAGGTCGAGATCGGGGTGGCGCGTCGCGAGGTCGCGCAGGGCGTCGACCTGGTCGTCGAGCACCGGCTGGGCGAGGTCGCCGTGCACGGCCCGTTCGAACGCGGGGCCGCGCCCGGGCGTTCCCCGCCCGTCGACGACGACGACCGCGAACCCCTGCTCGGCGAACCACTGGCTGGTCAGGTGCGCGTTGCGGGCCGCGACGACGCGCTGCGCGTGCGGCCCGCCGTAGGGGTCCATCAGCACCGGCAGCGGTGTGCCGGGCTCCCACCACGACGGCAGCAGCAACGCGGTGCGCAGAGCGCCCTTGCCGGCGGTGGTCAGCTCCAGCCGTGGGTCCAGGCCGGCCGGCTCGGCGAACGACGCGATCGTCCGGGCGGCACCCGTCGGCAGGTGTGCGACGGTCGTCGTGCCCTCGGACTCCAGGCACGCACGGGTGACGAGGAGCGTCCCGCCGGACAGCCGGCCCGAGTGCACCCCGGCGTCGGGGGTCCGTTCGACGAGGCCGCCCTCGCGTGACCATGTCCACAGCCCCGTCGACGCCGGGTCGGCACCGGACGCGCTGAACAGCAGCGAGTCGCCGTCGATGTCGAGCAACGCCCGGACCTGCAACGACGTCGGCGTCACCGGGGTGCCGCCGACGCAGAGGCGGTTCGCGCCGTCGTGCGCCCCGGCCGTGACGAGCTCGCCGCCGAGGTGCGCGGGCACGCCCGGCACGATGTCGACCCAGTCGGGGTCGTCGAGGGCGGCGACCTCCGTCGTCGCCCCGGTCCGCTGGTCGACGCGCAGCACCCGCAGCGCCCGCTGGTCGCGCGACTGCACCGTCAGCAGCAGGTCGGCGGTGTCCCACGTGGCGTCGACGACGTACTCGTACGCCGCGGCGTCCCACGTCACCGGCACCCGCACGCCGTCGAGCGCGACCAGGTGCAGCGTCACCTCGGCGTTGGGCGTGCCGGCGGCCGGGTAGGCGACGCGCACCGGTTCGCGGTCCGGGTTGGCCGGGTCGGCGATGTGCCAGCGGTGCACGGGATCGTCGTCGACGCGGGCGACGAGCAGCCGGTCACCGTCGGGCGCCCACCAGTGGCCGCGCATGCGGCCCATCTCCTCGGCCGCGACGAAGTCGGCGAGCCCCCACGTCGCGTCGTCGTCGTCCGGGCGGACGAGCAGCGTCGTGAGCCGGGGTACCAGGTCGTGAACGTACAGGGCGCCGCCCACCACGAACGCGACGCGGCGGCCCTGCGGGTCGGGTCTCGGATCGACGACGCCGACCGGGGTCTCGACCAGCCGCGGCGTAAGGCCCGACGCGAACTCCGCGACGTAGAGCTTGCCCGACAACGGGAACGCCGCCATCGTCACCGGCCGGTCGGTCGCGAACGCGACGATGCCGCCGGCCTGCTCGCGGGCCCGTTCGCGGCGGGCACGTTCCTGCGGCGGCAGGTCCTCCGCGCTGCCCGCGGCCTCCAGCGCTCGTGGGTCGGCGACGAGCCGTTCGTCGCCGGTGTCGAGGTCCAGGCTCCACAGGCACGTCACGGGGTCGATGCCACTGCGGCTGCGCAGGAACGCGACTCGCCTGCCGTCGGGGGACAGGACCGCGCCGCGTGGGGCGCCCAGGGTGAACCGCCGGGTACGGGCCTGCCGGCGGGGGAAGCTGTCGGTCACGGTGGATCAGTCTGCCGCCCGCTCGCCGACGCCGCGGCGCCGCCACACCCGTGACGACGACCGTTCGCCCCCGACACCCGATCGGGACCGTGTCGTGACGCGCGACACACCGTTGACAGGGAGTGAACTGCGTTCGGGTCTCCGGACGAGGGGAGTTGCAACGATGATCAACCTGTACCTGTCCGGCCGCTCACTCGCGGCCGCGCGGTCCGTCGATCCTCAGGTGTCGCCCGCCGCGGTGCACGCGGCCGTCGAGGTCGCCATCGTGGAGCAGCTGCGTGAGATCGCGGCCTGGTCGACGGAGCAGATCCGCGAGCGGGCCGACCAGATCGCGCACGGTGACTGACCCTCGGAGCGGTCAGGGAGTCAGCTCACGCAGGGCACCGTCGCGCCGGTGATGGGCTGTGGCTCGGTGGTGGTCGCGCTGCCGGTCGTGACCCCGGTGGTGACCGGAGCGGACGTGCGACCGGTCGTGGGCGGCGCGGTCGGCGGTGCCGTCCTGGTGGGTGCGGTCGTCGGCGCCACGCTCGTCGTCGGGACGGGCAGGCCGTCGAGGGTGGAGCGGACGAACGTCCGGACCTCGTCTGCGTCGATCTGCACCGCGACACCGTCGTACGGCGTGGAGAGGTCGGACCCCAGCGTCGGGATGGTGTGGAACTCGACGTTCGACGCCGAGACCCGGCGCACCTGGCCGACCAGCTGGTCGAGGTCCCAGCCCTGGTCGAGCACCACGTAACGGCCGATGATCCTCAGCAGCCGTTGCACGGTCGCCGGGTCGGCGAGGGCCCCGCCGCCGAGCAGCGTGTTCGCCAGTCCCGCCATGTAGGCCTGCTGGCGGGTGATCCGGTCGAGGTCGCCACCCTCGAGGCCGTGCCGCTGCCGGACGAAGGCCAGCGCGTTCGCGCCGTCGAGGGTCTGCGGGCCCGCAGGCAGGACCGCGCCGGAGTAACGCGCGTCGTCGACGGGTTCGGTGAGGCACACCGGGACCCCGCCGATCGCGTCGGTGAGCTCGACGAACCCGGCGAGGTTGATCTCCGCGTAGTGGTCGACGACGATGCCGGTGAGCTGGGTGACCGTCGCGACGAGTGCCTTTCGGCCCGCTTCGAGCGCCTGCCTGCGGACCGTCTCCGCGTCGAGGCCCCGGTCCTGCAGGGTGCGGGTCGCGTCGGTGACCGCGCGACCGTACGCCGAGTTGATCTTGTGGGTGCCGTAGTCGCCGGCGAGCTTCACGTAGGAGTCGCGGGGGAAGGACACCGCGACGACGGGCTTGCCCGGGTCGGCAGGGATCCGCAGCAGGATGATCGTGTCGGTGTTGAGCTGCCCGTCGTCGGGCCCGGCGTGCATCTTGTCGAGCACGTCCCGGGGGAGAGGGCGGCCCTGCGCGTCGGTCCGGCTGTCGACGCCGACGACCAGCGCGGTGATCGTCCGTGACGGGGCACCCGTCTGCGGTTCGCCACCGCTCAGGACGTCGCTGGTCACGATGGAGCCCGCGAGTGCGCGGAACGTCGACCAGCCGTACCCGGCCGCAGTGAGCACGACCAATGAGACGACGGTGACCAGCACCTTTCCGGCCAGTCCCCATCGCCGCCGCGCGCCCGCCGCCCGCCGCACCTGTCCCTGCCCCTCGCCACGCTTGTCCAGACCCCGGCCCGTTCCTCACTGGGCGCGGAGCCCGACGCGGCGACGCGAAACCAGGGGCGTCGCACGGTCGATGTCGGCCACTCTATGGATACGGCGGGGTGACTCGCAGGCTCTCGCGAGTGAGCGGACGTGACCTACGGCACCTGTCATCACGGACGGTGACAGTTGATCACGCGGCGGAGCCGGTCGCGGTCATTCCGCCGCCAGTGCCACCGCGAACCCGAGCAGCGCAGTGCCCGTCGCGGTGTCGATCGCGCGCCGCACCCGGCGCCGGCCCAGCCAGTCCCGGACCCGGTGCACGACGACGACCACGCCCAGCAGCCACACCGCGCCGACCGTCGCGATGGTGTAGGCGAGCAGCAACGTGCCGAACGTCGACGTGACGCCAGGGACGAGGAACTGCGGCAGCACGGACAGGTAGACGACCAGTGCCTTCGGGTTCGTGACGTTGGACAGGAACCCCTCGCGGAACCGGCGGAACCCGCGGCCCGGACGGCGGACGATCGCCTCCAGGGCGGCCGGGTCGCGCCGCCATGCCGCCCACAGCGTCTGCACGCCCAGGACCAGCAGGTACGCCGCGCCGACCCAGCGCAGCACGGTGAACAACGTGTGCGAGCGGGCGATGAGCACGCCCAGCCCGAGCGCGGCGGCCGAGCCCTGCACGACGTTGCCCAGCGTGATCCCGGCCCAGGCCCACATCCCGCCGCGACGTCCACCTGCGAGTGCGTTGCGGACGAGGACCAGCGTGTCGGGTCCGGGGGCGATGGCCAGCAGGACCGCTATGAGCAGGAAGGCGCTGTAGGACGTCCAGGTCACGGCGCGACGTTACCCGCGGCGGCGTGGCCGTCCCGTCAGCTGCGGTCCGCTCCACGGTACGGCGCGACGGTGCGGGCGAGGATGCCCAACGTCGCCTTGAGGGCGGCCTCCGAGATCACGGGGAAGATGTCGCGGGCCCGCCAGTCGGGGTGGATGTCTGTCCAGTCGTAGAACGACACGACCTCCGTTCCGCCGTCGACCGGCGCGAGCCGGTAGCCGTAGACGTGCCCGATCTGGGGCCGGACCTTGCCGAGGATCGTCCAGGAGATCAACCGGTCCGGCTCGAGGTCCCGGATCGTGACGGTGACGTCGTACTCGCCGAGCGGTACGTCGCCGAGCGCCTCCCGGTCCATGTGGACGACGAACGTGTCGCCGGCCGCGGTCACCCGCTCACCGTCGGCGCCCATGAGCATGCCGGAGGAGTCGATCGCGACGTGTCCCTGCGGGTCGGTGAGGAGGGCGAAGACCGTCGCGGGGTCGGCGCGGACGGTCCGCGAGACCTCGATGCGCTCGGGTGTCGCGGACGAGGGCGTGGTGCTGTCCGGTGCCTGCGGCTCTGCCATGCCCACATCGTGACACCGCGACCCGCACGGAGCCCAGCGGACCGGCGACCGCCGTCCGGCCGGTCGGGATAGTGGTGTTTCGGCTGCTCACGGCACCTGTACGTCACCCGATCGAGTCAACCCGCGATGCTCGGCTACGAATGTATCCACCGCTGATGCAGAGTGGACCGTTCGGAACGGCGAGCGGGTCGTTCCGGGATGCTCGGAAGGCGGTGCGGAACATGACTCGGACAGACACGACGACAGGGATGCACGCCTCGGTGACCTCCACCATCTCGGGGGCGCACAGGGAGTCGAACAAGAACTGGTGACCCGGTCCCGGCCGCTCCCACCGTGCAGCCGGGCCCGCACCCCTGCGGTCGGTCGAGGTCACCAGCCGCGCGCGCGCCACTCCGGCAGCGACGGCCGCTCCGTGCCGATCGTGGTGTCGTCCCCGTGACCCGGGTACACCCACGTCTCGTCGGGCAGCTCGCCGAACACCCGGGTCTCGAGGTCGTCGATCAGCGACGAGAAGTCGGCGGGGGAATCCGTCTTGCCCGGCCCACCGGGGAACAGCGAGTCGCCGGTGAAGACGTGGGTGCCGCCCTCGCCCCGGTAGACGAGCGCGATCGAGCCCGGGGTGTGTCCGCGCAGGTGCACGACGTCGAGCTCGATCTCGCCGAACGACACCGTGTCGCCCTGGTCCACCACGACGTCCATCGGGATCGGCAACGCGGGCGCGTCGAGCGGGTGCGAGATGAGCCGCGGCTGGAACATCCCGGCGACCGCGCCGAGCGCCTGCCAGTGGTCCCAGTGCTGGTGGGTGGTGACGAGGTGCTTGAGCTCGGGCCGGTCCTGGCCGCTGCCGACCAGGTCCGCCAGCCGCTCGGGCTCGGCCGCCGCGTCGATCAGCAACGCCTCGTGCGTCGCCGCGCACACGAGGAGGAAGGCGTTGTTGTCCATCGGACCGACGGAGACCTTCGTGATGGTGAGTGCGCCGAGGTCGCGACGGATCGCGGCGCCTCCGGGTTCGGTGTGACCGGTGTACTCGTCGAGGACGTCCACGTGCGTCACCCTAGCGGCGCCCCGCCGCGCACGGTGTCGAACATGTGTGCGAGCCTGTCAGCGTCCGCGGGGGACGGAAGACCGGCGCCCCGGGATGCGTTGAACGGCTGTCACACGTCGGCGCGATGTCGATGGGGTGGCCCCGGCCTGCACGTGAGCGCTCGGCGCGCCGCGACGGTCGTCGGCCGCCCGACGACCGGGCGAGCGGTTCCTGTCGGACCCCCCGCCTAGCATTGATCGTGGGGCCGTCCGACGGCCCGGAACCTTCAGGAGGCGCACACCGTGGCAGACCGTCTCGTGGTGCGGGGGGCGCGCGAGCACAACCTGCGGGGGGTCGATCTCGACATCCCGCGGGACAGTCTCGTCGTGTTCACGGGCCTGTCCGGCTCGGGCAAGTCGAGCCTCGCGTTCGACACGATCTTCGCCGAGGGCCAGCGCCGCTACGTCGAGTCGTTGTCGGCGTACGCGCGGCAGTTCCTCGGCCAGATGGACAAGCCCGACGTCGACTTCATCGAGGGCCTGTCCCCGGCGGTGTCGATCGACCAGAAGTCCACGAACCGCAACCCGCGCTCCACGGTCGGCACGATCACCGAGGTGTACGACTACCTGCGCCTGCTCTACGCCCGCGCCGGCGTGCCGCACTGCCCGGTGTGCGGGCACGTGATCGAGAAGCAGACGCCGCAGCAGATCGTCGACCAGGTGCTCGCCATGGAGGAGGGCACCCGGTTCCAGGTGCTCGCCCCCGTGGTGCGCACCCGTAAGGGCGAGTTCGTCGACCTGTTCACCACGCTGCAGGCCCAGGGCTACTCGCGCGTCCTGGTCGACGGCACGGTCCACCCGCTGGCCGAGCCGCCCAAGCTCAAGAAGCAGGAGAAGCACGACATCTCCGTGGTCGTCGACCGGCTGGTCGTGCGGCCGTCGTCGAAGCAGCGCCTCACCGACTCGGTGGAGACGGCGCTGCGGCTGGCCGACGGGCTGATCGTGCTGGAGTTCGTCGACCTCGACGAGGGCGACCCGGACCGCGAGCGGCGCTTCTCCGAGCGGATGGCCTGCCCCAACGGGCACCCCGTCGGCCTCGACGACCTCGAACCCCGCACCTTCTCCTTCAACTCGCCCTACGGCGCGTGCCCGGCCTGCAGCGGCATCGGGATCAAGAAGGAGGTCGACCCGGAGCTGGTCGTCCCCGATCCCGACCTCACGCTGGACGACGGCGCGATCGCCCCCTGGGCGGCCGGCCACACGTCGGAGTACTTCGGGCGGCTGCTGTCGGGGCTCGCCAAGGCCGTCGGCTTCCGCATGGACACCCCGTGGCGCAAGCTCGACGACGCGGCCCGCAAGGCTGTCCTGCACGGCAGCGACGACCAGGTCCACGTCCGCTACCGCAACCGGTACGGCCGTGAGCGCGCGTACTACGCCAACTTCGAGGGCGTCATCCCGTTCCTCGAGCGCCGGCTCGACCAGACGGAGTCCGACTCGCAGCGCGAGCGCTACGAGGGCTACATGCGCGACGTGCCGTGTCCCACCTGCAAGGGTGCCCGGCTCAAGCCCGAGGTCCTGGCCGTCACGCTGGAGCACCGCGACCAGGGCGACCGGTCGATCGCCGAGGTGTCGGCGATGTCGGTGGCCGAGTGCTCGACGTTCCTCGACGGCATGGTCCTCGACACCCGTCAGGCCATGATCGCCGGCCGCGTGCTCAAGGAGGTCCAGGCGCGGCTCGGGTTCCTGCTCGACGTCGGGCTCGACTACCTCTCGCTCGACCGCCCCGCCGGCACCCTGTCCGGTGGCGAGGCGCAGCGCATCCGGCTCGCCACCCAGATCGGCTCGGGGCTCGTCGGTGTCCTGTACGTGCTCGACGAGCCGTCGATCGGACTGCACCAGCGCGACAACCGCCGCCTCATCGAGACGCTGACCCGGCTGCGCGACCTGGGCAACACCCTGATCGTCGTCGAACACGACGAGGACACCATCCGCGCTGCCGACTGGACCGTCGACATCGGACCGGGCGCGGGTGAGCACGGCGGCTACATCGTGCACAGCGGCACCGTCGAGGGGCTCGAGTCGCACGACACCTCGCTCACCGGCGCCTACCTGTCGGGGCGACGGTCGATCCCGCTGCCGGAGAAGCGCCGAACGCTCGACCCGAAGCGGAAGCTGACGATCGTCGGAGCCCGCGAGCACAACCTTCGCGGGATCGACGTCGACATCCCTCTCGGCGGGCTCGTCTCCGTCACCGGTGTGTCCGGATCGGGCAAGTCCACGCTGGTCAACGACATCCTGGCGACCGTGCTGGCCAACCGGCTCAACGGCGCCCGGCAGGTGCCGGGCCGGCACACCCGGATCACGGGGGTCGACCAGCTCGACAAGCTCGTGCGCGTCGACCAGTCGCCGATCGGGCGGACCCCGCGGTCGAACCCCGCGACCTACACCGGCGTGTGGGACAAGATCCGCACCCTCTTCGCGTCGACCACCGAGGCGAAGGTCCGCGGCTACCAGGCCGGGCGGTTCTCGTTCAACGTCAAGGGCGGCCGCTGCGAGGGCTGCTCCGGCGACGGCACGATCAAGATCGAGATGAACTTCCTGCCCGACGTGTACGTGCCCTGCGAGGTCTGCCACGGCGCCCGGTACAACCGGGAGACCCTGGAGGTCCACTACAAGGGCAAGACCGTCGCCGATGTCCTCGACATGCCGATCGAGGAGGCCGCCGACTTCTTCGAGCCGATCTCCTCGATCAGCCGCTACCTGCGCACGCTCGTCGACGTCGGGCTCGGCTACGTCCGGCTTGGCCAGCCCGCACCGACGCTGTCGGGTGGTGAGGCGCAGCGCGTCAAACTGGCCAGCGAGCTGCAGAAGCGATCCAACGGCCGCACGGTCTACATCCTCGACGAGCCGACCACGGGCCTGCACTTCGAGGACATCCGCAAGCTGCTGCTGGTCATCAACGGGCTGGTCGAGAAGGGCAACAGCGTCATCGTCATCGAGCACAACCTCGACGTCATCAAGACGTCGGACTGGGTGATCGACATGGGGCCCGAGGGCGGTTCCGGCGGTGGCACCGTCCTCGCGGAAGGGACGCCGGAGGAGGTGGCGGCCGTCGAGGCCAGCTACACGGGACGGTTCCTGCGCGATCTCGTGACCCCGCAGCCGCCGAAGGCCCGCAAGCCATCCCGGCGCAAGGCCGTCGCCGCGAGCTGATCCACCGTTGCCGCCGAGCCAGGCCGATCCACGCCGGGCTCGGCGTCGGCGGCGGAGCGGCGAAGCAGCGCAGCGTGTCCGGCCGCATCACCGTCCCGGTCGCCGCGGAGGCCGGATGCGCCATGCCGTCGGGCAGGCAGCACAGCACGCTGTAGTCCTACACGAGGCGCTCGACCTCGTCACCGGGCACGGTGAACGTCTCGGCGACGCGCTCGTCGACCACCAGGATCGCCGCCCCCGGGGGCGGCGAGCCGGCGCATCCCGGCGAGTACCCCGCGGGGTCGGGCAGGTCGTGCTCGCACTCGACGGCGAGCACCAGGTCGTACAGGCTGTGGCCCGCGGCGTCGGTCACGTGGAACCGGACCGGTCGGCGACGCCCTCCTCCGCGGCGTTGCGGCGGGCCGCATCCACCGGGGGGACGTCGACGTCGAGCCCGTCGACGGAGGCTTCAGGGTTGGCGGGCGCGATGCAGACCGACGACCATCCGAACCCGCACTGGGGCCGCCCGGCCGCCCGCTCCCGCGTGGCCGGCGGGGGGCCTGCACGACCCCGGGTGTCCGATCCGTGAGCCTCGTGTACCCTACGGAATGCGACCACCCTGTCGCACGTTGACTGCTGGGTACCCAGTGTGCATCGGCAGCACGTGCTCAGGGCGATCAAGTGGAGCCCCGCTCCCACCCGACGTCACCCCTGGTGGCCGGGTTCAGGTCCGGTGCCGAGGTGGCATTCGTGCAGCCTCGGTGTCGAATCACGGGTCTCTCTTGTCGTCGCCGCGCACACGACGTCTATACGAGGAGACCCCATCAGCACAGAGACGCGCATCAACGACCGCATCCGGGTTCCCGAGGTCCGGCTCGTCGGGCCGAACGGCGAACAGGTCGGCATCGTGCGTATCGAGGACGCCCTGCGGCTTGCGCAGGAGGCCGAGCTCGACCTCGTCGAGGTCGCGGCTCAGGCGCGCCCGCCCGTCTGCAAGCTCATGGACTTCGGCAAGTTCAAGTACGAGAGCGCGCAGAAGGCTCGCGAGTCCCGCCGCAACCAGCAGCTCACGGTGATCAAGGAGCAGAAGCTCCGGCCGAAGATCGACACCCACGACTACGAGACCAAGAAGCGCAACGTCGTGCGCTTCCTCGAAGGTGGGAACAAGGTCAAGGTCACGATCATGTTCCGTGGCCGCGAGCAGTCCCGTCCGGAACTCGGTTTCCGGCTGCTGCAGCGCCTGGCCGAGGACGTCGTGGACCTGGGCGTCGTCGAGGCCGCGCCCAAGCAGGACGGCCGCAACATGACGATGGTGATCGCTCCGCTCAAGAAGCCGGTCAAGCGCGCCGCGCACGCGGCCGAGCCGACCGCGGACGAGGCTGCGCCTGCCGACGAGGCCGTCACGGCCGACGAGCAGCAGCAGGTCTGAGGGCCCGCCCCCGGAACCACCGCACGACAGGAACCGACGTCCTCCCGGGACGTCACACGTGAACGGATCAGCCATGCCCAAGAACAAGACACACAGCGGGATCGCGAAGCGGGTCAAGGTGACCGGCAGCGGCAAGCTGCGGCGCCAGCAGGCCGGTCTGCGGCACCGGCTCGAGGTCAAGTCGAGCAAGGAGACCCGCGACCTGTCCGGCACCGTGCCCATCGCGAAGGCCGACGTGAAGCGCGTCAAGAAGCTCCTCGGGCGCTGAGCCTTCCACCCCGCTGACACCGGCCGGACCCGGCGCGCACCCACGCCGAGCCCGGCCGATCGAGAGACAGGACCACACCCATGGCACGCGTGAAGCGCGCGGTCAACGCCCAGAAGAAGCGCCGCTCGACCCTCGAGCAGGCGAGCGGCTACCGGGGCCAGCGCTCCCGCTTGTACCGCAAGGCGAAGGAGCAGATGCTCCACTCGCTGAACTACGCCTATCGCGACCGTCGCGCGAAGAAGGGCGAGTTCCGGCAGCTGTGGATCACCCGCATCAACGCGGGCGCACGCGCGAACGGCATGACCTACAACCGCTTCATCCAGGGCCTCAAGGCCGCGGGTGTCGAGGTCGACCGCAAGAACCTGTCGGAGCTGGCGATCAGCGACCCGGCCGCCTTCACCGCGCTCGTCGAGCTGGCACGTGCCAACGTGCCCGCCCACGACACGCAGAAGGACACCGCCGCCTGAGCGAGCCGGTGCTCGGAACAGAACGCACCCCGCGCGTCGCGGCAGCCCGCAAGCTGCTGCGGCGCGCGGGTCGTGAGAGGGCCGGGCGTTTCCTCGTCGAGGGCGCCCAGGCCCTCCGGGAGGCGCTGGCCGCGCCGCACACGGTCCATGAGCTCTTCGTGACGCCCGCCGCCGCGGCCCGCCATCCCGATCTGCTCGTCGACGCCCGCGCCTCCGGGGTCCGCATCGTCGACGTCACCGACGTCGCCGCGGCGGGCCTGTCGGACACCGTCACCCCGCAGGGCCTCGTCGCCGTCTGCGATCTCCTCGACGTGCCACTCGCCGCGGCGCTGGCCGTCCGGCCGGGGAGCGCAGGACCGGGGCTGGTCGCGGTGCTGGCCGGAGTGGCCGACCCGGGCAACGTCGGGACCGTCGTCCGCTGTGCCGACGCCGCGGGAGCCGACGCGGTGCTGCTCGCCGGCGACACGGTCGACCCGCACAACGGCAAGGCCGTCCGCGCGTCGACCGGCAGCGTCTTCCATCTCCCGCTCGCCCGTGACCGGGACGCCGGCGCGGTCCTCGACGCCTGCCGCGCCGCGGGCCTGGTCCTGCTGGCCGCCGACGCCCGCGGCGAGGTCGACCTGCACGATCCCGGGGCCGACGCCGTGCTCGGTGGCCGGGTGGCGTGGCTGTTCGGCAACGAGGCGCACGGCGTCCCCGCCGAGATGCTCGCCGCCGCCGACCATCGGGTGTCGGTGCCGATCCACGGCCGCGCCGAGAGCCTCAACCTCGCGACGGCCGCCGCGATCTGCCTCTACGGCTCGGTGGCCGCCCGGACCAGGCTCGCGGCCGCGACCGCCTGATCCGCCGCGGCGGCCTGACCCGCTGCGACCGCCTGACCTGCTGCGACCGCCTGACCCGCGACGGAGCCGTCGGGGCGGGGGAGCAGCGGGAGGAGCCCGGCGACGGCGTCGGCGAACGTCGCCGCCCGCCGCCACGTCCGCGGGGCGTCGGCCCGCGCCGCGTACTCGCCGGTGCCGACGCGCACCGCGCGCATCCCGGCGCCGGCCGCGCCTGCCACGTCCTTGTCGGGCCGGTCGCCGATCATGACGGCGTCGCACCCGGGCACGTCGAGCAGCCAGAGTGCGTCGGTGAACGGGCGCGGATGCGGTTTGCGGTACTCACGCCCGGCCACGTCGCTGTAGACGACGGCGTCGACCAGGTCACCGACGCCGAGCGCGGCGATCTTGGCGCGCTGGCCGCCGACCTCGCCGTCGGTCACGATCGCGACGGGCACGCGGGCGCGCAGTGACTCCAGCGCCGCGACGACGCCCGGGTACGGGTCGAGCCGGTCGGGGCGCACCGCACGGAACGCCGCGAGCAGGTCCGGGACGAGCAGGGGGACGAGGTCGGTGGGCGCGCCGACGCGGGCGAGCGCACGGTCGATGATCCCGCCCTGTGCCGACCCCTCGGCGGCGACGTCGCGCAGCGCGACGAGCAGGCGGACGTGGTCGAGACCGTGGGCGGCGCCGCGATCGGCGACGGCGCGCCACGCGAGCTCCAGGAACTGCGCCTGGGGATAGAGGGTGTCGTCGAGATCGACGAGCACCGCGCGGACCGGAGCGTTCATACCGGCGGCTCGCTGTCGACCCAGTCGGGTTCGTCGAAGGTGAGCAGCCGTGCGGTCGCGGGGTCGTGCAGCAGCCGGACCACCCGTGCCGCGGTGTGCCCGTCGCCGTAGAGGCAGGGCTGCGCGGCGATCCGGTCGCGGGTCGCGACGTCGGTGAGGTCGACGGCGGCCTTGAGGGCGCGAGCGGCGTCGAGCCCGGTGAGGACGGCCGATCCGGCGTGCACACCCTCCCAGCGCGGCGTCGACCGGCGCAGCACGACGACGGGCACCCCGAGCCAGGACGCCTCCTCCTGCAGACCTCCGGAGTCGGTGACGACGACGGCGGCCCCGGCGATCAGCCCGATCATCTCCCCGTACGGCACGGGATCGGTGAGGGTGACGTCGGCGCCTGTCAATGCGTCCCAGAGCCCGTTGCGGCGCAACGACTCCCGGGTCCGTGGGTGGATCGGGAAGGTGACGTGCCCGACCTGCGTGCCGAGGTCGTGGACGAGCTCGACGAGCTGGGCGAGCCGGTCGGGGTCGTCGACGTTGGTGGCCCGGTGCGCGGTGAGCAGCACCCCGGCCCGCTCGGCGGGGTCTCGGCGGCCGGCGCCGACGAGACGCAGCGCGTCGAGTACCGGGTTGCCGACGACGGCGATCCGCTCCGCCGGCACCCCCTCGGCGAGCAGGAACTGCCGCGAGAGGTCGGTGGGGGCGAGGTGCAGCGAGGCCGTGGCCGCGGCGACCCGGCGGTTGACCTCCTCGACCGACGTCGGGTTGAACGACCGCAGCCCTGCTTCGAGGTGGATCACCGGCACGCGGTGGTTGCGGGCGGCCAGGCAGTAGGCCGGGACGGTGTGGGTGTCGCCGAGGACGAGCACGGCGTCGGGGCGCACGGCGGCCACCGTCTCGAGCGCGTCTCCGACGATGTCGCCGAGGCGCCGCGCCGCGACGTCGCCCGGGCGCAGCACGATGTCGGGGCTGACGCCGAGCTCGGCGTAGAAGACGTCGGTGAGGCCCGGGTCGTGGTGCTGGCCGGTGGCGGCGGCGACGACGTCGTCACCGGCCGCGCGCAGCTCCGCCACCACGGGTGCGAGCTTGACGATCTCGGGCCGGGTGCCGAAGGGGACGAGGAGCCTCATCCGGTGTAGACCTCCGCGTAGTGGCGCATCATGGTGACCCCGGCACGGTGACCGAGCCGGTCTCGGCGCACGGGCAGCCCGTCGACGCCGCGCACGTACTCGCCGACCAGGTCGGCTCCCGCCGCCAGCGACAGCGGCAGCCCGCCGGAGAACCGCGGGTTGACCTCGGTGAAGGCGAATGTCCCCGTGTCGCCGACGAATCCCTGCACGCACGCGGGCCCGGTCAGCCCGACGGCCGCCAGCAAGGTGCCGACCGCGGCGACGAGCGGGGGGTGGTCGAAGGTCCGCCCGACGGTGCTGATCCCGGCCTTGGTGACCAGCCGCCAGCGCGGCACCGCACCGGCGAGGGTGCCGTCGCGTTCGACGAGGGCGTCGACGGTGAACTCGGTTCCGGCGAGGCGGGTCTGGACGAGCGGCTCCGGCACCCGGGCGAGCGCCCACGCGAGGTCGTCGGCGTCGTCGGCGGCGTGGACGTCGCGGGACCCGCGTCCGGTGCGCGGCTTGACGATCCACGGGCCGGGGACACCGCCGGCGGTGCCCAGGCCGGTCGCGGGGGCCGGGATGCCCGCGGCGGCGCAGGCCGTTGCGAACTCCCACTTGTCGACGCACGTCTCGACCGCGGCGGCGCCCGGCAGCCAGCTGCGCAGCCCGGCCCGGTCGAGGTCGGGGACGGCGGCGACGAGCGCGGGCAGTTCCTCGGCGACCGTGCAGACCAGCGTGGTCGCGCCGGTCCGGTCGGCGAGCTTGAGCAGGTGCTCGACGAACGCCGGGTCGTCGGCCCGCGGCACGACGCCGCTGTCGCCTGCCAGGTGCAGGCCCGCGGCGAGGGCGTCGCAGTCGGCGGCGACGGTGGCGCGCACGCCGTCGAGGGCACGCAGCACGGCGACACCGGCTGCGCCTCCGGCGCCGGTGACGAGGACGGGAGCGGTGGTCATCGGTTGCCCTCCGCGAGCAGGTGGTCGTTCGAGAGCAGGGCGTAGGCACCGCGCTGCGGTGCCGCACGGAAGCCGGACGTGGCGCGGTGGCGGGGTGGGGTCCCGCGCGGCGGGGTGGGCGGCGCGGTGTCCGGTGCGAGGTGCGCGGCCCGCCGCGCTGCCACGGTCGGGGACGCCACGGGCGGCAGCGCCACCGTCCCGGGTTCGGTCCACACCTGCGGTGTGCGACGCGGCAACGGTGGGGCGATCGGAACCCGTGGGACGACGGGGTGCAGCGCGACGGTGCGTTCGGCGTCGGCGACCGTACCCGTGTCGGGGCCGCGTTCCCCGGCGGGGGTGCCCCGGTGCTCGTGCGCCCACAGCCGCAGCCGCAGCAGGTCGGGGCGGTCGGCGGGCTCCCAGGCGCTGCGCAGGACCCCGGCGGCGAGCGCGTCGAGGACACCGGTGTGCTGCTCGCGGTCGAGCAGCGCGACGAGCATCGCCGCGTGGGTCCGCAGGCCCTGCTCCGTCGCCACCTCGACGGCGGCGCGGCGGCGGGCGGGGTCGGCGTCGGCCAGCCTGACCTCGAGCCGCGACCGGATCCGGCGGCGGCGCACGATGCGCCAGCAGACCGCGCAACCCACCATCGCCACCCCGGCGCCCGCCCAGGCCCAGTCCTGCGCCCACTGCAGCGCCAGCTCCCACATCTCAGACAACCCCGACCCCCGATCGGTACGAACGCACAATCTGTGGAACGTCCCCGCCTTCGTCGTTGCGCGGCAGCAGGACCCACAGCATCAGCAGGTAGCCGCCGACGGTGTAGGCGAAGGCGAAGAGGCTGCCGACCCAGTCGTGGAACAGCACGAGGCTGGCCGGGCCGGCGGCCAGCCCGATCGCGAGCGAGGCGGCGATCCGGGCGAGGTTGCCCGCGAGGATCACGGCGCACGCGGCGACGAGCGCGGCGACCCGGCGGACCGGCGCGCGCCGGGGCGTGAACAGCCCCAGGAAGGCCACGGCGAGCAGCGACGACAGCGACGAGCAGGACGACGTCACCGTCGCCAGGAACGGGCCCGCCGACTGCGGGAACACCGCGACCGAGGAGCCCGGGACGAGGACGACGGCCTCGTCGGCCACCCCGAGGGTGTGCAGGACCCACGCCGACGCGCCGGCCTCGACGCGGCGGAACGAGGAGTCGAGGAGGAAGAACACGACGAGCACGCCGACGATCACGCCGACGGGGCGGGCGAGGATCCCGAGCGCACGGCCGGTCACGGGGCCGCCCCCTGCTGCTCGGGTGTCGCGGGGACGGCCGGGCCGTCCGTGTCGCCGGACCGCTTCGTCTTCGCCCACGTGTAGGGCCTGCCGAGGATGCCGTCGAACCAGGCCTTGGTGCACAACGCCATCGACACGAAGAACAGCGGCAGGAAGAACAGCAGGACACGGGCCTTGCGGCGGGGGGAGCGGGCCAGCAGCAGGCCCGTCGACAGCTCGAGCATCGGGCCGAGCAGCAGCAGCGTCCACAGCACCGAGGTGGCCTGGTCGACCGGTGTCGACGTCGACCCGACGCCGGCGAGCCCGGCGACGAGCAGCCCGATGCCGACGACGGCGAGCACGGGCAGGTGGAAGACCAGCAGGAACATCAGCGTCTCGAGCTTCTCCAGTGCCGAGAGCCTGCTCGACTGCCACACCGCGCGCCGGAAGTCGCGCCAGACCTGCTGGTGACCGCGCGCCCAGCGGTAGCGCTGGGTCCAGTAGCGGCGCAGCGTCTTCACCGCCTCCTCCTCGTCGACGGCGGTGACGTCGTAGCAGACGCGCCGCCCCGACAGGAGCAGCCGCAGCGTGAGGTCGGTGTCCTCGGTGACGGTGTTCTCGTTCCAGCCGCCCGCGGCGTGCAGGCTCGCGGTGCGGACCGCGCAGCACGCGCCGCCGTAGGCGGGCAGCCGGAACACGGCCTGGCGGCCGTACTCGTTCACGAGGTAGCCGCCGAGGTAGTCGATCTCCACCAGCTCGGACACCAGGGTCTCACCGCCGTTGAGGATGCGGCAGCGGCCCTGCACGGCGCCGACGCCGGGGTCGGCGAAGTGCCGGGCGAGCCGCAGCACGACGTCGGGGCGCGGGCGGTGGTCGGCGTCGAACACGACGACGACCTCACCGGTGACGTGGGCGAGTGCGGTGTTGAGCGCGCCGGACTTGCCGCCGGTCGACCCCGCGGGGCGGTGCAGGATGCGTGCCCGCGGCCGCCGGGCCGCCCAGGCGTCGAGCAGCTCGCCGGTCCGGTCGGCGCTGTTGTCGTTCACCAGGATCAGCTGAAGCCGGCCCTCGGGGTAGTCGAGCGCGTCGAGGGCGCCGAGCAGCCGGTCGAGGACGCGTTCCTCGTTGTGGCAGGCGACCAGGACGCTCACCGGCGGTGTGTAGTCGTCGCCGTCGGCGCCCACGGCGGAGTCGTCGCCGCGCGCGTCGCCGGAGACGGCCGCGGCGACGAACGCCAGGTGCCGGACGAAGAACAGCAGGAAGAACCCTTGCAGCGAAATGGTCAGCGCGGAGATCGACGTCGAGATGCCGACGATCGCGACCACCGCGACGGCGGCACCGGCGATCGTGAGCAGGACCCACGGGCTCCCGCCGGTGCGGCGGGGGGCC